>NZ_FSRH01000003.1 GCF_900141635.1 Peptoclostridium litorale DSM 5388 | reverse complement strand
AAAACGCTTCAAAAACCAGATATCCTTGTAATAGATGAACTGGGATACAATGAGATGCATGGTGAGATAGCCCACTACTTCTTTCAAATCGTCTCTGAGCGCTATGAAAAGGGTTCTTTGATAATAACATCCAACAAGTCATATGGCTATTGGGGAGACATATTCGGAGACAATGTAGTTGCGACAGCAATTTTAGACAGGTTGCTTCATCACTCAATGACTATAAATATCAAAGGTGAAAGCTATAGAATCAAAGAAAAGAAGAAAGCTGGATTTTTCAACTCAAGTAGAATGAGTAAAGAAGAATAACCGTATGTGACATTTATGCCGCGAAAGCCTGTTTATAATGAGAAGCAGACCTGTTAGCCTAAAAGATGCATCAACAGGGTACTTAGATGTCTCCGATACTGAAAACAGGTCTGCGAGTCTTATTGTAAACAGGATCGTGGAATAAAATCGACTGAGTTTACGCATAGTTTTCGGTTGAAAACGGTAATTTTCGAACGGAGATTTTCGGAAAAATAGAAACGCTATTGACACTATAATGTTTCTTCTCTTCTCCATCTGTTTTTTCTTTATTTTGCTCATAAGCATACCCCCTCTTCAAAACTAAAATTATAATATCAAATACCATTATTGTCAAGCTTTTAATCAGTATAATTCCTATCGATTATTTCAATTTTGCCATGTAGGGCTATAAATGACCAAAAGGCCGCATACACTATTAAATGCCGGCCTTTTTGCATTATTTGCAACTTAGGATGTATCTTTCGTCAACTCTATTTTCTAAATAAAACCCTTTTTATTTTTTCTTAGCAAAAGCAAGTATCCCTCCCAAGGCAACCGATAGGAACGCTGCTAGCAGCACTCTGTATTCACTTGGCACTATGAATACAATGGTGTGAGCTGGAACCCAGAAAAACGGTATGGTCTTCAAGACTACAAAAGAGATAAACTCCGACCAGTTGACTTTTTTAACTACTGAGTTTATGGTTACGCCCTCTTCTCCATCTAGCCTCATGTCAATATATGTATCCGTCATGCGATGCAGTGACATAAAAGCAGGACCAAAAGTTCCATTCATAACAAGGCTGGTTAGAAAAGCCGTGAAAACAGGAACGCCCATTCCCGGCAAATAGTGACTTTTCTGAGCGGCTACCACACCACCTGCAAATAGCGGCAAAGACATGGTTATAAGCATACCTAGCGCTCCCCACACAATCGCCCTGTATAAAACGCCCCTAGGTAAACTCCATTTTTCAGTGATGATCTTCAGCCCCACTACCTCTCCAAAGGTAGCCAGCACGAAAAATTTAACAAATCCACCCATATAAGGATGCATTGATGAAAATCCTAAAAATTGATCCCTTGTTACTGGAATTAACAGTATTAGAAAAAAGCCTGCAAAAAGTATGCTCCAAAAAAAATTCTTTACTTTCATATGATATCTCCTTCGACATTATTTTTTAAAGAAAATACGAATACCATTTTCTTTAAAAAATGTAGATATAAACAGGGATTGCCCCTTCATTTAGCTTATTGCATATATTCAGTTATATTTTTCAATTTATTATTTCAATAGTTTTGAAGCAATAACCATTTGTTGAACCTGGGATGTACCTTCATAAATTGAAATAACGCGAACATCTCTATATAGTCTTTCGATTGTATATTCTTTAATATAACCATATCCTCCATGAATTTGGAGTGCCTTGCTTACAATATCCTGCGCCGCCTCTGATGCAAAGTATTTCGCCATTGAAGCGTCCTTGCTTGCATCCTGACCAATATCCTTTTTATAAGCAGCATTATATACCAAAAGACGTGCCGCATTCAGCTTCGTTTCCATCTCAGCTAGCATAAACTGTATACCCTGGAAATTTGCTATTGGCTTTTTGAATTGCTTTCTTTCCTTTGCGTATTTAACCGCCTCATCCATGGCTGCCTGTGCTATGCCTATGGCCTGAGCCGCAACACCTATACGTCCTATGTCAAGAGTCTTCATAGCTGTCGTAAAGCCTTGGTTGACCTTTCCCAGTATGTCTGACTTGTGAACCCTTACGTTTTCAAGTATTACATCGCTTGTTGGACAGCCTATCATACCCATCTTTTTCTCTGGCTTGCCCATGGATACGCCGTCAAGCTTTGCATCCACAACAAAAGTGGTAATACCCTTTGTTCCCTTGGACATGTCCGTCTTGGCAAAAATCACAACATAGTCTGCAATAGGCGCTGCTGTAATAAATGTCTTTCTTCCATTTAATATGTAGTAATCGCCATCCTCTATAGCTGTCGTTTGAAGAGAGCCTGCATCAGAACCCGCTCCTGGCTCTGTAAGTCCAAAAGCAAATATTTTTTCCCCGCTGATCATAGGAACCAGGTATTTTTGTTTTTGCTCTTCTGTTCCAGCTATTAAAAACGGCGAGCCCATAAGTGAATTTGGTGAAGACAGGAAAATACTAGCTACCCCTGACTTTCTAGCGATTTCTTCCATAATAATAACATATGAACGAAAATCCGCCTCAGCGCCGCCGTATTCTTTAGGCATTTTTATCCCAAAAAAATTCGCCTTTGCCATTTTTTCAAAGACTTCCCTTGGGAATTCTCCCGTCTCATCCACCTGTGCTGCAATAGGCGCCAATTCTTTTTCAGCAAACGTACTTGCAAGCTTTCTTACTAGTTCATGTTGTTTTGTAAAAAGCATAGTCTCCTCCTTCATATCATAAAGATATTTAAAAGATTTAATTGGCAACAGGTTTAACTTTTTAAATTCCAAAAAATTATCTTCCATTTAACAAAGTAGTGAAACCATTAATGGTTTCACTACTTTGTATTCTATATATTAAATTCTTATGCTGTTTTTAATGCGTTTACTAAATCTTCACCCTTGTCCAGTGCTTCCATAAGCTTAGGAACCACTTCGTATAGGTCTCCTACTATGCCGTAGTCGGCAACATCGAAAATCGGTGCGCTTGCATTCTTGTTTATAGCTATTATTATGTCAGAGCTTTGCATACCAGCTATGTGCTGTATTGCTCCTGAAATACCGCAAGCTATATATATTGTAGGCTTAACCGTAGTACCTGTTTGACCTACTTGGTGAGAGTGATCTATCCATCCCTCGTCCACTGTAGCACGAGAAGCTCCTACTACTCCGCCCATTTTGTCTGCAAGTTGCTTAAGTAGTTCAAATCCTTCGGCTTTTCCTAGCCCTTTTCCTCCAGCTACTATTACGTCAGCGTCTGTAAGCGATACTAGTTCTTTAGCCTCTTTTACAATTTCAACCACTTCTGTTCTTACATCTTCTTTAGCAAGTTTTATATCAAGCGCTATAACTTCGCCTTTTCTTGACTCATCCATTTCTGCCTTGCTCATAACTCCCGGTCTCACAGTAGACATTTGAGGTCTGTGGCCCTGGCAAACTATTGTAGCCATTATGTTTCCGCCAAAGGCAGGACGAGTTTGAAGTATCTTTTTGTCTTCTGGATCTATTTCTAGTTGAGTACAATCTGCAGTAAGTCCTGTATCTACTCTAGCCGCAACTCTTGGAGCTAGGTCTCTACCTATGTGCGTCGCACCCATAAGCACTATTTCCGGTTTTACTTCGTAAATTGCATCTGAAATCACTTTTGTGTATGCATCTGTAGTGAAGTTTTCTAGAAGTGCATTGTCAGCAACATATACCTTGTCAGCTCCGTATGCAATCAGCTCTTTAGCCATATCTTCTGTGTTGTATCCTAGAAGTATTGCGCAAAGCTCGCTACCTGTTTCTGTCGCTAGTTTTCTACCTTCTCCAAGAAGTTCTATTGATACTGGCATTATTTTACCTTGTCTTTGTTCTGCGAATACCCATACATTTTTATATGAAGAAAGATCTTTTACTATTGGCATGGTGTTTCCCTCCTATTTGTATATGTTATATAAGGTGTTTTTGCTTAAGTGCTACAACTAGCTTTTCAGTCATCTCTTGCACTGAGCCTTCAAGCATAACGCCTTGTCCCTTTGGCTGCGGTACGAATGATTTATGAACTCTAGTTGGAGATGCCTTTAGTCCAACTTGGTCGTTTTCTATTCCAAGATGATCAAATCCCCATACTTTTATTTCTTTTTCTCTGAATGAGTCGTATATTCCCTTTACAGTCATATATCTTGGCTCACCTAGTTCTTTTATTGCTGTAAGAAGTATTGGAGTTTTCGCATTTATCACTTCGTATCCGTCTTCAAGCTGTCTTTGTATCTTAAGCTCGTTTCCGTCTATTTCAAAGTTTTGTACATATGTAACCTGGCTTATTCCAAGTCTTTCTGCTATTTGTGGTCCTACCTGAGCAGTATCTCCATCTATAGCCTGTCTGCCTGCGAATATTATGTCGTAGTCGCCCATTTTATTGATTGCTGCCGCTATTGCGTTAGAAGTCGCCCAAGTGTCTCCACCTGCGAATTCTCTGCCGCTTAGATGTATAGCGTCATCTGCCCCCATAGCAAGGCACTCTCTTAGCATATCTTCTGCCTGAGGTGGTCCCATTGTAAGAACTGTAACATTTACATCATCATATTTATCTTTTAGAGCTAGTGCTCCTTCTAGTGCGTTTGCATCATCTGGGTTAAGTATACTTGGAACACCTTCACGGATAAGAGTTCCCTTTACAGGATCTATTTTAACTTCATTTGTATCTGGAACTTGTTTTACACAAACGATAACTTTCATTTTCATCCTCCTCATAATACTATTGATATATTTTAGGCTTTATCTACTTCAAAAGGCTTCCTGCTATTACCATTTTTTGAACTTCCGATGTACCCTCGTATATAGAAGTTATTCTAGCATCTCTGAACAGTCTTTCTATAGTGTACTCCTTGATATATCCGTATCCTCCATGTAGTTGAAGGGCTTTCGATACAACTTCCATAGCTGTTTCAGCTGCGAAGAGCTTAGCCATCGATGCATCTTTTGAAGCGTCTAGTCCCATATCCTTTTTAAGTGCCGTGTTGTATGTTAACAGTCTTGCAGCATTTAGTTTAGTTTCCATTTCCGCCAGCATAAACTGTATTCCCTGGAACTGCGCTAGATTTTTTCCGAACTGCTTTCTCTCTTTGACGTACTTTGTAGCTTCGTCCATAGCTCCTTGAGCTATACCTATCGACTGGGCAGCTATACCAAGTCTACCTGTGTCTAGAGTTTTCATAGCCGTTAGGAATCCTTTGTTTTCTTTTCCTAGAAGCTTGTCCTTATGAACTCTTACGTTTTCAAGTATTACATCACTTGTTTTAGATCCTCTTACTCCCATTTTGTCTTCAGGTTTTCCTACGCTGTATCCTTCCACATTGCTGTCTACTAGGAAAGCACTTATTCCCTTTAGGCCCTTTGTTTCATCTGTTTTAGCGAATACTATAGTGAAGTCAGCTATAGGTGCGTGAGTGATGAAAGTTTTTCTACCGTTTAGTATATAGTAGTCTCCATCCTTTTTAGCAGTTGTCTGTATTGCTCCTGCATCAGAACCAGCTCCCGGCTCAGTAAGACCAAATGCTCCTATTTTTTCCCCTGTTATCATTGGTGTAAGGTAGTCTCTTTTTTGTTCATCTGTTCCAACGCTTAATAGAGGAGCTCCCATTAGTGAGTTTGGTGAAGATACATATGTTCCAGTGCTGGCACATTTCTTGCAAAGCTCTTCCATAACGATAACATAACTTCTGTAGTCAGCTCCAGCTCCACCATATTCTGTAGGTGTAGTTATTCCGAAGAAGTTAGCTTTCGCTAATTTCTGTATTACTTCTTTAGGATATGTAGCCGCTTCATCTACTTCTGCAGCTATTGGTGCCAATTCTTTTTCAGCAAATTCTTTAGCTAGTTTTCTTATTAGTTCATGCTCTTTTTTAAAAATCATGGCCTACTCCTTTACTTTTCACATTATTTTTTAATCAATTGGGTTTGAAGCACTATTTCGTGTGCAACATTGCAGTAAGGATTGAATATTTCTTATATAAGAACTATACCTGGCAGTCAATAAAACTTCCTTTGGTCTACACATTATGTCTGCTTCAGGCTAGTTGCTTAACATATCAGAAAACGTTTGTACCATAGTCCTTGCTTGCTCATAATTTCTCATCTGCTGATCGATTTCAATCATTATCGACGGGATTTCATGCTTGTCAAATGATTTTTTCATAATAGGATAATCATATTCTTCCGGATCACAGAACTTTGTCATAAGTACGATTACGCCGTCTGCATCGTGTTTTTTCACTTGATCCACAATCATGTCTCCACGCTTTTTATCTGGGTCATAAAGCACCGAGCAGCCTTCCATTACAGAAAGTTGTCTTGCAAGTGCTTCCATAGGATCATCACAATTCGGAACATCTGTTCTGAATTGGCGAGATTCATGTGCGATATCATCGGCAACAACAGCTATCTTGTGTTCTTCTAGTATTTTCAAAATGCTTGGACTGTCAGCGATTATACCTGTTGTAACAACCTTAAGCCCATCCCACTCTTTTTGTGGCTGCGCATTGCACTCTTTAACAATCTCCCTGACCATTTTTGTATGCTCTGGCTTTTCCATGAAATACCCACTCTTTATAACTGCGCTTCTTTGAGCAGGTGTTATTAGGTGTGGATACTGCGCTGCCGTATCAACAAATTCTCTCATAGCTTTTCTGTGTTCATTATAGACATCAATGGCTGCTTTCAACTTGTCATCAGTTATTTCATTTCCCGAAATCTCCTCAAGTCTGTTTTTTATATTAGTATATTGAGTCTTTAAGAATTCAACGCCAGCCTCCATCTTTCTATTTTGAGGATGAATCACTGGTATGAACTCAACATTTTTAACTCCTTGCTTCCAGTTTTGTCCCATGCACTTTAGAGAGTCACAAAGCACGGGAATCATAACAGCCGACAGCTGATCCAAGTCTCCTCTAAGGCCCATTTCAAGACTTGTTTGCAAAATGGAACAGATGAATGCAGGAAAATACTCTTTTGCCTGTGAAACCTCTTTCTCTGCTCCCCAAATACCGAAGGGCACCATGTCCGCTGCGTAAACAAGCTCCTCTGGACAGTATATTGGCATGCAGCCTATGGCTTTTTTTCCTTCAGATGCATATTCGTTTAGTCTGTTCATAGGGCTAGATGCGATTTTTCCAAACTCTTCTAAAAGTCCTGCAACTCTACTCATTATAGGTTCCCTCCCTTCTTATTGGCTTCCATAACTTCGTATAGTCCTTGTACTCTAGTGTCATATTGTGCTTCTGAGAAGTTTCTAGGATCTGCCTGATCTCCGTCGAATGTCACTGTAGGGATACCCGTTTCTTCGCGAAGTCTCCTGTCAAGCTCATACATGAATCCACTCCATAGCTTGCAGCTTCTGTTTGTATGAATAACTGCTCCTTCGCATTTGTTTTTAGTAACGGCATCTACTCTCATTTTGAGTGCACGTTCAAAAGAAACTGCATTAGGCACATAAGAGTAAGCCTTCATCATCTCGTCTACATTGTTGTAAATCACACCGAAAGCATCTGCATACACAGTTCCCACCATGTTGATGTTATGCTGCATTAGTGTAGTCAGCTTGTGGCGCAGATACGGCCAGCATGCTATACCTTCGAAAAGTATGCGGTGTTTTTGCTCTCCTCTGTAAGTTGATGTTCCATCTTTAACCGCTTGTGCGTATTCCTTCTCCAGAAGCTGGAATGCATCAACAGATTCCTGTTTTCCACGGGCGCAAACGGCAACCGCCATGTGGTTGAAAAGGTCAAATCCGTTAAGTGGTGAAGGGTCATACTTTGTATATTCAGTCGCCCCAAGCCACGCTTTTGAAGATTCTTGTGAAATTCTCATGACTTCCTCGAATCTCTCCTGTGAAAACGTCTTCCCGGTTATTTCTTCAAGCTGTGAAATCGCATGGTCGAACTGCGCTCTTATATATTTAACTCTGTCGTCAGATGTTTCAAATTCAGTGTTGTATGGTATGTCGATTAGTATCATTGGTATGTCAAGCTCTTTTGATATGTTTTCATACCATTTGATCATCTGGTTGCATATATTGTTACAGCAAAGCACGAAATCCGGCTGAGGCATGTCCATCTCTTTGCATTCCTTGATATCCATGTATGCAAGGCTTATTCTAGCATAGGCGCATATGTCATTTGAGTATCCGTTTGCTTCGGAATGCTCGCACATCTTGAGGCCTGCTCCTTTTGCAGATATTGCCGCTGCCTGGTTTTCAGGATATACTACTGGTACGCCCAATGTCTCACAAATTTCTTGAGGGAAGTTAGAGGCACACCAGCCAACCTTCTCACCTCTGTTTTTCGCATCCCATGCATTTTTGTAATGCTGGTCTAAAATATCTCTCAAGAGATATTTCGCCTTAACTGGCTTTTCATTTGTTTCTGACATCTTTTTCACTCCTTATTATGCAGACTTATTTTTGTCCTCTAAAAGTTCATATGCATATAGTGCTGCTCCCAGGGCACCCACAAGCTGTGCCATAGGCGTTGTCTCTATGGAAACATCTAGTTCCCTCTCAAGAGCCTTTACAACTCCTGCGTTTTGGGCAACCCCTCCAGTCATAACAACCTGAGAAGCAACTCCTACTCTTTTGGCAAGTCCCGCTACCCTGCTTGCAACAGAGTTATGTATGCCTGCCACTATATCACTTATAGCCACCCTATTTGACAGGTGAGATATTACCTCCGACTCGGCGAACACTGTGCAGGTTGAGCTTATATCCACAGGATTTTGCGACTGCTCACCAGTCTTTGCAAGGTCTGATATGTCAACCTCAAGTACATGTGTCATAACATCCAGGAATCTACCTGTACCTGCAGCACATTTATCATTCATGACAAAGTTCATCAGTTTCCCGCTGGGAGAAATTTTAAGTGCCTTGGCATCTTGTCCACCAATGTCTATTATGGTTTTAACATCAGGGAATATAAAATGTGCACCTTTTGCATGGCAGCTAAGCTCGCTCATTTGCTTGTCGGCATGCGTAAATGTATTTCGTCCATATCCCGTCGCCACTACTGCCGTTATTTCCTCCATGCTCTTGTTGGCCTTTTCAAGAGCCTCAGCCACAGCCCTCTTGGGGCCGCTCGTTCCAGCCCCAACAGATATGACCGCACTGCCCTCAACATAAGAGCCGTTCTTTAATATGATGCATTTTGATGCCGTAGAACCAATGTCTATTCCCATCGTGTATTGATCTGACATTACTTATCGCTCCATTTGTAAACTAGTTTGTTTTCTTCCATTGCCTTTATTTCTTCTTCGCTGTATCCCATCTCTTTAAGTATATCTATTGAGTTCTCTCCAAGAAGAGGTCCTCTTTCGTATTTGCTAAGACCAGTTTCTTCGAATGTAACTGGAAGACGTACTAGAGTTCTTGTATTGCCGTTGTCGTATTTCATTTTGTATAGATAGTCATTGGCCCATGCCTGCTCGTCTTCTAGGAGCTCTTCCCAAGTTTGTGCTATCGCAAAAGGAATGTCTGCTTCTCTGAATATAGCATCCCATTCATTTTTATCTTTTTGAACGAGTTGAGCTGCTACTATGTCGCACATTTCTCCAGCTCTTCCCTCTCTAGTAAGATTTTCTATCTTGCTGTATCTTTCATCTCCTATAAGGTCTTCTCTTCCTATTGCTTTCATGTATCTGTCGTAGTACAGGTCGTAAGGTGGCATGCAAGTTTGTATGAAGTGGTCATCCTTTGTCTTTTGCGCTACAAGGAAAGGATTTTGCGTTTGCTTGCGGTTTATAGGATATTGAAGGCCGTGGTCAGGGTACTGAGCCGCCTGAAGCATCATTCCTACAGTGTATATCGCACTTTGGAAAAGACCTGTAGAAACCTTTTCTCCCTTGCCTGTCATCTTTGCACGGTAAAGGGCTGCCATCGTTCCTGCCGCTAGGAACATACCCGCCTGGTGGTCTCCCAGTCCTGGTATAACGTTCATAGGCACAGTTCCTTTTTCATAAAGTGTTCCTGTTATGCCTCCTCTTGCAAAGAAAGCTGTAAAGTCAAAGCCTGGAAGGTCCTTGTCTGGTCCCTTTTCACCGTAGCCTGTTATTTGTGAATAAACCAGCTTAGGATATTTAACCTTTAGCGTTTCATAGTCAAGTCCCGCTCTTTTAAGGGCTCCTGGACGCCAGTTTGTAAGGAATATATCCGCATCAGAAATAAGTTTGAAAAGTACTTCTTTTCCCGCTTCATTCTTCAGGTCAAGCGCTATACTTCTCTTGTTTGCATTTTCAAGGTCGAAAGTTGTATTTTCATATTGGTCTAGAGGTCTTCCCTCTGTTGGAGCTGTATAACGAAGGGCATCTCCTCCTAGTGACTCAACCTTAATAACTTCAGCACCCGAATCTGCCAAAAATCTTCCACACGCCGGCGCAGCTATGAAGTTTGCCAGTTCTACAACCTTGATACTTTCTAATATCTTTTCATTTAAACTCATTTAAGTTCCCTCCTGTTTTTTATGTATTCGTTTCTATGAATTATTCTATATATTTAAATCAAAGTTTCCTATATTTAGACAAAGCATGTCAGAAAACTGATATAGTTAAGAAAATGAAACCTTCTTAAGTCTTTTAATCATCTTTTCTTTTAAAACATACTTTTGTATTTTCCCACTGGATGTAATCGGGTACTTTTTACAAAACTCAATATATTTTGGTATCTTGTAGCGAGCCAGCTTGTCGTTTAAAAATCGCCTGATTTCTTCGATTTCCAAATGACACCCTCTCTCCAGCTGAATAGAAGCTGCTATTTCTTCGCCATAGTGCTTCTCTGGTACACCATAGACTTGAGCGTCCTTGACACACGGGTGCATAAGTAGGCATTCCTCGATCTCTCTGGGGCTTATGTTTTCTCCTCCCCTGATGATAGTGTCCTTAAGTCTTCCGCATATGTGATAATATCCTTGCTCATCTACAAAAGCAACGTCTCCCGTATGCAGCCATCCCTCGCGGTCAATAGCCCTTTTTGTCAGGATCTCATTCTTGTAATATCCCTTCATCACATGGTAGCCCTTCGTGCAAAGTTCCCCCGAAGCGCCTCTAGGGCATTCCTTCCCTGTGTGAATATCCACAATCTTCATTTCTACATAGGGCAAAGGTTTTCCCACGGTCGACACCCTTTTTTCAATCGGATCATCCGCAAGAGTCTGTGTGCATCCTGGAGAGGATTCTGTCTGGCCATATCCGATTTGTACTTCTTTCATTCCTAGTTTATTAATAATTTCTCTTATTGTATCTTCATTACAAGCCGCTCCGGCAACAAGACCTGTGCGAAGTGTAGAAAAATCATATTTGTTAAATTCTTCATGTTCCAGTATTCTGATAAACATAGTTGGCACGCCGTGAAGAGCCGTACACTTCAGATTAGTTATCGCCTTCATGACCTCCACAGGCCTGTAGCATTCTACTAGAACCATCGCTGTCGCACTTCCTATGCACATTAGTATTCCTGCTGACAACCCAAAACAGTGAAAGAATGGAACTGCCAGGCAAAGACTGTCTTTATTGTTTAGCTTAAGAAGCTGTCCAGTGTAACATGAGTTGTTGATCAGGTTATGGTGTGTAAGCATTACTCCTTTTGGACTGCTCGTAGTCCCCGAAGTGAACTGGATGTTAATGACATCATGGGTATCAAGCTCCATCATTCGATGCTCAAACTGCTTATCTGTAGTTTCGCTTGCCGTTTCAATGACCTGTGAAAGCTCTATTGCATTTTCACACTCTTTGTCCCCAAAATGTATGAAATGTTTTAGCTGGCGGCCGGTCTTATTTATCCCCTTTTTAGCCCTGCCTATGATCTCATTTACAATTTCTATGTAATTGATGTCTCTGAAGCCATCCATAAAAACAAGAGCTTTTGCGTCTGATTGTTCAAGCAATCTTTCAACCTCTTCAAGGCGATAATTAATATTCACAGTAATCGTACATACTCCAATCTTGCTTGCAGCCAGAAAACAAAGTATCCATTCGACCTTGTTCGTACTCCAGATAGCCATATGGTCACCTTTTTCCAATCCAAGGGCCATCAGCCCCTTTGCATACTCATCCGACAGCTCGTCCACCATCTTCCAAGTCAGCTTTTTTTCTTCTTTCTGAAACACAATTGCTGTGTCGTTAGAAAAAGTACTTGCAGTATTTTTGAGATATTGTCCGATTGTAATATTTTTCAAATCCATAATAACACCTCGAATTTTTTATTGTGCTTTTGACTTAATCATCCCTAAGCTCAATCTGTAAAAAGATATTCGTAATCACAAGTACACATTAAGTAATTGTAAATTCCATATTATTCATATAGCGTTCTAGAACGCGTTCTATTTTTTTTACAACTTCATTATATGAAATATTCACTTTCCTGTCAATGATAATTTCTAAATTTTTAACAAAATCATTCTTTTTTTTACCAATTGATGCACCGCCTGTGATATGTAAACAATAAACAATATTCCTCGTTCCATAGAAAGATTTCTTGATTCAATTGAGATTGTGAGTTAGGCTCTATACATCTTTACTTGAAATTTTTCATAAAAAAGAGTAACCTAGGTGAAAACTAAGTTACTCTTTTTTATCTTTTGTATTCTCAAGGCAAATTCCCCTTGAGATATGCTGTAACCCCTTTATCTAAGCAGTTCTGTTTTCTCCTGCCAGACCTTCTCCAGGTTGATTTTTCTGTGTCATTTTACCGTAAATCATAAATGCAATACCTAGAACTATAGATGGAACAATCCAAGGGAATCCATTCGCATATAGAGGTAATTTTTGTATCAAAACCATAGGGCCATTCAATATATTGAACGTACTGTTTAGTGTCATAGTCAAGCTGACTATGAAAGCCCCTAGGACAGAACCCCTGTAAGTATGGTCATTTGGTATGTGTTCGTCAAACAATGTTGTTAATATTAAAACAATTATAAGCGGATATACAGTACATAGAATTGGAACCGCTATGCTGATTAGACCTTCCACACCGAAATTCGAAAGAGCAAAACTGCATACTACTACGGCGATTGCCACAGCTTTGTATGATAATTTGCCATTACTTATGCCGCTGAAGTAGTTTGCCGCTGTAGCAGTAAGACCTATTGAAGTAGTCAGGCAGGCCAAAGATACTGCAACCGCTATCGATATTGTACCGGCAGTTCCGAAGATTTCATTTACAAGGCCCAGTAGCAGATCAACTCTTGGCATATCACTGCTGAATATAGCGCTTCCAGCTGCTCCTACATATGTCAATCCACCATATATAAAGGCTAGCAGTGCCGCTGCAACTAGTCCTATTCTGGTAGTCATATGCTGCTGTTTCTTTCTGTCCTTGTATCCCCTAAATATCAAATCCGAAAGCACTATTCCCGCCATAAGCGATGCACCCAGAGCGTCCATTGTCTGGTAACCTTCCTCAAAGCCCTTTAGGAAAAAGTTTCCAGGCTGAGGTGCTACTATCTCTCCTATAGGATTTATCACACACGCACCTATTATAACGGTAAGTATAACTAGCAGTGCCGGAGTCAGATATTTTCCTATCTTGTCAATTACGCCACTTTGATTGATTACAAGCATATATGTGATTACAAAGAAGATTAGCGATGTTATTAGAAGCGGTGAGCTCGGCATAACAGGTTTTATGGCTATTTCGTATACCGTAGCTGCAGTTCTTGGAACCGCGAAAAGAGGTCCTATAACTAGTATACATACTGCTCCCAGTATTTTTGCGAATAGAGGACTTACCCTTTTACCAAGGTCCTCGGCTTTTCCACCTACTTTAGATGTTGCAATTACACCCAGTACGGGCAAAACAGGGTCTGTAAGCAAAAATCCAAGTGCTGCTAGAGGCCAGGCTTTTCCTGCCGCCAGTCCTAGACTCGGTGGAAAAATCAAGTTGCCTGCTCCGAAAAATATTGCAAATAGGGCAAAACCTGCTATGAAAATATCCTTTCTTTCCTTTGTCATTTTATCATCCCCTTCATATTTATGTTCTTTATCTTCTTTATTTTCTGAATTTTGATATTGCATTTCCGATACTCTGATTGCTTTAAAAAACTACACAAGTTGATTTTTTAGGATATTTTGCGAATTGAATCCCATAAAACAGAATTTCAATTCGCAAAATATATAAGTATGCAATGTTCTCTTTGACATTCAGATGCAATATGGAGCTTTCGAATCTTTGAACTGACTTTTCTGTCCTGTTTAGCGCTGCCTATGCAAGGCATTTTGATTTGCTACTGCTGTTTCCCCCAACTTGGCACCTGCTGCTTCCCTGCATTTCAAATTCTTTTAAGCTTATAAGTGCCGTTTCAACCATGTTTGATACAGCTTCATCTGTATAGAATCCACAGTGAGGTGTAAGTACTACATTTGGGAAGCTTCTAAGTTTTGCCAATGTATCATCCTTTAGAATTTCATTCATCTTGTTGTTGTGGAAGACACCAACTTCATGCTCGTATGTATCCAATGCAGCTCCAGCTACCTTTCCAGACTTCAATGCCTCCATAAGATCTTCAGTGTCAATTAGTCCTCCACGCGCCGAGTTCACTATGAAGACACCGTCCTTCATTTTTGCCATGCTATCTTTATTTATCATGTGGTAATTGTCGTCTGTCACAGGAACATGCAGTGTGATTATGTCTGCTTCTTTGTATAGCTCGTCTAGCGATTTGTACTCAATATATTGTTTTGCCGCTTCATTTTCCACCACGTCATAGCCTATTAGTTTAGCTCCAAAACCTGAGAATCCTTTGATTACTTCAAGGCCGATTCTCCCTGTTCCTATAACCCCTATAGTCATGTTTCTCAATTCTACGCCTATCAGTCCGTTTAGCGCAAAGTTTTGAGTATCAACTCTTTTTAGCGCTGTAGGTATCTTTCTTGTAAGGCAAATTGTAATTCCTACAGTCAGCTCAGATACCGAGTTAGGTGAATAGGCTGGTACGTTTGATACTCCTATGCCAAATTCGTCAGCAGCCTCTATGTCTATGTTGTTTACTCCCGCTGATCTGCTGGCCATGTACTTTATGCCATAGTCATTTATCTTATCTAGAGCCTCCCTAGTGGCTTTACAGTTTCCTAGAATCGAAATGGCGTCATATCCTTTCGCCAAATGAGCTACTTCCGGTCCAAATGATTGCGGTATTAATTCAACTTCATGCCCATACTGCCCTGAAAATTTTCCAAATGATTCAACTTCATCCGGTCTTACACAATAAGCTAAGATTTTCATAAATATCCCTCCACCTACGAATTAATTTTTTGATACTTAACTTTTATTAGAAAGGACTGACCTCAGCCCCGTTCTAGCCTAATCTGATTATGTCGTTAGCCAGGTCTCGTATTATTTTTCTGTATGTTTTTATAAGCAATGCATGACAACGTTTTCCAAAATGAGACACAGGCACTATTGGAAGTGCCTCGGCAAATCACATTCTGATTATTTAAAATAGAATCTGATCAATTTGCATGGTGAACATTCAATTGTTGATAAGCATTGAATGCAACTGATAGCCACAAGCCTTATGTATCTTGATATGCAGATATTATTCTGGATTCTAATTTTTGGAATCACTTCCCGACAATTGAAGGATAACATATTGTTTACTATTTGTCAAACACGTTCTACTTTTTTTAGGGTATTTTTTCCGGTACATTTTCTGAAGCGGTTCTATTTTTATCATTCGAAAAATTTCAAATTACATCAACCCGCATCAAATCTGCATAAATATTTTTCAATATGACATTTTAATACGCTAAATTGTTCGAAAATTCAAATTTCAAGCATAGGTATTAGCATATATATTAATTATGTAGTGTTTTCTGAAAATTATATAATTGCAGATCTTGAATACTATAAAAAATCAAAAACAGTATTAATATTAAGATATATGGTGATATAGTGAGTATTAGCGGCCACAACTTCATATTTTACTGTTTTTTCGCTATTTTGGCACCTTGCACAACATTTGTCATATTGTTACACTGTAGCCACATCAATACCACATCATTTTTTGCCAAAATATTATCAATGCTAAATACTTTTAGAGGAGGAGTGAAACTATATGGTATCAAAAGAAATGTATGAATTGGGGTCAAAACGATCTGTAATTAGAGACTTATTCGAGTACGGAATGCAACAGGCTGCAATTGTTGGAAGAGAAAATGTATTTGATTTCAGTATTGGAAATCCAACTGTTCCAGCGCCAGAATGTGTAAAAGAAACAATGCTAAAATTGCTGGAAACATCAAAATCACAAGAAATTCACGGTTATACATCTGCACAGGGTGATTTTGAAGTAAGAAAAGGGCTGGCTGAGTATATGAACAACACATATAATTGTCAGTTGAAAGCAGATAATTTCTACATAACATGTGGTGCAGCAGCTTCATTAACTATTACACTTAAGGCTCTTACCAAACATCCAGAAGAAGATGAATTTATAATTATTGCACCATATTTCCCAGAATATAAGGTTTTTATAAAAAATGCAGGTGCAAAGGTTGTGGTAGTGCCAGCAGACACAGAAAATTTCCAAATTAAGATGGATTCATTAGAAAAAGCTATTACCCCTAACACAAAAGGGATTATAATAAATTCTCCTAACAATCCATCTGGAGTTGTTTATTCAGAAAAAACATTAAATGATTTGGCAAATTTATTAAAAAAGAAATCTGAAGAATATAATAAGCCCCTGTACCTCATATCTGATGAACCATACAGAGAAATAGTTTATGATGACATACAAATCCCATATATACCAGCTTATTATGAGAATACAATTATATGTTACTCATACAGCAAATCACTTTCACTTCCGGGAGAGAGATTGGGTTATATTCTGGTTCCTGAGAGTGTGGAAAATGATAAAGATATATACACAGCAGTATGTGGTGCCGGACGTTCTCTCGGATATGTATGCGCACCAAGCATGTTCCAGAAAGTCGTTTTGGGTTGTCTCGGAAAAACATCAGACGTAGCATTGTATGATACAAATAGAAAATTGTTGTACGACGGGCTGAATAACATGGGTTATGAATGCGTTAAACCAAATGGTGCGTTCTACTTGTTTGTAAAATCACTAGAAGAAAATGCTGTGAATTTTTCTGAAAATGCAAAGACATTTAATCTTCTTGTTGTACCAGCAGATGATTTTGGATGCCCTGGATATGTTAGAATTTCTTATTGTGTGGATCCAGAGATGATAAAAAGATCTTTTGATGCATTCCAAAAATTAAAAGACCTATATTAATATCGGATACAATTGAATTGCATGAATTTTAATCGAAAAGCTCTTTCAAACATCAATATTGCCAATTTTCAAAAAAGCCAGAACTATTATAAAATACAAAAAAGCCAGAACTATTTTGAATTGTAAAATAGTTCTGGCTTTTTTGTATTTTATAACGGATAAAGTTTATTCAATCTCATACTTTTTCAAGCGCGGCATATATACAATTTCAGTAATTAGTCTTCGCATATCTCTTTTACGCGTCCGACTATCCCGCTGGTAAGGCGAACCTTTATTCCATGAGGGTGTACTGATGAGTTGGTGAGAATCCTCTCAACAGTCCCCCCTGTAAGCTTGCCTGTTCGCTGATCCTGTTTTTGAACCACCATAACTTTAAGTCCACATTTTATATTCGTCCTTTTATTTCCGTCCATTATCAACACTTCCTCAGTTCAAAACTTGTAGTGAACCTTACTCTCTTAGCCTTAACAATGCTTTAATTAATGAGAAGGTTCTTGTCATTAAAAAAGCCTTGGAGATTATTCTCCAAGGCTCTGATGTCTAATTATAATTAAGCAACTGTTACGTTTGCTGCTTGAGGTCCTTTTGGTCCGTCAACTATTTCAAAGTTAACTGACTGTCCTTCTTCAAGAGTTTTGAATCCGTCTATTTGTATAGCTGAGAAATGTACGAATACGTCTTCTCCACCATCAACTGTTATGAATCCGAATCCTTTTTCTGAGTTGAACCATTTAACTATTCCTGTTTTCATTAGTAATTCCTCCAAAAATTTTATTTCCTTTAATTCTTTGTAAAAATATTTATTCTATTGCAGAAACCGCGGAAATAAAATTTTCTGTTTATTTTCCGTTTCATGAATCATATTTACAATCAGAATCAAGGTACTTTTATAGTATAGCATCTAATACCTTATAAGGCAAGTGTATTTGTAAATTAATTATATATTTATTATAAAAAAATCACAATGAAATATAAAAAGATTCTTCCAATCCCCATGTCTCAAGCCCTGTATATATTCATTCGAAATAGGCCTTAAAGCCTGCCGGCTTTAAGTATATATAATCAACCGTATAAATCCAAAGACCCGCATGATTTCTTTAATCTCTTCTTTGATTAAAGCACACCTCCGGCGGATTTATCCGAACATTGAGTCGGCTTTTGTTTTTATATCCCCGGAGAGAATCTGCATTTTAGCGAATTTAATCTGTGTTTTCTGTATTTTCGTTCGCCTATGCTGCGATCCATCCTTTTCAACACATTAATTTTACATATTCATAGTCAACGTTATTCGATTAAATTCGCCTCTAAGGGATGTTTTTTCCAATATGAGCCAGAGGTATAAAGCTCTCCAATCTCGCCTTAGGAGGACGTTATATCATCTAAAGACATGCGTCATACCTGTATTCAAGTATTATACATATTGAAAAGGCACGCCATATTTGGCATGCCGCTTTTTTATAGAAACGTTAACCAACTGTATTATGCTTTTTACACCTTAAGGTCTACATCTATTCCAAGCTCATCCTTATGCTTTTCAAGGATAGGTTTTATTTCCTCTTCCACAAACTGGTCAACCTGCTGGGGAGCTCTTCCCGTGAATTTTTTAGGGTCTATTATTTCAAGTATCTCTTCTTTTGACATTTTGAATGAAGTATCATCGATTATCTTGTCTATAAGGTTGTTGTCAAGGCCTTGGTTTTTAACCCTTTCCCCAACCTCCATAGAATATATTCTTATCTTTTCATGAAGCTCCTGCCTGTCTCCGCCTCTTTTAACAGCTTCCATGAGTATGTTTTCAGTCGCCATGAAAGGAAGTTCCTCGTTTACATGCTTTCTTATCATGTTCTCGTATACCACAAGGCCGTTTGTGACATTTATTCCTATTTCAAGTATCGCATCTATTGCAAGGAATGATTCCGGTATGCTCAGTCTCCTGTTTGCAGAGTCGTCAAGAGTTCTTTCGAACCACTGAGTCGAGAATATAAGAGCCGGATTTAGGCTTTGAGACATAACATATTTGCAAAGCGAAGAAATCCTTTCGCTTCTCATGGGGTTTCTCTTGTATGCCATGGCTGAAGATCCTATCTGAGACTTTTCAAAAGGCTCTTCCACTTCCTTGAGGTTTTGAAGAAGTCTAAGGTCGTTTGTCATCTTGTGCATAGACTGAGCTATTGAAGAAAGTGTTGAAAGAACCTGGCAGTCTTGCTTTCTTGAATATGTCTGCCCAGTTATTGTGAACTTCTTTTCTATTCCCATGTTCTTGCACACAAGCTCGTCAAGCTTTTTAACCTTTTCATGGTCTCCTTCGAAAAGGCTTAGGAAGCTCGCCTGAGTTCCAGTAGTTCCCTTAACGCCCCTAAGCTTTAGGCTCTCAAGTCTGTATTCAAGTTCGTCAAAGTCCATTATAAGGTCCTGCAGCCAAAGGCAAGCCCTCTTTCCTACCGTGGTAAGCTGCGCCGGCTGGAAATGTGTGTATCCAAGAGTAGGCATTTCCTTGTACTTGAGTGCAAAATCCGAAAGGTTCTTCATGAGGTTTGCAAACTTAACCATCACAAGTTCTATCGCCTGCTTCATTACTACTACGTCAGTGTTGTCACCTACATATGCGCTTGTAGCGCCAAGGTGTATTATCCCCTTTGCATTTGGGCAAAGCAGTCCGTAAGCCTTTACGTGAGACATTACATCGTGTCTTGTCTCTTTTTCAAACTTTTTAGCGTCGTCAAAATTTATGTTTTCAATATTGCTTTCAAGCTCTGCTATCTGCTCGTCAGTTATTTGAAGTCCAAGTTCCTTTTCAGCCTTTGCAAGTGCAACCCAGAATTTTCTCCAAGTCGAGAACTTGTTTTGAGCTGAAAATATGAAGCTCATCTCTTTGCTTGAATATCTCTCTATAAGAGGATTTTTATAGCTATCGTATCCTGACATGTTTTTAGCTCCTTTACTCTGTTTTCTTTATTTTCCTTAACTTCACCTAGATATTATAACATATGATTCGGTTTTTTTTGCATTTATTTGTCTTTTTATATCCATAAAAAAATAAAGTTCGTATATGCATTTATATAAATTCCATTTCCCATTTGAAATATTCGTCTTTTTCGCTTTTCACATACCTGATGTATGCATCGAATGTGTTTCCTCTCTTGCTCTTAAATCCTACTCCCTTTACCATTCCGTCTTTAAGAAGCTTTTTGACCATGGCCTTTGTGGGCTTTTTGCCAAGGGCTGCAAGATACTTGTCGTCCTTCCATATTACAAATTTACACCCGCCCTTCCAGTTGCTGCAGCCAAATCCCTTCTTACCCTCTATGACGTCGCTTCCGCATGCGGGGCATTTACCAAGGGCTTCATGTTCCACATATTCCTCGGAGCTTTTGATTATTACTGCATTTCCGTTCTTTATCCTCTCGACAGATCTTCTGGTGAAATCGTATATGAGGTCGAGAAAGTCTTGCTTTTTAAACTTGCCTTTTTCAATGTCGGAAAGAGTCTTTTCAAGCCTTCCCGTATATCCAAGATCGAAAAGCTCCTTTATAGGGAATTTTTCAACCAGCTTCTTGCCTGTTTGGGTGCATATAAGGTTTTTGCCATTTGCGCTTATATAGCCCACGTCCTTTAGCTTTTTTATGGTCTCGGCCCTTGTCGCCGGGGTCCCTATGCTAAAACCGCTAAGCACTGCGTCCATCATTTCGTCGCTTTCCTCGTCGTCGAACTTCTTGCCGCAGGTCTCCATTACTCTAAGGAGAGTTTTTTCCGTATGGTGCTTTGGGGGCTTTGTAGAGCTGGTTGTTATTTTAGGGCTCTTGAATTCAAGCTCATCACCTATGCTCACAAGAGGAAGCTCTGCCTCTTTGGTCTCTATCCCTTCGGCCTTTTTCCAGCCTTCATTTATCAGAACCTTTCCCTTCGACACGAATGACCCCTTGATGTCCTCACCTTCTACTCCTGTGTATATCTTGGTCTCCTCGTACTCGCAAAGAGGCATGAACTGGGCTATAAATCTGTTTTTGACGGCAGTGTATACTGTCTTCTCGTCTTGCGACAACTTCTTCGGAACCATGTATGTCGGAACTATGGCACTGTGGCTTTCCACCTTGGAATTGTCGAAATTACGCTTTGTAAATCTGAATTTGACCTCCCCTTCGTAGGGCAGCCCTTTTTTGAGTATCTCAAGCACTTTTTTAGCCCTGCCCTCAAGGCTTTCCTCAAGCACAACGCTAGATGTACGGGGATATGTTATGAACTTTTTCTCGTATAGCGACTGTGCCACTTTTAGCACCTTGTCCGAGGTCCATCCCTTGTATTTGCTGGTTACAAATCCCTGGAGGTTTGAAAGGTTGAAAAGATAGGGTGGATAGTCCTTTTTGTTTTCAACCTGCTTGTCCACAACCACCGCCTTGCCTTTTTTCACGCAAGAGAGCGCCTCATCAAGAGGCTTCTTGTCCTTGAATTTTTCATCCTTGCCCTCTGCATAAGTCCCGCTGAACTCCTCGCCCTTGTCCGTTTTTAAAATCGTCTGCAGCTTGTGGAATGTGTCGGGCACGAACTGCTCTATCTCACGGTCCCTGTCGTATATTATCTTGAGAGTAGGAAGAAGAACCCTTCCGATGTTCAGGGGGCCAACCCTTCCCCTTTGGTATTTCAAAGAGGCCACTGATGTAAGGTTTATACCTATAGTCCAGTCAGCCCACTGCCTGCTTATCCCGGAGTCTTGAAGAGGCTTCATCTCATCGTTGCTCTTTAGCCTTTCCATTCCCCCAGCCACCTCGTCCGCCGTCCACTCGTTAAGAAGCAGCCTGTACACCGGCTTTTGCACTTTTATGTATTCTATTATTATGTCTCCTATGACCTGACCTTCCCTGTCGTAGTCGCATGCGGATATTATCCCGTCAACATCTTCTCTTTCTGCCAGGTGTCTTATTATTTCTATCTGCTTTTTGGCACCCTCGTCTACCTGGCTTCTGTCACCCTGACTAGACTTTATCTTGTATTTGAATTCATCCGGTATGAATGGATACTGGCTTATCTTCCAGCGAGCCATCTCCTCTTTGTAGTCCTTAGCATCGTAAAGCTGGAGAAGATGCCCAAACGCCCATGTTATCAAATAGTCTTCGCCCTCAAGATATCCGTCATTTCTATTTTTGACTCCAAGAGCCTCCGCTATGTTTTTTGCCACTGAAGGTTTTTCCGCTATTATAAGCCTTGCCACAGTATTCCTCCTATTGATGTTTTTATTTTCTTCTCCATTCCAGTATAACATTAACATACAAAAAAACCGGCATTAGCGCCGGTAATATGTGAATTATTTTATTTGGCTACGTCAATCCACTCTGCTCCCGTTATTTCTTGAAGCTGCCGTGGAGTTATCTTGATCATGGCATTAGATTTGCCTGCACCCGGGTATATGAACTCATGGCTCTTTAAATTGACATCCATATATATATCCAGCGAATTTTCAACGCCGAAAGGGCACACCCCTCCGATTGCATAACCTGTCACCCTGTATACTTCTTCCGGTTTTAGCAATACCGGTCTTTTTTCAAAAACTGCTCTAAATTTTTTAGTATCTATCCTGGAATCGCCTCCCGCTACAATTAAAACCACCTTTTCTCGCACATCGCATGCTATAGTCTTTGCAATCTGGCTCACGCTTACGCCCATTGCGGCTGCAGCCTCATGCGCTGTAGCTGTGCTCTCTTCACTTAACACCATATTGCATTCAATACCCTTTTCCTCAAAAAAATTTTTAACCTTGTCTATGCCCATCTAAAATCCCCCAAGCTTTTGTGTGTCAAAATATTTTTTATCGTCACGGATTTTCAGGTTGCCCATAGTTTATTTAAGGAAACCTGTTTACAATTCAATATTTTACAACTGTTTCATTTTAATTGCAAACAGGTTTCCCGCACATGTCTTACCTATACTTTTATTCAGCTGTTTTTTCTTCCGATGGTTTAGCCGAAATCCAAAACTCTGCGTTTTCAATTCCTAGTTCGACAGGATCAAACACAGGCTCTTTTCCGGCCTTGAGCTGGCTTTCGTAGTCTTTCAGCACCTTGAACGCCGGTTTTCTAAGCAGGAGTATTGCAATAATATTAATCCACGCCATCATTCCGACTCCTATATCCGCAAGCCCCCATGCCAGTGTGGCAGTCTTTATGGCCCCATAAAACGTAGCTGCAACTATGATCACTCTAAGAGCCATTACAAGTCCTTTGACATTCAGCTTTTCTTCAAGGTATACGGCATTTGTTTCGGCATTGTAATAAAATGCGAGAAGGGATGTAAATGCGAAAAGCGAAAGTGAAATTGCTACAAACCCGCTTCCGAAAGCCGGGAATACAGATTCGACAGCCAATTGCGTATACTCCGGTCCTATTCCTACCCCGGGAAGGTTGTTTACCAAAAATCCTCCGGCGGAATTTTCAACATTATACATGCCCGTTATCAGTATCATGAATGCTGTGGCGGAACATACAAACAAGGTATCTATATATACCGAAAAAGCTTGGACAAGCCCCTGCTTGGCCGGATGCGAAACTTCCGCAGCTGCTGCAGGGTGCGCTCCCGTACCTTGTCCTGCTTCATTTGAAAATATACCACGTTTTACACCCCAAGATATGGCCATCCCTATTATCCCTCCAAATACAGGATGTACTGCAAAAGCACTTTTGAATATCAGCGCTATTACAGCAGGAAGTTTTGTTATGTTCATAAATATTATCAAAAGTGCGACTATAATGTATCCCGTTGCCATAAACGGAGCGACTATTTCAGCGACTTTTCCGATTCTCTTTACTCCGCCGAATATTACCATTGCAAAAGCTACAATTAAGACTGCGCCGCTTATATATGGATTTATTCCATACGCATTTTCCATTGCAAGAGCAATGCTGTTAGACTGAGTTCCAGGAAGAAGCATTCCAAGCGCAATAAACGTCGCAATTGCAAAAAGCATTGCATACCAGTTTATTCCCAGTCCCTTTTCTATATAGTATGCTGGACCTCCTCTGTATTCTCCATTGTGCTCTTTCTTGTAAACCTGCGCCAGCGCCGATTCGACAAATGCCGAGCCCGCACCCAAAAATGCTATAGTCCACATCCAAAATATGGACCCCGGACCGCCAAGTGCAATAGCAGTTGCAACCCCGGCTATGTTGCCGGTTCCAACACGTCCTGAGACGGATATCGCAAGAGCTTGGAACGAGGACACCCCTTTATCAGACCCCTTTTCCCCTACCAGAAGATTGAACATGTGTTTAAAATGACGCACCTGCAGAAATCTCATTTTGATAGAAAAATACACTCCGGTACCAAGACAAAGATAAATAAGAGCTTTACTCCAGATTATACCGTTCAAAAAACCAACCAGCTTAAGCATAGAATTCCCCCCTTTTCAACGACAGTTTAAAATAGTGAGACAGCCATATTTGCAGATCTGTTTTGTCCGCAAATACGGCCCTTTAAATCAAAATGTTCTTATTCCTCTATATAATCCTTATACAAAGGGAATTTTTTGGACATTGCCACTGCTCGCTCTTTGACGTCGTCTAAAACAGCCTTGTTGTCTATGTTTTGTGCAACCATGCCTATAAGTTTTGCTATTTCAACCATTTCAGCTTCCTTCATTCCTCTAGAGGTCATAGCCGCTGTTCCTATTCTCACTCCGCTTGTCACCATAGGTGAACTCGGGTCAAATGGAATCATGTTTTTATTCACAGTTATTCCCGCATATTCAAGAGCCTGATCAAGCTCCGCCCCTGTAAGGCCTTTCGAGCGCACATCCACAAGAACTATGTGGTTGTCAGTGCCTCCCGAGACAATTCTAAATCCCCTGTTTTCAAGTTCATTGGCTAGAGTTTTTGCATTCGCGATCACCTGCTTTGCATACTCCTTGAATTCATCCGACATTGCAATCTTGAACGTGAATGCCTTCGCAGCCATAGTTTGGAGTATAGGACCGCCTTGAACCCCAGGAAATACTGCTTTGTCAATTTTATCTGCATATTCTTTCTTGCAGAGTATAAATCCTCCCCTTGCTCCTTTTAGCGTTTTCGTTGTAGTTGCCGTTACAAAGTCTGCATGAGGAACAGGATTCGGATGCACTCCTCCCGCGACAAGTCCTGCGACATGCGCCATGTCAACCAGAAAATATGCATCTACCGATTTTGCAATTTCAGAAAATCTCTCATAATCTATAAATCTGGGATACGAACTCGCCCCTGCTACTATAAGCTTTGGCCTGTGCTCTTTTGCAAGCCTTTCCACCTGGTCATAGTCTATAGTCTCCGTGTCTTTTTTTGATCCATAGTGTATGAATTTATATGTTCTTCCCGAAAAGTTGATCTTGTGGCCATGAGACAAATGCCCTCCCATCGCAAGATCCATCGCTAAAACCGTATCTCCCGGCTTTAGCACAGCCGTGTATACGCATTCATTGGCGCTCGATCCTCCGTTAGGCTGAATATTGGCGTGACCTGCTCCGAAGCATTTTTTGGCTCTTTCTATTCCAAGTATCTCAGACTTGTCTATAACGCCGCATCCAGCATGGTATCTTTTCCCAGGAGACCCTTCTGCCGTCTTGTTTGTAAGTATGCTTCCCTGAAGCTCGAGTATCTCAGCTGGCACAAAATTTTCAGATGCTATCATCTCTATCCCCGTTCTTTGTCGAGCTAGTTCTTCTTTTATTATTTCATATAACTCCTTGTCTGTATTTCTCACCGTCTTAAGCATTGTAACCCCTCCCAACAATTTATTTTCAATTCCAAATAACCAAATGCATAATCGTTTACATTTACATTGTCTCATTTTTCTGAATTTTCTAAAATTAACTAATTTGATTTAAAATTATACAAATCGAACAATATACATCTGTTTTTTAATAATTTTGGAATTTTGAGAAATACAGGCAATAAAAGCATCATGTCTAGCGGCTGATTCTATAGAGCGAAAAAGTACAGCAGCTGTAGCCGCTGTACTTTTTATTAAAACACATCTTTCTTGACCTTATATTCTCCCGGAGTCACTCCTGTGAATTCCTTGAATTTCCTATAAAAATAATTCGAATTTTGGTAGCCTACCATTTCCGATATTGCATTTATCGAATGCTCAGAATCCAGTAAAAGCCTTTGAGACCTTTTTATCCTTATCGAATTAAGGTATGCGATAAAGCTCAAGCCCATGTATTTTTTAAAAAGCCTCGTTATGTGCGCCGGACTAAGGTAAAATTCTTCCGAAAATCCATTCAAAGTCAGCTCTTTCGCATAATTTTTGTCTATATAGTCCGCCATCTCGTTCATCAATTGATTCGGGGTGTATTTGTAGCCGATAACACGCTTTACAGCTTCCGTGAACTTTTCATGATCCACCGGCTTTAGTATTATGTCTTTAGCTCCCAGTCTCAGCGCCGTTTGAGCATATTCAAAGTAATTATATGCTGTAACCACAATGAATTCCGTATTGTTTTTTTCCTCTGCCTGGGCTTTTTTAATGACTTCAAGCCCGCTCATGACCGGCATCCTGACATCCATAAACACTATATCGGGTCTCATTTCCAAAATCATGTTCAGTGCACTGTCTCCCGAGTAGGCTTTTCCTATTATCTCAATAGGCAGTTCGCACTTTTGTATAAGGTGTTCTATTATTTCAGCACACAGCTTCTCGTCGTCAGCAATTAAAGCCTTTTTCAACCAAGCCACCCCCTATAATTTTCTTTCGGCGGGAAACGAAATAATAATATCCGTTCCTTTATTTTTAAAACTTACAATGTCGAATTTGAATTTGCCTCTAAAAAAAAGCTCCAGTTTGGAATAAATCATCATTATACCGCTAAATTCATGCCTTCCCTTGCTTTTTATCTGCTCTAAAAGAAATTTAACCTCCCGCTCATCCATTCCTTCTCCGTTGTCTTTAATCTCCATTGTTATTTCATCATTCTCATGCGATACATTTAGATTAATTCTCATATTCTCCCTATTGTTTTCAAATCCATGGTTTATTGAGTTTTCAACCAGAGGCTGCAAAACATTAACGGGTATCAAAAATTCGTCCAGCCCATTTTCAATCGAAATATCAAACTTGAGTTCATCCCCAAATCTGAGTTTTTGCAAATCCACATAGTTTGTCAAATATTCGATTTCATCTTTTATAGTCCCAAAGCTCGATTTTCTTTTAAGCTGATGCCTAAATAGATTCGAAAGACTTATTACTGACTGATAGGTATTGAAAGCATTTTCCCTAAGCGCAAGAGACGCTATTGCGTTGAATGTGTTAAATAAAAAATGGTTATTTATTTGTATACTTAAAAGCTTTTCTGTTTTAACCTTTAGGCTCCCTTCCAAAACGCGCCTGTCTTCCTCAGAATATATACGAGCTATATTTGAAGCAATCTGTCTCATAAATCGAATTACGGCCCCTGATGTGCTTTGCGGGGATTCGTAGTAATCAGCTTTGTCTCCATATCTCCTCTTGCCCGTGTTTTTCATGAGGTGCCCGCCCTGCAGATACCCGGCTACGCTTCCATTTACAACTATAGGAATTTTATAAACCTCCACGCCATTCTCACATAGATACGCTGTGTGATTCGTATTTTCTGCAAAGAATTGCTTTTTATTGTAGCCTGTATACAGCTTGCAGTTATATATTTTCTTATCTATGCTACATTTTTCAATACAGGCCAGGGGGTAATTTTTCGCAAGTACAAGAGGTGTATTATCCGAATCGAAAACTGAAATCGTCATCCTTAGCGGAAAAACCGTACTATCCAGCATGCTTTGTATTTGATCTTTAATGCTTTCAAGACTGAAACAGTCTTGAGAAACCTCTTTACACCGCCCATAGGCATTGTAAAGATCTACATTGTAATAAACCGGTATCGAAATCAATATATGTATAAGAGGTTCACACCCGTTGTTATAGCTTTCATGCAACGCTCCGGCCTCTATGTGGAAAAACAGCCCAGGCTTCATTTCCACCCGCCTGCCATCGATGTACTGAACCCCTTTTCCCGATATCACATATAGAAACTGCTCCTCTCCATAGTGCCTGTGCTGGCTTTGATTTTTGCCCGGCAATATCGTTGTAAGACCCATGTACATGGAGTTCATGGACTTGTCAAATTCAGGAGAGTATATCCACTTTATAGTTCCCCAGTTAAAATACTGCACATTCTTGTCCCGCATAACGAGTTCCTCCCAATAAAACTATGATGCAAACTTCTTAAAAATAAAAAAGCAGCAGTAAAAGGTATACCCATATTTATAGAATTTATTAATCGATCCATTCAAATTCGTGCTTATTCGCTATGCATGAACCGCTTTTCCTTTCAATGAGTCAAATATATTCATTGATTAAAAATTTTATTTATGCCTATAATTACAATTATATTTCAAATTCTTCACCGCTTGACAAAATGATACAGCTTGTAGTTTTTACTTTATTCCAAGGGAGGGGATCTATATGAAAACAATTCTTTGCTATGGCGACTCTAACACATGGGGGTGGAATCCCCATACCGCGCGCAGATATCCCAAAGAAATGCGCTGGCCCACAATTTTGCAAAGAAAGCTTGGAAATGAATTCGATGTAATCGCCGAGGGACTCCCCGGACGTACTACGGTTTGGGATGATCCCGTGGGCGGAGAGT
Source organism: Peptoclostridium litorale DSM 5388 (assembly GCF_900141635.1). Lineage (GTDB taxonomy): Bacteria > Bacillota > Clostridia > Peptostreptococcales > Peptostreptococcaceae > Peptoclostridium > Peptoclostridium litorale. The sequence continues at coordinate 249,706 of NZ_FSRH01000003.1, read as the reverse complement.
ATAAAAACGGCAAGAAATACCTGCTTCCATGCCTGCATTCTCACAAGCCCGTGGATGTCATAGTTATAATGCTCGGGACTAACGATTTGAAGCACAGGTTTTCTTTAGAGGCCGTAGACATCGCCCAAGGAGTGGAGATGCTTGTCGACATCGTAAAGACAAGCTGCACAGGACGTGATTCAAAATCCCCGCATGTCCTGGTTGTCATTCCCCCTCCCACAGAGTGCATAGACACAGAAGACTCCGTAACTATAGGAGGCAGAAGAAAAAGCCTTGATTTTCCTGTTCAATTTACAAATATTCTAAATAACCAGTGCCATCTTCTTGATGCCGGCGGGATAGTAAAGTCAAGCTCTATAGACGGGGAGCATCTTGAACCTCAATATCACGACAAGCTTGCAAATGCCGTATTCGCAAAAATAAAAGAGATTTTGCAGTCATTTTAGCACTTTTTTGCAAAAATAAATAAGGGTCGTTTGAAAACGACCCTTAAGACTGTTGACCTACCAATTAAAGAGAGCCTTTTCAAATTGCAAAAGGCTCTCTTTTTATCGATTATTAAACTCCATCGACCGAGTTCATTTTTTAGTTATGCCTTTCCTTAGAACTCTGCAGAACCCGGAGTCCTTGGGAATGGAAGCACGTCTCTAATGTTTGCCATTCCAGTAAGGTACATTATAAGTCTTTCAAATCCAAGTCCAAAGCCTGAGTGCTTAGTCTCTCCGTATTTTCTAAGCTCAAGGTACCACCAGTAGTCCTCTTTTGAAAGGCCCATATTCTCTATCTTTTCAACAAGAACATCGTGCCTTTCCTCTCTCTGGCTTCCCCCTATTATCTCCCCCACTCCAGGAACAAGAAGGTCCATCGCAGCAACAGTCTTGCCGTCTTCGTTGAGTCTCATGTAGAATGCCTTTATTTCAGCTGGATAGTCAGTTACGAATACCGGCTTGTTGAAGACTTTTTCTGTTATATATCTTTCGTGCTCTGTCTGAAGGTCCATTCCCCACTCTACTGGGTAGTCGAATTTGTGCCCAGAACTTTGCAGTATCTCTATTGCCTTTGTATATGTCACTCTCTCAAAGTCAGAATTCACTATGTTGTTCAGCCTGTCAAGAAGCCCCTTGTCTATGAAAGAGTTGAAGAATGCTATTTCCTCTGGAGCGTTTTCAAGCACATCGTTTATAACATATTTTATCATGTCTTCAGCAAGGTCCATGTTGTCCACAAGCTCTGCAAAAGCTATCTCTGGCTCTATCATCCAAAACTCTGATGCGTGTCTTGCCGTGTTCGAGTTTTCAGCCCTGAAAGTAGGTCCGAATGTGTATATGTTTCTGAAAGCAAGAGCGAATATCTCTCCCTCAAGCTGTCCGCTAACCGTAAGGCTCGCCTCTTTTCCGAAGAAGTCGTTTGAATAGTCGATTTTTCCTTCTTCAGTCACAGGAGGGTTTTTCATGTCAAGAGTTGTAACCCTGAACATCTCTCCCGCACCCTCGCAGTCGCTGCTTGTTATTATCGGAGTGTGAACGTATACGAATCCTCTGTCCTGGAAGAACTTGTGTATAGCGTGAGCCGCTACCGACCTTACCCTGAACACCGCCGAGAATGTGTTGCTTCTTGGCCTGAGGTGAGCTATTGTTCTAAGGTATTCAAGAGTGTGTCTTTTCTTTTGAAGAGGATAGTCAGAGTTTGACATTCCCTCAATAGTTACAGCCTTCGCCTGTATTTCAAAAGGCTGTTTAGAGTTTGGAGTCTCAACTAAAAGTCCTTCCACCTTTATAGAAGAGCTTATAGCAAGCTTTCCTATTTCAGCGAAGTTTTCAAGTGAGCTGTCAAAAACAACCTGTATGTTTTTGAAAAAGCTTCCATCGTTGATCTCTATGAACCCTACATTTTTAGAAGATCTTATTGTTCTTACCCATCCCGATATTGTAACTTCCTTGTCTATATATTCTTTCGGGTTTCTATACATAGTTTTTACTAAAACCATTGCATAACTCCTCCTTTATATATTGATCTTATTTGTTTTGACGGTGTATATTCAGGCAATAAAAAAAGCCTCCATCCTCAACAAAGGGACGAAAGCTGTATTTCGCGGTACCACCCAATTTCAATGTGCAAATGCGCACATACACTCGGATATCATTTAACGCTGATAAGGCGTCCAGGCCTACTCTACAGCTACCTCACAAGTATGAGGCGCGTGTTCGGGTGGAGACTCCGGGATGTTCTTCAACTGCTGTGCCAGGGTCGAACTCACACCATAATCGACTCGCTTTGCCAGGCAAATGCACCTACTCTTCCCATCAATGTCTTTCCATTTAAAAAATTGTCTATAATAAAGATTATATTATTATAAAAAGGTGTTGTCAATCTTTGTATTGAAACTTGCTATTTATATCTCTTTGAATTGATCTCCCCTTAGCCTCAAAAACACGGACTTGAACGTGTCCTTTTTATAACCTTTTGAGTAGTCGAGAACTTCCACTTCTATTCCCCTTTGCATGCATTCTTTTTTCAAAAGCTTCGTATAGAGATATACGAAGCTACAGCATTCCACTGGCGCAAGCCCTGCGCTTATCTGTACCCACATGATGCTAACCCTTGTAGGTGACAAGAGGATTAAGGCTTGCCACAAGAGTTATCATATTCTCATGGAGCATGTCCTCTATCACCCTTTCAATGTCCTTGTACGCCTGGGGAGCCTCTTCGTAAATGAGCTTCTTGTCGCTGCATACAATATTGCTCCCTACATCCCCGCCCCTCACTGCCCTTTTGGAAATGACGTTTTCAAGCCTCTCCTTGCATGAAAAGCGCGACCATTTTCTCCCTGCACCGTGGGATATCGAAAAAGCGTAGTCACTAAGGTTTTCCGAAGGCTTCACTATATATGACTTGCTGCCCCTTGATCCTGCAACCACTATGCACCCCACGTCTGATGGGGCGGCCCCTTTCCTGTGTATGAAAAGCTCTTCTCCGAATTCGTCTCTATATGAGCTCACGCCGTTATGAACGCTGTTTAAAATAAGTCTGCTCTCGCTTGTACCTATATGATTGCACACACTGCTAGCCACAATCATCCTGTTTCCCATGGCAAAAAATACTGCCCTTTTGTGGTCATCCATGTACTCATTGAAGCCTTCGATTCCCTGCAAAAGCCCTTTGCCGCCCATGTTCTTTTCAATGTGTTTTCTGAGTATGTGCTCTCCGTAGCTTCTTGATCCGCTGTGAACCAGCAGATACACTTCGCCCCTTTTTATTCCGAGCTTTGAAAGCTCGTCATTGTCGTGCACTTCGCATATTTCCTGAAACTCGGCAAAGTGGTTGCCGCTGCCTATTGTCCCGAGCTTTCTTTTAAACTGTTCATCAATATCTTCAAGCTCCGGTATTATTTCACAGCAAGGTTCCATGGCATCCAGCTGGAGTTTTTCAAGCTTTTTGACCACCTTTGAAACCTTGAATTTCTTCCTTGCAATCCCCGTTGAAAAGAGAGACATTCCGCAGCCTACATCATTCCCTATTATATGGGGGTATACTATCCCCTTTGTAACAAATGCCGCACCCACAGGGGTCTTTCCCACATGAATGTCCGGAAGGCCTACAGCCCTAACCATTCCGCCAAGTTTCGCCACGCTTTCAAGCTGCTCTATTGCGCTGCTTTCAATCCAAGACTTTTCTCTTTTAACTATCTTTATTGTCGTTTCCATATTCTCTTGTTATTCTCTCCTTTAAGTTTTCACTTTTGATTTGCCCTTGGCAGCCATATAGAGAGAATATAGCGATTACATTAAAGTTGAGTATATTCTCCCTTTATATTTGCTATTGTCATCCTCATGACTATCACATCCTTTCAAAATTTATGCAGTTGATACATTACCTATTTTATCATATGATACCTGGCGTATCACTAATTTATCGCCGGTTAAACCTTATAATAAACTTAAATTTGATAGCATAACCTACCTGCCAATGCAAATAAACAGTATGATTTTGTTAAAGGAAAAACTGCTTTCTAAGGTACTCAAAATCGGAGGATTTCATATGAAAACATTAAAAATTTTAGCAATAACACTGCTTGTTAGCAGCTTAGTTGTTCAATATTTTGAAGTGAACACGGTGCACAGAGATATTGATTTAAAATTCATATTATGGATATTACTGCAGATATCCTTCCGTTGTCAATGGCAGTGAAAAATCCCGATCCCAAAATGTTAACACCGCACGCCAAAAGGCTCCACGCAAATAGCTTCAGCCCGTGGCTGGTGATTTCAAGCGTTTTAACATCCGATGATAGACGCCTGGACGATTTCCGACGAATCGAAATACATTACAGAAATACAAATTCCAATAAAACCTACACAAAAATGATCATATAGCAAAAGACGGTGCCGCATTCAAGCAGCACCGTCCATTTATCTGTATTTAGTTATTCGTTTTCATGATTACTTGTACATCTTTGCTATTTCGCTTTGAAGAGCATCATCCTCAAGGTACTCGTCGTAAGTCATACACTTATCTACTACACCCTTAGGAGTGATCTCTATTATCCTGTTAGCAACAGTTTGAACAAACTGGTGGTCGTGAGATGTGAAAAGTATTGTCCCCTTGAAGCTTATAAGACCGTTGTTTACAGCCGTTATAGACTCAAGGTCAAGGTGGTTTGTCGGCTCGTCAAGAAGAAGCACGTTTGCGCTTGAAAGCATCATTCTCGAAAGCATGCATCTTACCTTCTCTCCTCCTGAAAGAACGCTCGCCTTTTTAAGAACCTCTTCTCCAGAGAAAAGCATCCTTCCAAGGAACCCTCTTATGAAGCTTTCAGACTTTTCTTCTGAAAACTGTCTAAGCCAGTCCACAAGGCTGTAATCCACACCTTCGAAAAACTCAGTATTGTCGTTTGGAAGATATGCCTGAGAAGTAGTGACTCCCCATTTGAAGTTTCCGCTGTCAGCTTCCATTTCTCCCATCAGTATCTTCAAAAGGACAGTCTTTGCGATTTCATTTTTTCCTACGAAGGCAATCTTGTCGGCTTTGTTCACTATGAAGCTGACATTGTCCAGAACCTTTTCGCCGTCTATAGTCTTTGTAAGTCCTTCAACAAGAAGAAGGTCGTTTCCAGCCTCTCTTTCAGGAGTGAATCCTACAAAAGGATATCTTCTTGAAGAAGGCTTTATGTCGTCTAGTGTAAGCTTGTCAAGCTGCTTTTTACGGGAAGTCGCCTGCTTTGCCTTTGATGCATTAGAGCTGAACCTTGCTATGAAATCTTGGAGCTCTTTTATCTTTTCCTCAGTCTTTTTATTCTGGTCCTTCATCATCTTAAGGGCAAGCTGGCTCGACTCGTACCAGAAGTCGTAGTTTCCAACATACATTTGTATCTTGCTAAAGTCTATGTCAACCATGTTAGTACACACCTTGTTAAGGAAGTGTCTGTCGTGAGACACTACTATCACAGTCTTTTCGTAGTCCATTATAAAGTTTTCAAGCCAGTTTATAGACTTTATGTCAAGGTGGTTTGTAGGCTCGTCAAGAAGAAGTATGTCTGGATGTCCGAACAGGGCCTGAGCAAGAAGAACCTTCACCTTCTCAGCTCCCGTAAGCTCTTTCATCTTCTTTTCGTGAACATCCCTGTTTATTCCAAGGCCTATAAGAAGCATTGCAGCCTCTGCCTCTGCATCCCATCCGTTAAGCTCCGCAAACTCTCCCTCAAGATCTGCAGCCTTCATTCCGTCTTCTTCCGTAAAGTCTTCCTTTGCGTAAAGCGCGTCCTTTTCCTGCATTACCTGGTACAGTCTCTCGTGGCCCTTTATTACAGTAGTCAAAACGTCGAACTCGTCAAACTCGAAGTGGTCCTGCTTTAAAACGGCAAATCTTTCGCCAGGAGTTATTGAAACGTCTCCAGTGTTTGGCTCTATCTCACCTGAAAGTATCTTAAGGAAAGTCGACTTTCCTGCTCCGTTGGCTCCTATAACGCCGTAGCAGTTACCGTGAGTGAACTTGATGTTTACATCTTTAAAAAGTACCCTGTCTCCGTATCTCAAACTTACATTATTTGCACTAATCATATTCTTCAAAAAACTCCTTTATAAATAATCTATAGAATCGCTTATAATCCACCAAATTATTATAACATAACAATGGAAATGATTCTAATAATTATAGTGCAAATTATGTTATTATCACACATTCTTCAAAAATATCGACTCTCAGCCCACTTTCCAAGCTCGCCTTGCGCCCCCATTCCATTCGAATAGATCATGAGCCTTTTGAATATATAGTCCCTTTCAGCTCCATATGCAGGCCGCGGCTGGGCGTTTTCTATTTTCACAGGAATAATTTTTATGTTTTCGCATCCGTTTTTTGATATATCCAACTGCAGTATAGCAGAAATATCAGTTCCCTTAGGGGCCTGCCTGTCAAACACAAAATTACCCATGCTGTAGAATATGTATTTGTCCATGTACTTTTCCACGCTCTGAATCACATGTGGATGGTGGCCTACAATCAAATCCGCGCCGCTTTCCACCATCATATGTGCCAGGTCCCTTTGGATTTCACTTGGATAATTTTCGTATTCATTTCCCCAGTGTACTGTAATGATTAAAAAGTCGCAATCCTCTTTCGCCATTGAAACTTCGTCCTTTAGGCTTTTAACGTCTATCCTTGCGACGTCATAGTCCTCCTCGCTAAATATGAAACCTTCCGGCGGAAAAACCGAGTATCCCAAAATTCCTATCCTCACTCCCCTTATTTTTTTGACCACATGCGCCCTCGCCTTTTCCCTGTTTTCCCCAGCTCCCAAAGTGCTAATGCCTTGATAATTCAGTATATCGATAGTATCCTTAAGCCCATTATTCCTTTGATCCATTGAATGGTTGTTGGCGAGGTTTAAAACGTCAAACCCCGCCTTTTTAAGCTCCCTTGCATTTTCTTTCTCAGCCATAAACACTATGTCCAGCCTCTTTAGCGCTGGGTTTTCAATGCTGGTTATAGGGCATTCCAGGTTCCCAAGTGTTATGTCGTCTTCTAAGAATATTCTGCTGACCTTTTCATACGGATGCCCATAGCCTCTTTCGTCCATAACCCTCTCGACCCCTCTGTCAAGCATTATATCGCCCACTATGCTTACGGTAGCTTTGCCGCTTTCACAATATGCATACAGGGCTATAGTCACGAGGGCTAAGACCGACACAATGATTTTCTTATTAGCTTTTGTCATATTTAGCAGCCCGACGAATAAGGCTCTGCGGGAACAGGTATTTCAAGATCGTCTTCCACCATGTATCTTTTCATCCACTCGGGCTGACTCGGCTTTTCGCCTTCCTTTATCATGTCCTGCCACTCCTCGTCTGTGAGCCTTTTGCCCTCATTTAAAAACTCATGGTAGCTAAACACCGCGCCTCTTGTAATATAAAGCTTGTCTCCAATGGGAACCACAACGTATATCTCATGAGCCGGCCCTACCCCAACCTCGAAATAACCTCCCTGGCTGAACTGGTTTGGCGCCACTGTGTGTACGTCCGATATTACAGCCATATTCTTGTCCGTTTCAGAAGTTATTTCAAACCACCTAACGTCTCCGTCACCTGCAAATGAGCTTGTCAAGTACTCGAGCATTCCTCCGTAAGTCAGAAGTTGGTAGTACTCGTCCGATGTAAGCTCTTCTCCCTCAAGTTCTTTTACCGAGCATCTTATAAGAAATTCCAGCAGATCGTCAAAGTCCTGAAGCCTGCTTTCGACAGTCCCGTCCAAAAAGCCCCTTTCCTTAAGATTGGCCCTGGAATACCTGTTGAGCCAAAGGAGCTTTTCGTAAACCTCTATGCTCGGCTCCACATATCCCTTTATCTGGGGAGGCTCTTCCCCTCCCCCGCATTCCGCTCCGCTTTGCTTTCCATAGAGAACTGTATCGTGCTTTAGCTCAGACCAGCTTCCAAGTGCTGTGCCAAGGGCTTTGTCAGTCCAGGCTTCGTTTGTCATGAATGAAGGATACCCTTCTTCGTATTCTGTCAAAAATCCCTTTAGGGTCCACAGCCAGCCGTAGTACATGTTAGATTTCCATGTGCTCTCTGTAGTACTGTCCATTTCACGCTTCATCTTCTCAAGTGCAGGGATGTATCCGTCCCAATTTGTATCCTCGTTATAGAATTCAGTAAGAATGCTGTACGCCCTGTAGGAGCCAAGCGCCGCCATTACGTCTAGTCCATTTGGAATCGGCCTTGCAAGTGGTTCCACCATGTTTTGTATTATTTCCGAATCAGGTATATACCTTTGGCCCATAAACCTGAACTGCTTCCCTACAGGAGTGTCAACGGAAGTGTATTTCGCCTGTATCTTTGGGCTTGGGAGGTACTTTGCTTTTTTGAAAAGCTCGTCCAGCTTTTTGCTGTCAATCAGCCTTTCTATGTCGGGCTGGCTTCCGTACACACCGACGAGCAGGTCTTTGTAGTGACGGATGTTCAAGTCGTCGGCAGCCCCTACATAAAACGATGTTGGCTCGTATATATTCTTCCATTTTTCAAAGTCATTTTCGTCATCGGACTCAATATCAGGTTCAGTCAAAGAGGCATAAGTTATAAGCAGAGCCTGAAGCGTCTGCTCTACATTGGGCTCCTTTTCCTCTTTGTCCTTGTATAGAGGGAATGGCGCCTGTCCGTACCACATCATGGCCTTGAAGTACCTTTTTAAGTCCTCGCTTCTGGTATAGTGCCCCCTGGGTCGGTATTGGCTGTAGTCAAGCTGGTACGGGAATATGTTTGACCTTTCAAATCCTCCTTCGGACAGTATCTGATCGGCTTCACTCTTTGCCATTGCCTTCGCCTTTTCAGGCATGCCAGATGGAAGCTCATTTTGGAGGAGCAGCTCTGCCGTTCCAAAGAACGCTATGTTTTTAAGAAGTGCACCTTTCACCTGCTCATCTTTAATCCTATTATGCATTTCAATGGACTTTTGGAGCATATTGCCAGTGAGCTCCTCGACCTGGTCCAGAAGCTTTTTGCTCTCGAGTGTCCTGAGCGAATAGTCGTAAAACACGTGGTATACCTGAAGCACCGAGTCCGTGGTTACAAACGTTGGGATCTTCTTGTACTCGTTATGCTCGTATATGTAAAACAGCTGCTCTTCAAGAGTTGGCCTTACAAAAAAACCATTTTCCACAAGCATTTCCCTTTGCATTGTGCTCATCTGCGGAAACTGGTCCAGATTTGCTATGTTTGAAAGGTCTCCCTTGACCGCATAGGGTTTCAAGGACGGTGTGAACTGGGTCTTTTCAAATGGAATATCGATAGTCCTTGCCCAATCCTTTTCCACATTCGAAAGCTTCACCAAATCTCCGCTGTTTTTTTCATCTGCTATTGCAGCCTTGCCCCCGTTCGTCCCATCCTTGACCAAAGACTTCTGGGCATGCGCATTTTCGTTGTGTATGTCTTTTTCGGCACAGCCGGTGGCCGTCACGATAGCTACCAAAATCAGACACATACAGGCTAAGCCCTTGCCTCTACTTATCATGTTACCCCTCCTCAATATGCGATTCATGTCAAATATATACTTTGATAATATAGTTATACCGCAATAGCTTATTTTTAAAAGTGACAATCTCATTTATAAAAACAGACAAATAAACCAAGACAATTTAAAATAATAAAAATATTAATAAAAACATTTGCTATATCTTCTATCATATGATACTATTAGGTAGAATCTTAATTAAAGTTTGTAGAAAATATTTGAATTTAAAAATAAAATTAGAATTTTGTCGGTATTAATCGTATTAACTCTAAATTTTTAAATTGACTTACTTTGTACGAAATGATTTAAGAAAAAATAAAATTTGGAGGTATCGACTATGAACGGTACAGTAAAATGGTTTAATGCAGACAAAGGATTTGGATTTATAACAGGAGAAGACGGAGTAGATGTTTTCGCACACTTCTCTCAAATTCAAAAAGACGGTTTCAAAACACTAGAAGAAGGCGAAAGAGTTACTTTCGACCTAGCTCAAGGTGCAAAAGGACCTCAAGCTGAGAATATAGTAAGCATATAATTCTATATAGCATATCAAGGACATGAATATAAAATTCATGTCCTTTTTTTATTGTTCACTTTTCGCCATGCAATTTCAAAACTCCCTCTTCTCCATGTTCAACCTCAATCCATTCGGCCTTGCCATCTACATCGATTTGAGCCAGCAGACGGCTTGCTCCTGATTTATCCACTCTCTTTTTAAGCCCTGTAATCTCATCATATGCTGTTGAGTATGCAGTGCTTTCAAATCCAAACCCCTTCCATGAGTATGCATTTAAAAGCTGGCTTCCGTTTTCCAAATACTCTATGGCAATAAGTTCTTCTCTTTTGTCTCCATCCAAGTCGTAAAAAAGATATTCACTAAAAGGCCTTGAAAGGCGGGAACCTCTCCACATTGGATTTATTGAATCTTCACTCCAGTAATAAATATAAGGGCGCTCGGCCATAACCGGGTGAAATCTTGTCTTTTTGTACATTGTTATCGATATTTCAAATATCCCGTCTCCGTCTACATCACTGGTATTTATATCATGCGGGTTCATGTCCTTCATGCTCTTTGTAAGTTCTTTGCATATTTCCCCGTCAGGGGATATCCCTATGACCTGCAGCTCATTTCCGTAATATTCATCTGAATCCCCTGTAATGATTAAGAGTTTGTCATCCAAAGTATTAGTTATACTTGATATGCAGTAGTCGAATATCTTCTTTTCCTCTCCCGGCATGTATATGCTTTCCGTTTTTCCATCCTGCGAAAGCATGCGGGCATGGTTTTCCAAAATTTCCACTTCGAATTTACCGTTTGAAGTGCAAATGACATTGCTTTCTTCGCCACATCCATTGTTGCCAGTCCATAAGGCAGTAGCAAAAATTAAAATCCCAAAAACTGCAGTGGTTACAGCTAATATGATTTTATTTTTATATTTCAACATATCATCTCCCACGTTACATCTGAACACGTCACAGCACTATGTACTTCCTGCCATATTCAACTATAATATACAAGACCATTATACCCCATACAACTGTAACCTGCGTAAATTCGGATTAATATTAACGCTTAGCGAAAGGCATGCTGATGATATGAATCAGCATGCCTTTTTGGAGATTTACAAACAAAAAGACCTCCTGATTTTCAGGCGGTCTTTTTGTTTAATTCGGTTTATACGATAGGAGCATGTCCATTTGAGATGTCTATTCCAAGACCCATGAGCCCTCCCATGACTATTACTGCAAGAAGGGTTATCATCATAGCTACATCCTTTTCTCCCTTGTGGAGGTTAAGCATAATCACATATGTAAAAAATGCCATTATTCCTCCTAGTAAAGCCACAATATAGGAGACAATTCCAAATCGGTCTATATACCATTTTATAAAATAATGAAATATTACAAATCTAGGGCCTAAAAATTCCGATGTGTAGAAATTCATATTAACTTCCTTTCGTAAGGATTGCATAAAAACAAATTTACTACAAAACCGAACTTTCTTCCCTGCTTTTTTCTCTGTCAGACATTAGCATTGTAGTTATGACAGCTCCTGCAATTGAAGGAGTTATCCATGCAAATCCCGCTCCTGAAAGAGGAAGGCTGCTCATCAATTTTCCTATGAATGCTGTGTTTACTCCCATTGCTGAAATCCCATCAAAAAGACTTACAAAAAGAGCTCCGTAAACTGCGCCCAGATACGCTTTTTTGTTTTTAATCAAATTGTCAAACAGGTTCATTACTATAAGCACTATGGCAACAGGATAAACCGTCACCAAAAGAGGAACTGCAAGCTTAACTATATTCTCTATTCCAAAGTTAGAGAATATTGCACTTACTACCACAGTAGCTATTACCACCGCTCTGTACGAAAGCTTCCCATTGCTTATCTCTTCAAAATAGTTTCCTACAGTTGCAGTGATACCAACTGCTGTAGTAAGGCAGGCAACAGAACATGCAATACCTATGCCTATTTTTCCGACAGAGCCCAGAGCGCTTTGTGTTATTCCAACTACCAAATCTGCTCTTGCTATGTCAGATGGATATACTCCACTTACTGTCGATCCAAGGTAAAGAAGACCCCCGTAAACAAATGCAAGCCCTACTGCAGCTATAAGTCCTGCTCTCATAGTCAGCTTTATTTGGTCTTCTTTCTTTTCGTATCCCTTTTCCTTAAGCGTAAGCATTAATATTCCACCAAAGACTAACGCACAAAACGCATCCATCGTCTGATATCCTTCTGTGAATCCTACTGAAAATGGATTTCCAAGCCCTGTTTCAACAGGCATTCCTGCAGGGGAAACCGTTCCTTTTATTATTATCGCACCTATTATGCATAGCAGTATAGGTGTAAGCACCTTTCCTATCTTGTCAACTATGCCAGATGGCTTTATTACAAGAAAAAGAGTTGCTGCAAAATATACAATTGATACTACTATAGGATTTGCTCCTGGCATTGAAGGTCTTATCCCAAGCTCAAAAACTGTGGCCCCGGTTCTTGGTATTGCAAGAAGAGGTCCAAGCGCAAGTATTATCACCGTTCCAAGTATCTTGCTGAAAGTTGGGTTGACTTTACCCGCAAGATGGTCTATAGTACCGCCGGCCTTAGATACAGACAGAACTCCAAGCAGAGGCATTCCCACCCCTGTAAGTAAAAATCCCACAAGACATGCAAGCCATCCCTTTCCCGAAGCCAGTCCAAGCGCCGGTGGGAATATTAGATTTCCTGCTCCGAAAAACATTGCAAATAGGGCCATCCCCACCACAAAACTATCCTTTGTCTGATTCATCTTTCGATTCATTTTCTACCTCCTGATTATTTTGCTATTAATTTTTTAAAATAATAAATATTTACTAAACAGCTCAACATTTCTTTATTTTCAGACTTTTTAAATAAATTGTTAAATTCATATTAAATCATCCACTTCAAAAAGAATCAATAATTTCAAATATTTTTCTTCAAAAAAATATATTGCGTTCTAATTCCCGGGTTTAACTCCCCAGATTAGGCATCCCTCAAACACAGCCCATAGGGTTTTCGCTAATTTTCATGCGTTTAAGATCCAACGATGGCGCATATAAAGTCTGAGAATTAGTTAAATTAACCACAAGGGTCTTGTATACAGCATTCATATTTTGGTATACTACAAGCAAAACAATTTTATACTATTTGAAACTTTTTAAAACTTTAAAGGGGGATGGTCTAATGTGGGCAATCTAAAAGGAGTACTTAAAACGGGCGTCATTGTAGCTTTAGCGTCACAAATATACATCAATCTATTCACATCCGACTTTAATATATCTTTCGGATTAATACTTTTTCCGGTGTTCCTGTTTCTTTTCAGGAAATTGAACCCCTATCAAACAGGAATGATTTCAGCGCTGTTTGTATACATATTAAGAATTTTTGCGTTTTCAGTTAGGTATGGCGAGTATTCTACTGCATTGCTTGCATATTTACCCGAACTGTTTTCTTATGTGAGTTACGGTATATTCTATCATTTCCTAAATAGAAAAAATATTCAAACTGATTTAACAAAGTTTTTTATGAATCTTATAATTTGCGATTTCTTTTCAAACCTTATAGAGCTTTATGTGCGAATGCAATGGAAGCTTTTCGACTCTGAACTTTCCATAGTCGGAATGATTTTCATGATTGCAATCGCAAGAACCACAATTATATGCATCATAATTGTGGCTTTGCAGTATCACAAAATACTCATATTGCAACAGGACCATGAAAACAGGTACAGAAAGCTTCTTTGGATAACATCTCAGCTCAAGACTGAGATGTACTGGATGGAGAAGAATATGGATCACATAGAAAATGTAATGTCAAACGCATACTCTCTATTTGAAAACATATCAAATGATGAATGCCGTGATGAGTGGGCTGATATGTCTGTAAATATAGCCAGGGACGTTCATGAAATAAAAAAAGAATACGGACTCATATTTCGTGGAATCGAAGAGGTGATAGACAACAAGCTCCACGATTCGGGAATGAACTTTAAAGATGTAGTTAAAATACTAAAGGACAGCATGCTTATACAGGCGAGTTCGGAGGGAGACAACATATCGCTTGAATTCAACATTTCTGAGAATTTCTATACGGACAAGCACTATCAGCTTATGTCTATATTCAGGAATTTGATAATGAATTCCATGGAAGCTATCGGCCCTAGAGATAACGGAAAAATAGTTTTTAGGCATACAACCGACAGTGAAAATCATATTTTTTCAATATGTGACAACGGCTGCGGTATAAAAACGGAAGACAGTGAAAATATATTCTCGGCGGGTTTTTCTACAAAGATAAATTATGAAACCGGTCAAATAAACAGAGGTCTTGGATTAAGCCTTGTCAAGGATATAGTCGAAAAACAGCTTGGTGGAAAAATCGAAGTGAATTCAAAACATTCTCAAGGTACAGAGTTTAATATTACCATATTGAAACAAATTTTAAATGTTTGATTAATTTGAATATATTCACTACAAAAGCGCTTGGACATTAGTCGGAATACTCGAAAAATTATATAATTAAACATTTGGAGCAGTATAATGATATGGCAAAATCAAAACAAGGCTATGTTCTGATCTGGTATTTGTAATCCAGATCAGAACATAGCCTTATTTTTTTGGAGTTAATTAATACAGACAAAACTTAACTATTTAGTACCCTGTCTATTTGAACTCAGCCGCCAGCCTTTCAAATGCCGCTATGGACCTTTCTATCATGTCAAGCTCCACGCAGTACGAAATCCTGAAATATCCAGGACAGCCAAACCCGCTTCCGGGTACGAGCAAAATATTGTGGTTTATTGCCCTCTTTACAAATTCCACATCGTCCTCCATGAGCGCCTTAGGGAACAGGTAAAAGGCCCCTTGAGGCTTCACGCATTCAAATCCAAGCCTTTTAAGATTTTCATACAGCATGTCCCTTTTAAGCTTGTAGTCCTCAATGTCCACCTGCGCGTCAAGCGCATCATATATGACCTTTTGGAAAAGCGCAGGGGCATTTACAAACCCAAGAGTCCTGTTGCAGAAAGTAAGCGCGTTCATAAGCGTCTCTATTCCATCTATTCTGCTGCTTGCAGCCACATACCCAATCCTCTCTCCGGCAAGCCCCAGTGACTTGCTGAAGGAATTCACCACGAATGAATTCTTGAATATTGAAAGTATGCTCGGAACAACTGCTCCGTCATAAACTATCTTGCTGTAGGGCTGGTCAGAGATCACATATATATCACCCTGCTCGGCTTCCTTCTTTTCTATTATCTTTGCCATCTCCACCAGTTTTTCCTTGCTGTATATCACTCCGGTAGGGTTGTTCGGGTTGTTTATTATAACTGCCTTTGTCTTTGGAGTTATGCTTTTTTCAAACGCCTTAAGGTCCGGCTCGAAATTCGACGTGTCAGACGGTACTATTACAGTCTTCCCTCCATGGTTGTCCACATAGAAATTGTACTCCACAAAATAAGGTGCAAATACTATTACCTCGTCATCTGGATTTAAAATTGCTTTTAAAACTACATTAAGTCCTCCAGCAGCGCCGACTGTCATAATCACATTTGACGCTGAAAGCTCGACTTTGCTTTCCTTTTGAAGCGATTTTGCTATTTTTTCCCTTACGTTCTCATATCCCGCATTGTTCATATACTTGTGGGTTCCCCTCTCCCCGCTTGTCACATGCTTTTTAAGAGAATCTAAAACCTCTTTCGGCGGCTCCGCAAACGGATTTCCAAGACTGAAATCATATACATTTTCGGGCCCGTATTTTCGGGCCAACTTTGCCCCCTCTTCAAACATAGCCCTTATCCAAGATGATTTTTCAAGACTTTTTACAACCTTTTCAGAAAACATGAAATCCCCCCTATATTTATTTTGTTGTTTATCGTATAGACTACATTCTATTACAAATGCAGCCCCAACGCCATAACATTCTACTGAATTTTTTTAATATTTCGAATCTTGCGAATGGGAAACCTTATACAAGACCATGATTTTGTTTTTTTAAACCCATCTGCCGGATTTTAAAAAATCAGTCTATCTTGATATAATTGTGATATTATAATTATATGAAAATATTTCTTTTTCAATCATAAAATTTTTAAGAGGTGTCATAATGAAAAGATATTTATCTCTTGCAGTGGCAGTAGGAATGCTTTCCTTTACAGGATGTTCAAACATACAAGATAATGCAAATGCGGATGAGAGCTCGCAGATAGTCCAGCATCAACCGGCTGAAAAAGATGCTACTTCAGAAAAAGATCAGGCGAAAAGACTTTCTGGATCGGAGCTTCAGGAACTTTCGGTAAACGAACTGGGAGAGGTCATGGTTCTTATGTACCACAGCATAGGATATCCTGAAACTACATGGACAAGGACTCCCGAAAACTTTGAAATGGACCTTGAAGAACTCTACAGCAGGGGCTTTAGAGCTATAAGCCTTACAGACTATGCAAGCGGAAACATAGCTGTGAAAGCAGGATTTACACCTGTTGTTATAACGTTTGACGACGGAAACGAAAATAATTTCAAATACATAGGAGGAGAAGATGGCAACCTTGTCATAGATCCTGCATGCGCAGTAGGCATTATGGAAAATTTCAAGAAAAAACATCCGGACTTCAATGCCACTGCGACATTTTTTGTAAATGCAAACCCCTTTAGAAACGAAGCTCAGGCAAAGGACAAGATCAGTTTCCTAATCCAAAACAATTACGACATAGGAAACCACACCTTCGGACATGCTGACCTTTCTAAAACCGATTCAGAAGAGACAAAAAAACAGCTTGCAAACATTGTAAAGCTTGTAAACAGCTATGCTCCAGAATACGAAGTAAGCACACTTGCTCTTCCCTTTGGAGGGCTTCCCGACGAGGACAACAGAGCAGCGGTATACTCTGGAACATATGAAGGAGTATCTTATGAGAACAAATGCGTGCTGAGGGTTGGATGGGATCCTTACAAGTCTCCATTCCACAAGCAATTTGACGCACTCAACGTACACAGGGTAAGAGCGAGCGAGACCAACGTAGACAACGTGGGTCTTTACGACTGGCTCAAAAGATATGACGAGGGCAAAAAAACGAGATTCATAAGCGATGGAGACCCTTCAACAATAGCAATCCCCGAAGGGTTTGCAGAAGTACTGAGAGAAGATATTTCAGACATGGAAGTTATAACATACTAAAACCTTTATAAAACAAGACATAAATAGCAGGTTATCAAAACCTGCTATTTTAATAAGTAAAAACAGGTGAAAGCACATTAGTATATTTTTATTTGAACATTTTAAAAGGGCCTTTCGGCCCTTTTAGTTTTATACTGATTATTCACTATCGTTTTCGCTCTCGCTCACCTTTATGGCATTTTGCTTAGAAGTGTTTATATGTTTTGCAAGCACAATCTTGGCTTTTTCAGCATCCCTTTCAAGGAATGCATCAAGTATCTCCTTATGCTCGTCAAGAGCGCTGTCCAGTCTTCCAGGAGTCTTTAAAGACTTGTTTCTCGTAGTCTTTATATAGTACTGGAAGTCCTTCAGTATCTGCTCAAGATATCTGCTCTTTGTAGCCTTGTATATTATCTCATGGAACTGAGAATTAAGCTCAGATATTTTAAGCACGTCTTTTTTTATGGTGTAAAACTCCATAAGCTCGTAGAGCTCCTTAAGCTTATCCAAATCGTCATCTGTCATTCTTTCCATTGCCCAGTCAACGGCTATAGCCTCTATGGCAAGTCTTATCGTGTATATGTCGCTTATATCCTGCTTAGATATGCCCTTTACAATAACTCCCCTGTTGGGAATGTTTTCAACAAGACCTTCAAGCTCAAGCTGCTTTAGTGCTTCTCTTACAGGCGTCCTGCTGACTCCAAGCTCGTCTGCAAGCTTTATCTCAACAAGCTTTTCATCAGGAGAGTATTTCCCTTCAAGTATGTTGTCTCTCAATATGTTGAATATTTTTGAACTTAAAGATGATTTATTCTTTTCTTTCGAAAATAAATTAGAAACCATAAAAATTTTTCCCTTCCGAACTGTTATAGTTGTACTCATCGATAATGCTATTTTCATGGTCATTGTATTATATTTAGAACATAAAGTCAATCTATTTCGACTATTTTTGAAGACTTATTTGTCTGCAAATTTCGGCAGTGATCTCCTTTGTCGAAGCCGTTCCGCCAAGGTCCCTAGTCTTGACTTTTCCTTCTTCCATTACTGCCCATACAGCCTTTCTTACCATCTGTGCCTTTTCCTTTTCTCCTATATAATCAAGAAGCATGGCTCCCGACAGTATGCACGCTATAGGGTTTGCAAGATTTTGCCCAGCTATGTCAGGCGCACTTCCGTGTACGGCCTCGAATATTCCTATGTCATCTCCTATGTTAGCTCCCGGAACCAGGCCAAGCCCGCCTACAAGCCCTGCACAAAGGTCTGAAACGATATCCCCGTACAGGTTAGGAAGAACAAGTACGTCGTACTTTTCAGGATACATTACAAGCTGCATGCACATATTGTCAACTATTACCTCTTCGTACTCGATTTGAGGATACTTTTCAGCCACTTTTCTGGCGCATCTTATGAAAAGTCCATCTGTTATTTTCATTATATTTGCCTTGTGAACAGCAGTTACTTTTTTCCTGCCGTTTTCAATTGCATATTTGAATGCGAATTCGGCTATCTTGGTAGATGCCTCTTCGGTTATCACCTTTATAGCCTCCGTAACGCCTTCTGTAACCTCGTGCTCTATTCCAGCATACAGGTCCTCCGTGTTCTCCCTCATTATAACAAGGTCTATATTGTTGAATGGAGACTTAACGCCAGGTATGCTCTTTACAGGCCTTACATTGGCATAAGTCTTATATTTTTGCCTTAGAGTTACATTTATGCTCTTGAAGCCTTTTCCCACAGGGGTTGTTATAGGTCCCTTGAATGCAATCCTGTTTTTATTTATACTTTCAATAAGCTCATCTGGTATGAAAGTTCCCTTTTCCTTATAAACAGTCTCGCCCGCATTTACCTCTTCCCATTCTATCTGTGCTCCCGTTGCATCTATCACGTCCCTTGTTGCGTATGCAACTTCAGGCCCTATTCCGTCTCCTGGTATTAAAGTCACTTTAACCATAGTCTTTTGCCTCCTATATAAGATTAGTCTTGGCGTAATTAAGATATCCGCCTCTTCTAAGTATTTCAATGTCTCTTTCAGATCCTTCGAATAAAACTTCTATGCTATTTCCGCCAGCCTTATCTTTTAAGGTAAGCTTTCCTTTTGGAAGGTCCTCAAGTATGTTCGATATTTCAATTTCATCCATGAACCCTATCTTTTCATAGTCATCAGTATTTGCAAACTCAAGCGGTATTATACCGCTGTTAATAAGGTTTGCCTTGTGTATCCTTGCAAACGACTTGGTGATTACAGCTTTTATGCCAAGGTACAATGGCGCAAGTGCGGCATGCTCCCTGCTTGATCCCTGTCCGTAGTTGTCTCCTCCTACTATGAACCCGCCGTCATTATCCATGCATCTTTGAGGGAACTCAGTGTCTACAGTGCTGAAAGAGTAATTCGAAAGATACGGTATATTCGATCTATATGGCAGAAGCTTTGCATTTGAAGGCATAATGTGATCTGTTGTTATATTGTCTTCTACCTTCAGTACAATTTTGCCCGACATTGAATCCTCAAGCTGTGAATTTATAGGGAATGGCTTTATGTTAGGTCCCATAACAACTTCTACGCTTTCTCTGTCCTCTTTAGGGTATACAAACAGATTTTCACTCTTTTCAAATATTTCTGGCATTTCAAAATCTATCTCATCAGTTATTACCCTTGGGTCCTCAAGGTATCCGTGTATTGCTGAAATTGCTGCAACTTCAGGACTCACAAGGTAAACCTGTGCGCTTTCAGTTCCACTTCTTCCATAGAAGTTTCTATTGAATGTTCTAAGCGATATCGCATCAGTCTTAGGCGCCTGCCCCATTCCTATGCAAGGCCCGCACGCACATTCAAGTATTCTGGCTCCTGCTGCTATCATATCCGCAAGTGCTCCATTTTCAGCAAGCGCCTTTAGTATTGCACTTGAACCTGGCGATATGCAAAGACTTACATCTGGATGAACACTCTTGCCCTTTAGTATTCTTGCCACCTTCATAAGATCCGAATAAGAAGAGTTAGTGCAGCTTCCTATTGCAACCTGGTCAACTTTAAGGTTTATAAGTTCTTTTACAGGTCTCACATTGTCCGGGCTGTGAGGCTGTGCAACAAGCGGCTCTATATCTTCGAGGTTTATTTCTATGACCTCGTCGTAATATGCATCTTCGTCAGCCTTCATCTCCTTGTAGTCAGCCTCTCTTCCCTGGGACTTAAGATATTCTAATGATCTCTCGTCACTCGGGAATATAGATGTAGTGGCTCCAAGTTCAGCACCCATATTAGTGATAGTAGCTCTGTCAGTAAGGGAAAGTGATTTTACGCCTTCTCCAGAATACTCCACTATTTTTCCAACTCCGCCTTTTACGCTAAGCTCTTTTAGGACATATAGTATTACATCCTTTGCAGAAACCCACGGCTTAAGCTTTCCATTCAGTTTAACATTAAGCACCTTTGGCGCCTTCATGAAATATTTACCTGTTGCCATAGCAACGGCAACATCAAGCCCTCCTGCTCCTATAGCTATCATTCCAAGCCCACCACCTGTAGGAGTGTGGCTGTCCGATCCAAGAAGCGTAGATCCAGGCTTTCCGAAATTTTCAAGTTGAAGCTGATGGCATATTCCATTTCCTGGTTTTGAGTATACTATGCCGTACTTTGCTGCAACAGTCTTTATAAATTCATGGTCATCGGCATTTTCAAATCCCTGCTGAAGCGTATTATGGTCTATGTAAGCCACTGATCTTTCAGTTTTTATATCCTTTATTCCCATGGCTTCAAGTTGAAGGTAAACCATTGTCCCAGTTGAATCTTGAGTAAGCGTCTGGTCAATTTTAATGCATATTTCCTGTCCTGTCTCAAGCTTTCCTTCAAGTAGATGATCTTTTAATACTTTGTAAGTTAAATTAAGTCCCATACTCTCACCTCTTTATAATCTTTGTATTTTTAATAATAAAACCCAGTTTGATTTGTATTGACCCATTGCCGTTATATTTCTAAGGGCATCGCTCAAAGCTTATAATTTTTCATTAGTATAGATGATACCCTATAAAAAATAAAATCATCAATATAATATTTTATATCAATGTATGTTTTTGTATTTTGCATTTCCAAAGATCGATGTATTTATGTATACAATTATACACAAATAGGCTTTGTCAGTCAACATTCGATATGTATTTTTATATAAAAAAATAATTTATCCCGCTTTCAAAATTGCATATTTCATTCATCTCAATATATTCAACATTAACATCCCGCCTAAAGCTTTCTTTATTTTTCAATACATCGCCCACTCACCGCAGTGATTTTATTGTATTTTTGTATGCATTTTTAGAAATGGTTCGTTATAAATCTTGCATTTTTCAGTATGTCTCTGCATGAAAAGCAGAATTCTAAAGCACATATGCATTGCGTGATATTCTATATCAAAAAATCCCGGATATCATATGATATCCGGGATTTTTCCTATGTCAAAATAATATTTTAATAATAGCTTACGGCTCTCATATGCACTAATATCGTAAGCTTACAGAAGGAATATCTTCGAATCCTTAAGAGTCTCTCTCATGTACTCAGGCCAAGCTGAAGCTTGAACTTCTCCTATATGAGCCTTTTTAAGGAAGAACATGCATATTCTCGACTGTCCTATTCCTCCACCTACGGTGTATGGAAGTCTTCCCTCAAGCAGCATCTTATGGTAGTCAAGCTCTTTTCTCTCATGGCATCCTTCAATATCGAGCTGGTTTTCAAGAGCCGCCTCGTCAACTCTTATTCCCATTGAAGAAAGCTCAAACGCTCTTTCAAGCACAGGGTTCCAGAAAAGTATGTCTCCGTTTAGAGTCCAGTCATCATAGTCTGGTGATCTTCCATCGTGCTTTTCACCTGATGCAAGCTTGTGGCCTATCTCCATAAGGAATACTGCTTTTTTATCTCTTGTTATTGTATCTTCTCTCTGCTTTGAAGTAAGGTCTGGATACATGTCTTCAAGCTCCTGAGTAGTGATGAAGAATATTTCCTCTGGAAGCACTTTTTCAAACTGAGGGTATAGCTTATATATATATTCCTCAGTGTCTTTAAACACACTGTATATTCCCTTTACTATGTCTCTTAGGTTTTCTTTTGTTCTTTGCTCTTTTGAGATTATTTTTTCCCAGTCCCACTGGTCAACGTATATAGAGTGTAGGTTGTCAAGGTCTTCATCAGTCCTTATTGCGTTCATGTCAGTATATAGACCCTCTCCTAACTCAAACCCGTATCTATAAAGAGCCATTCTCTTCCATTTTGCAAGTGAATGTACTATTTCAAGTCTAGCACCTGGGTCAGCTTTTATTTCAAATGAAACTGGTTTTTCTATTCCGTTAAGGTTGTCGTTTAGTCCGGTTTCCGGCTTTACAAAAAGTGGTGCAGAAACTCTTGTAAGGTTAAGCTCTTGAGCGAGCATTCTTTCAAAATAGTCTTTTATTCTCTTTATTGCCACTTCAGTTTCTCTAAGCGTAAGTCCTGGCTCGTAGCCTCTTGGTATTATAGTTCTTTCCATTTTCAATTCCTCCATTCAAATAACATTACAATTTATAATATAAATTTTATTTAGAAAATAAAAAAACCCTTCTATCCCCACGAAGGGACGAAAGGTTATGATTTCGCGGTACCACCCTAATTGACTAGAAACAAATCTAGCCATCTCACTACAACACGGAATTCCTGCAGGCATTCGATGCTGTTCAATTTATAACGGATTGAAGCCGTCTAAGCCTACTCTCTTGGCGATTTCGGTTAGAAACTCGGGGATGTTCTTCAATACAGATTCAATGCCGAAATCCCACCATAATCGGCTCTCTTTAAATGAATTTCCATACATACTCTTCCCGTCACAGTCTTTAAATATCAACTTTCTATAAATTATATATTCCATCTGTCCATATGTCAACCATCAAAAAAATTTTTTATATATAAATATAGAGTTGAGGGTATATATTTATTGTATAAATCATTTCTGCCATATCTGTTGTAGATTCAAAGCCCGTATAGGGTTATAATGAAAATATACTTATTCCAAGTAGTCTACGCTTTTAATTCGCCTTAAATCCATTTCAACTGGAGGTTTTATAATTTGGAAGACAATAAAGGCAATGGTGAAAACAACAGGATTTTAAACCCTGAGCTCCAAGACAAAATAGACGAGCTGGCAGTAATAATAGACAAGAGCAAATTAAAGGATTATGTCGATTTGATAAATGATCCATTAAGGCTTATATATGTGAATTTTATAATGGGGCTTGCCCGAGGGCTTGGAATGGCAATAGGTTTTTCCGCCCTTGCAGCCCTTGTGTTTTATATATTGAGAAGCTGGGTAAACCTTCCTCTCATAGGGCAGGGTATAGCCAAGCTTTTGGATATAATAGACGCATACAGATAAAATGGATCCTCCTAAAATTCAGCAACCCAAACGCAGAATTTATGCGCATCGGGGTTTTTCTATGCATTTAATGCAATATTTAAGCCGCCCGTTACACGGGCGGCTGTCTTTTATAAATTAACTCTCTTAAGCTTTCCAAAGTCCGTGGAGATTGCAATACTCCCTTACTTCCATCACATCGTCTTTTTTTACATTGAACATTGCAGATGGCTCTTGGCCAGGCTTTAGCTCTGCCCTTAGAACCTGCTTTTCAGTAAGAACCTCTATGAATTGTATATAGTGGTTGTCCTCCATCGGGTGGGGCACGCTTCCAACCTTCACCATTACTCCTCCGGCAGTTTCCTCCACTACAGGCACATGTTTTTCTTTGGCCTTGTCTTCAGACTTGGCCTCAAGTTTTTTCATATCTTCTCCGCAGCATACAAGAGCCGGTGCTCCTGCACATACTACTTCAACAACATTTCCACAAATATCACATTTATATATCTCTCTTAATTTAATCAATTTGAATGTCCCTCCCATCAATTTTTTACTCTTCTTCTTTGAACATGTCCTTGCCCACTCCACACAGAGGGCACAGCCAGTCTTCTGGAATATCTTCAAATGCAGTTCCAGGGCTTACTCCACTGTCAGGATCCCCAACCTCTGGGTCATATACATAGCCACAAGCCAGACAAACATATTTTTTCATGTGATTACCTCCCCGTATATTGTTAAGTACTTAGCTCTTTTTATTATTACCCTTATATATTTTGTTAAAACATACATTGTAGTGACTGTAAATTCTCATAATCCAATTCCTTCAACCCTACGCCACTGTAAAATATTGACATTTCAACTGGTGCTTGTACTGTCCCATTCGATTTAAGACTAACAGAATTTTTGCGGCGTATCTTTTGAGAATACTTTTGCGGCATGCCGCAAAATTTCTGTTCGTTTTAAATTGTAGGTTTTAATCTTTTTGCATTTTGTTTTTGTTGATACATTAGTATCATTTACGATAATATTATTTAAAGTATACTCCCTTTAGCATGCTTGTAATTTACTCTCTTGTTCTCTAGAATTGATGGTATACTGTGTCTATAAAAAGATAAAGGAGTGGTATAATGTCTTCAGTAAATAAGCTTTCAGATATGATCGCAGAAAGTAGCAACATAGTCTTCTTTGGAGGTGCAGGCGTTTCAACCGAAAGCCAAATACCCGATTTTCGCTCTGGAAACGGCCTTTACAAAACCTCAAATGACAAATCGTATCCGCCGGAGGTCATGCTCAGCCACAGCTTTTTCATGTCCCACACAGATGAGTTCTTCGAGTTTTACAAGTCTAAAATGATATATGGAAATGCCCAGCCCAACATGGCCCACATATCTCTTGCCAAACTCGAAAAGCTTGGCAAGCTAAAGGCCGTAATAACCCAAAACATAGACGGGCTCCATCAAATGGCCGGTTCCCAAAATGTACTTGAGCTTCACGGCTCAATTCACAGGAATTACTGCATGGGCTGTAATTTATTTTACGACCTGGGCTACATTATATCCAGCAGTTCGAATGTTCCAAGGTGCAAAAAATGCGGTGCAATTGTAAAACCGGACGTAGTCCTCTATGAAGAAGGGCTCGACATGGATATTGTCAAATCTGCAATATCCCATATAAAAGAGTGTGACCTGCTCATAATAGGGGGTACCTCCCTTGCCGTATATCCTGCGGCAGGACTTGTGGAGTATTTCAGTGGCTCCGGCATGGTGCTCATAAACAAGACTCCAACCCCTTTTGACTACAAGGCCGACCTTGTGATAAGCGATCCTATAGGCGAAGTACTCGGAAAAGCGGTTGAAAATCTTTAAAGCCAAACAAAAACACCTGGATTTCCAGGTGTTTTTGTCTATTTGTTCTATTTTATGCTATATCTGTTACCCGCATTCCAAAGTAGGTATTCATATACCCCATTGTCATTCAGGGCCTTTATCTGAAGGTTCACTTCATTAGTTCCGTATCGTATGTGTCCCTTAACCCACGTAGCGGTAAAGTCCTGTATCCACGGCCTTATTGTCGCAGGAGTCTGCAGGTTTGAATTCCTTACAACAGAATCGTATGTGCCCTTGTATACTGTCTCATAAGGCTTTGCATCAGGAACCGCAAGCCCGTAAACTCCACTTCCATAGTGGCTTGGATACATCATAGGGCATATATAGTCTGTCACATTGCTTATGGCTTCCCAGTGCTGTCCCAGTCCCATGTCGTCTGAAACAGAACCCACAAGGCCGAACACATCCGCCGAGATATATACTTTCTTTGGTGAAAGCTGCTCTTGTGCAAATTTAAGGTATTTTTGTATTGCTTCAGGCTTGAATTCGTTATTTGTATTTCTATAGTCAAGCTTTGAATCCATCTTTCCTCCGTTCGATGCAGGGAATCTCACATAGTCAAACTGGATCTCGTTAAATCCGGCATCCGCAGCCTCTTTTGCAACTTCTATATTGTAGTTCCAAAGCTCTCTGTCGTATGCAGATACCCATTTGAGTCCATCGCTGCTTACAAATGTCTGTCCTGTGCTTTTATCTAGTATGGACCTTTCAGGATAGTCATTCGAGTATGTAGGGTCTTTAAATGAAACTATCCTGGCTATAAGATATATATTTTTTTCCCTAAGCTTTTGAGTGAACGCCTTTATGTCTTTTATAGGAGCCTTTTCATTCGCGTCAGGAGCATATTTTTCCGCCGCATTAGTCTTGAAAAGCATCTTGCCCAAATCATCTTTCACATCCACTACAAATGCATTGATTTCAGTATTTTCTGCAAGCTGTATAAGGTTTTCCAAATTGGCGCCTGCTGCCGAGTGAATAGTTACATATACTCCTTTTACTTTCACTCTCGGATTTCCCTCGTATTCTAAAGTCTTCTCGAAGGGGCTAAGGTCCAGATTCTTAAGGTTTCCAGTGAGCAAGTCTTCAAGCTTCTTCACCGTGTACTCAGCAGCTATCCATCCCTGCACATCGCCCGAGATATCCTTGTAGTTTATCTTGTACCAAAGTGTCCCTGCCTCGTCTGTTTTTTCCTCGAGTATCTCGACTCTCGACCCCTTTGGAGCCTTTGCCATTATCTGTGCGCTGCCTACAGGCTCCTGCCTTACATTAAGCTTGCTTGCGCTTATATATGCCATATTTTCCGGTTCTGCAGCCGCATTTCCGGCTTCCTTTTGAGCATTAGCCTCTGTTTCATTCTGCACCATCTGGTCCTTGCCTTCACTTCCGCCTGCGGCCTTATTGGCGCCCGTGCAGCCTACAATAAGTGTCATGCAACAAACTATAGTAGCCGCAATAATCCCATATTTCTTTTTCATTAAGATTCTCCTTTCAAATTATCTCCATGCCGTTTATGGCTACTCTTTGTCGTCATATATGTGGTATTCTTTCCATACGTGTTCAAGCTTGTCGAAATATCTCTTTATTTTGTCCTTCTCCCTCATCCCCAGAGCCACTATAAGCGCATTTATAAGACTCAAAGGCGCTACAAGCGAATCCACAAAAGACGCCATATTGCTCTTTGCTATCAGTGTGTTGTCTGAAAGGGTTGCTATTGGTGAAAGCTGGCTATCTGTAAGCGATACGACTTTTGCCCCTTGCTTTTTGGCAAATTCAAGCACCTCATAAGTCTTTTTAGAATATCTCGGAAAGCTTATGCCTATTACAAGATCCTCTTCGTCTATTTTTATTATCTGCTCGAACACATCGCTTATTCCGTAACTTACCACTATTACATTGTCCAGTATGAGGTTCAGATAAAAGCCCAGGTACTCCGTTATTGCAGTGGAGCTTCTAAGCCCAACTATGTATATCCTCTTTGCAGAAACTATATCGTCTATTACGTTTTCAAATGACTTGGGATTTATCTCATCTAAAGTGTTTCTTATGTTTTCAATGTCAGACTTTAATATCTTGTTTAGTACAGCCCAGTCATTCGAATAATCCCTTGACATTTCAACCCTTTGAACTGTTGTAAGCTTTGTTTTTATAAGTTCTTGAAGCGATTTTTGCAGCTTCGGGTACCCGTCGAATCCAAGCGCGCTGGCGAATCTGACCACCGTAGACTCGCTGACCCCAACCTTTTCTCCAAGCCTTGATGCAGTCATAAATGCCGCCTTGTCGTAGTTATCCATTATGAACTGTGCTATGAGTTTTTGACCCTTGCTTAACTTCGGAAAATTCTGCTTTATTATTTTTATAAGATCTTTCTTTTCATCGTTCATAAGAAACCCCTTCTCTTTAAATATTATTTTATGGCTCTAAAGCTTGAAAAAATCAAGTTAATAAGATAGATATTATCAGATAACCCTCTGTAGCACAATCTACCAAAGTACTATTCTTTAAATAAGTCGGCTATCTTTTCCATTTTTTCATAATTGGTCAGGTCGCTCTTAAGCGGCGTCACAGAGACATATCCCTGCTCCACGGCCGAAATATCACTGTTCGGGTCTTGTATAACACTCCTTATGCTGCCGCCCATCCAGTAGTATATGTTTCCTCTAGGGTCCCTTCTTTCCTCGAATGCGTTTTCATACTTCCTTATTCCAAGCCTTGTAAGCTTATACCCCTTGATATCTTTTCCATTCATGTTCGGAAAATTGATATTTGTCACTGTGTCTTTAAACATCGAGTCGGATTCAATATTGTTTTGTATGAAATCCATGGCCTTTTCTGCAACCCTTTTGTATTCATCGGGCGATATGTCCCTTCCATCATATGAAATTGCAATTGAAGGCTTATTCAGTATGAATCCTTCCATTGCTGCCGATACCGTCCCTGAATATACCACGTCCGTCCCAAGGTTGGATCCGTTGTTTATACCGCTTATTACGATGTCTATATTTACGTCCTTTAGTATCGCCTCTATTCCAAGCTTTACGCAGTCCGCCGGCGTTCCATTTACCGCATAAGCCTTAACAGAGTCCAGGCCGTGAAAATTCATCTCTCTGGCCTTAAGCGGCGTGTGCATTGTAATGGCGTGTCCTATGGCGCTTTTTTCGCTGTCGGGAGCCACTACAAACACATTACCATATTCAAGCGCCTCTTTTGCAATTGCATATATTCCATGAGCATATATGCCGTCGTCGTTAGTTATAAGTATGTTCATTTTTTCCTCCAAGCTGTATATACTAAATTTTTTCTATTGCTATCACTATTCCCATCACGGATATATATCATCTCCGGAATGGGACTTTGTTTTGAAAGCCTGTCCATGGTGTTTTCAATCACCATATCTTGTATGTCAAATGCATATATCTTTCCCGAAGGCTTTACCAGTTTTGCCAATTTAATCGCGTGTTATTTTTTCGCACTGTGGCATGCATGCTCGAAGAACTCAGGAAGCTTTGTGTATATGTATCTGGAATAGTCCACATCCATGCTCAGTACAAAATCCCTGTCTGAGAGCTCTTTGAACCTTATTTTCTTGTAGAAATCCTCGTCTGCATCCTTTTGAATGAGAAAAATTTTGACTCCCTCAATGTCGGCCATATTCAAGAGCGACTTTATGAGCCCGTCCTTTAGTTTGTCTAAAAACGGACCTCCTTCAAACACTACCATGTATTCCAAAAAAGCGGTTATCTCTTCCCTTTTGTATTTAGCCGCTCCAAGCAAATTTTTGCCGTCATATATCGCCATGGTGTTTTCAAGATCTGAAATCTCTATTCCTCGCTCTAGGAGTTCTTTTGAAATCGAATCAAAATCTTCTGCCCTTGCCCTTGTTATCTCTATCATTCCTATCTCCCCTTGTACTTTTTTTATGGAGCAGCTTGCCTAGTTCTTCGCTGCTTAAATAGCGCCACTCTCCGCCTTGCAGGCCTTCCAGTTTCAAGTCGCCTATAGCAGTTCTTTGAAGCCCGAGCACTTTGTGTCCTATTGCATCGCACATCTTTCTTACCTGTCTGTTCTTGCCCTCGTGTATTTTTATTTCAACGATACTCGTGCTTTTATCCTTGCTCTGCGATATTATGCTTATGCTGGCCCTTGATGTCACAAACCCTCCTATGTCGACTCCACTCCTGAACTTTTCCAGCTCTTCACCGCTTGGAACGCCTTCGATTCTTGCAACATAAGTCTTTACTAGCTCATGCTTTGGGTGTGTTACGGCATATGTAAGCTCTCCGTCATTTGTAAGTATCAAAAGTCCCGAAGTATCGTAGTCCAGCCTTCCAACAGGATATACCCTGTACTTCACTTTCACAAGGTCTATCACACTTTTTCTGCCAAACTGATCTCTTGCCGTGGATATGTACCCCGTAGGCTTGTTTAGCAGTACATACACCTTTTTTTCTTCAACCCCTATGGCCTTTCCATCGACCTTTACGCTGTCACTTTCAGGATCTATTTGCAAGCCCGGCTCTGTAACCTTTTTGCCGTTTACATATACCCTGCCTTCTGTGACTAGGTCATCCGCCTTTCTCCTTGATGCTACTCCACAGCTTGCTATATATTTATTAATTCTCATATACACTTCTCCTCAATTAAATGTTCATTTCCATTATATATCTACATGCACTTTTATTCAAACAAGACTTCTATACATAAAAAAGAAACCTGATGTATTCAGGTTTTTTATTCGACGTCCTCTTCGAAACTGTCGATATCGGGAAGCTCTTTTATTGATTCAAATCCAAATATCCTCAAAAACTCGTCCGTAGTCTTATATATTATGGGGTTTCCTATTCTCTTAAGCCTTCCCGCCTCATGTATGAGCGAATTGTCCAAAAGTGTCCTTATGGGCTTGTCGCTTTTTACTCCCCGTATCTCCTCTATCTCTATCTTGGTAACAGGCTGCTTATATGCGATTATTGAAAGAGTTTCTATTGCCGCCTGAGTCAGACTCTTTTTCTTTTGAGGTCTTAAAAGCTTCCTTATATGCGCATCATATTTCGGATTTGTAACCATTTGGTATTTGTTTTCAAGCTTTACTATATTAATGCCGCTGTCTGAATTTTGGTATTCTTCAATAAGGCTTTCAATCTCCTCTTTCACCCTTTTTCCATCTATATCCAAAATTGAGCTTATCTCATCAATTTTCATGGGCTCTGAATATACAAACAGAAGCGACTCTATAATACCCTTTATTTCTTTACTCTCCATATTCATCCACCCCTCTTATGAAAATAGGCATTGCGAATCCTTCCTGGTAAAGCCTTGCCTTTCCCTTTCGCACCATCTCAAGCGCACACAGGAATGTGACTATTGTCTCCTCGATATCCAGGCTGTATACGAAGCTGCTCAGTGGAATCTCTTTTTCAGAAGAAATTTCCCTTGCAATTATGTCAGCCTTTTCTTCAATCGAGTACATCTTTTTCTTGTACGTTTTTTCAATAAGCCTTGCCTCTGTCTCCTCGTACTTTAATATTTCCAGTATGCTTTTTAGCATCATCTCCACAGTAAGGGCTGTAAGGTCGAACTCCTCTTCAACGAGTATCTCCTCTTTTTTCCTCATGAACACCTCTCCAGACGATGAGGCCCTGTCCCGTA
Organism: Peptoclostridium litorale DSM 5388; assembly: GCF_900141635.1. GTDB lineage: Bacteria > Bacillota > Clostridia > Peptostreptococcales > Peptostreptococcaceae > Peptoclostridium > Peptoclostridium litorale. The sequence goes on along the minus strand of NZ_FSRH01000003.1, from coordinate 218,636 downwards.
AAAAATGCGATGCCTTTTTAAACTTTTTATAGACGGCAAGCTTTTCGGCAAGCGGAATTCTCGGGTCTTCCTCGATTTCCTCGTCCTCTTTTGTATAGAGCAGGTATTTTGACTTTATCTCAAGAAGCTGTGCAGCCATGAGTATGAATTCGCTGGCAAGCTCAAGGTCGAACTCCCTGGCCTTTTCGATGTATTCAAGAAACTGGTTTGTTATTTCAAATATAGGCACATCATATATGTCTATCTTCTCTTTTTTTATAAGGTCGTATAGAAACTCCAAAGGCCCCTCGTACACCTTCAGATGGAAGTTTATATTCATCCCATTCTCCTCGTTCATATTGTATTTAAGCTATGCTGAAAAGTATCCTCTGCAAAACGCCTGCAATCGGGTATATTAAATGCCCCACTGTTCCAGTATACATGAGCACTAAAAGCAGCAGCATTCCAAACTTTTCATACTCCCAGTAGTAGCTTTGCACGCTTCTTGGAAGCAGTGCAAGTACTATTTTAGACCCGTCAAGAGGTGGGATCGGTATCAGGTTGAATGCTGCAAATATTATGTTGAACCTTACCGTATACGCCAGTATTTCATTCAGCGCATACATGTCAAGTGTGACTCTTCCTACTTTGTATAGTGTCAAAAACACTACCGCGCATATCATGTTGAATACAGGGCCAGCAGCAGACACTATTATCATTCCAAGCCTTTTGTTTTTGAAATTGTTTTCGTCCACAGGGACAGGCTTTGCCCATCCAAACCTAAATATTAAAAGCATTATTATCCCAATTGGGTCTATATGCTTTATGGGATCAAGTGTAAGCCTCCCGTGTCTTTTCGCGGTGTCGTCTCCCATTGCATATGCTGCCAAAGCATGGCCAAACTCATGTATTGATATAGCCAGAAGTATCGCCGGCACCGTCTTTAAAATTTCAATTAACAATGTAATCCTCCTCAGTTTGCATTTGCAAATTCATTTAAACGAGAACAAGGCATAAGCCACTATGCTCACGCCTTGTCTTTATTATATTATACTTCCATTATTATAGGCAGTATCATAGGATTTCTCTTTGTCTTTTGATACAGGAAGTTTCTAAGCTCATCCTTTATGAGGTTCTTAAGGTATGACCACTCTTTCATCTGCCTGTCTGAGCAGTCTTCAAGAGATTTTCTCACTATGAGCTTTGCGTTTTGCATAAGGTCTTCAGACTCCCTCACATATACAAATCCTCTTGATATTATATCCGGACCTGCAACTATTTCTCCGCTTTCTCTAGATATAGTGACTACAACCACCATGAGTCCGTCTTCCGAAAGATGTCTTCTGTCCCTTAACACTATGTTTCCTACATCCCCAACGCCAAGTCCGTCTACGAGTATATTTCCTGAAGGCGCAGTCCCTGCAAATTTTGCTGAATTCGGCTCCACTTCAAGTATTGCACCGTTTGAACCTATCAGTACGTTTTTCTTAGGCATTCCAAGCTCTACGGCAAGCTCACCGTGCTGTTTGAGATGTCTGTATTCTCCGTGTACCGGCATGAAAAACTTAGGCTTTATAAGTCTGTGCATAAGCTTTAGTTCTTCCTGGCATGCGTGCCCAGATACGTGTATGTCTGCAAGCGCCTCATATATTACCTCGGCACCCCTTTCAAAAAGCTGGTTTATAACCCTTGAGACAAGCTTTTCATTTCCCGGTATGGGATTTGCAGAAATTACAACAAGGTCTCCCGGCTGCACTTCAAGCTTTCTGTGCTCTGCTGCAGCCATTCTCGAAAGCGCCGACATAGGTTCTCCCTGCGACCCCGTAGTGATAATTACAAGCTCGCTTTCATTGTAATTGCCCATATCGTTTATGTCTATGAGTATTCCTTCAGGTATCTGAAGATAGCCCAGTTCTCCAGCAACTCCAACTACATTGACCATAGACCTTCCCGATACAACCACTTTCCTGTGGTATTTGTGAGCCGAATTTATTATCTGCTGAAGCCTGTGAACGTTTGATGCAAAAGTTGCAACTATTATCCTGTTCTTTGCTCCGCCAAATATTTCATCCAGATTTGAGCCGACTGTCCTTTCAGACATTGTAGCTCCTGGCCTTTCAACATTCGTACTGTCCGCCATAAGGAGAAGGACTCCCTTGCTTCCAATCTCGGCTATCCTTCCAAAGTCCATAAGGTCCTTGTCTATAGGAGTGTGGTCTATCTTGAAGTCTCCAGTGTGGAATAGTATTCCCATGTCAGTATGCACCGCAATCGCGCATGCATCAGGTATGCTGTGGTTGACCCTTATGAATTCAACTTCAAAATTGGATTTTTTTATGTTTTGCCCCGGCTTTACAACCTGAAGCTTAAGATTGTTTATCTTGTGCTCTTTAAGCTTGAACTCCACAAGACCCAGTGTAAGCTTTGTTCCATATATAGGAACGTTTATCTTCTTTAAAACATAAGGAAGCGCCCCTATATGGTCTTCGTGTCCGTGTGTCAGGAATATAGCCTTTACCTTGTCCTTGTTCTTAAGCAGATAGGTAATGTCAGGTATGACTATGTCTATCCCGAGCATCTCGTCCTCTGGGAAGCTAAGGCCGCAGTCTATTATTATTATCTCGTCCTTATACTCTATGGCCGTCATATTTTTCCCGATTTCATTAAGCCCTCCCAAAGGGATAATTTTCAGTTTTGATGAATTTTTTTTCATTTTTTCCTCCCGCAAATTTTAACATTTTTAGCATATACATGTAGTTATTGATTCCGCTCATCATTCGAAAAGGCAATAGGAATTAGGCCGGTCCTCTATCACCTTGCTTCTAATATATTTTAGCATAAAAACAATAACTGTTCAAAATAAAAAAAGACCATATTTACAGGCCTTTTAAATATCACAAGATATATAAAATGCAATTACTTGCAATTTTTACATATACCGAATACTCTCAAGTCATGATCTTTTATCTTGAAATCATAGTTTTTTTCTATGGTCTCCTCAAGCATATCCAAAAGATCTTCCCTGACCTCGATTACAACACCACAATTGTTGCATATAAGATGGTGGTGGTTGTGGTCGTCTTCGTTATTTAAAGAAAGCTCGTATCTCAAGCATCCATCATTCAAATCCAGTTTTGAGACAACATTTATGTCGTCGAGTATCTGTACTGTTCTATATACAGTAGCCAGTCCTATTTCCGGACAGCTTTGCTTTACCAGATTGTATATCTCCTCTATGCTAAGGTGTCTTCCTGTTGTACCCACAACAGTATCAACTATACTCCTCCTTTGAGGTGTAAGCTTGAATCCCTTGGCTTTTAATTTTTCTTTTATTATATCAAAATAATTTTCCATATTTTCACCCTTATTTTCAAGTAAAAAACGATATCACTTATATAAAGTATATTGTAACAGTAAAACTTTGTCAATAGCTTATTCTCAATAACATGTGCATTCTCATGTGAGCATCTCTATTTCACAGATTTACATCCGCTAACACCCGAGTGAACGCTGCATTTTTTGCAGTTTCCACTGCATTTGAACAGTTCCTTAAGATCTGTAGAACACCTTGGACATTTTAAAGTGCGGATATCAGTTATCTGATATCCGCATGTTGGACATTTTTTATTCATTATATATTCTCCCCCATAGCCTTTTGATTAAAGGATTATGCCTGCAAGAAGCCCTCCTACAAGGAATGATATTATGAAGCTTCCAAACCATATAAGCGCCGATTCAAGAGGGCTCCTCTCCTTGAATATTACCAATATGGCCGCTATGCACGGTACAAACAGCGTTATTACAACAAGAGAAACAAGAAGCTGAGCAGGGTTTAATACTCCTTCTGCCGCAAGTGTGCTCAGTCCCGCAGCTCCGAAATCTCTTCTTATTATACCCATTATAAACGTCTGTGTAACTCTCGGGTCAAGCTTTAAAAATCCTGAAGTCACAGGTGCGAAAAATTCTATCATGACATCAAGCGCTCCAGTGTGGTTTAAAACTGTAACTATTACTCCTCCTAGCACAAACAGCGGCGCAGCCTCTTTTATGAACATCCACGTCTTTAAAACAGTCTTTTTAAGCAGATTCTTAAGCTTTGGAATCCTAAGCGGAGGAAGGTCTATAAGAAGGTCTGTAGACTGTCCCGGAAGAATCTTGTTCAAAAGCGCTCCTGTGAGCCCAAATACAAGCACTATTGTGACTGTATATATTATCATGTATTTCAGTCCAAGGCTTGCTATAAGCCCTGCTATTACCCCTAGCTGTGCAGAACACGGGATTGCAAGCCCCAAAAGCATTGTGGCTATGAATCTTTCTCTTTTCGAACCGAGTATCCTAGTGGTTACTGTGGCCATTGTTACGCATCCGAAACCCAAAATCATAGGGATTATAGCACGTCCATTAAGCCCTATATAGTTGAGACTCTTGTCTACAAGCGCCGCTATCCTCGGAAGATATCCGGAATCCTCTAGCACTGACAGGAAAAAGTAGAATCCTACCACAAGAGGTGTAAGCAGCCCGAATATATATACCGGAGCCATTGTGAGCACTCCAAACTCCCCTATGAGAAGCTTTCCTGTGAATGTCGACTCGCTTACAAAATTGCTCATTATTCCATATATGAAATTATAGTAATAAGTTCCCATTATGACTTCTTCAGTCACTCCAACAACTGTCTGTGCGACAAATACTCCTATTATCTGATATAGTATATACAGCGTCGCGCACAGTATGGGGATTCCCGTAAGAGGTCTCAGCATCATTTTCCCAAGATTTTGGGAGAAAGAGGACTTCTTATGGCCATCTACTATTATACTATCCACTATTGAATCGACTCTAAGCCTTCTTTGCTTGTATATATCGTCCCTGAGCTTTGGCACATCCACCGCAGCGCACCTTTTGATTATGTTCTCATCCTCTTCAAGCGCCAAAAGCCTCTCAGAGTCCATGTTCGAGTATTTTGCCACCTGCATAAGGTTCTGCGTTACAACCTCAAGCCTGTTTCCCACTCTTGCGCTTCCAAGAGCCTCCTTGACATCCGAAAGGCCCTTTCCCTTTATCGCAGTTGTCGGTATCACATTTACCCCAAGCTTCTGAGAAAGCAGCTCGACATCGATTTCCACTCCATGTCTTTTGACATCGTCCATCATATTAAGGGCCACTATTACAGGTTTTCCCATGTCTATTATCTGCTGGGTCAAAAACAGGTCTCTTTCAAGGTGGAGTGCGTCTACAACGTTAAGTATTACGTCTGCATTAAGTATTACATCCCTTGCAACCCTTTCCTCGTCGTTGAACGACGATACTCCGTAAACTCCCGGAGTGTCCATTACAACATATTTGTCAAATCTCCCTGAACTTATGTCAACTGTAGTCCCTGGAAAATTCGAAACGTCCACGTACATTCCAGTCAAGTAGTTGAAAAATACTGATTTTCCTACATTGGGATTTCCTGCGAGAACTAGTTTTATATCGTCTGAATCTATTTCTATATTAGGTGTAAAGTTATGACAACTTGACATTCATATACCTCCTAAAGCGCTTTTACTCTTATTGTCTTGGCCAGATTTCTTCCTATTGCTATCTCTTGAAATCTATTTTGAAGAACAACCGGTCCTGAAGGGATTTTTTCAAAGCATGTGAGCTTTGCGCCTTCATATATCCCAAGCCTTATCGCCTGCGATCTTATTCCCGGATCTGGAATATTCATTATTTCTATCTCTTGTCCCCTGTTTATTTTATCTAGTGTCATATGGCCCTCCAAATATTTATTTTTTATTGGAATCTATAATCATTATCAATTAACTACTTATATTTTATACTAATTGATAATAGGTGTCAATAAATATTTTGTTCTTTGATAAAAAAAACACAATTTACAGCAAAATAAACGCCCTCTTAATTGAAAAAGAGGGCGTTTATTTTGCTATTTTGAAATTTTTCCAGCAGTAAATGCTATTGCATCTCTTCCTGCATAAGTACCTCGTATGCACTCACTACAGTCTCGTACTCCTCGTCGTTGTCTATCGAAACAAGAACTTCCTCTCCGTCTTCATCCTGCTCAATTTTAAATATTACAGCTTCCCCTTCTTCCATCTCTTCCACTGGGGCAAGTATTGCATACTCGCTTCCCTCTGCCTCAAGAGTCATTATTATTTCAAATTCAACTTCGTTTCCATCCTGGTCAAGTAGCGTTACTATGTTTTCTTCCATATCAGCACCTCTTTATTATATTATTTTTTCATATTTTCCATGTCGAGATATCCCTGCAGTATAAATACCGCCGCAAGCATGTCTACGACTTTCTTCCTCTTTTTCCTGCTCACATCAGCCTCTATAAGAGTTCTGTGGGCTGCAACGGTTGTAAGCCTTTCATCCCAAAAATCGACTTCTATGTCAATTTTCTTTTTCATCCTCTCCACGAATTTGAGCACTTTCTCTCCCTGAGGGCCAAGTGTCCCATTCATGTTTTTCGGAAGCCCTACCACCGCTTTTTTGATTCCATTGTCTTTCACTATGGCCTCAAGCTCCAAAAAGTCCTTTTCATAACTTGACCTTCTTATGGTCTTTACGCCTTGGGCCGTCAGTCCCATAATGTCGCTTACAGCAACACCTATGGTCTTGTCTCCCACATCAAGTCCTATCTTTTTTTCCATAAATCCTCCCTAGCTGCCTTGCTGTGCATTTTCATGCGCAATCTTTTCCATTATGAGCAAAAGAACCGATATTATTACAAAAGATATGCTGGTGGCTGCAGAAACAACTCCAGAGTCGTTTACCGCGAACCCTACAAAGCTTCCCACTATAATTGATATCCATCCCTTTTTCAAAAACTCTTTTTCGTTGCAGACCCTTTTGAGTATTCCAAAAGGCCTGTAGAATAGCACTCCCACTATGAAAAGCGCCATTATAAACACCTTGCTCCATATTGATCCGCCTATAAGACTGGCATTCATAGCGAGCTTTCTGCTCATTATCTGGATTATCACTACCGGCCCTCCAGATATTATGCTCTGTATTGCACCTGCAAGGTGCGACTTGCTTCCAATCAAAAATATGTCTATAAATGCCATTCCAGCCACTACGACGCATACAAAGGCTGATATTGCAACTAGCTTTTTAAAGTCGATTTTTACATTGTACATCCTGAGTACAAAGAAAAGAAAGCAAAATGATGCGGTTATAGTTCCACCTACATTTGCGCCCATTTTAGGGAATCCCAGTATTACTATGGTGATTGCAAGCATTATGATCGCAGCAGCCTTTTTTATCTTTTCCTTTTGCAATAGCCCTGCAACAGAAAGCAGGCTGGCTCCTATCAGTATTCCCATGTACTCGTTTCCAACCCCGTAGTATCTCGCTCCTATCATAGCGTCATATCCGAATATAGACCTTTTAATGAGTTCCTGGCCTGTAGCTGCATCTGCAAGTATTCCAATGCCTGTCATCATGCTTATGACCATGAACCTTTCTATATTTCCCTTAATAAGCTTTTTGAGCGCGATGTACAGTATCACTGTAAGAGATATTATTATAGCCAATACAGGAGATTTTGAGGTGGCTCCAAATATCGGCTCAACCAGTAGCACAAACGGCATCACAACAGTAAGCTGCAGCACCTCCGAGAGTACACTGAAAACCTTTTTAGGAATCATACCTTTTATCAGTATGCATATGAATATCGATATCCAAAGGAGCATCTCAAACACCGCATAGCTGTAGAGCACTGGCATCCTGAGCTGATATGTAGTGCTCATCTTTTCAAATTCAGACCCTAAAAACTCAGTATTGTCGCTTCTTTCTATCTTTTGTATGCTTCTTCCAACCATGAAATCTGACTTTATTCCAAAATAGTCAAGCACATCGGCCGCTATGTCCACATTTCCTATTACGCCTTCTCTCCTTGTAGTATTGGAGTATAACACGCCCTTTCCCTGCCCTTCAAAAATGAATGCGGGAGAAAGCCTCTTATAATTTTTATATTCCAAAAGAGTAGGATATGGAGACACTATATATATCCTGTCCTTAGCATCTGCCAAATCTGACATTACATAGGATATATAATCACTTATGTTGCCGTATATCTTATTTTGCATTTCACCGTATGTCTTTTGGTTCAGGTTTTCCCTGTAAAGGTCCAGCCTGCTTGTATCCCCAAGTTCAATAGCCAAAACATCAGACTTCGAGTAATAGTCCCTCGTATATTCTTTCAAAGCCTCGTAATCTGTTCTCATTCCAAATGGCATGTAATCATCCTGAACATTTATGCCGTCTATCTTTCCGCTTTCTATACTGCCATTTTCATCCATGGCCAAAAGAGAGGCATAGCTGTGATTTTTTTCTGGAATGTCTGAATTTCCTATTACACTTATGGTCTTTCCATTTTTACTCAGCTCTTTTTGGAGAATCCCCAGATAGGCTCCGTACTCCCCAGACTCATTGCTGCTTTTGAGCATGTTTATGTTTATGTTGTTTATATGCTTTGGCTCGATGCCAGTTCTTCTTTTGAATATGACTCTATTTTCATCGTCCGAAGTGACAAAGTCTATGTCTTCAGGCTTTAAATACGCCCTTGTTCCCCATCCAATGGATGCATACGACCTTATATCGCTGGTTCCCTTCGAACCTTTGATATTCATAAGCGATACATAGCCCCTGCTTTCCAATTCCTCTTTTATAGACTTTATTTCGAGCATATCCTCCATTCCCGTCCTGCTAAGCATTATGAGTATTACTTTTCCGCTTTCATTCTGGGCATAGCTGCTTGCAAAAATAGACTGCAAAACAAAAAGGATAGTCAAAAAAACTGCGGTAAATCTTCCCTTCACACTATATACCTACTTTCCCTGCAAGTATGACTTTAAAAGTTCCTCTATAAGTTCATCTCGCTCCACTTTTCTTATTACGCTTCTGGCACTCTTATGGCTTGTTATATAAGTCGGGTCTCCTGATAGTATATATCCTACAAGCTGGTTTATGGGATTATATCCCTTTTCTACAAGTGCCTCATACACTATTTCAAGCACCTGCTTCGGAGTCATATTTTCGTCTTTTACCGCCTCAAATTTCATTGTGTTTTTATTCTCAAAAGTCATATTATCACCTTCTAATATAATAAATTTTACCTCTTATGACATTATAACACACCACAATGACCTTAGTCTTGAATTAGTCGAATAAGGAGCAGAATAAACTGCTCCTTATTAATTTACATTAAATGTATTCTATTTTAGCTGAGACTTTATTATATCCGCAACTTTCGAAAGCGCCTCATCGACTTTAGAAGGGTCTTTTCCACCGGCTTGAGCCATGTCTGGCCTTCCACCGCCGCCTCCTCCAGTCATTTTTGCAACCTCTTTAACTATGTTTCCTGCGTGCACTCCCTTGGCCATAAGGTCCTTTGTCGCAGCGCATACAAAGTTTACCTTGTCTCCATCTATATTCGCAAGAACTATCACAGCAGATCCCATTTTGTCTCTAAGTTTGTCGGCACTGTCTCTTAGAGAATCCATGTCAGTGTTTTCAAACTTATAAGCTATAAAGCCTACTCCGTCAACGCTCTCTTTATTATTCAATATGTCGTCTATTGAGCTTGAAAGCAGCTTAGACTTCATTGAGCTTATCTCTTTCTCCATGTCCTTCATCTGGCTCATAACTGCGCCTGACCTGTTTACAATATTGTCCTCCTTGGCCTTTAGCACAGAGCACACTTCCTCTATAAGGGCCTGCTTTTGGTTAAGCATGTTGTAAACCGCCATTCCCGTTACAGCCTCTATTCTTCTTACTCCGGCTGCAACTCCGCTTTCAGAAAGTATTTTGAAAAGTCCTACCTGCGAAGTGTTTTCAAGATGAGTTCCTCCACAAAGCTCCATTGAGTAGTCTCCCATTTTTACAACCCTTACCCTGTCTCCGTATTTTTCTCCAAACAGTGCAGTTGCTCCCATTTTCTTTGCCTCTTCCAGTGAAGCGTCTATGACGTCTACCTTGTGAGCCTTAAGTATGTTTATGTTTACTATTCTCTCAACCTCAAGAAGTTCTTCTTTTGATATCGACTCGAAATGAGTAAAGTCGAATCTAAGTTTTTCGTGGCTTACAAGGGATCCAGACTGCTCTACGTGAGTTCCAAGTACATGCTTAAGCGCAGTGTGAAGCATGTGCGTTGCAGTGTGGTTTCTTCCAGTAGCCATTCTCATCTCTTCAAGTACAAGTGCGTCTACCCTCTGGCCTGTTTTTATCTGGCCGCTTTCAACTACCACTTCATGGTGTATTCTTGCATTTAGACCTTTTTGAGTATCTGTAACTCTTGCCTTGAATCCACCTGATATAAGCTCTCCCTTGTCGCCTGCCTGGCCTCCGCTTTCAGCATAAAAAGGAGTCTTGTCCAGTATTATTGTTACCTTTTCGCCTTCAGATGCAGAGTCCACAAGCTCATTTTCTTTAACTATTACAAGCACTGTAGATTCCATCTGCAGCTTTTCATATCCCATGAATTCGCTCTTTATGCTGCTGTCAAGGCTGTCAAATACGTCTTCCTTCCAGCCTGCGCCTTCCATGTCTCCTCTTGCGCTTCTCGCTCTTTCCCTTTGCTTTTCCATTTCAGATTCAAAGCCCTCTTCGTCCACATTTAGGCCTTCTTCTTCTGCAATCTCCTTTGTAAGGTCTACAGGGAATCCGTATGTGTCATAAAGCTTGAATGCGTCTTCTCCTGATATGGTATCGCTTCCTGAAGCCTTTACATTTTCCATATGGTCTTTAAGCATGTCCATACCCTGGTCTATTGTCTCCTGGAATCTGTCTTCCTCTATTCTAAGTATCTTTTTGATGTAATCTCTTTTTTCTATAAGCTCAGGATATGCGTCTCCGCTCACCTCTATAACTTTTTCCATAAGGTTTACAAGGAATGCCCCTTCTACGCCAAGAAGTTTTCCGTGTCTTGCCGCTCTTCTAAGAAGCCTTCTAAGCACGTATCCTCTTCCCTCGTTAGACGGAAGAACTCCATCTGCTATCATGAATGTAACGGCCCTTACGTGGTCTGTTATTATCCTTATAGACGTGTCGTTTTTGGCGTCTTTTCCGTATTCTGCCCCTGAAATTGCAAGTACGCCGTTTAGTATGTGCCTTATTGTGTCAACTTCAAATATAGTGTTTACATCCTGCATTATGCATGCCATTCTTTCAAGGCCCATACCCGTATCTATGTTTGGGCTTGGCAGCGGATGGTATACTCCCTCTTCATCCTTGTCGAACTGAGTGAACACGTGGTTCCAAAACTCAAGGTATCTGTCGCAGTCGCATCCAGGCTTGCAGTCTGGGCTGCCGCATCCGTACGCTTCGCCTCTGTCATAGTAAAGCTCCGAGCAAGGTCCGCAAGGTCCCACTCCTATCTCCCAGAAGTTGTCCTCTTTTCCCAGTCTCACCATTCTTTCGGCAGGAATTCCAACTTCCTTGTTCCATATTTCAAACGCCTCGTCGTCATCCTCATATACGCTTATCCAAATTTTGTCAGCCGGTATTTCAAGGTGCTTTGTAACAAACTCCCATCCCCAGTTTATTGACTCTCTTTTGAAATAGTCTCCAAAAGAGAAGTTTCCAAGCATTTCAAAGAATGTGGCGTGTCTTGCCGTAACGCCTACATTTTCTATATCACCTGTTCTTATACATTTTTGGCATGTAGCCATTCTCTTTTTAGGAGGCTCTTCCTTTCCCATGAAATATGCCTTCATAGGGGCCATTCCCGCATTTATAAGCAGTAGACTGTCGTCTCCCTGCGGTACCAGCGGATAACTCTGTCTTACATAGTGGTCCTTTGATTCAAAAAAATCAAGAAATCTTTTCCTTATTTCATTTAAACCTAGCTTTTTCATTTGCTACCTCCCTAAGAAACAAGCATGTAAAAATAAATCCCTCGCCTCCTGCTTCTCAAAGCGAGGCAAAGGACTATTATATAGAGCATGCTTGCAGCATTTGTCTTTATTTAGTAAGTCATACTTTAAATATTAATACATACAGTTTAATTATGTCAATATCATAAGGATAAAATAAAGTTGTATACTACATATTATATGGCCTTTTCTATTATTCCTCCGCCAAACACATAGTCTCCCTTGTATATTACAACTGACTGGCCAGGGGTTATGGCCCTTTCAGCGTTTTCAAAGACTATTTTGACCTTGTCCCTGCCTATCTTGTATATGTTTGCCTTTTTGGCCTTTGCGCTGTATCTCACCTTTGCGTATACAGTCATTCCGTCTTCAATCTCGTCGCAGTATATGAGATTGAAGTCTTTTGCTATGAGGCCCTTTTTGAAGACGTCTTCATTGTCTCCTATTATGACCTGGTTTTTCTTTGCATTTATGCCCACTACGTATGCCGGCTTTCCAAGCGCTATCCCAAGGCCCTTTCTCTGGCCTACCGTATACTTTACTATGCCCCTGTGTTTTCCAAGCACTTTTCCGTTCTTGTCCACGAAGTCTCCGCAAGGTATGTCCTTTTGGGAATACTCTTTTATGAACCTGTAGTAGTCATCGTCTTCCACAAAGCATATTTCCTGGCTGTCAGGCTTGTTTGCGGTCACAAGGCCTATCTTTGCGGCGATTTCCCTTATCTGGTCCTTGTTGTAGTTTCCAAGTGGAAGCAGTGTCCTCTCCAGCTGGTACTGCGTCATGTTGTATAGCGCATATGTCTGGTCTTTTTCATCCGTATCGGATTTTTTGAGAAGGTATCTGCCGCTTTCACTGTCATGCTCGACCTTCGAATAGTGCCCCGTGGCCACATAGTCGCATTCAAGCATTTGGGCCTTCTTTAAAAACGCGTCGAATTTTATGTGCTTGTTGCACGCTATGCAAGGGTTTGGAGTTTTCCCGTTCAGGTATTCGTCCACAAAGTAGTCTACGACCTTCTCTTTGAAAACGTCCCTCATGTTGAGCACATAAAACGGTATTCCAATCTTTTCGGCAACCATCCTCGCATCTTCAACAGCCGACAGCGAGCAGCAAGCCTTTTCTCTTTCAGCTTCGCCGTCCCAAAGTTTCATAAACACTCCTATTACATCGTATCCCTGCTCTTTTAAAAGGTATGCAGCAACGGAACTGTCCACGCCGCCGCTCATTCCTATCATTACTCTTTTTTTCATAAAACCACCCATCTTCATAATATAAGCCTACTTCACATAATATTACAACAAACGCTAACTTTAATCAATAAAAAAGACCTGCTGACTATGCAGGTCTTTTGAAATCTTACTCTTCTTCGTGGTCGTGATCGTGATGAACATCTTCAAATTCTATGCCGTCAAGCTCTTCTATGTGGATATTGTGCCTGTTGGCATAGTCTAGTAGAGCCCTTTTTATCGTCTGCTCTGCAAGAACCGAACAGTGTATCTTAGGTCCCGGAAGTCCTCCTAGGGCCTCTACAACATCCTTGTTTGTAAGCGCTAGGGCTTCCTTTATAGTCTTTCCCTTTACCATTTCAGTAGCCATACTTGAGCTTGCAATTGCCGATGCGCATCCGTAAGTTTGGAATTTCACATCCACTATTACATCTCCTTCTATTTTAAGGTAAACCTTCATTTCGTCTCCACATGCCGGGCTTCCCGCTTCTCCTATGCCGTCTGCATTAGGTATTACACCTACGTTTCTTGGATTTACAAAATACTCCATAACCTTTTCATTATACATGAGCTTTTTCCCCTTTCATAAACTTATCGTATAGAGGAGACATTCCTCTTAATCTTTCAACTATTTTTTCAAGATGGCCTACAACATATTCTATGTCCTCTTCCCTTGTCATATCTCCTATTGAAAGTCTGAGTGAGCCATGGGCTATCTCATGCGGAAGCCCTATGGCCATAAGGACATGCGACGGATCCAGTGATCCCGAAGTGCATGCCGAGCCACTTGATCCTGCGATTCCTACAATGTCAAGACTTAGAAGTATTGCTTCTCCCTCTATGAATTTAAAGCAGAAGTTTGCATTCCCAGAAAGCCTCTTTGTAGGGTGGCCATTTAATATAGTGTGAGGTATTCTTTCCATTACAGAATTTATAAGCTTGTCTCTAAGCTGCGTAGTCTTTTTTATGTGCTCGTCTATGTTTGAAGTTGCAAGCTCTACTGCCTTTGCAAAAGCCATTATTCCTGCAACATTTTCAGTTCCTGCCCTTTTTCTTCTTTCCTGGGCTCCTCCGTGTATAAGCGGGTGAAGCTTTATTCCCTTTCTCATATAGAGGGCTCCTATTCCCTTAGGCCCGTATATCTTGTGTGCAGTTATGGCCATAAGGTCTACCCCGAGTTCCTGTACGTCTATTTCTATATTTCCAAGCGCCTGAACAGCATCAGTGTGGAAGAACACTTTCTTTTCCTTTGCTATCTGGGCAATCTCCCTGATCGGCTGAACGCTTCCTATTTCGTTGTTGGCATACATAACCGTTATGAGTATGGTAGTGTCCTTTATGGCATTTTTAAGATCTTCCATTTTTACTATTCCATACTCGTCCACATCAAGGTATGTAACTTCAAAGCCGTGATGCTTTTCAAGGTATTCGCAGGCGTGAAGCACTGCGTGGTGCTCTATTTTAGATGTTATTATGTGATTTCCCTTGTCTTTGTATGCAAAAGCTATTCCCTTTATTGCCATATTGTCCGCTTCAGACCCTCCGCCTGTAAAGAATATGTCTTCAGGCTTTGCATTTATTGCCTTTGCGATAGTGGCTCTAGCCTCTGTTATGGCATTTTTCACGCTTCTTCCGAAAGAGTGAACGCTTGACGGATTCCCGAATTCTTCATTAAGATATGGAAGCATAGCTTCGACAACTTCTTTTTTTATTGGTGTAGTTGCTGCATAATCCATATATATCTTTCTTGTTTCCATATAATTCAGCTCCTATCTTTTAATTTTGATTTCTATCTGCATTTTTTTGTGATGGTCTTTTACCATGTCTTCAAGAGTTATTCCATCCATTACTGAATCTATGCTTTTTTTCATTTTTTCCCAGACTTCTTTTGTTACGCAAATCTCTGCGTTCTCACATGAATCCTCATCCACAACGCATTCCGATGGTACAAGCGGCCCTTCAAGAACCCTTATTACATCCCCAACAGTTATCTCACCTGACTGCTTTGCCAGAAGGTATCCTCCCTGAGAACCCCTTACGCTCTTTACAAGCTTCGCCCTTTTAAGCGGTGACATGATCTGTTCAAGGTACTGCTCTGAAACGTTTTGCTGCTTTGCTATATATTTTAGGGCCAATGGACCCTTGCCTTCATTGAGAGCAAGTGCAAACATTGCCTTAAGTCCATATCTTCCCTTTGTAGATAAAATCAAAAGATCACCTTCTTTCAATCCCTAGTAAACCGATAGGAATTCTTAGGTAAAGTATATTACAGCGTCTCTTTTTTGTCAACATTCCCAAGTTGTTTTTTTTGAAAACCTTTTCACAATCTGCTGCAGTCCACTTGTATGCCTGTTTACGCGCAAAAGCCGCCGGGTAATCCCGGCGGCTCTATTTTGATGACATTTATATTTTTACTGTTCTTTAAGCGATATTAGAAGTTGCTTGTCTGAAACCATTTTTCCTTCTTCTACATATACTTTTTCTATTACACCATTGCACTTTGAAACTATTGTAGTTTCCATTTTCATGGCTTCTATAACTATAAGA
Organism: Peptoclostridium litorale DSM 5388; assembly: GCF_900141635.1. Lineage (GTDB taxonomy): Bacteria > Bacillota > Clostridia > Peptostreptococcales > Peptostreptococcaceae > Peptoclostridium > Peptoclostridium litorale. The sequence goes on along the minus strand of NZ_FSRH01000003.1, from coordinate 203,002 downwards.
GGCTGGTTCTCTTCTACTACGTCTCCCTCTTTTGCTATAATCTTTATTACTTTTCCTGGTATGCTCGCGCCCACCTGAAGCTTGTCTGACATGTCAGCCCTTAGTATGTGGTCTTCAGCAGACTGCGCATTCATGTCTTCTATTTCTACTTCTCTTCTTATTCCGTTAAGTTCGAATGTCACTGTCTTCATTCCGCTGCTCTTTGCATCGCCGATGTCTATAAGTCTTATAGATAGAGTCTTTCCTTCTTCTATCTCAACTTCGCATTCCTCTCCCTTTCTAAGTCCGTGGAAGAACACATGGCTTTCCAGTCTCGAAATGTCAGTGTATTCACTCATGTAATGTTTTAGGTAGTCCTCGTAAACCTTAGGATACAGGCAATAGCTTATTACATTTCTCATGTTTGCATCTTTTATTCCATGCTTTTCTTTAAGGTATTCCTTTATCTTGTCAAAATCTTCATCTTCAAGAAGTTCTCCAGGTCTTGAAGTTATAGGCTCTTCTCCCTTTAGCACTATGTCCTGAAGCTCTTTTGGGAATCCTCCGACAGGCTGTCCTATCATACCCTTGCAGTAGTCGACTACAGAGTCTGGGAATGAAAGGTTCTTTCCTGCCTCATATATGTTTTCATTGTCAAGCTCATTTTTCTCCATGAATATTGCAAGGTCCCCAACCACTTTAGATGATGGCGTAACCTTTATTATATCTCCAAGAAGCTCATTTGCCATTTTGTATTTTTCCTTGACTTCCTTGAATCTTCCTCCAAGTCCAAGGCTTTCAACCTGAGGCTTAAGGTTCGAATACTGGCCTCCAGGAATCTCATACTTGTATATCTCCGCAGAAGACGTCTTAAGGTCACTTTCAAATCCGTGGTACACGCCTCTTAGCTGCTTGTAGTACTCATCCAGTTTTCCTATGTTCTCCATGCTAAGGCCAGTCTCTCTTTCCGAGCCGCCAAGAGCCTCTACAAGGCTGTTTAGAGACGGCTGGCTTGTAAGACCTGACATAGCTTCAAGTGCACAGTCTACAACGTCCACACCCGCATCCGCAGCCATCATAAGCGTTGCTATTCCGTTGCCGCTTGTGTCGTGAGTGTGAAGGTGAACTGGTAGCGAAGTTTCCTGCTTAAGCGCCGTTATAAGCTTGTGTGCGGCATATGGCTTTAGCAGTCCTGCCATGTCCTTTATTGCTATCATGTGGACTCCAAGGCTCTCAAGCTCCTTGGCCATGTTAACGTAGTATTCAAGGTTGTATTTTGTCTTGCTCTCATCAAGTATGTTTCCCGTGTAGCAGAGCGAAGCCTCTACAAACTTTCCTGTCTTCAGCGCTTCTGCTATAGGAAGCTTCATGTTCTCAACCCAGTTAAGGCTGTCGAATATTCTAAATACGTCTATTCCTGCGTCTGCAGACTCTTTTATGAACTGCTTTATAACATTGTCCGGATAGTTTCTATATCCCACGGCATTTGAAGCTCTAAGAAGCATCTGGAACATAACATTAGGGATGTTTTCTCTAAGCTGCTCAAGTCTTCTCCATGGCGACTCCTTAAGGAATCTGTATGCAACGTCGAATGTAGCTCCTCCCCACATTTCAAGAGAGAACAGGTCGTTCATGTATTTGCTTGTAGCTTCCGATACCTTAAGGAAGTCGTTAGTTCTGAATCTTGTAGCCACAAGCGACTGGTGGGCATCCCTCATTGTAGTGTCTGTGATAAGAAGTTTCTTTTGGTCTTTCACCCACTGTGCATATTTTGCTGCTCCCATTTCCTGAAGCATATCCCTAGATCCCTTTTTCACATCAAGCATAGATACGTCTGGCGCAATTACGTTTTCAAAGTCGTGCTTTTCGCCTTTTCTTTCATTTACCATTACGTTTCCTATGAAGTTAAGTATTCTTGTAGCCCTGTCTCTTCCTTCCTCTATCTCAAACAGTTCTCTTGTGTCATCCACAAATTTTGTATCGCATTGTCCTTCAAGGAATTTTTCATGGCTAAGTACGTTAAGAAGGAATCCTACGTTTGTCTTTACGCCTCTTACACGAAGCTCTTTAAGCGAACGCATGGCCTTTCTTGCTGCACCTTTGAATGTTCTGTCCCACGATATTGTCTTTACAAGAAGACTGTCGTAGAATGGAGTGATTTCAGATCCTGAGAATCCATTTCCTCCATCAAGTCTTATTCCAAATCCTGAACCAGTTCTGTAAACGTCTATCCTTCCAGTATCTGGCATGAAATTGTTTTTAGGGTCTTCAGTTGTTATTCTTGACTGTATAGAATAACCATTTATTTTTATGTCATCTTGTGATTTTATGTTTATTTCAGGTCCTGAAAGCTCGCATCCCTGAGCTACCAGTATCTGGCTTTGAACAAGGTCTATTCCAGTTATCATTTCAGTAACAGTGTGCTCAACCTGTATTCTAGGATTCATCTCTATGAAGTAGTGATTTCCCGCATCGTCAACTAGGAACTCAAGAGTTCCGGCATTTGAATAGTCAACATGCTTTGCAAGTTTTACGGCATCTTCACATATGCTATGTCTTAAATCATCAGAAAGAGAGAATGCTGGAGCATACTCGACTATCTTCTGGTGTCTTCTTTGTACAGAGCAATCCCTTTCGTAAAGGTGAACTATGTTGCCGTGCTTGTCTCCAAGAATCTGAACCTCTATGTGTTTTGGACTTCTAAGGTATTTTTCAATGAACACCGCAGAGCTTCCAAACGCCTTTTGAGATTCGCTGACAGCACTTTCAAAACCAAGCACCAAATCATCTTCTTTTTCTATTATCCTCATACCTCTTCCGCCGCCGCCATTAGACGCCTTTAGTATTACAGGATATCCTACCTTTGCCGCTACTTCCTTAGCCTCTTCCACATTCATTATCTGGTGGTCGACCCCCGGAATCGTTGGAACTCCAACTTCAGCTGCCATTTTCTTAGAGCTTATCTTGTCTCCCATTTTTTCCATGGTCTCTGCCGAAGGCCCTATGAAAGCTATGCCGTTTCTTTCGCATTTTTTCACGAATTCAGGGTTTTCAGAAAGGAATCCATATCCTGGGTGTATTGCATCTACGCCTTTTTTCTTGGCAAGATGTATTATCCCGTCAATGTCAAGATATGCCTCTATAGGCCCTTTTCCCTCTCCTATAAGGTATGACTCATCTGCTTTTGTTCTGTGAAGACCATATTTGTCTTCTTCTGTATAAACACCCACTGTTCTTATTCCAAGCTCTGAACAAGCTCTGAATACTCTTATAGCTATTTCACCACGATTTGCCACAAGAACTTTTTTAAATTCTCTAACCACACTTATCAACTCCTAATTCAAAAATTATGACTTTTTGTTCGTATAATGGCGTATATTTTTTATTGTATCGACAATATACTTCATTTTGATAAATTTATTAGAATGATATCATAAAAAACCTAATATTTCAATATCCTTATCAGGATATTATAGAATAAAAAAGTATTTTATGCTATTCTTTTTTTATTTATGACCTGTTTTTATCCATTTCACTTTATTTTGTGACATATTAAACAATAATCCATTTGTATGGCACCCGCAAGTCGTTGTCGCCTGTTTACATACATCACAGTTTGTTTTACCGGACAAAAAAATTTAATCAAAAAATATTTCTCTAATCAAATTTACCCTGTTTTCAGCGCACTGAAACTATTACACCCCTTTTTTCTTTATTGAATTTAAATATTCAAATGCGCTTTTTTCAAATTTATTGTCCGCCGGTGTATAGTATTTTGAATTTTGAATGTTTTCAGGCATGTACTTTTGATGTACATACGAGTTTTCATAATTGTGTGGATATTTGTACCCTACTCCCCTACCCATATTTTGTGAGCCTCTGTAGTGACTGTCCCTTATGTGCATTGGAATTTGTCCTATATCCTTGCTTTCAATATCGCTAAGAGCCCTGTCTATGGCTGTAAGAACCGAATTGGACTTCGGAGACGACGCCAGAAGTATCACCGCCTGTGCAAGCGGAATTCTCGCTTCCGGAAATCCAAGCTGGTTTGCACTGTCTGTGCAGGCCTTCACTATGCTTATGGCATTCGGATATGCAAGCCCTATGTCTTCAGACGCTATTACAATGAGCCTTCTTGTTATCGACTGCAAGTCCCCCGCCTTTATGAGTCTTGCCAGATAGTGAAGCGATGCATCCACATCGCTTCCCCTTATAGACTTTTGGAATGCGCTGAGTATGTCATAGTGGTTATCACCCGACCTGTCGTAACTTATCATCTTTATGTCCAGGCCGTTTTCTATAGATGATGAGACCAAAGTCAGCTCCATGTCTTCGCTTATATCCAGCGAAAACATCGCCGCCTCCAGTATGTTTATGGCCTTTCTAAGATCTCCATTTGAAAACACAGCTATTTTTTCAAAAGCCTCTTTTTCGTAGTTTATTGTATATCCGTCAAACTCATCCTCTTCAAGAAGCCCTATGGCCTTTTGCAGCCCCTTTACTATGTCACTTGTCCCTAGCGGCTTGAATTCAAACACTATAGACCTGCTTAAAAGCGCATTATAAACATAGTGGTGCGGATTTTCAGTAGTGCTTGCTATAAGGGTGATTTTCCCATTTTCAATGTATTCAAGTATTGTCTGCTGCTGTTTTTTGTTGAAGCTTTGTATTTCATCTATATATAGTATTATTCCATTGACATTCGATATCTCATTGCTTTTGGATATCACCTGCTTTATGTCTGAAACTGATGAAGTCGTTGCGTTTATATTAAAAAACTCCATATCGAGGGTATGTGAAATTATATTTGCAAGGCTAGTCTTGCCCGTTCCAGACGGCCCATAAAGTATCATATTCGTAATCCTTTTGGCATTTATCATATTTGCAAGCGCTTTCCCTTTTCCTATTATATGACTTTGCCCTATCATATCCTCAATTTTTGCAGGTCTCATTCTCTCTGCAAGCGGTTTTAGCATTTAAATCCTCCTAAAAAAATAAAAGTAGGGAAACCCTACTTTCACTCTTAACCTTTAAGTTTTTTAAGCTCATCCATAAGCTTGTCATTCAGTATCTTTATGTGAGTTCCCTTCATTCCAAGAGACCTGGATTCAATCACTCCAGCACTTTCAAACTTTCTAAGTGCATTTACTATTACAGACCTTGTTATTCCCACTCTGTCGGCTATCTTGCTTGCCACGAGAAGCCCTTCCTCTCCGTCAAGCTCGTCGAATATGTGCTCCACGGCTTCAAGCTCCGAATAAGAAAGCGTTCCCACAGCCATTTGAACCACGGCCTTTTTCCTCATTTCCTCTTCAAGCTCGTCACTCTTTGCCCTTAGTATCTCAAGACCTACTATTGTAGCACTGTACTCGGCAAGCACCAGGTCCTCGTCGCAAAACTCTTCATCGTATCTTGAAAGAAGCATTGTTCCAAGTCTTGTTCCACTTCCCATAAGAGGCACTATAGTTGCAAACTTGTTGTAGCTTTCTATATCGTATTTGAAAACCTTCAAGAACTCGTCTTTTGTAAGGTTGTATACCGTCTGGTTTATCCTCATAAGGTTTTCAGAATATTCCTCCGGGAATTTTTCCTCTCCGGTCTCCTCGTCCACTATAGTTGAGCTGTCCGAAACATGCGTAAGCTCAAGTCCAAGCACCTTTCCTGCCGTATTCACTATATATACGTTTGCATTTAAGACCTCACTCAGTATTTTGCACAGTTCTGAAAATGAAACAGGATTCGATCCCGATTTTTGAAGAATCCCGTTTAATTTTCTAGTTTTACTCAGCAATTCGCTAGCCATAAAAATCCTCCTCGGTTTTGTTTTTTACTTTAAGTGCATCTTCCACTATATAAATATTACCTGTTCGTTTATTTTTAAACGTAGTTTTCGACTTTAAATGTATACAAAGCACAACTGAATATTATCATACTGTCGCGGATTTATCAATATCAATTTATTCTCAAATGTCTAATTATTTTAAATCTTTTTCATAGTCGCAATCTTTATTCGAGCATTTTACGTATTCTCTCTTCTTTGTTCTTTTTTCCACAAGATATTCCGAGCACTGCGGACAGTTCTCGCCCGTAGGCTTTGCCCACGATACAAAATCGCATTCAGGATATTCTGAGCATCCATAAAAAACTCTGCCCTTCCTGCTCCTTCTTTCCACAACCTCTCCCTTTTGACATTTAGGACATATTGTGCCGGTCTTGTTCAGTATTGGCTTTGTATTTTTACATTCAGGGTAGTTCTTGCACGCCATGAACTTACCGTATCTTCCGTATTTGATGACCATATTCGATCCACATTTTTCACAGATTTCATCAGTTTCCTCTTCCATTGAAACCTTTTCTATAGTCTCTTCCGCCTTCTTGAGCGCCTCTTCAAGAGGTCCGTAGTACTCCTCGACAATCTTTTTCCACTCAAGGCTGCCTTCCTCGATGAGATCGAGCTTGCTTTCCATGTCGGCCGTAAACTTCACGTCTATTACATACTCAAAGTTTTGCTCCATTATCTCATTTACTATCTCTCCTAGTTCGGATGGAACAAGGCTATTTGCCTCTTTTTCAACATATCCTCTTGCAAGTATTGTAGATATTGTAGGCGAATACGTACTCGGTCTTCCTATTCCAAGTTCTTCAAGCGTTTTTACGAGTGATGCTTCCGAATACCTTGGCGGCGGCTGAGTGAAATGCTGCTTCGGAAGGGTCTCCACCATTTTAAGCACTTCATTTTCATCTATGTGAGGAAGTATTGTGTCTTCCTGCTTTGCGAATGTATATACCTTTAAAAAACCTTCAAACTTAAGTTTTGAGCCATTTGCCTTAAAGCTGTATCCGCCTGCATTTGCAATTATGCTCTGACCCTCGTATACTGCATCAGACATCATTGATGCCACAAACCTTTCCCATATGAGCTTGTAAAGCTTGTACTGCTGAGGCGAAAGCGAGTCTTTTATCTGGTCAGGCGTCTTTTCGACATATGTTGGCCTTATGGCCTCATGAGCGTCTTGAACCTTTTTTTCATTCTTTTTGGGGCTTTTTTTATAGCCTTTGAAATACTCAGTCCCTATATTTTCAACTATGAAGCCCTTTCCTTTTTCAAGTGCCTCATCGGATATTCTTGTGGAATCGGTCCTTATATATGATACAAGTCCTACCGTTCCCTCTCCTTTGACTTCTATCCCTTCATATAGCTGCTGGGCTATCATCATAGTCTTTTTAGTCGAAAAATTAAGCCTGCTTGAGGCTTCCTGCTGAAGCGAACTTGTTGTGAAAGCCGCAAGCGACTTTCTCTTTCTCTCCTTTGTCTCTATCTGCTCCACTGCAAGATTTTCGCCTTTTATCTGCGAGAGTATCTTGTCCATTTCCTCTTTGTTGTTTATGTCTATCTTCTTTTTTGAATCCCCATGGAATTTAAATTCGACATTCTCCGAATTCTTGTTTTCCACTGTCACTTGGAGCGTCCAGTATTCCTGCGGCTCAAACGCTTCTATCTCCCTTTCCCTGTCGCATATTATCTTCACTACTGCAGACTGAACCCTTCCTGCGCTGAGGCCTTTTCTAAGCTTTCTCCACAAAAGAGGGCTTATCTGGTATCCAACAAGCCTGTCAAGAACCCTTCTGGCCTGCTGTGCGTCTACAAGGCTCATGTCTATTTCCCTCGGGCTCTTTATGGCCTTTTTTATGGCATCCTTTGTTATCTCGTTAAACTCTATCCTACATTTATCCTTCTCTTCAAGTTTGAGTATGTTTGCCAGATGCCACGAAATCGCCTCGCCCTCTCTGTCGGGGTCGGTCGCGAGATATATCCTGTCTACCTTTTTCGCCTCTTTTTTTATTTCATTTATTGTAGGCCCCTTACCCCTTATAGTTATATACTGGGGCTCGAAATTATTTTCTATATCCACACCAAGCTTGCTTTTAGGTAAGTCCCTTACATGTCCTATGGAGGCCTTGACTTTGTAATTTTTCCCTAGAAATTTTCCTATCGTCTTAGCTTTGGCTGGTGATTCAACTATAACCAAATTCTTTGCCATTAAAAGGTACACCTCCGAAAATTATGTTTCAAAATATTTATTTGAAAATAAATAGCAATTTGAATATACTGCATAGCCATCTATTTCAACATGCTTATATTGTTACAGAATATACATTCCCTCCTAATTCTAATACTATACCTTTAATTTGTAAAATATTCAACACCCCAAGTATATCCTTTATGCAAATGCCTGTACTTGCACATATAATGTCCACATGCATGCTCCCGTTCGTTTCCAACAGATCCACTATCTTTTTCTCGAGTTTTGAAAGTTTTACATTTTCTTTAAATTCCCTTTTATGTATGCATGTTTTTATACCATACTCTTCAAGTATGTCCTGCGCGCATGTGACAAGTTTTGCCCCTTCTTTTATTATGGAATTTGTCCCTTCGCTCATTCTGGAATTGATATTTCCCGGAACTGCAAATACATTTTTCCCCTGCTCAAGTGCGTAGTCCATTGTTATTAGAGATCCGCTCTTTTTAGCAGCTTCAACTACTAATACTCCGTTTGAAATTCCGCTTATTATCCTGTTTCTCATTGGGAAGAATCCTGGAATAGCGTCCGTTTCCGGCGGGTATTCCGATATGACAGTTCCATTATTTTCAATTATCCTCTCCATAAGACCTTTGTTCCTGATAGGATATGGCCTGTCAAGAGAAGATCCCAGCACTGCCACCGTTTTTCCCGCTCCCGCCATTGCGGCCTCATGACTGCATGAGTCTATTCCAAAGGCCATTCCGCTTACCACGCTTACCCCCTGCTCTGAAAGTTCTTTCGAAAACTTCCTTGCGCAAATCGAGCCGTATCCCGTAGGTCTTCTGGCGCCTACAATTGCAATCGAAAAATCATCAAGCCTCTCCCTGTTGCCCTTGTAGAAAAGAACATACGGCGGGTCAAATATATTTTTGAGCTTGCCCGGGTAGCCTTCTTTGTCAACAGTCACATATCCAATCTCATATTTATCCAGCTTCCCCTTTATATCTTCCAAATACGTCTTGGTCTTATATTTGATGATGTTTTTCATAGCCTTTTCAGATATAAAATCCATGTCTCTTATATTTCTACTGTCGCAGTCCAAAATCTTATTTATATCACCTATGTACTCCTCTATATTTCGTATTGTCTTGTATCCAACCCCATCTATACACCATAATAAAAGGTAAATGTCGCTTTTGTCCATAATACTACCTCCAGTAAGAATAATACGCTTTTCTAAATGAAAAAGCCTCGGATATGTGGCTTATCTGGACAGCCTTGCTCCCTTCAACGTCTGCAATGGTTCTGGCTACTTTTAAGAGCTTATAGTATGATCTTATTGTCAAATTGAACTTTTCAAAAATTTTTTTCAAAAACTCTTTTGAATCATTGTTTAAGCAGCAGAATTCTTCAATCTGGCTTGATTGAATTTCGCTGTTGCTTTTCATGTCCAGTCCGGCAAATCGTTTCTTTTGAACTAGCCTTGCCATTTCAACTCTTGATTTTATGTCTGAAGACTTTTCTTCACAGGACTCGTTTGTGAGCTGGGAATAGTCCATGGGAATCATTTCTATGAACAAGTCGAATCTGTCAAGAAGAGGCCCCGACAGCCTGTTTAAATATCTGGCGACTTCGTTTTGACTGCACTTGCACTCTATGCTCGGATGACCATAATAACCGCAAGGACATGGATTAAGCCCTGATACGAGGAGAAACTTCGAAGGATACCTAGCGCTTATTTTAAGCCTTGTTATGTCTACAAAGCCATCTTCTATGGGCTGCCTTAGACACTCAAGAGTTTTTTTGTCAAATTCCGCAATTTCGTCCAAAAATAAAACGCCTCTGTGAGAAAGTACAACCTCTCCCGGCTTGGCGTCTCTTCCTCCGCCTATTATGGATGCCTGAGTGGCTGTATGATGAGGCGATCTAAATGGTCTTTTGTCCACAATTCCAATATTGTCATCCAAAAGGCCGCTGCAGCTGTATATGCGGCTTATCTCTATGATCTCAGAATCCGTAAGATCCGGCATTATTGACGCAATCCTTCTTGCAATCATTGTCTTGCCTGAGCCCGGAGGCCCTATCATGATCATATTGTGGTTTCCTGCGGCCGATATCTCCGCAGCCCTCTTTGCCGCATAATTCCCCTTAACCTGACTGAAGTCCTCTTTGAAATTTCCGCTTGAAACATTTATTTTCCTAGTCTCAAGAGGGTTTATCTCCTCTTCCCCCTTTAAAAAATCTGCAATATGGCTTAATCTTTCTGACGCATACACTTTTATTCCATCTACAGCAGATGCCTCTTTGACGTTTTCAAGCGGAACAAACGCATTTTTGTAGCCAAGCTCTTTAGCCTTTATTAGCATTGACAGCACACCCTTTATAGGCCTGAGTTTACCGTCAAGCGAAAGCTCTCCAAGGAATACGCTTTCCCCCGAAAGAGCCTCGTCCAATTGCATGCTGCACCCTATTATGGCCACTGCCATCGCCAGGTCAAAGTGAGTCCCTTCTTTTTTTATATCTGCAGGTGACAGGTTTACAAGTATTTTCTTGTTTGGAAAATTCATGCCGCTGTTTTTTATTGCGGATTTTATTCTCTCCTTGGCTTCTTTTATGGATGCATCCGGAAGACCTATTATAGTGAATCCCGGAAGGCCTTTTCCAACATCTATCTCCACATCCACGTTGAAAGCCTCTATCCCGCAAAGTCCCAAGCTGTAAAACTTCTTAAACATTTTGGCTACCTCCGTACACTTAAAAAGCTCCTTCTATGTGGTTTATTTTCTTTTGCGCAATATACACCTCTATTACGTCAAACCTGATTTCCTCATCAAATATGCCTTCTTGAGCTATATAGCAGTTTGCAGTCTGCATTATCTTTTTAATCTTTCTATGGTCAACTGCCTGCGCCGGATATCCAAATTGTATAGAACTTCTTGTCTTGACCTCTACAAATACTATGCATCCTCTGTCACTTGCTATTATATCTATTTCACCAAACCTTTTTCTGTAGTTCCTCTCGATTATTTTATATCCTTTTTTGCTCAAAAAGTATTCTGCTATATCCTCTCCGACCCGTCCAATTTCAACATTGCTATTCATAATTACCTGCCTTTTTTATCCCTGTCCATTTCATATATGAACGCAAGTATTTTGGCTACGGCATCATACATGACTTCGGGTATCTCGCTCTCTACTTCAAGCTGCATGAGGCTTTGCGAAATACTTTCATCCTCAAGCACCTTTATGTTGTTTTCCTGCGCCTTTTTAATTATGTTCTCGGCGACAATACCCACTCCCTTTGCCACAAGCCTTGGCGCCGAATCCTTATCCATGTCATACTTTATGGCCGTCGCGATTTTTATACCCCTTTTAACATTCATATAATCACACCCATATGTCAAAATTAGGAAAGTTCTGGTCGTCCTGCCCTATTACGCTCACCACGTCGCATTCTTCAATCTTCTTGAAATTCACGCTTATATTTTTGAAATTAAGGCCTTGAAGCATCTCATATATCATTGCAGAATTCGACTTAAACTTTTTAACGGCCTTTTCATCTTCGAGGCCAAATATCACTTCAATCCCCTTTATATCTGAATATTCAAGCCTGCAGGATACCTTCTTGAACCTTTCTGTGTCAAGCGAAAACAGCACGGAATAGCTTTCATGGTCTTTTTTGCTCTTTTTCCCTTTTTTGTTTTCAGTCATTTCCACAAGCCTTTTGGATTGGCCATCATTTATTGGTATTTGAACGTATGCTCCAGTCTTGGATATGTCGTACAGGAATTTAAGCTTATTGTTTGCCGTTTCCATTTCAAAAGCCTCGTCCTTGTCCATTTCAAGTCCGCCAAGCAGTCTGTCTATCGCCTCTGCGGCCTCTTTCAAAATCTCCTTTTTGCCCGCCAGTTTCGAGCCATCACCGTCCGTATTTTCAGTTAAATTTTTAATAATATTTTGAAGTCCTTCTTTTTGCAAAGCACCGCCACTGCCGTTCTCTTTTGCTCCTAGTGCAGGGTCTGTTTCCCCGTCTCCATTATATCCGTCTTTTCTGCCGCCATCGCCTTCATCTTTGACTCTCATTTTAAAGACCTTGTCAAACAGGTTATCCAGGGAATCCAGCACGCTAAATATGTTTTCACCATTGTATAAAAATGAATTGAGCGCATTAATGTTTGCCATGTTCATTGCCTGTCCATTTTTATATAGGAATATCAGGTCCTTTTTTTCTATTGAAGAAATGTCCGTTTTATTAGATAATTCTTTAACATTGTCTCCTTTGTTTCCTATGACTATTTCCCTTACCACGTTCTTTATGTCCTTTTGGATTATGTTTTCAATTTCTCCCTTTAAGTCCATGCTGTTGCTTTGGATTACAAATTTCAGTTTTTCAAACGAATTTATATTTTCCTTTATGTTAAAAAAATTCTCTTTGTTTACAGTAACCTCGCTTTTCATCATTTCCTTTGCTATCTCTCTGTTTTGGCTTGTATCCTGTATGTTCATGGACCTGAGCAGCTTTGAAGCCTTCATGTTCATCTCTCTTTGCTGCGCCGTTCCCTGTATTTGGGGCCTTATTACTATCTCATTTTCACTCTTCACTATTTTAAAAATGAGTTTTTCGCCCAGAAAATTTTCAAGGGGTATATTGCTCTTTACCGAAAGCTGCCTTCCGTTTTCAAGCACCAGTTTTACATTGTTCATGTTGGATTCAACTACAGTGGCCTTTATCTCGCCCTTGTTCAAAAGCTTGTCGACTTCAGCCATGTTTTTACTATATACGCCCCTAAGCAGGTTATTCGGATTTATCTTCATCTGTTCACCGCCCTGTACACATAGTGCTCATATGAATTTTTATTCTACCTTTTCCCCATTATCGACTTTAAAAAAGACATTCTGTGTATGTCAATTATACCGTGCTTTTGTATTGCCTCGTAGTGCTCCTTCGTCCCATACCCCTTGTGCTTTTCAAACCCGTATTCAGGATACTTTTTATGATATTCAAGCATAACCCTGTCCCTCGAGACCTTTGCAAGTATGCTGGCTGCGGCTATTGATATGGAGTTGCTGTCTCCCTGTATTATAGACCTTTGTGGTATGTCCACTTCAGGCAGCTTAAGCGCGTCTATAAGGAGGTAGTCGGGCTTTGTCTTTAGACCATCCACAGCCCTTTTTATTGCCAGCTTTGTGGCGTTGAGTATGTTATAGCTGTCTATCTCGCCGTGATCCGCAGATCCAATCGAATAGTCTATTGCCTTTTCCATTATCTCATCAAATAGCAGCTCCCTTTTCTTTTCGCTGATCTTTTTAGAATCGTTTATGCCCTCTATGAATACGTCCTTGTCGAATATGACAACCGCCGCGTATACCGGCCCCGCCAAAGGCCCTCTGCCGGCCTCGTCAATGCCTCCTACGGCCGTGTATCCCCTTTCAAACAGGGCATACTCGTTTCTCTTCAGCCACTCCACCCTTTCCCTTTCATGCCTTTCATTGTCCAGCTGCTTTGCAAGCCCTTCAGCCAATTTCTGTACGCCTTTTCTGCTGTCTTTTCTCAAGACATCTATGTATTCCAGGTATTCTTCCATTTTTATATTTTTTATCTGCTCTTTAACTTGAGCAACGCTCATATTTTCAAACATTATAACATCTCCTTTATGTTATGATATCACAATCATGCAGGCCTTCACAAATGAGCAATGCAGCCCATTGTCATAAGCGACATAAAAAAACCCTCTGATCATGATATTCTTTATATTTACAAAGATATCATGATCAGAGGGTTTTTGCACTACATAATAGGTCAATTGACTTTCCACTACCTATTGCACACTATTCCTAATTATAAGTCCATGTTCTCTTTTTATTCACAAACCCATATGAACCGTGTAAATTTCTTATTCACGCTTTTTATGATTTTGCAGGCATCAACGATTTTAAGCTGCTGTTCAGAAAGCAGAGACGTAATATCCTCTGACGAGACAATCACCGCTCTATCGGATATTCTCTTGGCATTTTTAATGATGTCTCCCTGCTCTTGTCTTGTTATTTGACTGCGTAGGCCATATGGCAAATCCACAATTGAAGCATCATAATGCTCAGTAATATCTTGAATGGCCTGATTGCTAACTTTCGCTGCATATCCGAAGTGTTCAAGATTACGAGTCGCGCTTCTCGCCATTTTTTCATTGATGTCGGAACCGGCTATTTTGCAGCCGGCAAAGCACCCTTCCAGCAGCACTGTGCCCGCTCCGCAGCAAGGGTCAATGATACTCCTTGAAGCATCCCCCTGCCCTGCTATATTAACAAGCACCTTCGCCATGTTTGCCTTTAGTGAATTCGAGTAGGTGTGAGGCCTTTTATCGTGCCTGCGCCATAGCCCATTGTTCCTAAGCAGCTCGCCAAAATACCAAAGTCCCTTATGAAAGGTTGTTCCGTAAGTCACTTGATGCACTTCGCCTTCTACAGGCTCTTTAAACTTGCCGCAAAGCTCTTTATACAGGGCCTTTCTGCCTTCTGCATAGGGGTCACCGCTCGCCAGTTTCAAATACTTTATGACAGAGTTTTTAGTCGTGTTTTCGTCCCGCTCCACTCTTAATAGCAGTTCCTCAAAAGTCGGCGTCTTGTGCCTGATCTCCAGTCGGTTTTTTATATAAGGGCTTGTGGACGGATTCACTGCCACGTCCGAGAAAAATACCTTTTCTTTAGGTGACGTCTTGAATAACGTCCTTGCCTCGATTGCCCAAAGTGTTTCTTCATGTTCCGGATAATTTACATTGTACAAGTATGTCTTATCTTTCATTATGCCTCCCGCAAATACTTTTTAGTCAGCTTCTATTTTATCATATTGGCGTGAGGTTCTGGTTAATACATGCGCTATTAATTATAATTACCTAGCCTGCCACCTCCATATGTGGCTGCTGCGACTACCTTTTTGCGTTGATCACCCTATCCAATCTATATTTCCGTAATGCCTTATATATTCAATATTATCTGTACAATATTATAAAGGATGTTCAAATAGGCAATGTTGAAACACCTCTGTGCCATACATCGATTTTATTGTTTTTCAAAACACTCCTTCTTTATCCTTTCAACTTCTCTTTCGAATTTTCTAAATGCCTTTGCCTGTTTTTCACTATCTAGCTCGATCGTTTTGGCTAGCTCTCCTAATTGAATGGTCAGTTTTGCTATATCTGCACTATTAAACATTCTTCCGGCACACATACATTCAGTTTTAGGCTTTTCAGAGCTGCATAAAGAATTTTTGTTAACTGCTATAGGAATTGTAATAAATCCATTTTCTACATCGCCAAATGTCTTCTGACCAGCAATTCCTTTATGTATCGAATAAATTCCATAAGCACTAATAAAAGCATCTACTTTATCTTCAATGTGCTTGTGATTATTTTTGTCTATGTTTATTTCACCAATGCCCAATTTCGATACGAGTCCTTGGACATGTTTCTCTTCTTCTTCAATTAATCGGAATCTCTCCAATATACGTTCCATTTGATATCTTGTTTCTTCATAAGCCACTTTCCTCTTAATCTTGTATTTAACGGGATAAATCTCCGGGAATAAGCCGCAGCAAACTGCCGAAGGGAAAGTCTCAATTATTGTCGATTTGCCAGGAATACTGTTTTCTGAAACCGTTACTGAAGGAACTTCTTTTTTGATTAGATTCATTAATACTTCGCCACGAATCTGCCCATATGTCCGGCTTAGATAGCTACGGCTTGCCACAAATAAAGATACATTGTGTCCATGAATTTTTTCGCTCATCAAATCTCGTTCAGCTTGTCTAGATCCAGACTCGTTTTTCACTATTAGGGGCGCATCTATAGCTATACTTACTGGCTCATGGCTACATCTTTTAATTATAGAAACAATATCTTCGTCACTCAAAATTGCCGATTTGAGATATTCGACTTCTCCTGATTCATTAATAACGCATACTCCCGTTTCATTCTTATAGGTCCATGCCAAATCAATGCCTATGAATCTCATAATTACCTCCAGTTAAAATTCTAGTCCCATATAATTTTATCTGTTATTTTCACAATCAACAACCATAACTTTCCACATTTCTTTACTCAAAATTTGATTAATGCATTTTAAAAACTTTAAAATTCAATTATAGCTGACACACCGTCTCCACATGTGTTGACTACTGACGACTGCTAATTTAACTATGCAACACTGAACTTATATCTGCCACAAGTCTTTCAAAGGACTCCATTGATTGTTCCACACTCTTGGTATTCTCCAGTGACATCATTCGCTTTTCAAGCTCGACCATCTGTCCGTCCAAAACCTCTGATGCCATATCGTATTCCGACTTGGTTATGTCACCGCTAGTGTACTTTATGCTAACATCAGGAAAACTCGTCTAATGGGAATCGTTCTACCTTGTGACACTCAATCGAGAAATCTTCTCACAAAATATTTGCTATATATAGAGCCATTTTCCAATATGCTTATATACAATTGCGCATAAAGCTAATTCATTTAAGCATGATTAGATATTTCTGCGAAATGGTAAGGCCCTACAAAAAAATATCCCTCAGAATAGTCTGATTTGCTTGGCTTTATCAGCCAGAGCTTTTTGCCACAGTCCTTGCAGAAGATTTTATCTAAAAACAAATGCTTCTTCGGAGTTGCTGGATTGTCAACACTTAATTGTTCAATTACTCAAAATAAAAAGAACGGCATGATGCGGCCGGTTTTCTATTTTAACGCTTCCTTTTCATATTTTAATACATTGTAATCCAAACCTTTTTTCAAGCTTTTATCAATATGATCCCAAACATAGTCGGCAAAACAAATTATTATGCCTTTGTTCTTATCTGTTGCATTTTCCATCGCATACCTTAAAGCCTTGAATATGGATAAAACAATAGATACATCACACTTTCCGTAGTTCACAATCTGGTAGAAAGTAAAATACAGCTCTTTTTCAAAATCAATCGCTTCAAATACAACTTTTAAATTTTCTTCATCATCCTCAAAAACTATATATCCATTTTCCAAGTCAGATATGAGCCCCAACAAAACACCCAATATCCTTATGCAGTGGTTTGCCGTATTGGGGTCGTTCACTCCCGAAGATATCGCTCTTAAAGCTATTTCAACTATTTTTTGCATGGAAAAATCAAAATCTTGAAGCTCATTTCTATACTTTCCTATTGTTATGCAATTCAACAGCTTCTTAGATAGTTCTTCATCTATAGTAATATTGTCTTTGGAATATATCGAAAAAACCACAGCGTTTTCTGTTACAAACTGTCCTATGACTTTTTCAAAAACAATTGTCGCAGACAGATCCTTTGCAATTATGTGAATCTTCAAATGATCGACAAGTTGAATATATCCGATTTGATCGTTTGTGAGCTTGAAAACAAATTTATAGTCTTCAAGCCCCATATTCTCTCTGATTGCCCCTTTTTTCAGCAGACCCTTGTATTCATTTATCCTTTCCATTGAACCTCTGTAAAGACTGTCTATTAGGTTTTCCGCCTGAATCAAAGCCGCCACATGATGTATGAATATAGCAAAATATGCAAGGCAGGTTATGGAGTATATTACTCCTATGGTGGCCGAAATCACCATATATTCAGAAATAGCAGCCCTCATGAACAATAGCGAAGATATGGAATATATGAATCCTCCCATAAAAACACCAAGAATTTTCATGGTGGTCTTATCACTAATGAAGTTTTCCAGCGTCCTTAATGAAAACTGTGAAGAATACATTGTCAAGACCACCATGGTGATTGTAAAAGTAAAAGTAGTCATGGTGAGAAGAGAACCAGCTATGGTGGCCAATATCGTCTTTGCCAGGTCAACGCTTGTGAATAGAACTTTAGGCAAGTAATTCTCGACATTAAAAAAAAGCCTCGAATCTATAATTATTATGAAAACAGCCACGATTAAGGACATTGTGCTGTACGAAATAGGATAAATCCATATGCTCCTTTTTATTTTTATCAATATTTTATTAATCATAATCCACCTCCAAAACCTTGTAGTTATAGAAAATTCACAGTCTTTAACAGCATTATCCTTTTCAAAAGTTAATCAAAAATCGATAAATTTACTGATAATACTTGTTTACCCTCTATTTGTGCAAAAAAACCGCCACATCGAGTTTTCTGTTTTGGGCCTCAGAAGCTTGTTTGTGCTGCATGATCCAGTAAGATCATACTCAGCTATTATATCTTTTCTAGGTTTTCCATTTAAATATAGTTGAACCATTTGATTCTTGAAGTCATCAGTGAATTTTCGACGTTCTCTGTTCGGCATAGTAATCTCTCCTATTTGTTTATTTATATTTTTAGATTACCGCACCTTAACTTTTCTGTCTTGTTTAGTGTAGCCTATCCAGTGATGGAGCCGCAGAAAGTGCACCTTATCTTAACCCACCATCTCTTTACACACTAAATATAGTTGCATTTCTTAGATCACTTCGGCAAGACTAATACGCTCGATCGGCATAACATCCATCACTCTACCGATTGGTGTTAGATATCTTTCTTGATACTCTGCGCTACCCACATCTTCAATCAAGTTAAGACCATTTGCTTTCAGATAATCACACATATTTTCCGGACTTAAGCCGTTAATCCATTTGATTCCAAACTTTTCTATCAGTTTAATGATATTCTTGTATTTGGGGAACGCCTCTGGATTTGTCAAATACTCCTTGAGTACATAAGTAAACACAACTCGGTTTCCTGCATTTGTCGATGCAATGTATTCAAACGTATCGACCAATGCTTCTTCAGATATATATTGCGAGACACCTTCCCAGATAAAAATCGTCTTTTTTGTCTTGTCATATCCAGCTCTAACAAGTTCTTCCTCCAGGCTCTGGACATTAAAATCTATCTGAACAAACCTCACATTGGATGGAACGCCAGCGGAAAGTCTGGCCATTCTCTCTCGAAAGCTATCAATCACCTCTGGTTGATCAATGTGATAATATTCAAGCTTACCTATATTCTCAATCCTTAAACATCTGGTATCATAACCGCCACCAAGATTAACGACAGCTTCAAAACCATCTTCAATCGCCTTTAAAAGAGCATCGTCTATATATCTGATTCTGCAAACAATACCACCATTCACACCAGGTGACAGCTTCTCACTAAGCCCCATAATCCAGTTATATAATCTCTTCGATTTCATAATACGAATAGTGAATTGGTTAAAAGATGTAACAAATTTATCAGAATATGGATCATCAAAAAGTCTAATCTCTGGTGGCAACATGTATTCACATGCTCTGACCACTGCGTTTTTCTCTGCCATCTTTGTACTTTTCATCCAAGAAACCTCCTTAGTCAGTGGATTTCCACGATATTTGAAAAATTTATAATGACCATTGCCATAGTCTTTATTTCCATAGAAATGCTGTAGCTCTTTTTCCAAGGATATAATCATCAAACACTTTAGCAGCAACACCTTTAGATAATCCAACACATACTAATAAAGGTAACAAATGCTCTTCTCTAGGATGACAGTACCTTGCCCCAGGGATATTTTCCCAGTGTATAAAGTCTTCCCTCTTTTTTTCTTCGTTTTTTTCACCACAGCAAATCTCAATAAGTTTGTCTTGAAACTCATCGTTAAGTGGATCTACAGTATTTTTTCCTTCAAAGTCAAAGCGTCTCATATTATGAAATGAAAAACCAGAACCAATTATTAGTAAGTTTTCTTCAAGTAACGGTCTTAATGCCTTCCCAACATTAAGATGTGTCAACGGATCAAGATTATGGTGCAGTGAAATTTGTATGACAGGTATATCAGCATTTGGATACATCATCTTCAATGGTATATACGAACCATGGTCATAAGGTCTTTTGTCGTCTAATCGATATTTAATGCCATTCTTCTTAAATAGTTCAGCAATTTTAAAAGCTAACTCACTATTTCCTTTGCATGGATATTTAACACTATATGCAGCTTCTGGAAATCCATAGTAATCGTACATAATCTCAGGTTCACTACCACTTTGAATTGTAACTACGTCTTCCTCCCAATGAGCACTGAACACTATAATTGAATCAGGCCTCTGTATTTGATATGGAAGATTTTTCATAAATCGAATCATTTTATCATGAGAAGGGTCATCCAACATTGGCAGCGGACCTCCTCCATGTGAAAAATATATAATCTGACCATTATGATTTACATTATCTTTGCACATACATACTCTCCTTCCACATCAAGTATATTTAATATTATAAATGGGCGTCATCATAATTCCGGCGCTTCTCTGGACGTTTGGATAGATAATCGTCCCTCTTGCAAGCTTTCTCGCGAGGGCTTGCCATCTAACAAATCAACCTTTTTTTACTGCGATGTAAAAAACATGTCATAATAAATATCTACCCAGCATTATTCATGTCTCCCACTTGTAGTACAGTTCACCTTAAACAATCCTCAAGCATCACACCTTATTTAATCAACTTTGGCAATGAGCAACACTCAACACAAATCATGTGCGCACACACCCACGCATAAAAGAATCCAGCCGGAATGGTTAGGCCGATTTTATGTAGTTTTGAAAGATTTCTCATCGAAATGCAAAGCTGAATCCGCTGGAATTTTGGACTGTCTGAGCGAAGCGAGTTTTCAAAATTCCCGGATTCAGCGCGCATGAGATGTCAGAAATCTCAAAACGTAAGATTATCGGCTGTTCATTCCGCTGGATTCTCTATTTGCACATTTTCAACCGTCTCCGTATTTCGCATTGTCATTAAAGGTTTTTATACAAAAAAAGAGAAGGCATAAGCCTTCTCTTCCTCGTTTTATTCCGTTCTACCCTATTCTGTTTCCTTTTCTATATCCTTCGGTCTCTCAAGGGTTATTTTCCCCATTGAGCCGCTTCTGAACTCCTGCAGCACTATGTTAGCTATTCTAGTGTAGTCGTACTCCCTGCCTGGCAGTATGCATCCTCTTTTTTTGCCTATGGTCTCCATTGTATCCAGCGGAGTCTCTCCAAGTTCGTCAAGCTTGTACTTTGCGGCAAGCTTTTCAGGCTCTATGTCCGTGAGCCTCTCTATTAGCCTTAGCGCTATAGTTTCAACGTCAAGAACGTCGTCCTTTATGGCACCCGTGAAAGCTAGGTTCAAGGCCACCTTCTCGTTATCGAACTTCGGCCATAGTATTCCCGGAGTGTCAAGCATCTCAAGGTCTCCCTTAAGCCTCACCCACTGCTTTCCCTTTGTTACTCCGGGCCTGTTTCCTACAGTGGCGCTCTTTTTGCCTGAAAGCTTGTTTATAAGAGAAGATTTTCCTACATTCGGAATTCCAACTATCATCATCCTGACAGCCCTTTCCTTTCTTCCCTTTTCAACAAGGCTTTGCATCTTGTCCTTAACGGCTTCCCTGCATGCCTTTGTAAGAGAGTCTATGCCCTTGCCGCTTACAGAGTTTATAAGCACTACCCTGGCGCCTGTGCCCTCGAAATATTCCTTCCACTCCTGCGTCTTGGCAGGCTCAGCAAGGTCAACCTTGTTAAGCGCTATGACTTTGGGCTTGTCCCCTATTATCTTGTCTATTTCAGGGTTCTTGCTGCTCATAGGTATTCTGCTGTCCATTATTTCAACAACCATGTCCACGAGCTTGAGGTTTTGAGCAATCAGCTCCCTCGTCTTTTTCATATGCCCAGGATACCAGTTTATATTCATGCTGTCCATATATATCACATCCTAATATTTTTCAGGAAATTTAAAAGGGACTGAATATCCAGTCCCATTAAAGTCTTACTATTTAGCAGGCTTAACCTTTGCAGCCTTACCAACTCTGTCACGTAGGTAGTTGATCTTAGCTCTTCTAACTCTACCTCTTCTTGTAACCTCTATCTTCTCGATTACTGGAGAGTGTACAGGGAATATTTTTTCCACACCTACACCGAAAGATATTTTTCTAACTGTGAAAGTCTCTCTGTTTCCTCCGCCTTGTCTCTTGATAACAACGCCTTCGAAAATCTGGATTCTTTCTCTTTTTCCCTCTGTTACTTTGATGTGCACCTTTACTGTGTCTCCTGCTGAGAATACAGGTAGATCGCTTTTAAGTTGCTCTTTTTCAATGCTTCTTATTATGTCCATTATTACTCCTCCTGATATACAACGTTCTTATCCTTGCTTCCGATAGAGGAACGTGCAAATTTTAACCTTTTAAATTATACCATAGACTGCGGTTTATTTCAAACCTTTTTTCAAAAGCTCGGGCCTTCTTTCCCTGGTTATGGCGTATGATTGCTCCTTTCGCCATTCGTCTATATTCTTGTGGTTTCCCGAAAGCAGTACATCGGGCACTTTCATGCCCATGAACTCCTGCGGCCTCGTATAGTGAGGATATTCCAGTAGGCCTTCCATGAACGACTCGTCCATGAATGACTCCTGCTCTCCAAGAACCCCCGGAATCATCCTTGCAGTCGCATCCATCACAACCAGCGCCGGAAGCTCTCCCCCTGTAAGCACATAGTCCCCTATAGAAATTTCTTCGGTTACTATGCTGTCTATTATCCTCTGGTCGACCCCCTCATAATGCCCGCAGAGGAATATTATGTCTTCTTTTTGAGAAAGCCTTTTTGCCATGTCCTGGTCGAATGTCTTCCCCTTTGGCGAAAGATACACCACATGGGGATTTCGTATTCCTTCCCCCTCTAAAACGGCCTCATAGGCGCTGTATATGGGCTGAGGGGTCATAACCATTCCCGCCCCTCCCCCGTAAGGGTAGTCGTCCACCTTTTTATGCTTGTTCTGTGAATAATCCCTTATGTTGAGTGTCTTTACGCCTATTATGCCGTTTTCTATGGCTCTCTTTATAATGCTCTCCGACACATAGTTTTCTATCATCTGCGGAAATAGGGTCAGGAAATAAAAATTCATTATATCATCCCCTCTATGGGGTCTATTCTTATAATCCCTTTCTCCATGTCTATTTCCTTTACAAATTCATCTACTACAGGTATTAGCACCTGCTTGTTTTCACTGTCTCTTACAGAATATATGTCGTTTGCCCCTGCCGTTTGTATCACATCGTCAACATCGCCAATATATTCGTCTTCCATGGTGTACACTTTCATGCCTATTATATCTTCTATATAGTATGTGTCTTCTTCAAGCTCTCTGTCGTCCTTGTCTACATACAGATATACGTTTTTAAGCTTTTCTACGTCGTTTATGTGGTCTATTCCACGCAGCTTGAGTATGACCATATTCTTTTTGTATCTTACCTTTTCTATTTTCACCTTTTCCGAAAAGTTTTCACCCAAAAACAACGAATCTATCTCCTCAAATCTTTCCTTGTAATCCGTAAGCGGATAGACCCTCATTTCTCCTCTTAGGCCCTGGGTGTTCACTATCTGGCCTATTTTAAGGTAGTCAGCTATAAAAATCGCCTCCATTCAAATTAAATCACAAAAAAAGGATTAGTCTACTAATCCTAATCCTTTTACTGTACTATTTCAACTATTACTTTTTTATTTTCCTTGGTTGCTGCAGCTTTCACAAGAGTTCTTATTGCTTTTGCAATTCTTCCTTGCTTGCCAATTACTTTGCCCATATCATCCGGTGAGACTTTAAGCTCTATCAAGAGTGACTGAGCTCCTTCGACTTCGTTTACAACCACTTCATCAGGATTGTCAACTAAAGCCTTGGCAACTAATTTAACTAACTCGCCCATCTGCTTCACCTCCTGGAAAAAACGGATTATTCGCCTTTTTTAGCTGCTTCGAACTTTTCTATTATTCCGTTTTTCTTGAAAAGACCTTTAACTGTTTCTGTAGGCTGAGCTCCTTCTTTAAGCCACTTTACAGCTTTCTCGTCGTTTATTTTAACTTGCTTTGGCTCTGAAACTGGGTTGTAGTATCCTATTTCCTCTATGAATCTTCCGTCTCTTGGTGCACGAGAGTCTGCAACTACCACTCTGTAAAAAGGTTTTTTGTTTGAACCCATTCTTCTAAGTCTTATTTTTACTGCCATATTTATTGTACCTCCTCAAATTTTATCAATCTATAATTTATTTAAAAGAAAGGAAATTTCATATTTCCGCCCTTTTTGAAACCCTTTTCCATGTCGGCAAACTTCTTCATCATCTTCTTTGTCTGCTCAAACTGCTTAAGCAGCCTGTTGACTTCCTGAACCGATGTTCCGCTTCCCTTTGCTATTCTCTTTCTTCTGCTTCCATTTATTATCTCAGGGTTGTTTCTCTCATCCCTTGTCATAGACTGTATTATGGCCTGAATCTTTACTATTTCCTTGTCGTCAAAGTCTATGTCCTTGAGCTGCTTTGCAGATCCCATTCCCGGTATCATCTCAAGCACCTTGTTCAGCGGCCCAAGCTTTTTGACCTGCTCAAGCTGGTCCAAAAAGTCCTCGAATGTAAACTGCTGTTTTCTTATTCTTTGCTCAAGTTCCCTTGCCTTATTTTCGTCTATGTTGGCCTGAGCCTTTTCAATAAGCCCTAGTATGTCGCCCATTCCAAGTATTCTCGATGCCATCCTGTCCGGATAGAAAGGCTCAAGCTCATTAAGCTTTTCACCCATACCTACAAACTTCACAGGCTTTTGAGTCACGGCCTTTACTGAAAGCGCAGCCCCTCCTCTTGTATCACCGTCAAGCTTTGTAAGTATCACTCCGTCTATGCCAAGGGCCTCATTGAAGCTTTCGGCCACATTAACGGCATCCTGTCCTGTCATTGAGTCTATTACAAGAAGTATCTCATGCGGTCTTAATTCCGATTTGATGTTTACAAGCTCGTCCATGAGCTGTTCATCTATGTGAAGCCTTCCTGCTGTATCTATTATCACGACATCTCTGCCGCTATCCACTCCGTGTGCAAGACCCTGCTTTGCTATTTCCACAGGACTGACCTTGTCTCCCATTTCAAACACAGGGATGTCGAGCTGTCCTCCGACAACCTTAAGCTGTTTTATAGCTGCAGGCCTGTATACGTCACAGGCTACCAGAAGCGGTTTTTTGCCCTGCTTTTTCAGGTAATTCCCAAGCTTTCCTGCGGTTGTAGTCTTACCTGCACCTTGAAGTCCGACAAGCATTATAACCGTAGGCGGCTTTGAAGAAAAATTTATTTTGCTTTGCACATCCCCCATGAGGGATGTAAGTTCCTCATTTACTATCTTTATCACATGCTGTCCGGGAGTAAGGCTTTCCATAACTTCCTGGCCAACTGCTCTTTCCTTTACCTTGTCTACGAACTGCTTTACAACTTTAAAGTTGACATCTGCCTCCAAAAGAGCAAGTTTTACTTCCCTCATAGCATCTTTTACGTCTTTTTCAGAAAGTTTGCCTTTGCTCTTGAGTTTGCCAAGCGTATTTTGAAGTTTTTCAGCTAAACCCTCAAAAATCATTTTAACAACTCCCTGCAGTGGTTCATTAATTTTTGGATGTCTTGTTCCAATTCTTCTGTTTGGCACTTTTGCGCTTTTGCCTGGATATTCTCAAGCCCCTCGCAAATGGCCCTTATCCCATTGTTTTTATTATCAAGCATCTCGACAAGCCCTAGCTTTTCCTCGTAGCCTTTAAGTATTTTTTCGGCCCTTTTCAGAGTATCATATACGGCTTGTCTGGATATCCCAAGATTTTCACTTATCTCACTGAGCGAATAGTCCTCATCGTAATAAAGACTAACCACATCTCTTTGTTTCGATGTCAAAAGCTCCCCATAATAGTCAAACAGTATGGACAGCTCAACCAGTTTATTCAAATCCATATTTCCACTTCCCATCACTAAAATGACAAGATTATTGGATAACAGAGACTAATATCTTCCAATCTGCTGATCATTCTCTGTAAAGCTCTTAGCCTTTACAGATGTATTTTATATTAGATTGGCGCTGTTGTCAACACTTTTTAGGTTTTTTATTCAAAAAGCGCGTCTACAAAGCTTCTTGCATCGAAATCCTGAAGGTCGTCAACCTTTTCTCCTACCCCTATGAGCTTTACTGGCACCTCTATTTCAGACTTGACTGCAAATATGACGCCTCCTTTTGCGGTTCCGTCCAGTTTTGTAAGCACTATGCCCGTTATATCTGCCACTTCATTGAACACCTTGGCCTGCTGAACCGCATTCTGGCCTGTAGTTGCATCCACAACAAGCAGAACTTCCCTGTGTGCATCTGGATACTCCCTGTCTACTATCTTGAATATCTTTCCAAGCTCGTTCATAAGGTTCTTTTTATTGTGAAGCCTTCCTGCGGTATCACATATCAGCACATCGGCTTTTCTCGACTTTGCCGCTTGTACGGCGTCAAATATTACAGCCCCAGGGTCTGCGCCCTCGCTGTGGCTGACTATGTCAACGCCTGCCCTTTCGGCCCAAACCTCAAGCTGGTCTATGGCTGCAGCCCTGAATGTATCTCCCGCGGCTATCAGGACTTTTTTTCCTTCTCCCTTGAACCTGTTTGCCATTTTTCCTATTGTGGTAGTCTTTCCTACTCCGTTCACGCCTATTACCAGTATTATGGCCGGAGTCCCTTCTATAAGCTTTTTGTCTTCATCTGCGGAAAGCATCTCAACAAGGACTTCCTTAAGCTCGTCCCTTACATCGCTCGCCTCTGTGACCTTGTTTCTTTTCACCCTGTCTTTGAGGCTTTCTATTATCTTCATTGTGGTTTCAAATCCCATGTCAGAGGTTATAAGCACCTCTTCAAGCTCCTCGAACAGCTCCTCGTCGACTTTTCCATATGACTTTAATACAGTGTCTATCCTTTCGGTTATTCCCTTTTTAGTCTTTGAAAGACCTTCCTTAAGCCTTGCAAACAGGTTGAATTTAGAAGGCTTTTCTTCCTCTTCCTCTTGGACTTCCTCTACAGGCTCTTCTGCTTCTTCCTGCTCTTCTTCAACCTGAACATTTTCCTCTTCTGGTTGAATTTCCTCTATGGCTTCATGCTCTTTTGGAATTTCCGCCGCATATTCTTTTTGCTCGATCTCCTGCTTTGCTTCTTGCTCTGACTCCTTTTGAACTTCTGCTTCAGACCCATCAGGCATTTCGCTTATATCAACTTTAGCTGCTTCCTCCCGAGGTGTTTCTTCGACACCAGAGTCCACTATTTCCTCTTGGCCTTCATCCTTTTTCTCTTCGCTCTTTTTGCCCAGCTTTCGAAATAATTTTTTAAACATTAAGTGCCCTCCTAACCAATTTTTTCTTCTCTTTCAAAATCCTTTACCTCTTCCAGCTTCAAAGTCAGTATGTTTGAAATTCCGCTTTCTTCCATTGTTACTCCGTATATATAGTCCGAAACCTCCATGGTACCCATCCTGTGCGTTATTGCTATGAACTGGGTCCTGTCTGAAAGCCTCTTTAGAAACTCCCCGAATCTGTATATATTGGAATCGTCAAGAGCGGCTTCAATCTCGTCAAGTATGCAAAACGGGGTCGGTCTCGTAAGCAATATTGCAAATATTACCGCTATCGCAGTAAGTGATTTTTCCCCGCCAGACATGAGGTTTATGTTCTTGAGGTTTTTGCCCGGAGGCTTTGCCACTATTTCTATGTCACTTTGCAGTATGTCAGCCGGATCCAGCAATTTCAAACTTGCGCTTCCTCCGCCGAAAAGCTCGCAAAATACCTCTTTGAACCTTTCATTTATACTTTCAAATTTTTCCTTGAATTCATTCACCATGCTCGATTCCATGTTTTTTATTATTCCAGTGAGATTTTCCACTGCATTTTCAAGGTCCTGCTTTTGCTCTTTATAAAAGTCATGTCTTTCTTTGACCTTGCCATACTCATCTATTGAATCCAGGTTTACGTTTCCTATTTCTCTAAGCGAGGCTTTAAGCCTTTTGATTTCCTGCTGGCTTATATTCAGGTTTTCGTCTTTAAGCTCAAGCGCATCTTCATATGTCAGCATATAGATGTCCAGCATTTTTTCAAATATGTTTTCCTGCTTGCTTTCAGCTTCCTGAATCTTGGTCCTCACATTAAGCTGCTGCTCTTTTTGAGCCATGTATTCGCTTTCATATGAATTCATTGCTTTTTCCACTGCATCTTTCTTAACGTCTGCTTCTGACTTTTGCGAAAGCAGTTTTGAAATCTCAGTTTTCATTTTCCCAAGCATCTCATTGTCTTTTTCAACCTGCTCCCTAAGCTGCGATGTACTATATTTAATTTTTTCCATCCCACTTTGAAGTGACATGCTTTCATTTTTTCTCTGCCTTATAAGCATTGCATACTTTTCAATTTCCCCGTCTACTCTCTCTTTTTCCCTGATGCTGTTTGAACGTTCAGACTGGAGCTTTGTCATTTCAATTACAACTTCATTTAGTGATATTTCATATTCTTTTGTATTTGTAGCACTGTCCCTCGAGCAGCTTGAAAGCTCTTTTAGCCTTTCCTGGCTTTTTTCTATTTCAGTTTCCAAAACCTTTATATCTTCGCCAAGCTTTTCTCTCATCGCCTGTATGCTGGATATGTTTTCTTGTATGCTCCCCTGTTCTCTTTCGAGCCTTGCTTTCTTTTCATCCAGCTCCTTGATTCCTGACGCTGCATTTGCAGCCTTGTTTTGAAGGAGCATAATACTTTTTTCATTTTCCTTTATGCTCTTTTCATGCTGCTCAATCTGGATACGTTTTTCATCCATTTTGCTCTTTAGCTCAGCTTCCCTTGTAATATTTGAATTCAGGTCTCCATCGAGCTTTTGAAGCATATCTGAAATTTCCTGTATTATTCTGCCCCTTGAAAGTATTCCGTCTGAATTTTTTCTAAGGGCCCCTCCTGTCAGCGATCCTCCAGGGTTTAGCACCTGTCCGTCAAGCGTAACTATCTTGTATTTATGTCCTGTTTTTCTTCCTGTTCTTATTGCACAGTCCATATCCTTTACTATTATGACTCTTCCCAGAAGGCTATCCCTTATACAGACGTACTCTGAGCTGCACTCCACAATGTCGCTTGCCACGCCTAATATGCCCTCGTCCTTTTCAAACTCCGGCTTTTTGAATGACTTCTTGCTGAATATGTTGAGAGGAAGGAATGTAGCTCTTCCAAAATTATTTTTTTTCAGGTATTCTATCGCTTTTTTAGCAGCATACTCGTCACTTGTGATTATGTTTTGGATAGCTCCACCAAGCGCCGTTTCTATTGCTATCTCGTATTCTTTTTCAACACCCAGTATGTTTGCAACAACATCCTGCACTCCGGCTATGCCGCTTTTTAGCACTTCCTTTACGCCTCTGTTAAATCCCTCGAGCTGCCTCTCCATGGATTCGTATATCTTGAGCTTGGACGAATTGCCCTTTATGTCCAGGTTTATCCGGTTTATGTCCTTAACTATAGTTTCAATATCCTCAGAATGCCTTGCCTTTTCATTGTCCAGGCTTTCTCTAAGGCTTGAAATCTCATTCAACTGGTCTGACGCCGACTTCACTTCAGCCTCTATGCTGCCTAGCTCCTCTGTTTTGTTGTCTTTTTCACTGCCAACTTCGTTTATTTCAGCTTCTATGGCGGATTTTCTTTCTCTCATGGCTTCAACCGACGCTTCAAGGCTTGATATTTTAAGCAGTTTCTTGTTTTTCTCGTCTACGATGTCTAATATGCCATCCTTAAGGTCTTCCATTTCGGTCTCGGCTTTTTCAATAGTTTCATTGTGGTTTTTTATGTGAGCCTCAATGGATTTCCTTTTCTCGCTCAATTCGTCTATCTTTTTGCTGTATTCATTTATATACTCTTTTATCTTTTCTGAATCCGCTTTACTCTTTTCAGTGCTTTTTTCAAGTGACTCGGCTTCGGATTCATTTCTTATTATGCCCGCTAATATGCTCGATTCCTTTTCCTTCAATATCCCTATTTCTGATTTTTTTCTTTCCAAAAGCTCCATAGTCTCATATTCTTCCTTTTGGAGCTTTTGATGCATATGGGATATTTCATCGCAGAGCTTCTTAAGCTTCTCAAGCTCTTCATGGTCACTTTCTTTTTTTGCACGTATACTGTCAATTTGCTCTATAAGCTTTTTTTCAGATTCAAACAGCTCTGAAAGTCTCGACCTCGTCTTTTCCACTTGATTTATGAAGCTGTTGACCTCAAGGGATTTTAGCTCTTTCGAAAGCGTTTTGTATTTTACAGCTTTTTTCATCTGCTTTTCAAGAGGACTTATCTGCTTCTCTATTTCAAAGAATACGTCATATATCCTTTCGAGATTTTCAGAAGTCTTGTTGAGTTTCCTCTGCGCCTCATCCTTTTTGTATCTGTATTTGGATATGCCCGAAGCTTCATCGAATATTCTTCTTCTAGAAGCCGAATTCGACGAAAGTATCTCGTCTATCTTTCCCTGCTCTATTATAGAATATCCTTCTTTTCCTATTCCCGTGTCCAAAAGGAGCTCTTTTATATCCCTGAGCCTGCACTGCTCGTTGTTTATATAAAACTGGCTCTCTCCCGATTTATAGGCTCTTCTTTTGACCGTGACCTCGGAAAAGTCAATGTCCATTATACTGTCCTGGTTGTCTATTGTAAGCGCAACCTCGCAGTATGACATGGCTTTTTTTTCCTGTGTCCCTCCAAATATTACGTCTTCGAGCTTTTCTCCCCTGAGGCTTTTCATCCTCTGCTCGCCCAGCACCCATCTTACCGCGTCTGATATGTTGCTCTTTCCGCTTCCATTGGGCCCTACAACTGAAGTTATTCCGCCGTTGAACTCTATTGTCGTTTTATATGGAAATGACTTAAATCCTTTAAGTTCTATCTTTTTTAAATACACAAGCTACCCCCTAAAATACATCTTTTCAAGACATTTGTATATTTGGTAAAGGCTAAAGTCGAGCTCTTTCTCTCCAAGCAATATTTTCAAGCTGCTTTCGCTCACTAAGTTGTCCTCGACTACAGCAAGCTCAATTTCCATGTTTTTGAAATATGATATATTTTCCTTTTTGTTGCCTATAATCTTTGACATGTTTTTCTTCGCTGCCCTTGCCGTCACTTTTTCCTCACCGCACTCTTTTATAAGAGAGTGTATGAAGTCCCTGTATATCCTGCTTTCTACCTTTTCCCTTATAGCCGGATGGTACGGGCCGCCTACCACTTGGTTTCCCATGGTTATGTTTTCAGTTGGCTGAAGCCCGACTCTTATTATTTTTATGTCATTGAGACTGTATATGACCATAAGCTTCTTCACTATCTCCACGGTCTTCTCTACGTCAAAAGGGACATAGCTTCCGCGCTCATAGTCCCTCTCAAGTCCCGTATCCCGAACCACAAGAGTCGGGTATATCCTTACAAAATCCGGACTAAGCTTTACAAACTCCCTTGCCGTATATATGCATTTTTGCTCATTGTCGTCAGGAAGCCCCACCATCATTTGAAGCCCCAGTGTAAATCCATGCTCCCTTATCATATTGGCGGAAGTTCTTACCACTTCGGAATCGTGCCCTCTTATGCTGCTTTTGAGGACCGTCTCGTCCATAGACTGCACTCCAAGTTCGACTATTGTAACTCCATATTCCTTGAGAATTTGCAGCCTCTTTTCATCTATTGCATCCGGCCTTGTCGAAAGTCTTATGTCTTTGACCTTTCCGGATTCCTTGTATGATCTGGCCACGCCCAAAAGCTCCCTTTGGAAATGGATGTCTATTGCAGTAAAGCTTCCCCCGAAAAAGGCTATCTCCACATCATTACTTTCTGTGTCTATGGTCTGCAGGTACTCCTTTATTATATCTTTTGCCCTTTTAGCGTTCATGTCTGTTTGAAGCCCTGTTATCTTTCTCTGGTTGCAGAATATGCAGTCATGCGGACATCCAATATGAGGAACAAATATAGGTATTATCTTCTTTCCCTTCATATTTAAGCAAACCTTTCTATGGCTTTTTTTGCAGCTTCCTGCTCCGCCTCTTTTTTTGTCCTTCCCTGTCCGCTTCCTAAAACCTTTTCATTGAATTTAACTTCCATTATGAACTTTTTGTCATGGTCAGGGCCGAATTCGTCTACAAGCTCGTATCTTATCTTCTCGCCGTTCCCTATGCTTTGAAGTATTTCCTGAAGCTCTGTCTTGTGGTCCCTGAATATGTTTCCATTCATAGACGCCTGTATTATGTCTTTTAGACGCACTTGTATAAACTCAGTCGCCTTTTCCATTCCTCCGTCGATATATATGGCGCCTATCACCGCTTCAAACGCATCTGCAAGTATCGACGATCTTTCCCTTCCCCCTGTGGCCTCTTCGCCCTTTCCCAGGAACAAGAACTCGCCCATGTTTATCTTTTTTGCCGCCTGGCTTAAAGACCTCTCGCATACTATTGTGGCCCTTTTCTTTGTAAGCTCCCCTTCCTGCAGCTCAAGATTTTTAAACAGATAGCTGCTTATAGCAAGTCCTAGAACTGAATCCCCCAAAAACTCGAGTCTCTCGTTGCATTTCGCCCCATGCACCTTGTTTTCATTCGCATACGAACTGTGCGACAGGGCTTCCTTTAAAACAGCCCTGTCCTTGAATGAGTAGCCTATTTTTTCTTCAAAATTTATAAGTATCTTCTGGTCATTTTTATTCATAATAATCTACCCCTTAGCTAATCACTTCTCTACTTTTTTTCTTATTATATAGTTTTCCTTTACTTCAATGTCCATTTTTATGTTTATAAGCTGCTTAGGGTGCGGCGCCGACTCGATCTCTTTCCAGTTTGCATCCCACATTTGCTCTACCGTGAATTCAATCTTTTCAAAATCCGGCCCTATTATTTCCATTGTATCTCCGATTTGGATCTTGTTCCTCTGCTCAACAAGCGCGACCTTCTTATCGCTGTCATAGTCTTTTATAACACCCATGAAATCGTATCCTCTTATATAAGAGCTTGAACCGTAGTGATGCTCATCTGGGCCCGGCTTTTCAAAATAGAATCCGTTTGTAAAATCTCTGTGGCTTACAGTCTTAATCTCGTCCATCCACTCCGGATTGAACTTCCAGCCCTTCGGATCTTCAATATATGCGTCTATAGCCATTCTGTATGCCCTTACGACATTTGCCACATAATATGCCGACTTCATTCTTCCTTCTATCTTAAGGCTCTTTATTCCAGACTCTATTATCTGAGGGATGTTTTCAATCATGCAAAGGTCCTTGGAGTTGAAAAAGAATGTTCCCCTTTCGTCCTCGTATACAGGAAAATACTCCCCAGGCCTTTTCTCTTCCATTAGAACATAGTTCCATCTGCATGGATGCTTGCACTCTCCCCTGTTCGAATCCCTTCCCGTCATGTAGTTGCTTATAAGGCATCTTCCCGAATACGATATGCACATTGCACCATGCACAAACGCCTCTATTTCCATATCCTCTGGTATATTGTCCCTTATGGTCTTTATCTCTTTAAAAGAAAGTTCCCTTGCAACCACTACTCTCTTTATGCCCTGCGAATGCCAGAACCTTGCGCTCATGTAGTTTGTATTGTTGGCCTGAGTGCTAAGGTGTATCTCCATTCCCGGAGTAACCTCTTTGATTTTCATTATCACTCCAGGGTCTGATGCTATGAATGCATCTATTCCCACATCTTCAAGTTCCTTCAGGTATTCGTCAAGTCCTTCAAAGTCTTCATTGTGAGGTATCATGTTTACGGTCACAAATACCCTTTTGCCCCTGGCATGTGCAAATTCAACGCCCTCTTTTACCTCTTCCATGGAGAAGTTTTTAGCAGCCGCTCTCAGGCCGAATCTCTCTCCTCCAAGATATACGGCATCCGCACCGTACAGTATTGCCATTTTAAGTTTTTCAAGGTCTCCCGCTGGAGCCAAAAGTTCTATATCTGTCATTTTATGCACCTCATGCTCTCTATTAATTTATATTTATACTCATTATTTTTTATAGCTAAGCGCCACTCCGTCCCCTATCGGGATTATGCTCGTCTCAAGCTCGTCAATGCTGCATATGTGGTCAAGATAGTTTCTCATCCTCTTTATTATTGTCTTTTTCCTTTTTACTGCAAACTCGTCGCTTGCAACCATTCCCTTGTAGAGTATGTTGTCTGATATCAAAAGTCCGCCTTTTTTGAGCTTGTCAAATACAAGGTCGAAAAACAGCTTGTACTGGCCTTTTGCTGCGTCCAAAAATATCATATCATATTCGCCTTCTAATTCCTTTAAAATCTCGCAGGCGTCTCCTTCAAGTATGGTTATATTTTTTTCAAAACCGCTTTTTTTGATGTTTTCTTTGGCGATTGGTATTATATTTTCATTTCTCTCCACGGTTGTTATCTCGCACTCCCCTCCGGCAGATTTTGCAAACACTATCGAAGAGTAACCTATAGCAGTCCCCACTTCCAGTATCTTCCTCGGCTTTTGGAAGTTCAGCATAACCCTTATGAGCTGAGCCACTTCCGGCTGTATTATCGGAACTATGTTTTCATGTGCATATTCCTCAAGCTCCTGCAAGAACGGCTCCCTTTCCCTTATAGTGGCCCTTATATAATTTTCCACCGGTTCGCTTACTATGTTGCTCAACTATATCATCCCTTTCACAAAGAAATAGATGGATTCTCACCCACCTATTCCGAAAAATTCTTTTTCTTTGCCTCTAAATGTTCCTTGTAAGTTTTTGAAAAAGTGTGGCTTCCGTCTTTTTTTGCTACAAAATATAGATAATCCGCATCAGCAGGATAAAGGGCCGCCTTTATTGACTTTTGGCCTGGCGATGCTATGGCCGACGGAGGAAGCCCTGCATATTTATATGTGTTGTATGGAGAATCTATCTCAAGGTCGGCATAGCTTAAGTTTGCCTTCCTCTCCTTCAATATATATTGTACAGTGGCGCAGGATTCAAGCCTTCTCTCCAGTTTGAGCCTGTTGTAAAATACAGACGAAACCAACTCTCTTTCCGAGTCAGCTTTCGCCTCCCTTTCGACAAGCGACGCCATTGTTATTATCTCATTTAATGTAAGTCCCATCTCTTCCTGCTTTTTTTCATATTCCGGCGCATACACCTGCTTGAATCTTTTGAGCATTTTTGCTATTATCTGCTCTTCGCTATCATCCTTTTCAAAATAGTATGTGTCCGGGAACAAAAATCCTTCGAGAGTCTTTATGTCTTCGCCCTTCAAAAACTCCGCCTCGTCATAAAATACAGAAGGAGTGTTCACAAGTTCCATGAACCTTTCACTGCTTGCAATTCCAATTTCCTCAAGCCTGTTTGCAATCTTGTATGATTCAAAACCTTCTGGAATTGTCACTGATATGCCCTCGCTGAATGTATCGCCGCTGTTTAGCATATGGAGTATCTCAACATTCGAGCTCGACCTGTAAATTTTGTATTTGCCCGCTTTTATTGATTCCATTTCGTTGGTCTTGGCCAATATCCTAAAGAAGATCTCATTCCTTATGAGCTTTTTCTCATGCAGAATATTTGCCGCGCCTTCCATATATGTCCCCTTTTGAATTTCGACTACCTCATATTCACTGCTGTTTTTTTCGTAAGGTCCAATCTGGGCCTTAAAATACATCCCTGCGCCCAAAACCGCCACTATGGCCGCTAGCGCCAAGGCCAAAAATTTTTTCATAGTATACCCTCTTTCAGTACGTGAGTTGCAGCATGAGTGTAAATTTATTTACTTTACATAATATATTATTATATTATCGAACCCCTGATTATACAATATAAAACTCAAATCTGTGCACTTTAGCCTCTAGGGTGATTGTTTTTTATCTCTTTTCTCGCACTTTTTCTCACTGTATCCATATAGGCCTGCATGCATGAAAGTGTGGAATTCCCCAGTATCTGGCTCACTATTTTTATGTCCGCCCCGTTTTGAATCATGTGGACTGCAAATGAATTTCTAATTACCGAGGGTGTGACGCTTTTGTCTATCTCCGCCATTTTTGCGTATTTTTTTATTATTTTCCATATCCCCTGCCTTGTGAGCCTCTCCCCTTTTGAATTCACAAAAAGAGCCTTCTGCTCTTCACTTCCCACAATGCTGTCTCTTGCATTTTCCATGTATGCCTTGACACTTTTCAATGAAAGGCTTCCAAGGGGAATAGCCCGGCTGCTTCCCGAGCAACTGCAACTTATATACTCCATTTCAAGGTTCACATCATCCACGTCTATTGATATTATCTCAGACACCTTCATCCCGGTTCCATACAGTATTTCAAAAAGAGCCCTGTCCCTTTTCCCTGTTTCGGAATCCATGCTTATTCTGTCAAGAATACTCACTATTTCTTCTTGGGTTAGTATTGCAATGCCCCCATTTTCTATTTTGGGCTTTTTAAGATTTTTGGCAGGATTTTTCTTCACGCCTTCTTTTTCACACATAAATTCATATAGTGACTTTATAGAAGAAACCATGCGTGAAAGCGTTGAAGTTGACATCTCCATGCCCTGAAGGTGTATCAAAAAACCCATCACGTCATTTTCCGTAGCCCCTTCAATATTTGCCTCTTTGGATTTGATGTATCCAAAATATTTTTTAATGTCGTTTTCATAAGACATTATTGTATTTTCAGATAATTTCTTTTCATCCTTTATATACTCCTTATATTTTTTGAGGATTTTTTCCATTCATATCTCTCCCAATTAAAACTTTTCCAAAAAATTATGTAGAACAAATCCCCTTCCCCAAAGCTTATAATAGCTCATTATTCTGGGAAGGGGAAGTTTCTACAGCAGTTTGTCCACATATAATATTGATATTATGCTCTTTGCGTCATGTATCTCATTGTCCTTTATCATCTGGACAAGATCTTCTATTTTGTATTTTTCTATCTCTATATATTCATTCTCGTCAGGTTGCGCCTTGCCGTTTTTAAGCCCAGTGGCAAAATATATGTGTATCTTCTCATCTGTAAATCCCGGCGAAGAGTAAAAATCCAATAAAAACTCCATGTTTTCCGCTTCATATCCGGTTTCCTCTTTAAGCTCTCTTATGGCGCACTTTTTG
The DNA here is from genome assembly GCF_900141635.1 of Peptoclostridium litorale DSM 5388. Classification (GTDB taxonomy): domain Bacteria; phylum Bacillota; class Clostridia; order Peptostreptococcales; family Peptostreptococcaceae; genus Peptoclostridium; species Peptoclostridium litorale. Next base: position 166,122 of record NZ_FSRH01000003.1, on the reverse strand, counting down.
GGATCTTCACCATTGTCCAGCTTTCCAGCGGGTATTTCAAGCACACAGTCTTCAATCGGCTTTCTGAACTGTCTGACCATTATGACTTCATTTTCTTCAGTAAGAGCTATTATGCCTACGCCTCCAGGATGCTCAACAATTTCCCTCTTTGAGTATCTCTGCTTCGGAAGTTCTACAGTGTCGATTCTGAGGTTTACAATTTTGCCATTGTATACGATTTCACTGCTCATGGTTTCTTCCCTTACTATCATTTCAATCCCTCCATTATGTGGTATGCCGCAGCTGACGCCGCCTTGAAGAACTCTTCATCTTCTTCGAAACCTCTGCCCATGCTTTTGACCTTCATACCATAGTGGTCGAGGGCAATTTTTGTCGAATCATCATCAACAAAGACCACATCGTGCTTTTCCATAAGCCCGTTTTCCTCAATCTGGGCCCTAACCCTTTCAAGCCTGCTTTCATCCTGTATGTTTATAGGAATTTCAGCCCTGCACCACGCCATGTCCCCCAGTATGGTTACAGTATGGTGGCTTATTCCAAAATGTCTTTCCCTCTTGTCCGCAAAGCTTATCCTTGGAATTGCAACCGGACGTCCTCCCAGCTTTGCCACGCTGTCCAGTATATAGGCCTGCTCTATGCCTGTGAAACCATATTTCGTTCCAGTTCCAACTATCCCAGGACCCATGCATATAATAATTATATCAGATTTAAGCACCTGCTTTGCAAATATAATTGCAGAGTGGACATTTACGCTTTCGAATTCGCCCCCGAATGCATTACCACAACTTATTGTATGGTCTATAAGACCCTTTTCCACTAGGCTTTTCACATTCCTGCTCAGATACATCGGAAGAGCCGCCCCGTCAGTCATTATATATGTTATCTTCTTTTCAGAGTCCATAAATTTCGCCGTGCATGCAAACGGCACAAGCTGGCTGTGAAGCGTTCCAACTGCAACAGGGGTTCCTTCAAGCGATGAAAACCTTTTTATCTCTTCGTGGTACTTGCTCTCCTGCTCTTCCACTGCAAAACACTTTATCTGGAAGGGAGTGTACCTGAGCTTCATTATGTGGCCGCCCGGGCTCATCTGACTCTGCGGGCTGTCCATATTTGCAATTACGAAATGGTAGCCTCCAGTTCCAAGCCCAAGCTCTACAGCCGTAGTGTTCAAAAGAAGCCTGTCTCCTTCGCTGAGTTTGCCTGTGAGCAGTGTATATGATATGGCCTTTTCTATATTGCCATCTATTTCCACAGTCATCTCCTGCATGTCGTCATATTCTCTTGTTATTGATCTGACCAAACCAGTCTTTTTGCTAAGCATTGTATACTCCTTTTTTCTCCTATCGTCCTATCTTGTCTACATAGTCGAGAAGCCTGTTTCCTTCTATCATCTTTGTTATAGAATATTTTTCAGCAATCAGGTGGACAAGCACCAAAAATATCAAAGCTCCCATTTTAGCGCCCCCACCAAGCCCTAAAGCCACTAGCATTCCTATTGAAACTCCAAGCACATTTGAGCCTGCATCTCCCATCATGGCCCTGGCCTTTATGTCCTCTGGAAAATAGCCCATCACAGATGAAATGCTTCCAACCGCCAAAAGCCTTATGTCATTAGGTATGAATGGAAAAACTGCGGCGCAAGATGTAAAATACACCTTTATGGCCCTTCCCGGCCTTAAATCCATCAGGTTGAAAAAATTGGTGAAAAGCGCTATCAAAAGCGTGTTTATTATCATATCCAAAACGCCTGTGGATATGGGTATTGACGCAAAAAGAGCAACAAGCCCCCCAAACAAGGCCTTGAAAGCTCCAGTCGTAAGCTTGCCCTTGAAAAGGGCCTTGAAATGCCCCTTGAATCCGCTTGAACTCCTGTTTCCCATGGTGTCGTCAATTATGCCCGCAAAGCTCATGGCCATTACCGCAAACATGTATGTGCCTACAAATTCATACTTTTCAAAGTAAAGTATAATAGCGCAGTTTACAAGCATGAGCGGCAAGAATGACATTCCCATGCTCACCGGTATCGGGTCTTCCTTGTAATTCTTCCTTACCATTCCCGATTCACATATCATATCCTTGAAATAAGGGGTTAAAATTCTTGTTCCTGCAAAACCCGCAAGTATCAGTACAAAATACAGCAATTAATTTACCTCCAATCTGCTCACAGGCTATTTCCCCATTGCCTTTTTTAAAAGTATAAGCAGTATGTGGTAGAACTGCCTTCCCCTGTGCTTGAATCCCGAGATGTTTCTTCCCGTTTCATTGTGGGTCATATGAACCGGCACTTCTTGTATGGTGTATCCGGATCTTAGTATGTCTATTGTCATTCCAACTTCCACTCCGTACCCTGCAGGCACCTCGCCAAGCCTTTCTATGACTTCTCTTTTAAACGCCCTTTGTCCCGAAAGGCTTGAATTTATTTCCCTGCCGGTGAAAAGCCTCACTCCACCTCTGGCAAGCCTTTTCACAAGTCCGAATCCTCCCTTTTTCTTTGCTGGAGGAAATGCCGCTATTGTGACGTCGCACTCGCCTTTTAATATTGGATTTATGAGCTTTTTTATCTCCGATGAGGATTCGCATACATCCGCATCCAAAAATACTATTATATCCGCTTCATTCATGTGGCCAAGCCCAAAATTCATGGCATATCCCTTGCCCATGTTTTTTTCCAGCTTGAATGCCCTTACCTTTTTTATTCCCTGCGCCTGGCTGTATGTTTCATCCAATGATCCATCATCCACCACTACTATATCGTCTATCTCTTCAATGTCAATTATTCCCATCAACGTCTTTCTTATTCTTGATTCTTCATTATATGCTGGTATAAGTACGCTAGTTTTCATAAATGCCGTTACAAAAGTAACTGTTCACTCTCCCTTTGCCTGTATTAATCTATTTTCTTTGGCATAAGCTCTTCAGCTGTTTCTTTTTCACCAAAATGCCCGTTTTTGCCGCCCAAGGCCATTACAAGCGATATTTTCCCCGTTATGCTGTCCACATTGTCTATAGTTGAAGTCTTTGACTTCTTGTAGTAAGACACATATGAAAATTCAACATTTTTCTTTTCAATTTCAACTGCATTTATGTTCTTCTGGTTGAAATATCTCGTTATATTTCCGTCAAAAAGGTCCATTTTGGCCTTGTTCTCATCCATGCTTCCCGCTGCAATAACCACAGAGTCCACAGCGTCAAATCCGCCCTCTTTGTAAAGCGTGAATTTTACATATCCCTTTTCAGACAGTGCATTTGCAAACTCAAAATTCTTGTCTTCCATTATAGTCTTTAAAATGTATTCCACCAGTGCATCCTTGCTTTCAAACCCAGTTCCCATTTCCTGGTTAAATGCATTCATGTCCAGTTCTTCTGCAAGGGTGTCCTTGAGCAATAGTTCAAACGCCACCTCGCCCGAGGCCTTCTTTATAAACTCCGCAACATTCGGATAGAAATAGTCCTCTGTTGTATAAACCATTCCTATGGTCTTCCCCTCAAGTTCATTTTCTATTATGGAGCTGCTGCTGTTTTCGACATAGTTGTTGAGCTGTTCCCTGTTTTTTTCAAATGTCTGGACTGCTATTTCAAGTTCTTCCTTTTGGGATTTGACCTCTACCAGCCTCTCTTCAAGCTTTTGAATTATCTGTGTCTGCTGCTCGCTGAAAAACATCTCCCCGTCAAGGTTGAATCCTATGAGTATTCCTATTCCCAGTGCTATGAATATCGCACTTATCGTAACCACATAATACTTCATGTTTATATGCATTTTTATTCCCCTTTTCAATTGTGTTATTAAATTCAGTCCTACAAATCAATGCTATAGAAACTTTAGCCTCAGCTCTATCAGCCTCATTATCTGCTGTATCTGAGGAGATATAGACGCAACTATTAGTACGGGGAAGAGAGCCGCTATCATAAGCCCCAGTACGTATTTGATCTTCATTCGGCTTCTGTAAAGAAGGCTTACACCTTTTGCGTCTATAAGCTTTGCCCCTATTTTCATCCTCACAAGGAATGTACTCGACATCCCCTTTCTCCCCTTTTCCAGAAAGTCAATGATGTGAGTATGAGTTCCAAGCGCAACTATAAGCTCCGCACCGTTTTCATATGCTATGAGCATTGCTATGTCTTCGCTTGTCCCTATCGCAGGAAAGACAGTTGCCTTGAGTCCGAGTTCTTCTATACGCTTAAGACCCGGAGCCCTTCCATCAGGATATGCATGGACTATTATCTCCTTGCACTTCTTGAGGCTCTTGTCTGTGACGCTGTCCATATCCCCTACTATTATGTCGGGTGAGTACCCGTATTCCAAAAGGGCGTCGGCTCCGCCGTCCACTCCTATGAGTACAGGCTTTACCTCCTCTATATATGAAATTATGGTGCTCAGGTCCTCCTTGTAATTTTGACCTCTCACCACCACAAGCACGTGTCTTCCGTTTATATCCACATCAGTTTTTGGTATATTCATGTCGTCAAGTATGAAACTCTTTTCTCGCTGCGCATACTCTATTGTATTGTCTATGAAATTGTCAAGCTCTTGAGAGAGGTTAGCATGGCATACCTCCATAAGCTCCTCGACCCTCTTGCAGTCCAGTATATCCCCTTCTCCTATCAGCTTTCCATCAAGATATATCCTGCTGTCTTCTATTTCGAGCACGTCATCATCTTTTAAAAGTCCAAATATTTCGCTCCCTACATTGTCAATTATAAGAACTCCCTTTTCACAAAGCAAGTGAGGTCCCTTGTTCGGATATTTTCCGCTTATAGACAGATCTGCGTTTATTACGACCTTCACTTTCTTTTCAACAAGCGAATCCGCCGCAACCTCGTCTAAGTCCCTGTGGTTTATAACTGCTATTTCACCTGGACTTAAACGTTTTGCAAGGTTTTTAGTCTTCCTGTCTATTTTGATTGGAGCTTTAATTTTCATACAAACATACCCCTTTTACCCCTTAATAATTTTTATGTTAACTTAAACACGTCTAATTATAACATAAGTTCCTGTAAACCTCTTAAAATAATTTATGAAATTCCGGCCCACCAAACCATATGTCACAGGCATGCATAGGTATAAACGTCCGGACGTATTATGCTTTGGAGCTGCTATGTATTTTTATGTTGATCTAAATTTGTATAATCCCCCTATATTTCAATAGTTTATCAAAAAAGGCATATAAAGCAATGTTAAATTTCATTTCTTTATGCGCCTACAAAACTATCAAGTTTTTGTATTTTTTCAGAGAAAATAAGCCAATTTCTTGACATGATCAATTATTCTCTACATTTCACTTATGCAATTACCGCGATTGTTTAATAAGTTTGTACCTGGCTCCTTATTTTTGATTCGAAAATCCCAAATTCAAACGCAGACTTCAACAATACCGTGGCAACAAACAAATACGAATAGCCATGAAAAATAATTCCTGCTGGAAAAAATTTGCCTAGCTTGCCGGCAAATTTTTTCTTAATTTTGTTTACGAAAATACTTTTTCCTCAAAACGAATGAGGTGCACAAACATTCGTCTTGGAAACATCCGTATAAATATACGCATGAAAATCCCTTAAAATGAGCATTCTAAGAAAACCAATAAATAAAATCCTCAAAATTTCTGTTAAAAACGTCAATCTGGCATGAAAATTGCACTTGTATTTAGCAGAGTCAAAATTACAAACTCAAAGAAAACGCTATTAAATTTTTTGTTATTAAGAGGAGGATACAATGATCAAAAATGGTGAGTGGGTAATAATCCACAGGAATATTTTGAAGCCAGAAGAAAGGGCTCCACAAGTACCAGATGATACAAAAAAAGTGCCTCTGGAAATGTGGGTAAAAGGTTCTCTAAACGGTGATGCTGAAATTGGAGATGAAGTGGAAATCACTACACGAACAAAACGAATTGAAAGGGGAACACTGCTTGAAGTGAACCCTTATTACAAACATGATTTCGGAAGATTTGTGCCTGAACTGCTTAGGGTAAGCGAACAGGTGAGAGAGATTCTTTTTGGAGGTGAAGATAATGAAAATAGATAACGGCTATAGCGCAGTAATGGCAAGAAAAGCAGAAATCATGAAAGCTTCCGTTGGAATAGACTACAGTATATTTGAAAGTGGTTCAATTTCATTCGACTATGAAAAAATGATGAAAGAAACAGGATATACGCTTAGCGAAATGCAGAATATACAGTATTCAACAGCAGTGGGAAATACTCCGATACTCGAGCTTAAAAACCTCACTGCTCTTGCGAGGAAAATAGCACCTGAAGGTAAGGGCGCAAGAATATTCATAAAAGATGAAGCATCAAACCCATCAGGCTCATTTAAAGCAAGAAGAGCTGCAAATGCAGTCTATCATGCCAAAAAACTAGGCTACAAAGGTGTAATTGCAGCAACAAGCGGTAACTACGGGGCAGCAGTCGCATCTCAGGCTGCAATGGCCGGACTTAAATGCATAATAGTACAAGAGTGCTATGACTCAAACGGCATAGGGCAGCCTGAGATAGTAGAAAAAGCAAGGGCATGTGAGGCTCTTGGCTCAGAAGTTGTTCAGCTTTCAGTCGGACCAGAACTTTTCTACAAATTCCTTTTGCTTCTCGAAGAAACAGGGTACTTCAACGCTTCGCTATACACTCCATTTGGAATAGCCGGAGTTGAAACCCTCGGATATGAAATAGCTATGCAGTGCAGAGAAAAATACGGAAAAGATCCTGACGTAGTGGTATGTACGAATGCCGGCGGAGGAAATCTTACAGGAACAGCAAGAGGACTTATAAAAGCCGGAGCAAAATCGAAGGTGGTGGCGGCAAGTGTAAACCTAAAGGGTCTTCACATGGCATCAGACAAGCATTTCAACAAGAAATCATTCACAACAGGACACACCGGTTTTGGAATGCCTTTTACTACTTGGCCTGACAGGTCAGACGTCCCAAGATCAGCTGCAAGGCCTATGCGATATATGGATAGATATGTAACTATAAATCAGGGTGAGGTATTCTATATCACAGAATCTCTTGCAAGTCTTGAAGGAATTGAAAAGGGACCTGCAGGCAACACTGCCCTGGCAGCAGCATTTTCAATTGCACAGGAAATGGATAAAGACCAGATGGTACTTGTTCAGGAAACAGAATACACAGGAGCTGGAAAACATGTTCAGCCTCAGCTTTCATTCGCAAAGGAAAACGGCATCGAGGTGATATTTGGAAATCCTGCAGATGAAATTCCGGGCAAAAACATAGTGCTACCAGAGCACCCTTCCATGATAAAGGCAAAAGATCTTGATATGACAAAGCTTAGGAAATCACTCATAAAAAATTCTCTGGAATTTACAGGCAAAACGCCTACAATATGCGACATAGAGTTTCTGGCTGAAGAGACAAATACAGACATTGAATTTGTAGAAAATACACTGGCTGAACTTAAAAAATAATGCAGGGGGGATATAATATATGAAAAATAAAAGACTGGAGTTTTACGGAGGCGAATGGATGTCATTCATTCCCTTCATAGTGTTCATAACACTCATAGTTATAACAACCTTTCACTTCGCTTCAATATCGGATGGGGCGCTTTGGGTGCCTGCATTCATGGCTCTCATAGTAGCATTTTTCTTTGCAAAGGATAAAAGAAAATATGCAGACGTAATAATAGACGGAATGGCGAGCAGAGAAGCTGTAATACCGATTGTCTGCTGGATATTTGCAGGAGTTTTTTCAAGAATACTCCGTACATCAGGTCTTGCAGGCGGAATAGCGGGTCTTGCAGCAAGCATGGGCGTAAGCTCTACCGTGTTTCTTATAATATCATTTATAGCCTCTGCAGTATTTGCAACTGCTTCGGGAACCGGATTCGGGACTATAGCCGCGGGCATGGGCGTTATTTATCCTGCAGGGGTTGCTCTTGGGATTCATCCGGGACTTCTTGCAGGTGCTATAGTATCAGGAGCGGCATTTGGTGATAACCTTGCCCCTGTTTCAGATACAACCATATGTTCAGCAACATCTCAAGGTGTAGATGTGCCTGGGGTTGTAAAATCAAGGCTTAAATATGCTTTGACCGCAGGAATTCTAAGCATAATCGCATTTATTATACTTAGCTTTATTTATAAGGGAACTGCATCGGCGGCTTCAATTGTGGCATATGATAAAAAGACACTTGTTATGCTTGTCCCTGTGGCTATAACAATAGCAATAGCCATAAAAACCGGAGATATAATAATCGCAACAACAATAGGTATAGTCATTTCAGGCGCAACCGCAGTCGGCCTTGGACTTATGGACTTAGTGCAGATAGACCCTTCTGCAGATGTAGCAAAAGAGGCTCTTTTCAGAGTATCGGGAGAAGGTCTTGACAGAACGGTTGACGGCATAATTTACGTGGGAATAAATTCCATGCTTCAGGTATGTATATTGGCTCTTCTACTGTTTGGCTCAATTGCAATTATGAGAGCCGGCGAAGGAGACAAGAAACTTCTTTCAGTTCTTGGAAATGTTGCAAAAGGACCAGTTGGAGCCGAATTCACAATAACAGGCATGATAGTAGCGCTTTCAGCCATGATGGGATTGAATGCACCTGCCATACTGGCTGTAGGAGCATCATTTGCAAAACCTCTAAGCCAAAAATTCGGAATCAGCCCATACAGGGCAGCAAACCTTATGGACGCTACGTCATGCACTCTCGTTTATTCACTTCCATGGACCCCTGCAGTAATATACACAATAGGCTTTGCAAAGGACAGCGTTGCACCACTCACAGCTCTTAACGTCACACCATTTGTTGTATATGCATATATAATGATGGCAATAATGGTAACAAGCATTTTCCTTGGCATAGGAAGAAATGACGGCATTGGACAAAACAGTTCTGAAGCGGTCGCAAAAAGAGCATAGGATTCTAATCCAGAAATATAAATAAACTCAAAAAACAGTGCATACAATTGTATGCACTGTTTTTTTATCATTTCAATCCGAATTCCGTTATTTTATTGAACAGCTGCCTCCTACTCAGATTTATGAAATCCGCGGCCTTCGTAATATTTCCATCAAACTTTTCCATAACCTTCTCAAAATAATATCTTTCAAAATTCTTCTTTGCATCAGAGTAGGAAATAATATTGTCTCCCTCGAAAATAAAACTGTCTATGCTGCCGCAATCTTTTGAAAAGCTATTGTCTGATTTTATTTTTGAATCAAACGAGTCGCTATAGTCCATATTTAAAATTCCGCCCTTCGACGTCACTACAAGTCTTTCAATTATATTTTTAAGTTCCCTTATATTGCCAGGGTAATCATAGCCTTTTAAAAATTCCATAGTTGAGGGACTTATCGAAGATATGTTTTTTTTAGTGCTCTTGTTAAAGCAATTTAAAAAGAAAAAAATCAAATCCTCAATATCCTCCTTTCTTTTTCTCAGGGGCGGTATGTTTAATTCGATAGTATTAATCCTGTAGAAAAGATCTTCTCTGAAAAAGTCTTGGATCCCAGGCGTAATGCTCCTATTGGTTGCAGAAATCAATCTGAAATTTACAGATATGCTTTTATTGGAACCTATTCTCTCCACACTTCTGTTTTCGAGGACTCGAAGCATTTTTACCTGTGTGCTTTGAGAAAGTTCTCCTATTTCATCCATAAAAATTGTACCGCCGCTTGCCTCCTCAAAACGGCCAATGCGTTTTCCAAAGGCTCCCGTAAAAGCGCCCTTTTCGTGGCCAAAGAGCTCTGATTCGATAATATTATCCGAAAACGACTGGCAGTTTATTGCTACAAAAGGCATATCGGCTCGTGTGCTGTTTTCATGGATGAGTTTGGCAATAATTTCTTTTCCGACTCCCGATTCCCCAGTAATAAGAACATTTGAATCTGAGCAGGCTACAGTTTTTGCAAGTTCAATGACTCTGTTCATTTTAAGATTTTTGCTTGTACTTAGATAGGATTCGTCTCCGCTCTGCTTTTCATACATCGACAGCTTGTTTTTCATTTCAACAGAACGCCTTGCCTTTTCAATCTCTATTATCAACTCTTCAGGATTATGGCTTTTGATGAAAAAGCCGAAGGCTCCGTTTTTTATTGCAGAAATTGCAGTCTGGATATTGCCATAGCCTGTCACAAGTATAATCTCAAACGGCTTAAGTATTTCCGATTTTGCTTTAATCAAAAAGTCTATCCCATCAGTCCCTGGCATTATCACATCCGACAAAACAAGAGGAAAATACTCATTGTGCATTTTTTCAAGAGCGACATCTGCGCTTTCTGCAGTTTCAACAGTAAAATTCCTGCCTTCAAGCAGCATCTTGAACGTTTCCCTGTAGTCTATTTCATCATCAACAACCAATATTTTCATTTTGCTCATGCGATCACTTCCTTAAAAGCATTTTTTCAATTTCCGGTTATTTAATATGACATGAAAGCGGCTTTCTATTTTTCATGCGTAATCAGTTTTATTGGTATACTGACAAAGAAGGTTGTACCCTTGTCCAGTTCACTTTCAAGCCATATCTTGCCATTTAATTTGCTTATTTCACTGTAGACAATATAAAGCCCCAGTCCCGTTCCCTTATTTGGTCCCTTCGTGGTAAAAAACGGATTGAAAATCTGATCTGAATATTTTTTGTCCATGCCAATTCCATTATCTGAAAAATTTATCATTAGGGACGGCTCCTCTTTATTTATATATACTTCAACTGTTATTTTAGGAGAGTCATTCAAATTTCTAACATACTTGCCATTGGAATCGTACACACAAAGGGCGTCTACGGCATTTGAAAACAAATTTATAAGTATATGCTTCATGGCCTCCTGGTTTATGGGAACAATCGTATAGCTGTTACAGTTAAACTCCATCACTATGTTTCTCTTCGTAAGAATTTCTCTTTCAAGTGAAACAATATTTTCAATGAATGTTCTCATGTTCGTTCTTTCAGTTGTCTCTCCCGATATCTTCGAGAAATTCAAAAGGTTGTCAATTGTTTTGCTTGCTCTTTCCACCGCATTGTCAATGTATTCGAGAGATTTGACAGTAGGCTCGCAAGTGTCCAGGCTGCTTCTTATAATAAAACTTTGAGTTCTTATAATTCCAAGTGGGTTCCTTATTTCATGCGCAATTCCCGAAGCCAGTTCCCCAATTGCAGCCATCTTGTTCGCCTGAAGAGAAAGTCTTTCGTGAAACTTTTCTTTTTCGGCATAAGCAATTACCTGCTCTTTTAAAGAAGCGTTTATATAGAGCACCGCCATTGAGAGAATTAAAAATGGGATAGTTGCAAAAAAAGCGTATTTTGCAACAGAATTATTTTTTTCAGGACGGGTTATTGGCGCCGATATTCCAAACCACTTCTGCTGTATTTTCTCAAGCTGACGTTTGGAGTTTATCGAATCTATCCCCTTGTTTAGTATTGAAAGCAAAACAGGTTCATTTTTAGGAAGTGCAAATACAACTGTATTTTCATAGAGTGTGTTGTCCAGTATCCTGATATTCGGATTCTTCAGTGGGTCATGAAAATACAAGATTACAGGCTCGTCCCCTGCGACAGCATCTACACGTCCCTTACTCAAAAGCTCAAATGCAGACTCTATATCCTGCGTGTAGACAAGCTCCACATTTGGATAATTTTTGATCATATACGAGTTGAGATAGTCCCCTTTTTGAGTGGCAAGACGGATGTTTCGGGAAAATATTTCCCGTATACCTCCAGAATAGGAACTGTTGACGGCAACTGCCGCCCTTAGATTGTATATGGGCTTTGTAAAAATAAAATGCTGCGCCCTTTCTTCATTTGAAAACATGTCGCACATCTGGCTTTCACCGGATTTAAGGCTTTCGATGGCGTTTTCCCACGGGAGCGGCTTTGTGTCGATGTTTATGCCTAGTTCAAGCGAAAGCTGCGAAATATAGTCGATAACAACCCCCTTGTACTGCCCGTCCGACTTATCTACAAACCTGAGCGGGGGTGCATTCTGATCCGCCGCGTACAAGATTTTATCCGTATTCTTAAGATACTCGATTTCTGAGCTTGTAAACTTTATGTCATTATTTACTTTTGGAGTGTATATGTAAAAATAATAGAATGAAGAAAAAAACAGAATAATAATTGCAAATAAAATGAAAATGCTTTTTTTGCTTATCGTGAAATTTCTAGAATTATTTGCCATGTCATTTTTCATATGAACCTCTCAAGCGATTTGATATGGATAATATATACAATATAGATTATAGCATATTATTATCCGTCAAAACAGGAAGTGTAATTCGATGATATAGCTTTACAAATACACGGAGGTACATTATACCTTCGTCGCTAAGCTTCAACACCGTATTTAAATGAAACATATTCAATAATCCCCCCGTAAACAATCCCAGCCAAAAATCCCACGGCATCATCAAAACCTGTGGAACTGTAAAAGGCAAATGAAACAAGTAAACCAAGAAGCGCTCCCCTGCCAATTGCTTTTGGCATAACCTGAGTTCTTCCGGCTAAGCCTATAACCACTCCCATAAGCAGCCGATTGTACCAAAAAGCAAACAAATACAGGGCGTCTTTTTCAAACCCCGACCTTATCATTGCTCCCGCGATACAAAACATGCCCAGGATAGCACCTGAAGCAACACATATCCCCATTCTTTTAGTGAACATACTCTTTCTCACTCCCTCTCGTTTTTAAATCAAAATAGATACTACCCTGTGCAATATAAATTCATTTCATATATACCCAGTTAGAGCTTTATCATTGCTGTTTTACTGAGATATGACAATATCCACATTTCACAGCAGCGGATTCCAACTCACCTGTGCAACTTTAATAAGTCTGAAAATTCCGTTTTTTATAACTAAACGATTGCAAACGCATGCTATAATTAAACATATTGAATTATATGTAGCCACAAAACTAGTTGCAATAAACGCTCTATGCTTCAATCGCCTGTAGAGTTTTGCAACTGACTGATGCTGTTATAAGGGGAGGTTTTAAAATTGAAAGCTACTGAAGGAAAACTTGGCAGGGTCTTTGTGATCAGGCTTGAAGAGGGGGATATTCTACCAGACTGCATAGAAGAATTTGCAAGCGTTAAAAATGGTTCTACATATCCATGGCGCATTGGGAAGATCCGGAAATACCATTATGGGATGTCTGCGTAATGACGTTAAAGCATGGGTTTGTTGTGAAGTGATTTTACAGGAGATATTGAATGTCGATGCAAAGCGGCTGTTTGATGAAAAAACAGGTTTCACATTATTGAATCTAGGCTAACAAATCATTTTTGCATAGAACTTTTCCGACATATGCCAAAATAGCATAAAAGCATATGTCGGAAAAGTTCTATGCCTCCAATATGTTATGGATTGATGGATTCAGAACGGCCAGAAATTTAGGTTCTACTTACGCTTATCTGTCTTGTGACTTCATTTATTAATCTTTCCCTGTCCTGCGGCAATGTGCCTTTTATCTTTACTATATTTGTCGGATGCGTCGTGTCGAATATCGTCGCTTTTTGGGGTTCGAGGTTTTCTAAAAGTGTTATCACTTCCACTAACCGCTCTTTCCGGCTCGGAGGGACAAAATCTCCTCTTTTTACCATGTTTTTCAGCTCCGTCCCGTCAAAAACCGTCAGGTTCATTGTAATAACCCTGTTTGTTATGAACTGATTGATCATTTCAGCAGTTGCGACTGCGTTATCTACAGACTCTCCTTCACCAGCTATTCCATACATAACAATGGAATTAAATTGTAATTTTGCTTCGTTAAGTTTCTTTGCTTGTTTAATTGCTTCATTTGCCGTATGACCTTTATTCATAAGTTTTAATATATCATCTCTGCCTGTTTCAAAACCGATATAGAGCATTCTAAGCCCCGCATCATGAAGAACGGACAGTTCCTCAACTGAATATTTGGAAATGTTCTTTATGGACGCATATGATGCCACACATGCACAATAAGGCAAATACTGATGTATCATATCCAATAATCGCTTCATTTTGTCAAATCCTATTGACATGGGATCTGCGCCTGTCAAAAATACCTTTTCAGTATAAATGTACGCATTCAGCAATTGCATCTCCATATCCGAAAATGGAACTTCACCGTATTTATCGCATTTATACATAGAACAGAATGCGCATTTATTATACGAACATCCCAATGTTACCGGCAGTAAAAAAGTAGTCATTTCGTCCTGTGGATAATAAACTGTATTGTTTTCGTGCATAATCACAACCACTCCCTTCGCTCAAGGCAGAAAACATAATGAAAGATAGATTCACCTGCCCTTTTGTTTATATAGTTGCTGTTGTAATTATTATACCACTTTGTCTGACGCCACTAACTCATGGCCGAAGTCAGGATCAAGTTGCATTTCTTCAATGCGTGCCACATATGTAAACATATACACGCATAAAAGAATCCAGTTGGAATGGCTATGCCGATTTTATAGAGTTTTGCAATATTTCTCATCGAAATGCGCAGCTGAATTCGCTGGAATTTTGGACTGCCTGAGCGAAGCAAGTTTACAAAATTCCCGAATTCAATGCTCATGAGATGGTAGAAATACCAAAACGTAATATTATCGGCCGTTTATTCCACTGGATTCCCTTTATTGCTTTTTGTTTCTTCTATTTTCCCATATTCAAATATTCATTCATCGTCCTGTAGTCCACGCCTTCAGGACTTTTCGCTATGTCCATGGCATCCATGAAAAGCCTTGCGGTGTCAATCGACGTGAACATTGGAACCTTGTGCTCCGAAAGCTTCCTTCTGAGCTTGAATCCAAACGTCCCAAGCACATTCCCCTTTGTAGGTATGTTTATGGCAACGTCTATCTTTCCGTCAAACACGTTCTCAATCGCCTCTTCATTCGAAAGCACCTTGTGGTCTATCGAAACTTCTTTCAGCACCTCAGACGTTCCTTCCGAAGCGAATATCTCAAAACCTCTGCCTGAATATTCCCCTATCACCTGCAGAGCCTCTTCCTTGTGAATGTCCGCAACCGAAACATAAAGCCTCTTGCTCTTTGGCATCTTGAAGCCCGCCGCCACAAATCCTTTGTATGCCGCCTTTTTAAAGTCCTCGTCTATTCCAAGTATCTCGCCCGTGGACTTCATTTCAGGCCCCAGATACATGTCAACGTCCGAAAGCTTCTCGCCTGAGAACACAGGGAACTTTACAGCATAAAAATCTTTAGGCTTTACAAGGCCCTTCCCGTATCCAAACTCCTCTATTCCTCTGCCAAGCATTGCGCCCACGGCAATTTTGACCATAGGAATTCCTGTAACCTTGCTGAGTATAGGAACGGTACGCGAAGCCCTCGGGTTGACCTCTATAACGTATACATCTTTTCCGTCATAAGCATACTGTATGTTCAAAAGCCCCACTACGTTCATTTTTTTGACTATCTTTTCGGTGTAGGCTACAAGCTTTTCTATGACCTCATCTGAGACATCCAGGCAAGGATACACGCTTATGCTGTCTCCAGAGTGGACTCCAGTCTTTTCTATGTGCTGCATTATTCCCGGTATGAGTACGTTTTCGCCGTCGGCTATGGCGTCCAGCTCTATCTCCACGCCTTTTACGTACTTGTCGAGTATTATCGACTCGTCCGAAAGTGAAAGCGCCTCGTTCATATACCTTTCAAGAGAAGCGTCGTCGTATATCACCTGCATGGCCCTTCCGCCCGTTACATATGAAGGCCTCACTATCACAGGATATGATAGGCTGTTTGCAAGTTCCACGGCTCCCTTGACGCTCGAAACCATCCCGCCCGTAGGCACAGGTATTTCCAGCTCTTTTAGCATCTTGGCAAATTTGTTCCTGTCCTCCGCAAGATCCAGAGACTCGAATGAGGTTCCCAGAAGCTCAACCCCTCTTTGGTGGAGCTTTTTTGCAAGGTTTAAGGAAGTCTGTCCTCCCAGCTGAACTATAACGCCGTGAGGCTTTTCCTTTTCTATTATGTTCATTACATCGTCTATATATAGAGATTCAAAGTAAAGCTTGTCGGCAGTGTCAAAATCCGTGCTGACAGTTTCAGGGTTGTTGTTTACCATTATGGATTCGTATCCCGCATCGTTTATGGCCCATACCCCGTGGACGCAGCAATAGTCGAATTCTATTCCCTGTCCTATCCTTATAGGACCTGAGCCTATGACTATAATCTTATCCTTGCCTGATATGGTGTTGTCGTCTTCCTCTTCGTAGCATGAATAGTAGTAAGGCGTCTTGGCTTCAAATTCAGCGCTGCATGTATCAACCATTTTGTATACAGGCTTTATTCCAAAGCTGTCTCTCATATCCTGTATGGCCTCAAGGCTCATTCCGCTTAGCTCGCTTATCTCGCAGTCAGTAAAGCCCATCTCCTCGGCTGCATGTACAAGTTTTTCGTCCACGCTCTTGGATGAGAGTGCCTTTTCCATGTCTACTATGTTTTTCAGACCGTTTAAAAACCACGGGTCTATGGCGGTAAGCTCTTTAAGGTATTCTACGCCTTTTCCCCTTCTTATACTCTCCGCAAGAGCAAACGCCCTTTCGTCGTCGCAATTGAGTATTTTCTCCTCAAGCTCATTATCGTCCATTTCCATTATATAAGGTATTCTCATCCCTATATACTTGCCCTCGAGGCATGATATGCCCTTCAAAAATGCGCTCTCGAAAGTCCTTCCTATGGACATTACTTCCCCTGTGGCCTTCATCTGGGTTCCCAGAGTCCTCTTTGCGCTTTTGAACTTATCGAAAGGCCATTTTGGTATCTTCACTACCACATAGTCTAGCGCCGGCTCGAAAAATGCGCTTGAATCCTTTGTCACATAGTTTTTGAGCTCGTCAAGAGTGTATCCGATCGCAAGCTTTGCGCTTATCTTAGCTATAGGGTATCCAGCGGCCTTTGACGCAAGTGCCGAAGAACGAGAAACCCTAGGGTTGACCTCTATTACTATATAGTCCTGGCTTAGCGGATCAAGCGCGAACTGTATATTGCATCCACCTTCTATTTCAAGGCTTCTTATTATCTTTATGGCAGAGCTTCTGAGCATCTGGTACTCCTTGTCGGAAAGAGTCTGGCTAGGAGCTACGACTATGCTGTCCCCCGTATGCACTCCCACGGGATCGAAGTTTTCCATGTTGCATATTATTATGCAGTTGTCCTTCTTGTCCCTTATTACCTCGTATTCGACCTCTTTCCACCCTGCAACGCTCTGCTCCAGGAGAAGCTGCTTTATGGGGCTGTTTTCAAACCCCTTTTTGCATATCTCTACAAGCTCGCTCTCGCCCTTGGCTATTCCCCCGCCCGTGCCTCCCAGGGTGTATGCAGGCCTTACTATAACGGGATAGCCTATCTCTTTTGCAAAGTCTATGCACTCCTGAGTAGTTGTGGCTATTATGCTCTGCGGTATGGGCTCGTCTATTTCAATCATTAGCTTTTTGAACTCTTCCCTGTCCTCGGCCTTCTTTATGGCCATTTCGTTTATCCCGAGAAGCTCCACGCCGTACTTTTGAAGCACTCCGCTTTCCAGAAGCTCCATCGAAAGGTTGAGCGCCGTCTGACCTCCGAATCCCGCGAGTATTCCGTCAGGCATCTCCTTTTGTATTATCTTTTCTATGCTCTCTATTGTAAGCGGCTCTATATAAACGTTGTCCGCAATATTTTCGTCAGTCATTATTGTTGCCGGGTTGCTGTTTACGAGTACGGTCTTTATACCCTCTTCCTTTATGGCCTTGCAGGCCTGGGTTCCCGAATAATCGAATTCAGCAGCCTGCCCTATTATTATAGGCCCCGATCCTATTATAAGTACTTTTTTTATCGAGCTGTCTAGTGCCAATATCATCACCCCTTCATAATGTCAATAAATTCATCAAATATGTGCATCGAGTCCTGCGGCCCCGGACAGGCCTCCGGGTGAAACTGCACCGAAAAGACAGGAAACTCCTCGTGTTTCATCCCTTCAACAGTCCCGTCGTTGAGATTCCTGTGGGTAACCACCATTCCCTTGTCCTTTATGCTCTCTTCAAGCACGGCGTATCCGTGATTTTGAGTTGTTATATATCCCCTGTCCTTTTGTATGTCGAACACTCCGTGGTTGCCTCCCCTGTGCCCGTATTTCATCTTGTATGTCTGACCTCCGACCGCCAGCGATATGAGCTGATGCCCCATGCATATCCCAAGCATAGGGATTTTGCCTATGAGCTTTTCAATCTCACAGACTGCCTCTGCCGCCTTTTGAGGGTCTCCAGGGCCGTTGCTCAAAAGCACCCCGTCAAATCCGCCATTTAATATGTCCTCTGCTGAAAATCCGTATGGAAACACCGTTATATTGCAGTCCCTCTTCACAAGGCTTCTGACTATGTTGGCCTTTACCCCAAAGTCCACAAGGGCCACATTCGCCCCGCCGCCTTCTATTTTGTATACCTCTTTTGTGCCTGCGCTTTTCATCCAGTCGTCGTCCGAGACATAGGCTTCAACCATCTTTTTGAGCTCTTCCACGGGAGTGCCGTCATTTGATATCGCGCACTTTAGCGCTCCCTCTTTCCTTATGTGCTTTGTGATCATCCTGGTGTCCACACCGCACACGCATACAACTCCCATCTCCTTCAGCATGTCGTCAACGCTCATTTGCGATTTGTAGTTCGAAGGGGTGTTTGATGCCGATTTTATTATGAATCCCCTTGCATACACCTTGTCCGATTCCGAAAACTCCATATTGACTCCGTAATTGCCTATTAGCGGATATGTCATTGTTATTATCTGACCCCCGTACGACGGGTCTGTGAGTATTTCCTGATATCCTGTCATGGATGTGTTGAATACAAGCTCTCCAAGGGAAGTTCCGATTTTCCCGAGGCCCTTGCCTTTTATGACTCTTCCATCCTCCATGTATATTATTCCTTCCATTATTCAACTCCCCTTTAATTTATTCTGCAGCTCATTGCCCATGCTGTTTGTAAATTCCGCCAATCCCTAGGCTTCAATAGCCTCAAGCACATTGTCCATTATTTCAACCGCCTGGTCTATTACCTCTTTTTCAACCGTAAGTGCAGGCATCACCCTCACTACATTTCCCTGAGCCTTTGCAAGGAGCAGACCGCTTTCAAGTGATTTGGAGACGAACTCGCTAGTGTCGCAGTTGAACTGAATTCCTATCAAAAGGCCTTTTCCCTTTATCGTTTCAATTGACCCATATTTTTCGCAAAGCCCATTTAGCTTTTCAAACATATATGCGCTCTTTTCATTGACGCCTTCTGCAACTCCGTTTTCAACAAGCTCTTTTAAAACAGCAAGAGCCGCCGCACTTGCAAGAGGATTTCCTCCAAATGTGCATCCATGGTCTCCAAATGTGAATGCGCTTGAAATTCTTTCGTTTCCTATTGTGGCCCCTATTGGAAAACCTCCTCCAAGACCCTTTGCAAGGCATATCACATCAGGTACTATCCCAAAGCTCTTGTATGCAAATAGCGTCCCCATTCTGCCCATTCCGCACTGCACCTCGTCAAATATGAGTGCCGCATCGTATTTGTCGCAAAGGCTTCTCGAAAGGCTTAAGAACTCGGTATCCGCCTCTATAACTCCACCCTCGCCCTGCACCGGCTCCACTATTAATGCGCATACATGCTCGTCGAATTTGTCTTCAAGGTCTTTCATGTCATTGAATTTCACCACCTGCGTCCCAGGCATAAGCGGCATGAAGTCCTTTTGGTATTTATTGTCGCTGCTTCCCGTTACCGAAAGGGCTCCTATTGTCCTTCCGTGGAATGAATCGCTCATATAAAGCACCTTGTTTTTCTTGTCTCCACCCTTTATCTTTCCGTATTTTTTTGCAAGCTTCAGAGCCGTTTCAACAGCCTCTGCTCCACTGTTTGAAAGAAACACCTGTGAATGGTCGCTATGTTCGCAAAGCTTTTTTGCAAGCTCCATCTGATTTGGGTTCCAGTAGAGGTTCGATATGTGTATGAGCTTTTCGCTCTGCTCCTTTATGGCGTTCACAAGAGCCGGATGAGAATGGCCGAGGCAGTTCACGGCAACCCCTGCTACAAAGTCTATATATTCTTTTCCTTCTGTATCGTAAACCTTTGAACCCTTACCCTTTTCAAAATTTATGTCAAATCTGCAGTACGTCTGCATAAGTTTGTCTTTTCCCATTTGAGTTCCCCGCTTTCTTTTTACTCTTATATTTTCTGTCGCTTTTATTTTCCTATTGTGGCAACCATTACAGCCTTTATAGTGTGCATTCTGTTTTCAGCCTGGTCGAACACCTTTGAAATTTCTGATCTGAACACCTCGTCAGTCACTTCCATTTCGGATATTCCAAATCTCTCGTATATCTCCATTCCCACCTCTGTGTTTAGGTCATGGTATGAAGGCAGGCAGTGGAGGAATATGCAGTTTTCACTTCCAATGGCCTCTATCATTTTGCTGTCCACCTGGTAATCCTTCAGAAGCTTTATCCTCTCTTCAAACTGGTCTTCTTCTCCCATCGAAACCCAAACGTCCGTGTATACCGCATCCGCATCATTTATATCGCTCATGTTGTCTGTGATTTGTATGGAACCGCCTGTTTCCTTTGCGAGTTCATTCATCTCCTCCAAAAGCTCATTTGAAGGCCAAAGCTCCTTTGGCGCAAGCGCCGCGAATTTCATTCCCATTTTGGCGCTGCCTATCATAAGCGAATTGCACACGTTGTTTCTTGCATCTCCAACATATACGAGCTTTGTTTCTTCAAGAGGCTTTTTGACATGCTCCTTTATCGTAAGGAAGTCTGCAAGAACCTGAGTCGGGTGGTAAAGGTCTGTAAGCCCGTTCCATACGGATACTCCCGAATACTTTGCAAGCTCTTCCACAGTCTCCTGCTTGAAACCTCTGAATTCAATTCCGTCGTAAAACCTTCCAAGCACCTTTGCCGTGTCTTCAACAGACTCTTTTTTCCCAAACTGCGAATTTGAAAGGAACGTCACATTGGCCCCTTCGTCAAACGCCGCAACTTCAAAAGCGCATCTTGTTCTTGTGGAAGTCTTTTCAAACAATAGTACTATGTTCTTTCCAAAAAGCGAATCTCCCTTTGTGCCTGACTTTTTCTTTTCCTTGAGCTCTTTTGAAAGCTCTAGGAGATAGCCTATTTCCTCTCCTGTGAAATCTTTAAGCGTCAAAAAACTCTTTCCCTTTATATTCTCCATAATCTATTCGTCCCCTTTCACCATTGTGCCTATACCCTCTTTTGTGAATATCTCAAGGAGAAGGCTGTGCTCAACATTTCCGTTTATGAGATGTATGTTCTGTGTTCCACTTTCTATTGTATCCCTGCAGCATTCCATTTTTGGTATCATCCCGCCCTGTATTATGTTGCTTGATATCATATCGTCTATTTCGCCTTTTTTTATTTCGGATATGAAGCTTGAAGGATCTTTAATGTCCCTGTATACGCCGTTTACATCAGTAAGAAGTATGAGTTTTTCGGCGCCCAGCACAGAGCTGATGGCTCCTGCAACATAGTCTGCATTTATATTGTACGACTGACCGTCCTTGTCGCATCCTACTGGAGATATTACCGGGATGTATTCCTTGTCTATGAGGTCGACTATTATATCCCTTTTCACACTTTCGACGTCCCCTACATAGCCTATGTCTATTTTTTTGCCGCCCTCTTCAACGTATTTCTTCTTTGCTGTTATAAGCTCGCTGTCCCTTCCGCTTATTCCAACAGCTTTGATTCCGTGAGCCGAGAGCTTTGACGTTATGTCCTTGTTCACCTTTCCAGAAAGTATCATCTCTACAATTTCCATCGTGTCCTTGTCTGTGACCCTGAGTCCGCTTTCGAATTTAGTCTGAATATTCAGTCTTTTGAGCATTCCAGATATCTCCGGTCCCCCCCCGTGGACTATCACAATATTTATCCCGACGAGCTTGAAAAGGACTACATCCTCTATGAACGCCTTCTTGGCCTCCTCATTGCTCATTATGCTTCCCCCGTATTTTATTACGAATACCTTGTTTTTAAAGCTCTTTATATACGGCAGTGCCTCCGTCAGTATTTTCACCTTATCTCCCACATAAATCCATAATGCACCTCCAAAATTCAATATTTTTATTTATAAATTTAATTATCCAGTCATATTTAAAATATACCCCTAAAATATGGAGCAAACTAAAAAAAGCCCTCGCACTTATATTAAAAATATAAGAGACGAACGCTTCCGTGGTACCACTCTTTTTGAATCATCGCAAAAATACTCGGATGATTCCACTCATATAAATAACGGCTTTAACCGGACTGCCATACTCCCTCATGCGGTTTCAGGCGATCTTCTCCAAGGTACGCTTCAAAATATGACGGCTGCCGGACTCACACCAACTCCAGCTCGCTTGTAGCCTTTTCATAATCCTACTATCCTCTTCAACGAATTTGACATATTAAATTGTTTCATATGTTTACGTGTAATATTTTAATGCTTTTTTAAAATTTATTTTCGCTTTGGTTTGAGGTCAATTATATACCAGCGATTTTTTTGTGTCAACAGTAAAAATTATTTTTTATGGCTCAGTTTTTTCCCTGATGCTATTTTTCATAAAAAATATATTTTACTATTGACTTTTAAGACCCATTGCCTTATCATCTTGTATTAACAATCAAATTTTGAACATCTGATGATTGGAAGAGTAGGTATGCAGATTGTATTCAGCGAGCCAAAGTTGGTGTGAGTTTGGCACATGACCATATTGAAACGTATCCATGAAGAGGTTTTCCGAAAGGCCATAGCCCATTAGGAAAACTCGGCCGCCCCCGTTAAAGGCTTCGAGTGAAAACAGCAGGCGGTGTCTTTAGTTTTACAGAATTTTATATGTCTGTTGTTTTAAAAAGAGTGGTAACGCGATGTCTTCGTCTCTTATTTATATAAGAGGCGGAGGCTTTTTTTATTACTTTTTATTACATAGACTCAGCATAAAAAGCTAAGTCTTTTGAGCTTTAATGGTTGCAAACCCCCATGCAGGGGTATCACCTATAAAAAAAATATTTTTTCGCTTTGGTTTGTAAAATATATTATGAAAGGGTGATATGAGATGGTGAACGTGGGAATCATAGGATCTACCGGTTATGCCGGACAGCAGCTGGTATGGCTGCTTCTTAACCATCCGCATGTAAATATAGATTTTTTATCTTCAAACAGTTATGAGGGCTTAAAGTATTCAGATATATATGTAAGCTACTCTCAGATACTGGACGAAAAATGCATATCAAATGAGGCTGCAATTGAAAAAACTCCTGATTTGGATGTGCTGTTTTGCGCAATGCCTCATGGGAAGTCCATGGATGTAGTAAAGAAGGCGTTCGAATCAGGAGTAAAGGTAATAGACCTTAGCGCCGATTTCAG
The DNA here is from genome assembly GCF_900141635.1 of Peptoclostridium litorale DSM 5388. Classification (GTDB taxonomy): domain Bacteria; phylum Bacillota; class Clostridia; order Peptostreptococcales; family Peptostreptococcaceae; genus Peptoclostridium; species Peptoclostridium litorale. Next base: position 142,806 of record NZ_FSRH01000003.1, on the reverse strand, counting down.
ACTTAAAGACGCGCAGGTATACAAGCAGTGGTATGAGCTCGACCACACATGTGCCGATCTTCTGGGCACTGCCGTATACGGGCTGCCCGAGCTCCACAGGGCTTCCATAAAAGATGCCCAGATAATTGCAAACCCAGGCTGCTATCCGACTTCAGCCATACTTGGAATTGTTCCGATACTAAAGGCCGGCCTCGCAGAGTCATATCCAATAGTGATAGACTCGAAGTCTGGAATATCGGGTGCTGGAAGGGGATGTGACATTTCAAAGCTTTACGCCGAAGCCAATGAGTCCACAAGGGCATACAAGGTTGCCTCCCACAGGCATACGCCTGAAATAGAACAGGAGCTTTCAAGCCTTTCGGGATGCGATGCAAATGTAATTTTCACGCCTCACATAGTTCCAATGAACAGGGGAATGCTCTCCACATGCTACGTCAAGCTAAACAAAGATGTCGACAGGGAGCACCTTTTGAGCATGTACAAGGATTTTTACAAGGACGAATACTTTGTAAAAGTACTCGATTCCCTGCCAGAGACAAAATGGGTGAGAGGCTCTAATTTCTGCCACATAGGACTTTCATATGACAATAGAACAGGCATGGCTGTAATAGTTTCAGCCATAGACAATCTCATGAGAGGGGCTGCCAGCCAGGCAGTTCAGAATATGAACATAATGCTGGACATAGATGAAAAATGCGGTATAGATTTTGCTCCAATGTTTCCGTAAAAAATTGATTTGAACATAAACCAACTGCCTGCGGCAGAAATTGAATTTTAATAATGTAACCCGTCATACAGTATCGTATATAAGGAGTTGATCGTTTTGATAATACTTAAAGATAAAACCATAACTGATGTTCCTGGATTCACATCATCCGGAATTCACAGCGGATTAAAAAAGAATAAAAAAGACCTTTGCGTTATATTTAGCGAGGTTCCCGCAACTTCTGCAGGTGTGTTTACAAAAAATAAGGTCCAGGCCGCGCCTGTTGTACTCGATATCGAGACCATAAAACACGAAAAATCGCAGGCAATAGTTGTAAACAGTGGAAATGCAAATGCATGTACGGGAGAGCAGGGGCTCGAAAACGCAAAGTTCATGGCTCAAAAGACGGCGCAGTGCCTTGGCATAGATGAAAAGAGCGTGCTTGTCTCCTCTACAGGGATAATCGGTGTTCAGCTTCCAATGGACAAGATCTCAAGCGGAATAGAAAAAGCGTGTTCCTCCCTGTCTGTAGACGGCGGGGACGATTCAGCCCATGCCATAATGACCACTGACTCCTATACAAAGCAAATAGCTGTCCAATTTGAAATTGACGGAAAGGATATATTCATAGGAGGAATTGCAAAGGGCTCGGGCATGATACATCCGAACATGGGAACAATGCTGTCTTTCATAACCACAAATATAAGCATAGAAAAAGACATGCTTTCAAATATGCTAAAAGACAGCATAGAGGATTCATATAACATGATATCCGTGGATGGGGATACCAGCACAAATGATACTGTAATAATACTTGCAAACGGGCTTGCCGGAAACAAGGCGGTTTCGAAGGAAGATGATTCCTACCACAAGTTCAAGGAGGCTCTGGACTATGTAAACAAGGAGCTTTCAAAGATGATAGCCGCAGACGGCGAAGGCGCTACAAAGCTTATAGAGGCCCATGTGCTTAATGCACCTTCAAAGGAAGAGGCAAAGCTTTGCGCAAAGTCTGTAATAACGTCAAGCCTTGTAAAAGCCGCATTTTTCGGCAACAACTCAAACTGGGGAAGAATACTGTGCGCACTTGGATATTCTGGTGCTGAGATAGTCCCTGACAAGGTGGCTATTTTCTTCAAAGACGATTCCGACTCCATTCAGATAGCTGAAAATGGAATAGGAATAGACTTTGACGAAGACAAGGCCCAAAAAATAATGAAAAGCGGCCATGTAATCATAACAATAGACCTTAAAATGGGCGACTACAGTGCAACTGCATGGGGATGCGATCTAAGCTATGACTATATAAAAGTCAACGCCATGTACAAAAGCTAATATCTTCACAGAAAAAATGCGGTACCTTGAGGTACCGCATTTTTTAATCTTCGACTTCTATAGTCCACATATCTTTAAGGTGGCTATAATTTTCTTCATATTCAAATTTCAACTCTCTAAAATTATCTTTTCCTTTTTCTTTAAAAACAGCATAGCTTATACCATGCTCCTTCTTGGTTTCGTAGTATTCAAAATCCTCATTCAATAGTTTTTCTATTTCTATTTTATTGTCATGAAGTTCTTTTTCAGTTTCTTTCTTCTCAATCTCATACCTTTGCTTGGATGATTCTCTGAACATTTTTTTGTCTTTATCTCTACTCCTACCTACCGCTTCCCCTCTGTATGGCATAATATCATCCCCTTTACATTCTTTTTATTTTGCAGTTCTTATTATAAATATTACCCATTCAGACAGATTTTACTTTCAAAAAAATTAATTATTTTAATTTAATTTCGTTTTGCATTTAACCCATTTACCTTTTAAAATACTATGACAACATATGCTCATTATAAAAAAGAAAAAGCTGTTATAATGTAACAAGCTAGAGTCATTTCCCTTCTCCCCATATGCAAAGTACTAATACTATCAATAATGCACATGCTATTAATACAGTCAGCATTTGATCACATCTACACAGTTTTCTATATAAAGCTCCATATCTTCGTATTCCATATGAATATTTTTATAAAAAAACACTTCATTATCCACGGGATAAGAAGTGTCTTTTTATCGCTATTTACTTCCAACTTTGTTTTTAATCCTTATGGCGTCCGCCGCCATGGCTATAAACTCACTATTGGTAGGCTTGCCTTTGCTGTCATACGACTCGTACCCGAAAAGTCCTCTTATGGCCTCTGGACTTCCCTTGCCCCAAGCCACTTCAATGGCATGCCTTATTGCTCTTTCCACTCTGCTTGGCGTTGTGTTGAACCTTTGTGCGATTCCAGGATAAAGAGCTTTAGTCACCCCGCTCAAAAGACTCATATCCTTTATAACCATGTCTATTGCCTCTCTCATATACTGGTATCCTTTTATGTGAGGAGGTATTCCCACTTCGTGCATTACATTTGTTATTTCATTTTCTATATTCAAAGAACTGCCGCCAGAGCCGGCATTTTCAAATTTTGACGCTGACTGATCATCCTTTAATGGAACTGAATTTTGCAGCACAATATCTCTTATTCTGCTCGTAAGCATTTCAAATGAAAACGGCTTGACCATGTAATAATCCGCACCCATGCTCAAGGCCTTTTGAGTTATTCTGTCCTGACCAACTGCTGAAAGGACTATTATCCTTGGCATGTTCTTAACTTTCATTTCAACCAGCTTTTCTATGACTCCAAGCCCATCTATATGCGGCATTATTATATCAAGTATAAGAAGATCCGGATTTGTCTCCACAACTTTTTCAATTGCCTCAATACCATCTCTCGCCATTCCTACGACTTGTATATCTTCTTCATTTGACATATACTCATTCATCATATGACGAAAATCTCTATTGTCATCAGCTATAACTATTCTTATGTCTTCCATTTTTCTCAAATTAAATCCCCCCAAGACGAAATTTTTATATGTGACCCGTCATTTTTAGTTATTCCTTGCCATATTCAGTATCTCTTTTGCACTCTTGATTGTTGTCTGAGTTATGTTGAGCCCCCCCATGAGCCTTGCTATTTCGTTGACTTTTCCTTCTTCAGACAGCTTTGAAATACTGGTTTGAACCCGTTTATCCATTATTGTCTTTTGTATTTTAAAATGACAGTCTGAATTGACTGCTATCTGCGGAAGATGGGTTATGCATATTATCTGCTTCTTCTTTGAAATCTCCCTGAGCTTTCCGCCAACAACCTGTGCAGTTATTCCACTTATACCCGTATCTATTTCATCGAATATCAGTGTTCCGACAGTTTCAAATTCAGTTATTACATTTTTAAGCGCCAGCATGAATCTGGATATTTCTCCACCTGACGCCACTTTGTTTAGTGGAAGTATTTCCTCTCCCAGGTTGAAAGACACCATAAACATGATGTCATCTATTCCAGAATTTTCATACTCTGGCTTTCGGTTAAGTTCTATTTTAAACTCAGCATAATTGTTGTTTAACGATCTTACCTCATTTTTTATCTTCTGCTCGAATTTTTGAGCTACCGCCCTTCTGCTTTCAGACAGCTTTGTCGCGGCCTTTTTTAAAACAGATTCAATTTCATCCTTTTGCCTCATCAAATCCTCAATCAAGTTATCCCTGTTTAGTATTTCATCCAGACTTTTTGAAATGTCGCTTTTATATTTAAGTATCTCTTCTATAGTATTGCCGTATTTTCTTTTGAGATTATTTATGGCCGACAGGCTGTCCTCAAGCTGCTCCAGCCTCATGTCGTCAAAGCTCATGCTGTCGCTGTACAGCCTTATCTCTCTGGAAATCTCCACTATTGTATGGTAAACCCCTTCTATGCTGCTTTGAAAGTTTTCAAGCTTCGAATCAAAGCACGCTATGTCCTGCAAGTCCTTGTTAACCTGTGATATAAAGTCGCAAGCATTAAAATTCGAGGAATAAAGCGTCGAATAGCAGTTCATTATAGTTTTTTCTATGCTTTTCATATTCCTAAGCTTGTCGATCTCCCTTTCCATTTCATCGATATTGCAGTTTTCCAGTTCCGCCTGTTCTATCTCGTCTATTTGAAACTGGAGAAGGTCTATCTCCCTTTGTATTTGTTTTTCGTCTCTGTCCCCGGACAGACTTCTTATTTGCTCTCTTATTTCCCTGTATTTTGAATATATGTTCGCATATTCGGCCTTGCATGGGTCTATTTGTTTCTTCCCATACTGGTCCAAATAGTAAAGGTACTTTTCCTTGTCAAACATATCATAAGTTTCATGCTGGGAGTGGATGTCTATTATCATTCCTACAATGTTTTTCAGTCTGCCAAGCTTTATATTTCTCCCGTTTATCTTGCTTATGCTCTTTCCATCACAGGTAAGCTCCCTGCTGACTATTATCATTCCATCTTCCATGCATTCAATGCCAAATTCTTCAGACAAGAGACCCCTGAGCCTCTTGTCTTCCATAAAGAAAGTGGTTTCCACTATTGTATTCATGCCCTTGTCTCTGGCATATGTCTTATCCCACCTGTCTCCAAGGCAAAGCGATATTGCATTGAGAAGTATTGATTTGCCTGATCCGGTCTCTCCAGTTATTATGTTGAGCCCTTCTCCAAATCTCAATGTCGCCTCTTCAATCAGTATGAAATTTTTTATATAAAGCTCCAGGATCATTCAAAATTCCTCTCCCAATTTTTTCACAGTAGTTTTTTGAACCTTTCCATTATCTGCTCTACGTCGTTTCTATCCCTGAGAAGTATGAAAACGGTATTTATTCCGCCTATTGTACCAACTATTTCGCGGAGCTCAAGACTGTCCACCGCATGGGCAACTATTGGCGCCGCACCCTTTATAGTCCTAAGGCATATTATGTTTTCAGAGTAATCCATTGATATGAGTGTATCTTTTGCGACTCTTATAAGCTTATCTGAAGATTTTTTGTCATCCTTTTCAAGATATGTGTACTTGTATTTGCCGCTCGGGCTAAGCACTTTCACAAGTTTGAGCTCTTTTATATCTCTTGAAACCGTGGCCTGTGTAACATTTATTCCCACCCCTTTAAGTTCAAGAGCCAATTCGTCTTGCGTTTCTATCTCTTTATCCTTTATTATCTCCAAAATCTGAGAGTGTCTCGATAGCTTCAACTAGATACTCCTCCTTTTATGCATTTAATTTTTTAATTAGCTGTTAAGATCATTGTGTGAATTGTCTACTAAAACAGAAATGGATTCTTTCAGGTCTCTAGGCAGCGCTTCACCGCTCTTTTGAATATAAAGAAGATATTCTATATTTCCTTCCGGTCCCTTCACCGGTGAAAAATCAATACCCAAAACTTCAAATCCGGTTTCCTGAACAAAGTCAACTATTGTGTTTATGACATCAGCATGAACTTTTTTGTCTCTGACTACACCTTTCTTGCCAACGTTTTCTTTGCCAGCTTCAAATTGAGGCTTTATAAGAGCAACTATGCATGCGTTTTCCCTTATAAGCTCCCTTACAACCGGAATTACAAGCTTAAGTGATATGAACGACACGTCTATCGATGCAAAATCAGCCTTGTCCTGTATATCTTCGCTGGTGACATTTCTTATATTTGTTCGTTCCATGCACACCACTCGCTCGTCGCTTCTAAGCTTCCATGCAAGCTGTCCATATCCTACATCTATAGAATATACCCTTTTTGCACCGTTTTGCAACATGCAATCGGTAAATCCACCCGTAGAAGCACCTATATCCATGCAAATCTTGTCTTCAAGATCTATATCGAACTTTTTTATCGCCTTGTCAAGCTTAAGTCCTCCTCTGCTTACAAACGGCATTACCTTGCCCTTTACTCTTATGTCGGCATCTTCATCCACCTTTGTTCCCGGCTTGTCCACCTTTTGGTTGTCAACAAGCACAATGCCGGCCATTACAGTAGTCTTTGCCCTTTCCCTAGATTCTACAAGACCTTTTTCAAACAATAAAACATCTATTCTTTTTTTCATTATACAACTCCTTTTTTTGCTTTTGAAACCACATTTAAAATTCTCGATGCTATCTTTTCACTGGACAGTCCGTATTTTTCAAGCAGTATTGAAGTGTCCCCATGTTCTATGAAATGGTCAGGAAGGGCTATATTGTATACCCTTCCCCTATATGAATCCGCATCCTCAAACAGCTTCACACTGCTCCCGAAGCCTCCTGCATACACATTGTCCTCGACAGTGAACACATAGTCATATCCCGCAAGTACTTCCCTTACGGCATCCTCGTCTACGGGGCTTAAAAATCTAGCGTTTATAAGCCCCGCGCTTATTCCGGCATTTGAAAGTATTTCAACGGCTCCTGCCGAAAGCTCAACCCCCTTGCCTATCGCAAGTACTGCAACCTCTCTGCCTTTTTTGAGAACATCCCATTTTCCACTGTTTACATCCGTCTTTGAAAAATCGCTTGAGTACGCCGCCCCCCTTGGATATCTTATTGCAACCGGTCCATTTATATCCAGAGAATATTCCAGCATCTGCTCAAGTTCTTCACCGTCCATTGGAGCCATTACTGTGATATCCGGTATAAGACCCAAATAGCTGAGGTCAAACACTCCATGATGCGTCTCGCCGTCATTTCCTACAAGTCCCGCTCTATCCAAAAGCAATGTCACTGGTAATTTTTGCATTGCAACGTCATGAATGATCTGGTCAAAACCTCTTTGCAAAAACGTAGAATATACAGGAAAAAACGGTCTTATGCCGTTTGCCGCAAGTCCTGCACAAAATGTAACCGCATGTCCCTCGGCGATCCCAACGTCAAAAAATCTATCTGGAAATTCTCTTTTAAATTTTGCCAGACCCGTTCCATCAGGCATGGCCGCTGTAACTGCTACAATCCGCTTGTCATTCTTTGCCATTTGAACAAGCTTGTCTCCTGCAACACTAGAATATGTCGTCTTATTGCCAGAAACGAGCCCCTTTCGAACGTCAAAAGAGCCTACGCCGTGGTATTTGTCCGGATACTGCTCGGCTTTCTCATAGCCCTTGCCCTTTTTAGTCAGGGCGTGTATTATTACCGGACCTTCAACATGTTTAACATCATTTAATGTATTTATAAGATTTTCTATGTCGTGTCCGTCGACAGGACCAAAATATTTTATTCCCAATTCTTCAAAAAATGCTCCTGGAATCATAAAGTATTTTACGCTTTCCTTCACCTTGTGGGCCGTTTTGCACACCCTGTTTCCTATTTTAGGAATAGAGCTTATTATCCCCTCAACTTCACCCTTGAATGTCTTGTACATCTTATTGGTTCTCATCTTGTGGAGGTAGTTTGATATGCTTCCCACATTCGGCGATATGGACATTCCGTTGTCATTGAGTATTATTATCATCTTAGTCCTTGAATGTCCCAAATGGTTGAGTGCCTCAAGGGCCATTCCCCCAGTGAGTGCGCCATCACCTATTATGGACACTATGTTATAGTTTTCATTTAAAATGTCCCTTGCAGCCGCCATTCCAAGCCCTGCCGATATGGAAGTACTGCTGTGCCCCACTTCAAATACATCGTGCTTACTTTCACATCTTTTGGGAAATCCGCTCAGTCCGCCATACTGTCTTAGTCCGTCGAATTTGTCTTTTCTTCCCGTGACCATTTTATGTACATAGGCCTGATGCCCTACATCCCATATGAACTTGTCCCTTGGGCTGTCAAAAACGCAGTGAAGAGCAAGAGTTACTTCCACTATTCCAAGATTTGAGGCAAGGTGCCCCCCTGTCTTTGATACTTTATCTATAAGAAAATCCCTTATTTCACTTGAAAGTTCTTTCAGTTCTTGCATATTCATTTTTTTTAAGTCTGAAGGAGCCTCTATATTATCCAAGTGTTTATACATGAGCCTATCTCCCCTTTTTCCCCTTTTGCCTTTTTTTGTTTTTAAGCTTTAGAATTTCAACCCCTAAAAAACTTTCAACCATATGGATAAATATTGCCAAATGATATACTATATTGTCTGACTTTTTTATGCCTATCTCCTTGCCCAGGGCCTTTCCACCTATGGTCATTGAAGCCACAAGCCCACTGAGCAGGACACTCATAAGCGCCGCGTCCTTTATATTATAAACGACTGCAATTCTGGTTATAATTATAGCTGTTGCAACACCACTTATTATACCACAAATATCCCCTACGACATCATTGCATATGCTTGACACCATGCCTGCATTTCTGACTATCCTTACTGCAGTCTTCGCCTCTTTTACCCTGTTTGCCGCCATGGAGTGGAATGTCATCTCCTTTGAAGCCGCCACTGCTATGCCGACGGAATCAAACATAACCCCAATTAAAATTATGGTGATGAGCACTATAAAAGCTGTAATAATTCCAGTATTCCTAAGAATGGTTTCAGATACTACACTCATGAGTATAGCTATAAAAAAACTCATTATGCCTATTACTGCAACCCATCTTGCGTCTTTGATCCACTTAAACTTACTTAACAAAACCGCACCTCTTTTTATTCAATCATGTCAATTAGTCCATATATTTTGACTTGCAGACTATAATGTATTTTCTAAGCATAGATAAAAATATATCCTAGTATGGCTACTAGGATTTTGGCCTTTATTATATTCAAAAGTGATGGCAGCAAGGATAAATTTTACGGCTTAGGTCCAGTAGGATTTCCCAAAGAAGTACTACCTGTCGCCATGATAGCGGTTTCCCTTTAAACCTCTTTTTGCATTGTCGCCGTATGCAAAACTGGATCACCACTTAGTCCGCACTGCAATCCCCTTGCTACGCTACAGTCTAGGAGTTTTCCCCAACAGATTTTTTCAATCCTTAGCCTCTTTTGCAGAATAGGTTTCAAGCAGCAATGGACCCAACATCCCTGAGCTCTAGGGCATATGGGTTTGATCCACTTATCTACCTATTCCACTCAAGGCAGGCTACTCTACCTTCAGCCTAGCCCAAGTCCGACCTCCGATAGGTTTCTCTGTCTTTTGCAAGAAAAGACAGTCTCCGCGAAGGGAGGGTCATCGCCTGCATGCCATTGCAGATCGCCCCGGCCTTCTTACTCCCTGAAATGACCCCCGACTGGGCGTCAGAAGCCAAAACAAGAACCTTCATCGCTGTGCCCTTTGACGGATTTTTAGCCCCGCCTTCCAGACTGAAAAAACTGACTAGAATACTGCATCACCTTAGTCTAACACAAATTATATTTTAAAGCATAATGTTGGCAATTACAATGCCTAAAATTGCTCCCGACAAAACTTCCACTGGAGTATGCCCTATAAGCTCTTTAAGTCTTTTTTCAATTAAAAGGTGCTTTTTATGCTTGTGTATATCGTCAAGAAGAGCGTTTAGTATTTTAGCCTGCTTGCCCACAGACCTTCTAACTCCAGCCGCATCGTACATGACTATCAGTGAAAGTACAAGTGCCACAGTGAAAATCACAGAGTCATATCCTTCTATTATGCCCACTCCAGTCGAAAGACTCATTACAAATGAAGAATGTGAGCTTGGCATGCCCCCTGAACCGACAAATCTTGACATGTCAAATCTTTTTTCTATAAGAACGGTAAGTATAACTTTTATGAGCTGGGCAACAAACCACGCCGTTATACATACAATAAAAACTTCGTTTTTTAATACGCCTTCAAAAAAAGCCAACTATTGTGTCCTCCTCGTTAGAATTCCCTGTCAATTATATATTCAGCAAGTTCAACCAAAAATTGTGAATTTTCGCCAAAATGAGATATTGCATTTTTGGCATTTTCAATTTTTCCCACTGCCATACTTTTGGACTCTTCAAGCCCATACATTGACGGATAAGTCGATTTTTGATTTTCTTCATCGCTTCCGACATTTTTCCCAAGCTTTGACTGGTCTCCAACCACGTCAAGTATGTCATCAACTATTTGGAATGCAAGACCTATGTTCTCTGCGTATTCCGTTATCCTGTCAAGCTCGGCCTGGCTTGCTCCTCCCAGTATGGCACCTGCCCTCATAGGTCTTATAAGCATTTGAGCCGTCTTGTTCATGTGTATGAATTCAAGAGTTTCACTTTCAATAACCTTGTTTTCAGATTCCAAATCGGCAGTCTGGCCTCCTATCATCCCAAACACGCCTGCGCCTTGGGCTATCTCATTCATGGCCAGTATATATTTATAGCTTTCCTGAGGATATCTCAGCGACGACTCTATCATAAGTTCAAACGCATAGTTTAAAAGCCCGTCTCCTGCAAGAACGGCCAGTCCCTCTCCAAATACCTTGTGATTTGTAGGTTTCCCTCTTCTAAGATCGTCATCATCCATAGCAGGCAAATCGTCATGTATGAGGGAATATGTATGTATCATTTCCACTGCGCATGCAAATTTTATGGCCTTTGCAGCTTCTCCCCCGACAATACTGCACGCTTCCAAAAGAAGTATGGGTCTAAGCCTTTTGCCCCCCGCGTCAAGGCTGTACCTCATTGATTCAAAGAGCTTCCCGTGAGGACCTTCCGTATTTGGTATAGCTTCTTTTAAAAATTCTTCAATAAACTCCTTTTTCCCCCTGAGTTTTTCTGTAAATCCCATTTTTAATCCTCCTGTATATCAAAGCTTTCCTCCACTATAGTGCCCTGTTTTTTCGAAAGCTTCGTTATTTTAAGCTGGGCCTTCTCAAGCTGCTCACTGCAGTATCTATAAAGGCTTATGCCTTCTTCATAAAGCTTTAATGATTCGTCCAGCTGTACATCTTCAAATTCAAGTTTTTCCATTATTTCCTCGAGTTTTTCAAAAGCCTCTTCATAGCTCATCTTTTTCATAATCGATCATTCCCTTGCATATTTTATCGACACTGCACTCAAGCGTCCCGTCTGAAAGCATTACATTTATGACTTGACCTTCGACCACGTCATCTGCGCTCTTTAATGTCTTTCCCTCTTTTTGAGCCACACTATAACCTCTCGACAGTATTGAAAGGGGATTGAGATTAAAAAGGTTCCTGCCTGTCATTTCAATTGTTCTTATACGGCCATCCATGTTGGCAGACATCTTTTTTCCCATTTTCTCAAGAATGTAGTCCAGATCGACCTTTTTCTTGTCATATATCATTTCAGGACTCCTAAGAGGCCTTTTCCCCGCTATGTTTTCAAGTGCTATGCCTTTCTTTTCGAGCCTGGCCTTTATGTCTTTTGTCATTTTATTTTTGATATGCTCTAACCTGTATTCCATGTCCAAAAGCGAAGGGACACAAAGCTCTGCAGCAGCTGATGGTGTTGGCGCTCTAAGGTCTGATACGAAATCGCTTATGGTGTAGTCCGTCTCATGCCCTACGGCCGATATCACCGGAATTTTAGATTTTGCAATCTCCCTTGCCAGGTTCTCATCGTTAAACGACCAAAGCTCTTCAATGGAACCTCCACCTCTCCCTATTATTATAACATCAATATTGGAAATTTCGTTAAATAATTGTATCCCCTTTATGAGCTGCTTGGCCGAATTCTCCCCCTGCACAAGAGCCGGGTATATCTTTATAGAAACCTTCGGAAACCTTCTTTTGACAATATTTATTATGTCCCTCACGGCCGCCCCTGTTTCAGATGTTATTACCCCTATAGAGCCTGGATACTGCGGAATGGTTTTCTTTTTTGCCTCGGCAAATAGTCCCTCGCTTTGCAGCTTGTCCTTGAGTTTTAAAAAATCTGCATAGAGCTGCCCCATCCCCTCCATCTCAATTGATTTTACATAAAGCTGAACAGCTCCGTCCCTTTCATATATTGATATATATCCATTTGCAACTACATTCATTCCCTCTTTTAGAGTATTTTCATATTCAATTGCATTTTCAGAAAACATTATGCATCTTAGCTTTGAATTGTCATCCTTGAGTGAGAAATACATGTTTTTGCTGCTGTGAACCTTAAAATTTGAAATTTCGCCCTTCACTCTCACATTATAGAGTATGGGATCGTTTAAAATAAGCTTCTTTATATATGAATTCACGTGGGTCACCGAAAGAGGTTTAAGCTTCATTTTTCTCATCTCCATTTTTGATGTAAATGTCCCTTCCTATAAGGGCCACTCCCGCCGCATTGTCAGCTGAATATTCCGGTCTGCTCCAATATGTCTTTATCCCTTTTGTACTTAAATCCCTTGATATTTCAGAGTTTAGGAATCTGCTCGATGCCACTCCTCCTGCAAAAAGCACATCATTGCAGCCATATTTGCCGCCCAGATAGATTATAGATTTTTTAAGTTTTTCCGAAATCGCCTTTAACACATGGTATGACAGCTGCCTTTTCTTGTTATCATCGAATTTTTCCGACTCTATAATCCTGTACGCCTGGGTTTCAACTCCAGAAAGGTTCATGTGTCCGTCTTTTGACGATATCTTAAATATGCATTTTTCATCCCCATAGCCATATGCATTCTGATCGATAACCCTTCCTGCAGGGAAAGGATAGCCAAGCCTTACTCCAACCCTGTCAAGCAATTGCCCCGCGCTTATGTCCTTAGAGCCTCCAACAAGAGATACGTCAAAACCAGCTCCATTTTTTGCAGAAATCAAAATTTCCGTGGTTCCTCCAGATATGTGAACCGCCAAAAATCTGTCCGCCTTGAGATTGCTGCAAAACTGAGCGGCCTTTATGTGCCCTTCCTGATGTGAAGTCTCATAAAACTGAGCGCCCACTATCTGGGATATTGCCTTTGCAAAATTGTATCCGGCATTGAATACCGGCATGTATGAACCCTCCTGAGGCCGCGGGGTCTTTGATGCACAAACGGCTACTATTTGCGATTCCCCTGTACGGCTTTTGAAATCTTCAAAAAGCTCTCCGAAATTGCCTACATGCTGAAATAGGCCTTCTGACTGCCTGAGGCCTTTATTTCCTTCTTTGACCTTAAGCTGTATCTTTTTGTTTAAAAGAACATCTCCACCTAAATTTATAGCTGCTATAGATGTTGTATAGCAGCTAGTGTCAATCCCGAGTATTATTTTATTTTCCAAGCTCATTTGCAGCACTTCCCAGTACGCCATTTATAAACGATGGAGAATTTTTTCCCCCATAAGTTTTTGCAAGCTCTACAGCTTCATTTATGGATATTCCCGCACTTATATCGTCGGCATACATCATCTCAGAAACTGCAATCCTTAATATGCTAAGGTCCACTTTTGATATTTGCTTTATGCTCCATCCCTTTGAACACTTTGCTATTATCTCATCTACCTGTTCCATACCACCTATGAATTTACTTGATATGTTCTTGATGTACTCCACATCCATATCTTTCATGGCATTTTCGTCTATATACTCATAAACTTTTTGGCATTCAAATTCCTGTCCTATTTCCATTTGATAAAAAAGCTTCATTGCCATTTCTCTTGTCACTCTTCTGCTCATCAAAACCCTCCAAAATAATCTTTATTGCACACAACTAACCCTCTGAAAAATCAGAGGGCTATAATCATAATAATCTATTGTTCTTCCGGCATGGCTTCCTTTTTAAAACTTATGCCCTGAACGTGAAGGTTCACTTCTTCAACATTAAGTCCCGTCATGTTTTCAACAGTATTTTTCACGTTCTCCTGAACCTTCCATGCAACATCGGGAATAGTCATTCCATATTCAACAAGTATAAAAAGATCCATATAAACCCTATCTTCTTCTACTACCACTTTTACTCCCTTTGTCATGTCTTTTTTGCCCAAAATCTCTTTTATTTCGCCTTTTATACTTCTGCTCATATCTGCAACTCCATCTATTTCCGAAGCCGCCATACTCGCTATTGTAGAAATAACCTCTTCTGATATTTTAATCTGGCCGTAATCCTTGCTTTCCATAGACTGTACCCCCTAAACACTGATGTATTCATGGTATATTAATTAATGGCTGTATATTATTATAACATATACCCGTATAATTGGTAAGAATCCATTTGAAAATTTACTGTCCTCTATTATGTCCAATACCTGGAATCATGCCAATATGCTTCCAATAAATAATTTCCTCCAAATTTAAAATTCAGATGGGAAAACCCATCTGAATCCTAAATTTGAATATATGAATTCACATACTATTCATATTTTTTAAACGCAAGAGTTCCGTTATGTCCACCAAATCCAAGCGAGTTTGAAAGAGCACATCTAACATCTGCCACTCTTCCCTCATTTGCAACGTAATCAAGGTCCAGATCTTCATCTGGATTCTCCAGGTTTATAGTTGGAGGAAGGAATCCTTCTTTAATCGCAAGCGCACAGAAAATAGACTCGACTCCTCCGGCAGCTCCAAGAAGATGGCCCGTCATGGATTTTGTAGAAGATACAGCTAGCTTGTATGCATGCTCTCCAAACACATCCTTTATTGCCATAGTCTCAAATTTGTCATTATACGGAGTGCTTGTTCCGTGTGCGTTGATATAGTCGACATCTTCCTTACTTATGCCAGCATCGTCCATTGCCATTTTCATGGCTCTTGCAGCCCCTTCTCCGCCTTCAGCTGGAGTTGTAATGTGGTATGCATCTGCTGTAGCTCCATACCCAACTATTTCAGCATATATATCGGCATTTCGCTTAAGTGCATGCTCAAGATCCTCTATGACTAGCACTCCTGCTCCTTCTCCCATTACGAAACCGTCCCTTTGGCTGTCAAAAGGTCTTGACGCCTTTTCAGGCTGGTCATTTCTAGTCGAAAGAGCTTTCATGCTGCAAAATCCTGCCATAGACATAGGTGTTATAGGCGCCTCGGCACCTCCACAAACCATTATGTCTGCATCTCCTCTTTGAATAGCCTTGAATGCATCTCCTATGGCATGTGTACCTGATGCACATGCTGTCACAACGCACGTATTAGGTCCCTTTGCACCTAATTCTATTGCAACCTGGCCTGCCGCCATGTTTGATATCATCATAGGTATAAGGAATGGACTCACCTTCTTAGGTCCCTTTTCAATCAGCTTTGTATGCTGAGTTTCAAGGGTTTCTATTCCGCCTATTCCAGACCCTATTATTACTCCCATTCTGTTTGGATCAAATTCCTCAAGCCCTGAATCTTCAAAAGCCATCTTAGCAGATGCCACGGCATACTGCGTAAATCTGTCCATTTTCTTTATTTCCCTTTTTTCTATAAAATCAGTTGGCTCAAAATCATCAATTTGAGCAGCTATGGTAGCCGAAAGATCTGTGGAATCAAATCTTGTAAGCTCCTTGACTCCACAAACTCCATTTTTCACAGAAGTCCAAGTGGCGTCTGTTCCTATTCCTATAGGTGTAACACATCCAAGACCAGTTATTACGACCCTTTTTTCCATATGATATTACCCCCAAGAATTACTTGTTTTCTTCTATATACGCTACTATATCGCCTATGTTTTTGAACTTTTCTGCATCTTCGTCTGGAACTTCTATGTCAAATTCGTCTTCTAGAGCCATTATTATCTCAACCGCATCTAGCGAGTCAGCCTCAAGATCGTTTACTAGAGAGCTTTCTTTCTTTATGATTTCCAGATCGTCAATTCCCAGTTGCTCTGCAATTATCTCTTTAACTTTATCAAATACCATTTTAAATTCCTCCTGTATGTTTGTTATTTTTTTATAATAGCCTAAGCTAGTTTTTTAATATATATTAATGCTTACTGCATTACAAAACCGCCATCTACATTTATAACCTGTCCAGTTATGTAAGCCGACATGTCGCTTGCCAAAAATGCCACTGCATTTGCTATGTCTTCAGGCTTTCCAAACTTTCCAAGCGGTATGCTCGCAAGCATTGAATCCTTTATGTCATCCTTTAGCACATCTGTCATGTCTGTCGCTATGAAGCCTGGAGCTATTGCATTTACATTTATGTTTCTTGATGCAAGTTCCCTTGCAGTGGCTTTTGTAAGTCCTATGACTCCAGCCTTGGCCGCACAGTAGTTGCTCTGTCCAGCATTTCCAGTTATTCCGACTATTGAAGTCATGTTTATTATTCTGCCGCTTCTTTGCTTCATCATCTGCCTTGTCACTGACTTTGTGCAGTTGAAAACCCCCTTGAGGTTTACATCTATAACCCTGTCCCAGTCATCTTCTTTCATCTTCATGAGAAGGGTGTCCTTTGTTATGCCTGCATTGTTTACAAGTATGTCTATGCTTCCAAACTCCTTAGTGACAAAGTCCATGAATTCTTTAACCTGATCAAAATCAGATACATCAACCTTCTCGCAGATCACTTTGACCCCTAGCGCTTCAACTTCGCTTTTAGTCTCAAGTGCAGCTTGTTCGTTCCCCGCATAGTTCATTGCAATATCGGCTCCAAGGGATGCAAGCTTTATCGCTACGGCTTTTCCTATTCCTCTTGACGCACCTGTAACTACAGCTACCTTACCTTTTAAGTCCATGTATTTACCTCCCTTTATTCTTGGGATAAAAACTTTTCCATATCTTCAGCCTTGTCTATGTTAGAAATGCTTACTTTGGCATTTTTCTTTTTTGATATCTTTTTTATAAAAGAAGAGAGAGTCTTTCCAGGCCCTATCTCGACAAATGTATCAAATCCGTCGTCAATAAGCCTTCCTATAGAGTCCTCCCACATTACAGACGAGCTTACCTGTCTTACAAGAAGCTCCTTTATGTCTTCTTTTTCAGCATAATCGCCTGTCACATTTGAAACCACAGGATATGTTACAGCTCCCAGGTTTACCGCTTCAAGCTCTGATTTAAGTTTTTCGCCTGCCCCGTCAAGCAGTGAAGAGTGGAAAGGCCCGCTTACATTTAATATCACTGCCCTCTTTGCCCCTTTTTCCTTGCAAAGCTCCACAGCTTTTTCAAGCGGCTTTAGTTCTCCAGATATTACAATCTGCCCTGGGCAGTTGTAGTTTGCAGCCTGTATAACTCCGTAAACGCTGCATTCCTTTATGACTTCGTCAAGGATGTCTCTGTCAAGTCCCAGTATTGCAGCCATAGATCCTGTGCCTTCAGGCACTGCCTCTTGCATTATCTTTCCTCTTTTTCTTACAAACTTTACGGCATCCTCAAATTCAAATGACCCTGATGCCACAAGTGCCGAATATTCTCCAAGTGAAAGTCCTGCAAATGCCTTTGGCTCTATATTGGCCTTTTCCTTTAACACTTCTAGTATAGCAATACTGTGAATAAGTATTGCCGGCTGTGTGTTTTCTGTAAGAGAAAGTGATTCTTCAGGCCCTTCGAACATAAGTTTATTTATGTCCATTCCAAGAGCCTTTTGCCCTTTTTCAAACACTTCTTTTGCCTTGTCATAATTTTCATATATGTCTTTTCCCATGCCAACGTACTGCGCTCCCTGGCCTGGAAATACAAGAGCCAGCTTTCCCATAAGACTCCTCCTATATTTTAAGGTTTTCGATTACATTTTTTGCATCTTCCATTATATCTTCTATTATCGCCTTGCAGCTCTTTACGTCCTTTATCATTCCTGCTATCTGACCAGCCATTACAGAGCCGCCTTCCATGTCTCCATCTACAACTGCGTTTCTGAGAGCTCCTATTCCTCTTTTTTCTATCTCTTCAGCTGACGCGCCTTCTTTTTCAAGCGCTTTCATTTCCTTCATAAGCCTGTTCTTGAGGGCTCTTACTGGGTGTCCCGTCGACCTTCCGCCGACTATCGCATCTCTGTCCTTGGCCCCTATTATGGCATTCTTGTAGTTTTCGTGCACTACGCACTCGTCGCTGCATACGAATCTTGTCCCTATCTGGACTCCCTCAGCTCCAAGCGCAAAGCTTGCAACCATTCCTCTTGCGTCGCCTATGCCTCCTGCGGCTATTACAGGTAGGCTTACGCTGTCCACTATCTGCGGTACAAGAACCATAGTCGTAAGCTCGCCTATGTGTCCGCCGGCCTCTGTTCCTTCCGCTATGAGTGCATCAACGTCATATTTTTCCATTCTCTTTGCAAGTGCCACTGAAGGAACAACAGGTATTATCTTGGTGCCTATGCTCTTTAGCTTTTCTATATACTTGGCAGGATTTCCCGCTCCAGTAGTTATAACCGGAACCTTTTCCTCATATATAACTTCCATGACGTCTTCAACATATGGCGATATCAGCATCACATTCACTCCATACGGCTTGTCTGTCATGTTTTTTATCTTTCTTATTTCTTCTTTAACCACACTGCTTGGAGCATTTCCTGCAGCTATTATTCCAAGTCCTCCGGCATTGCTTACTGCCGCTGCAAGTTCTGCAGTTGCGACCCAAGCCATTCCGCCTTGTATTATAGGATACTTTATATTTAAAATTTCACATACTCTATTCAAATTATTTTCCCTCCATTGCTAGCTATATACTCCACTTTAAAAGCAGTGCGCCCCACGTGAGGCCTGCTCCAAAACCTACCATAAGGACAGTATCTCCTTTTTTGATCTTGTTTTGGGTATAGGCTTCATACAAAGCGTAAGGGATCGATCCTCCCGACATATTTCCATACTTGTCAAGGTTTACGAATATTTTTTCCATAGGACATTTAAGTCTCTTTGCTGAAGCCTCTAGTATTCTCATATTCGCCTGATGAGGCACTATAACGTCCACATCTTCAATTCCAATGCCTGCCTTTTCAATAACCCTCTTTGACGAACCCGGCATGGCTCTTACTGCAAACTTAAATACTTCAGGCCCTGCCATTGTAAGATAATGAAGCCTGCTATTTACACTTTCAATGCTCGCAGGTATTCTAGATCCTCCCGCAGGTATTTTCAGGCAGTCATGTCCGCTTCCATCAGAACCCAGTTCAAATGAAAGTATGCCTTCTTCCTCATCAACCACTCCAAGAAGAGCTGCACCCGCTCCATCACCAAAAAGGACACATGTAGATCTGTCCTCCCAGTCAAGCACTTTTGACATAGCTTCAGCCCCAATTACAAGTACATTCTTGTAAACTCCGCTTTCAACAAACTGTTTCCCTACAACCATGGCATATATGAATCCCGTGCATGCAGCTCCCAGGTCAAATGCCGCAGCATTTACAGCTCCTATTTTATCTTGAACTATGCATGCAGTCGATGGCATATTCGAATCTGGCGTAAGCGTAGCAACAATTATGAGTTCGACCTCTTTAGCGCTTATGCCGGCACTCTCAATAGCTCTTTGGGCCGCTACTGCAGCAAGGTCCGATGTCGCCTGATCTTCGGTCGAGACTCTTCTTTCCCTTATGCCTGTCCTTGTGACTATCCACTCATTAGATGTGTCCACAATCTTTTCCATGTCAAAATTGCTAAGTATCTTGTCGGGCACATAACCGCCTATCCCTATTACTCCAGCTTTTCTGTTCATATGATGTACCAGCTCCCAATCTCTATTAAAACCATGCTACATAGTTTGTTTTCATTATAATAGTTAATATTAGCACCTACTACTAATGTCTACTATATAATATTTAAATTTAAAAATCAAGAAATTTTTAGATTGGCATATACATGTTAATGGGCATAATTATTCGTTTTCAAGCGAAACCATGCTATCCGATATATCGCCTACCACATTTGCTTTTGCATAGCCTGCCGCCTGCCTTATTGCATTCTTAAAGGCATTCGAGTCCGAACTTCCGTGAGCCTTTATGAGCGCGCCGTCCACTCCTATGAGTGGAGCTCCTCCGTACTCCGAATAGTCAAGCCTTTTTTTCATGTCTGAAAGGTCTTTTTTTACAAGAAGAGCTGCAATTTTACTCTTTAGACTGCTCATAAAAACATCTTTTAGGTTTGACATCAAGAATCCCGCCACCCCTTCAATAAGCTTGAGTACAACATTTCCTGTAAACCCGTCACATACTATTACATCCGCCTGTCCGCTCGGAATATCTCTCGCCTCTATGTTTCCGCCAAATATTATGCCCTTTTCAGATTTAAGAAGCTCGCTTGACTGCTTTGTAAGCTCGTTTCCCTTTCCTTCCTCAGATCCGACATTGACTATTTTGACTACAGGTTTTTCAACATTCATGACCTTGCTTGAATATATGGAGCCCATAAGTGCAAACTGTCTTATGTTCAGTGGCTTGCAGTCGGCATTTGCGCCCGCATCAAGCATTATGGAAAAACCCTTTTTAGTAGGCAGGCATACACAAAGTGCAGGTCTGTCTATTCCACGTATTCTCCCAATCACAAAAAGTCCTCCGGCTAAAAGCGCACCCGTGTTTCCCGCCGAAACAACAGCATCCGCTTTTTTATCCTTTACAAGCTGCATGGCTACAACCATTGATGAGTCCTTTTTGGCTCTTATCGCCTTTACCGGCTTGTCTTCATTTTCTATTTTCTGGCTCGTATGTACTACCTGTATCCTGCTTTTATCGTATTCATATTTGAGGAGTTCCTTTTCCAGTTCTTCACTGTCACCGGTAAGTATTATTTCCACCTCAAGCTCCTTTATAGCATCTACAGCACCTTTTACTGTAGAAAAAGGTGCGTTATCTCCACCCATTCCATCTACAGCTATTTTCAATTTCAAGCCTCCCCGTCTTCCAGTTCATCAAATATGAATTTTCCTCTAAACACCTGTTCCTGTTTCTTGTTGAATATCTTAACGTGAACGTAATGTTTTTTATCACGCCTTTTAACGACCTCAGCCTTTGCTATGAGCCTTTCTTCTGATTTTATAGGCGTTATGGTCTTTATGTTTGCAACCCCTAGAAGCACCACTGGAGCATCTACAACCGCCATAGCAAGAGATTCTGCCTGTCCAAATATATAGTGGCCCTTTACAATATCAGTCTTGCTATAGAGCATCTCTTTGCTTGTTTCGAGTATGGATATTCCAAAGTTACCTATTTCAAGATCTATAAGCTCTCCCACTATTTCTTTGCCTAAAAGCGTCTTCACTTTAACAACATTGCTCTCTGCAATCTTTTTGACTCTCTCTCTCAGCTCGGGTATGCCTAATGTGAGCCTGTCAAGCCTTATAGTCTGTATACTCACGTCAAAATAATCCGATAGCTCTTCATCTGTATAAAAAGGGTCTTTTTCAAGCATTTCCAAGAGTTCTCTTTGTCTTTCATGCTTTTTCTTTTTTTTCATAATGTCACCCCGATAAAAACAAATTGCTCTCAAATCAAATTTATATTATAAGGATATATTAACCCATAACAGTTTTTCAAATCATGTGCAAATGGGCATACCCATTCCAATTCCAAATTTTGAAAAAAAAAGCATGTAGTTTATACTACATGCCCTTTTTCATTATTCTGATACTACTACTTCTTTGCCTTTGTAGTGTCCACATTCAGGACAAACTCTGTGTGGCATCTTTGGCTCATGACAATTTGGACAAGAAACAAATCCTGGAGCCACCATTTTCATGTTTGCCGCTCTTCTTGAACGAGTATCGCATTTTCCTGTTTTACGCTTTGGTACTGCCATTGATATTACCTCCCATATTCTGCTTTTACAGTAAATCTTTTAATTTTGCTAAGCGAGGATCTATTAGTCTTTCATCTTTTTCTTCTTCGCTGCATCTGCACTCCTCTACATTCAAATCGGCCCCACACCCAGGGCACAATCCTTTGCAGTCTTCGCTGCACAGCAGCTTCTGGGGAACATTCAATGCAATTGCATCTACTATTATCTTATAAAAATTAAGACTGTCCCCATGATAAACAAAGATATCTTCTTCCGCCTCCAAAAACCCCTTATCTTTTTCAACAAGGAATCCCTGGACATTGGAGTCTATTTCGACTTGCATCTCCTTAAGGCACCTACTGCAAAAGTCCTCTATTGTAGTCTTGATATTGCATTCCAGATACATACCTTCGGTAGTATTCACTATCTCGCCTTTGATTTCAAGCGGCGAAAGTATGGATATCTGTCTACCATCTACACTTATGTGATCCAAATGTTCTGCAAAGTCAAGCTCCATAACATTTATCTCTCTGGACTTGAGCTTTTCTAAACTTATATTTATCATTAAATCACCTCAATGAATTGCCAAATTAATTATACAAACTCCAAAGTTTTTTGTCAAGTATTTTTACTTGATAGACAAACAGCCTCACAGAAATAAAAGGCGGACATGGGTCCGCCTTTTGTTTGAATACCGTAAAATACTTATTTTACAAGTGCCGCAGTGTCTTTTGCTATCATAAGTTCTTCGTTTGTAGGTATTACAGCTACCTTTATAGCAGAGTCGTCTGTACTTACAACAGTCTCTTTTCCTCTTACGTTGTTCTTCTCAGCATCCATCTTTATTCCCATTCCTTCAAGTCCTTCGCATATCTTAGCTCTCATAGATATCGAGTTCTCTCCAAGTCCAGCTGTGAATACTATTATATCCGCTCCGCCCATTTCTGCCATGTAAGCACCGATGTACTTCTTAACTCTTTGAGCGAATGCGTCAAGCGCAACCTGAGCTTTTTCGTTTCCTGCATCAGCTGCTTCTTCAACGTCTCTGAAGTCGCTGCTTACGCAAGACATTCCAAGTATTCCTGACTTCTTGTTTACAAGGTTGTTAACAGCAGCTACATCAAGATTTTCTTTTTCCATTATAAATGTAACTATAGCTGGGTCAAGGTCTCCGCATCTTGTTCCCATTATAGATCCCTCAAGTGGAGTAAGGCCCATTGAAGTGTCTATAGACTTTCCGCCATCAACAGCAGTTATACTTGCTCCGTTTCCTAGGTGGCAAGTTATTATCTTAAGGTCTGCCATTTCTTTGCCCATAAGAGCTGCTGCTTTTTGAGCTACATACTTGTGAGATGTTCCGTGGAATCCGTATTTTCTTATTCCATGCTTCTCATAAAGCTCGTATGGAAGTCCGTAAAGGTATGAAGCCTTTGGCATTGTCTGGTGGAATGCAGTGTCGAATACAGCTACCTGTGGAACTCCTGGAAGTATTTCTTCGCAAGCGTCTATTCCCATAAGGTTTGCTGGGTTGTGAAGTGGTGCAAGCTCTGCACAGTCTTGTATAGCCTTTTTAACTTCGTCAGTTATAATAACTGATTCTGCAAATTTCTCTCCGCCGTGAACAACTCTATGTCCAACCGCAGATATTTCCTTCATGTCCTTAACAGCGCCGATCTTAGGATCAACTATCGCGTTTAGAACTATCCTAAGAGCGTCTCTGTGGTCTTTCATAGGCTCTTCTATGATTGTCTTTTCTCCGCTAGTTTTATGTACCACTCTAGATCCTTCGATTCCTATTCTTTCAGTAAGGCCTATTGCCATTACCTCTTCGTTTTCCATGTTTATAAGTTGGTACTTAAGAGATGAACTTCCGCAGTTTATTACTAAAACGTTCATTATAATTACTCCTCCTTGACTTTTAATTATTATTTTAAAGCTGATTAAATAAATAATCAAACTTTTTCGACTTTTCTGAATGCCTATGCCCATAATTCATATTTTAACCTATTTCGCCGTTAATTTCAAAATTTAATTTTTAACATGTGTATTTAATTATGAAATATAAGGCTGCGCTTTGATTAATGCGTCATATAATCGTTGCTTTTGTCACCACTTTTGATTATACAAATCCCTTATGAATTATGCAAGATAATTTTATAACAACCCCGGAAATAAATAAAGACCTTTTTTTCAAAAGGTCTATTACTACTATATTGGCGGGAATACGTGGGAATCGAACCCACCCAGGAAGCTCTTAACCCCCCGTACTGGTTTTGAAGACCAGAGAGCACACCAGCACTCATCTACTCCCATATGTTGTTTGCCCTTCCCTTGAGGACTTTTATAGTATATCATAGGTTTTTTTGATGTTCAACACTTTTTTATTCAATTTTTATATATTTATTCAAAAATCCACATACAGCTTGATATCAGCCAGTTGCCGCACGTATTTAAGCGCCTGGCCATTCAGTCTATGTATTATGCAGAGGACAAAAAGGCCCCTGAAGGCCTTTTTTGTACCTCAGGCAAAAGCAGTTTAATGTATCTGAATTTAGTCAGATTTCATATTATCAATCCTAAAACAACACCCTTTTTTCTCCGACTCTCTTGGTTATCTTGTTTCTGTCGAAATCTTCAAGCAGAAGCATTGCATATTTCCTGCTTGCACCTATCATGTCCCTAAACTCCGCAAGTGTTATTTCGCCATTTGAACTCAAATGCGCTTTCACAGACTCCACAGCCTTTTGATACTCGTCCTTGTGGTAGACAACATCATCTGAAACCCTCACAAGGGTATATCCTATAAGCGCCTCGAGAACCTTTTGATACTCATCCCTTCCTCCCGTAAGTTCTGAAACTACAGGCGGAGCGTAGCCCCCTGTTTTTATGCTCTTTTCTATTTCATTCTTTATCTGGATATCTTTATCGCCAAACACAACATTGAAGCCCGAAAGTGAAACAGTATTTTCAACTATCTTTATATCTCCGTCTCCCTTTATTATGTCAAGAAGCACATCAAAATCCTTGCTCTTGAGCTTGCTTTCAACTCTCGATCTTAGCTCTTCCTTTACTATTCCCTTTTTCAGCCTGTTGGCTGCATGGAATTCGCCAAGCACTGCCAGCGCCTTTTCCTTAAGCTTTCCATAGTGCTGCACGTGGATATATGAACCATTTATGTTGACTACTCTGTTTTCAGAGCAAAGACCTTCTATTATTTCAGCAAGCTTTTCTTCGCTTTCCCCAAGCTGCTTTGCAAGTTCCTTAAGCCCCGGATACTGAGAAGAGCTGCTCCTTATGTTTTCTTCTACCATATAGTCAATGTCTCCGCTTTCCTTCATTGTAAGCGTGTTTATTACCTCTTCATCATATCTCTTGTGCTTTTTAGGATTTGTTTCAAGTATTACCCCTCCACCTATGGTTTCCATAGGTGAATAGAACCTTATTACAAACCTGTCGTCTTTTTTAGCCACTATATGGTCTTCAAGCCTAAGCTGGCAGTAGCACTCTTCTCCTGCTGTAAGCTCTTCTCTGTCTATAAGGGCAACCCTTGCAAGTATTTCCTTGGCTCCGTGGTATACTCTCACCCTGTCCCAGTACTTGAGGCTTCTTTCAGTGTTTTTAATTATCTTAAGCTTTACATCTATCATCATTGAACTGCTCATTGAATTCGGTTTTGCCAGGACGTCACCTCTTTCAATTTCCTCGACCTTGACGTTAGCAAGGTTTATCGCAACCCTTTGGCCCGCATAGGCCGTCTTTTGCGACTCGCCGTGCACCTGAACGCTTCTTATCTTAGTCTTTATTTCATTTGGATATATCATCATCTCGTCGTCTACATTCATTTTGCCTTCCATAAGCGTACCTGTTACTACGGTTCCAAATCCCTTTATGCTGAAAGTCCTGTCTATGCTAAGTCTCGGATTTGCATCCAGGTTCTTCTCACTAAGGCCTTCTGTAATAACGTCTATCTTCTCAGACAGTTCCGGTATTCCCTTATGGCTTATGGAGTCGACCTCCATTATCTCTGCATCTTCAAGGAATGTGCCTTCAAGCTTTTCCATTATGTCTTCCTTTACAAGCTCTTTAAACTCCTCATCAACAGTGTCGGCCTTGGTTATTACGACAAGGCCCTTTTTAATGTCAAGGAAGTTGAGTATCTCAAGGTGCTCAAGGGTCTGGGGCATAACACCCTCGTCTGCCGCAACCACAAGCAGTACCACGTCCATGCCGTGGACTCCTGCAAGCATGTTCTTTACGAATTTTTCGTGCCCTGGAACATCTATTATACCGGCCCTTTTACCGCTTGGAAGGTCGAAATACGTAAAGCCAAGGTCTATAGATATACCCCTTTTCTTCTCTTCTTTAAGCCTGTCCGTCTCTTTTCCGGTAAGCGCCTTTATAAGTGTTGTCTTTCCATGGTCTATATGACCTGCCGTTCCTATTATTATGTTTTTCATATAGCACCCCTATCCAAGTATTTTTTTAAGCCTGTCGCACACTATCTCAAACTCCTCGTCAAACAAAGTCCTAACGTCAAGCACATACTTTTCATCGTATATTCTTGCAATAACGTGGTCCTGCGAAAGCCTCATCTCTTCTTCAAGCTTTGAAACACTCATGTTCTCTGGAACTATGGATATAACCCTGCTTTCTATTCTTTCAAGCGGAAGAGAACCCCCTCCAACCTGAGAATAGCCTGTTTCTATTTTTACGTCGGCGCTTATATGGGCTTTTTCTATAAGCGAGTAAAGCCTGTTTGCCTTTTCCTCAATTTCTTCTATCTTGTATGTCAGCATTCTCAGCGTAGGCACTTTTTTAAGGGCCATATCTTCCTCAAGGTAAAGCCTCATAGTCGCTTCAAGTGCGCATATTATAAGCTTATCGACTCTAAGAGCCCTTGTAAGCTGGTTTTTCTTCATTTTTTGTATATATTCCTTTTTTCCAACAATTATTCCAGCCTGCGGTCCTCCAAGTATCTTGTCCCCGCTGAAAGTAACTACGTCTGCTCCGTTTTTCAGAGAATCCATAACCGTAGGCTCGTAAGTTATGCCGTATTTCGAAAGATCGACAAAAAGTCCGCTTCCAAGGTCTTCTATTACAGGGATATCGTATTTTTCTCCAAGGTCCTTAAGTTCTCTAAGCCCCGGAGTGTCGGTGAATCCTACAACCCTGTAGTTGCTTGTGTGAACCTTCAAAAGAGCACCTGTGTCTTCAGTTATCGCGTCTTCATAATCAGCCGCATATGTCTTGTTTGTTGTTCCAACCTCCACAAGCTTTGCTCCGCTCTCCTCCATGACTCTAGGTATCCTGAAAGAACCTCCTATTTCAACAAGCTCTCCCCTTGATGTTATTACCTCTTTCCCCTTCGCCATTGTACTTAGAACAAGCATTACCGCAGCTGCATTGTTATTCACAACAAGAACATCTTCCGCACCTGTGATCTTTCTTATTATGTCTTCAAGGTGAGAATATCTCGATCCCCTGCCACCGCTTTGAATGTCATACTCGAGATTCGAATACCTCGATGCGATTTCCCACATGTCTTCCTTTATTTCTTCTGAAAGAGGGGACCTTCCAAGGTTTGTATGAACAACCACTCCAGAAGCGTTTATAACTCTTGTGAGATTTAGTGCGTACTCTCTTTCAATCTCATTTTTTATGTTTTGAACAAGCTCGTCAACTTCAATGCTAAAGCTCTCCATTTCATCCTCTGTAAGGCTGAGTATTTTGCTCCTGCAGCCGTCTATCTCCGCCCTTATGATGTCAACCAGTAGCGTCCTTGGATACTGGCCTTCAAGCTCTATAACACGCGGATGGCTCAGCATTTTGTCCACTGAAGGCAGATTTGCAAAAAGTCTTCTTCTATCCATTTATAAATTGCACTCCTTTGAATAATATTTTATTTTTTAACTGTATACCATAAATATATCATAAAACCTGTAATACCAACACATATGTGGACAGCAAAAATTAATGAGGCTATAAAAAGCCTCATTAATTAGGTCCGTCATATACAAATTCGCCCAGCCAAGCTCAATGAGCCTTTTATGCCGTTTGGATGTTTTGCCGCTTCACTCTAAATTACCCTTATATAGCTTTCTTCCTTGTCTACAACCCTTCCGACTATGCTAGCTGCCAGGCTTCCATTTTGGAGCATCTTTCGAGCTAGTTCCTGCGCGTGCTCCTCAGGCACTGAAACCAAAAGACCTCCCGAGGTTTGAGGATCATAGAGTATGTCCATTATATGCTCTTTTATGCCCTCTGCCCTTACGTCTTTTTGTATATAGTTTCTGTTTTTATACATTCCTGCAGGTATTATTCCCATTTTGGCAAGATCTTCCGCTTCTGACATCACAGGCACTTTTGAAGAGTCTATCTCTATTGTAAGGCCGGAACCCTTGGCCATCTCCATTGCATGTCCTAAAAATCCAAATCCGGTTATGTCCGTAGCCGCATTTACAGCTACATGATCAAATGCCATTGCCGCATACTTGTTCAAATGGGCCATTATCCTTACAGCCTCTTCTTCGGTGCTCTTTTGAACCATGTCGGCCTTTATTCCAGTGTTGACTATTCCTGTCCCTACAGGCTTTGTAAGAATAAGAATATCTCCCTTTTTAGCGCTTGCATTTGCAAGTACCTTGTCAGGATGCACAAGTCCCGATACAGAAAGTCCGTATTTAGGCTCCTTGTCGTCCACCGTGTGTCCTCCTACAAGTACAGCCCCAGACTCAGCAACCTTGTCAGAGCCCCCCTTTAATATCTGTCCAAGCACTCCCATATCGTGACAAGACGGAAAACAAACTATGTTCATTGCAACTATAGGCTTTCCTCCCATTGCATACACGTCGGAAAGAGAATTTGTAGCCGCTATCTGCCCGAAAAGATAAGGATCATCTACAACCGGGGTGAAAAAGTCCAAAGTCTGTATTAAAGCCTTTTGCTCATCTAATTTATATACCGCAGCATCATCCGCCGTATTAAAGCCTATTATAAGGTTTTCATTGTCCACCTGCGTAAGCTGCGAAAGCGCCTTTGCCAGATCCTCTGGCCCTATTTTCGCGGCTCAGCCTGATGCTGAAACCATTTGAGTAAGTCTTATCTCTTTACCCTTCAAAATTATCACTCCTATATTCTATTCAATTATCACTAGATACTAATATATCATAAAAAAAACCCTTTAAAAATAGCATACCACGCATAAAAAAGCAAAAGACCCCCCACGAACTGGAAAGGTCTGTAAATAAGTTTTTTATTCCACCGCAAACACACTCAAATCACTCATTTTGATGTACCTTCAAATGCACGTACTCATTTTGATACATTAATAAATTTGATCATCTGTTTCATGATTAAAATTTTTTATTTTCTACAGACTAATATTTATAACGGTTTTTGATCGCATGCGTGCTTTTTATTCAACTCTTATCATATCCCTTATGCCCTCGAATTTTTTATCCCCTATCCCAGAAACATTCTTTATCTGGTCTATGGATTTGAATTTTCCATTTTGCTCTCTGTACTCTATTATCCTTTGGGCTATTGCATCCCCTATTCCTGGAAGCTCTTTGAGCCTGATTGCGTCAGCAGTATTTATATCTATCTTGGCATTATCCTCATCATTTGCGCCGTTACTTTGCATCTGATATTCATTTTGAACATCAATATTCTCTCCTATTTTGGGAACTATGTAGTGCCCCCCGTCCTCAAGCCGTTGAGCCAGATTCACCCTGTTCACATCCGCATACTCTGTAAGGCCTCCAAGTTTTTCAACAGCATCTACAAGTCTTGCATCTCTACTCATCTCTATAACTCCATAGTTTTTGACCTCGCCGCTTACATATACCTTTATACGAGCAGCCACTTCTTCAGGCTCCCGATCATATTCAGAAGTTTCCTGTTCAGATTGCACTTTTTCCTGTAAAGATTCCTTTTCAGAGCTTATGACGTGCACTTCCCGCTGTGAATTGTTTTTAAATGCAATCACAATGATTATAATCACAAGCAATCCTGCAATCATTTTATTCTTATCTGTTTTAAACTCCAACTCAATCACCTCATTTTGCTTATTACCCATTTTTTCAAAATATGTTATACTAAAATTGTCTTTTTTTTAGAAAAGTTTTATAATGCAGACTAATAATGCGCCAGTAGTGCATTTAAAATATAGTTACCAAAGACACACATATACACTAGTCAGGAGAGATTTTATGAAGAAAAAGATTTTTGCCATTTTAATGTCCATATCAATAGTGCTTTCAAGTATTGTCATTTCAAATGCACAGACCCCTGCAGCACCGGATATAACAAGTGAAGCAGGAGTCCTCATCGATTATCAGGCCAAAGAGATACTCTACAACAAA
Source organism: Peptoclostridium litorale DSM 5388 (assembly GCF_900141635.1). Classification (GTDB taxonomy): domain Bacteria; phylum Bacillota; class Clostridia; order Peptostreptococcales; family Peptostreptococcaceae; genus Peptoclostridium; species Peptoclostridium litorale. The sequence continues at coordinate 112,506 of NZ_FSRH01000003.1, read as the reverse complement.
AATGCCTTCAAAAAAATGTATCCTGCGTCGACCACAAAAGTCATGACTGCTCTTTTAACCCTTGAGAACTGCAAAAATCTGGATGAAATCGTCAATATAGATTACGATCTTTCTAATGTAGGCGGAAGTAGCATGTACATAAAACAGGGAGAATCCTTTACTGTAAGACAGCTTCTCGAGTTCATGCTAATACGTTCTGTAAATGACGCCGCAGTCGCTCTTGCAAACCACATAGGCGGCTCCATAGACGAATTCAAAGACCTTATGAACAACAGGGCAAAAGAACTCGGCTGTAAGACTACCCATTTTAACAATCCTAATGGAATGCCTGATGAAAACCACTATACAAGTGCATACGACCTTGCCCTGATAGCAAGTGAAGCTATGCAACACGACGAGTTTAGACGGATAGTAAAGTCCAAAGATGTCAAACTGGCTCCAACCGAGCAGACCCCTGTGTGGAGAGTATACAAGAATTCAAACAGATTTCTTTGGGGCACAGGTGGCGGTAACCAGATAAATTACAGAAACCAGTGGATTAACATAAAATATGATTTGATAGACGGCATAAAGACAGGCTATACAAACGCAGCCGGAAACTGCCTTATAAGCTCCGGTGAAAAAGACGGAATGAGACTCGTATCAGTCATATTAAAATCACAGGGTTCCAATGTATATCTTGACTCAAGAACCATTATAGACTTTGGCTTTGAAAACTACCATTTCGAGCAATACATTTCTAAAGATAAGGTACTTGGGGAAAAAGATATATTTTTTTCAAAAGAGAAAAAGCTTAAGTACTCACTAAGCAGGGACATAGGATTTGTAGTCGAAAATGGCCAGACCCTAGATTCACTTAATCTCAAATACAATATAGTTCTAAACGAGGACATAAAGCCACCCCTTAAAAGCGGCGATATAGTTGGATACGTCGAAATATACAAGGCCGATACGCTTTCATCCAAAGAAAACCTCATATCGGTTTCGGATTTGAATTCACTTTCACTTCTTTCCATGGCCAAAAACATTGTGCTCAAGCTGCTTAAATACCTGCTCATACTTGCAGCATCGCTAATCTCACTATGTTTCATGGTAAGATTTGTGAACATTAATGTGCTGAGGAAAAAGAGAAAAAAAAAGAACAAAAATTATAAGTACTACTCTAAACAAAATTAACTCTTTTTTGTCATTCTTGTTTAGCGCATAGCCTTTTGGGGAATTTTCATAATGAAGTCCATTTTTTATTTTTTAAAGGAGGAGATTCCAATGGTAAAATTATTACTAGGCAAGGCTGGCTCAGGTAAGACAAAAAAGATGATCAGAATGGCTAACAAAGACATTTTGAACTCAAAAGGTGAAATAGTCTTTATAGACAGTGATAACAGGCATATGCATGAACTACATAGAAATATACGGCTTATTCCCTCAAACGAATTCAATCTTGATAATATCGACTCTTTCTATGGCTTCCTGTGTGGGATGGTAGGCGAAAATTATGATATTGAAAAGATTTACGTAGACGGAATAAAAGACATAATACCTGATTGCTCCAGCAATTTTAAGCCTTGCTTTGAAAAACTTAAAAGCTTTTCTAGTAAGTTTGGAATCAAACTGCTAATCTCCGCTAGTTCAGATTTGGAAAGTGAACTATCCGATTTTGAAAAATACACTATTATGGAATCAGATTCTTTTTTAGAACAAGAAAAAATGCTAGTATAGTTAAAGCCTCCAGCATGAGCTGGAGGCTTTTTTTTATCGCCTATTACTATTGATTTTTATAGTATGCATTCTTCGCAGCACATACATATAATTGTACAAGCTTTTCGGCTTAACTAAATATCTGTTTGCAAAGCCTGCAGCCTGTAGGAGTGCTCGCTGCACCTCCAAGAGCTGTCTCTCTAAGCTCAACCGGAAGTCTTCTTCCGACCTCGTACATTGCCTGAACAGCTTCATCAAATGGTATTACGCTTGGCACTCCAGCAAGAACCATTTCCGCACTTATAAGTGCATTTGCAACCCCTATCGCATTTCTCTTCTGGCAAGGCGCTTCAACAAGCCCTGCTATAGGGTCGCACACAAGCCCCATTACATTCTTAAGGCATATTGCAGCGGCATCAAGAGCCTGCTCTGCACTTCCGCCCATAAGTTCCACTATTCCAGCAGCAGCCATGGCAGCAGCAGCTCCCGTTTCGGCCTGGCATCCACCTTCAGCACCTGAAACCGTAGCGTTTCTTGTAATTATTATCCCAATGGCTCCAGCGGCAAATATTGCCTTTATTATCTCTTCGTCGCTTTTTCCGAATTCATCTCCCACAGTTATAAGAGCTCCTGGAAGAATGCCACAAGAGCCTGCAGTAGGTGCGGCTACTATAAGACCCATCGATGCATTCACTTCCATTACTCCCATGGCAGCGCTCATGGCCTTTGACATAAGTTCTCCACATACCGGCCTGTTTTGGCTCATTCTGTCCTTAAGCTTCTTGGCCTCGCCTCCTATAAGGCCTCCCATGGATTTTAGTTCTTCATGTTGGCCTTTTTCAATTGCCTTTCTCATTATATCGTAGCTCTTTCTCATGTCTTCAATTATTTCTTCTTCGCTTCTTGCCGAAATTTCAACTTCTCTTTCTATGCATACTTTGGATATTGAAAGCCCGCTGTCCTTGCACAGCTGTGTAAGCTCTGCTCCATTTTTAAAATTCATGATGCTCACCTTCTCTTTGAAATTTTTTAAACTTTCAGACATTTAACCGTATCATATAGATACCACAAAGGCATCCTGTATAAGCTGGGTGTTGCTCTTTATGTCGTCTATGGCCTTTTGGCATATAGGCTCGTCGGCCTCTATTATGGTAAATGCGTTGTTTCCTTTTTCCTCCCTGTATATTCTCATAAACGCTATGTTCACATCATTTTGAGCTACGCAGTTTGTTATGTGAGCCGCCGCTCCCGGCATATCCCACTGCTTTACTATGAGTGTATAGTACTCGCCTGTGAATTCAATATCAAGTCCATTTATGCCCACTATCTTGATGTTTCCCCCGCCTATGGACTCTCCTATTATCTCCACCTTAGAATCGTCTTCTTTTGTTATTATCATCTTTACAGTGTTTGGATGGAATTCGTCCCCAAGGTCGGTTGGAATGAATTCATACTTTATACCCTTTTGGTCTGCTATTTCAAATGAATTCCTTATCCTCTCATCCTCAGTGGAAAACCCAAGTATTCCTCCCACAAGCGCCTTGTCTGTTCCGTGCCCCTTGTAGGTCTGTGCAAAAGATCCGTGCAGATAGAATTTCACCTCTTTAATGCTACCCTTGGCTATTTTGGAAGCCGCTATGGCAATCCTTGCCGCTCCCGCAGTATGGGAACTCGACGGCCCTATCATACGAGGCCCTACGACATCAAATATGCTATAATTTTTCATATTTTCAACCTCTCTTTTTAATTTTAATATTACAATTGCCGGCACTTTGCGTGCCGGCAATCCATATTTTTTTGTTAACTTTTTTACTCTACAAACGCTATAACTTCTATTTCAACCTTTACGTCTTTAGGAAGTCTAGCCACTTCAACGCAAGCTCTTGCAGGCTTGTTTTCTCCGAAGTACTCAGCGTAAACTTCGTTTATCTTTCCAAAGTCGTTCATGTCCTTTATGAAAACTGTAGCCTTTATTACATCTGCAAACGAAGATCCAGCTTCTTCAAGTATAGCTTTAACGTTTTCAAGCGATCTTGCTGTCTGCTCTTTAACGTCTTCTGATACAAGCTCCATAGTCTCAGGTATGAAAGGAATCTGTCCTGAAACAAAAAGCATGTTTCCAGCCTTCACAGCCTGAGAATATGGTCCCACTGCCGCTGGCGCCTTGCTTGTACTTATTATCTCTTTTTTCATCTAAATATACCTCCAGTTTTTATTATATTTAAATATTGGCTAACCTCATTATATTATAAATACCACTTTGCATAAAGATTATTTAATTTATTTAAATAAAATTAAATTCATATTGATTTCACATGGTTTTTGCCTACAGCAGTATAGTATATCCATGTCTTCTAAGCTCGCTCACTATCTTCTCCATGTGCTCCTCGTCAAATGTTTCAAGCACGACCTCGATCTCCTGAGTGCCTATTGGGACAAAGTCCTTAAGTCTTGTCTGGTTTATCGAGAATATGTTTGCATTGAGCTCCGATACAAGCTGTATCACCTTCATAAGCTCTCCCGGCTTGTCAGGTATCATTGTGTGGAAGTAGAATCTTCTTCCCTCTTTCATAAGAGCCTTGTCCACTATTTTAGACATCATGTTTATGTCTATGTTTCCTCCTGAAACGACAGCCACTACATTTTTTCCCTTTTCCCATATCTTTTCGTTCATAAGCGCCGCCGTAGTAACAGCTCCAGCGCCTTCTGCGACTATCTTGTTCTTTTCCATAAGGTAAAGTATAGCCTGTGCGATTTCATCCTCTTCAACTGTAACTATATCATCCACATATTTTTCTATTATTTCGTAAGTAACATCGCCTATTTGTTTTACCGCTATTCCGTCTGCTATAGTCGAAGCCGAATCAAGAGTCACTATCTTTCTCGCCCTTCTCGAGCTGTACATTGACGCCGCCTGTGCAGCCTCAACTCCTATTATCTTCACAGAGGGCTTTATTGTCTTTGCAGCTATGGCTATTCCCGAAATGAGTCCGCCTCCTCCTATTGGAACAAGTATTACATCGACGTTTTCAAGCTCTTCAAGTATTTCAAGACCTATTGTTCCCTGACCAGCTATTACGTGCGGGTCGTTAAACGGGTGCACGAAAGTCGCGCCTGTCTCCTTCTGTATCTCCACGGCCTTAAGGTATGCATCGTCGTAAACGTCCCCATGAAGCACAACCTGGGCTCCGTATCCTCTTGTAGCCTTGACCTTTGCAAGTGGAGCCGTTGCAGGCATTACTATTGTAGAGTCTATTCCATATTCGCTTGCCGCAAGTGCGACTCCCTGCGCATGGTTTCCAGCGCTTGACGCTATGACCCCGCATTTTCTTTCTTCTTCTGTAAGGTTTGCAATCTTGTTGAACGCTCCCCTTATCTTGAATGCTCCGGTTTTTTGAAGGTTTTCAGTCTTTAAAAACACATTGTTTCCTGTAAGCTTTGAAAGGTTTGGACATTCATACAATCTTGTATTTATTGCAACTTTGTCTACAATTTCCTTTGCCTTTAGTATTTCGTCGAACGTCACAGATACATCTGTCTTTGTATGCATTACACTCATTCTCCTTTGATGTGGTTTTCGCGTACACTTAATATCTATTTTATACCCAAATCGCAGTATAATCAATACTCAAAAACAGTAAGAGAACCCAATAAATGCATACCCAATTTCTCGGGCAATTTCACAAATCATTTTTGGGATAATGGAATCCCGAGGAATAAACGGCCGCTATCTTTCGTTTTGAGTTTTCCACAATCTCATTCACTGCTGAATTTCGGGAATTTTGAAAACTCGCTTCGCTCAAACAGTCCAAAACCCCAACGAATTCAAGCGTGCATTTCAATTTGGAAAACTTACAAAACTTCATAAAACCGGCCTAGCCATTCCTCGGGATTCTGCAATGCGCGAAAACCGCCAATGGCATGTTCTTGTGAAAAGACATTGATATTTTCATTTACACATTCAGATTATTTATCGAATTTAAACATTGATACTTGATAATAAAACTATGTAAATTTTAATATATTTTACTGCAAAAGAAATCAAATGTTTTTGTTTACGTGTATCGTCATGAAAAAAGGACACTCTGAAGCATCTTTTAACATCTAGAATATAATTTAATTTTCTATATTTGTCCTTTTAAGTCTATCTTCATTTGTTTCTTCCCATATTATCCCACCTTGCAAAAGCGAGCCCGAACGGAATAAAAAGGCCTGATTTAATAAGATTTGTAAGATTTCTTATCAAAATGCAGTCTGAAGCCGCTAAAAACTTTGACTGTCTGAGAGCAGCGAGTTTCAAAGTTTTGCGGAATTCAGAGCTGTATGAGAGATATTATAGAAATCTCAAATCGCAATTTAAAGGCCGTTTACTCCTTCGGAGCTCGCAAGCCATATACTTCATATTGAAACATAATTCAAATTATATATAAACATCAATCAAGTCTTTCAGTAAGCAAAAAAACCGGGAGATCCCGGTTTTTTCATTTTGATCCTGGTTTATATCTTTTATTTATATTACTGAATCCCAATTGATTCATTCTTACCACACACACTGCTCAAAATTTTCTTTTCCATTAATCTCTTCCACTGTAAATTACAGTTATGTTCCACTCAAACTTTGCTAAGGTTGCAGTGAGCGTGGATTCTGTCTATCCTGTAAATTACAGTTATGTTCCACTCAAACCCGTTCGCTATATCCCCCGTAAACCGTAAATACTACTCCTGACCCATAAGAAGGTCTTCGTATGTCTGCCTCTTTACAACTGTCTTTATTCCGCTGTCGCTCACGAATATTACAGCCGGCCTTCTCAGCATATTGTAGTTGCTTGCCATGGAATAGCCATAAGCCCCAGTGTATAGAAGCGCAAGTATGTCATCTTCCTCCATCTTGGCCATTTCTATGTTGTTTATAAGAACGTCTCCGCTTTCGCAGCACTTTCCTGCTATCGTCACAAGTTCTTTCTCGTCGCTTTCCACCCTGTCCGCTATGACTGCGGTGTACTCCGCCTGGTAAAGAGCTGGCCTTATATTGTCAGTCATTCCCCCGTCAACAGACACATATTTTCTGACTCCCGGAATCTCCTTTATAGCCCCCACAGTGTAAAGGTTGACTCCGGCGTTGTTCACCATCGACCTTCCAGGCTCTATTATAAGCCTTGGCTCTTTCATCCCTAGCTTTTCTATGCCTTCTGCTACTCCCCTTAGTATTATGTCAACATACTCTTCTATCTCAAGAGGATCGTCTCCCTCTACATAGTAGCATCCAAATCCTCCGCCAAGGTCAAGCTCTTCAAGTTCCCTGCCTATCTCCTCGTTTATCTCCTTTAGTATTCCAAGCATTGCAAGTGCCGCGTCGTAAAACGGCTGAACCTCGAATATCTGGGACCCTATGTGGCAGTGTATTCCCTTTAGCTCCACGTTTGGAAGCACTTCTGCAGCCTTTGCAGCCTTCAGGTATTCCTTTTCAACTATTGAGAATCCGAACTTGGTGTCTATCATGCCCGTCTTTATATATTCATGGGTGTGGGCCTCTATCCCCGGCGCTATTCTGAGTATTGCATTTGAAGTCTTGCCCATTTCACCCGCTATCTCGTCTATGAGCCTTAGCTCCCTGAAGTTGTCGGCTATGAATCTTCCAACCCCAAGCTCTACTGCCATGGCGATTTCCTCTCTAGTCTTGTTGTTTCCGTGGAAATATATTTTTTCCATAGGGAAACCTGCTCTTTTAGCTGCGTAAAGTTCTCCTGAAGAAACAACATCCAGCGAAAGCCCCTCTTCCTTTACAAGCCTGCACATTTCAACAGTGAGGAATGCCTTTCCGGCATATGTCACTATGTTTTTTCCCTGTTCAAAGCTTTCCCTGTATCTTCTCGCATTCTCCCTTATGTAATTTTCATCATATACATAAAGTGGCGTTCCGTATTCGTTTGCAAGTTCTTTCATGCTGTGTCCATGCAGGTGCAGACTGTTTTGTATCACTTCATAATTTCCAAAAGTTTTCATAGTATCTTCTCCTAAAGGTTAAATTCTCTTGCTATTACATTTACTGCCTCGCCCTTGTCTTCCCTCTTTATCGCACAGGTTATTTTGATTTCAGAGGTTGTTATCATTTTTACCTGTATGTTGTTCTCCTTAAACAGCCTGAATATCTTTGAAGCCACTCCTGAAGTCGTCTTCATTCCTATTCCGACAACCGAGAATTTAGTTATGTCCCTGTCGACTGTTATATTTTTTTCTTCTGCAAAGCCGCCAAGTATGTTTATGCACTCGTCAATCTCGTCTTCCGGTATTGTAAATGAAAGGCTGACTTTTCCATTCGAAGGAGCTGTCTGGCTTATCATGTCTATGTTTATCTTCTTGTTCGCTATTGACTCGAATATGTCTGAAAGCATATTTATGTCGTAGTTTATGTCCTCAAGTGTTATAGATACGTCCGCATCTGAAACTGCTATCCCTGTTATCGGCTTATTCTCCATTTTATTTACCTCCCTGATGTAAGTTCCCTTTTTATCACTGCAGCTTTCCCCTACGTATATCGGTATATTGTATTTTTGTGCCAGCTCGACTGATCTCGAGTGCATTACCTTCGCCCCAAGGCTTGAAAGCTCAACCATTTCTTCATAGCTTATCTCGTCCAGCTTCTTTGCGTCGCTGAATATCCTTGGGTCTACAGTATATATGCCGTCCACATCGGTATATATCTCACATACCCCTTCCATCTTGGCCGCTATTGCAACCGCAGTGGTATCGGAGCCGCCTCTTCCAAGCGTGGTTATCTCATTGTCATCCGATATCCCCTGGAAGCCTGCAACTATTATTATCTTGCCCTGGTCTATATATTTATTTAAAACCCTGTCCTCTATGTTTTGTATAAGTGACTTTCCATATGTCCCGTCTGTCTGTATGCTTATCTGGTATGCATTTAGCGATATCGCATCATGCCCCATGTTGTTTATCGCCATGGACAAAAGCGAGCTTGAAACCATTTCGCCCGTAGCTATAAGCGCGTCGAGTTCCCTTTTATTCGGCTTGTCGCTTATGCTCTTTGCCAGGCTTATAAGACCGTCCGTAGTCTTCCCCATTGCCGATACCACGACTATCATGGAGTCCCCCGCCTCTTTTCTTTCTATTACCCTCTTTGCTATGTTAGTTATTTTTTCAACTGTTGCAACTGAGCTTCCACCGTATTTTTGTACAACTATTCCCATTACCACACCTCCAGATTTTAAAAAAGCTTTGTACCGCGGGACATTGATCCCGAATGGCGACGCATGTGTGTATGAGCACCCCTTATAAGAACTTTGAAAAGCCTCATGCTCTGTATTTTTATATTACCCCATAAAAAATAGTATAAAAAAATGCAACAAAGGTATTTGCCTAAGTTGCATCAAAAAGCATCTCGACAAACCCTTTTAGCTCTCCATCCAAAACAAGGATGACAGCCATATGCATATTATGCACACAGCCAGGCACGCCAGTTGGCAACTGGACACGCCTTCGGCTTCAATCCCTTTCACTTTGATTCACTGATTGCCATCTCCACAAAGTTACTAATTATTAAAGCTCCTCTAAACAAGGTCGACATTTAAAACTTATATAATTGTATACAATCTTTAATGTCTTTTATTCTACTACAGCATTGCAGTTTTTTCAACTATATTTTTAAAATATTTAAAATATATTAAATTCACCTGCCGTAATATCATACTAATGAATTCCATAAAAAAAGCAGGCTCAGAGTTTGAACCTGCTTTTTCATCAGTTTAAGTTTTTAAGAACACTTTTTAACAGGAGACTTGCTTATATTTATTTCTTTTCCCTCTTTACGCCACTGTGCAAATTCAGATACTGCTGTGAAAAGCACGTCTGTAGATGAGTTCAGTGCTGTCTCGCAAGAGTCCTGTATAACTCCTACGACGAATCCTACTGCAACTACCTGCATAGCTACATCGTTGGGAATTCCAAACAGACTGCACGCAAGAGGTATAAGCAGAAGCGATCCTCCAGCAACTCCTGAAGCTCCACAAGCACTTACAGCTGACAGAAGGCTTAGTATAAGCGCCGTACCAAGGTCTACATTGATTCCAAGCGTATGTGCCGCTGCAAGAGTCAGTACAGAAATAGTTATAGCCGCACCAGCCATGTTTATAGTGGCTCCAAGTGGAATTGAAACCGAATAAGTGTCGCTATCTAGTCCAAGCTCTTCACAAAGGCTCATGTTTACAGGTATGTTTGCAGCTGAGCTACGTGTGAAGAATGCTGTTATTCCGCTGTCCTTTAGACATTTAAGTACAAGCGGATATGGGTTTCTACGTATGTTTACGAATACGATTATTGGGTTTACTACAAGTGCCATGAAGAACATCGTTCCAACAAGCACAAGAAGAAGCTGTCCATAGCTTAAAAGAGACCCTATACCATTTGTAGCAATTGTATCAAATACAAGGCCCATTATTCCAAGTGGAGCAAAGTTTATAACCCATCTTACTATTTGAGATAGTGCATCTGAGAAATTGCTTATCATAGTCTTTGTAGATTCAGGGGCATTCTTTAATGCAAGGCCAAGCAAAAGTGCCCAAGCAAGTATTCCGATGTAATTGGCATTAGTAAGCGCTTTTACAGGGTTGTCAACTACGTTCATAAGAAGGTTTTTAAGAACCTCTGAAACTCCTCCTGGAGGCGTTACATTTTCAACTCCAGCTCCAAGTTTTAATGTTACCGGGAACATAAAACTTGCAACAACAGCAACAAGTCCAGCCATGAATGTCCCTAGAAGATAAAGTATAATAATTGATTTCATGTTGGTCTTCTGGCCACTCTTATGCTGAGATATGGCTGACATAACTAGGAAAAATACTAGTATTGGTGCAACCGACTTTAGAGCTCCTACAAACAGCGAACCAAAAATTGCAACCGGTTTTACAGCATCAGGAACCGTTAGAGCCAGTATAATACCAGTGATAAGGCCTATTATGATTCTTTTGACCAAACTCAATTGATTCCATTTGTTAAGCAGGTTTTTCATTATTTCTTCTCCTCCAATAATTAAATGATAATGACATTTAGCTGAATTTATAGTATTTTCAGCTTTTGCAAATAGTTCAATATATTGTGAAAAATATCCGCATCTAGAATTTGAAAAACGTTTTCAAAAACCTCAACTCCAACACACATATATATAACTGTCTGCTTATTAAAAGAATTACCAAAGAAATTGTATCATAAATAACAACAAATTTAAAGCGAATTTATCAAATTATTTTAATTTTTGCTTTTGTTGAAAATTTTGCTTAAAGAGTGATTTTTTCGAATATTCAAAAGCTTTCGCCCCCTTGGAATAAGGTCACATATTCGAAAAAAGGTTCATTTATGCCCTGCCGATATTTTACATGTCGGCTTAAAAAAATCCCCTTCCAACATGATATATTACGGGTATTATTATTGCGGGCAGAAGATTTGCAATTTTAATCTTGCATGCTCCCAGTATGTTGAGCCCAAGTCCCAGGATTAAAAGGCTCCCCACAACGCTCATATCAGCTACAACGGCATCTGTAAGTATGTTTTTAAGGAATCCCGCCCCAAGGGTTATTGCCCCTTGATATATAAAAACAGAAACGGCCGAAAGCATTACTCCTATTCCCATTGTAGACGCAAACACTATCGATGATATTCCGTCAAGTACGGATTTTGCAAAGAGCGTCTTGTGGCTTCCGGTAAGTCCGCTTTCAAGCGATCCCACTATCGCCATGGCTCCGACGCAGTATATAAGGGTGCAGCTTATGAAACCTTCAGCTATCTTGCCTCCTTTTTTAGCAAATCTCCTTTCCATCCTTTCTCCAAATCTTTTGAGCGCACTGTCTATATCCATAAGCTCTCCCGCCAGGCCTCCAAGAGCTATTGAAAATATCACAAGCATAACGTCTGTAACCTCAAGGGCCCCCAGCATTCCTATCAGTATTACGCAAAGCGATATCCCCTTTATTATTGTGTCGCTAAACTTTTCTGTGTTTTTTCCCCTTATGCTTATTCCCAAAGCGCTGCCTGCGACTATCGAAAGCACATTTACTATAGTTCCCAGCAAATTAAGCATCCCCTTTTATGTATAAAATCAGGAGCGGAAATTTTTCCGCCCCCTTATATTGCCAATATATTATTTTACTACTATGTTTACAAGCTTTTTAGGTACGACTATCACCTTTACAACATTTTTGCCTGCTATGAACTCTTTTACCTTTTCATCATCAAGAGCGATTTTTTCCATATCCTCTCTAGATATTTCAGAAGGTACGCTCATCTTGCCTCTTACCTTGCCGTTCACCTGGACTACTATTTCTATTGCATCCTTCACAAGTGCCTTTTCATCATATGACGGCCACTGCTGCTCGTGTATGCTTCCCTCTTGCTTGCTCATCTCCCACAGCTCTTCCGCCGCATGAGGTATGAATGGGGCAAGCATTACAAGAAGCTCTTTTGACGCAATATTTAAAAGCTCAGGCTTTTTGCCATCAAGCGCCTTGTATCTGTACATCTCATTTACAAGCTCCATAACAGAGGATATTGCAGTGTTGAAGTTGAACCTTTCAGCTATATCTTCCCCAACCTTCTTGATCGAAGCGTTGAGAACGTAATTTAGCTGCTTGTCGTCCTTGTCAAGCTCTCCAGAATATTCGAAGCCAGATCCTGCGCACACTTCGTTTATTTCATCCACAAGCCTCCATACCCTGTTTATGAACCTGTAGCATCCCTCAACCCCGTTTTCTGACCATTCAAGGTCTCTTTCAGGCGGCGCTGCAAACAGTATGAAAAGTCTCGCAGTATCTGCTCCGTATTTGTCTATTATCTCTATAGGGCTTACAGTGTTGCCCTTTGATTTTGACATCTTCGATCCGTCTTTAAGCACCATTCCCTGAGTAAGAAGGTTCTTGAACGGCTCGTCGAAGTCGCACATTCCCATGTCCCTAAGTACCTTGACGAAGAATCTCGAGTAAAGAAGGTGAAGTATCGCGTGCTCAACTCCTCCTATATACTGGTCTACAGGCATCCACTTTTCAGCTATTTCCTTTCCAAAAGGAATGTTTTCGTTCTTAGGGTCTATATATCTTAGGAAATACCAAGAAGAGTCTACGAAAGTATCCATCGTGTCAGTTTCTCTTCTGGCCTTTTTGCCGCATTTAGGACAGCTTACATACTTGAATTCTTCTGAAGTTGTAAGAGGCGATTCTCCCTTTCCTGTGAACTTCACGTCAGTCGGAAGCATTACAGGAAGATTCTTTTCCTCCACCGGCACTATTCCACATTCGTCACAGTAAACAACAGGTATGGGGCATCCCCAGTATCTTTGTCTTGATATAAGCCAGTCTCTAAGCCTGTAGTTTATAGTCTTCTTGCCTATTTCCATCTCTTCAAGCTTTTGAGTTATCTTTTCGCCGGCCTCTTTGTAGTCAAATCCGTTGAACTCCTGCGAGTTTATCACTTTTCCATCTTCGTCGATTACGTCTACTATCTCAATTTCATATTTTTTAGCAAAGTCATTGTCCCTCTCGTCATGAGCTGGAACGGCCATTATTGCTCCAGTACCGTAGTCAGCAAGCACGTAGTTTGCTATATATATAGGGATTTTAGCTCCGTTTACAGGGTTTATTGCGTATCTTCCTATGAATATACCTTCTTTTTCAGCTTCGTTTGAAGTTCTTTCTATCTCGCTCATGTGAGCCATTTTAGCCTTGAACGCTGTAACGGCTTCCTCATATTCACTTCCTGCCACAAGCTCATCCACATATTCATGCTCAGGTGCAAGAACCATGTATGTCACGCCGTATATAGTGTCAGGTCTTGTAGTGAATATCTTCATGCTCTTGTCAAAACCTTCAATCGAAAAGTCGGCTTCTGCTCCCACACTTTTTCCTATCCAGTTTTTCTGCATGGTCTTAACCTTTTCAGGCCAGCCATCAAGCTTGTCAATGTCCTGTAGAAGCTCTTCCGCATAGTCTGTAATCTTAAAGTACCACTGGTCAAGCTTTTTCTTTCCTACAGGGCTTGAGCATCTTTCGCATTCTCCGCCCACTACCTGCTCGTTTGCAAGAACCGTCTCGCATGAAGGGCACCAGTTTACAGCATATTCCTTCTTGTATGCAAGCCCCTTTTCAAAGAATTTAAGGAATATGTACTGAGTCCACTTGTAGTAGTCTGGATGGCATGTGCCTATCTCCCTATCCCAGTCATAGCTAAGCCCCAAAAGCTTAAGCTGAGTCTTCATCTCTTCCATGTTTTCAATAGTCCACTTGTACGGGTGTAGTCCGTGCTTTATGGCTGCGTTTTCGGCTGGAAGCCCGAATGCATCCCATCCCATTGGATGAAGCACGTTATAGCCTTTCATTTTCAAAAATCTTGCAACTACGTCTCCTATTGAATAGTTCCTCACATGTCCCATGTGTATTTTACCAGATGGATATGGAAACATCTCCAATGCATAGTATTTTGGCTTTTCATTTTCTACTGTTTTGAAAGCCTCTGTCTCATCCCAAATTTTCTGCCATTTCTTTTCTATCATACTGAAATTATATGATGACATGCTGCACCTCCTAATATATTCACAAAAAATAAAAAAGTCCCTGCGTCCCCCTTTAGGGACGAAAGGACTGAAAGCTTTCGCGGTACCACCCTAATTGGACCCTCACGGATCCCTCTTAGATTGCATTTTAAGGTTTGCTAAACCACAGGCTTATGTTTGGCAAGTTCAAGGTATTGCATGCTGGTTTGCACCTACCACCAGCTCTCTGAGTTCATGCCCCATCCTCTAATACTCCAACGCCTATTCTTGTATACAGTTTACATCTATTATATATAAATTACATTCTATTATCAAGGCAGTATTTCAAAATTTTAAAAATTTTCTATTTCCTCTCTCGGCGCATCTTTCCATGTCCTTTCAAGGTCATAAAAATACCTTTCCTCACTCTTGAAAATATGCACCATTACATCTCCATAGTCAAGAAGTATCCAGCTTGGACTTGAAAGCCCTTCCTTCCCTATTGGGAAAATTCCCTTTTTGGCAAGCCTTTTCTGAACTTCGGTAGCTATGGCCTTCGCCTGTCTTTCAGATCCCGCACTTGCGATAACAAAATAGTCTGCTATTATAGAAAGTCCGCCTATGTTTATTACAACTATGTCTTCACCCTTTTTGTCGTCGATTGCCTCGTATATCTCTTTTACAATAGCTCTTATCTCTTCTGTAACCAATATGTCTGCCTCCTTAATTACCCTCTAAGGAGAAAAACTCCTCTCTTATAGCCTTTATATCGTCCTGCTTGACCTGATAGTATGCAACACCGTTTATCATAGCAGGTTCTCCAGGAAGAGTCGCCTTTGTCATCTCGTCAGGATTTATTCCCTTTGCCATATATGCCATGTCAAGCATGTCCTTTATTTTCATGTCTGTTTCCACATACATGTACAGAGTCTGCACATAGTCAGGAATTTTAAGTATTGAAGAAGGGCTGAGAACCTTCCTTATCATCGCATCCAAAAAGCTCTGCTGGGCTCTTATCCTTCCAAGGTCTTGGTCCGGATATCCCGGATATCCCTTGCTTCCTTTTCTGAATCTCAAAAACTGCATGGCCTTGCTTCCGTCAAGCACCTGATTTCCCTTTTGCAGGTCTATGTGAAGCGGAGGATTTGCATAAGGGTCGTTATACTTCATCCTTATGGGCACGTCAACTTCCACCCCGCCTATGTCGTCCACAGTCTTGAAAAGAGCTTGATAGTCGACCTTTACATAGTGATGCACCGGCACTCCCAAAAGGTCCTTTACCGTTTTCACGGCCAGATCCACTCCACCGTATACATTTGCAGCGTTTATCTTGTCGTATCCACTTCTTCCCCTTATTTTGACTCTTGTATCCCTTGGTATCGAGACTATAGAAGCCTTATTCGTCTCGGGATTGAAGCTGAAAAGCATCATTGTGTCGGTCCTTGTATTGCTCTTTTTTGCATTTAAACTGTCCACACCCATTAAAAGCACATTCACAACGCCCTTGTCCTTTTTGTCAAGGTTAACAGGTGAACCTTCAACGCCCGAACTTTCAAACTCTCCCGGAATACTGCTTATCTTGGATGTTACAAAAAAAAGTCCCCCGCTTATTGTCATTGTAAATATGAGAAACGAAACTACAAACACCTTAATAAAATATTTCATATCAACACCCCATATGCTCCATTTGTTCTAAAATGAAATTTCTGGCTTCAATTGTTCTTGTGTGAAGTATCTTGCGTATGGACAATACATATCTTATTGTATTGTCAAACGCCAAAAGCAGCGCTGCGTCAATATCTTCAAATGCAAGTTTTCTGAGCTCGTCCACCCCGGGATAGCTCCTTTCTGGCTCAATAAAATCCGCTATGTATATTATCTTTTCCAGCTTAGTCATGTCAGGCTTGCCTGTAGTATGATATCTTATAGCCGAAATTATCTCATCATCATTTATTCCAAATTCCGCCCTCGCCATGTGCGCCCCTATGGCTCCATGAGAAAGAGCAGTCTCCTTTTTTTCAATGTCATCTAGAAAGACATCATGCTCAAATACATATTCAAACACTTTTTCCCCTTTTACACCCTTTGCACAGTCATGAAGAAGCGCAGCCATTTGAGCCCTTTGGACATCCGCACCGTAAGTCTTTGCAAGTTTTTCTGCCGTTTCAAAAACTCCAATGGTGTGTTTGAATCTTTTGGGGGAGACAATCTTTTTAAGCTTTTCCTTGATTTGCTCTATATCCATATTAATCACCTGTAGAGATTATATTTGTATATATACTTTTCCACATTTTCAGGAAGAAGATATTTTATTGTCATTCCATATTTTATTCTGTCCCTTATATCGGTAGAAGATATGTCAAGCGACGGAACGTGGACATGAAGTATTTGTGTTTTATATTTTTGCTGGATTTTTGTTATATTCCTTTTGAAATCATCCATATCTATTCCCGGCCTAGTTGCTCCTACAACTTTTGAAAGCTCAAACAGCTTTTCAACTCTGCTCCATGTTTCAATGTCGCAAAATGCATCTGCTCCCATTATCAGATAGTACTGGGCATTTGGATTTTTTTCGCTGAGCTCCAAAAGCGTATCAACGGTGTAGGAAAGCCTGTCCTTTTGAATTTCAACATCTGAAACTTCAAAGAAATCATTGCTTACTGTAGCCAGTATGCTCATGTTGTATCTATGTGATTTTGAGGTTATGTCCCTGTCGGTTTTATGGGGAGGGTTTCCAGACGGTATGAAAAGCACTTTTTCAAGCCCATATTTTTTTCTGACAGCCTCTGCTGTAGCAAGATGACCGTAGTGAATCGGGTCAAAAGTTCCGCCCATTATGCCTATTTTTATTTTATCATCCATATATATTCTCCACTGAGATTACCTTTTACTGTAACTCATATTTTATATTCAATTTCACAAATGCTAAAATAGACAACTCCAATCCCATTTGAAATCAGCATTGAAGTTGTCACAGTTATATCCCCATTATATAACATAAAGGGCTTTTTGCAAGCAAATTAATGCGTCCTATTTTTTAGGAAGCTTTATTTGCTGATTGTCTTTTGATCTCTTATATACTGTAAATTTCGACCCTATCGCCTGTACAAAGTTTCCGTTAACCCTTTTAACTACCTCATTTGCGCATTCCTTAACATCAAGTCCGCTGTTTTCAAGAACATGCACTTTTACCAGTTCTCTTGCATTCAATGCTGCATCAAGCTGCTTTATGAATGCATCAGTAACTCCCTCTTTTCCTATTTGAGTAATAGGCTTAATTCCGTTTGCTAAACCTCTAAGATACGCTCTTTGCTTTCCTGTAATCATGTTTTACCTGCCCTTCAATAGCTGTTAATCTATTCATAGTATTCAAATTCAAGTTCATATATCTTTACAAGGTCACCATCTTTTATTCCCATTTCCTTAAGCTTTGCAAAAACGCCTTTTTTCTCAAGCACGCTTTGGAAATATCGAAGGGATTCCATGTCGTCAAAGTCTACCGAGTATAGAATGTTGTCAAGCGCTTTGCTTTCTATTATATATACATCTTCTTCAACACTTATGCTTATATCATCTTCACTCTGACTAATCATATCCAGGCTTGGCATCATGTCCTCTTCTGATACTATCTGCGTATCTTCTATTTCTTTCAGAATAGGGCATACATAGTCTATAACTTCGTCAACTCCGCTTCTTGTCGCAGCTGACATTGAAAACACCTTGTATCCCAGCTTTTCTACTTCTTCTTTGAATATCTCATAATTTTCATTCGCACCTGGAATGTCCATTTTGTTTGCAACCACTACCTGCGTTCTTCCCGCAAGCACGGCATTATATTTTTGAAGCTCTTCATTTATCTTTTTGAAGTCATCCAGCGGATCTCTTCCTTCCATTCCAGAAACATCCACTATGTGTATCAAAAGCTTAGTCCTCTCGACATGCCTTAAAAACTCATGCCCAAGCCCTATGCCCTCATGTGCGCCTTCTATAAGGCCCGGTATGTCCGCCATCACAAAACTGTCTCCAAATCTTGTTTGTACAACTCCAAGATTAGGTGTCAATGTTGTAAAGTGATAGTTTGCAATTTTAGGCTTGGCCTTTGTAACTATAGAAAGGAAGGTTGATTTTCCGACATTAGGAAACCCGATAAGACCTACATCAGCAAGAAGCTTAAGCTCAAGAGTTATCCATCTTTCCTCTCCGGACGTTCCCGCCTTTGCAAATCTTGGAGCCTGTCTTGTAGCTGTCTTGAAGAAAGCATTTCCTTTTCCGCCTCTTCCTCCTCTTGCCACTATGGCCTTGTCACCGTGCTCTTTAAGGTCAGCTATTACGAGTCCGCTCTCCTCGTCCCTTACTATCGTTCCTGGAGGCACATGAAGCACAAGCTCTTCCCCGTGCGCTCCTTCCATATTTTTTTTCTTTCCGTCTTCACCGGACTGCGCAACATACTTTTGCTTGTATTTCAAATCCATGAGTGTTCTAAGCCCATTGTCGGCTTCAATCACTATGTTTCCGCCGTTTCCGCCGTTTCCACCAGACGGTCCGCCGGCTGGAACGTATATTTCTCTTCTGAATGCTACGACGCCGTTTCCGCCGTTTCCTGCCTTGACAAATAATTTTGCCTTGTCGACAAACATAAAAATACCACCTTTATATTAAAAAGGAGTGTCACGAGACACTCCTTAGCAATCTTATTATTCTGCAGCATAGATACTAACTTGTTTTCTTTTCTTGTCTTTTCTTTCGAATTTAACTACTCCGTCCACAAGAGCAAACAGTGTATCGTCTCCGCCTCTTCCAACGTTGTTTCCTGGATGCATCTTAGTTCCTCTTTGTCTAACCAGTATGCTTCCAGCAGTTACCACTTGTCCATCTGCTCTTTTCACACCTAGTCTCTTTGATTGCGAGTCACGGCCGTTCTTAGTAGAACCAACACCTTTTTTACTCGCGAATAATTGAAGATTTATGTTGAATAGCATGCCTACACCTCCTTATACTCAATGCTTACGTAGGATCCGTACCCATTTTTGATGTTTTCAATTCCGAGCACCATTGTCTCGAGAATGCTGTCTATCTTCACCTGCTCCTGCTCCGAGCAGTGCTGCGGCAGTTTGCAGTAAAGATAACCATCTTTTATTTCGTAAGTACAATCTATCCTTACATATTCCAAAAGTCCAATCACAGCAGTCTGTGCAAGAATCGAAATCGCACTGCATACAATGTCTCTTCCGTACTCATCGTATCCCGCATGGCCGCTTATCTCGAACTCCATTATTTTATTGTTTTTACTGTTTCTGGATATACTGACCGTAATCATTATCCCATTATTTTTTCAATTTGAAGCTTAGTGTATGGCTGACGATGGCCTTTTTTCTTTCTGTAGTCTTTCTTAGCCTTGTATTTGTAGATAACAACTTTCTTAGCTTTGCCATTTTCTACAACCTTAGCTTCAACTTTAGCGCCTTCAACTACAGGACTTCCTACTGAAAGGCTTCCATCCTTAGAAAAAGCTAGGACCTTGTCAAGAGTAACTACATCTCCTTCACTTGCCTCAAGCTTCTCAACGAATATCACATCGCCTTCTTGTACTCTGTACTGCTTTCCACCAGTTTCTACTATTGCGTACATTGTCGCACCTCCTCTATCCAGACTCGCCAGAATCAGGTTGCCTTACGGCATTCATACCCATCCTGCGCGGTTACCTCATTTATGTTACCAAATTAAGCTTCTTTTGTCAATGGATAAATTCCTTTAAATTCAAAGCAATTTTGGAGTTTCTCCATAACCTGCGCCCTGCCTCCCATTGCCTTTACAGACGCTTTTCCAGGTTTTTGAAAATGGTCCTTTGCCACTATTATTTCAATTCCATATTTTTTGCATATGCTATATATATGCTTAAATTCGTCCTTTTCCATAGAATCGTAAAAGTCACAGCTCACATGAAAAAGTGCTGCTTCTGCATTGGTATGTTTTTTCATCCTAGAAGCTTCCTTTTCAATGGAATCCAGCACAAAATAGTCTGAAGATATTTTTCCGGCCCCGTGGCAATATGGGCACTCCTTGCTTATAAGCAGCTCTATTCCTTTTTTCTGGTTTTTCCTTGTGATTTCCACAAGGCCCAGCTGCGTAATGCCATGTACAAAAGCCCTTCCCGGTTCATCCGCAAAATTCTCCTCAAGCCTTTTCACAAGCCTTTGCCTGTTCCCTGCAGATTTCATGTCTATGAAGTCTATGATGACTATGCCGCCTATGTCCCTTAGCTTTATTTGGCGCACTGCCTCGTCTGCAGCTTCCATATTGGCTTCGAGTATGGTCTTTTCCACATCGAATCCTTTTACCTTCCTGCCCGTGTTTACATCTATCACCGTAAGAGCCTCTGTTGGTTCTATTATTATGTGAGCTCCGCTTTCAAGCCATAGCTTCCTGTTTGTAAGGCTCTTTATGCTCTTCTTTATGTTGTAATAGTCAAATATGTCGCTAGTCTCATCGAAGAGGAGCAGCCTGTCTTTTTCACTCTTGTTTATTTTAAGCATCAATTTTATTTTTTCATAATCATCAGGATCATTGACCACAATCTGGCAAAAGCTCTGGTTGAAATTATCCCTTATATATTCAGTCACAGTGTCAATCGAACTGAGTAAAAGCTTAGGACCAATGCCCAATACATATTCGCTCTTTATGGCTTCCCACTGGCTAGCGAGGCGGCTTATCTCCCCCTCAAACTCAGCCTTTTGCGCATTTGCGGCATTAGTCCTCACTACCGCCCCAAAGCCCGTAGGGCACATTTCTTCCACAACCGATAGGAGCCTACTTCTTTCATGCTCGTCGCTTATCTTGTTTGAAATTTTAATTATACTTTCGTGGCTTTCTTGCGGAATCAGTATCATATGCTTTCCTGCAAGGGATATCTCGAGTGAGATCTTTGGCCCCTTATCTCCCATGCCGTCCTTTTCAACCTGCACCAATACATCGGCGCCCTGCTTTACCTTGCTGTTTTTCCCAATAGGCAAATATGCATTTTTGCCTTCCCCTATGTCAACAAAAGCGGCCCTTATTCCAGGAAGTATCCTATGCACCTTCCCCCTGTACACATTTCCAACGATGCTTTTGTTTAAACTTTCATGAACTCTAATATCAAGCAGGCTGTTGTCCTTTGCTGCTGCTATTCTCGTATAAAACAGTCCCCTGTCTATTAATATCCTCTTCAAGCTATCACTTCCAAATTTAAATTAGCGATTTCATATCTTCGCCGTCCATGATGTACATGTCCTGCCTTTGCATCCTTGAGTCCTGAGGGCAAAATTCAAGATTTGTATTATCAGCAATTGAACTAAGCAGTATGTCAGGCTTTAGGTTTCCGGCAGAACCCGTCGAAAGAACGGCATTTATATACATTTGGCCATCCTCCACAAATGTTATTGCCATGCTTTGTACCATGGTTCTTATGTTGATTTCCTTTATTTTGCCCTTTTTGTTCTTCTTTTTGACAAGTATCTCTTCCATTTCCATGAATTTGTCCAGCTCTGTTTGCGCCTCATCCCTTGAAATTTCGCCCTGTAATATTATGTTCAGCATGTATCTTGCATGAGTCACTATGCTCATTAGAGAATCTGATTTTTTGTCGACTATTTTTGACTTTGTAAACTCAATTCCTTCAGGAAGGAATTTGTTCATACTCTCTTTAAATTCGTCCCCGCTCATATCACTGTCAATTTCAATGTCCACATACTCTCCCTGGCTTGCGATTCCAAGCGAGAGAGCCTGCGCGAAAGATATCTTGGGATGTTTGTTGAACCCCTGCGTGAATGTCGGTTTTATTCCGGCTCTTCTCATTGTTCTTTCCAGCAGTCTTAAAAGGTCAAGGTGTGATATATATATCATGTCAGATTCTTTTTTGAATTTGCTCCTTACTAAAGGCATTAGCACAGCCCCCTTGCTATATCTGTATTTATTCCACAGCCCCTGCATCCGCCTCTGCAGTCAGGTGTAAGCTGCTCGTTTTTCGCTTTTTCATTTTCATCTATAAGGAATTTCTTGCTCACTCCTGCATCTATATGATCCCATGGGAACAGTTCGTCATAGCTTCTTCTTCTGTGTGCGTAAAACTCCATGCTCATATCATTCTCTTCAAATGCCTCTTTCCAAAGATCAAACTGGAATTTCTCGTCCCATCCGTCGAATGTGCATCCCTTTTTGAATGCATCATGTATAACCTTTGAAAGCCTTCTGTCTCCCCTTGCCATTACAGCCTCCAAAAAGCTTGTCTTTGATTCATGGTATTTGTATGATATGTTCTTGTTTTTAAGCATTTGAACCAGATACCTTTGTTTTTCCCTGAGCTCTTCAACGGTGTTTTGCGGCTCCCATTGGAAAGGAGTAAACGGCTTTGGTACAAATGAAGACGTGCTTACAGTTACATTGAAATTCCTGCCAAGCTTTCCGTCATTCAGATCTCTGTATATGTCCAATACCTTGTATGCAAGATCCCCTATTCCGTCAAGGTCTTCATATGTCTCTGTCGGAAGGCTCATCATGAAGTACAGCTTTACATTGCTCCACCCCATGCCAAAAGCCTTTGTCATTGCGTTTTCAAGGTCTTCTTCAGTTATACCCTTGTTTATTACATCCCTGAGCCTTTGAGTTCCCGCCTCCGGTGCAAACGTAAGTCCGCTTTTTCTAACCTCCTGAATCTTTTGGGCAAGTTCTGCCGAGAAATTGTCAAGCCTTAAAGATGGAAGTGAAAGAGATATCTTCTCCTTTTCACTATATTCCTTTAGTATGTGCATTGTGAGTTCTTCAAGGCCCGAATAGTCGCTTGTGCTCAGTGATGACAGTGATATTTCCTCGTATCCTGTGCTTTTTACAATCTTCGCCAAATGCTGTTTGAGTTTTTCAACGCTTCTCTCCCTTATAGGCCTGTATAGCATTCCGGCCTGGCAGAACCTGCATCCCCTTGTGCATCCCCTAAATATCTCGAGCATTATCCTGTCGTGAACAATGTCTATATACGGGACTATAAGTCTGTCTTGATAGTATACAGAATCCAGGTCTTTTATTATTCTCTTTTTTATTTTAGCCGGCACTCCTTCGATATTTGGAGATACCTCTTTGAGCGTGCCGTCTTCATTATACTTGCAGTCGTATAGGGATGGGATGTACACACCTTCAATATCCCTTGCTATTTGAACCAGGAAATCCCTTTTGCTCTTGCCGCTTTTCTTCCACGCCCTGTAGCTGTCCATAAGCTCGGCCATTACCTCTTCGCCCTCGCCTATTGTCGCTATGTCTACAAAGTCCGCTATAGGCTCCATATTGTAAACGCAAGGCCCTCCAACTATTACAAACGGGTCTTCCTCCGATCTGTCATTTGCATAAAGAGGTATTCCTGAAAGGTCAAGCATATTTAATATGTTTGTATATGAAAGCTCATACTGAAGCGTAAATCCTACAAAGTCAAAATTCTTTAAAGGATGCCTGCTTTCAAGAGCAAACAGTGGGAGATTCTTTTCCCTCATTACGCTTTCCATATCTGAAGCCGGCGCAAATACCCTTTCACAATACACATCATCAATGTTGTTTAGCAGATTGTAAAGTATCTGCATTCCCATAAAGCTCATGCCCACCTCATATATGTCCGGGAATGCAAATGCAAACCTTATTGTCTTTTCATCTATTTCCTTTTTGTATACGTTAATTTCATTACCAGTATACCTTGCAGGTTTTTCAACCTTAAGCAAAATGTCGTTTATTTCGACTCTTTCCATTATAGCTCTCTACCTCCATAAATATATTAAAAATTGATTTTCTTTCTTCTCATGGCTACATTGAATACAATCCCCAGGGCTATCATGCTGTTTATCATAGAACTTCCTCCATAGCTCACAAACGGAAGCGTGACTCCCGTTACAGGCATAAGTCCCATTGTCATGCCTATGTTTTGAATCGTCTGGTACAAGAACATGAATAGCACTCCTGTTGTTATAAGACTGCCGTAAAAGTCTTTTGAAGTCTTGGCTATTGTGAGTATCCTCTTTAACAACATGTAAAAGAGAATTATAAGCATAAGCCCTCCTATAAGCCCAAGTTCCTCTCCCATTACTGCAAATATAAAGTCAGTGTCCTGAACCGGAAGGAAATTAAACTGGTTCTGGGTCCCCTTGTAAAGTCCCTTGCCAAAAATCTTGCCCGAACCTATGGCAATCATAGACTGTATAACCTGGTAGTTGCCGGCGTAATCAGGATTTCCCGGATGTAAAAATGCATCTATTCTTAATTTTTGGTGCGCTTTCAAAAATGGGTATATTGCAGGAATCGACAAAACAGAAGCAGCCATGGTATAAAACACTATTTTGATATTTATATCACATATAAAAACCATTCCTGAAATTATAGATACGAAAACTATTGCAGTTCCAAGGTCAGGCTGCTTTAATATGAGAAGAACTATTGGAGCTGCATACAATGCCACAGGCATCAAATCCCTGAATGTATTTAATTTTCCTTTTTTATCTTCAAGAAAACTGGCAAACGAGAGTATGAACCCTATCTTTACTATTTCAGATGTTTGAAGATCAACAAACCCAAGGTTTATCCACGACCTTGCTCCCGCTCTTTGTATTCCAAGCCCCGGCATGTAAACAAGAAGCAGTAGCAGTATATTCACTATATATATTGGCCTGCTGTATTTTGCAAATGTATTGTAGTCTATGAGCAGCAATCCAAATATTATGCACAGTCCCATTAAAAACGATATGAACTGGACCTTGACCTGCCTGTTTATTCCAACTATATTCGCCTGGGTTGCACTGCTTATTACTATTATTCCTAGTATGAATATCAGCGAAACTATAACAAGCAGTTTCCAGTCAATCTCTTTGAACTTTCTAAAATCCATTTTTTCCTCCCTGCGTTGACAAGACCTTTTGGGTTTAAAAATATCTTCCGACCGAAAAGAAAAGGAAATTCCAAAAGTGGAATTCCCTTTTATCTTTTGCAGTCCTTCACTTTTTTTATCGGTATATTGGCTACCAAGGCTGAAAGCACAGTCCCCTCACTCGAATCCCTTGACTTGGTCATCTTGACTTCAAAACCATCCTCATCTATTTCTATGTAGTTGGATATGGTTTTTATGAGGTCTCCTTTAATGTTTTCCAAAAAACTATCTGAACAATTAGTTCTGTCATGCACAAGCACAAGCTTAAGTCTTTCTTTTGCTATGTTCTTACTTGCTTTAGAGCTTTTGCCGAACAAGCTAAACAAATCCATCCCTAATCACCCCTATCTAGCAATTCCAAATATTCTCTTGATCTTTTCCATAAAAGTCTCATTGCTTTCAATGCTCAAAAACGGAACTTCTTCCCCCAGTATTCTCTTTGCAATATTCAAATAGGCCCTTCCTGCAAGCGATTTTGACTCTGTAACTGCAGGTTCACCCTTGTTTGTAGTTATTACAACACTTTCGTCATCCGGAACAACGCCCACAAGGTCTACCGCTAATATGTCTATTATGTCTTCTATGTTCATCATGTCTCCGCGCTTTACCATCTCAAACCTTATCCTATTGATAATTAGATTTGGATTTTCAAGGTCATTCGCCTCCAAAAGACCTATTATCCTGTCAGCATCCCTTACGGCTGATACCTCTGGGGTAGTTATGACTATAGCCCTGTCTGCCCCTGCTATTGCATTTTTAAATCCCTGTTCTATCCCTGCCGGACAGTCTATAATTACATAGTCAAAGCTTTCCTTCAGGGTTTTTGCAAGCTCTTTCATCTGATCTGGCGACACGGCCGTCTTGTCTCTTGTCTGAGCGGCTGGAAGCAGATAGAGTCCCTCGAATCTCTTGTCCTTTATAAGGGCCTGCTTGAGTCTGCAGTTCCCCTCAACTACGTCTACAATATCATACACGATTCTATTTTCAAGTCCCATTACAACATCCAAGTTTCTAAGTCCTATGTCCGCATCAACAACTGCAACTTTTTTCCCAGAAAGGCTCAGCGCTGTCCCTATGTTCGCAGTCGTGGTCGTCTTGCCGACCCCTCCCTTACCAGATGTTATGACTATTACCTCTCCCATCTACTCAACCTCCCAAATCATTTTCTATTAAGGCTTGGTTCGATTACTATATGATTGTCTTTTATAAAAGCTATTTCTGGAAATTCCGGCTTGTTGCCGGATTCGCTTTCTGGCGGTATGGCTATGCTGTCCGCAATCCTAAGCTGCATGGGCTGAAGCTCATATGCTGATACGAAAGCCTTTTTATTGCCGTTTGCACCCGCATGCACTACTCCTTTTAAAGAGCCTATAACTACTACGTTTCCATGTGCAACTATCTGTGCCCCCGGGTTCACATCACCTATTATAACTATATTACCATTAAATTCTATCTTTTTGCCAGATCTAAGTGTGCTTTTTACAAATTTTGTATCACCCTCTTGTATACCTTCAAAGACTCCACTGCTTTTTTGTTCCTGTTCCTCCAGAAGCTTCATGTGCAGCTTTTCTGTAACAAGGGCTTTTAGCCTTAAATACTCTACATCATCTATATGACTACAATTTATAGCAGCTATGGTGGCTCCTGTAAAAAAGCCTCCTGCACCTTCAACCTTTTCAGTAACGCTTTTTTCTATTGTATCAAAGTCATGCTCACCTTTTATGTTTATAACGAGCCCATTTTTGGTTCCCTTGAATTCAACAACTTCTGCGTCCTTCATATAGACTCCTCCATTTATTTTATTAAATACACCCTTACTCCGTCAATGTGCCTGAATAATCAATTTTTGGGACGTCAATTTCATCTTCCAATCCCATATACTGTGCAATGACATCCCTTGCTATAGGGGCCCCATACCCACCATGGCCTCCTTGGAATATCATGACTACAACTGCAATCTCCGGTTTGTCATATGGCGCAAAAGATACAAACCATGCAAAATCATCATATGTGTCCTTGAACCTGTCTATATCCGCTGATTTGAGCTTTGGATTGAGCTTTAAAAGTGCATTTCTCAAAAAATACTCCCTGTCCATTTCCCTTGCAGACTTCGCTTCTAGCTCGTCGGCTTTTTGATCGAGCATCTCCTTTGACACTCCAAAACTGGACAAGTGTGAATATATATACTCCTGCTCATCTTTAGCAGGTACCCTGCCACTTTTTTGGGCTGTACCAGTTTTGGCTGCAGTTTCAACTGGGAATCTCCCAAACACGCTACTTGCTGTACCTATGCTTGTAACCCTTCTCATGCCCTTTTTAATTTCTTCAAGGTTTTTTTCATTTACCAGCTCTATTTTTTCGCTTTTTCGTTCTATTCTTTCTATATTAAGTTTATCATAAGATTCTATTTTGTCCACCACAGTAACCTTGTTTTTATAGCCTCCATTGGATATTGCCGATATATAGTTTGCCATTTGTATAGGCGTATATGAGTTTTCACCCTGGCCTATGCCTATGTTGAAACTGTCTCCCGTTCCCCACTGTGCCTGGTTGAAATAGCTGTATTTCACTAAATCGGTCACTTCGCCTATCTTGTCGCTTTTTATTTTAAGGTCGGTAAGCCTTCTTATAATCTCTCCTCTTGAAGGGTTTTCCTCTGTCCACGAGACTATTGTCTCTACCCTTTTTTCATATTCATTCAAGTCTTTGTTTTTTTCTATGTCCTCAAAATATTTTTCAAGCTTTTTGTTAAGCCTGTTTTTTAGCATCCTCTTTGTCGTTTTGAGTTTGTCTTCAGGATTTGGAACCTTTCCTGCAAACTCTTCTATCTGTATGCCGGTCTCTTCATCAAGCCCGAAAAGCCTCGCATAGTGGAGTATGTCATCGACACTCATTTTTACGGGCAGCGGCTTGTCCTTTGAATAGTCGTACCCAACACTCAGGCTGTAGAAATAGTAGTTGCACGAAACCTCAAGCGCCTTGTAAAGGTCCGTATCCCCGTGATTACCCCTGCTGCTGTTCCATATCCAACAACCAAAAGTCTTGTTCCCAAGTTTTATATATCCCTTATCCCTTATAGTGTATGTTGGAGAAAGTCCCGCTTCGAGAGCTGCAAGACCTGTTACCATCTTAAATGTCGAACCCGGTTGAACAGCCGTCATAGTCGCTATATTGTAAAGCGGCCTTGGAGCAAGAAGGTCATTGCCATTTGCTGGAAGAAGGCTTTCCATATCATCGTTTGATATTCCAGTTGAAAACAAGTTTGGGTCGTAGTCCGGGTAATTCGCGAGAGCAAGCACTTCTCCCGTATTGACATCCAGTGCAACCACGGCTCCTGATGTAGCCTTGTCATATACGCTGCTGTCTCTTAGCCTGTAATTTCCCCATTTGCTGCTATAAGTTCCGCCGCTTCTTATAGTCTGAAGTACTTCTTTCAGCGACTCCTCGGCTCTTTTTTGAAGATCCAGGTCTATTGTGAGATATACTGCGTCTCCTGGCAAAGGCTCATTCATATCAAGCCTTTTTATCAGCCTTCCCGCAGCATCCACCTGGACCCTATTATAGCCGTTTGTTCCCTTAAGTCTTTCTTCAAATTCTTTTTCTATGCCGGTCTTGCCTATCATGTCATTTTGGTTGTAACCCTTTTCTTTAACATAATATTCTATTTCGCGTGTCTGAGAAATTTTACCCATCTGGCCAAGTATATGGGAGGCCGCGCTGCCATTTGGATAGTATCTTATAGGCTTTATTTCAACACTTACCCCAGTAAGCTGCACGCCCTTTTCCTCTATTTCCGCAACTGTATTTTGAGATACATCCACTGCAACGTCTACAGGCTGATACTGAAGATATCCCTTCGCCTTCAAGAGGTCCCTTATTGACATTATCTTCCTCGCATCATCAATGTCTTCCATGTTCTCAAGCTCGAAATATTCCTTTATCTTATCAAAAGCCTTAGCTGCACTTATGTTTTCGTCTTTTATCCCATACCCGTAAAGCCAGTTTTCTTTTCTTACCTGCTCTGAAAACTTCCACTTCGAAACATATATAGGTGGATATACACCCTTTTCATTGAGCATTTTTTGCAGCTCGTACGGCTCCAGTGCATATATGTCTGCATCTATGCTTCCACTTTCCACTAGCCTTTCCGCAAGAATATAGAAGCTCTCTTTCGCGTTGCTTACAGAAGGTATATTGTTGGTTTTTTTCCATTCTTTTATTTTTTGCTCGGATTCAAACTGGTATGTCCCATTTTTCATTTTTATGGGGAATTCATCGAGATATTCATCTCTATTTTTTTCCAGTATGTTCACAAGCTGAAGCACCACATCATTTGTCTTGTCCTTTAGCACTTCATTTTTGGATATTCGAACGGCAAAACTCGGTCTGCTGCCCGCGAGCAGCCTTCCATATCTGTCTCTTATCTCGCCTCTTGGCGCCTCAACTGATATTTTTCTATAAACCTTGTTTGATGCTTGATTATAATACTCTTCTCCCTGTATTATTGTCATAAACGAAATCCTGACAGCCAGCATGCAAAAAACAGCAATAAACACCAGCCTTAAAATATCAAATCTGTCTTCAAATTTTTTATTTTGAATCATTGCCTCCACCCTTTTACACATCTAGTAAAGCGATGTTGCCTTCTTAAATTTATTGTCGAGCCTTTCCCAGAGCCTGTATAAGACCACAGAAAATATGCTGTTTGCAATAGGAAATACAGCGAAATTCCTAAGCATTGTAGTATATAGGTTTCCATTTATATACTCTCTGTAAAAAATCATCTTGAATGCACAGCTCACCATGCTTGCAAATATTAAAAGCACAGCTATTGTAAATCTGCTTTCCTTGAATATCTTATCTTTTATATAGCTGTATACTTGCGCTATTATGAAAAATATCAAAGCCTCCAGACCTATTACATTGCCAACAAGCATATCCCTGAAAAAACCTGCGCATATTGCTGTTATTACTGCTGTTTTTTTCTCTACAGATATCGAAATCAGGCAGATATATACAAGCAGAAAATCTACCGATGAGCCAAATATATTAAAATGGTTCAGTATGCTGTTTTCAAATATGACCAGTATAAATGACATGGTCAAAAAAATTGAAGTTTTCATTTTATTACCGCCCTACTCAATTCTATTTGGGTTTATTATCATCACGTCATCCAGATTTTTGAAATTCACATAAGGTCTTACCCTTATGTTCTTCACAAGATTCCTCTTGTCTTCTA
The DNA here is from genome assembly GCF_900141635.1 of Peptoclostridium litorale DSM 5388. Taxonomy (GTDB): domain Bacteria; phylum Bacillota; class Clostridia; order Peptostreptococcales; family Peptostreptococcaceae; genus Peptoclostridium; species Peptoclostridium litorale. The sequence goes on along the minus strand of NZ_FSRH01000003.1, from coordinate 82,107 downwards.
TAACCTGTTCTATTTCGCCTATCGGGATTCCTTCTGGATACATTCCAAGCCCTGATGTTATTAGAATGTCTCCGGGAACCGCATCATATTCCATGTCAAACATGTAGCCCATAAGATATCCCTTGACATTCTTAGCCGAATCCACGGAGATATTCTTTCTTATAACCCCCATGTAATCGCTCTTTCTTAGAACCTTGAAACTTACTGCCGATTTATAGTTGAGCAGGGATATTACCTTTGAATAATCCGAAGACACTTCATATACTATTCCCGCCAGTCCGTCCCCTGTAACCACTATGCTTTCCACTTCAACTCCGTCTTTTTCTCCTGCGCTTATCACAAAACTCTCATACCAGTTCCCATCGTTTTTCGCCACAACTCTTGCACTGATATAGCTATTGGGCTTTGTAATTTCCACGTAGTTGAGAGCCTTTTTCAATTCTTCAAAATTCCTTATATCTTCTTTTGATATGTCCATTTCTATGAGCTCTTTTTTAAGCTGCTGATTTTCTTTTCTTAAATCTTCAATCTGCTTCATATTTTCATTGTAACTGAACATGCCGCTTATGTTTCTATTCATGCCCGAAAAAAAGCCTCCTATAGCACCCTGCATGGGGCTGAATGTGTCAATGGTGCCTGATGACACCTTTGCCAAGGCATTATTTCCTCCCATCGAAAAAAGCGTAATTAAAAATAGAGTGATAGCCACACTAACAGCTGCTATCACTTCTTTTTTATTTCTATTGTATTTTTTTATTTTAAGTCTCATTTTTGGCATCACCATCTGTTACAGTTTTTTTGTTGATATTAAAACCTTTTTAAGACTCTCTATCTCTTCAATGACCTTGCCTGTTCCAAGTGCAACACAGTCAAGAGGATTTTCTGCTATCTTGACAGGCATGAATGTCTCATTCTTTATAAGGACATCAAGCCCCTTTAAAAGTGCGCCTCCTCCTGTGAGCATTATGCCGTTTGTCATTATGTCTGCAGCAAGTTCTGGCGGAGTCTTTTCAAGCGTCGCCTTTACAGCATCCAGTATTACCGTCACAGGTTCGCTAAGTGCCTGTCTTATCTCATGAGCATCCACTTCTATTGTCTTTGGAAGTCCCTGCACAAGGTCCCGTCCCCTTATCATCATCTTCTTTTCTCCGGCCTCATATTCATGTGCCGATCCTATGGTTATTTTAATTTCCTCCGCAGTTCTTTCGCCTATCATGAGGTTATATGCCTTTTTGACGTAGCTCACTATTGAATCGTCAAGCTCATCTCCTCCAACTCTTACTGACTTGGCCGTAACTATCCCTCCAAGCGATATAACCGCTATTTCAGTAGTTCCTCCGCCTATATCCACTACCATGTTTCCATATGGCTCTGCGACCTGGAGCCCAGCACCAATTGCAGCGGCCATAGGCTCTTCTATGAGATAGACCTCTCTTGCGCCTGCCTGCATGGCGGCGTCTTCAACCGCTCTTTTTTCAACCTCAGTAATTCCAAATGGTATACATATTACTATTCTAGGGCTGAATACAGTTTTTTGAGGGCTTGCCTTCTTTATGAAATATTTTATCATGCTTTGAGTCACATCAAAATCCGCAATGACACCGTCTCTCATTGGCCTTATTGCCACTATGTTTCCAGGCGTTCTCCCTATCATTTTTTTTGCTTCTTCCCCGACTTCAAGCACTGACTTGCCATGCTCCTCTATAGCTACAACTGAAGGCTCCCTAAGGACTATGCCTTTGCCTCTCAAATATACAACTGTATTTGCAGTTCCAAGGTCTATCCCCATGTCATTAGTTTTTATACTAAAAAAGTTAAACCCCAGCTTCTTTTTTGGTGATTTAGTTTTACTTTTGCTTTTGTTTGTTTTATCCTTAGACATTGATGTCGATCTCCTTTCTAGATGAGCGAATGCTCTTTAAAACTAAAATATACTCCATCCCCAAGTATTATGTGATCAAGTATTTTTATCCCTATTATATCGGCGCATTCCAAAAGTCTTCTGGTTATATTCTTGTCCTCGCTGCTCGGCGAAGGGTTTCCAGAAGGATGGTTGTGAACCAGCACTATACTGTTTGCGCTTCTTTTTATGGGCTCTATAAACACTTCCCTCGGATGTACTATTGACGAGTTAAGCGTTCCCGTGGAAACATCTATATCGCACATAACTTCATTTTTAGTGTTCAGCAGTACGGTCTTAAACACCTCTTTTTTTAAGTATCTCATATCTTCCATGTATATGTTTGATATATCGCTTGGATGAGTTATTTGCGGATTGTGCCCCTTGGAAAGTCTCGATATCCTTTTCCCAAGCTCCAAGGCCGCTATTATCTGGCAGGCCTTTGCATTTCCTATGCCCTTTATGCTGCTAAGCTCTTCAACCGTTATATTTTGAAGTCTTCTTATGCCTTCAATGTCCGCATTTATTACTCTATTTGCAAGATCTATCGCCGATAGGTTCTTGCTACCCGTTCTTATGAGTATTGCAAGTAGTTCTGAGTTTGAAAGGTATTTTACGCCTTTGGCCATAAGCTTTTCTCTTGGACGTTCATATTCTGACATTTCATTTATAAGTATGCTCTCAGATCCGCTCATAGTTTTTCCCTCCTTGAATTATATAACATATCAGTTAAAAAAAATAGCCCGAGAGTTCAAAATTAATACTTCCTTAATGTCCAAAGCTCTTATGCCCATCACACTCAAATTCCATCTCAATTCATGTCTACATTTTGCCGCTGCATTCCTGTACAATCAGTTCCACTTTATAAGGTTTTCGTCCAGCTCTTTCATCACATCATAAAGCCTTGCAAGAGGAAGACCTACCACATTATTATAGTCCCCTTCTATCTTTTCAACAAACACGGCTCCAATCCCCTGTATTCCATAGGCTCCCGCCTTGTCCATTGGCTCTGAAGTTTTTATATATTCATATATGTCTTGTTCTGTCATATTTTTCATATACACCTTTGTCTCTTCGTAAAAATTGATTACACTTTCACTGCTTACAACCGCAACGCCGGTATAGACATAGTTAATATTCCCACTCAAACTGCTCAATATTTTAAAAGCGTCTTTTTCATCTGCAGGCTTTCCTATAACCCTGCCCTCATGCACAACTATGGTATCAGCACCTATGACTATAGCATCCTGATTTCCCTCTAAATCATATACATTTTCTGCCTTCATGAGTGCAAGCTTTTTCACAATCTCTGTAGGGTCCATATCTCCATCTATATTTTCGTCAATGTCACTTACAATTATATCAAACTTAACCCCTATTTGCTCAAGCAGTTCTTTTCTTCTCGGGGAAGCTGACGACAATATTATTTTTTTCATGGTTACCTCCTCTTCAGATAAAGCATATTCCAGTGCAGATATAATTTTCTCATTAGAATTTTCCCATACCTGCCCAACGATTTAGTTTATCACTCAAAAACAAAAAAAGCAACAGCAGGCACAATGCATGCTGTTGCTTTTTAATCGTATTTCCACGCTTTAAGCTTTTGCAGCTTCTTCTTTTGCTTTTTCCTTATCTCTTTCTTCTTTTGCCTTCATTGCCTTTTTAATCTTCTCAGCTTTTTCAACATTTCCAGATATGGCACCCGTAGGACATTTTACAACGCATTTATAGCACTGCTTACATTTTTCATAGTCTATCTTGGCAAGCTTGTTTTCTATTGTTATTGCATCAAACGGGCAAACCTTCGCGCATATTCCGCATCCTATGCATCCCACCGAGCATTTATCCTTGACAGCCTTGCCGAATTCCTTGCTGTTGCAGTCCACAACAACTTCCTGCTTATAAGGAACCCAGTCTATTACGGCTTTAGGACACGCCTCGATACATTTGCCGCAAGCCACGCATTTGTCCTTGTCTATATGCGCTATACCGTCTTTCATATATATGGCTCCAAATGCACATACCTTTTCGCATGTTCCAAGTCCAAGGCATCCGTACTGGCATGATTTCGCTCCGCTGTTCGCAAGAACCGCAGCCTTGCAGTCACTTATACCCTGATACTGTGCCTTGTCTTTAGCTGATTCACAAGTTCCCTTGCATATGACCCTTGCAACCTTTTTCTCTCCGGCATCGGCAGATACTCCCATTATGCCCGCTATGGCCTCTGCTGCTGCTGCCCCTCCTACTGGACATGCATTGACAGGAGCCTCACCCTTTGCTATGGCCTGTGCAAGCGCACCGCATCCTGGAAGTCCGCAGCCTCCGCAGTTAGCTCCAGGCAATGCATCATTTATAGCCTCAGCCTTTGGATCGACTTCCACTGCAAACTTCTGCGATGCATATGCAAGTCCCGCTCCAAATAAAAGTCCCATTGCCCCAAGGCTCAAAACCGAGTTTACTATTACATTATCCAATCATCGCACCTCCTATACAAGTCCTGCAAATCCAAGAAAGGCTATAGACATAAGTCCCGCAGTTATGAGCGCTATAGGGAATCCCTTGAATATTTCCGGAACATCTGATATTTCGAGTCTCTCTCTTATTCCTGCAAACAGTACTATTGCAAGCGTAAATCCTATGGCCGCACCTAGTCCGTTGAATATAGTCTGAACAAGGTTGTATTCGCTTTGCACGTTAAGTATCGAAACCCCTAGCACGGCACAGTTTGTAGTTATAAGCGGAAGGAAGACACCAAGCGCTTGGTAAAGCGTAGGGCTCACCTTTTGTATAACCATTTCAACAAACTGCACAAGCGAAGCTATTACAAGTATGAACGCTATTGTCTGCAGGAATTCTATATGCATCTTCACAAGAAGAATCTGTACAAAATAAGTAATTATAGAAGCAAGTGTCATTACGAATGTAACCGCCATCCCCATACCAAGAGAAGTTTCAACCTTCTTGGAAACTCCAAGGAACGGACATATTCCAAGAAACTTTGACATTACAAAGTTGTTTACTAGTATGGAACTCAGCAGTATTATAAATATAGTCTTCATCTTTCAACCTCCCTACTCTCTTTTTATTTTGCCGCTGTAAGCTTCTTGAAGCCGGCAAGTAAAAGGCCAAGCGCCAAAAACGCCCCTGGCGGAAGTATCATTATAAGTGCCGGGTTGTATGTACTTCCAAGCAGGCTCATTCCAAATACGCTTCCGTTTCCAAACAGTTCTCTTACAGAGCCAAGGATTGTAAGTGAAAGCGCAAATCCAAGCCCCATTCCAAGTCCATCTACAATTGATGAAACGGGATTATTCTTGGATGCAAAACTTTCAGCTCTTGCAAGTATAAGACAGTTTACCACTATAAGAGGTATGAACAGTCCCAGTGCCGCATCGAGCGCTGGCATATACGCCTTTAGAAGCATTCCAACAAGAGTAACAAATGTCGCTATTACAACTATGAAAGCAGGTATTCTTATCTTTGAAGGTATGAACTTTCTAACTAGCGATATCACGAAGTTTGAACAAATAAGCACCGCTGTAGTCGCAAGACCCATACCCAGTCCGTTTTCTGCAGATGTTGTAACCGCAAGCGTCGGACACATTCCAAGCACCTGCGCAAATATAGGGTTTTCATTTATAACACCATTTTTAAATATCTTAGCAAGTTTCATCATTTCACCTCCAAGCTACTGTAGTACTTCATTAAATACTCTTATTGCCTCATTTACGCCTTCAGTTACAGCATTTGACGTTATTGTGGCTCCTGAAATTGCAACTATCTGGTTGTCCTGTGGCGATCCTGCCTTTATGACCTCAATTTCCTTTTCCACAGCCTTTCCAGTGTACTGGTCCTTGAATTCGCCGCTTGCCTTTGCTCCAAGTCCCGGAGTCTCCGCATGGCTTCCTATGTTGACTCCCGTTATCTTTCCGTCCGCGCTTATCCCAACTGTAACCTCTATGGCTCCTCCATATCCGCTGGTTGGAACAGTTTTTATGGTATATCCCACAGTCTCGCCATCTATTCCCTTATAGACCTCTTTCACTACGGGACCAAAATCCTCTCCAGAAACTTCCTCAAATTCTTTTGCAGCCGGAAGTATTTCCGCTCTGGCCTTATTGCTGGCCTGCTCTGCCTGAGCCTGTATTATAGGCTTTGTGATCTCATTTGTAAATCCTAGCACTACTGCCGATATTGAAGCTATCACAAGCAGCATTATCCCAAGTTTGGTGATTTCTTTCATTATTTAGCCACCTCCCCAAATACTCTAGGAGCTGTATATCTGTCTATAAGCGGAGCCGCCACGTTCATAAGCAGTATCGAATAAGAACATCCTTCAGGATATCCTCCCCACACCCTTATTACAGTAAGCAGTATTCCCGCTCCAACGGCATACACTATCTGTCCCTTATGTGTGACAGGCGATGAGGCGTAGTCTGTAGCCATATATATAGCACCTATCATAAGTCCCCCTGAAAACAGGTGGAAAAGCATGTAGTTGATGTCAAATCCGCCTATTAAAAGCGTTAGCACTGCAACAGTACCTATATAGTACGCAGGGATCACATACGTTATTACTCCCCTGTAAAAAAGGTATATTCCCCCTATGATCAGAAGAATCGCCGAAGTCTCTCCTACGCAGCCTCCTATGTTTCCAATCATTAGATTCTTAAGGCTTACCCCGCTAAGAGCCGCATCCTTGCCCTGTTCCATAAGAACTCCAAGAGGTGTCGCAGTTGATACAACATCAGCTCCCGGAGCCTTCCAAGCTGTCATTTCAACCGGCCATGAAGCAAGTAGCATTGCACGGGCTGCAAGTGCCGGGTTCATAAAGTTATGTCCTATTCCTCCAAAAAGCTGCTTTACTATTATTATTGCGAAAAACGAACCTACAAGAGGCAGCCACCATGGTGCATAAGGCGGAATGTTAAAAGCCAGAAGAAGGCCCGTAACCACTGCCGACCAGTCGTTTACAGTTATCTTTTTCCCCATCATTTTCTGTATGAGTGCTTCAGCAGCCACCGCTCCTATAACTGCGGACAGTATTACCGTTATAGCTCCCATTCTAAAAAAGTATATTGAGCCTATCGTCGCCGGAAGAAGGGCTATAACGACATCTCTCATTATTGTCGATATGTTTTCTCCATTTCTCAAATGTGGAGAAGATGAAACTATCAGATTTTGACTCATTGTCCTACCTCCCTGCTACTTGTTTTGCTTTCTTCTGTTTGAAATTATCTCTTTTTTTGCAACTCTTATAGACTGAAGAAGAGGACGCTTTGACGGACATATGAAAGAACATGATCCGCACTCAATGCAGTCAAGAGCCCTGTATTCCTCTGCCTTTTCAAAATCATATTTAAGCGAATATGCACTTATATATATCGGCTGTAAAAATGCCGGGCATACTTCCACACATTTACCGCATCTTATGCAGTTTTCAGGCTGCGGAAGACTCGCCTCCTGCTTGCTAAGGCACAGTATTCCTGATGTACCCTTTATTACAGGCTGCTCTAGCGTGCTTTGCGCAAGACCCATCATAGGCCCTCCAGATATAATCTTTCCAGGCTCCTCTTTGAATCCGCCGCACTGCTCGACTATTTCGCTGTAAAGCGTTCCTATCTTTATGATAAGGTTTTGAGGATTTGCAATAGTGCTTCCGGTTACAGTCGTTATCCTCTCTATAAGAGGCATTCCTGTCTTTATTGAAACTGCAATCTGAGCTGCTGTTCCAACGTTGTTTACCACAGCCCCAACATCCATTGGCAGCCCGCCCGATGGAACTTCTCTTTTTGTGCATGCATAGATAAGCTGTTTTTCAGCCCCTTGCGGATATTTTGTCTTCAGAGGGACAATTTCTATGCCTGCCTCTTCACTTGCAGCCTTTTGCATCACTTCTATCGCATCCGGCTTGTTGTCTTCTATTCCTATGTAACCAAGCTTAACGCCAAGCGCCTTCATAAGAGCTTTAAGCCCGTAAATCACTTCGCCAGGCTGTTCAAGCATAAGCCTATGGTCCGCAGTAAGATAAGGTTCACATTCTGCCCCGTTTAGTATTACAACATCTATAGTCTTTTCCTTTGGTGGAGAAAGCTTTACATGTGTTGGAAAAGTAGCTCCTCCCATCCCGACTATTCCCGACTCCTTTATTATCTCCACTATCTCCTCAGGTTTAAGGCTTTCAAGACTTCCCCTCGGCTCAACGCTTTCATGTTTTTCGTCTTTAAAATCGTTTTCCACCACTACACACATGGTCTTGGCACCCATAGGCGATGGCATTTCCTTAATGCCCTTTACAGTTCCCGATACAGATGAATGCACCGGTGCAGAAACAAATCCCTGCGCTTCGCCCAATTTTTGCCCTACCTTGACATAATCTCCTACCTTGACCAGGCAAGCACAAGGAGCTCCTATGTGCTGCTGAAGAGGTATGTATACAAAACCGGGCTCATTGGCCCTTTTTGTAGAATTGTGTTCTGTATACTTCTTTTCGTGTGGAGGATGAATACCGCCTCTAAAAGTTGAAAGATTCATCAAAATACCTCCTACTTTCTAAATTTCTCTGAATTTCTGTTAAAAATTTTGTAAAAAGCTACTACATTTTTGCACCCCATCAATAATTGCCATTTATAGTATATCACAAAGACTCAGCTTATTGCGATAAATTAATTTATTAACGTTCCCATCATATTTACTTTACTTTCTTGATTTTAAGCCGTTTTTATAATATTAAATTCAATAAAAGTTCAATTTTCATATCGTACAGCCATATACGCAAGTTGCCCCTTTTAAAATTCCACTCCACTGCATTTTCATTATCTGTAAAAATGTCCATTTAAAAACATTTTCAACATTATACAATTTTACTTTTCATTCATATCCAGAGCCATATTTTGAATATTTTTTCACAATCACATGCATGAATTTCAATATATTCCCAGTTCGTTTTCATTGGACAATTTAGCTTTTTATATTTATTTTTAAAACCCTGCTCCACAGATCCCATACCTTTACGGGCTCTGTGGAGTAGGGAATTTTCAGAAAAATCTCACTTTTGAAACTGCCCTTCAATATTATTATTCGATAAATAAATATTCATCACCTAGCATACTTTGCCTGGATTCAATATGTTATCCGGGTCAAACGCGGCTTTTATGTTTTTTAGAAGCTGAATGCCCGTATCTCCAAGGGAATCCTTAAGGAAAGATCTTTTTGCAAAACCTATCCCGTGCTCTCCAGATACCTTGCCCCCCAGCTCTCTTGATTTTTGGTACATCTTTTCAAACACCCCGCCAAGCTTGGTCTCCCAATCTTCTTGGTCCAGATCGTCCCTGAGTATATATATGTGAAGATTCCCATCTCCTGCATGGCCAAAACTCTTTATCCTTATTCCAAATTCGCCTTGAAGCTCATCTGAAAACTTCACAAATTCCGCAATCCTGTTTCTTGGAACTACGACGTCACACTCATCCATTTCAGTGGTTGACGCCTTTATGGCCTCCAAGAACGCTCCCCTGGCAGACCATATTGACTCCTGCCTTTCCTGGGTATTTGATATAAGCACATCAAGAGCTCCAGATTCGAGACATATGTTTGCCACTTTTTCATATGAATCCTCTATTTCCTGGGTGCTGTTGCCGTCAAATGTCAGCAGCAGATATGCATCCGAGGTACTGTCTGGAAATTTTTTCCCCAGAAACTCTTCCGAAGCAAGTATTACATCTCTTACCATGTATTCTATTGCAGTAGGTATTGCCTTTGACTTTATTATCCTTGGAACTGTCTCTATTGCCATTTCAAGATTCGGAAAAGGTATTAGAAGACTTATGGCCTTTTGGGGTAGCGGAAGAAGCTTAAGCGTAGCCTTTGTTATTATTCCAAGAGTTCCTTCAGCCCCTACAAACATGTCCTTGAGACTGTATCCCGAACTGTTTTTAACTACTTTTCCTCCCACAGTGATTATCTCTCCATTGGGAAGCACAACCTCAAGCCCTCTTACATAGTCTCTTGTCACTCCATATTTGACAGCTCTCATTCCGCCTGCATTAGTGCTTATATTGCCTCCTATCGTGGCACTCTTTTCACCTGGATCCGGCGGATAAAAAAGGTCGTGTTCTTCCACATACTTCGATATCTCCATAAGAAGCACCCCCGGTTCCACAGTCAGAGTGAGGTTTTCCTCATCTATTTCAAGTATTTTGTTCATCTTGCTCATATTTATCATTATTCCGCCATTTATGGCAACAGCGCCACCTACAAGTCCTGTCCCAGAGCCTCTGGGCGTAATAGGGATTTTATTTTCAAACGCATACTTCATAATCTTTGAAACCGTGTCTGCATTATCTACCTCAACCAGAACTTCTGGAGATTTTTTAATTCCAGCCAGCTCGTCCCTCCAAAAATCTTCATTTATCTCTTCCCCAACAAAAACCTTGTCAGGTCCGCAAATTCCCCTCAAATATTCTATATCTTGAGAATCGACAATTTTGTAAGCCATAATTCCAAACACCTCCGCAATTAATATTAAGCCTTACCCTATAAGCCCTTTTCCACTTTTTATATTTTCTATAAGTCTTGGGACGACCTCGTATACATCACCTATTATTCCATAGTGAGCTACGTTAAATATCGGTGCATTTTTGTCCTTGTCTATCGATATTATACACTCCGAATTGTTCATGCCTGCCACAAACTGTATGGCGCCTGAAACACCGCATGTTATTATGAGCTTTGGCTTTACAGTCCTTCCGCTAAGACCTATTTGCTTTTTGGCATCCTCCCATCCGGACTCTATAAGTGGTCTTGTTACTGCTACCTTAGCCCCCAAAAGGTCTGCAAGTTCGTTTATCAGCGAAAGATCTTCCTCTTTCTTTATTGCCCTTCCCGCTACAACTATGGCCTCAGCTTCTTCAATTCCCTTTTCCATGATTTTTTTTCTAACCTCGATTACATCTATATCTGAATGGAGCTTTTTAGTAGCCATATCACATACAGTGATTTTCCCGCTTGGATTTTCCCCTCTTTGAGGCGCCGAGAATATTTTGTATCTTACCGTTGCAAATTGAGGCCTATGGTTTGGCGTATATATATGGGCCATTATATTTCCACCAAATGCCGGCCTTATCTGGTCAAGGTCGGTGTTCTCCTGCACGTCCAAAATTGTACAATCTGCTGTAAGCCCCGTCCTAAAACGTGCCGCTACCCTCGGTGCAAGTGACCTTCCTATTGTAGTTCCTCCAACAAGCGCTATAGAAGGCCTGTTTTTGTCTATAAAGTCTTCAAATGCAGCCGCATACGGTTCTATCCTGAAGTTTTCCAGTTCACTATAGTCGTATACAAACACCTCATCTACACCGTAATGCAGCAGTTCTTTTGCAGCTTTCCTTATATTGTGACCCATGAAAAGGCAGTAAACCGGATGATCTATCTTTTTTGCCATCTCCTTAGCCTTTCCTATAAGTTCCATTGTAACCGGATGTATCTGCCCTTCAACATGGTCTACATAAACAACTATCCCTCTCCACTTGCTCTTGTCTATGGCCTCTATTTTATCTTCTACAAATTCAAATGCTCCTTCAGGTCCATTTTTAATACAAAGCCTGCACATTTTACAGGCTGAGTTTATTTCGACTTTCCCATCAATTAACTCTATCGCCCCAAAAGGACAAAGAGATGTAACTTTTGAAGTATCTGAAATCCTGTTTTGATTCACTGTGATTTTCGCCATTTTCCACTCCCCCTATATGAATTTTAATTCTTTTAGTTTTCCAAAGAGTTTTTGAGATACTTCCTCAGGATCCCCTTCCCACATTTCATGACTGTCATTTGCCTTTGGTGGGAATATCCTTTTAACTTGCGTAGGCGAGCCTGTAAGTCCGTATCTGCTCTCATCCTTGTCATAGTAGTCTTCAAGCGAGTAGAATTTAACCTCTCTGTCCTTCGTGGCCATCTTGAGCTTAAATGATGGAAGCCTCGGCTGGAATATTCCCTTTTCAACAGTTATAAGACACGGGTATTTGATATTTGCCAGTTCAACTGTGTTCTGCATATCCATTTCCACCACTATGGAGTCCTCTTTAAGTTCCACTATTTTGAGTACATTTGCAATATGGGGAATTCCCAAAAACTCCGCCATTTCAGGACCAACCTGTGCCGTATCGCCATCCGTAGTCATCTTCCCACATATTATAAGGTCCGGACTGCCTATTTTTTTAATTCCCTGTGAAATTGTGTATGCCGTAGCAAGCACATCCGCCCCTGCAAACTTCCTGTCTGTAAGAAGAGCCCCTTCGTCAACACCCATCATATATGCTTCCCTTATGACATCAGCCGCCTGCGGAGGCCCCATGCTTATGGCACTGACCTTTGCCCCAACGCTTTCTTTTATATTCATTGCAGTTTCAATAGCATAAAGGTCATATGGATTCATCTTTGAATCCGCCCCATCCCTTTTTAAAACCCCAGTCTTTTCATCCACTTCTACATTTGAATTGCCGGGCACCTGTTTTATACAAACAACTATTTCCATGTCTAATCCTCCTTTTTCATTTCGGTATTATGGTCATACCAGTTAATCTAAAAATTTTTATATCAATATATTGATTATATTGCTGCAAGCCATCCTCCAAAGTATACAAGTATTCCAAGCGCCAGTACATACACCATACAAAATTTTAAGGTCTGGTTGAATATCTTACCTTCAAGCCCCACAAGACCTGTTGCAGATGTTGCCACCGCTATGCTTTGAGGCGATATCATCTTTCCGGCTGTAGCTCCAGATGTGTTTGCAGCTGCCAGCCAGTAGGGACTTGCCCCTATGTTGCCCGCCACCTGTTTTTGAAGCTCTCCAAACAGTATATTAGACGAAGTATCGCTTCCAGTGACAAAAGTTCCAAGCATTCCTATCAGGGGTGCTATAAGCGGATAGTATTTCCCCGTGATCTGGACCATTACTACTGCTATGGATGTAATCATACCACTATATCCCATAATCTTTGCCATGGCGACTATTGAAACTACTGTAATAGTCGACTTTGTAAGCTGTTTTGCGGTTTTCACCAGAACATCGAGTATTTCAGAGAATTTTGCGCCCTGAATGATTCCACCGATGAAGGTTGCAATCAGTATGAGTGTTCCAGGGGTTGCCAGCCATTTAAAGCTTGTGGCCTTTGCGCCTTCTCCCTGATATATTGTAAAGCTGCTCTTTACCGCTCCCGCCAAATGATTAACATTTGGGAGAAGAGGGCTTGTTCCTATTATAAATACAAATATGAGTATATATGGCAGCCATGCCATATATCCTTGTTTAAAGCTGATTACAGACTCTTCTGATGATGTTTTGTCTTTATGAAACAGCTTTGCCATGCCTATTGTAACCGCCATGCTGCATATGCTTCCAAGAAGTGCCGGAAGTTCCGCTCCAATGTATCTTGCTGCAAGCACTTGAGGCAATGCAAACGAAAGACCTGAAGCAAGAGTTATGCCAAGCACCCCCTTGAGTCCCGAAAAACCTTTTGATGTCATCGCCACAAGTATAAACGGGATTATAACTATGAAAAGAGCCAATTGAATCCCTATTTCACTGCTGAGTATCATAACGTTAAGATCTGTAACCTTTGCCAGTGTTGTAACCGGTATCCCCACAGCTCCAAATGCCGTAGGAACCGTATTAGCTATAAGGCATATGACTGCCGCAAAAAGCGGGTCAAACCCCAGTGAAGCCAAAATGCTTGCAGGTATTGCAACTGCAGTTCCATATCCAGCAACTGATTCAAGGAATCCACCAAACCCCCATGCAAGTATTAACACCTGAATTCTTCTGTCTGTCGATATTCCTGAAAGCATCTTTTTTATTACGTCCATACTTTTCGTGTGCAGTGCCAAGTTATAAGTGAATATGGCCGCTATTATGACTATCATTATTGGCCAAAGCCCTATAAGCGCACCTTCCACTGCTGCGCTAGTTGCTGCGCCAAACGGCATTTTCCAAACCAACACTGCAAGTCCAAATGTCACCGCCAAAGCAATGCTGCACGCCTTGTGCGCAGGCAATTTAAGTACCCCAAGTGATGTCATGAGCCAAAGTATTGGCAGTAAAGCTATAAAAAACATTAAATAGGAATTCATAACAAACCTCCTTTTTTATTGGTATTACCACCCAGCCACCATACCTATATTATATCTTATTTTCAGATTATTCAAACATTTGTTTTTTTTTAAACAAAACGGGGTATGCACTCAAATCTCTGCATACCCCGTTTTGTATTGTTTTTTTAAAAGACATTTTCAAAAAAATATTATCCCTGCTCGTATTTAAGTCTTACTTCGCATAATTTTTAACAACTACGATTCCAGCATTCACTATACACATGCATTTTATATTCCGTATATCAACTATCTATCATATCCGGATAAATGTTGTTTATATAGTCTAGATGTTCCTTCATGGCCTTCATTGATTTTTCAACATTTCTTTCCATTATTGCACTGCATATCATCTTATGCTGCTTAACAAGAATCATTCTAGTTTCATCTTTTTCCTGTATCTTCTGCCTTGCGTCCTTTATGAAGGACTCCATAAGAGATGATATGGTCTCAAGCAAGTTTACAATAAGCTTATTCCCAGTTATACTTGCAATCTTGTAGTGTATCTCCTTGTCAAGTCTTGCGCTTTCCACCTCGTTATTTTTTGCCTTTTCAAATTCATCAATAAGCTTTCCAAGTTCATCCGACTGCTTGTCTGTTATCCTTGCAGCGGCAAGTCCTGCGGCTTCAACCTCTATTATCTTTCTAAGGTCCAGCACATCAAGGGAACTTCCTTCATCGAGTCTAAACACTATCGAAAGCTGTTCAAAAAATCCGCTCTTTATTGAACCGTTTATAAAATTTCCCTCTCCCTGTCTACTTTCGATAACACCGAGTATTTCTAGGGCTCTTAATGCCTCTCTTATTGACGTTCTGCTTACTCCAAGTGTTTCGGCAAGCTCTCTTTCCGAAGGAAGCTTATCTCCCCTTTTAAGTTGTCCATTCATTATCATGTTTTGTATCTGTTCTATAACCTGTTCGTATAGCTTCTTGTTTTTTATGGGAGTGAACATATCATACCTCTTTCAAACAGCCTTTAATAATACGTTGCTTAGAGCAATCCATAGGCAATTTCATTTATTTATGTATACTTTCTACCTACTCATCCTGCTGAGTTCTTCTCTGTTTTCAGCAATAGTTTCCAGCATCTCTTCAAAATCCTGCTGAACCCTGTTTAGCATTTCATCCGCATATTCCCCTGCACCTATTTTCATTTCATTTGAAATCTTTTGTGCTTCTAAAATCATATCATCAGCTTGTTTTTGCGCCTCTTTTATTATCTCGCTCGCCTCGATTTTTTCCTGTATGTAAATCTTGGCCTCTTCCACTATGGCATCGGCTTCCTTTTGCCCTTCCGCAAGAATCCTTTGCCTTTCAGTGTTGATCCACTCTGCCTGCTTGATCTCATCAGGAAGCTGAATCCTGACTTCCTTTATTATTTCAAGTGCTTCCTTTTTGTCTAAAAGCACCTTGTTTCCAAAAGGAATCGAAGAACTCTCGTCTATAAGGTCCTCCAACTCCTCCAAAAGCCTAAACACCTCCATGCTATTCATCCCCTTTTAGTTTCTTGTTTAATTCTCTTAGAACTATTGACGGAACAAATTCACTTATATCTCCATTTAAGCCCGCAACTTCTTTTACAAGTGTGGAGCTTAAAAATGAATACTTTGTGCTTGTTGTCAAAAATATGGTCTCTGTTTCACTGTTGAGCTGTCTGTTCATCTGAGCCATTTGGAGTTCATATTCAAAATCCGAAATCGCCCTAAGACCTCTTACTATTGCATTTACCCTCTTTTTCTTGCAGTAATCTATAAGAAGCCCCGAAAATGCATCTATTTCCACATTTTCCATTTCAGCTGTTATTTCTCTTAGCATTTCCACCCTTTCTTCAAACGTGAACATGCATTTTTTTTGAGAATTGTTTAAAACCGCCACTATGAGCTTGTCAAAAAGCTTCGAGCCTCTCTTTATTATATCCAAATGTCCTTTTGTTATCGGATCGAAGCTTCCCGGGTAGACTGCTATTTTTGCCATTTTAATCCTCCATTTCGTAAAAAGAAATTGTTGTTCCTCCATAAGTTCTCTCGTCCGACTTGACTAGGCCCTTTACACTTTGAGGGGTTTTATCGCTCGAGTCATGCTCAACCACCACTATTCCACCTGCATCTAAAACACTATTTTCAACGATTGATGAAAGCACAGGTTCTATAAACCCTTTGCAGTATGGAGGGTCCATGAATATCATGTCAAATTTTCCACCCGACAGCCTGGAAAGTGCAGATTCTACTTTAGACGATATCACCTCAGCCCTGTCACCCAGCCTTGCTTTTTTGAGGTTTTCATTTATAATTTCTATGCTTTCCCTGCTCGAATCTACAAATGTGCAGCTGTCAGCTCCTCTCGAAAGAGCTTCTATTCCAAGTGCGCCGCTCCCGGCGAAAACGTCCAAAACGCGGCTTTCTCTTACTCTAAAACTTATTATATTAAACATCGACTCCTTCACCCTGTCCGTAGTCGGCCTTGTACTTAGCCCCTTTGGCGATTGGAGTTTCAACCCTCTTGCCGTTCCTGAAATTACTCTCATTGCTACTTCACCTTCCTATATTTTAACATATTTATAATGTATTCAACAAATGTCTGTGTTCCCATTTTTAACAATAATGTTTTTAAGCAGACTGTTTCCATCCGACTCAAGCCTTATGCCTTCTTCAATCAATTTGTCCACTTGTTTCTTCGCCTTTTCAAGTATGTCTGGATGCCTTGAAATATCGGCAATCCTGAAATTAAGCATTCCATGCTGCCTGTGGCCCGCAAACTCGCCAGGTCCTCTGATTTCAAGGTCCTTTTGGGCTATTTCAAACCCATTGCAGCTTTGCTTTATGACGTTCAGCCTCTTTATGCTTTCACCTGAACAGCTTTCACACACGAGGACGCAGTATGACTGTATGCTCCCTCTGCCGACTCTTCCCCGCAGCTGATGGAGCTGTGAAAGCCCGAATCTTTCTGCATTTTCAATTATTATTATGCTTGCATTTGGCGCATCGACTCCCACTTCAACTACAGTCGTGCATACAAGTACATCTATCTTCGCACTTTTAAAATCTCTTATTGTATCTTCCTTTTCTTCAGAGCTGAGCCTTCCATGCAAAAGCCCCACCTTTACGCTGCCTTTCCAAAGTCTTTTGAGCTTCTCATAGGTTTCCACGGCAGAATTAAGGCTTAATGAGTCCGACTCCTCTACAAGAGGACATACTATGTAGGCCTGGACTCCGCTTTTCACCTTTTCCATTAGTGAATCATACAACTGTTTTCTCTTTTCCCCTGTAATTATGCTCGTAATCACTTTTTTCCTTCCGCTTGGAAGTTCGTCCACAACGGTCATATCCATATCTGCATACATCGTTATGGCAAGGGACCTCGGAATCGGGGTGGCCGACATGTACAGCGCATGTGGGCTATTTCCCTTTTTCGATAGCATATTCCTTTGGCTCACGCCGAATCTATGCTGCTCGTCTGTAATGACAAGGGCTACATTCTCACATTCAAGCCCTTCCTGTATGAGGGCGTGCGTGCCCACTAAAATGTCTATATCTCCTGATTTCATACGGCTGTAAATGTCTTCCCTAGTATCTTTTTTTGTGTTTCCTGTAAGAAGCGCCGTTTTAACACCAAATTTCTCCAAAGTCGCACTGATTGAATTATAGTGCTGCTGAGCCACCACTTCCGTAGGAACCATCATAAGGCTTTGGTATCCGCCAAATGCACAATTGGCCATGCATATTGCGGCTATTATCGTCTTGCCGCACCCCACGTCGCCTTGGAGGAGCCTGTTCATTGGCATCCCCAAGGCCATTTCTCCCATTATCTCATCTATGGCCTTTACCTGGGCTTTTGTGAGCTTGAACGGAAGCGAGTCTATAAGCTCGTAAATCTTTTCTTCTTTTTTTACGACACATGATTTTTTTGCCAAATTGTTTCTTTCGTTAAGTCTGAGCCTGCACTGCATTATGAAAAACTCCTCAAACACCATTCTGTACATGGACTGCCTAAGGCTTTTTTTATCCCTTGGGAAATGTATATTTTCAAGTGCAGTGTTCAAAGGGCAAAGGCCCTCCTCCTTTAATATGCTGGCTGGAATATGGTCCTTTTCTAGTTCCGAGCTTACCATTTCAAAAGCCCTTTTGACAGAGGCGTATATGTCCGTATTGCTTATCTTCCCACTAAGTGGATATACTGGAACTACAGCTCCTATTTTTTGATTCCCACCGGCTTCTGATGCCCTGTACATTTCATATCCGTCAATTTGAGTATATACTCCCTTTTTGCTGAGTTTTCCATATACGAGAACTTCCTGGCCTTTTGAAAAAGTCTTCACCATGTGATTTTTGTTGAAAAACACGGCATATATGCTCTCTTGCCCGTCATATATTAAAACCTTGCTCATTCTGAGCCCGTGTTTGACCTTTTTGTTTTCAATCTTTTTTATGACGGCCCTTATGTACGCCTTTTCCCCTTCTGCCATAGAGGATATGTTTTTTATTTTGCTCCTGTCCTCATATGCTCTAGGAAAATAATATAAAAGATCTTTTATTGAAAATATCCCCATCTGATTGAAATACTTTGCCTTTTTAGGTCCTATTCCCTTTATTGTCAGTATAGGGTCATAAATACTCATATAACCACCCTCTAATATTGTATACTCATAAATTATAGCATACTGACCATCGATATATGAAATACAAATTACTCTCATTATTTTTTAAACAAAAAGAGCAAAGAGAATGTTCAAATATTCCCTTTGCTCTTTATAGACTGGCCTATTGTTTTCAAACTTACAAAAGGCGGCTTATTGAAGAATACATCATCTTCATAAGAGCTTCCTTGTCTATGTTCATTGCTATTTTAGCGTTTATTCCATTTCCTCTTTTGTCTCCGATGTCGACAACAGTCTGCCCCGTGGTATGTTCTCCTTTAGTCTCGACATCTATATGGCAGTCCTTGCACTCGAATATTTCTGGATTCATAACATAGGCAACAGCGCATGCGTCATGCATAACCGCACCGTTTAAGTCGGTATGCTGCGAATAGAATTTATAGTAGTTTTGAAGTATCTGGAATGCGGCATTTCCCGATGCATTTCCTATAGTCCCAAATATATCCATTTCCTCTTTGTATATTACAGCCTTGTGAGTAACGTCAAGCCCGCTCATTACTATAGGAACTCCGGATTTGAAAACTATGTCGGCCGCTTCAGGATCGACATATATGTTAAATTCCGCACACGCAGTGACATTTCCTCCGTTACATGCTCCGCCCATAAGCGATATGAGCTCTATTTTTTCTTTTAGATGAGGGTATATCGACAGTAACAGCGCTATGTTTGTAAGCGGCCCCGTGGGTATTAATATGATCTTTTCATCGCTTTTTTCTATTATGTCTGCCATTATGTCCACCGCACAGCTTTTGATCTCGCCTATATCCTCATCCGGAAGGTCAACTCCGTCCATTCCCGTTTCACCGTGAACTGACGAAGCAGTCACAAGGCCTCTGGAAAGAGGCTTTAAAGCTCCCGGCGCAACTATGGTCTTTGCGCCCATGAGCTTTATTAGCCTTTTTGCGTTTGTATACACCATCTCCTGAGTCTGATTCCCTGCGCAAGTCGTAACGGCTTCAACCTGAAGCTCATCGCTTCCAAATGCAAGCATAAGAGCTAAGGCATCATCATAACCCGGATCACAGTCTATAATAACCTTTTTTTTCATATTGTCATCCTCCTTTATTGTAAGGTCTGCCTTTTATTCAGCCGAGATTATATAGTAGTATACAGGCTGGCCTCCATAGTATATCTCAAATTCAACGTCTTCATATTCTTTTTCAAGATCCTCTATGAGTTTGTTTGCATCTTCTTCAGACACATCCTCACCGTAGAATACGCTCACTATTTCAGTATCCTCGTCAATCATGCTCTTTGCCGTTTCTACAGCCCCGGCCTTGACTTCATCAGCGCATATATCTATTTCGCCCTGGACTATCCCTATGATGTCGCCCTTTTTGATGTCCTTGCCATTTAGCGAAGTATCCCTCACAGAAAATGTGACTTGTCCTACCTTCACATGTTCTATGGCCTCAGACATGTTCTTTTCATTTTCAAGAGCATACTCGTCAGGGTTAAATGCAACCATGGCGGCAAAAGCCTGCGGCATATTCTTTGTAGGTATGACTATGACATTTTCGTCAGACATCTCTTTTGCCTGGTTTGCAGCCATTATTATATTCTTATTGTTCGGGAACACTATTACGTTTTCAGCGCTGGCTCCATTTATGGCCTGCAGAAAATCGCTTGTACTCGGATTCATGGTCTGGCCCCCTTCTATTATGGAGTCCACTCCAAGGTCTCCAAGTATAGAAGCCATTCCCTCTCCTGAAGCTACCGCCACTACCGAATACTTCTTCTTTTCTGTCTCAGCAGGCTTGCCTGATTCTTTTTCAACTATGTTGTTTTCATGTTGTACCCTCATGTTTTCTATTTTGATCTTCACAAGTTCTCCATGCTCAAGAGCCATCTGCAGCACTGTTCCAGGCTCGTTTGTGTGTATATGCATCTTTATGAGATCATCGTCAGACGCCGCCACCATGCTGTCACCCATATCTGCCATAAGCATTCGCATTTCATCGCATACTATGCTCTTTGATTTCAATATGAATTCAGTGCAGTATGCATACTTTATGTCAACAGCGCCGGTTTTTTCCAGCTGCAGCTCTTCCGCCGGCTCTAACGGCCTACCTCCACTTCTTTGGACAGGGCTTCCAACAAGCGCATTGTACATTCCCTCGTATATTAGTACAAGTCCCTTGCCTCCCGAATCCACAACATTTGCCTCTCTAAGCGCATCAAGAAGGTTTGGAGTGTTTTCAAGCGACTCATTTGCCCTTCCCACAAACTTATTGAAGAAATCCTCTATTGATATTTCCTCTTTCACAAGTTCCAGCGCGTATTCTCCGGCTTCCCTGGCCACTGTTAGTATTGTGCCTTCTATAGGCTTTATTACAGCCTTGTAAGCCATATGTGCAGCCTTGCTCATTGCCTGTGCGAAGTCATACACGTCAAGCGTCTTTTTCTCCTCAATCGCAGATGCAAATCCCCTTAGAAGCTGTGACAGTATTACTCCTGAATTGCCCCTTGCTCCCATTAGAGATCCTTTTGAAACCGTCTTGCCTACATTTGATATGCTCTCTTCTTTCAATCCATGGAGTTTTTCCACCGCCGAATTCATTGTAAGCGACATATTGGTTCCAGTATCACCATCGGGTACTGGAAATACGTTGAGCCTGTCCACAACATCTTTATGGTTTTCAAGGTTGTTAGCACCGGATATAAACATTTTTATAAGCATTTTAGCTTCTACAAATTCGTGTTTCAACTTTTGAGACCTCCTACTTACTCACTCTTATTCCTTGGACCTTTATGTCTATCTTAGAGACCTTGAGTCCTGTATTTTTTTCAACTGAATATTTCACTCTATCCATTATATTGTGCGCCACCTCTGATATTTTCGTTCCGTACTCTATTATAACAAACAACTCCATCTCAAGCCTTTCGTCGTCGACATTCACGTTTATTCCCTTTGCCATGTTCTCTGACTTCAAAAGCTCTACTATTCCGTTTTTCATGGATTTTGATGCGAAGCCAACAATCCCGTAGCATTCAACTGCCGCTTTCCCTGCTATCTTTGCTATTACATCGTTTTCTATGTATATCTTCCCATATTGGTTTTCTATTTTTCCGTACATGCATATTCCTCCCATAATAAACTTCTTTACAATATTATTCTATAGTATGCCTGCCATTTCTTCAATACAATTTATTTTATATTGCAAAAGCCCTCTAATTGTGATAATATAGTAATGTTTTTAGTGCAATTTATGAAACTCAAAGGAGGTGTTTTTACGTGGCAAAGGTATGCGAAATGTGCGGTAAGGGAAGAACTTCTGGTAATCAGGTCAGTCACTCAAATCGTCATTCTAAAAGAACTTGGCTACCTAACCTTAGAAGCGTAAAGGCTTTGGTTAATGGTTCTCCAAAGAAAGTAAAGGTATGTACAAGATGTCTACGTTCTGGAAAAGTAGACAGAGCTATCTAATTTGGAGATAATTGGATATTGAAAATTTTTTCAATATATAATTAGCAAAAAAAGAGTCGTGAGGCTCTTTTTTTTATGCACTTTTATATATCTTTACTTTATCCCATTTAGCATGACGGCTGCATATCGCTGGCAGCATGAAAATTCAGTTTCATATGTATACCCATAAAAAATAACGACTGCTGAGCAGTCGTTATTTTTTATGGCAAGTATTGTATTGATGTAGTTTTTAAATTATATAATTATTTAATCCCTTGCCTTTATTACAAATATGCATCCGTCTTTCACTTCTATTCTGCAGCTTTCTCCAACCATTACATTTGAAAGGCCTATGGTCTTTCCAAATTCTATCGTATAGTCCGTAAGAGGGTATTCAAGGCCCGTCAGGGTGACTCCTATGGCGTCCCCGTTTACAGGTATTACAGATACCAAATCGCCTTTTCTTCCCTCAATCACAAGTTTTCCATCGGTGATACGGACTTCGTTTTTCTCGTTTACAAGCCTTCCCTGCATGCCTCTTTTAAGCATGTAGTATAAAAGGTTGATATTGCCCAAAGAGTGGTCTATCCGGCTTCCTACGGCCGCATAAAGCACTACTTCGTCTGCACCTATATCCTTTGCGTAGTCTATTGAAAGCTCCGTGTCCGTAAAGTCTTTTTTGGAAGGGAATCTTTTGAACTCAACTCCCTTTTCCAGGAAAAAACTCTTTGCATCTTCTTCTATGGAGTCCATATCCCCTATAATGACATCTGGTACTTTTTTCATCTTATAAAGGACATTGGATGCGCCATCGGCGCTTATCACATAGTCGCACCCGTCCAGCTCTTTTTTGTAAAACTCAATATCATCTATTGCCCCGTTTACTAGTATTCCAACTAACACCTCGTTCACCTTTTTCTACAGCATGCTGTTTTTTCTGAATTCTTCAACAGTCGCCTTTATGTCTTCGCTTCCAAATATGGCAGATCCCGCAACTACCACGTTTGCACCCGCCTTGACAACCTGGTGGACATTAGAAGGCTTTATTCCTCCGTCAACCTGTATGTCCAGCTCAATGCCAAGCTCGTCTGCCATTTTTCTCACCTGCGATATTTTAGGAAGCACGCCCTCTATGAAGCTCTGTCCTCCAAATCCAGGGTTGACACTCATTATAAGCACCATGTCAATGTCTTCTATGATGTGCTTTATGGTCTCCACAGGCGTCGCAGGGTTAAGTGCAACCCCTGCCTTTACTCCGCATGACTTTATGTTTTGTATCGTCCTGTGAAGGTGTATGCAGGCCTCCTGGTGCACAACTATTATGTCCGCGCCCGCATCGGCGAAATCCTTTACGTAATTGTCAGGGTTTTCAATCATAAGGTGGACGTCAAATACCATGTCCACTCCGCCCTTTTTTAGAGCCTTCGCAACAAGCGGTCCTATTGTTATATTGGGAACAAAATGACCGTCCATGACATCTATGTGCAGGAATTCACATCCTGCCTCTTCAACCTTTCTTACATCGTCTAAAAGTGTTGCAAAATTTGCCGAAAGTATCGACGGTGCCAGTTTTATCATCTTCTACTCCTCCTGTTGTTATTCCTTATTTCATTTAAAAGCTGTATATAGCTGTCGTATCTTTCCTTGAACAGTTTCCCGTCATCCACCGCATTTTTGACTGCACAGCTTGGCTCGTTTTCATGTATGCAGTCGCTGTGGAACCTGCACTCGTCCGTGTAGTCCTCAAACTCGACAAAATATTCCTTGAGTTCCTTCTCGTCTATGTGGTTCAGGCTGAGAGAGCTGAATCCCGGAGTGTCTGCAATCATAGTGCCGTCCCCAAAGTCCATAAGCTCCGCATGTCTTGTGGTGTGTTTTCCCCTTCCAAGCTTTTCGCTTATTTCGCCGGTCTTTAGCTCCAGTCTCTGGTCTATGGTATTAAGCAGGCTTGACTTCCCAACCCCTGAAGGGCCTGCAAGAACTACAACGTTTCCACTCATCTGATCCCTGAGTTCCTCTATACCTATCCTTTTTTTGGTGCTCGTAAGCACAACCTTGTATCCGCACGACTCATATATGCTCTTTATTTTCATGTAGTCCTTTTCTTCATCTGCATCTATTTTGTTTATGCATATTACTATGTCGAGAAACTCCCTCTCTGCAAGCACTATGAATCTGTCTATGAGAGAAAGGTTCGGATCCGGGCTTTTGGCAGCAAATACTATTACAGCCATGTCCACATTTGCTATACTTGGCCTTATAAGCTCGTTTTTCCTATCTCGTATGGCTTCTATAACGCCTTTTTTTTCTTTTTCGTCAACAACCTCAATCTCAACCATGTCTCCCACAAGAGGAGTTATCTTATCCTTTCTGAATATCCCCCTTGCCTTGCACTCATAAAGGCCGCCGCTTGTTTCAACGTAATAAAAACCTCCTATTCCCTTTGTTATCCTTCCTTCTATCATTTAACCTCTCCTCGCCTAAAAGCTGACATCTCCATCATAATAAGAGCTGCCGTCTATAGTTATTTGATATGCTTTTGTAGTTCCGCTTTTACCCCTTATAGGGACAATAAGCAATCCATTTGTTTCATTTACTTTTATTTCTTTATCATATACAGTCTTTGTCTGGGAATCATAAGTCTCTTTTACTACAACTCGTATGTTTCCCTTGTCTTCTGGAAGCTTTATCGAAAGATTCCTTTTGACCTGATCTTCCTGTTTAGCTCTATCCCCTGAACTTTGAGTTTCACCTGCAGTTTCATCCTGGCTCTTTAGCTTGTTTACAACAAGGTTCATGCTTTTGTTTTCCTCGGTCTTTTCCCCGGCGGAAAGACTCTGCTTTAAAACCACCCCATCCGGCTGCGACTTGTCTTCATCATAAGTCACATCTCCAAGTCTCAAATCGCCCATTAGCTTTTTAGCGTCTTCAAAGCTTACGCCTACAAGCTGAGGTACTATCACCAGCTTGACTTCCTGTCCTTTGCTGACAACCACATCTATTGAACTTCCCTCTTCCAATTTAGAAAGGGCCCTAGGCTTTTGCGAAAGTATCGTCCCCTCTGGCTTATCGTTGAACTCAAAAGTGACTACGCCTTCTTCGAAGTTCGCCTCGCTGAGTATGCCTGTCAAATCACCGAGCTTTTTGCCTTCAAGGTTTGGAACCTGCGAAAGCTTTCCTCCCTTGCTGACAACCACCGTTACTTCAAAGCCTTCCTTTACAGTCGTGCCGGCTTGTGGCTCCTGGCTTATTATATGATCCTTGAGCACTTCATTGCTGTTTTCTTCCCTTCTTATGCTCAGCTTTATCTTTTTCTCCTCAAGCATTTTCTTTGCATCTTCAAATTTCATACTTTCCAGCTTTGGCAGACTGTACTCCTTAGGCTTTAGCATCTCCTTTATGTAAAATCCTCCTGCGGTGAATCCTACAGAAGCTACAAATCCCAAAACTATAGCAAGCATCATTATGAGCTTTTTATGTCCTTTTCCAGATTTTTTCGGCATGTCCTGTTCTCCCATGTCTTTTTCGGTTTGAAAATCTTCACTTCTAGTGATTCCCATGTCCTCAGAATGTCTTTCTATTATTATCTCCCTTTGCTGCTCAGCCTTTTCTATTGCTTCCCCAAGATTTTCAATCTTTTGAGTCTTGAAATCCTCATAGCTCGGCTGGATAAAATTAGGGCTCACATTTTTTTTGATAAGATCCATGTCCTTTATAAGCTCATCTGCGGTAAAATACCTTCTCGATTGGTTTTTTTGAGTTAGCTTTAGTATGAGCTTTTTTACATCCTCTGAAACTTCATTTTTTATGAAATCTGGAAATGTCACTTCCTCGTTGATGTGTTGAAGCGCTATATTTACAGGACTGTCTCCCTTAAACGGCACCCTTCCGACAAGCATTTCGTACATCACTATTCCCAGGGAGTAAAGGTCAGACCTTTCATCCACATATCTTCCCTTTGCTTGTTCCGGAGAAAAATAGTGGACAGACCCTATGACGCTTCCCATATTTGTAACAGTTGAACTCGTAACGGCTTTTGCTATGCCGAAATCCACAACCTTTACAGTTCCGTCTTCCTTTACAAGTATATTGTGCGGCTTTATGTCCCTGTGTATTATGTGCTTTTTGTGCGCCTGAGAAAGTGCCAATGCTATTTGCCTTGCTATTTCAATTGCCTGCTCCTCGCCTATCCTCTTGCTGCCTTTTATTATGTCCCTTAGGCTTTTGCCTTCTACATATTCCATAACTATATAGTGGACTTCCTCATCCTGGCCCACATCATATATGTTGACTATGTTTTGCTGAGTAAGGCTTGCAGCAGACTGAGCTTCATTTTTAAACTTTTCAAGAAACTCCTCGTCTTCAACAAATTCACTTCTCAAAACCTTTACGGCAACTATTCTGTTGAGAAGCCTGCACCTTGCCTTGTAGACAAAAGCCATCCCTCCGTCGCCTATTTTTTCCAATATTTCGTATCTGTTCCCTAATACTTTTCCTAACACAGTACCACCAACTCCCAGGTTATATTAAAATGTGAATCAAAGAAATATTGTCGTCTCCCCCGCTGTCCTTCGCCCTGCTTAGAAGCTCTTCGCAGCTTTGGTCAATATTTTCAAAATTCAGTATAACTTCTTGCATCTCATCATGTGCAATCATGTTTGTAAGGCCGTCCGTAGTGAGAAGCACATGGTCTCCCTTTACCACATCCCTTTCATACACGTCAACCTTCAAAGGTTCTTCCAGACCCACGGCTCTTGTTATGACATTCCTTTGAGGATGCCTTCTCGCCTCTTCCTCGGTTATAAGACCCTTCAATAGGAGTTCCTGCACAAGTGAATTGTCATTTGTAACTCTATGGAGTTTTTCCTCGCTAAACAGATAGCATCTGCTGTCTCCGACATTTGCAACGTACATTTTGCCACCTGTAATTACAGCCATCGTAAGCGTTGTTCCTATGCCGCGAAATTCTTCGCTCCTTTGTGCCTCTTTAATTATGATATCGTTTGAACGCTCATACGATTCAATCAGGTTTTCAACTACAATGGAATCTATATCCCTTTTGGCAGACTCAATTCTGCCTTTCAAATGCTGCATGACTTTTTCAACTGCAATCCGGCTAGCAACCTCGCCTTTATTATGTCCTCCCATGCCATCCGCTATTGCGAATATGCCTACTGCCCCTTTTCCACTGCCTAATATCTCTGCACCCCAAAAGTCTTCATTCATGCTCCTGACATTCCCTACATCTGATATTGCTTTATATCTCATATTATCACCCCGAAATATTTCGCTTCCTAAGCTGTCCGCAGGCTCCATTTATATCGCTTCCCATCTCTCTTCTAACTGTGGCATTAATGCCGTGTTTTGAAAGTATCCCCGAAAACCTCTCCACTCCTTCCTTTGAAGGTCTTTTGTAGTCTTTTTCGTCAATCTTGTTGACAGGTATTATGTTGACATGTGACAAAATCCCTTTAAGAAGCTTTGAAAGAGCCAGGGCCTCTTTTTCACTGTCGTTTACACCTTGAATTATTGCATATTCAAATGTGATTCTTCGGTTTGTCTTCTCTACATAGTACCTGCAGGCATCGAGCACCTCTTCTATAGAATATGCCTTTGCTATTGGCATTATCCTTTTCCTGCTGGTATCATCTACTGCATGCAGTGATATCGCAAGGTTTATGGGAATCTCCATGTCAGCCAGATCATAAATCTTTGGCACTATTCCGCAAGTCGAAAGCGTTATGTGCCTGTAACCTATGTTGAGTCCATTTTTGTCGTTCACGGCCCTTAAAAATTTCACAGTCTCCTCAAAATTATCAAGTGGTTCCCCGCTTCCCATCATTACAACATTTGAAACCCGCTCTCCAGTATCCTCCTGTATCCCTATGATCTGGTCGAGCATTTCCGATGCCGTGAGGTTTCTCTCCATACCGTCCACGGTGGATGCGCAAAAGCTGCATCCCATCCTGCAGCCAACCTGTGTTGATATGCACGCCGAGACCCCGTGCTTGTATTTCATCATTACGCTTTCTATTATGTTCCCGTCCATAAGCCTGAACAGGTATTTTCTCGTTTGATCTATTTTCGAAACGAGCTTTTTGTCTATTTGTATATTGTCTATATATGCATTTTGGGCAAGCTTCTGCCTTAATGGCGCAGGTATGTTGTTCATATCATCAAAATCCTTTATACCCTTGTAAATCCACTTGAAAACCTGGCTCCCCCTAAAGCTCTTTTCTCCTATCGTTTCAATATATCCCCTGAGCTGTTCTTCTGTAAATGACTTTATATCAACCTTTTCCATTATTACCTTACCTTTCTCAGCTTTGCAATAAAAAACCCATCGATTCCATGTATATTAGGATAAGTCTGGATATATCCGTCCTTTTGGGTTTCCATGTCTATATAAACCTCTTTTATGGGCTCCAGCACATAATCGCTGTTTTGTTTTAAAAACTGCGACACGACCCCCATATTTTCCTTATATTCTATTGTACAAGTACTATATATGAGTAGTCCATCTTTTTTTACATATCTATTTACATTCTCCAGTATCCCCATCTGGATGCTTGGAAGCTGGTCTATCTCCTGCTTGCTCTTGTATTTTATCTCCGGCTTTCTGCTTATTATTCCAAAACCTGAACACGGAACATCTGCAAGCACTATGTCAAACTTTTCGTCAAGCTCGTCTTGATGCTTCGTTGCATCCCCTATCTTTGCATTTATGTTTTTAAGACCGAGCCTGTTCGCATTTTGATTTATAAGGCCAATCTTGTGTTCATGCACATCTCTAGCCTCAACGCATCCAGTGTTTTCCATGAGAGTAGCCATATGTGTTGTCTTCCCGCCCGGGGCACTGCAAACATCCAAAACGTGCATATTATTTTTGGGGTTTGCAACATGTGCAACAAGCATGGAGCTTATGTCCTGTACAAAAAACATGCCTTTTGCAAAAAGCTCATTCGATTCTATATTTTTCATTCCTCTGACCCTTATAGCCTCGGCAGCCATTCCTACTGCCTCACATTCTATTCCTTGCTCACTCAGCATTTGCAGGAGCTGCTCCCTTGTAGTCTTCAACGTATTAGTCCTTATATATATTGAAGGCCTTTCCATGTTTGACATCATGAGCTCTTTTGTAAACTCCACGCCGTATGTTTTTATCCACTCGTCTGCAATCCACTCTTCATAAGAGTATTTCACAGATAGATATTTTGCCGGATTTTTTTTCTCACTTGGCATTTTAATAGATCCTTTTGACCTTATGAGATTTCGAAGCACGGCGTTCACAAAGCCTGCTGTTTGTGGCTTGAATTTCTTTGCTAGCTCCACGCTTTCATTTACGGCTGCAAAGTCCTTTACCCCGTCTAGAATGAGTATCTGGTATACCCCCATTTTAAGTATGTTCAGCACAACGGGCGATAGTTTCGAAAGCCTGATCTTTGAAAACTGGCTTATTGCATTTTCCAGAAAATATCTGTTTTCAACCACTCCATATACAAGCTCCGTTACAAACCCTCTGTCTTTTCCCGACAGTCCCGACCTTGTGAGCCTTTTGCCAAGGGCTATATTTGAATACATGCCCCTATCTTCTATGTCATTTATAGTTTCAAGCGCTACAATCCTGCTCTTTTCCAAAATGTTTTCCTCCCCTACAAAAAAGAAGCCCTAAGATAATCTTAGGACACTAGTCTCTTTGATTCCTTATGAGCAAAAGCCTTATGAGCTGGAGTACTGCAGAAGCAGTTGCAGCCACATATGTCAGCGCCGCGGCACTTAAGACCTTTTTGCTGTAAGGTATTTCATCTGCATATATTATGTGCGAGCTTCCAAGTTCATTTATGGCCCTTGAGCTTGCATTAAACTCCACAGGCAGCGTCATTACCTGAAAAAGCACAGCACCAATAAATAGCATTATTCCTATGTCTAAAAGCGCAGGGCTTATTATAAACCCTAGCGTTATGAATATCCATGCCATTGAAGAACCTATATTTGCTACTGGCACAAGACTGTTTCTAATTTTCAGCGGAGTATATCCCCTGGCATGCTGTATGGCATGTCCGACTTCGTGAGCCGCAACAGATATAGATGCTATCGAAGCCCCCATGTACACATCTTGCGAAAGCCTAAGTCGTTTTCGCCTAGGGTCGTAATGGTCTGAAAGCATGCCTGCAACCATTTCTATTTGCACATCGTCTATTCCGTTTGAATGGAGCATGTACTGTGCAACCTGTGCCCCTGTATAGCCCTTTTTAGACTGAACCCTCAGGTACTTTAAAAAAGTCGACTTTACCTTTGCCTGAGCATATACTGCAAATATTATAGCCGGAATCATTATTATGAATGTCGGATCGTAAAAAGGATATCCGTACATTTTAATCTACCCCCATAAAAAATTTTATAGCGTTTTCAACATTTTCAATGTTAACTTCAGTGTTAAAACACGGTCCGCTCGGCCTTTCATTGTATACGCCCAGAACCGGTATTTTAACCACTTCCTGTATACCGCTTGTAAGGTCTCTCTCACATGCTATTGCCACTACGGCCTTTGGCCTGTTTTCAATTATTATCTTCCTTGCCAGGGTTCCCCCAGTCGCTACGAAGACCTTAACGCCGTATTTTTCCCTGAGAGAGAGGAACCTGTCGATGCTACACTTTCCGCATCGTTTGCAGTTCGAAACATCATAAGTCACTTTGAAATTGCAAAAACTCTTTTGTATGCAGTGAGGTGAAAGCAACATTATATCCTCACCGTTTAAACTGTATTTTTGAGAATATATATAAGAATTGTTAAGGTGTACAAATATTCTCCTTATTTCGTTCTTGTTGACATTTAACAGCTTTCCTATGCTAGTCACAAGTGGAAAAAGTACCGAAAACACAATGAGGCTGATTTTCAAAGACCTTCCCTTTGGCATTCTGCCACTGCATATCCTATACACTACAAAGCTCATGTATATTATCGCAAATACGGCTAAAATCACTGTTGTGTTCAATGCGGTCAAAACTGCTCCCGTAACCGGTGCATATTTCCCCAAAATCACCATATTTGCAAGAAGAGCCAAAGTAACTATTCCTGTAACAATCACAGCTGCAATATTCATGAATTTGTATTGAGTTTTCATATCTATGCTCCTAGGGATACGCCTTTTTCTATTTCGTTTCCTTTTAGGTACTCGGAAACCTTCATTCTCTTTTTGTTTGGCATTTGAATTTCCTTGACTATTATGCACCCGTTTGCGCATGAGACCACTATGCCGTCATCGGAAACACTGGTTATGCGCCCTGGTTCACTGTCTCCTGTGCAGCTATCATATTCTGCCACTTCCCATATTTTCATTGTATTTCCATTATATCCTGTATATGCGCCAGGCCAAGGATTTGTTCCCCTCACAAGATTTACTATCTCATGCGGCTGCTTTTTCCAGTCTATCGCTCCAAGCTTTTTGTCCATCATGTGTGCATATGTCGAAATGGAATCATCCTGTTTTTCCCTCGGAGCGTTTCCTTTGCTTATTGCCCCTATTGTATCCTTTAGAACTTGCGCTCCCAGGCTTGAAAGCCTGTGGTAAAGCTCTCCGGCAGTTTCGTCATCTCCAATTTCCACTTCACTTTTTAGTATCATATCTCCCGTGTCAAGGCCTTCGTCCATGTACATGGTTGTGATTCCTGTCTTCTTTTCGCCGTTGATTATTGCCCAGTTTACAGGCGCAGCTCCCCTGTATTTCGGAAGGAGCGAACCATGCACATTAATGCATCCATATTTAGGTATTGAAAGTATCTCCTTTGAAAGTATCTGTCCGAATGCAACTACCACTATTATGTCCGGATTTATTTCCTTTAATATTTCTACAAATTCGCCGTCCTTTACGCGCTTTGGCTGGTACACCTGTATCCCATTTTCAATTGCAAGTTCTTTCACAGGCGGCATCGCCAGCTTTTTTCCTCTTCCCTTAGGCTTGTCGGGCTGCGTAACCACAGCAGCCACTTCAATACCTTCGTCCAGCATAGCCTTAAGGCACGGCACTGCAAAATCTGGTGTTCCCATGAATACAGCTTTCAATATCATCACTTCCCTAGTAGTTTTTATTCTTCGATTTCACCTTCAACCTTGTCTGTAAAAAGCACTCCGTCCAAATGATCCAGCTCGTGGAATACAGCCCTTGCAAACAGCTCTGTTCCTTCAAGCTCCACATGCTTTCCATCTCTGCCCTGGAACTTAACCCTAACCCAATTTGGTCTTCTTACCTTTCCGAATTTACCTGGAACGCTAAGGCATCCCTCATCTCCAAACTGCTCTCCATCGTATTCCACTATCTCGGGATTTATCATCTCTATAGGCCCGTCCCCTACATCTATTATGACTATTCTCTTTAGTATCCCAATCTGAGGCGCTGCAAGCCCCACTCCATCTGCCTCTACCATTGTTTCGTTCATGTCGTCAAGAAGCTGGGATATCCTGTCATCTATTTTTTCAACCACTCTTGATTTTTTCCTCAAAACCGGGTCTCCGTCCGTCTTTATTATCCTTGTTGCCATTAAATACTCCTCCTCATTTAAATAATCACTATTTTACATTATGCTTGACGGATTGATGTCTATGCTTACATTTACATCTTCGTCAATTATCTTAGAGCGTTTTGTGATGCATACAAATCGAACTATCTTCTTTAGAAATTCAATATCTATGCCACTGTCCCTAATAACCATCTGCCATCTGTGTTTCATATTTATAAACGCCATAGGGCATTCGCTTGGTCCCATTATAAAAGAAAAATCTTCGAATCCTTTTTTTGCAAGCACATATGTCATACCTTCATGTATCTTATATATATTGTTCATTACGCTGCTTTTGTTCCTGCCTGACACCACTATGCTCAGAATGTTTCCAAAAGGCTCATATCCAAATGTCTTTCTCAGGCGTATTTCCTTATCGTAAAAGCCCTCGTAGTCATAGTCCTTTGCATGCTGTATTGAATAGTGGGTTGTGTCGTGAGCCTGAAGCGCCACCACACCTGGAAGACTCGCCCTTCCAGCCCTGCCTGAAACCTGGGTTATAAGCTGGAATGTCTTTTCGGAGCTCTTGTAGTCTGGATAGTTAAGTGTAGCATCTGCAGACACCACACCTACGAACGTGACATCCGGAAAATCATGTCCCTTGCTTATCATCTGTGTCCCTATCAGTATGTCTGCCTCTTTTCGCCTGAATTTTTGAATTATATGGGAATGTGCGCCTTTTCTAGATGTCGTGTCCCTGTCCATTCTCAGAATATGGCTTTGAGGATACATATTTTTTATCTCATCAACTACCCTTTGCGTTCCCATTCCTCCGGTTTCAAGCGCATTTTCACCGCACTCGGGACATGCCTGCGGCATCTTCTCTTTGTGTCCGCAGTAGTGGCATTTAACGCCTCCTATGTCCTTGTGGTATGTCATGGATATGTCACACCTTTTACACTTTAATACAAATCCACATTCTGCACAATACACAAAATTAGAATATCCCCTTCTGTTTAGAAATATCATTGCCTGCTCTTTCCGCTCAAGAGCATCACCCAAAAGCTTTAGAAACCTTCTACTGAAAATGCCTCTGTTTCCGCTGTCGATTTCCCTCTTCATGTCTATAAGCTCTATTTTCGGAGGCAGTTTATTGTTTGCTCTCTTTTCTAACCTTATTATATCATATTCTCCAGTTTTACACATGTAATACTCTTTTACAGAAGGTGTGGCAGAGCCCAGCACAAGGCCTGCACCATGCATGTTACACATGATTTTCGACAGTTCTATTGTATCATATTTAGGAGACATTTCCGACTTGTATGAGCTTTCATGAAATTCATCTATTATGATAATTCCTATGTTTTCAAATGGCGAAAATATGGCCGAACGCGCGCCTATGCACACATTTGCATGTCCCTTTTTCATTTTTCTCCACTGGTCGTATTTTTCGCCTGCTGAAAGTCCGCTGTGAATTACGGCTATGCCTTCTCCAAATCTCGCCTTGAATCTCGAGACAGTCTGGGGCGTAAGCGCAATCTCAGGCACAAGCATTATGCACTCTTTTCCAAGCGATACGGCCTTTTCAATCGCCTCTATATACACCTGGGTCTTTCCGCTTCCAGTAACCCCGTGAAGTACTATGGGCTTTGAAAATCCTTCCGAAAACCCTTTTCCAATATGTCTCACGGCTGCCTTTTGCTCATCGTTAAGCGCTATGTCAGATTCCTCAATATCCTGCTGGTCAGGCTCCCTGTAGTATTCCTCTTTTTGAATCTCCACTATTCCTTTTTGCAAAAGCGATTTTATAGTGGCCTGGGATGCTCCGGTGATCTGCTTAAGGTCGCTTTTTATGCATTCGTCGTTATACCTTAAAAACTCGACAGCCTCTGCCTGCTTGTGCGCCCTTTGCTTTTTGAGCCGTTCTATATTGATGTCTATGTCCTCATAGTCGATGCACAGCCTTACAGTCTCCACATATTTTTTATTTTCAAGCTTTTTGTACTCCCATACAATCTCTATGACGTCCTTTTTTTCAAGCGCTGAAATAATTTTTTTTGCACTCCCAAATTTACCTGTCAGCTTTTCAATAGAAGCCGAGCCGGACTTTTGGATTTCTCCTACTATAATCTCTTCCTTTTCAGAAAGCGGATCTTTCGGCGTATTTTTAAGTACTGCAACCTTATAGTTTTCAAGCCCTATACCTTTTGGACATATCGCATTTATGCAGTCCATATAAGTGCATATATAATTTTCTCTCATCCACTCTACCATATCAAGCTGCTTTTTCGTGAGAATCGGATCGTAGTCTGCAATTTCAATGATTTTTTTGACTTTGAAGTCCGTATCCTTTTGACCTAGAATTTTAAACACATAGGCCTGCACCGGCTTGTTGCCCCTTCCAAACGGCACAAGCACCCTTTGTCCCAGCCTTATGCTTTCCTTCTGATCGTCTCCAACCTCATAAGTAAACAGCCTGTCGGTATTGTAGGAATTGTTACTGACTACTACTTCAACTAAACTTTTCATAAAAATCTCCTTTGCACGCAAAGCCCGTACATAACAAAAATAAGCACCCATAAGATGCCTATTTTTGTAATAGCAGTGTCACTTTGTCTATTATAACATTTGCAAGTTCGTCCTTGCTCATTTTAGGAAATTTTGTGATTTCGCCGCTTCTGTCTATTATGCTGACTATATTTGTATCAACGGCAAATCCGGCTCCTTCTTTTGTCAGGTCATTTGCAACTATAAAATCAAGATTCTTCTTTTTTATCTTTTCATTTGCATTTTGGATCAAATCGTTGGTCTCGGCTGCAAATCCCACAAGCACTTTTGAGCCTTTTATCTCTCCAAGCTCTTTGAGTATGTCGGGATTTCGCTCAAGCTCTATTGTAAGGCCGCCCTCACTCTTTTTTATCTTCTCACTGGCCACATCTTTTGGCCTGTAGTCAGCAACAGCCGCAGACTTTATTATGGCGTCGCTTTCATCAAAGTTCTCCATGACAGCCTTTTGCATATCGAGGGTTGATTCCACGCTTATAAACTTCGAAATGCCACTTGGCGGATCAATATGGGTCTTTCCCGATATCAGCGTGACATTTGCTCCTCTTTTGGCAGCGGCAGCGGCTATTGCATACCCCATTTTACCTGTAGACCTGTTTGTTATATATCTTACGGGATCTATGGACTCTATTGTCGGGCCTGCAGTCACTAGAATATTCTTTCCTCTTAGCTCTTCCCCCGCCATAAAATGATGTGCAATTCTATCTACTATGCTTTGCGGAGAAGCGAGTTTTCCCTTGCCTTCGTCTCCGCATGCAAGTCTTCCCGATTCAGGCTCTATGAATTGATAGCCCAGCGCTTTTAAGCTCTTTATATTTTTTTGCACAACTGCATTCTCGTACATGCCCGTATTCATTGCTGGTGCTATAATGACAGGGCATTTTGCAGCCATTATAGTTGTGGAG
This sequence comes from Peptoclostridium litorale DSM 5388, assembly GCF_900141635.1. Classification (GTDB taxonomy): domain Bacteria; phylum Bacillota; class Clostridia; order Peptostreptococcales; family Peptostreptococcaceae; genus Peptoclostridium; species Peptoclostridium litorale. The sequence goes on along the minus strand of NZ_FSRH01000003.1, from coordinate 46,036 downwards.
AGCATGTCGTCCGCGATTCCGTTTGCAATCTTGCCTATTATATTGGCAGTTGCCGGTGCTATTAAAAACATGTCAGCCTTTTGGGCCAGCGATATGTGCTTTATGTCCCAGTTCAAAGGCTTTTCAAACATATCAGTCGTCACAGGATTTTGGCTTAGGCTTTGGAATGTAAGCGGCGATACAAATTCTGCCGCGGAGCCTGTCATTATTACATCAACGCCTGCCCCGAGTTTTTTAAGCCTGCTTACAACGTCGCATGCCTTGTATGCGGCTATCCCTCCGGTCACTCCGATTACTATGTTCTTGCCTGAAAGCATTTCATCACTTCTCCCTGTTTTCTTTTAGGTGTTTTTTTACAAATATACGACGCATACCGACTAGTTATATGCCGCCTTACAGCTGATCCTGCAGCTCTCCCATTTCAAGTTCAGGCTTTTCAACTACTATCTTATGAGCCGCAACTTCGTTTGTAGCTATGTTTACAGGCTTGTCGTCCGAATCCATTGTGCCTTCTCTTTGTTCGTCTATTATCTGTCTAGCCCTCTTCGAAACGGCTATCACAAGATAATACCTGTTTTCCATTATGTCAAGCAAATCGTTTATTGATGGATATAGCATTTATAGTTCCTCCTCGAATTTTTTAAGTATGCAATCTTTATATCTTGAAACTCTGTTTTTTTCAGCCATTATTATGCTCTCAAGCTGTCCTACTGCTTTGTCCAGGTCATTGTTTACAAGATAGTAGTCAAAATTTTCTATCTTGCTTATCTCTGAAAATGCACTTCCGAATCTCTTTTTAAATGATTCTTCAGTTTCAGATCCTCTCTTGACTATTCTATTTTTCAGCTCTTCAAGCGAAGGCGGCAGTATGAATATGAACACCCCGTCAGGATATTTTTCCTTGACCTGCATGGCACCTTGTATGTCTATTTCCAAAAGTACATCTTCACCCTTTTCAAGGTTTTCGAAAACGGCCTTTTTAGGCGTACCGTAGCCGTTGTCATAAACTCTTGCATATTCAAGGAATTCGTCTTTTTCTATCATGTCCTCGAATTTCTGAGCATCAAGGAAATAGTAGCTGACTCCATGCTCTTCTCCCGCCCTTGGACTTCTTGTGGTTGCAGATATTGAAAGTTTTATGTCAGTGTTCTTTGTCAAAAACTTCTTGCATATTGTGCCTTTTCCCACACCTGAAGGTCCGCATATGACTATCAGAATGCCTTTTTTATTCATGTGTTTCTTCCTTTCTGTCTTCATTGTGGTGATCTTCCTTGTCTTCAAGCCTGTGAGCCACAGTTTCAGGCTGTACTGCAGAAAGTATTACGTACTCGCTGTCTGTGAATATAACAGCCCTTGTCCTACGCCCGTACGTAGCATCTATGAGAGTCCCCTTTTTTCTTGTCTCCTGTATTATCCTTTTTATAGGCGCCGACTCAGGGCTTACTATGGAAACTATTCTGTTAGCCGATACTATGTTTCCAAAACCTATGTTTACAAGTTTTATAGCCATGTCCAGCCTCCTACTCTATATTTTGAATCTGTTCTCTTATTTTTTCAAGTTCGCTTTTCACTTCTACAACCGTTTGGGTTATATCTATATTTGACGACTTGGAGCCTATTGTGTTGGCCTCTCTGTTCATCTCCTGTATCAAAAAGTCTATTTTTCTTCCTATTGACTCGTTTGACTTTATAGTGCCCTTAAGCTGGCTTATATGGCTATTAAACCTTACGACTTCTTCAGTTATGCTGCTTCTGTCAGCAAAGAAAGCTACTTCCTGGCTCAGCCTGTTTTCATCAATGACAGCTGTGCCTTCAAGCATTTCCTTAACCCTTGCCGAAAGCTTTTCCTTGTATTCCAAAGTGACAGTGTGCGAGAGCTTCTCCACCTGTGCTATGTACTTTTTCATGAGGTCGCATCTCATATCAATGTCCTGTGCAAGTTTTTCACCTTCCACAGCTCTCATTTCAGAGACAGTGTCCATGGACTCGTCTAGCGCAGGCTGAAGACTTTTCCATATGACATCTTCGTCCTCGCCTTTTTCCTCGACTCTTATCACATCAGTGAACTTGGCTATGTTTGAAACCGTGATGTCGTTTTTCGCTCCTGTAATATCTTCTATCCTGTTTAAAATATCAAAATACTCTTTTGCAAGATTCGAATCGAGACTCAAGCTTACTGCGCTTTCTCCGACAAGCTGCATCCCAACATATATGTCCACTCTTCCTCTTTTGATGAATCTTTTCACATGGTTTCTTATCTTTTCTTCAAAAAAAGATATCTTTCTTGGCATTCTTATGTTTATGTCAAGATATCTATGGTTTATAGTCTTGCACTCCACCGTGAAGTGGTAGTTCTCATCCTTGTACTCGCCTCTTCCAAAACCAGTCATGCTTATGGCCATATCTTACACCTCCAGTATGCCTTCGCAAATTTTCACAGCCGGACCATCCATATATATGATTCCGTCCTTTATTTCTATATAAATCCTGCCCCCAGGTGATTCTACAGATACACTTTCGCCACAAATGCCTATAAGGTTTGAAACGTATGCAGATGCGCATATGCCCGTTCCACATGCAAGAGTATGTCCGCAGCCCCTCTCCCATGTATACACTACGAGATTCTCCCTGTCAACAGCTTTTACAAAGTTGACATTCGTTCCTTCAGGAAAAACGGGATGCTTTTCAATTTCGGGTCCAAGCGTCAATACCTCTTCCATGTCAATATCATCTACAAATACCATGGTGTGCGGAACCCCCACAAGTATAGACGACACCTCGACAGTTCTGCCCGAAACAGCTATTTTCTGCTGTATGAACCTGTCCCCTTCATAGTCAACCGGTATCATCTCAGGGGCAAGTACAGCACCTCCCATTTTAACCTTTACGCTTTTGACTTTCCCGCCCTCCGTGCTGGCCTCCACATCAAACACTCCGGCAAATGTTTCAACTTGGAATCTGTCAGTCTTCACTATGCCGCTGTCACGCACAAACTTTACAAAGCACCTAAGGCCGTTTCCGCACATGTTAGCCCTGCTTCCATCCGCATTGTAGTAGAGCATGAAGCACTCCGCCTTTTCTGACGGCTTTACAACAAGCAGTCCGTCTGCCCCTACCCCAAATCTTCTGTGACATGCCTTTTCGGCAAGCTCCGAATAATCCCAAGTCTCATCTTCTACGCCATCGATTGCTACAAAGTCGTTTCCTGCTCCATGAAGCTTTGCAAATTTAACCACGGCAAATCCTCCCATACTGATATATTATACATAATATAATTTAATAGTTCAAAGCAAAATTCACAAATATATTGGAGTTTTGCGCTTTAACTCTTCCAAGTTATATGGAAAGAATTCAAACTCACAAAAACATATAAAAAAAGAGGATGCCTTTCGGCAGAATGGCTGTCAAATAAAACAAACCAAACCGAAGCAATCCTATCTCTATAAAAAATCTTAACACGTTTTCAGTCTGTATTCAATCCTTTATATATAAATATGAAGAAAGTCTATGTAAAACCACGGCATATGAGAGTCTTCGTGAAAATAAGATATATAAGTAAATATGTGTGTTTTTAAGCATATAGCTTCGGAATAATATCGAGCTTTAGCAAAAGGCATGTGTATGGCATAAATCAGTTCGGCTTTATTCCTGCCCGAGTCGACAAGACTCCTGCTTAATGGTAAAATCATACTTGACCATAGTTACTGCATGAATTGCTTTGTAGATTGGGGACTACCAGTTTCTATAATCCAATTTTTTTGCTGCTTCAATTGCATGCTGTTCAACTATATTATGATTTATAATAAAAAATCAATCTTGGAGGATTATAATGGCATTAGATGGAGTATTCATATATTCACTTGCAGACGAGCTCTCAAATGCTCTTGCGGGTACAAAAATAGACAAGATATACCAGCCCGAAAAGGATGAAATACTTATTCACATAAGAAAGCAAAAAGCTTCCATAAAACTTCTTTTAAGCGCAAGTTCTTCAAATCCAAGGGCTTATATAACCAGCGAGCCTCCAAAGGAAAATCCGGGAGTCCCGCCTACATTTTGCATGCTTCTTCGAAAAAATCTTACAGGTGGACGCATAGTCGAAGTTACCCAGCCTGATTTCGAAAGAATACTAAACATAACAATCGAGGTTTACGACGAGCTCAAGAACAAAAAGAATATGAACCTCATAATAGAAATAATGGGTAAGCACAGCAATATAATACTTGTCGACGCACTCGAAAACAAAATAGTCGACTCCATAAAAAGGGTTCCTCTTAGCATAAGCAGCTACAGGCAGGTGCTTCCCGGGAACGAATATATCTCTCCTCCCCCTCAGGACAAGCTAAACCCAATGGAGGACATATCTCTTCCAAAGTTTTCAGAAATCATAAGAAGCTCCAGCTCTCCTATATTCAAGGCGGTATACCAGTCTTTCAAGGGGATAAGCCCTCTTATTTCAAGAGAGATACTGTACAGGGCATCTGTTGACGAGGTTTTGCCGGCCTGCGCCCTTGAAGACTTTGAGCTCGAAAACATATACAATTCATTCACAAGGGTTTTCGGACAGCTTAAAAACAATATATTCAGCCCCTGCATATCGATAGACAGAGCTACGGATTCCCTGATAGCATTCAGCTGCATAAGGCTTACTATGTATTCCTCTTATTCATATATAGAAAGTCCTAGCCCTAGCTTCATACTTGAAAAATACTATACCCAAAGGGATATTAAAGAGAGGATAAAGCAAAAGACAATAAACCTTAGAAAAAACATATCCAACAAGCTAGACAGGCTATACAACAAGCTTCAAAAACAAAGTGAAGAGCTTTTGGAAGCTCAAAGTGCACCGGAATTCAAGCTCTGCGGCGAACTTATAACATCATATATATATATGATACAAAAGGGTATGGAAGAGATTTCACTTCAAAACTTTTACGATGAAAAAGGTGAAGAGGTCACTGTAAAACTAAACAAAAACCTCACCCCTTCTGAAAACGCTCAAAAATACTTCAAAAAGTACAACAAACTAAAAAATGCATCATTAATGCTTTCAGAGCAAATGGACATGACAAAGGCGGAGGCTGACTATCTCGAAAATGTGCTCTACAGCATAGAAAACTGCGAAAGCATTAGTGAAATAGAAGAGATAAGAAGCGAACTTATAGCCGAAGGTATTGTCAAAGACAGAGAAAAGAAGAAAAAGGCTTCAAAACCTTCAAAGCCTTCTGCATCCAAAGAGTCAGAACCGCTTACATTCTTCTCTTCTGACGGATATGAGATTCTTGTAGGCAAGAACAACAAGCAAAACGACAGGCTTACTCTTAAAATAGCATCTCCTTCGGACATTTGGCTTCACACAAAAAATATTCCGGGCTCACACGTAATAATAAAGACAAACGGGGGCGATGCAAGCGAGCAGGCAGTAATTGAGGCTGCAACCTTGGCGGCATATTTCAGCAAGGCCAAGATGTCTTCAAAAGTGCCAGTGGACTATACCGAGCGAAAGAACGTCAAAAAACCAAGCGGTTCAAAACCTGGAATGGTCATATACGAGACAAACAAGACAATATACGTAACGCCTTCCGAAGAAGAGTTCACAAAAATAAAACAAAACAGCCCCGAGAGTAAGTAATTCTCTCAAGGCTGCATATGTAACTATTATATTGGGCTGCGCTTATCAGCGCAGCCTTAAACTTTCTTTATCCCTGACAAGCGAGAAAATCAAGACTACAGCCGTGCACGGCAGAAACCATTCAAGCCCAAATTCAGAAAGGGGCAGATGTGCAAGAACTGATGAAGCATCTAAAAACTCGATTCCAACACTCGAAAGAGCCTGTGCTGTTCCTATCGGCATTACTACAGCCATTGCCGCCCTGTAAGCCCTTTTGTTTGGAATAATATTGTCAAACACACTCATAATGACTATTGATATAACCACAGGATATACTACAAGTAGTATGGGAACTGCAAGCCCAACTATTGCATCAACTCCAAGATTGGATAGCGCAAAGCTCACAACTGCACACACTGCCACAACCCACTTGTAAGGTAGCCTGCCGTTTGAAATGTTTGAAAAAAAGTCTCCAGCCATTGCTGTGAGCCCTGCAGAAGTGGTGAGACATGCAAGCATTACCGTAAGACTCATAATAATTTTTCCCTTTTGTCCAAGTATTCTGTCAACTGCCATTACAAAAAGGTCCGTCCTCGAAGCCTCCTGCACGCCTGTAAGGTTAGCCCCTACAAATATGAGCCCTCCGTACACTAACGACAGTCCAATCGCAGCTACAATTCCAGCTTTTGCCGATATTTTAAACTGCTCGTCCCTGTCTAATATTCCCTTGTCCATTAGCATTCCTATTGCAAATCCGCCCATGAGAATTGACCCGAGCGCGTCCATGGTCTGGTACCCTTCTTTGAATCCAATTGAAAACTGCTGCGCTGAAAATATCGGAGTGAATTCTCCGCCCAGCATGAATACTCCCTTTGCTATTATCACAAATATGACAGTCAATAGCACCGGTGTAAGCACCTTTCCTATCTTGTCCATAACCTTTCCCTTGTTCACAATTATCAGAAATGTCACTATGAAATATGCCCCAAGCACAATCAGCTTGCTCGCCTGAGGAAATGCCGGAAGCACTGCCATTTCGTAAACCGTCGCCCCTGTCCTTGGAACTGCAAAAATAGGCCCTATTATAAGCATTATAACCGTTCCAAGGTACTTTCCAAAATTCCTTCCCACATGCCTCGTAAGGTCTTCCACTGATTTTCCAGCCTTAGCCGAAGCTATGACTCCCAGTATTGGTATCCCAACTCCTGTAAGTAAGAATCCGGCCATGCACATAAGCCAGCCCTGTGCCGCCTGTCTTCCAAGGTAAATTGGAAATATGAGGTTTCCTGCTCCAAAGAATGTAGAAAAAAGAGCAAATCCCATAACTATGTAATATCTTTTGTTCATGCTGTCAGTCTCCTTATATATTTATACTGTATACATAATAATATACAGCCTCTATTATAGCATTTTAAATGATTGAGTAAAAGAAAAACCTCCTTTTTATGACCGATTCATAAAAGGAGGTTTTCCTGCTATCTAGCTATTAAGCAACCACTTCAGACTTCTCATTTCTGTTTAGCACCTTGTTAAGAACTATTCCTACTATTGCTGCAAGGCTGAGCCCTGTTATCTTAACCGATTCAGTTATTGATATCCCCATTGAAATTCCAAAATGCTTTTCTATATATCCCGATCCAAGTCCTATGAATATTATCACTGCTATTATAGCTATGTTCGAAGGACTGTAGTTTATATTGCTGTCCTTTAGAGTCTTGAACCCTATAAACGATATCATGGAGAACAGCATAAGGCTTATGCCGCCCATTACAGGAACAGGTATCGTCTGAAGGAATGTACCCACCTTGCTTACGCAGCCAAGTATTATAGCAAGAACCGCCGTTATCCTTATTATAGAAGGGTCATAATTTTTAGTTATTGCAAGCACTCCTGTATTTTCTCCGTAAGTCGTATTTGCAGGTCCTCCCAGGAATCCGGCAACAAGAGTCGCAAGCCCATCTCCAAGAAGTGTTCTGTTAAGGCCAGGGTTTTCTATGAAGTTCTTTCCTACTACCGCTCCGTTTGTAGTTATGTCACCTATGTGCTCCATGAACACTGCCAGAACTACCGGTGCTATTATTGCAATGGCTCCGATTTCGAATTTTGGCGTAGTCACATTAGGCTTTGCTATCCATGCCGCTTCTTTTATAGCCTGAGTATCTACAAGTCCCATCTGAAGCGATATTACATATCCAGAAACTACTGCTATAAGTATTGCAAGCTGCTTTATAAAACCTCTTCCCAGGAATGTTATCCCAAGAGCTATTGAAAGGGTCATTGTCGCTACCATAACGTTGTTTGAATACATGCCTACTGCAACTGGAACAAGATTAAGTCCTATAACTATTATCATAGGTCCTATAACCTGTGGAGGGAAATAGCTTTTTATTCTCTTTACTCCAAACTTCTTTACAAGCATAGACATTATTATATATACCAAACCAGCGGCCATTATCCCGCCCTGTGCATATGTCAAATCCCCATTATAGGTTTCCTTTACCGTTATTATCACGGGAATAAATGCAAAGCTCGATCCCAAGAACACAGGAACCATACCCTTTGTCACAAGGTGGAAAAGCAGAGTTCCTATACCTGCAGACATTAGGGCCACTGACGGGTCAAGCCCTGTAAGTATTGGCACAAGCACCGTTGCTCCAAACATCGCTATAAGGTGCTGCATTGCAAGTACAACTTTTCTTGCTGATTTTAAAGCCGTATGTCCAATTGTAGATTCTCCTGAAACCATTGTTTTTTCCGCCATTAATAATTCCTCCTTTTTTTATAAGGAGGGAGAATAATTTTTTTCTCCCTTTTCCAGTATCTCTGTACTGATTTAAAAGACCTGAAACCCTTTTACTTTTCATATATTGAAACATTATTTACATCGTCTATCTCTTCAAGCTGTACGCTTATGACTTCATTTCTTGAAGTTGGAACATTCTTGCCGACATAATCAGGCCTTATAGGCAGCTCCCTGTGGCCTCTGTCTACAAGTATTGCAAGCTGTATCACCATTGGTCTTCCGTAATCCATAACCGCATCCATTGCAGCCCTTACTGTTCTTCCCGTAAAAAGCACGTCGTCTACAAGTATTGCTATTTTTTCATTTATGTCAAAATCGATTTGCGAGCCGTGCACCACAGGGTCAAGCTCCTCTTTGCTCAGATCGTCCCTGTACAGGGTTATGTCCACCTGGCCTATTGCGACATCAACACCTTCTATTTCCTTTATCTTCTTTTGTATCATTCTTGCAAGAGGGACCCCTCTTGTCCTTATGCCTATTAGTACAACATCTTCAACGCCTTTGTTCTTTTCTATTATTTCATGGCTTATTCTCGTAATAGCCCTGAGTACAGCCTTTTCATCCATTATCTGAGCTTTTTCCTTCATAGAAAGCCTCCCCTCAAAATCCTGTGATATTCATACTGTATATGCCCATCAAAAAAGACTCCCTGTTAGACAGGGAGCCTGTTGTTTGCACGCAAAGTAGCCCGATGCACAACTCCTTGTCAGTTTCTCTGAACTGATTTAAAGGACCAATTTATTCATCTTGATAATTGTATCATAGACTGTAATTACTTTCAAGTATTTTGATTATATTTTCAAAATGCTCTGGAAGGCAGGAGTCAAACTGTATATATTCGCCGCTTCCAGGATGGACAAATCCAAGCGTCTTAGCATGCAGAAGCTGTCCCTCCAGTTTGAACTTGCTCTTTTTGGCTCCATAGACAGGGTCACCCAAAAGAGGGGTGTTCCTGTTTGAAATATGGACTCTTATCTGGTGGGTCCTTCCCGTTTCAAGGTTGGCCCTGATATGTGTATATCCGTCAAACCTTTTTATGACCTTAAAGTGCGTCACTGCACTTTTGCCGCCTTTCACCACTGCCATTTTAAGCCTGTTTGATGGATTTCTTCCTATTGGAAGATCTACTACAAACTCGTCCTGCTTTACATTGCCCACGCATACCATCTCATATGTTCTCTCTATTGAGTGTTCTTTAAACTGCTGGGCAAGTCCGCTATGTGCATTATTGTTTTTTGCTATCACCAAAAGCCCTGAAGTGTCCTTGTCTATCCTGTGGACTATCCCTGGTCTTATTATTCCGTTTATCGAAGAAAGATTTCCCCTGCAGTGGTACATAAGTGCATTGACAAGGGTTCCCTCGTAGTTTCCCGGAGCCGGGTGCACAACCATTCCCTGAGGCTTGTTTACGACTATTATGTCGTCATCTTCATGAACTATTTCTATTTCTATATCCTGAGCTTTGACTTCAAGGCATTTGGGCTCCGGTATATTGATTTCCACAATATCATTCTCCCTGACAATGTATTTCGCCTTTTCTACCTTCTCGCCGACCTTCACAAGCCCCTGCTTTATAATCTTTTGAACATACGATCTTGACATGTCTTCAAGCTGTTCTGAAAGGAACACGTCCAGTCTTACCCCTTCTTCATCTTCCATGACACAAAAATTTCTAAATTCCATACCTTAAAAAATACCTCCTAGTTGTCGCCTACAAGTTCGCTCCTGAATAGCATTATATATGCAAGCATGCATCCCCCGACAACAACACATATATCAGCAACATTGAATACGGGCCATATCCTGAAGTCAAAAAAATCCACAACAAACCCCAGCCTCACCCTGTCTATCAGATTTCCTATGGCACCCGCTACAATCAAATTGAGTGAAATCTTCACATATATGTTGAGCCCCTTGTTCGAGTAGAGGAAATATACTATATAGCCTATAACAGCAAATGTCAGTATTATAAAGAAAAACCTCTTGTTTTGCAAAACCCCAAAAGCCGCGCCCCTGTTTTCAACATAAGTCAGGTGGAATATATCCTTTATCACAGGGATGGAGCCTATGTCCGAAAGCTTTAAAAGCGCCCAAAGCTTCGAAAGCTGGTCTACTGCAATAAGAAAAACTATAAGTATTAAATTCAAATTTTTCACCCCAGATTTCATGCCCTAAATTTTTTTAAGCATTGCAAGAACTATATCCTTAGAATTATGCGCCGCTACCTCTACAAACTCGTTATAATTCACATGAGCCGTTCCATCGGCCTTGTCCGACATTGCTCTTATTATGACAAAAGGCACTTTGTTCAAAGTGCACACATGGCCTATTGCAGCCCCTTCCATTTCTGCACAGTATCCGCCGAACACGCCTACAAGCTTGTCCTTAATTTCCGGGCTGCTCACGAATATATCTCCGGTTGCAATTCTTCCCTTTAGAGTCTTGTGTCCGCTTGAACTCTCTACACCGGCTTCATAAGCCGCCTGAACAAGTTTTTCGTCAGCTTCAAAAATTGAAGTCTCCATTCTTGGAATTTCTCCTGGCTTGTATCCAAATCCTGTGGCGTCGAAGTCATGCTCCAGCGCATCAGTCGAAACCACTATGTCAAGAACATCAAGTTCGCTGTGAAGAGCTCCTGCAACACCTGTATTTATTACAGCACAAACCCCGTATACACTTATAAGTATCTGAGTGCACATTCCTGCATTAACTTTTCCTATGCCGCATCTTACAAGGACGACCTCTTTATCGTGTATTCTTCCCGAATAAAAATCAAGTCCTGCTATTCTCCTGTTTTCCCTCATGTCCATATGCTGCTTTAGTATGTCAACTTCTTCGTCCATCGCTCCTATTATTCCTATTATATCCATCCTTCTTCCTCCTTCGCGCAAAAAAATGAGTGCCTTATTCAGCACCCAGGTCTGCTTCTTCTTGTCCAAATAGTTCGTCTACATATTTCATCTGGTCTTTAAGCATTGACTTAAACCTGTTTTTAAATATCATAGATTCTTTTCTAATCTCTTCATACTCTTTTTTTATTCCTATGACCTCATTGTTTGAATCCTCTATTATCCTTCTACCCTTGATCTCAGCTTCCTCTATTATGAGCTGGGCCTTTTTAGATGCGCTTATTCCAAGTTCTTCTGCCGTATTTTGTGCCACAATCAGTGTGTTTTTAAGAGTATCCTCAATGCTCTTGAATTTGGATATCTGGTCTGAAAGCATGTTTATCTTGTCTTTAAGCTCTATGTTTTCCTTGTAGAGGTTTTCAAAATCTTCTTTCAAGTCATCCAGGAAATCCTCGACCTCGTCTTCCCTGTATCCCCTTATACCTCTTCTAAATTCCTTATTCTCAATATCCAGCGGAGTTATCATGTTTTACTTCCTCCCGTAATCCAATATGATCTATATTATGATTTTTGCCGTTACCGAAATTCTTCCTTTTTTTGTATTTCCGTTAATACTATCTATAAATGCCCTTCCCTTTCCCCTCACAGAGATAAGGCCTCCCTCATACAAGTGCTTAGCGCTTTCAACCACGGGCTCAAAATCAACTCTCACACGCTCCGATGATACCATCTTGCTCGCTTCGCCTCTTGATATATTATATATTCCTGAAAGCATGCAGTCCAGCCTCAGCGAGGACACTGTAAAGTTTTTAGCTTTAAACTCCTGTTCACTGCAAGTGAATTCATCACCATCTATACGCCTTACATTTACACTATTTGAAGATACCTTATTGAAATTCATATGCAAAAAATCTGCCACTTCAGACTTCACAGCCAGATGACAGCTGTTTTCATGTACATGTATATCACCAATCTTCTCACGCCTTATCCCAAGCCCCATTACTGAGCCCAGATAGTCCCTGTGTGAAATTTCCCTGAACTTGAAATTCCCACCGACGCAAAGAAATGATATGGGGCTTTCAATCTCCTCCACATCCATATACCAAGGACATATTAGCACGCACTTTCGTTCAGCCTGGCTGCATTCTCCATATTCACGGTATATGATATCTCCCTTAAGATGGTTGAGTACATCTCTTACGCATCTGAGTTCATACGGATTCAAAAAATCCGTAGACTTGACATCATGGTTTCCGATTACTGACTGCGCCTTGTCCAAAACACTGCATACAAGCCTTTTAACCTCTTCGTCTCTTATATGTAATGTCAATTTATGCTTGTCTATCACTTAAAATCCCATCCCAATAAGCAGTCTAATCAATGTTCTGTGTACAAATTGTATTAAAAGAAGCGCTACTATAGGCGAAAAATCTATAGGCCCCGTTCTTATAATCCTATTCATAAGCTCTCTTACCGGTTCAAGCACCGGTTCTGTGACCCTGTATACAAAGCTTGCAAATTGAGAATAAGGGTCTATACTAATCCATGACATTATTACCCTTATAAATATCATTATTTCCAAAAAATTTACAAAATATCCAAGCGCCCTAATTATAACATACATACAAAAATCCCCTTATATTTTATTTTTGCCAGGGAAACAGCACTTTGTTTTCTAGTTCCCTTTTTATATTCGCATCTATATCTATATTGTTTGGAGCAAGTACGAATATGCCGCTTGACACCTTCTGAATGGTTCCCTCAAGAGCATATATCGCTCCGTTTAAAAAATCAAATATGGTTTTTGCCGTTTCCGCATCATGAATGCTTTGCAAATTCACTATAACCGCTTTTCTGTTTTTCAGATTATCTACTATAGCAGGCACTTCCTCGTAATTACTTGGCTCGTATAGTATCACCTTCATTTGAGTAGTCGCATGAATATTTACTATTTTGTTGTTCTTAGGAATATCTCTCGTTGCAACTATTCCAAGCTGTTCTACTTCTTCTTCAAAAGATTCATTTTCCATATCGTATTCTTCCTCAAATCCCATCAGCTTTTTCATCTTATCCACCATTTTTCCCGACATAGCCTGACCTCCTAACTTTCATAGTTCCTTTCGCCGAATATAGCAGTTCCTATTCTGACCATATTTGAGCCCTCTTGAATTGCAATTCTATAGTCATTACTCATTCCCATGGACAAATATTCCATTTTCACACTTTCCATATTCATACCCTCAATTTGAATAGAAATATCTTTTAATTGCTTAAAATATGCCCTTGTTTCCTCAGGCTCTTCTGTAAATGATGCCATGCCCATAAGCCCTAGTATCCTTATATTTTTATAATTACTTGATACAGTCCTTATAAATTCAACCACGTCTTCCTTTGCAATGCCGTGTTTTGAATCCTCCTGAGATATGTTCACCTGCACAAGGCAGTCCATAATCTTCCCATTTTCCCCTGCCCTTTTATCTATTTCCTTTGCAAGTGATATCCTATCAAGCGAATGTATAAGGTCTACTTTATCAATTATATATTTTACCTTGTTGCTCTGTAAAGACCCTATAAGATGCCACCTTACATTTTTTTCCACTTCATCATATTTTCTAAGAACCTCTTGTACCTTGTTTTCTCCAATGTCAGTAATGCCTTCTCTTATGGCTTCATTCATCTTGTCGGCTTCCACAGTCTTTGTAACGGCTATCAAGACAACATCTTCAGCTGCTCTTCCTGTTTTCTTTGCATTTTGCAAAATATCCTTCTTTATCTCAGCTATGTTTTCTCCTATGACAGACAACTCTGTTCACCCCTATCTTATTTTCCTGCCCTCTTTTACTTTTTTAGGATTTAAAATAATTTCATCATATAGATTTACAGTTTTTACCTTGTCCCTTGTTATTTTCTTATAATCAAGTATAACATATTCACCGTTTTCCCCCAAAACACAATTTAACTCTTTAAAAGTGGCTACCCCCGTTTCGGAAACCACATACACGCCTTTTTTGCCTTTTTTCTCAACCACTGCCTTTTGTGGTATTTTTATTCCATTTAAATTCTTAAGCACTATTTCCACATCGTGAGCTCTCTCGTAATGGACAGCGGCGCTGCCTGCATTTGTCTTGAATTCCATTATGTATTTGCCGTATTTATCCTTGTATAGGCCTTTGATAACCCCGTATATCATGTCATCATCAACATTTACATAAAGACCTTTTCCCTTTTTAAACAGTTTGGCCTCTTTGGACTCAAGCGTAAACACCATATACCAGTAGTGATTGTTTATTATCTTGAATACGGGATCTCCCACATTCACATCTTTCCCCTTGCTTATGCGGTTCCTGTTTTGAATGCCGCTTAGAATTTGTGAATCTAATTTTCCAAGCTGGTCCGATTTAAGCATATCCTCATACCCGTCGGCAGAAAGGCACAGTTCTCCTGGGAATGTATTTTTTATAAATTTAGTTGAAGATTCCATTTTATTTCTTATTGCCGATATCTTGCTTGTGATTGAGCTTTTGTCACCAGAGTTTGAAAAACTGCCATACAGTATGCTTTTTTGGTCCATAAGATACATCATCTCTTTTTTAAGCCGCGGAATTAAAAGTATATTTTCATCCATGAAGCTGTTTTTTATCTCATGCCTTTTCACATCTATCATTCTGTCTAATTTCTCCGGTGCCAAAACATTCGGCGAGTATACCATCCCCGTTTCAATTATATCTATACGCCTTTGTATTGTATCAGCTTCTTCCTTGAGCTTTCTGTCGGCAAGGCTTATTTGTATTTCACATACATTTTTGTTGCTGCCCATACGCTCGCCTTCCTTGAAGAGATACTTGGGCACTCCTTGCGCATTAGAATAAAAAACCTGCTCGTCCCTCAGCAGCACACCTCTTTGGGGCATACTTTCAATGAGCTGCCCTTTTTTCACAGTGTAAGTTTGTATTCCCGTATTCATTATACTGATTACGAGATTATATATTATATAGCTAAATATCCCCACGAATATAATGTAATTCGAAATTTTTCTTTTAACTCTTCTTTTCTTTCTCGTCAATTGCAACACCTCAGCATGATTAATACGGCTCTTTATATAAATAATATATAGCAACCGCGCCAGCTTTTCAATTCAAATATAATTCTAAATTCCAAAACAAAAACTCTCTCCATTGTAAAACCCGCAAATTGAGCACATAAGGCTTTGGATTTGCGGGTCTTAAAACAAATATGAATTTTTATATGCTGAGATCTTCTATTTCATGCGTCTTGCTTCTCATCATAAGGTCTATTACGGATTTCTTTACATCCTTTCCGCTAAAGAGTACTCCGTACAGCTCGCTTGTTATAGGCATTTCGACATCATATTTCATAGAAAGTCCATATGCAACCTTTGCAGCCTCAACGCCTTCCACAACCATTTTCACCTCTGCAAGCGCTTCTTCAAGGCTTTTTCCCTGTCCTATTAGTATTCCAGCCCTTCTGTTCCTGCTGTGCATACTCGTACACGTCACTATAAGGTCTCCTATTCCAGAAAGACCCGAAAAAGTCTCGGCCTTTGCACCCATTGCTACTCCAAGCCTTACTATCTCAGTAAGCCCTCTTGTCATAAGAGCGGCTTTCGTGTTGTCCCCGTATCCAAGTCCGTCTGAAACTCCCGCAGCGAAGGCTATTATATTTTTAAGCGATCCCCCAAGCTCGACTCCAACAAGGTCGGCATTAGTATACACCCTGAACTTTGGAGATATGAACATATCCTGGACCACTTCTGCTACATCCATGTCATTTGATGCTACAACCACAGTCGTTGGCACATCCTTTGCAACCTCTTCTGCGTGAGAAGGTCCCGAAAGCACTGCAAAGCTGTTTTCCTCAAGTTCTTCTTCAACAACCTGCGATATTCTAAGGTTAGTCCCTCTTTCAAGCCCCTTTGCAACGTTTACTATTATCTGGTCCTTTGATATATAGGGTTTCGCCAGCCTTACGACTTCCCTTACCGCCTGGGAAGGTACCGCCATTACTATGGCCTTGGCCCCTTTTATCGAATCCTGCATGTCTATGTTGAGATTCATATTTTGAGGTATAATGACCCCCGGAAGAAAATCGATATTTTCCCTGGTTTTGTTTACATCCTCGCACTGAGACTCTTCATTGGTCCACATTTGAACCGCATACCCCTTTTTAGCAAGGAGTATTCCAAGAGCGCTTCCCCAGCTGCCTGCTCCAAGTATGCATATCTTATCCATAAAACACACCCTCTTTTATTTAATATCTGCTTTGCTTTTCCCTGCAGTAGAATCTTATAGGTGTTCCCTCAAATCCAAAGTTTTCCCTTATCTTGTTTTCAAGGTATCTTTGATATGAAAAGTGCATAAGTTCCTTGTCGTTTATAAAAACTGTAAACCCAGGAGGCTTTATGTTTGTCTGAGACACATAGTATATCTTAAGCCTTTTACCCTTGTCCGAAGGAGGCTGGTTGAGCATCATCGCCTCTGCTATAACCTCGTTTAGAACTCCAGTTTGAACTCTCATTGCATGCTGGTTCGATACGAATTTTATCTTTTCTATCATCTTGTCAAGCCTTTGTTTTGTAAGCGCAGAAACAAACATTACGGGCGCATATGAAAGGAATGCAAGCTGGTCTCTTACTTCCCTTGTATAGTCCCTCATTGTATTTGTTTCCTTTTCTACAAGGTCCCATTTATTTATAACTATTATGCAGGCCCTGCCTTCTTCATGGGCTATCCCAGCCACTTTTGTATCCTGCTCCGTAACACCTTCAGTCGCATCTATAACTATAAGTACGACATCTGACCTGTCGATTGCAGCCACAGTCCTTAGGACGCTGTATTTTTCAACGCCTGCCTCGACTTTTTTCTTTTTTCTTATCCCCGCAGTATCTATAAGGATGAATTTGTCATCGCCGTGTTCAAAATAAGTGTCTATTGAATCCCTTGTCGTTCCGGCTATAGGACTCACTATAACCCTTTCTTCCCCCAAAATGGAATTTAGTATTGAAGATTTGCCGGCATTAGGCTTTCCAGCTATGGCAACCCTTATCACGTCGTCTTCATAGTCAGTTTCCACGCCTTCCGGGAAGTTTGCTACAACCTCGTCAAGAAGGTCTCCTATCCCGAGACCTATTGAAGCTGAAATCTCCATAGGGTCTCCAAATCCAAGCTCATAAAAATCATAATAGTGCTCTGACACCTTGTCGTTGTCTACCTTGTTAAGCACAAGCACTACAGGCTTTTTGCTTCTCCTGAGCAGTTGGGCAACCTCTCTGTCTGTAGATGTAAGACCCGCCTTTGCATCCACAACAAAAAGTATTACATGTGCCATCTCTATGGCTATTTGAGCCTGCTTCTTTATAAGCGAAGGTATAAGCTCCTCGCTGTCAGGCTCTATCCCTCCGGTATCTATAAGCGTGAAATGGTGGTTCAGCCACTCTGCACGGGTATAATTCCTGTCTCTCGTAACTCCAGGGCTGTCCTCGACTATCGCCAATTTCCTGCCTGCTATTTTGTTGAAAAGCGTCGACTTTCCAACGTTCGGTCTTCCTACTATTGCAACTAACGCTCTACTCATATAAGCGCACCTCTTTCTAATAACTAATCTTTATATAACTGCACTACATTTATTTCGTATTCAAGCAAATCCCTGCTGCCGCGGTTTAATCGAAGTCATATGGGCAGTTTCCATCAAATTATGTTACCATGTATATGACATCGCAGTCAAGCTAGCATTCAAATCTATTTGATATTCCGGGAAATACCACCTTGAACATGTTCCTTCTGTATATGTTTAAAAACTTAACCCTGCAGGGCTCTTCAAAACAATTTTCCATCCTCTTTAAGCCCATTCCACTTTCCAAAAACCTTTTTTGTTCGTCAAGTATTATAAGCCTTTCATATATCCAGCTGTTTCTCCTTGGGGGATTGCTCTCCTTGGCAATCTCTTTGAGGCTGTCTCCGTTAAGTATGGTTCCAGGATTACTGACCTCCACCCTTTCACCGTCTATGTACACAACGGTCTCCCTGTTTATGTCAAAATAGTCCCTGTGCACAAGACTATTTCTAAGCGCCTCAAAAACCGCAGCGACCGGATAGCCCAGGCCTCCTATTAGCTCGTTTATATATTTTTCAGACCCATCCAGCATCTCCAGTATGTTTCCGTGAAAAATCCTAACGATCTTATCTTCTATATTGCTTACCACCCTTACAGATGAACCCACTATATATTTTTGGGGATGCCTTCCAAACACCATTAATCCTCCAAGAGTGGGATGCATGTGTCCGCTTTCCGTTGATACGCATATTCCAAGTGTTTCATAGAGCTCGTTCGATACCGCCTCGTCAAGATTTATCTTTTTGCAGTATTCATACACAAGCCTTTCGTCTATGTCAGCTGCAGAGGCTTCATATATTGGGGTTCTTTCTATGCTTAGTATTCCGCTTCTTTGAAACATTGATGCAACCTCTATCCTCCTGGCCACATCCGTTGTAGAACCCCTCCTTATGTAAAAAGCTCCGTTTTGCCTTATCTGATGGGGCTTTTGAATGCTCTTGAATATTGTAAGAACGCCTACGTTCTTCCTCTTGTACTTTACATACTCCATCCTTACAGGTACAGGAGGATCAATCCTTTGGGATATTATCTGCTGTATCTTTTCTTCCATATATTTGTCACATTCAACTCCTATGACATTCTTGTTCTTGTCCTCTATACCGAATACTATATAACCCCTTCCTCCAGGTGTGTTTGCAATCGCCGCAACGTCCTTTGCAAATTCCTTTTTTTGGCTGCTGGTCAAAAGTTCCATGTCTCTTTTAAAGTCAAGTTTTGCGCCTTCCGATTTCTTTATAAGCATTTGCAATTTGTTCAGCTCCATGCCCATGCCCCCCTAATTATAGTTTTTATAATTATATTATAAAGCAATGATTCGACAAAAAACATTCTATTAATAAAATTTATTTGATATAATCTATATGTCCCGGATTAAAATATTCAATAGTGTTTTAGTCCCTGCGGATAAATTTCACTCAGAAAGAAGGGATTCAATTGGATTTCAAACAACTCGAAAGCTTCATATCAATAGCCAGGCACAAGAGCTTCTCTAAGGCTGCAAAAGAACTTTTTCTTACCCAGCCGACCATAACAAACCACATACAAAATCTCGAAAAGGAACTTGGAACAATACTGATAAACAGGTCGAACAGGACAATATCGCTTACAAAGGCCGGCGACATACTCTACGACTTTGCAATCGATATGATAAACACAAAGAAAAACACACTGTTCACACTCGGGGAGTACAAGGGTAAAATCGAAGGCCTTATAGAAATAGCATCCAGTACAATACCTGAGGAATACGTGGTGCCAGAGCTTATAAAGTCGTTCAGCAAGAAATTCCCTCACGTAAAATACTCTCTAAAGCATTTCGACTCAAGTGATGTAATAGACGAGATACTCAACCAAAAGTCAAATTTCGGCTTTGTAGGCGCCAAGATACGCAACTCTCAAATCGAATATATGACCATCTCTGCTGACGAGCTCGTTCTAATAGCACCCTCTAGCATGGATATAAAAAGCGAAGATGGCTATATAGACCTCAATAACTTCAAGGGCCACCCTCTGATAATGAGAGAGACCGGTTCCGGAACCAGAGATCTTTTCATAAGAGAACTTGAAAAACACAAGCTTTCAATGGATTCGTTCAATATAGTAGCCCATGTTGAAAATACAGAGTCCATAAAGCAAATGGTCAGAAAAGGCATGGGAATATCTATAATATCAAAGGCGGCAGTAGAAGACGAGCAAAGCTTCAACCTTCTCAATGTGTACAAGATAAGGGGCCTAAAGTTAAATAGACACTTTTATTTCGCCTACCCTAAAAAGAGAACACTCGCCCCTCTTGAAGAAAAATTCAAGGAACACGTTCTTGATTTTGTAAGCATTTGATTGCAGCGCCTTAGAGGAATTTACATCAAATTCCTGAGACCTTGCAAATCTCAAACTAGAAAAAAACCTCTGGCGTTCTCAGATAAAACCATTGAGAATTTCAGAGGTTTTGTGTATATATTAAGCGTTTTTCAGGAATGCCAGATATCCCTTTTTAGCCATGTATGCGTCTACCTTGCTTGCAAGCTCCATAGGTGCGTGCATGCTCAAAAGCGCTACTCCGCAATCCACAACTTCCGCGCCATAGTTCGCAAGTATATAAGCTATGGTTCCGCCGCCGCCTTGGTCAACTTTTCCAAGCTCTCCAATCTGCCATACAACTCCATTTTCATTGAATATGTTTCTTACCGAGGCAACAAATTCAGCATTTGCATCATTACAGCCCGACTTGCCCCTTGCTCCGGTATACTTGGCTATTACAAGCCCCTTACCTATATATGCGCTGTTTTTCTTGTCCATGACCTCAGGGAAGTTAGAGTCAAATCCCGCAGTCACGTCTGCAGAAAGCACCTTCGTACTTGCAAAAGCTCTCTTAAGCTTTAGCTCGTTGTAGTCTCCCTGAAGGTTTATAAGCTCTGCAACAGCATTTTCAAAGAATTTAGACTCCATGCC
Source organism: Peptoclostridium litorale DSM 5388 (assembly GCF_900141635.1). Lineage (GTDB taxonomy): Bacteria > Bacillota > Clostridia > Peptostreptococcales > Peptostreptococcaceae > Peptoclostridium > Peptoclostridium litorale. The sequence goes on along the minus strand of NZ_FSRH01000003.1, from coordinate 25,197 downwards.
CGTATTTCCCACAGAACCTATCTCCTCTTTGTCTGCAAATACAGCAACGCATGTACGCTGGGGAGATTCGACCTCAAGAAGCGCTTCAAGACATGCAAATGAGCACACTCTGTCGTCATGTCCATATGCAGCCATAAGAGACCTGTCCAAACCGACATCTCTTGCCTTTCCAGCCGGTACGACCTGAAGCTCTGCGCTAATGAAATCCTCTTCGACCATGCCGTATTTTTCGTTCAAAAGCTTAAGTACATTCATTTTTATGGCATTTTTTTCTTCATCTGGATCAGGCATAGACCCTGCTATAATATTAAGCCCTTCTCCAGTTATAAACTCTGAAGCCTTTTTTTGCATCTGGTCCTTTGCAAGGTGAGGAAGAAGGTCCGAAATGTAAAACACGGGATCGTCATTGTCCTCGCCTATGTTTATATTAACAGCCTCTCCGCTTGTTTTAATAATAACTCCGTGAAGACTTAGCGGAATCGATGCCCATTGATATTTCTTGACTCCACCGTAGTAATGAGTCTTAAGAAGTGCCATCTCCGACTCCTCATAAAGCGGAAACGGCTTAAGGTCAAGCCTTGGAGAGTCTATATGCCCCCCCACTATGTTCATTCCCTTTTCTATATCCTCTTTTCCGATTATAAAAAGAGCCGCCCCCTTGCCCCTGTTTTCAAAATATACCTTGTCACCGGCACTTAGCTCTCCATCCTTCATGTCCCTGAAGTCTACAAAGCCGTTCTTTCTGGCTACATCCGCTATGAATCTGGTACATTCCCTTTCAGTCTTTCCCTCATCCAAAAACTTCTTATATCTTTGGCAGTATGCCATTACCTCTTCTTTTTCGCAAGGGCTCATGCCCTTCCAGGCGTTTTTAAATTCATAATTAAGCTGCATTCTATTTACCTCCACTCAGACAAAAAAAGTTATACGTAAAAAAATATTATTCATCCATTATACCATAACTTAAGCCCATGTTTTGATTTTCAATGTGAATTTTTTAAAAATTATACCTGTATACACTTCTCCCATCAAGACTCCACACTCTCTGCGAAAACTCACCTTCCTTTACATTTACAAACAACAGTCCCTTTGAATAATTTCCAAATTGAAAAACACCTGAAAAATAGAATCCAAAATCCACAATTGTAATGTATATAAACTTTTACGCACAATCCATATAGTAAGTACTGTTTTCAAATAACAAACTATCAAAAACTTCTCTGCTATACCGTTTTTTTAACTTAATTGTTTTTCGTTGTTTTCCACAAAGTCTAATTTAAATAAAAAACCCCTTTTTGAACGTATATCATATACTTTACCGTTTGTCAAAAGGGGTTTTTTATTTATGAAATTTTTTACAATAGTTTTATGCTTAACCCACAGGATATATCTTTAATCCTATAAACAAGAATACAGCAGCAACAAACCATAAAACAGTTACCAAAGGCAGTATAACCTTAAGCCATTTTTGAAAAGGTATTTTGCTAATACTTAGCGCTGCCATCAATATACCCTGTGTCGGAAATATAAAGTGCCCTATCCCACATCCATATTGATAGGCGGTTACAATAACTTGTCTGTCGACTTTGACAAGGTCCCCAAGTGGAGCCATCAATGGCATTGTTAAAGCCGCTTGAGCAGAAGATGATGGCACTAAAAAATTTATAACCGTTTGTATTAATAAGTTAAGTGTTGTAAATACACCTTTAGGAAGACCATTCAGCGTACCTGCAAGCGAGTTTAGAATTGTATCAATAATTTTGCCGTCCTGTGCTACAATCAAAATTCCTCTTGCAACTCCGATTACTAGCGCTGCAAAACATATGTCCTTGCATCCTTCTACAAAAGACCCCGCAACATCTTTCTCCGTCATAACACCTGCAATCATAGCCACTATTCCAGCAAATAAAGCTATTGCCAAAAAAACCATTGTTATTTCCTCTATATACCAGCCTAATTCCTTTACTCCATATGACATTAATCCAATGCCAGCCATGAAGCCTGCAAGGATTGCACCATGATGCCATCTGAAATTTGCCATAGACTGGCATTCACTGCTTAAAAAGTGCTCTCTATTTTTCTTGTCAATTTCATACATCGGAGAAAGTTTCGGATTATTTTTTACTCTTTTCGCATACCACATAACAAAAGCTATAGATATGCTCATATAAATAAAAAATTGAATCCATCTGAACTCTATTCCCGAACTTATTGGTATGCCAGCACTAGCTTGAGCAATACCCACTGCGAACGGGTTAGATGTTGATGCCGTAACACCTGTCTGAGCGCCTAAAAATATTATCATTGCGCCTGTCAAAGAATCATATCCCATAGACATCATTAGCGGTATAAATATCATATAAAATGGGAGGGTTTCTTCCGCCATCCCCATAATTGTTCCCCCAAGTCCAAATAGCAACATTGCCACAGGTATAATAAGCATTTCTCTTCCTGCAAGCATCTTCACTACTCTGGAAACTCCTGCTTCAATCGCCCCTGTACTACCTAAAATACCGAATGCCCCACCTAGTAAAAGCACAAATACAACAACGTCTGCTGCTGCTACAGTTCCTTTCATAGGGGCTGTCAAAACGCCCGTAAGTGCTTGGCGGGTATCTTGCACCACAACACCATTTTCCCTTTGAACCTTTTCAACCTGTTTGTAAGTTCCTGCAATAGGCGTTGGCTTCTTAGCGTCTTTTGCATAGTCAAATTCTCCACTTGGTACAATCCACGTGAGTGATGCCATCAAAATTATAATTCCAAACAGTAAAGTAAGCGTATGTGGAACTTTTATTCTTCCTTCCATATTATGCCTCCCAACAAAATAATACTTCATGCGATTTAGCTGTAATATTTAATAATCCGATCCTAAATATCTCTCTAAAATCATTTAGACATTGAAATCAAATTAAAAGTGAATTTGCAAGAATCTGAAAATTCATCAGATTCTTCAGCTGCAAATGTATTTGCTTGAGTTAAAGTCTAGCAAGAAAGATATTTAACTATTTCTTCCACATTCATGTTGTCAAGCCCCATTGTTTCCAATGTTCTCCCGCTTTTGAAATAATTTTCATCATTATATGCCGAAGCTATGTGTATGCACGATTCTACTATCGGAATATTAAGACCTGCCACTTTGGCCAGTTCAAAGCATGGCACTAGAAGATATGCCACATCTTCTGTTATATATCTACTCTTTGAACTTGCCGGAGAACTGTTTATCTTGACATGAGTCGTTGAGGCTCTGTTAAATTCATATACCGTTTTGTAGTTACTGTTGTATAGGGCATTCATTGCTTCTAATTCCGTTTTTAAATCAAATCCAAATTGTGCTCCCACAGATAAACGCTCTTCGTCCATTTTTGCAGCTGCATTTGCGGTTGCTACACTACAGCAATCTCTATAATAATTGAATTCCCCATTAAAGTTTTCAAGAAGTCCCATGTTTAATGTCGTTAACAGCGGATGTCCTCCAAAATTAATATTTTCTAACCCTGCTACAATTGGATTGTCCAAAAATTCCAATCTCAGCGGCAGTATGTTGTCTATTTTAGACTTTGCATATTCTAAATTCGAATATGGGAAAACACTCATAGGCAGAAATTCTTTGAGCCCCATTATAGCAATTTTCGCAGGCTCAACTGCTCTGCATGCCCAAGGTATACTTATTGCATCTACGAATGTAAGCTTCAGATCAGATCTTGCACTGTCATTTTTGATCTTATTTAAAACCAACCCCCCATAATTACCTGGCATAAGTATTATTATTTGGTCATCTTTAAGGTGTGGAAGCATTTTTTCAAATAGTATTTCTTGTGCAAAAGATGGGCATATCAGTACAAGTACATCCGAAAACTCAACCGCTTCTTTTATATCCGTAGTCGCCTTGGTTATCTTCTCAAACCCAGAGAATAGCATTTTGCACTCATGTAGTTCTTCTAATGCTTCTATTCCTCCCTTTTCATTTATGGCATTTATTTGCGTATCGAACATAGGTGAATCATAAACGCAAACCGAATTTCCAATTTTACTCAAATGATATGCTGCTGTCAAACCTCCATTGCCAGCCCCTATAACACTAACTTTTTTCATTATTTAGTCCTCCCTCGAAAAATTTAAATTTCTTTACTCGCCATATCCACATTCCTAAAGCGAAGGAAAACTTTTTCCTTCACTATTGACTTAATTCATTTTAAAAAAACATTGTGCACATAATATGCTGATTATGTATTTTTTTATGCTTTAATTATGTTAAATTGTGTCACATTCCGTCGAATTGTATGTGTTTCTCCTGAAATTCACTAAATTCTCACGGGCCATCCAAATAAATCTGGCATTTTCCTGATTTATCAAGACAAAAAAATCCGGAAGTCTTATAAAAAAGACCTTCCGGATCTATAGAACTTGTTAATTATTTTATTTAGGCAATTCAACTTTAAACATACACCCTTTTACAGTAGGTATGAATGTAATGTCCCCATTGTGAAGCTGAAATATCTTTTTACATATACTCATACCCAGTCCATAGTTTCCATTCAAGCCTTTTTCAAAAGGCTTGAATATATAATTGATATGCCTATCATCTATTTTTTCACCATCATTATAAAATAAAATTCTGATAGTTTCACTTGCAATTATAGAACGTACAATTATGCGTTTTTCAGCATACCTCAATTGATTTTCTATTATATTTTCAAATGCAACTGATATCTTATCTTCATACCCTGATATGTCAAGATCAGCATCTAGGTTTAAAATCACTTCCACGTTGGTTTTCGAATCTTTAATAGCTTTAAAGTTCTCCATGATTTTCTGTATAGTCAGACCTAAATTCACTTGCGAAAGATTCTTTTTATCTTGTTCTTCTTGCTCTTTATCAAGTTCAGCAATAAATAAAAGGTCTTTCACCTTATTCTCCATGCGATTTGTCTGTTCGAGCACCGTATCGAGAGTAGAATTTAAATTTCCATTTGGATAAATATTTTCTTTGGCGGCTTGAATATAACTGGATATAATCATTATAGGTGTTTTTAATTCATGTGATATATATTGAAGCACTGATTGCTGGAGTTTATCTCTTTCAACCAATTTTTTCCTCATACCGTCAAACGACCTTACAAGGCTCAATATGTCCTCATTATCAGTGGAAATTTCCATTTGCTCAGTCCAATCTTTATGCGCAATTTTATTTGCATAATCACCTATTTGGTTTATATCCGATGTTAAATGCCTGCATATTATTCTTATAATATATATGGATATGCTGAATACGAATACAACGGATATTAAAAACCATACTAATATTTTCGGAAAAACTTCCCTGTATATGTCTTTGATAATCGAGTATTTATATACTTGTTCTCCATTTTCTTGATCAATATCTATCATATACATCAAATACTTGTCTGCTATTTTTTCCTTGTACAGCTTGCTTCGTACCAATTGATTTTTTGCATCCTCATAAACTCGATCTGCAATCTCTTCCCCATGAATCGCTTCCACCAAATCAATGCTATGGGCAGTTACACCCAGTATCCATTCATCTTTCACGTGCAAGCTTTGATTAGAATCATGAGTGTGCATTTCTATAACTTTGTCTTCAAATATATTGCTAAAATAATAGTACGACCAAAAATAGATAATTCCTATGCTCAGCATGCACACTGCCGTAATAAGTGTTGAAAAATAAACACACAGCTTGAAGTATAGTGTTTTTTTATTCTTGAATTTAATCATAAATTGCACCTGTATCCATATCCATATATGGTTTCTATATCAAGGAAAGGCATTTTTTTTCGTATTTTCTTGATATAATTATCCACTACTCTAGCGCTGCCAAAGTAATCATCACCCCAAATATTATTCAGTATATTATCCCTCGATAAAGCTATAGACCTGTTATTTACAAAATATAAAACTATATCGTATTCACGAGAAGTCAAATCGATAATTTTATTTTCATATGTTATTGACCGCTTTTTCAAATCAAGAATATAATTACCTGCTTTTACTTCCGCTTTAGATATTTGATTGTTTTTATAAAATCTCTCTATCAATTTTTTCGACCTCAAAACAAGTTCTTTAGGAAGAAAAGGTTTTGATATATAGTCATCACAGCCCATTTCAAGACCCAAAACCCTATCAAGCCCATCGCCTCTGGCTGAAATGAGAATAATAGGAGTACTTTCATTGGCGCCTTTTATATCTTTAAGCAATTCAAAGCCGTTCCCATCCGGAAGCATTATATCTATGATCCACAAATCTATTTTGGTGTTGAACGCTTTTCTAGCATCAGTCAAATTCGAATAAGATATGACATTAAAGCCTTCCTTCGATAAGTAAATTTTCAATATGTCATTTAAAGCCTTTTCATCTTCAATCAGGCATATGCAATACATAAAAACACCTCTTGCTATTAAAATAATATTAAAATCAACATTTAAGCCTTTGACTTAATTCTACAATTAGAAATTATACCTGTATACACTTCTCCCATCAAGACTCCACACCCTCTGCGAGAACTCACCTTCCTGAGTATCGTCAACCGCCTTTTTAAAATCATACATCCTTGCGTCCATGATATCGAGGTAGTGAAGCATCTCGGCTTCAGGTATCAGCGGCTTTTTAGGGCTTCCGTACTCAGCCTCGAAGTGGTGTGAAAGTATCATGTGCTCAAGAAGCATGGCAGTCTCTTTGGGCGCTCCAATTTCAGCGGCCGCAGACTCCACTTCCTTTATTCCCTGTATTATGTGCCCAAGAAGCTTTCCCTCCACGGTGTATTCGGAAACCATCCCAATTTCATTGGAGTCCATTTCATCCACCTTGCATATGTCATGGAGCACCACCCCTGCATATAAAAGGTCGCTGTTTAAAAACGTGTATATTTCCATAAGCTTTTCAGCAGCCGAAAGCATTGTCATTATATGGTACAAAAGCCCAGACCTTATTGCATGGTGATTTGACTTGGCCGCCGGATAATACATAAGTCTTTCCCTTTTCTTGTCCATTATGAGCTTTACTATTCCCCTTATGTCGTTTGAACTTATATTGTCGACATATCCGCTTATTATCCCATACATGTGCTCCGCCTCATACGGAGCCGCCGCCACAAACTGCTCAATGCTTACGCCGTCATCCTCAACCGCCTGTCTCATCTTCTCTATTTTAAGCTGAGCTGTATTTTTCCAAGTGCTTACAAGCGCCCTCACCTTTACAATGCACCCCGTCTCATATGAGGTCTCCTCGTATGGGCCCATGTCCCAGAGCTTTGCATTTATATCTCCCGTCTTGTCCGAAAGCATAATGTCCAGATAATTCTTGTTGTTGCTTGCGGTTTTCACCTCGATTGACTTTACTAGGAAAAAACCATCTATCTTGTTTCCAGGTTCAATAGCATTTATGCCCTTTACATCAAAAAAATTCATATATATACCTCGTTTCCAGTTTATTATAAATGTAGTGTATCCATATACTAATTCTATTCGATTTTAAAGTTTTTGTAAAACTTGACAGTATATTTATGTGATATACTTAAAAATAAACCTACAATAAAGACCCCTTTACGGAAGGTGAAAAACATGAATAAATACGGAGATATTTTCACTACAAGACTTAAAATTTCAAATGACATACTGAGGGATTTTGCAGAGCCTCGCAAAATTGACATGTCGTCTCAAAGACATGACGTAGATATCTTTTTCTACAGGTATATAGGCATGGATTCTTCTAAAGATACTTATATTGATCAGATACGGTCTGTATTCATATCCCTGCTGGAAAAAAACATCCCGTTTCTGCACTATATAGGCGAGCTGTCCAGTTCCCTGGATACTTCTTCTGTTTCAAGCGTCAAGGATTCATTCTCGAATTGCAGCGGCCTTAGGGACATAAAATGCGTATGCGAAAGCCTTGAAAAAAACGGTTCATTCTACAGTACTTCGAACGACATTTTAAATATTTCTGCAATAGCGTCATTTAGGAAGGTTATTTCGCTTTTCATGGCCAACAACAAAAATACAAACATGACAATATTAAAAAATCTATGCGCAAAGCTTCTATCGTGGATAAACACTACCCTTCCAAAATTGGACGAAATCTTAAAAAGTGCCGGTGATTCGGATAAAATCACGCTCCCCAAGATAATATACATGGGAGATATAAAAAACCACGAGATATATTTTTTGATATTCCTTTCAATGTTAGGGTGCGACGTGCTTTTTGTAAACTCAATGGGAGATTGCGAATTTAGCATGGTGGACAAATACGAGACCTACTCGAAACTGAGCCTAAATGCCAAAACCTCAGTAGAGGTGGACTATAGCGGTATAATACCATCCATACCAAAGGAGTATTTCAATTACACAGAATCTCAAAACATAATAAACGCCTCGCTAAAGAGCTCTACGGACATATTTTTAGACATTTCATACCCTCTCCAAAAAAGAAGCGGCTTTATAGCAGGGGAATCCCCCATTGTGCCAGTATTTTTTTACAGGGTAATAGGGATATCCGAAAACAGCGACAAATACTACAACAGCATATACACTCTGCATAAAAAGCTCTCAAGCCTAAAAGGGCTATACCTCAAGTTCGAAGATCAAATACCTATTCCATCGGACAAGAGTTCAGCAGTCATAGGCCTGGGGCTTAAGAATCTTTTCGAGGACTTTGACTTTAGGAATTCAATTCTTTGGATCAACTTTCTCAAAAAGCAGGGGATTACAAATATAAGCCAAAATTATACGATAAACAGCTCTTTTGAAAAAAACCTAAAGCTCGTGCTGGATCTTTACATCAAAAATACACCCGACATAAATTTTACAAAGCTTAAAAATTTCTGCCTTAAAATGCTTATATGGGCCAAGAAATATATGGATGCCCTTTTTTCAGGGTTCGACTTTGCAAGTACAGACGAAAATGCATACAACCCCAAAATTCTCTACTACGGGGACATTAAGCTTCATGAGATATACTTTCTCATTCTTATGTCGAAATCCGGCTGCGATGTTCTTTATATAAACACCTCTTCTGACGGAGAGTTTTCAGCAATAGACAAAAACCAGGCGTATTCAAAGACAGTGACCCTGCCGAAAAAGGAGGCCATAGAGCCCTTCCCAAAAACGGAAAGGATTTCAAGGCACGAAACGGTTGCATACAAGTCATCTAGGGAGATATCGAATATAATATATTCGGATGAGGACGGATTTTACAGGCCTTGGCAGTTTGAAAACCACAATGCAAGCCCGGTGACTCTTAAAACGACATACGATGAACTCAAAATACTCTGGAACGAGCAGGCTCGACTCAGATCTAGCTTCAAGGCCGATTCTACCACAGTGTTCATACCCAATATATTTTCAAAGATAAGCGGAGTCCATGATGACATTGGCGAATACGCCCAGGAAATAGAAATGTTCAAATCGGCAGAGAACGTATTTTTCACAAGTGATGTTCCGTTTTCAAACTCAGGCTTTTCAACAGGGACGCCTTCAGGCTACTCGAAAAGCGGGACTGTAAAAAGGGACAACACATACCCCTACAGATTCTTTTTGGGATCAAGCGGAAAAATAGAAAAAAAGGCGCTGGTTTCAAGCAGTCTTTACAAGTTTTCTCACCTAAAGACATCACTCCAGTATGCCATAATATCAAAAATCCAGTATCTCATGGACTCTGACATACTTACAATGGATCATCACGAAGACATGAAACTTAAAATACTTTCGGTGATACTCAATATCGACAAGGCTCTTTTGAATATGATACAAAAATTCGACTACCCTTTCGATATTCCGAAATTCATTGCATATGACAGCAGCGAAAACATATTCAGTTTGGAGGACTGCATAATAATATCCTTTTTATATTTATTTGGATTTGACATACTTATAATAACTCCAACCGGGTATAATAACATGGAAAAATATATTAACTCCAAATATTTCGATGTACACAAGCTTGAGCATGTCAAATTTGACCTGGACATTCAAAATGTTTATTCATACTCAAATTTGGCAAGGAAAAAGGGAAAGTCGCTCTGGTCGAGCATATTCGGAAACAGCGGCAGATAATTGAACATGCGAAAGGAGCATTCAAATGGAAAGTGTAAACAATATGGCTGAAGAAAAATATGAAATTGACATCCAGAAAAAAACTCAGGAGGTTGAAGACAAACTGCAGCACTCTAATGAAGTTATGGTTCTTGCAAACCAAATCGACATAGCTAAGCCCGAAAGCATATCAGCATTTGGGCACGAGACGGCTCATGAGATATCAAAATTTGCGGACAAAATACTGGCTACCATTCAAACCACCTCAGTTGAGGATTCAGGCCAGCTTCTCATTCAGCTCAACAAAATAATGGACAGATTCGACTCTTCGGATTTCAGCGCCGAAGAAAAAAAAGCTGGCCTTTTGAGCAGGCTATTCAAAAAAACGAAGGACTCAATAGACTCCCTTTTCCAAAAATACAATACCATGGGAAACGAAATGGACAAGGTCTATGTTCAGCTTAAGGAATACGAGTCAGAGGTTAAAAATTCAAATTCAATGCTGGATGACATGTTCGGACGCAATATGGACTATTACGAAATACTCGAAAAATACATCCTGGCCGGAAAAAAGGTTCTAGAGGACATTCAGGGGAATCTAATCCCTGACCTGAAAGCAAAAGCCGAATCACCCTCGGCAAGCCAGATAGACCACGTCAATCTTTCAAACGCACTTCAGATAGATGAAATGATGCAGCAGAGGATATTCGACCTTGAACTTGCAAAAAACGTGTCGCTGCAGACAATGCCTCAGATCAAAATGATACAAAAAGGCAACTACAACCTTGTAAGAAAGATAAACTCGGCTTTCATAGTCACAATACCAATATTCAAGCAGTCGCTAATACAGGCTATCACCCTTAAAAGGCAGGCCATACAGGCAAAAGCCATGGCGGCACTTGACGAAAAGACTAACGAGCTGCTTCTTAAAAATGCGGAAAACACAGCCCTTCAGTCAAAGCTTTTGGCACAGCTTTCAGGCGGAAGCTCTATAAATGTTGAAACCCTTGAAAAGTCTTGGCAGACAATAATAAAAGGCATAGAAGAGACAAAACAAATACAAGAGGACAACAAAAGAAAAAGAGAAGAAGGCAGCAAGAAGCTTCAGGAAATACAAGACGACTTCAAAAGAAGAGCCCAGTCCCAGGTTTAAAACAAAGTGCCTCAACACTACGACAACTACAATATAAATGTCCCCAAAATAAAAGCGGCCTATGGCCGCTTTTATTTTCTACTCTTCTATACCCTCAAGCTCTTCGTCGTTCATAATGACATTCTTGCAGTTTGGGCATACTATCTCAATGTCCTTGTCACACATCAGGCCTTCATCAACATATATTGTCTCGCCGCAGTTGGGACATACTATTTCGACTGTATTGAAATCATCTTCATCTTCAAACCTTAACATTTCGTCCTCTATGTCTGCAATATCTTCGTCTATCGACTCTATATACTCTTCTAGCTCCTCCTGGTTTTCCTGTATATCTGCAAAAATATCAACAAAATCCTCAAGCATGTCAACTATGCTTAAAAGAAGCTTGGCCTCTTTCGTATCCTCTTTTATGTCCAATCCGTCTGAAAGCCCCTTTATATAAGCCAGCTTTTCATATATATAGTTTATACTCATTTTCCGCCCTCCCCTTCTTCTTAATTAGCATACCCAATCAGTTAGCCTGTCTTTGCTTTGGATGCATAGTAAGCTTCCGCAAACCTCACTATATCAGGCGCCACGTCCATTCCATAGTCAAAGCTTGTCTTCAAAAGTTCCCTAACCTTTGCCCAGTCCACATCCTGACTGTTAAGCTCCTTGTTCACACTTCTAAAAAGCTCTCTTATCGCTCTTTTAGTCTCTGTATTTTCACTTAAAAGGTCTATCTTTGAAAGTATCCTTATCCCTATATCAGTGTCCATGGCATCCTCTTCAACATAGTCATTCTCCCAGTAGTTATTCCCCTCTTTTATAAATCTCGCCTTTTCCTTGGTTGATATGATCTTTAAGTTGAGAAGTATGCCTTCTATTGTGGAACTTTCCCTCAAATGCCTGTATTCATCAGAGTTTTTTTCATATATGTCCCGTACAGCATTAAAGCAATTGTTGTGCCATTCTATATACTTGAGTGTATGCCTGTCATTTTCAGTAAAATTCACGCCTTTTTCTATAAGCTCATCCAATTTGTTTATTTTATTGTGTCCCATAAATATCCCCCCATTTTTAAAGAGTATATCTTTTTTATACCTATTTAAGACGGATTCTAACAAATTATTGCACTTATTATGCTCAATTTGAAAATTAAATCATATAAGAGACGACAGCTACGGGAATATTCATATACTTTGAAAAAAAACATAAAAAAACAGATGCCGCTTAAGGCATCCGTCTGAAATACTATGCTCTAGACAGGTATTCTCCTGATCTAGTGTCTATTTTTATCTTGTCTCCAACGTTTATGAACATAGGAACCTGAACTGTAGCTCCTGTTTCAACAGTTGCAGCCTTTGTAACGTTTGATGCAGTGTTTCCTTTTACTCCCGGCTCAGTTTCAGTCACTTCCAGCTCTACGAAGTTAGGTGCTTCAACCTGGAATGCAGCTCCCTCGTAGAATCTTATTACCACTACGTCGTTTTCCTTTATGTATCTAACAGCCTCTTCAACTTGCTCGTACTGAAGTGGTATCTGCTCATAAGTTTCACTGTCCATGAAGTAGTAAAGCTCTCCGTCGCTGTAAAGGTACTCCATTTCTTTTGTTTCTATGTTAGCCTTAGGGAACTTGTCACTCGGGTTGAAAGCTTCCTCTCTTGTAGCTCCAGTTTTAAGGTCTCTATACTTAGTTCTTACAAACGCAGCCCCTTTTCCTGGTTTAACGTGCTGAAAGTCAACAATTAGACATGGCTGACCGTCTTTTACAAATGTTACTCCTTTTCTAAAATCTCCTGCTGATATCATAGTATACCTCCATTTTATATAATGCTCTACTAAAAATTCACATTGTTATGATATCATATTTTACCCAAATTGAATAGTATTTCAAACACTATGTCTTCCACATTCTTGCCGTCGACGTCTACAATCACATGGGCGGCGTTTTTGTATTTAGGCGCTCTTTCAAAAAGCATATTGTCGACTTTGATCTCCTGCTCACCTTTTTTCATAAGGGGCCTTACATCTTCAGAGCGCCTTAAGTTTTCAAGTATTGTCTCCCTGTTTGCCCTAAGCCATACAACAGTGCTGTTTTTCCTAAGCATTTGCACGTTTTGAGACCTTAAGACAGCACCTCCTCCGGTGGACACCACCAGGCCTTCCATGGCACATACTTCTTCAACCGCAGTGCTTTCAGCGTCCCTGAAATAGCCTTCACCTTCGGTTTCAAACATGGATTTTATCGACCTGCCCTCTTTTTCCTCTATAAGCTCGTCAGTATCCACAAACCCGTATGAGAGCCTGTCTGCAAGCTCCTTTCCTATTGTGCTCTTGCCGCTTGCCATGAAACCTATTATGGATATGTTCTTTTTGTTTTCCAAATTATCGCCACCCCTTTAGGATCTGTTGAACAATGTCAGTTTTCAAATCCCGAATTTATATATTCAAAATTATCACACAATCACGGGTGATTGTCCAATGGAAAAAGGTGATTCCATATTTACAATTCGTTCTCTACTTCTACATGTAAATTAAAAAACTCCTATTTTTATAGATGCTTTTGGTAATGGTCATAAATTCACTCATATTAGTTTTCATCCATGTCAATCGGGGTTTTTAGCATTTCTATGAATACTTCCACAAGGCCGGGGTCAAACTGAGTGCCTGCATTTTTCACGAGTTCTTCTGTTGCTTTTTCCATATCCATCCCTTTCCTGTAAGGACGATTGCTTATCATTGCGTCATATGCATCAGCGATGGCTAAAATGCGACACTCCAGGGGTATTTCTTCTTGTTTCAACCCCAATGGGTAACCTTTGCCATTCCACCATTCATGGTGTTTTAAAATCAAGTCTGCCACATGAGCTAAATCCGGAACAGACAGTGCTATTCTGTGTCCGATTTCACTGTGGGCCTGCATATCTTTTCTCTCATCCGGTGTCAGTGGACCCGGCTTTAAAAGTATTCTATCTGGAATCCCCACTTTCCCTATATCATGGAACTGTGCTAGAAGCTTTAAATTGTTGACCGTTTCCTCTGGGAGGTTAAGCTTTTTCGCCATTGCTAAAACATATTGCTTCAGACGCTGCGCATGGTTTTCAGTGGCAAAGTCCCTGGCTTCCAGTGTTTTCATAAGGCCTTGAACAATAGAATTTCTAGCGCTTTGCCTGTGATTCAATTTTTCACGATACATATTGTTATCGGCTTCTCTGTATACATCGTTCATGCTTCGAGTTTCATCCGCTCTAACCGCGAAGCCTGTGGACATGCTGATGATGAGATTGTCATTTTCCCTGTTATACTGCGTTATTCTCTCAGTAAGTTCTTTCCTGTACTCTTTTACCATATCCTCATTGCAGCGGGGAAGTATTGCTGCAAATTCATCCCCTCCTATTCTAGCTATAAATCCTATGTGTTCAAATGTACTTTTGAGTATATTGCCCAATTCAACAAGCAGCCTGTCTCCCGTAGGATGGCCCATCGTATCATTGATGAACTTAAGCCCGTCCACATCGCATATCATCAAACCCACAGGTATACAGCACGACCTGTCAATCGATTCTATTTCTTCTTCGAAATAAGTTCTATTGCTCAAACCAGTCAGGTTATCGTGCTGACTATTGTACTTGAGCTTTAACTCCATTTTCTTTTTGAACGTTATATCACGTATTAAAAATGTTGTTTCGTCTTCGCCGCTGACAAACATCCTGGCTTCAAAATGAGTTTCCTCGCCATTTATGTCAAGTCTGTATTCATAAGATTGAATTTCCCTCGTGCTCCTTCCCTTTTCAATATGATGTGTTGTAGTAGCCGCTACCTCAGGCGGCAAAACATCTTTAATGTTTTTGCCTATAAACACTTCAGGCGAAGCATATAATTTATCGCTTTCGGCAGCAATGTAGTCTAAAAATACGCCTTCACCATTGACTCTGAACATTAGATCCGGTATTACATCAAAGAAAGCTTTGAGCCTGCCTTCGCTTTTTTTCAATTTAGCTTCGATTTTCCTACTTTCATTCAATTGCCGGTCCAGTTCATCATTATATACTGCAATTTTTTCATAGGCATACTTTAGTTTTTCATGTGTTTTTGATAGTTCCCGATAGCTTTCATCTAATCTTTTTTTCGCATTGTTTTTATTGCTCAATGCATTGCTCACCAATGCATATATGATTATCCCAGTCACTATGACGTACACCCAGCCCTTTAACATGCTCAGAATCATTATCGTCTCTTTGTCATCAATAAAAATTCCCATGGTTTTGTCAGAAAACAATATCCACATGCATCCAAAAATGATATATATGATTGCTATTCTCAACGACTCATTCTCAATAAATCTATTTTTCCGGATACGATTTCCAAATTTAAAATTTTCCATAATATTTATAGCCCCTTTCGTTACTTCATATACTCTTTCTGAAGTCTACACTCACTATCTGAATTAAGGCTACCGAATGTTCATTTTTTTATTGGTCCCGTCTGAATTTCCAAACATTTATAGACACTGCTTTGAAAAACAGACTGTATGACCGCTACAAATCATTTTATTTTCCATATATACCTTTTTAGGTACGTGCTTAACCTTTTCCATGCTTAATTTTCATCAGCACTTCTTTTTGTAATGATATTAATTGGTCAATTGCTGTTTTATTTATCAAATCCATACATATTTGTACAAAAAACCGCATTCAATCCAAAAGATCATGCGGTTTTTTGCGCCTGCAACGCGAAATGTGTAGTTAAGTTGTTGAATTTTTGACTGTTTGCTCAAACATTCCTGAAATATGCGGTAAAATCAACATCCATACCGCAGTTTTCCCTTTCAAGCCTAAACACCATTCTTATTCCCCTGCCGCCGTCCACTTTATAGGCCTTCATACTGCTCACATAATCTGCAAATTCATATCCCGGGCTGTAAAAATCGGTCCTGTAAAACAGTTTTTTCGTATCGCTGTTTATATATATCTCGCCCTCTATAGTCTCAAGTTTAAAACGTATCTTCTGAATTTCTCCCCCCTCAAATTCACTCCAGCCCTTGGCTCTTTCTCCCTCTGCCCTGACATTTATCACCTGAGAGCAAAGTTGCATTCTGGTTTCCACGAACTGCTGGAGTATTTGGGCGTTTTCCTGTATTTCAACATCCGACTCCCCCCTGTCGTAAATTCCCTTGAACATAATAAGCATCTCGAACATCACAGTCAAAAACACCGACATAACAGCTGCCGCCACTACGGTTTCAATAAGTATGAACCCTTTACTCCTCTTCATAAATACCTTCCTTTATGAGCACTCTTCCGCTGAACGGAACTATTGTAAGTATTGTATCCGTCCCGCTTCTGATATCATTTATCCTTATTGTCTCCCCTCTGCTGCTTAGAGCGCCTGTGCATGTAAATTTTATGACGCGCACAGAGTGGTATATGTCCGTGTCCCTCGGGAGAGCCACCCTCCGTACAACCTTTCCGTTTTCCATCAATATGTAAGCATTGCGCCCATCTTCCAATATCTCGTATTTTATAAGTGTTGTATAGTCAGAGCTCATGTTTTTCAGCCTGACGTATCTTATGTCGCTGCAGAGGCTTCTTGCAAAAGCTTCTATTTTCACTTCTCTTGAATCAAATCTGAATACGCATATTCCTGCCAAAGCAGCTACAATGAAGACTGCGCACAGGACCTCTATCAGCGCGAACCCCCTCGCTCTAATTTTCATTCAATCATCCCCATGATTATCGCCTTCTTGTCCACTGTCTTATATCTATAAAGCTTTCAACGTCAACATCTCCGTGTATTTTCGCCCTCCCCAGCTTTTCCACCGAAATTATGTAATCACTTGAATCCGATTTTGACATGTCGAATATATCTTCTAGTGAATTTAATACCATTATAGTTTCTACAATACTCCTGTTTCGTTTTAATGAAAAGCCGTCTTCGCATTCTATACCACCTAGTCCTATAAGCATCCCCTCAAAACACCCATTGCCCGCCTTTATTGCACCTCTTGTAATTATGACCCCCCTGCACATATGCTCTTCCATTTCAAAATCTTCCTCCCCGACATATACGACAGTCCCATCGCATTGGCTTGACATCTCCTTGTCCCATTTTATAAGGCCCTCGACTTCCTGCATTTCTGATTCCCCTGTCAAAACCGCTATGTCGCCTGCATTTGCAACATTCACAGGATTTGGTGATATCATGTCAAAATCCATAATCAAAGGCACACTTGCCTTGCTTTTTGAATAGTCCAAGTGGCCGCAGTCACTGTCAGGCACGACTATTCCCATTTCCACATCTATCCTTATGTCAGACGCCTTGTATTTTCTGCTTGAAGATATTTCAAACACTATCTCGTCTCCTTCATTTACGACCATGTCGTCTATTACATTTATTCTGGCTCCATCTATTTCTACAGCTTCTATTCCATTTACAAAGTCTCTCTTCTTTTCACCGCAAAAATATCTGGAATATTCACTTTTGAACATTTCATTTAACATCTCTTCTATTTTGTCTTTGTCTGTTCTGTAATCGATATGCCCGTACTGGTCTTTTGACGATTCAATATACAAGCTGTCTGACCCTTCAATCTCTTTTTGCATCTCGCTGCATATGAAATCGTCATACTCATCTTCCATGAACCTGTCCACTTCTATCCAGCCACTTTCAATCGCATTTTGTATTTCTTCCATGAGCTTTGACTTCACGCCCTCTATTGCCCCCTCGCATATATAGAAATTCTGCTTTGACTGGCGGCTTATTATTTTCAGCTTCGCATTGCTCATGGATATTGAAATAAGTGTGAGCCCCATTATCCATATCGACACTGTCACAAGCATAATTCCTATCATTATGAATCCATTTTTATCTTTTTTCAATTCAATACCTCACATTTCTGTAAGTTACAATTTCGGCCTCCAGATTTTCCTTGCAGTACACGCAAATACGTGCCCTTAAAAGCCTCGTCCCCGTTTTAAAATCACCCATATTTACCTGAATGCAGACATTTTGCCCCTCTATCGCAATCTCATTGAATCCCTCTGTTTGATTTTTGAAATGATATACGTCAATGTCTCGTCTAGAACTGTTTTTCACATGTATGCGTTCAATATCAGCACATCCCCTTTGCCATATTACAACAGCTCCTGCTTTTATCCCTTCAATGCCTATTCCGTATGGCTTCACCAGAATTTTTTCCGGCTCCTCAATTGTCACCTCCATGTTTTCTTGCACGGGCATTTCCAATCCATTAATCAAAACTGCATCATCACCTATTTCAATCAAAACATCTCTTTTGATTTCTTCAATGCATACATCCCTATTTGCAATGTTTTCTCTTTGAATTTCCAGTCCTACACTCACCCTGTAATCTCCTTCTTCACTTTCATAGCCTGAATACGTACTTATAAGCGCATCTTCCTCCATGTTAAGCATCTCTTCCGCATATCCTTGAGCTATATTGACCGCCTTCTGATTTTTGCCAGCCTTATTTATTGCATTCATGGCATTATAGTACGCGTCCATTAATGAAATCAGCACTAATGCAGCTATGCTTATTCCCATTATCACTTCTATTAGTACAAACCCCTTGCCATTTCTGGTGTTTTCCATCTCAATCACTCTCTAATCCGAATCAGAGTATATTTGTATCTCGATGCTGGAAAGCAGCTGTTCTCCCTGCTCTACTAGTATGTCTACATTGCCTATTGATATGAGACCCCGCGCCTGCTCAATCATCCTCAAAAGCTCAACTGTGCTTTCCCTGCTTCCTGAAACTGTAATTTTTATATCAGTGCATTCGATGTATTCATTGGATTTTTCAAGCCTTATTTCCTTGCATTCGTGCTTCTGACCTATCAGCTTGACTCCCGACTCCAAATATATCGTTTCCAGCATATTCAAAATTTCAGTCTCCTCATCCATGTATTCAAATGCCATGCATATATTCCTATACTCTTCATCTACATCCCGCGTCTCGGCCCCCCTTTCTTCCAGCCCACTTATTTTTTCGTCGATATCTTGTGCATGTCTATACTCTTCAATCGCAAGGCCCAGATCGTTCAAAAGATAATTTTCAGAATATAGAAAGATAAAATACAGGCACAGCGCATGGAGCAACAGCTTTTTCACATGTCGTCACCTCTTTCGCCCTTTTCAAATTCGCACTTAATCCTGAACGAATACACTTGTTCATCGGTTTCAAAGCTTGCTTTTAATATGTTTTCAACTTCAAAATCTAATTCAGATCCTTCTTCCAAGGCTTTTATAAACCCCGATATACTTCCATACCTTTTGCAATCACCCGATATCGCCATCTCATTTGAATCAATTGATATTTTGTCAACTCTTGCAAAATCGATTGATTTTCGAAATATTTCCTCTAATATTTCATATTCGCGCACATCACGCGATTGCCCCTTTATGTCTTCAAAATCTTCTATATATACTTTTCGAGAAACATATATTTCCCCAAACTCATAAAATTCATTTTCATATTTGGATTCGATTTGTCTGTTCTTATCGCTTTGGAATTCCAAATAAATGCATGCCGCCCTGTCTGATGCAATTATAAAAACACCCAAAAACATCATGATTATGAAAATTCTGTATTTCTTCAGTTTCCCAATGTTTTCTTTACGCCTGTACAGTCTGTTGAAGTCAATATACTCTTTCATAACAGCTCCCCGCTTAGCCTTTCAATCAAAGCCCTGTCTACATTAAACTTTCGAGACATTGTACCTGCATGAGAATCTTCCACTTCTTTTAGCTCCTCAAAGCCTGCGATATTCGTATATATTTTATGCTTTTCGCCGAATATACTCTTTAACCGCTTGATCTCCTGGCGTGCATCTTTTATTTGTAGTTCCTTAAACTCAGTCCCCTCCGCTTCTAATATCATCTCCATCACTGAAAATCCTCTGTCGTAAAGAAATGTACCGTGCTCAAATACACTAGAAATGCATGCCGCCTCGTTGAAAAGAATATGGGCGCCTGAATATACAGACGTTTTCAGTGCGCCCAACCCTTTCGATATCTGGTTGAAGGAATCCATACGCTTTTGCATTATTGCCAGCACAAGTACGTCAGTACAATCGCTTCGCTTTTTAATTTCAACCTCCTTAAAAATATAATTTCCAAGAGATATGTTGCTTTCCATAATACATTTATTTACTGCAGCCCTTTTTTGCATCCATCTAAATCTAAATTGCGGAATCTCTGTGCACCTTGCAATGCAAAAGCTTGAGTTGTCTATGAATATAATTTTATCCATGCCGACTCCCTTTCCCGCTGCGGCACTATAGCTGAGTATATCTGATATAAGATTTTCCTCGTCTATCGAATGAACTCCCATTCCCTTATGTCGTTTAATACTCATTTCACAAATCGACTCTACGCCTTCTTTGCAATCAATATAAGCCACTTGTGCTTTTTCGTCTTCAATCCACACCATGAGTTTCACTTTCGCACCTGCCCACGCTCTAATTTTGTTCCACTCCAGTACCTTTATCATCTTCGACTTCAATATTTGGATACAGCAGTTTTGCTTCTCCGCCCTTGCTTATTTCAACTTTAACCCTTCCATTATCGTCCACATCTATTTGCCAACTGTACCCTCTACTTTTAGGCGCTCCCACATCTTTTACATATCCTTCGCTTTCAATGGCTTTTATTATCTCATCCGTATCGCCGTCCACATCCTCATTTTCAATTGCATAAAGTTCTACCGCCTTTCCTATCGCAGAAGCTGATATTATATCAGCATCCAGCCTGCCTTTGGCGTTCATCCCCATAACATTTGGAATCACAACTGACATAAGCACTACCATCATTACTACAGCCGCCATGACTTCTATCAGAGAAAATCCCTTGTTGTTTTTCAAAATTTTCTTTAAAGCTTGCATAGACGTCCATCTCCTTTATTCTTTGTTCTAAACCATGTTGTTCAATGTGCCTATTATAGGCATTACCACAAAATACAGCATAGTCCCCATTACAATAGATACCGCAACTATGAGCAGAGGCCCCAGCACGCTTAAGGCTCTTTTCACGTTGGACTGCAAGGCCCGTTCATAGTATTTCGACATGTTCTCAAATACCTTGGGCAAACTTCCCGAATTCTCCCCTATGCTCACTATTGCCACAAGTTCTTCGGAGAATATGTCCGATTTAGCCATTCCACTCGAGAAACCTTCTCCGCGCTTTATGTTCTCCTCCATAATCTCCAGGGCCTTCAGGTATCCCTTCTCCTTGAAAATCCCCTTACATGCATCCACCCCCTCCAGTATGTTCATTCCTCCGCCCATGCTCATTCCCATAGTTTGTGAAAATGCCATTCCAACAAAGCTTTTATACACCTTCCTTGCCTGCGGAAATCTTAAAATCACTTTTTCCATCCATTCCCGCTTTATATTGCTTTTAACTATGCCCATGGCCGAAGCTGACAGGGCTGCCACCATTATTCCCAGCTTGACAATATGGCTTCTGGCATACACACTGCTCTTCAGTATAATGCTGCTCCAGCCTGTTACCTCTATTCCATTTAAGTATACGAGTTCAGAAAATCTGGGAAGTATTATTACATACATTGAAATGAACATTATTATGGAAAAAATCAAAACTATGATTGGATATAATGAAAGGTTTATTATCTCTTTTTTCATACAGTCTATATTGTTATAATAATGCGAAAGTTTTTCACATGAAAACTCAATGTTGCCGCTGTTTTCACCTGAATCCACTAGCTTTAAAGCCATGTCTGGAAATCTAACGTCAGACATTTCCATAGATTTCAAAAGCGTATCACCCCGGCTTACTCCCTCATGTAGAGGCTTTGCATATTTCGACAGTTTTTCCGATGCGTTTTCCATTATATTCAGTGCCTTGCAAAGTGGGATTCCTGCACGAAGAAGCATATGAAGCCGGTCAAAGAAGGCTCCAATTTCACCGGGATTTAAAGCACTGCCTTTTCGCGAAACTCCAATAATTTTGAACGCCAATAATACATACTTTAAGCTTTTTGATACGCTGCGCAGAGCCGATTCCTTGTCAGCTCCTGCAGCCAACTCAAATGATATCCGCCTTTTTTCATCTGTTCCCAATATGAAATAGGTATACATACACACACCACCAGACTATACCTTGTCATTTAAAAAAACTGCTATTTCGTCAAATGTGGTAATTCCGTTTCTTACGAGCCTTACTGAGTTCTCAAGTATTGTTTTCATTCCATTTTCCACTGCTATTCTTTTAATCTGCGCATCCGACTCCCCCCGGTTTATGCTATCCCTTATATTCGAGTCTATTGCCATTACCTCATACACTCCCACTCTTCCAAGATATCCGGTTCCAAAGCATTTTTCACATCCCTGCCCCCTTGTAAAAGCACAATCACAATGGTCTTCTATTCCAAAAAAAGTCAGCTCCTCATTCGGCAGTCTGTACTCTTGTTTGCAATTTTGGCATGCTTTTTTAACAAGCCTTTGCGCTACAACACATCTAAGTGAAGAAGCCACCATAAAAGGATGTATCCCCATTTCTACAAGTCTTGTCACTGCACTTGCTGAATCATTTGTATGAATGCTGCTCAATACAAGGTGCCCCGTCATAGCCGCCCTGGCGGCTATTTGCGCAGTTTCCGCATCCCTTATTTCTCCAACCATTATTATATCCGGATCACTGCGTATTATGGACCTGAGTCCCGTAGCAAAATCCAGTCCCTTGCTCTTGTTCACCTGTATCTGGGATGCGTTTTCAACTATGTATTCGACAGGGTCCTCTATTGTGAGTATATTCTTGTTTTCCGGATTCATGTGTTTAAGTATAGAGTATATGGTCGTCGTCTTTCCGGAACCTGTGGGCCCCGAGACCAATATCATTCCGCTGGATCCTCCTATGGACTTTTTTATACGTTCAAGTTCTGCAATGCTCATCCCCAGAGTCTCTATACTATACCCAAGGTTACTCTTGTCGAGTATCCTTATGACCGCCTTTTCTCCAAATATGGTCGGCACAGTTGCAGCTCTAAGGTCAAAACGCTTCCCCTTGTATTCAAACATGCATCTTCCATCTTGGGGGAGCCTGTTTTCCGCTATATCCATATCTGAAATAACCTTTAGCCTTGAAATTATGCTTGTTATCTTGTCAGCAGCTATATTTGATATGAGTCTCAAGGAACCATCTATACGAAATCTAAGCTCTACATGGTCTGACTTTGGATTTATATGTATGTCGCTGGCTCTTTTTTCTATCCCCTGCTCAATCAATTCATTCAGTACGTTTACTGCATACCCTTCCCCATATTCAAATATATTTTCGGAGAATTTTTCCAAGCAAGCATGCTCACGTGCATATTTAGTCCCATCCAACTCATCCACCTCGATTTTTCATTTAAAATATACATTCAAATTGAAATATTTCAGCACAAGTTTATATTACCCTTTTATTCAAATATTTAACATTATAGTTTTATATTTGCAATTGCAATTCTATTCCCAATACAAAATCCGCAAAAAGAAAGAATCCCGCTTGTTACAAGCGGGATTCTTTCTTTTTGCGGAACTATTGTTTTAATCCTGTATACATATTTAAGATTACTGTCTTGCAAGTGAGAAGTTGGACATCTTAAGAGCCATGTTTACCGCTCCATATACTGCAACTGTAACGAATATGTTTGTCACTGCCGTTGGAAGCACTATTCCTATGAAAAGTGCGCCAAATGGAGCTGGAAGACCTACTATTAAGAGTGCAGAGTACAGGAATACGCTTCCGCTTACTATCGTTCCCACGAATGCTATTATTCCCGCCGATATCTTGTTGAACTTTATCTTCTCGGCTATTTTGACCATTGCAAATACTACCATGCATGTAACGAGTTTGTCTATTATGTTTGGAAGCTGGCCTCCAGGGAAAGTAGTTGTAAGAGCTGTTATTATTCCGCCTAGAAGCGCTGTAAGCACTGCATTTTTGAATTCGCTGTTTATGAATATGGATACGAATATGACAGAAAGCATTATGTCAAATTTCATGCTGCCTAGTGCTCCCGGTACAAGTTGATGAAGTATGAATCCTATCGCTAGTAAAAGTGCCGTCAGTATGTTTTTCTTTAAATTCATGTAAATCCCTCCGTTTTTTATTTTACAGATTTTTACACTAGAATTAAATAAAAAATGGCCTATCATCCCTACATAATGGGACGAAAAGCCATGAGCTATCGCGGTGCCACCCAATTTTAGATAATAAAAATTATCTATCCTCAGCAGATACAGAGATAAATCTCGATATCCTGTCCCTATAACGGGAGACTACCCGGCCAAGAATACTTTCTTCAATAAGAGTTCATCCGGCTTCTCACAGGTCCATTCATTAGACTTCCTACAATCGGCTCACACCAAACCCGACTCGCTAAGTATAGAAAATTCCAACTACTCTTCCTGTTCACAGAATTTAAATCTAGTGGTTATTTAGTTAATATTAATGTTATCAGATTAAAAATACCCTGTCAACAGATTATATTTCTTATATGTATTTTTTAACTTGCCTGGCACTTTTTCTGGCAATACTGTTCACATCTTTCGTTTTATTCTGGCAAATGCGTTATATTAGCAGAAAGTCATAATGCTTTTTCTCTATATCTCTTTTACATATCTATTCCCGCTTGAACATATTCACCTTTTGACTTAAACTAGAGATGAGCATAATTAGGTAAAATAAAGAGTTTGTTGAAATAGACAATCGTATAGTTCAAATCTTTTGAAGAAAAAATTGTCTATTCAATGAAAATGTATATTATTGCTGATAAAAAATGTTTTTAGGCGCACTTAAATAAGCTTTGTGAAAAAATGTGATTATTATGCAGGCTCTTTCATAAGTTTTGAAAGAGATTTTGTAAATTTAACACAGCTTTCATCCTTAGCATTTTTGACAGCAGCCAAAGCGGTTGAAAGCATGCAAATATGACCTATTGTATTCAAGTTTGAAATTGAATTTATGTTCCTGACTGAAGGCTTTTCAAGG
>NZ_FSRH01000010.1 GCF_900141635.1 Peptoclostridium litorale DSM 5388 | reverse complement strand
AGCCTTCAGTCAGGAACATAAATTCAATTTCAAACTTGAATACAATAGGTCATATTTGCGTGCTTTCAACCGCTTTGGGTGCTGTCAAAAATGCTAAGGATGAAAGCTGTGTTAAATTTACAAAATCTCTTTCAAAACTTATGAAAGAGCCTGCATAATAATCACATTTTTTCACAAAGCTTATTTAAGTGCGCCTAAAAACATTTTTTATCAGCAATAATATACATTTTCATTGAATAGACAATTTTTTCTTCAAAAGATTTGAACTATACGATTGTCTATTTCAACAAACTCTTTATTTTACCTAATTATGCTCATCTCTATATATGTACGTAATATACCCCAAATGATGATGAACTCGACGGTAGATAGCTAAGGGTGGCCAGGACAGCGGGCATAAGATAATAGATTCAATATCATAGTAGGGGAATTAACTACACAGAAAATTTAAACACGGACTTATTTTTTAGTGCGATACAAAATATCAAATCATAAATATAGGAGTATTTTGGAGTTTTGAGTTGATTTGGACACACAATATGGTATATAGAGATATATCAGCATATTTAATACGGCAAAAAGGCGAGAAGGGAGAGGGAATATGAAATACGCCATAATTACAGGGGCATCCCGGGGACTTGGAAACGCCACAGCAAAAAAGCTTATTGAAAAAGGATACACGCTATTTTGCATATCCAGAAAACAGGACATGGAAATTGTCAAAAAGGCCTATGAAAAAAATGTTGAGCTCAATTACTATGAATTCGACCTTTCGAATGTAGAGCTGATAGAGGGGCTTATGGATGATGTGTTTGAAAAAATATCAGCAGGAGAGGCAGAATCCCTGTACCTCATAAACAACGCATCCGTTGTGTCACCGCTAAGGCCCATTTCAAAATGCGAAAGCGGCTCCATAATCAAAAATATCAAAGTAGACCTTTTAGCGCCCATTATACTTATATCCACATTTATAAGGCTTTCAGAAAAGATGGAAATACAAAAGAGGATTGTAAACATATCTTCCGGAGCGGCTTACGGGCCTATGCACGGAGCTGCATGCTACTGCAGCGCAAAGGCGGGAATTGAAATGCTCACAAAATGCGTTGGAATTGAGGAAGAAGGCAAAGAGCATCCCGTGAAGGTAATGTCTTTTACGCCTGGGATAATGGATACTGAAATGCAAAGGGAAGTTAGGTCTTCAAACGAGCAGGACTTTGCAGAATTGAAAAGGTTTAAAAACTACAAGAAAAAGGGTATGCTGACAAAGCCTGAAATCGTGGCTGAAAAAGTGGTGAAGCTGATTGAATGCAGGGACTTCAAGCAAGGAGAATCTATAGACGTTTCGGACATAGAATAGTTCATATGCAGCTTGCTGTTTACGTGTTTTTGCAATTATAAAAGGGGGGATTTCTATGAAAAAATATTTGGCTATATTCTTAATTTGCATGATTCTATCCTCAACGGGATCAATATCGTATGCACAGCTACAGTCTGCAGTAGAGGCGGACAGGGCGTTGGAAATGGCGAAGGCCGCTTCGCAGCAGTTACAGTCAATACCCGAGGTCATAGAAAGCGTAAGTGAATCAGTGGTTGCAATAATAGGGGAGAACAAAATGTACAGGGAGGAAGAATATATATATTCCAAATTCCCGAGAAATTTACAGCACGGCTCAGGGGTTATAGTTTCAAGTGACGGCAAAATACTTACAAACAATCATGTCATAGACGGCTTGGAGGAAATATTTGTTGTAATGCATGACGGAAGCGCCTACAAGGCGGAGCTCCTATACGGGGATGCTGACATTGATCTGGCTCTTATAAAGATAAACCGATCTGCTCTCAAGCCCATATCGTTTGCAGATGAAGGGGAAATAGACGTAGGCGACGACGTGCTTGCCATAGGAACGCCACTGTTTTTCGGATACAGAAACAGCGCCAGCAAGGGCATAATAAGCGGGCTTGACAGGCCTGTAGGAAGCTCTTACACATATCTTCAGACCGATGCGGCAATGAATCCGGGAAATTCAGGAGGACCACTGATCAACATGGACGGCGAGCTAGTGGGCATAAACGCACAGGGGTACACATACTTTTCTGGGATGAACTTTTCGATACCCATAGGGAACGTCAACTATTTCATGGACCATTACAACAAATTCGGGAAAATAAGGCGCTGCTTTACCGGCATAGGGCTTGAGGAAAACTGGGCTGCGCTTGTGGGGCTTCCCACAAATCAGGGGATAAAGGTTGTAATGCTTCAAAAGGATGCCGTGGTCAGCTCGTCTCAGGTCAAGGAAGGGGACATGCTGGAGGCTATAGACGGCAAAAAGACAACATCTATTGCGGCATACAACGAAATCCTCAAAGGGCATCTGCCCGGAGACAGGGTCACACTCACATTTTCAAGTGGAGACAGCACATTTGACGTGCAGGTGACTTTGAAAGAGGTCGAAGAAGACAAATAAAGAAAGGGGGATTGGCATGAGAAGATTATTGGCGGCGGTTTTGACCGCAGGAATGGCTTTTTCGATGGGAATTACGCTTGGATATGCCGAAGACAGCGGTGACATAGACCTGTATGAAGCTTTTTCAAGCCAGCAGGAGAAGATGAAAAACGAGGTGGGAAGCCGGATATACAAGTGGTCTATGCACCTGCCAGACGATGCCATAATATACAAGTCTGAAAGGGTCAACTATTTCGACATGTACACGTCAAGCTATAGCGCATCTGTGTCTTTGGACGTTCAAAAAAACGAAGAAGGCCAGTCTCTTGAAGACATTCTCTACAACATGCAAATGAATACGGGGGAATGGTACTGGTGGGGAGAAAAGGAGTTTTCAGTCACCATAGAAGAAGACGATTCAAGCCAGAGATATATAAGGATAGTCAAGGCCCAGCAGTTTTACGACTACTACATGGTGGATGAAGCAGCAGAGGAGCTTGGAGAGTTTATAGAAAACAGGATATATGTTGCAAATGGCTACATATACAATTTGACTGTGAGCATGGACGGCAAGTTTTACAGGGGCCACGAGGAGATGTTCGACAAGCTGACATCTTCATTCAAACCGGCATTTGACGAGGAAAACCCAAAGATAAAGGAGCTTTCGGAGTCATACAGCGTAAAAAGAGTTTATGAGAATACAAGTTACGGATGGCAGATAACAATCGCTCCCTACTGGAAGCTGGAGGATGTTCCAAATGCGAGGTACCAAAGCTTTGCGCCTGTATACACGGACGAGGAGCTTGAGCAGCAGATGCAGGAAGAAGATATTTACGAATATGAGAATGAAAGGGGCGAAGGGGTATTTGTCAACCTGATGAGCTCTGCAAATGAGGGAGAAACCGCATCAGGCTGGGCTAAAGGGGAGCTCCAGAAAATAAGGGACAATTACAATGAAAAGGTATACGATGTCATAGAGGAAAAGGATACGGGCAATGGATATGGGGTGACGGTGAGATACAACACAGTGACAAACAAACCATATGTGGTAAAAAGCAGATATATAATAGGCAATGGATACAAATACATTGTGAGCGCCAATATACCTGATGAAAAGTACAGCAGTCCTGAAAAGCGCAAGGATTTTGAGGAAATGATGAACTCGTTTTCTTTGAAAGGCGAAAATATGAGCAGGTATCTGGGTCACATAGTATGGGCGGAATCGCTCATAAACCTTGACGAGGCGAAAGAGCTCAAAACGAAAAAATACGACTGCAAAACAACGCTTACAAAGGCATGGATGACAAAGGCTCAGTATTACGACTACTACCATGACTACAGCCAATACTTCAGCAGCGGCGAAGAAGCATATGCATTTGAGCCAAATTCCAACATACATTTGAAAATGGCCTCAGGAATCAACACAAGCAGTATGGGCGAGATAAAGGAATATATGGCGGACATGCTGTCCACGGATGACGATGTAAGGCTGGGGCTTGTGAATGTATCACTTAAATCCGCATCCGTAGGAGATGCACAGATTTTTTATATGAGCAGGGAATATGACATAGGACGCATAAGGGATGCCGCCAATCAGGATGAGGCGAAGGTTTACGACCTTGGAAATACCATGAACCAGTACAGGTACATCATAAAGATAAACAACAACATGTATACACTCGATATGGACATACCGGTTGCAAATACTACAAAAATGAATCTTTCCAAGGTTGAAAAAATATGGATGAATACCCAAATAGGCGGACAGGACTACCCGGGCAAGATTTCTTCATGGACAAACCATACAGTGGAGGAGCTTCTGCCGGAGTAGGAATTTGACGGCTTTCTGCCACCAAAAAATCTGTGGGCTTATCCATGGGGTTGGGAATAAAGCTATAGCGCCACAAAATCAAGAACAATATTAAATATTCTAAAAGCGCCGGTTCAACAGTTTTATGTGTTGAACCGGCGCTTTTGCTTTGGCGGTCTTATTCATACTTTTCATCTAGCGTATCTGGCTTGCAAATCGGATATATAATGTATAACCCTCGTGAGTCCATCAGACACGCCGCTTCCAGCTTCAATATAGGACAGCCATTTTTCCTTTAGTATGTTTATTACCCCAGCTTGTTCGGTGCTGCAGTCCTCTGCGGCTATGGATAGATCTATTATATTTCCCATCTCATCTTTTGAAAGCACTTCCCCTTCCATAGCCAGAATGTCAAAATTGTCTTTTAGCTCTGAAAAGAAATATTTGGCAAATTCATAATTCGCTGCTATAAGTTTTTCGGATTTGTTTTCCATAAAATCACCTTCTAGTTATCATTATGTATTTAATTCTTATTTACCCTCAGAAAAGCAATGTCAAATACTTTTATTATTAATAAGCAGATTCTATTGGAGAAAGAAGGCATTATGGTTGACAAACAAATGGCAAGAGTATATCATATGACTGTAAGTGAATATAGCTTCTCGGTGGATAGGGACATTAAATGTCCAGTATTTAAACTTGTAATACTAGGTTCATTTTTTTTGACCGACACATCGATACATTTGAATATGTGCATGTTTTTAATGGCAATATGCTCCATGAGGAGGCAGTATTAAAAAAAGAAATACATAACCGGCAGATAATTGACCAATCTGCTGGCTATAGGCACTTATATATTATATCTTAAGAAATTGGAGGGAAAAAATGAGCAAGGAAAAGCTACAGGGAATTAGTTTTTTTGAAAGATATCTGACAGTGTGGGTTGTGCTGTGCATGGTGGTGGGAGTCCTGATAGGAAAGTATATGCCTTTTATTCCGGATACTCTGGGCGAATTTGAATATGCAAACGTATCAATACCCATAGCTGTCCTAATATGGATAATGATATATCCTATGATGATGAAGGTTGACTTTCAAAGCGTAAAGAATGTTGGAAAGAACCCTAAGGGGCTTTATGTGACTTGGGTTACGAACTGGCTTGTAAAGCCGTTTACAATGTATGGCATATCGGTTTTCTTTTTCTTCGTGGTATTCAAGGGCATAATTCCGGCGGACCTGGCGAAGGACTATCTTGCGGGGGCCGTGCTTCTTGGAGCCGCGCCGTGTACGGCGATGGTATTTGTATGGAGCCACCTGACAAAGGGAAACCCTGCCTATACCATAGTCCAGGTTGCGACTAACGATCTTATAATACTGCTGGCGTTTACGCCCATAGTGGCGTTTTTACTCGGGGTAAGCGGGGTTGCAGTGCCGTGGGATACTTTGATACTTTCAGTTGTGCTGTTTGTTGTGATACCCCTCACAGCTGGAATACTTACAAGAGTGAATGTGATAAAGAGCAGGGGAATGGACTATTTCAACAATACATTCATACCAAAATTCAACAACATAACCATTGCGGGTCTTCTGCTCACGCTTGTGATAATATTCTCGTTCCAGGGAGAGGTCATACTTGAAAACCCTGTGCACATTATACTGATAGCAGTGCCGCTTACAATCCAGACATTTCTGATTTTCTTCATATCTTACATGACGTCAAAGGTGCTTAAGCTGCCTCACAATGTAGCAGCGCCTGCTGGAATGATAGGAGCGTCAAACTTCTTCGAGCTTGCAGTTGCAGTTGCAATAGCGCTGTTCGGAGCGACATCGCCGGTTGCACTGGCAACCATAGTGGGAGTGCTTGTAGAGGTTCCAGTTATGCTGACGCTTGTAAAGATAGCAAATGGAACAAGCCATTGGTTTGTAGAAGGCAAATCTGTCAAAAATGTCAAAGTGTAAAGCAACTAAGTATAATAAAATATTTATTAATAAAAAAAGGCAAAAGAGCTGAATTTTCGTTATGAGAATTCAGCTCTTTTATTTAAAAGTGTCGTTTTTACCATTTTTGGTATGGGAATTACATTACATTGATATCCTATAGCACCTATAATATTGCTGTAAACAAGTTTTACTACTTGAAATATTTTAGAGGGGGATGAGTCGTGGATATTGGATGGGTTTCACTTATACCGGTAATGACGGTAATCATACTGGCTTTGACAGGTGCATATTATGTTTTGCGCGGCATTACAGATTTGAAGACTTATTCTGAATGGGTTGTAAAGGGGATGTCAAACTATTTGCGAGTGAATATGATTCTTGCCTTGGCATTTGCATTTAGCAGCCTTGTTGGCGAGCTTGGGACTGGTACATTTATTGCATCCATAAGCAGAGATATAAGCCCAGCTTTCATACCTGCCATGGTTTTTATTATAGGCGCGGTGATGTCTAATATATTTCAGGACAATGGCAAACAAGCCATTTGGCAGGCAACTTGTTGAAACGGGAAAGGTTACAGTTTGCGGCATAACGGAAAGCACTGTTTTAGGACATGAATAAGATGGCACTCCATACAGGGTGTGTGAGGACAGGTGCGATGACTGTGGAAGCTGCATGCTGACATGTCATGTAAATGCAATAGAGCAGTCTTTGACATTTTAAAATAGAATGCTGTGATGAGTAGAAGTGATTAAAACTAATCGCTTCCTTTTTTCGTATAATTAAAATCAAATATTTAAGGCAAAGGGTGCAAGGTGTATAAATGAAAAAGTTGAGCGCATTCAGTTTAAAAAAACATCGAGACATTTCTTTGGCCTTGAGATAGTGCGTTTTAGCTCAGTAAGATAATGTGAGTGTAGACTTCTATGTAGTCGTGCAATTAATGGATATCTCTAATTTTATACGTCCGCATAACTTGATTTTGAATTTTTTCAAAACACTGCATAATTATAAAGTAAAATCGAAAAGGCTATGGTATAATCCAATAGTCACTTATTAAACCATATAAATAATCCGATAGTCACTTATTAAGCAATACAAATAAATATGCTGAATTAAAAACTACATTACGATAATAGCAAATTTATCGAAAGGTAAAGACGCAAAGCTATGGGTCTAAGGAATTCCATTCTATGATTGCCAGGTTGCCGAATAATCAAGTTATATGAAGAAGTTCTATTAATGCTATGCTATTGATGAATTTTAATATTTTTATTTAATAGCGCTATCATTTTTCGCTCTGTAAATAGAAAATATTTATTGTCATTATATTTGAATTATTTGACATCCATAAACTCTAAAATGGATAGGCACCCACGCAATTTTTTTAGTGGGTGCCTATATTTTATTTAAAAATCAAATTGAATGTTTAAATTAGCAATTTAGTAGATTAGGAATATGGCTTAAAATAACAATTCAGGAGAAATAATATATGAGAATAGTCTATACAAAGCATTTAGAAGACGGTATGAAATTAGCTAAACCTGTATATTCAGCCAATGGAGAAGTTCTGTTAAATAACGATGTAGAACTAACAAGTGGTTATATTAAAAATTTACAAAATAAAAACATCCCTGCTGTCTATATAGAAGATAGCCTATCAGAGGGAATAGAGATTGAAGATGTAATTGATCCTATAGTAAAGGTTAAGGCTGTAGATACGGTGAAAAATATCGTTGACAGCCTGGATCCCAAAAAGAATAAAAATATGTTTGTCTCTAGTGAGTCATATTTCAACGTAAGAAAACTAATATGCCAAATCATGGATAACTTGCAGAAAAACGAAGACAGTTTATTTAATATGGTTGAAACCTTAAGTACTGACTTGGCAACCTATACACATCTAGTAAATGTTGCAATTCTTGCTTTGTTAACAGGCAGAGCTTTAGGCCTTCCAGAAAAACAAATAGCTGATTTGGGAACGGGCGCATTGATGCATGACATAGGGATAGTTAATATTCCACATGGAATTCTTAATAAAGCTGGCAAACTAACAGATGAAGAATACAAGATGATAAAAAAACATCCCGTACATGGATATGACATGGTTAAGTCAAATCAATCTATTTCTGCCATAGCAAAGATGATAATATTAATGCACCACGAGCGATTAGACGGCTCAGGATATCCATTAGGTATAACAGGTGAAAAAATACATAAATGCATTAGAATAGTTTCCATTTGTGATGCATTTGAAGCAATGGTATCGGATAGGGTGTACAGAGAAAAGATGCCTATATATAAAGCACTTGAAATGTTGACTTCTATGACTACAACCCAATTAGACCTGGAGATATACAAAAAATTTGTTGAAAACATTGCCATTTATACTCCGGGGGCAGGCGTTATTCTTAGTACTGGAGAGAAAGGCATTGTTGTTGAAAATAATAGAAGCTTTCCAACAAGACCTAAGATAAGAATTCTCTTCGGTCCAGATGGAACATTTAATCCGGGCGCTAAAATTGTAAACCTAATGGAAGATCTTACTCTGTTCATAGAAGATACTTGCCACATCCAGTATTAAAATATCCTTCAATGTGAAAGTAGAACAGTTTTAGAGGTATTTAGACTGTATGAAGGCCGTGGCGAGTTTTTTGATCTGTCCACTAGACCAATAACCAGAAAAAGCTTTTCATTGGGAGCGGATGAATTGCAGATGAAAGGATATTTTATTACCGAATCATGCGCAGGATGCGGCAGGATTGGGTCTCAGACATGCATGCCATGTACAGCTGGAAAGGCAGGGATATGATGAGGAAGTCGGCATGGCGAAGATAACAATGGGATACAATCTTCTTTCCAAATACGTTGTTCATATAAATAACGTGTCTTACAGCCAGGAGCAGTTGGATACGTACAGACTGCTATATGATATAATCAAGGACAGGAAATATTTTGTCATTACGACAAATGCAGACGGACAATTCTTTAAAGGTAGCTTTGATCAGGACAAAGTATTTGCAATGCAGGGGAGTTATGGCAAATATCAGTGCCAGCATGGCTGCAATGATATTATTTATGACAATGAAGAAATTATTGGGAAAATGCTCCAGAGATTCAATGAGGAGAGCCTGGAAATCAGGGAGGAAGATATTCCGATTTGCCCGGAGTGTGGCGAATTACTGTGTCCGAATCTAAGAATTGACCATTGTTTTGTAGAAGTAAATCATATGCATAACAAAGGAGATTATGTGGAGTTCATAAGTGCATCAGAGGGGAGATTCTCCTTTTGGAGCTTGGTGTAGGATTCAACACCCCGGTTATTATCCGTTATCCTTTTGAAAGAAATGACAAAGATTTATGATAATGCCACTTTGATTCGTGTTAACAAGATGGTGCTTCAGGCACCCGAATCCATCAGGAGCAAGGCAATACTCTGAAATGTTTTTCATCTGTCGAAGTATTTCCGATTGATCCTGTCTCTCTTGATCATTATAAGGTGTATAAGCCGCTATTTGCTTAACTAAAGTTATCATAAAAATATTAAAAGCTTATTGACAAAGCTTCTCAGTGGGTATAAACTAGAATTGTTAACCGAGGTTAACTTGATGCGATTTTAAACGCAGGCTATGTGAATCGATATATAGGGGGTAGTTTTTTGAGTTATAATGAATCAGTTGAAATGTACCTGGAAACTATTTATATATTGGAAAAAGAGCATGGCCATGCTCACGGGGTAGACATTGCCGAAGCTCTGGGGGTTTCAAAGGCAAGTGTGTCAAAAGCTATGAAGCAGCTCAAAGCTAAAGATTTGGTGTGTAAGGAAGTTTATGGCAGCATAACTCTTACGCAAAAGGGCAGGGAGCTTTCTGAAAAGATATATTACAACCATCAGTTGATTACAAGCTTTCTTGAACATTCGCTTGGATTGACAGCAGCTGAAGCATCTGAGAATGCCTGCAGGATGGAACATGTTGTAAGTGAGGACATGATTCAGGCAATAGAAGCATATTTTGAAAAGAATGCTGTAAAGATTAAAAAGTGATGTATGTGAGGGGGGATATATATGGCTAGTACTTTAGTAAGTGGAGTAATGATGGGAACATATGAATTTAAAAAGGCAAGTGGTGATGTGGTGAAAAATTTATCTGAAGCAAAAGTAGATGAGGAATATGCAGTAAAGGGGATTGAAACTGACGATGAGGATATGAAAGATTTCTTGTTCACATTGGGCTGTTATGAAGGTGAAAAGGTGACGGTGATATCCGTATTGGCTGAAAACTATGTCATATCTGTAAAAGATGCAAGGTACAGCATTGATTCTGAACTTGCAAGGGCTATAATCGTATAGTTTTTTATTTTGAATTGAAGTTAGCCTGCGTTAACTTTCAAATGGATTTTCAAAAAACAAAAATAATAATGGAAAGCATTTTTATTGAACGAGCTATAGAGGTATAGCTTTTCAATTTGACATTGAGTTAACCGAGGTTAACTCTGACATCTGATTTCATATACAATGGATTATTAATTTGTACTTATATTAAGCCGGCTGTGCCGGCAAAATAGGCTTTAGGAGGGGAATTATGAAAATAGCACTAACAGGTAACCCGAACAGCGGCAAGACAACATTGTTCAACGCCATAACGGGTAAAATTGAACATGTAGGCAACTGGGCGGGCGTTACTGTTGACAAAAAAGAAGGAGAAGTTAAAAAGAACTTAAACAAGAGCGGCGAGAAGATCACAGCAGTTGACCTTCCTGGTGCATATTCCATGTCGCCGTTTACATCCGAGGAGTCAATCACCCGTGACTTTGTAAAAAATGAAAACCCGGATGTAATAATAAATATAGTTGATGCGACAAACTTAAGCAGAAGCTTGTTCTTTACGACGCAGCTTATGGAACTTGGAATCCCGGTGGTTGTGGCACTTAACAAGAGCGATTTGAACGACAAAAAGAAAATGGCGATTGATGCGGCAGCTTTAAGCAAGGCGCTGGGATGCCCGGTTGTAAAGACCGTATCGACGAAATCGAGCGGCAATGGCTTGGAAGCTTTGATTTCCAAAGCTGTGGAAGTTAAAGGCAAAAGTCAGAGCGCTCCATATGACAGCAGGGGAGTTGACCTTACAGATGCTAAAGCGGTGAAGGCTTCCGATAAAAAGCGCTATGAGTTTGTTAACGGCATTGTTTTAAAAGTGGAAGAGCGCAAGGTGAGCAGCAACCGTCAGACAAGACAGGATGCTGTTGACAGGATTGTAGCTCACAAGTGGTTTGGAATTCCGATATTTGCGATGGTCATGTGGGCGGTATTCTCGATTTCACAGACACATCTGGGGCCGCTTCTTGCTGATGCGTTTGTCGGATGGATTGACGGCATATATGCATGGGCGGACAGTATGCTCGGCGAAAGCGTATCGCCTATACTCAGCTCGCTGCTGCTGGACGGTATCATTGGCGGTGTCGGCGCAGTGGTTGGATTCCTGCCGCTTATAATGGTGCTGTTCTTCCTGTTGGCACTGCTTGAAGACTGTGGCTATATGGCGCGTGTTGCCGTGGTGATGGACCGTTTCTTCAAGCGTGTAGGCTTGTCGGGTAAGTCGATAATACCTATGGTCATAGGTACCGGCTGTGCGATACCTGGTGTCATGGCGACTAGAACAATCAAGAATGAAAGACAAAGAAGAACTACTGCAATGCTGACTCCATTCATGCCTTGCGGCGCGAAGCTGCCTGTTATTGCACTGTTTGCAGGCGCGTTCTTTGAAGATGCGGCATGGGTCGGTACGGCGATGTACTTCATGGGCATTGCGATAATAATCATTGGGGCGCTGATAGTGGTAAGAATCACTGGCGAAAAGAACAAAAGATCATTCTTCATAATGGAACTGCCTGAATACAGATTTCCAAGCATAAAGAGGGCTACAATTTCAACATTCTCCAGAGCAAAATCATTCATCATAAAAGCGAGTACTATAATACTTCTTTGCAACGCCGCAGTACAGGTTATGCAGACATTCAACTGGCAGCTTCAGGTAGTTGCCGAAGGAGCAGAGAGTACAAGCATACTTGCAAGTATTGCATCGCCGTTTGCCATAATACTTATTCCTCTTGGATTCGGGGCATGGCAGCTTGCGGCAGCGGCTATTACAGGTTTCATCGCAAAAGAGAATGTTGTCGGCACTCTGGCAGTGGTCTACTCCATCACAAACTTTATAGACACTGAAGAACTGGCTCTTGTATCAGGAGGAGCAGATGTTGCAAGCGTTATGGGACTGACTTCAGTGGCTGCGCTGGCATACCTTATGTTCAACATGTTTACACCTCCATGTTTTGCAGCCATTGGAGCCATGAACTCGGAAATGGAAGATAAGAAATGGCTTTGGGGCGGCATTGCATTCCAGTTCGGAATGGGATATACTGTAGCATTCCTTACTTACCAGATAGGGACACTTGTTACAACGGGTTTTTTCGGAACTGCTTTCATCCCTGGTCTCATTGCTGTTGCGGCAATAGCGGGGTATGTCATATACCTTGTGAAAAAAGGCGAGGAAAAGGCGAATCAGAAGAATTTAAAAATGAGTGCATAGGAGAAAATCATGACAAATATAATTGTTGGAGCAGTGATACTGTCAATTATTGGCCTATCTACTGCGAAACTCATTATCGAAAAGAGAAAAGGCGTAAAATGTATCGGTTGTCCACATGCCGGATCCAATAATAAGGGAAGCAACTGTAGTTGCAATATAGTGAAATTCGATAGATAGTATATAAAAGCCTGAGGGATTTTCCCTCAGGCTTTTGCATTTTATAATTTAAGTAAGCAATAAGAATGGAAAATTAATATGGGGCTGTTCTCGAAAAGTGGGTAATATATTATAATATTCATTTTATGAAAAATATAATTTTAATTGAATTTTGCAATACATATAATTTACAGGGGGAGATAAGACATGAACAGGGAAGAAGCATTAACACTATTGAAGGAGCATGTGAAAACAGACAGGCTTTTGCGCCACTCGTTAGCAGTAGAGGCCGCAATGACGGCCTATGCGAGAAGATTCGGAGAGGACGAAAACCGCTGGGGGCTATTGGGGCTTTTGCACGATATAGACTTTGAAAAATACCCGCAGGAGCATCCCGATAATGCGCCAAAGCTGCTTGAAGGTTCAGGGCTTGAGGATGAATTCGTGAAATCAATACTTTCGCATGGCATTGAATCAGGAGTGCCAAGGGACACAAGGGAGCGTCAGTGCCTGCATG
The DNA here is from genome assembly GCF_900141635.1 of Peptoclostridium litorale DSM 5388. Taxonomy (GTDB): domain Bacteria; phylum Bacillota; class Clostridia; order Peptostreptococcales; family Peptostreptococcaceae; genus Peptoclostridium; species Peptoclostridium litorale. The sequence goes on along the minus strand of NZ_FSRH01000010.1, from coordinate 127,439 downwards.
CCGTTGATGAAATGGCAAGCTTTATAGTTGCGGTTGCGCTTATGCGTCCTACTAGGCTTGAAGGGCTTAAAGCAAAATCAGTCAAGAAAAAAATGAAGGACAAGGCTTTTGCCAAGGCGGTAAACCGTGAGGAGCTTATTGCTTCAGCCGAGGCGCTGGAAGTGGAGTTTGCAGAGCATGTGGACATAGTTGTGAGCGGCCTCATAGAGCAGGAGGCAAGGCTGCAAAGTGAAGGATACAGCCTGCTTGATTAAGTGAATTTGATAATTATATGAACAAAGGGAACCTCTATTTTTATAAAACTCAAGCTCATGTAAACTCTCAATTTGACAAAATATGAACTTACTTGTATATTGAAAAAATGCGGTTTATGATTATAAACCGCATTTTTTAGACAATTAAATTTCAATCGACAAAACATATCTATATAAAAAGGAGATTACTATGCCTTCAGAATATAAATACCCTATCGACTGTCATATGCATATGACCAGCTGCGAATGTGCAGATCTTATAAAATCCATAACGGGTAAGAAGACTTTCAACGGGAACCCCTTTGGCGGACATGACCACAAGAGCATCATTTCGCTTTTGGATAACGCTGGCATATACAAGGGGTTTGCAATATCTTCTGCATACATTTATTCGATGGAAGATATGAATATAGAAGATCCCATTCAAAATACAGTCAGGGAAAATGATTTTGTCATTAGGGAATGTTCTCTTTCAAACGGAAGGCTTATTCCATTTTTCAGTGTAAACCCCCTTACTTCATATGCTCTTGACGAGGTGACAAGGTGCTGCAGATATGAAACGCCCAAAGGACTGAAGCTTCACTTTACAAATTCCAGAATAGACATTGAAGACAAATACCATCTGAGCAGGCTATCCCAAATACTATCAGTTGCAGAGTCAAACAGCATTCCTGTAATTATTCATTTTAGAAGCAGGCGAAATGAAAATCCGCAAAAAGCCCTGAAATTCATTGATTTCATATGTGAAAACCACAAAAATCTAAAAATCATAATAGCCCATATCGGCGGCTGGGGGGGATTTGACGAAATTACAAAGCTTACATTTGAATTATTTTTAAAGGGAATATCCTGCGCTCCTCTAAAAGTCCAAGAAAACATATATTTGGACTTTTCCGGTGTAGTCATAACCCCAAATGAGGTAATAATCGGCACATTCAAGGAGACAATAGGGTCCGATATAAAATGTATTGAATCCCTGCTCCAACAATATCCCGAAGTCAAAATAATGTTTGGAAGCGACTGGCCCTTTATAGACTCCGCATCCTATATTGAAAATATGAAAAACTTCAATATTTCAGAAAACACCTTAGCTTCCATACTGAGCCAAGACTTCGAGCTATAGATTTCTGCCATTAGGGCGGATTGTTTTGTCTAAAAACTAAAATCCCATGAAAAACATGGGATTTTAAGCAATAAAAAATTATTTCATTTTTAATTATTTGAACTGCTCTGGTATTTCAGGCTGGTAAGCCGCAATACTTGTTGCTGATGCTACATTTGCAAAAGCTAGGAATGTAAGTATTGTTATAGATAGCTGTAACATTCTTCTCATCATTTAAAATCCCTCCCTACAATTGTTATTTCAATCTATATTACTCAGCTTTCAATATGTATTTGAAAGGAGCTAGACCGCATTTTACTTAAATCTTAATTTACTTATAATTGAATCCATGAAATGACAGAATCTGTAACCATTGCTTGTAAGTGTATAGCTTTGCCAAATCATAGCCATCGTCGATGCGAATACAATGATGTTAACAGTATTAAAAATTGAATACCATACAATACATCCAAAGAGCCATGTACAAAGAACAACTATAGACATTCTCTTTAACTTTTGATACTGTACTTTACTTGATATGGGTTTACCAGGGGTGTCTGCAGGTGCATATTTTGCAATGGCCCAAAGTGAAAAGGCAAATGCAAACACTATTATACTCAGCATAACTGAGGTGTTTGGATTAAAAAATTTAGATATTAACCCGATTGCATTCATTGTTAGTGCTCCATATATCGCACAATTCCCCATACATGAACAGTGTGCTCCTCCTGAAAATGCACGATATACAGAGACTGTAAGTATTATAACAAGAACATTCGGGAATATTTGCAAAAACAATGCAAGTCCAAGAGTAAATGCATAACTAAGAATAGAGCTTATAAGAAGACGTATTGAGTATTGTAATACAGCGTATTGATCATCGCTTATATCCATATGTTTTTTATATATGCCAAGAATCTGCTCAATCATACGTTCAACAAAATGTTTTTTTACATGATTTTCCATGACGAAACCTCCATTTCTTTTAGATGATTATTGTGTATATAAAACGACAATAAATGACTAAATGCGCAAATTTTATCTGTTCACATAAATAATACAAATTCCCTACAAACCAGAACACATTGGAAATAAAAAGTAAAAAAAGAATAGATAAAGCTACATAGAATACCATATAGCCTATCTATTATTATAATTAACGTGTGGGGGTTACCTTTGGATTTAAAGCATAAGCTTAGTCTTCCATTATATAAATTGATATCTTCTCCACTTTGTCTTCTGGCGTTACTGCGCCATACTCGCCAAATGCCCTGTCGTTTAAAACCAAGGCCATGTTGTTGAAAACAAAAATTTCATCCATGTACGTATCGGCATGCATGTTATACATCTTCTCGAGATTTGCGCTACAATACTGGTATGCTTCTTCAAGGCCCATTCCAACTGATATGTCCAGACCCTTTACAGTATACTTGTATGAAGTCAGTGCTACAGAGCCAAGATATGCGCTGCCCAGGTCGTTTTTGTCATCGTGGAAATATGTGACTGTAAGACCTGTGTAAGGGTATTCGTAGACAGTGTCGAAGCCGTGGTATCCACCGTTCTCCTGCGTTGAAACATAGTCTGTAGGATATCTTTGCAAAAACTCTTTTGCAGAAAGGCTTAAGTCTATTTCCTCTATTTCCGCCTCCGAAAGGAGCTCCATGAGGAATTCGCCCTCCGCCTGGCGAAACACATATCCGTTTTCAACGAGCTTGTCTACTGCCGCTTTGAATTCTTTGCCAGCCGCTGAATTTGATGAATTCTTGTAGAGGTAGTGGTCCTTGACGTCAACCGGAATTACATCGCCGCCGTTTGATCCGACAAGTGCATTGAAGACTTGCTTGTAATAGTCTACAGGGTATTCGCCCTTAGTCTTGTCTGAAGGGTTTTGTTCTTCGTCAATGGATACGACTTTGCTTATTACAGCCGATGTCCTTCCAAGGTTTTCGGTGTAAACAAGGCTGGCAGGGTCGACTTCAACTGTAATTGGGATTTTACCGGTATATTTGTCCGAATCTATTGAAGTTCCGCCTTCAAAATAGTATGTAAAGTATTTTCTAGGGACAAGGTCTGTTATAGAATCATCATCAAAGTAAATTTCGGTAACTTCCCGGCCGTCTATGGACATAGCTTCATCAAGTGAAATACCCACGCCCATTGGTATGTAATTGGGAAGTATTTTTCCGGTTAAAAGCATGGGCTCACTCTTGTTTGATTTAGAAGAGCAGCCGATAAGCGTAAATGCCATAACCAGGACGAGAAGTGTGGTCAATATTTTTTTCATAACAAAAGTCTCCTTTTCTGTAAAATATATTTAGAGTATATCACATTTTGAGCCTGTATGTCGTGTAGTCCTTGTATTTTATGGTTTGCACGGCACTGTCTTCTGAGAGCCTTTTGAATATCTCGTCTACATCGGGGCATTTTCTTGAGGTTAAAAAACCTGTGATTTCATGTTGTTCATTGGATGTCTCTTTATTATTCTCAGTATTGCCCTGTAGTCGTCCTGCTCTTCGCTGAAAAAGCCTTCGGAGTCGAGCATTTCTATTGATATCCCGCCTAGTATTTTGGCGGCCAGCTATATGGAGTCAGAAGAGGACTGCCTTACCCAGCTTTCGGCTGGAGGCCTTACAGGAGTATTTATGTATACCCTGGAGTAAGTCACATCTTCCAAAAGCTCCTTTATTTTTCCGAGGGATTCCAAATCGTCGTTTATGCCGTCCATTATCATGACCTCTATCCAAAGCTCACCCTTGTAGGCGTGTGAAAACTCGACCAGGCCTTTGTAGACATCTTTGAATACAAGGCTTGTATGCGGCCTGTTTATCCTTTTGAAGCTTTCGCTGTCGAATGCATCAAGCGTTGGAAGGACTATGTCGGCATTCATAAGCTCATCTCTTACGTCAGGCTCGCAAAGCAGTGCTCCGTTTGTTATCACCGCAACGGGATTTTGGACAAGCCTTTGGATTTCCACTATGAGGTCTCCCAGCCTTGAGTAGAGCGAGGGCTTGCCCTCACCGACTATGGTAACGACGTCAAAGTCCATACCGGATTTTATGTAGTCCCTGAACTCATCAATTATATCGTCGAGGCTGAAAAATTCCTCACGCTTGTTTGAAAGGTGGTCTGTCCTTCCAAAACATTACATCCTTTTAATTTGGCATATTCCAATAATACCCCAAAAACGAGAAACAAAAAAACCAAAGCGCATGGCCTTGGTTTTAAAAATAACTGTTCTATTTTAAAAGCACTTCTATAGAGTCTCCTGCCTTTATTACTCCGCCCTCTATAACCTTTGTGAATATGCCTTCTCTTGGCATAACGCAGTCTCCAACGAGCTTTTTGATCTCGCAGCCGTGGTGGCACTGCTTTCCTATCTGAGTCACTTCCTGAAGCGTATCGCCTATTTTAAGCTGGGTTCCCACCGGAAGATCGTAAAGAACTATCCCTTCGGTAGTAAGGTTTTCAGCGAATTTTCCAGGATTAAGCTCCACTCCCTTTGCCCTCATCTTTTCAAAGCTCTCGATTCCAAGAAGGCTCACCTGTCTGTGCCATTCTCCTGAATGGGCGTCTCCTTCAAGGCCGTGGTTTTCCTTGAAAAAACCTTCCTGAATGGGATTTTTCACTACGCCTTTTGTCTCGCTTATGTTTATGGATATAACTTTTCCAGTCTTATTCATGATATCTCCTTCTTTTAAACTACATATCTATTTTGTCCTTACAATTATTTTAGTCTATTTCCCTTCGAATTCAAAGGACTTTCGGAGATGATTTCTACTTTTCACCCGTTACAAAATAAAACCTTTCGGAAATATCGCCCTTTCCCGCTATAGTGTATCCCTGAGATTTGAGAAGATTTTCCAATTCGCCTTGGGATAGCCTGAATTCAAGGGGAGGGCCTCCGTCCGTGGGTATCTTCTTGAAATCTATTACGGCAATTTTTCCGCCTTTATCCATTAGAGAATGGGTCATGCCTATGAGGTCTTCTTTGTCGTCGACTTCATGAACCACATTCACGAGGAGGCAAAAAGTAGGGGGCTGGCCGCCAGTGGATATTGAATTGCCGTCCGAAAGCACCGGGACTATGTTTGTAATACCCTGCTTGGAAATTTTTTCTGAAAGTTCTTTGAGCATTACCTCTGAAATGTCCGCTGCATAGACTTTTCCACTTTCTCCAACTATTTCGGATGCGGGGATTGAGAAAAATCCTATTCCACACCCTATGTCCAGAATTACATCGCCCTTTTCAAGGCCGAGCTTTTTAAGGGTTTGAATGGGTTTCATCTCTTCCTGCCTCTTTGGTCCTTCGAGCTTTTTCCTCATATTTTCGTCAAATATATGTGACATGATTACCTCCATTTTTAAAAGTCTGTTTAAAACGAATATATCGGGGTATAAACACTCCGTTAGGTTTTAATGCCATGCTAACTGCATTATATATTCGGTATATACACAATTGTATTAGAATATTTTAAATTCAACAAGCTAAACAGAGGGAAATTAGAATTATCATATAATTGAAAAAATCGAAGACATTTGAAAATCATATTAGGTTATTAATTGATTTGGCTATATAAACGGTGAAATGAATTGTATATAGTCGTCTAAATATGGTAATATTTCTATGAGGTATTTATTTTTTAATATTTTTTTAACAAAATTACTTAAAATTTAACTTCGAAGGAATCTGGCTGCAACGACATGTAAGTAAAATATTGATTTGAAAGGGTGATGGTTTTGAAAAATGTGGAGAAGCAAAAAAGAAGGGGAGGAAGCATAAAGGGAAGGCTGATTGCGCTTATACTGGCGGCGATAGTTATGCCGCTTGCACTATTCGGATATTTTTCATACAACAAGGCATTTGAAATATTGAAAGGCAAGATTGAGGTCACAAATCAGCAGACCATATCTGAAAGCGAAAAGTTCATAGACCAGTTCTTAAGTTCAATGGAGCTTCAGCTCGTGTCAATTTCAGAAAACTCGTACATAAAGACTTATGAGCAGGTTGTGGGTTATGAGGCTCTAAAAAGTGTACAAAAGAGTAATAGTTATATAATGAATACATATTTTGGATCGAGTGACGGCGTAATGAACATATATCCAGAGACGGACCTTCCTGACGGGTACGACCCTACAAAAAGGCCTTGGTACAGTCTTGCTCTGGAAAATAAGGGAAAGACAGTTTGGACAGATGCATATGAAGACGCATTTACAGGAAACACCATAATATCTGTTGTACGTGCTGTAACAGACGATAGCGGCCAAATTGTGGGTGTTACGGGAATGGATGTAAGCCTTGACATACTGACTCAGCAGTCTGACTCTGTAAAAATAGGCAAGGAAGGATATATGTTCATAGTTGACAACAACGGAGTTATGCTGGCCCATAAAGATAAAGAAGAAATAGGTGAGGACACAAAGTCCAAACCTAATTTCTGGGAAAACCTGTCGAAAAGTTCCACCGGATATATGGAATATGAGTACAATGGTACGGATAAATTTTTGACATTTGCCACAAACGAAAAGACAGGATGGAAAATAGTTGCGGCAGTTGAAGAAGCAGAGCTGCTTGCAGATACCAATGTGATGAAAAGCTCTATATTTGTGGGAATTGCCGTGGGAATTGTGCTGGCGGTGCTTATAGCCCTTTTGATAGCTTCAAATATTGCCGGGTCTCTTAACATAGCAAGGGGACACATTTCAGTGATGGCGGAAGGTGACTTTACAAGCGAGGTGCCTGAAAGCCAGCTGAAAAAGAATGATGAATTTGGAGATTTTGCAAGGGCCATGAACAAGCTTCAGTGTGATATAAAGAGTCTTTTGGGAGATATAATGAAGTCTGCAGTCACCGTTGGCGAGGCGGCCACGGCTCTTACATCGGTTTCGGCAAAATCGGAAGAGGCATCAAATGAAATAGCAGTTACGGTGGGAGATATAGCCAAAAGCGCAGAAAAACAGTCGTCAGATACAATCACCGGTGCAAATATAATAAGTGATATGGCTGGTGTAATTGAGATGGTTTCAAAAGATGCTCAAGACATGAAGGATATTTCAATGAGTACTAATGAGCTTGCCGCAAAGGGATTTGAAATAGTCAAAAAGCTTGATGAAAGGAGTTCCCAAAGCAGCAGTGCGGCGCAGGAAGTAAATGATGTGGTTTTTGATGTGGACAAGAAAGCCGAAGGAATAACAATGATAGTTGATGCAATATCCGCAATAGCAGAGCAGACGAATCTTCTTGCTCTCAATGCGAACATAGAAGCTGCAAGGGCGGGAGAACAGGGAAGAGGGTTTGCCGTGGTTGCAGAAGAGGTGAGGAAACTTTCAGAAGAGTCTTCGAGGTTTGCAGAGGAAATCAGGTCTATGATTGATGATATTCAAAACATGACCAAAAAAGCGGTTTTATCTGTTGAAAAGACTAAAGAGGCTGTAGAAGAGCAAACGAAAGCTGTTAATGAGACTGATGTAGTATTCAATCAGATATCTAGTTCCATACAGGGGCTTAGCGAAGACATAGAAAGGATACAGGAAAACAGCAGGAAGATGACAGTGCTCAAGGACGAAGTTGTCCATGTGGTTGAAAACATATCTGCATCTTCACAGGAAACATCAGCAGCGACTCAGGAGGTCTCTGCTGCTACAGAGGAGCAGGTTGCATCTGTGGAGGATATATCAAAACAGATATACAATCTGAAAGAGCTTGCAGAGAGCCTGCAGGATGAAATGAGTAAGTTCAAACTGTAGTGTATATGCTGTCAAGAATTTGAGAGAACCCAGCAAAAATTAAATCAATAGCAGCAAATGGGCAGATAGCAAAACACAATATCATTATTCAAATGGAAACAGGAGCTAAAGGCATTAAAAACGCCTTCGGCTCCTGTTTTTTGATTTGTATTTTTGAATACATATTGTATTCTCAAGTATAATGTGAGTTTCATGTCAATACAGGGGGGTATAATTGTATTAAAATGGAATTTCAAATGAATATTCATATCTATTTGACGATTTGTCTTTTAAAAGAGGTGAGGCTTTGAAAATATATAATAAACTTACTGGAGCAAGCCTTCAAAAAAAATTTAGGATGTTTGTAAGCACTATCATACTGATACTTGTATCATTTCAGCTTGTGCTGAACAATTTCGCCATTTCAGGCTTTTTTTCAGCAGTCGAAAAACGAAATATTGAAAAGAGCGTCGACAATACGGTAAAGGTATGGAATGTTGAGGCTGAAAGGCTTACCTCAATTGCAAGGGATTACGGAATATGGAGCGAAGCATATGAAAAACTGAGCTCCGATGTTGACGAAAACGCTTTCTTTAAAGAAAACTTCATGAGATGGATTCCATTCAATTATGGCGTAGACATAGTTTCCATAATAAGAAAAGACGGAAAAGTGATAAAGCATCATGGAGTAGACTTGGGGCTTGCGCAAGATATAATGTCTCTGGACTATACAAAAAAGATATTGGCATCCAATGCTGACGGAAAAGGCTACCTTGAACTGTCTGGATACACATGTTACAATTCCACGCTGTATATAATTTCAATAGTGCCTGTGCTGATGAGCGATTACAGCGGAGAACCCGCAGGGGTGCTTGTCATTGCTGACAGGATAGACGATGAGATGCTGCAGAGTTTGAAAGAACGGTTCGGCATTGATATTTTTTTCACTTACAATGGAAAGATAGTGGCGGCGCCTCCGGGTATAAGGGCTTTGCTTGATGAGCAAAGCTGGGAAGAGGAAATGCAAGTAGCGTTAATTACGGATGACAAAGGCGAATCTTATGCGTTTAAAAATACAGATATATACGGTATAGGCGGAAAAAGGATAGGTAGTTTTGGAATTGTTGAATCGATAAGTATGCTTGAAAAGATAGAAAGCATTACGGGCAAAAGTGCGATTGGAGCTTTGATATTTGCATTGTTTCTGGTGCTGGCTGTGAGCTCCGAGTTCAAAAGGGAGGTCATAATGCCCGTGAAGAGGCTGGAAGAGCAGGTGACAATAATGAACAGCAGAAACACACTTGTAAAGCTCAAGGAGTCGGGGCCTGTCGAAATCGTAAGGCTTACAGCAGCTTTCAACGGAATGGTTGAAAAGATAGCCAGGAGCAATGAGGAAAACAAAGCGTTGATGACAATGTCAAAAAAAGACGAGCTTACAGGCCTTTACAACCACAGGTATTTTCATGAGACATTCGAAGAAAAGGTAGACTCCGGTATTAAGAGCATGTCGATCATTCTGGCAGATGTTGACAAGTTCAAAAACATAAACAGCGCATATGGATATGGGGTTGGAGACTTGCTTCTCGAGGAAATTGCAAAATATATTAAAAGGAGCGTTCCAAAGGGGTCTGAGGTTTTCAGGTATGGAGGAGAGGAGTTCGTAGTTATGCTCATGGGAAAAAATGCAGAAAATGCAAGGCCCATAGCAGAAAGGCTCAGAATAGGCATGGGAAAAAGCTTCAACATACAAAGATACAGCGACCATATGCCCGTGACCATGAGCATGGGAATAGCTTCATATCCTGCGGATTCTATGAATTCACACGGCCTTGTGAGAAAGGGCGAGATCGCCATGCATTATGCAAAGAGCCTCGGAAGAAACATAGTAAGCGTATACAACGGGGAAATTGAGGCTATTCTTTTTAAGGGCAGGAGAGAGCAGGCTCAAAAGGATGTATTCATAGACTCTGTGATTGCGATTACAAAGGCGGTAGATGCAAAAGATGAATATACGGGAATGCATTCGGATAATGTGGCCATGTATTCCCTGTTGATTGCCGAAAAAATAGATTTTTCGGAAGATCAGATATACAGGCTCAGGATAGGTGCGCTTCTTCATGACTGCGGAAAGATAGGGATACCCGATGTCATAATAAACAAGCCTTCAAAGCTCAATGAGATTGAAACCGAGTATATAAGAAAGCACCCCATGCTTGGATACAATATAGTAAAGGGCATGGTGCAGGACGACGATATACTCTCTTGCGTGAGATACCACCATGAAAGATGGGATGGAAGAGGATATCCCGACGGGCTCAAAGGAGAAGAAATACCCCTTTATGCGAGGATAGTCTGTATTGCCGATTCATTCCATGCCATGGTGTCGGACCGGTCATACAGAAAAGGGCTTGGCGTAAGCAAGGCGCTGCATGAAATAGAAGATAACGCAAGCATACAATTTGATCCATATCTTGCAAGAGTGTTTGTGGAAGCCATGAGGCAGCAAAACAAGAATAAGGGAATTTAGATATAAAAATAGACAGTGTTCCTTGATAAGGTAAGCGCTGTCTATTTTTATTAAGCTATTCAGCCTAAGATGCATTTGGAAGGCTGTTTCCTACACTGGGAGTATTGCTTAGAGTTTTTATCTCTTTAGCCAAAAACACCAGAGTTATAAGCGACGAAAGCATGTCGGATATTGGATACGACACCCAAACTCCGAAAAGGCCGAGCTTTGCGGGGAGTATCAGCAAGAGCGGTATCAATATTATAACCTGTCTTAGAAGGCTGAGAAAAAGCGAAACCTTGGCTTTCCCTATGGCCTGGAAAAAGTTTGACGCAACTATCTGAAAACCTATCACTGGAAGCATCAGCATGAGTATTTTCATGCCGCCGGTTCCTATTGATATTATATCGGCATCCGGGGTGAATATTCTCATAAGCGATGCTGGGGCTGACTGAACGGCAATTGCCCCCACTACGGACAGCAATGTGGCGCTGCCTATGCTCTTATAAAGGGCTGACTTTACCCTGTCATATTTGGCTGCTCCGTAGTTGAAGCCTATTATAGGCTGAGCTCCCTGGTTTATTCCGAATACAGGCATCAAAAACATCATTGCTATGCTTATCATTATGCTCATAGCCCCCACTGCATAGTCGCTTCCATATGTCAAAAGGGCCTTGTTCGCTATTATGTTAATCACGCTTCCTGCGAGCTGAATGGCAAAAGGAGACATTCCTATTGCGAATATTCCCATGACAAGGCGCTTTTCAAGCCTTAAGTTCTTGGTTTTTAGCTTGATGGAACTTCTGCTTCCTATGAAGTATTTAATGACCCATATGGTGTTGAACGACTGGCCTATGAGAGTGGCATAAGCGGCCCCCTTTATTCCAAGGCCCAGCTTCATTATAAACAGGTAGTCCAGTATTATGTTTGTTATCGCCCCTATCAGGTTTGTTGCCATTGCAATATTAGGGCTTCCATCAGATCGTATGGCGCTGTTCAGGCCGAATCCAAGCGCATTGAAAAGCGTTCCCGCGAGTATTATTGTTATATACTCTTTTGCGTACTTGAACGTCTGGGCGCTTGCGCCAAAAGCTTTCAAAAGCGGATCCCTGAGAATTAGCCCGAATGCCGTCACTCCAAGTGACACTATAATGAGCATCACAAAAGTGTTTCCAAGGAGCTTTTCAGCCTCTTCTTTTTTGCCTTCGCCAAGCCTTATTGATATGAGTGCCGCCCCGCCTATTCCAACGAGCATTCCAAAGGCCATTATTATGGTCATGAAAGGAAATGTAAGTCCCACGCCTGATATGGCAAGAGGTCCCACTCCGCGTCCTATGAATATCCTGTCCACTATGTTGTAGAGCACATTTATGAGCATTCCGACAATTGCAGGTGTAGAAAACTTTATGAGAAGTTTTCCCACCGGTTCGTTCGCCAGAGGCATTTGTTTTTCCATGTTGAATTCCTCCTTAAATATCGCACAATATAGTCTAACACAATGGGGATTAAATTCAATAAGTGATATTGAAAATTAATAAAAACTTTAGAATTATAAAGGTACCGTTAAAGATGCGATTTTGCACAAGACATGATAATATTAAAATATATCACAGGCATGTGAGGTATAAATGTGAGATAAACACAATTTTATGAGGTGAAAAGCTTGAAAAAGACGATTTCAATAGTTAGCTATGCTTTAGAGGAGGCAAACTACCAAAAAGAGCAGCTTATGAGCCTTTTTGGCGAGGGCGTTGAAGTCAGGATATACTATCCCGACAGAAGCAGCCTTGCAGGGGGGCTTGACGAAGACCTTGTGCTAGTTCCGTCGTATGAGATATTTTATGACATAAAAAAGCATATAACAAAGAGCGCCGAGGTGGTAATAGGAAGCAGGACGCTTTCCAAGTACGCGTTTGAAAGGGTTATGGCCCTTGGAAACGGTACTAGGGCAATTCTTGTGGACGAGAACGTACCCATGTCCATGCAGATGATATCGGTTATATACCAGCTCGGGGCAAAGCATGTGGACATTGTGCCAAGCGGGTACGACCCGTATGGAGAGCTTTACATGGAGGAGTTTGACACAATAATTACAATGGGCAGGGATCATGATTTTGCAGGCAGGGGAATTAAAATTGTGGACATAGGATACGGGCTCTTGGATATAGGGACGATAATGGACATAGCCTTCAAGCTTGAGCTTGACCACATGATACACAAGCAGAACATAGTAAAGAGCTTCAAGGAGATAGTGAGCGCCAACACAGGGCTTTTGGAGATAATAGGAAGGTTCAACAGGTTTGAAAGCCAGCTTGACATACTACTTCAGGTGCTTGACGAGGGAATAGTGGCCGTGGACTCGGAAGGGCTCGTATACTCTTGCAACGAGGCGGCTGAAAAGATAGTGGGGATGAAAAAGGGGGAGATGATGAGAGTCGACGGCATATCGCTGATGCCGGAGATACCTTTTTACAAGGCGCTCAATGACTGGAAGGCTGTTCCCGAAAGGATAGTCAAAATACACGGATACGACGTTGTGGTGGCGGTAGACCCCATAATACATTCAAACAAGCTCTACGGGGCGGTTGCGAGGATAAAAAAGTTCTCGGACGCAGAGAAAAAGCAGCACAGGCTCAGAAGCCAGCTCATATCCAAGGGGCACAAGGCGAAATATGGGTTTTACAACATATTCGGGACTAGCCCTAAGCTGATGATGTGCAAGGACATAGCCAGGAGAATGGCGAAGTCGAGCTCATCAATTCTCATAACGGGCGAGAGCGGTACGGGAAAGGAGCTGTTTGCACAAGCCATTCACAATTCGTCGGAGAGAAGGGACTACCAGTTTGTAGCCGTAAACTGCGGGGCGTTTCCTGAAAATCTTCTTGAAAGCGAGCTTTTTGGATATGAGGAGGGCGCGTTTACGGGGGCCAGGAAAGGCGGGAAAATAGGTCTTTTCGAGCTTGCGCACAAGGGGACGCTTTTTCTGGACGAGATAGGGGAAATGCCTATAAACCTTCAGGCCAGGCTTCTTAGAGTGCTCCAGGAAAGGCAGGTGATGAGGCTCGGCGGAGACAGGGTGATAGATGTGGACGTAAGGATAATAGCGGCTACGAACAAGGACCTCAAAAGGCTCGCCTCGTCGGGGGAATTCAGGCAGGACCTTTATTTCAGGATAAATGTGCTGCCGCTTAAGACACCTTCTTTGAGGGAGAGAAAAGAGGACATACTTCCTCTTACGGACTATTTCAAAAAGGAGTTTAAAAGCAGCTTCGAGCTCGACGAGCAGTCCGAAGAGATATTTTTAGAGCACTCGTGGGATGGAAACATAAGGGAGCTCAAAAACTATGTTGAGTACCTGGCCAATCTTGGAAAAGAGATTATACATGCAGAAGACCTTCCGTTTGAACCAGCTGGGGAGAGCATCAAAAGGACTGATTTAAGACCGCAGGAGATGGCGCTTCTTGAAGGTTTTGAGGAAGAGGAGGCAGAATCCATTGAAAACTATGTATTCGTTTTGGAAATGCTCAAACAAGCCAGGGACGAGGGCAGAAGAAGCGGAAGGAGGAGCATCTATAAAGAGGCCAGGGAAAGGGGATTACTGCTTGGAGAGCAGGAGATAAGACTGATGCTGATAGCTCTTGAAAAATACTCTTTTGTCCATATAAAAACGGGACGGGGAGGAACGAGTATAACGGATGTGGGTGTTGACATTTTGAATGAACTTAAAAAAAGATATCCATAGATTATAGAATGCTTTATGGTATGTGAGGCATAAATATTCAAGTCGTCTTACGCATTGGAGCTGCTGAACACATAATATGAGAAATTTTATTGAATGGGGAAATTGACCTGCTGGCGTTGACATGTGCTTGAGCATGCTGATAGAATTAGCTTGATACTTTAGAATTTTGAAAATTCCGATTCTATTTGCCTAAGGCATGCGCTATGGCGGATGGAACGACAGGGTGCTTGAGAAAACGAAGGCGCCTCCCATTGTGGAAAGGAGTTTGAATTTGTATACAGGGCATTCCACAATACCGGAATGCCTTTTGCATGCAGATTTTTACATATATTACAGATGTATAACGAAAAACAGGGGGGATAAAAATGAAGTTTTCGAAGAAGTTACTAGGCATATTTACTGCGCTTTTAATGGCATCGACATTTGCGCTTGCGGGATGCGGCCAGGGGGAAGAATCACTCACTCAGGCGGCAAATGCCCAGCAGGAAGAGGACAGCCTTCAGGGAGATCTTGTGGTGTATCATGCTGGAAGCCTAAGTGTTCCGTTTGAGGCTCTTGAAAAAAGATTCGAGGAGCTTCATCCTGGTGTTGACGTTCAAAGGACACCGGGGGGAAGCAGGAAGATTGCAAGGCAGATTACAGAGCTTGGAGACAAGGTCGACGTGCTTTGCTCTGCCGATTACACAGTAATAGACACTCTTGTTATGCCTGAGTTTGCAAGCTGGAATGCGCTTTTTGCCGAAAATTCAATGGTTATAATGTATTCAAAAGACAGCAAATACGCCGGTGAAATAGATGCCGACAACTGGTATGACGTGATTACAAGGGACGGGGTCAACTACGGGCACAGTGATCCAAATGCCGACCCTTGCGGATACAGGTCAGTGCTTCTTTGGCAGCTTGCAGAAAAGCACTATGGCAAGGATGGGATTAATCAGAAGCTTGTGGATTCATGCAAAGCTGAAAATATCCGCCCAAAGTCAGTGGAGCTTATAGCAATGCTTGAGACTGGAGCTCTTGACTACGCATTTGAATACGAGTCAGTTGCGATTCAGCATGCCAAGAAGAATCCGGACCTTGACTATGTAAAGCTGCCTATGGAGATAAACCTCAGCTCGCTTGACTACAAGGACTTCTATGCAAATGCCACAATAGAGCTTGACGGAAAAGAGCCGGGCGAGAAGATAACTAAAAAAGGCGAACCTATAGTCTACAGCCTTACGATGCCTAACACCGGCGAAAACAGCGAAGCGGCAGTTGAGTTTTTGAAATTCCTTTTCGACGAGAAAGAGGGAGTGAGAATACTCAAGGAGGAAGGCCAGCCTGTGCTTGACGCTGTAAACGTGTTTGGCGAGGAAAACATTCCGGAAGGACTTTCGGAGTCAATATAAAAAGGGAATGTATTATTACAATATGAGAATAACAGATGAAATTGCGGCCGCTGGCCGCAATTTTGTTTTAATTTGTTTTAAATGGATAATGCAGCTTATGGAAAAAAAGGCGTATAAGTGTTAATATTAGATTTGTGAAGTTGATTTGGAATTTGGATATAATAATTTAAATAATAAGTGGCTTACATAATTTTCAGAGGGAGATTTTTATGGGAAATAAAAGGATTGAAATCTTATACGTAGCATCGCTCATCTGCGGGACAGTCATACTGTTTTTCACTCTGTACCCTGTTGGCAGCACATTCTTTTGGTCGAAGCCGAATCTCGTAGCAGAGGCCCTAAGGGATCCCCAGGTCATAAAGAGCATACTGCTGAGCATGGAATGCGCGGCGTATTCCACCGCTATAGCATCTTTATTTGGAATACCTTTCGCATATTTTCTGGCGAGACATGAATTCAGGGGAAAAACTCTTGTGGAGAGCATGATAGACATACCCATTGTGATGCCCCATACTGTGGCTGGAATAGCCCTTTTGACTGTAATATCGCCCAAAAGCCCCCTTGGAGCGTTTTTTGGCAGATACGGAATAAGGCTTCTGGGAAACAAGACTGCAATAGTGATAGCCATGGTTTTTGTGAGCATGCCACTCATGATAAGCTCTGCCAAGGAGGCCTTCAAATGGGTTTCCCCAAGGATTGAAAATGTATCAAGAAGCCTGGGGGCGTCGCATGCGGGGACTTTTTTCAGGATAACGCTGAGGATGGCCTGGAGGGACGTACTAAGCGGAATGATAATAAGCTGGGCGAGGGGAATGAGCGAGTTTGGCGCTGTGATAATACTGGCGTACCACCCTATGATAGCGCCCACACTCATATATGAAAGATTTTCGACATACGGGATAGCCTACGCTCTTCCTGTTACAGTGATTCTGATAATGATGTCGCTTGCGGTATTTGTGGCTTTAAGGCTTATTTCACTTGGAAAGAGGGATGAGGTATGATAAGGCTTGAAAACTTGTGCGTAAGACTTGGGAATTTTAGGCTCGACAATGTAAGCCTTGAAGTAGGAAGGGAAGAGTTTTTTGTGCTTTTGGGGCCTACTGGAGCTGGAAAGAGCGTAATACTCGAGTCCATAGCGGGACTTGTGCCCCTAAAAAGCGGCAGGGTCATTGTAAGGGGAGAGGATATGACGACGACAAGGCCTGAAAATCGCGGAATTTCAATATGCTACCAGGACTACTGCCTTTTTCCCCATATGAATGTAGAAAAAAACATACTTTACGGGCTAAAATTCAAAAGCTGTGAGGAAAGACAAAAATGCCTGTACAATTTTGAATACATAGTGGGCATTCTCAAGATAGGCCACATACTCAAAAGGCGTCCGGGGACGCTTAGCGGAGGGGAAAAGCAGAGGGTTTCAATAGCAAGGGCCCTTATAGTCCAGCCAGACGTACTTCTCCTTGACGAGCCGCTTTCAGCTCTCGACCCCGGCATAAGGGAGAGCATACAGTGGGAGATAAAGGAGATTCACCAAAGGCTCGGAATAACAACAATAATGATAACCCACAGCTTCGAGGAGACAAGATCGCTTGCGGACAAGGTGGCGGTTGTAAGCGGGGGCAATATAGTCCAGTGCGGGGGCGTGGATGACATTTTCAAAAAGCCAAAAAGTATTTTCACCGCAAATTTCGTAGGTATGAAGACCATTTTAGAGCTGGACGAAAAAAAGGCAGCCGGCTTTGGGCTGAAGGGTCCATGCAGCATAGGCATTCGCCCTGAAAACATAATGGTATCAAAATCTCATTTTGAAAGGGGAATAGACATAAGTGGAAAGCTAATTTCAATAAGAAGCGCCGGAACGCTTCTGGAGATGAAGGTAGAAAGCAGCGGAGACATATACACTGCATGTGCTACTGAAAAGGAGATCAAAAGAATGGGGGCAATGCCCGGAGACTCTGTCCATATTGGAATAGAAATGGATGACATAGCATTGCTCCAAAAATAAATGTAATTTAGATTGCCGCTTTAATATGTATTGAGACGGATATATACTGTGCACATACTTTTTGCGCGGCGCAATGATAGCCTTATTCACAATCAAAGGGTTAAATGGTATAGGAAAAAATACCGTTTAACCCTTTTTGCCATATCAAGACATGTTTTTTTATCAATGCATGAAAACGATTGCAATTCAAAAATGTATCATTTTTATAAAAATTGTAAATTTTCAGTAAAGTCAAAAAACGGCGATGGCGGCATATTTTCAATGTATTTTTGGACTTAAAAAAAACATACGGTGAAAAAATAGATTTTTTGAAGCGAAAACTGA
The DNA here is from genome assembly GCF_900141635.1 of Peptoclostridium litorale DSM 5388. GTDB lineage: Bacteria > Bacillota > Clostridia > Peptostreptococcales > Peptostreptococcaceae > Peptoclostridium > Peptoclostridium litorale. The sequence goes on along the minus strand of NZ_FSRH01000010.1, from coordinate 109,392 downwards.
AAACTTGGCATGAGACTTGCTCTAACTATTGGCGGGAAGAAATATGTTTATAATTTAAATATTTACCAATATAGATAAATGAGAGTTTTATAAAAAATATGTGAGGTGGTTTGTAATGATAAAGAGTCTTGAAGAGCTTTTGGAAAGAGTAAAATCGATTTCCAATGTGAAGCTTGCGGTGGCTGCGGCAGAGGACAAGGAAGTGCTGCATGCGGTATTTGACGCAACCAATGCAGGAATAGTAATTCCTGTATTGGTTGGAGATGTTGAAAAGATAAAGGAACTTTCAGCAGAACTCGGGGAAAGCCTTGACGGTATAGAGCTTATAGAGGGCGAAGGACCTGCGGACTCGGCGCTTAAGGCCGTAAAGCTGGTTTCAGAAGGGAAAGCTGATTTTGTAATGAAGGGAATGCTTGACACTTCAATAATGATAAAGGCGGTTTTAGACAAGGAGCACGGGCTAAGAACTGATAGCCTTTTAAGCCACGTAATGGCATACGACGTTCCAGCCTACCACAAGCTAATGCTGTTCACTGACGGAGGAATGAACATAGCTCCAGACCTTGCGGCAAAGGCGAAAATACTTAAAAACGCAGTTCAGGCCGCAAAGGCTTTCGAAATTGACGAGGTGAAGGTTGCATGCCTTACAGCAAAGGAAAAGGTGAGCGAAAAGATGACTGCGACTGTGGATGCTGCAAAGCTTGCTGAAATGGGAGAAAATGGCGAGTTTGGGGAAGGTGTCATAGTTGAAGGGCCTATAGCATTCGACCTTGCAGTTTCAAAAGAGGCTGCCGAGATAAAGAACTTCAAAAGCAGGATTACAGGAGACGTCGATGTAGTTCTTGTACCTACTATAGAGGTGGGCAACGGAATGGGAAAGGCCCTCACATACATGGCAAACGCAAAGTCTGCCGGAGTGATAATGGGAGCTAAGGCTCCGGTTGTTCTAGTGTCAAGGGCGGATACGCGTGAGTCAAAGCTTTACTCGATAGCTCTTGGTGCAATAATTGCAACAAGCTAACAAGCGACAAAGTGTTTAATATCATATTAATAACATATATTACAGGAATATATAATTGATGAGGCTTGGCCGCATCGAGAAACGGAGGAGAATTATGAAAAAACTGCTTACAGGTAACGAAGCTATAGCCAGAGGTTTTTACGAGGCCGGCGGACACATAGCTGCGGCTTATCCAGGAACACCGTCAACAGAAATACTTGAGAACGTAGAACAGTACAAGAACGACATATACTGCGAATGGGCTCCAAACGAAAAGGTTGCAATGGAGGTTGGAATAGGAGCGTCAATAGCGGGGTCAAGAACGCTGGTAGCAATGAAGCACGTTGGACTTAACGTTGCTGCAGACCCTATAATGACCTACGCATACCTTGGAGTAAACGGAGGATTCGTATTCATATCTGCGGACGATCCTGGAATGCACTCTTCGCAAAACGAGCAGGACAATAGATATTTTGCCAAGTTTGGAAAGATGGCAATGGTGGAGCCTACGGACTCTCAAGAGGCCAAGGACTTCGTCAAGGAGGCCCTTGAGGTTTCTGAAAAATATGATATTCCAGTGCTTTTCAGGGTTACAACCAGGATATGCCACTCTAAGACAATGGTTGAGCTTGGAGAAAGAGTAGAGGTTGCAAAGAAGCCGTATGAGAAGAATGTTTCAAAATTCCTTGCAGCGCCCGCTCACGCAAAGGTTCTTCACCACACTCTTGAAGAAAGGCTTGCAAAGCTTGAGGAATACAGCAACAACTCGCCTCTTAACACAGTTGAATATGGCGACAAGAAGATAGGAATAGTTACTTCGGGAATAGCGTACCAGTACGCAAAAGAGGTGTTTGGAGATTCAGCCTCATACCTTAAGATAGGCTTCACTCACCCTCTTCCGTTCAAGATGATAGAGGACTTCGCAAAGGAAGTAGACACTCTTTATGTAATAGAAGAGCTTGAGCCATACATGGAAGAGCAGATAAGAGCAAGGGGAATAGCTTGCATAGGAAAGGATAAGATACCTAATGTAGAGGAGCTTAACCCGGACATAATAGCAAAGGCGCTTCTTGGAAAAGAGATAGTTAAGATGGACGGAGTGGACGAGCTTAAAAAAGACGTAATAAAAAGACCTCCTACTCTTTGTGCGGGATGTCCACACAGAGGACTTTTCTTCGCGCTTTCAAAGATAAAGGACGTAATGGTCACTGGAGACATAGGATGCTACACTCTTGGATTCACCCAGCCGCTTAACGCAATGGACACATGCGTGTGCATGGGAGGATCGATATCCACAGGACATGGAGCTGCAAAGGCTTTTGCACACGCTGGAGAGGAAAAGAAGATAGTTTCTGTAATAGGGGATTCTACATTCTTCCACACAGGGGTAAACTCGCTTATGGACGTTGCATACAACAAGGGCAACACCGTAACAATAATACTCGACAACAGGATAACCGGTATGACTGGCCACCAGCAAAACCCTGGAACCGGATTTACACTCATGGGAGAAGATGCAAAGCAAATAGACATACCGGCTCTTGTAAAGGCCATAGGAATAGACGACGTTACAACTATAAATCCGCTTGACCTTAAAGAGGCTGAGACTGCAATAAGAACGGCTCTTGATAAGGACGAGCCTTCGGTTATAATAACAAGATGGCCTTGCGTTCTTAAGAAGTTCTCACAGCAGGACAAGGACGAGTTCGGATGCGAAATGAAAAAATACGAGGTTAAAGAGGACAAGTGCAAGTCTTGCAAGCTTTGTCTTAAGACTGGATGTCCAGCGCTTTCATTCGACAAGGTTGCCAAGATAGATCCAGACATGTGTGTTGGATGTTCTGTATGTGCTCAGGTTTGTCCGTTCGATGCAATAGAAAGGAAAGGTGAATAATAATGTCAAATGTGAAAAGCGTTCTTCTTGTCGGAGTTGGAGGACAGGGTATAATACTTGCTTCAAAAATACTTTCAGCCGGTCTTATAGAGGCTGGACACGATGTTAAAATGTCAGAGGTTCACGGAATGGCTCAAAGGGGAGGAAGCGTTACGACTCAGGTTAGATACGGGGACAAGGTGTACTCTCCTATAATAGGAAAGGGATCTGCAGACGTAATGGTGGCTTTCGAGGAGGTAGAGGCCCTGAGATGGCTTGACTACCTTAAGCCTGAAGGATCGCTTGTAGTAAACAGCCACAAAATACCTTCCGCAAGCGTAATATCTGGAGCAGAGGTTTATCCCGAGGGAGTGATAGAAAAGCTTAAGGGCGCAGTTAAGAACATAACTGTAATAGACGCTTCAAAAGAGGCTATGGAACTTGGAAACATAAAGGCTCAAAACATAGTAATGCTTGGAGGGCTTATAAAGGCCATGGGCATAGAGGGAATAGACTGGAACAAAATGGTTGAGGAGAGTGTGAAGCCAAGATTCATAGAGCTCAATGTAAACGCAATAAACAAGGGAATGGAGATGGTGGAAGCCGACCTTGTAAAATAAAAAGTCATAACGACAAAAAACAAAGCATGGAAATTAAATACAGGGAATCCGGCCGTATGCAAATATGCGGGGCTGGATTCCCGAAATACTTTTAGGGCCTGCAGAGGCTGTGGGATTTTCAGAATATTCTGAACGACTATACATTTACTTACAATATTATAGGAGGTAAATATGGATTTATATAAAATTCTTGCAATAAACCCTGGTTCAACATCCACAAAGATTGCACTTTTTGAAAACGAAAAGGAGCTTTACAAGAAGACCCTTGACCACTCAAACGAGGAGATTGCACCTTTTGAAAGGATAACAGACCAGTACGAAATGAGATACAACGCCATAATGAATATTCTTAAAGAAATAGATTTTGACGTGAGAGAGCTTTCGGTCGTAGTGGGAAGGGGAGGCCTTCTTCCGCCAGTGAAGTCGGGAGCGTACAGTGTAAACGATGTAATGATAAAGCGCCTTGTTGAAAAGCCTCTTTTGGAGCATGCTTCAAACCTCGGAGCTATAATTGCAAACGAGATAGCAAAGCCGCTTGGAATAGGGGCTTATATATACGACTCAGTGGCAGTTGACGAGCTTGAGGACATAGCCAGAATATCCGGAATGGCCGCTATAAAAAGATCGAGTTTTTCACATGCGCTCAACATGAGGGCCGTTGGGATAAAGGTTGCAGGAGAGCTTGGAAAGTACTACAGCGACATGAACATGGTAATAGCCCACCTGGGAGGCGGAATATCTATAGGAATGCACAAGAGTGGAAGGCTTGTGGACATAGTCTCGGACGACGAGGGGCCTTTCTCGCCTGAACGGTCGGGAAGGGTTCCGTGCAAAAAGCTCATGGACATGTGCTTTAGCGGGGATTACGACAAGAAGGCAGTGGGCAAAATGATGAGAGGAAACGGCGGGCTTGCAGGATACCTTGGAACAAACAGCGCACTTGAGGTTGAAAAGAGGATAGCTGAGGGAGACGAGCAGGCCAGGCTAGTGTACGAGGCCATGGCATACCAGGTTGCAAAGGGGATAGGGGAGCTTGCTACTGTCGTAGACGGGCAGGTTGACGCAGTTGTGATAACAGGTGGAATAGCTCACTCTAAAATGATGACAGACTGGATATCAAAGAGGGTCCAGTTCATAGCACCCGTTGTGGTATCGCCAGGAGAAAACGAGCTTGAGGCACTTGCAAACGGAGCACTCAGAGTCATAAAGGGAGAGGAAGAGGCAAGGGAGTACGTTGACAGTTTTTAATCCAAAGACTTATAAAAGACAGGGAGGACAATCGCATGGAAAAAAATCTTTTCAGAAAAGAAATAGCCGAAATGAGGGCTTACATTCCGGGAAAGCCTATTGAAGACGTAAAAAGGGAGCTTGGAATAGATGACATAGTAAAGCTTGCTTCGAACGAGAACCCGCTTGGGCCCTCTCCAAAGGCCGTAGAGGCGATAAGGGAGATGGCTTACAATATAAACATATACCCAGACGGAGCTGCAAGGAGCCTGAGGGAAGACATAGCTGGAATGTACGAAGTGGACGCGGACCAGATATTCGTGGGAAACGGCGGGGAAGAGATACTAAAGCTCATAACAGGACTTTTCATAAACCCGGGTGACGAGGCCATAATGGCTGACCCTACTTTTTCGCTTTATGAAAGTGGAGTCGTTCACATGGGAGGAACTGCAGTAAAGCTTCCGCTCAAGGACCACAAGCACGACTTCGAAGGCTTCGTATCAAGGGTTAACGACAGGACAAAGCTCATATTCGTGTGCAACCCAAACAACCCTACAGGAAACATAATGACGAGCGACGAGATAGAATACCTTGCAAAGAGCATTCCGGAGCACGTGGTGCTTGTGCTTGACGAGGCGTACTACGAATACGCAAAGAGAAACAGGAACTACCCTGAAAGCATAGACATACTGAGGAAAAGGCCTAATACAATAATACTTAGGACTTTCTCGAAGGTCGCAGGCCTTGCGGGAGTCAGAATGGGATACGCACTGACTTCTAAGGATATAGCCGCAGAAGTCGGAAAGATAAGGGGCGTGTTCAGCGTGAACCTTCTTGCGCAGGCTGCTGGAAGGGCTGCAATAAAGGACCAGGAGCACATAGAAAAGACAGTGGACCTCAACTATGAGAGCATGGACATGATGGAAAGATTCTTCGAGGACAACAACATGGAGTATATAAAGTCAAACGCCAATTTCGTGTTTGCAAATGTTGGAATGGACTCGAAAGATGTATTCCAGAAGCTTCAGCAAAGAGGAATAATAATAAGACCAGGATTCCTATGGAATATGGACACTTGGCTTAGAGTCAGCACTGGAACTCTTGAGCAGACTCAGATTTTCGTGAGCGCAATGGAAGACATATTAAAGGAGAAGTAAAAAGGCATGTGATGTATAAACCAGCTGGACTGTTTCATACAATTACATGCGCTCTTCCGACAGTTAATATTATTTCTAATTTATATATAATGATATAATGTATATTGGCGGGGCGAAGGCTCTGCCGTCAAAACCGCCTCGGCTGAACATATATGCCGGGGTTTTGGTGCAAAAAATGCTGGGAGGTTATATTTTGAAAAAGGGAGATTTTCTATGGGTTGGAGCCCTTGCGGCTGCAGTGCTTTTTCTGGTGATGCCTGCGACTCACGATGTATTCATCGCTTTTACGTCGGTTCACCCGTTCATAAGCGGATTCATTAAATTTTTCATACTTGCGACTATGGGAGAGCTTTTGGCAATAAGGATAGTCACTACGGAGTGGAATGTTCCAAAGGGAGTAGTGTACAGGGGCGCAATATGGGGCCTGCTTGGAATGGTAATAGTTCTTATATTCAGCGTGTTCGCATCTGGAATAAAGGCTGCTATGGGAAGCGGGCTTCTTCCGGGAGGAGAGTCCAAGCTGCTGTTTGCTTTCTTTGTAAGCTCTGTAATGAACCTTACTTTCGCGCCTACAATGATGGCGTTCCACAGGGTTACGGACACGATAATAGACTTGAGCTATGAAAAGGGACAGATGGCGCCTATTGGAGAGGTGCTTTCTAGGATAGACTGGAAGGGGTTCATATCGTTTGCGATAATAAAGACCATTCCGATATTCTGGATACCGGCGCACACAATAACTTTCATGCTTCCGCCTGAATACAGGGTGCTTATGGCGGCAATGCTTTCAATAGCTCTTGGAGCTATACTTGCGTTTGCAAAGAAGAAGGCGCAGGAAGCGTAAAACAAAAAATTGGCAATTAAGAGATAAAAGAGATAAGATTAAAAAACAGAAGAGTAGTAAAAAGATGAACCCGCCAATTAGGCGGGTTCTTTGTCATTCTCCTAGGCCTCGTTCAAATCGCTGAATCGTTCCTGAAGTTCCTTTAAATTCTTAAAGCGTCCTTTTCGTATATCCTTGTCCAATTTTCTTTTCTTGAAGGATATGAAAAGCTGGTCAAGGTCATACCCATCCGGATACAGCACTTCCATTCTCTTGTCAAGAGTCACCCTTTTTTCGTTAACCTCGTCATATTTGCCGTCCCTGAATACTACTACCGTGTGTTCGTCGATTTTATGCTCGAATACCAGGCTGTGGTTTCCAGTCTCATTTAATATAATCCGGTCGCCCTTATTGTAAATAATCCTGTTAGGGTCGGACTCCGTATTGGCATTCTTGATTTCAGCCACTCGGCTTTTTTTTTTGGAAAACTTGGTTATCTTCCTTGCCGTTACTATTTCATGGGTTTCGTTGATTTTTTTGACTCTTTCGATAATCTTGTCGGAAAGCCCCAGTTCCTTTGAAATCCAAAGGGCGTTAATCTCACCTGCCACACCTATCAGCAATTTGTAAAGGGGCTTTAATGTTTTCCTGTCAAAATCCATTGAGGCGTTTAAAAAACCCTCGTGCATTTCGCTGTATTCCTTTATCTTGCTGTAATGGGTGCTTGACAGTGTGATTGCCCCGCGGTTGTATATTTCCTCCAATATGGCAATTCCAAGCGCTGCACCGTCTTTGGGGTCCGTCCCTGTTCCGATTTCATCAATCAACACCAATGTTCTTCTTGAAGACTTGTTTACTATGTCAACAAGCGATTTCATGTGTCCTGAGAACGTCGACAGTGACTGATCTATGCTTTGTAAATCTCCAATGTCAACAAGTATTTTATTGAATATTGATATGCTGCTGCCTTTTCCGACTGGAGGGAGTATTCCACTTTGGGTCATCAGCGCCATAAGTCCCACTGTCTTTAGAGTTATTGTCTTGCCGCCGGTATTCGGTCCTGTTATGATTAGGGTCCTGCAGTTAGTCCCGATTGTTATGTCAAGCGGAACAGCCTCATTTCTCAGCATGGGATGCCTCGCTTTTTTCAGGTCGATAACTTCATCATCCCTTATATCTATTTCATTGAGAAGTTCATCCGGGTGAAGAAACATTCCCTTTTCAATTTTTTTGATGAACGGGGTTATATCGTTGATTCCGCCAAGGCTTATTCCAGTTCCTTCCCTCAGAATGGTTACAGCTTCCCTTATTTCATCATATTTGTCAAATATAATCTTGGGATTGGTGTTTGGCATCATTTCATCAGCCAATTTCTTTACCAAATTGCTTGCTGCATATGTTTTGATTTTTTCTCTAATGTCATTGTAACCTAATGATCATAGGCCTGAGAGACTGGCCTTTGGCATGATTTTTCAATTAACTTTTTCTTACACATCTCCACCGGAGAAATCATCAATTTCAAGTGGAACAACTTGCTTCAATATTCAAATTATCATTTTCGGAATTGGCTATCATGCCACCCTTTAACGAACATGCATTGTACCCCAGAGATTTCAAAATCCCGACTGCTTGACCTGCACTTTGGCCTGAATAGCAAATTACGATGATTTTTTCTTCCTTGCTAAAGACATCATCTTCAATAAATTCTCCAATCTCACTCCATTCTGCATGAAAGGCACCTTTTATATGCCCTTTACTGTAGTCTTCTTTTTTACGAATATCCAACATGAAAATCTCATCTTTTTCTTCAATCCTTTTAAGCAAATCATCCAACGTGATCAAATTATTTGATCCACATTTAAGTTCGTTGAAATACTTCTGAACTTCATGTGTCAATTGCGCCATATTTCCATCCTCCTTCGTTTTGTTCCAAACAGACTATATCATTGAATACCCCTTGTTATACAAAAAAATGAAGGGTGAAATTCACCCTCTCAGTGTAAACGGACGTCTAGTCTTCAATTTCTTTTTTTATCTGGCTGAGTCTTTCTTCCAGCATTTCCTGTTCCCTGCTGAGCATTTCTTTTCTTGAACTATCGGCCATCTGCCTGCCCGCTCCATATCTTCCGGAGCATCTTTTGCATCCAAAACCAGATTTCATACCTGCTCTCATGCCCATTCTTTTTCCTGATCCCGGGATGAAATCTACATCATCATTGTATGTCTTGCAAACTCCCATCATTCTTCCCGACATGCTTCCATTGCCTTGAGGGCCTGTCCCGTCTTTTCTTGGCATATTAAAAGCCTCCCTTTGTCATAGTTTTTGGCATATGCTACTTTCACTTACTACACTACTCCTACTTTTGGCATATGTCAATAACTTCGTCGCAAACAATAATTTTTACCATTGGCGCCAATGGTTTTAGAAAAGAATAAGCTTTGGAATTACTTGATTACAGAGTCTAAAAAGGGTCAACTGCGCCTTTGCCTGCAAACAGACTGCTCAGCCAATAATATGCAAAAGCCTGAACCGAAATAAATCGGTCAGGCTTTTGCAGTTTTCAAACTATCTATTCAAGCCATTTCCCTCGGATCAAATCCTTTGCTTCCCTGGTCAAAGGAATCAAGTCAGTCTTATCCAGATAGCTTATGTCAAATTTTCTGTTCAGTGCAGCAAAATGCTTCAATCCAAATGCGATTTTATTGAGGTATGAAAAAACTCCTATGGCACCCAGTGAAAAACAATTTGCATCTTTTCCATACAGGGTCCTTAACTCCGCCAGATCCCCATAAATCTCTTCGACTGTGCTTCCGTATTGTTTAAGGTTTTCCGGCACATTGCCATCCTGAATCATTTCCCCGATTTTTTTTCCGCTCATTGCCGCAGCCATTGCCGCACGGCCAATACCAACAGCAGTCACATCACCGTCTCCATAAGACAGCGCTTTGAACACCTGGTCTTCTGAAGCAATTCCGCCTGTAACAGCTACGGCTGGAATCCAGATCTCTTCTTCTTTCATCCTTTGTATAATCCTGCAGACTTCATCCTCAATTACGACAGTAGGCAGACACCATTCGTTCATCATCTTGCACGGGCTGTATCCGCTTCCGCCTCCCGCTCCGTCAAATGTAATCATGTCCACACCGGCCTTGCTTGCCATTCTAAGTACCTTATCCAAATCCGAAGGGTCATATCCGGCCATTTTAAAATATATGTTCTTGGCGCCCATTTCCCTGAGTTCTGCAATGCGCTCTACCATATAGTCGTCTTCCCAAAGTGGCAGTCTTCCATAGCTGTAAAAATTAGGGCATACCCCTTCTTCATACGCCTTTATCACATTCGGGTCACTTGGATTCGGATGTACAAGTATCCCCATTTCCTGCTTCTTAAGCGCATCGTCCCTGTCTTTAAGGCGTCTTGCAGGCTGCGTTCCCTTTGCAGCCTGCCCGAATTTGAATTCAATGGCTTCAGCGCCATGCTCATTTATGGCATATTCCGGAAGTCCAAGCATGTCGTCCTCGACATTGCACTGAAGTATGATCTGCCCATAGCCGCGGTAATATTTCCTGAAGGCATCCAGCATGTTTTGTAATTTAGGAAAATGGACAATCTTTCCGTCTTTTATCTGCAGATCAGGGTCCTTGTCCCTCGCTTCCTCCCCTATTACACAGCAGGCTCCAGCCATGGCCGCTCCCGCAAAATAGTCCTCCCAGTTCATTTTGATGAGCGCAGGCAAAATAACCGGAATGGCCAACTTCACAGTATTGCATTTTCCAAATTCCTGTTCCAGATGCACATTGAAAATATTGGCTTCATCGTATGTCGCATTTGCACCAATCGCGCCGAAGACACGGCCGTTGATGTTAAAATGGGAATAGTCGATAGGGTAGTCCTTCTCTGAAGCCACCTGGTTGCTACCAGTAGTGGTCGGATATACGGCTTGGGCTCCAAGTACCGCTGAAAGCCCGATTTCACAAGTTCCAAGGCAGTCCTCCGTGCAGAAAGAACACATTCCCGACTGCGGTGAAAGCTTGTTGCTTCGGTTCTTCGTGTTGTTGAAAGCAGATGATAATGCTGGTGAATAAGTCATGATATTTCCCCCTTTCAGTTTTTAAAAAATCAACGCATAAAATGAAAAGCAAACTGGTCCTTACAGTAGTATTCTACCACTTGTTTACATAAATGAGTATGAAATACACTAAAGAGCAACATGTACATAGTGTGTAGATGTTAAGGGATGCGACCAAGAGTCTTTCTCGCAAAAAGAAAAAAATTGCCATATTTGACAAAGTGTGATATTCTTAATAAGAAGTCTTAATTAAAGTTTGTAGGGAATATTTGAATTTAAAAATAAAATAGAATGATACCGATATTAATCGTATTAACTCTAAATTTTTAAGTTGATTTACTTTGTACGAAATGTTTTAAGAAAATAAAATTTGGAGGTAGCGATTATGAATAACGGTACAGTGAAATGGTTTAACGCAGAAAAGGGATTTGGTTTTATAACAGGAGAAGACGGAGTAGATGTTTTTGCACACTTCTCTCAAATTCAAAAAGACGGTTTTAAAACACTAGAAGAAGGCGAAAGAGTTTCTTTTGATGTAGCTCAAGGAGCAAAAGGACTACAAGCTGAGAATATAGTAAGCCTATAATCTTATATAGCATATTAAGGACATGGAGATAAACTTCATGTCCTTTTTTAGTGCGCCCAGCATGGGAGTAATCTAACGGGTGCGAATTCCGAGCACGGGTTGATAGTGCCAGTGTATAAGAGCTTGTTTGGCGCAAGCTGTATAGACATAATCCATATAAAAAATTGCAGTCAAAAAATAAATAAAAGTATATGGGGTATAATATAATTATTCAAGCTTGTTGATTGCATTAGGCATAGGGATATTGTAAATATTCAAATAATCGATAGAGAAAAAGACATATTTCATAGGGGAGGATTCGGTATGGGCTTGCCGGAAAAACTTATATACGAAATCAAGAGGAAAAACGTGATACTTTTTGTTGGAGCGGGTGTTTCTAATAACTTGGGGCTTCCGCTGTTTGACAATTTGATAAGGCAGATTGGTGAGAAGCTCGGGTATGACCCGGATGAATTTGAATCATATGGAAGATACAGGGAATTGGCAGAATACTATGAAATTGAGAACAATGGAATAAATGACCTTGTGAAATGGATGGACGAGGAGTGGCATAGGAATTCAATTTCACTCAAGGATTCCAAGGTACATAAGCTTATATTCGATTTGGATTTTCCCATAATCTATACGACAAATTATGACAGGTGGCTTGAAAAAACTTATGACAGCTATGGAAGAGAGTACAGAAAAATAGTCAAAGTTGAGGATTTGGTCAGCCTGGGAAATGAAAGTACACAGATAATAAAATTCCACGGCGACTTTTCAGAAGAAAATTCGATAGTTCTGACTGAATCCAGCTATTTTGAGCGATTGGACTTCGAGACGCCTCTGGATATAAAGCTGCGCTCTGATATTCTGGGCAAGACAATACTGTTTATAGGGTACAGTCTGAATGATGTGAATCTGAGATATCTTATATTCAAGCTGAACAAGCTTTGGGAGAACAGCAAGCACCTTGACAGGAGGCTGAGCCCATACATATTCTTGGCAAAGCCGAATCCGGTGCAGCAGAAAATCTTTCAAAAAAGGGGAATAGAGGTCGTAGTTTCAAAACAGGAAAGAGAAGAAGACGGGCTGCTGCAGTTTCTTTCTGAGCTTCTTGAAAAAAGCTCAGAAAAACAAAATTAGCAGAGCTGAAAAATATTAAAATGAATGATTTGTTGATTGATTTTAATGCTTAAAGCAAACAACCCGCCTATCAGGCGGGTTATTTGCGTAACTGTTCAAATCGACTATTTCCAGAAGAGCTATTTTATAAAGTTTACTGTGCCGCCTCTTCTTGGCGGCGCCTCTGGGGTGGAGTCGGTATATCCCATTGCTATTGCGTAATAGGGCTTGTAGCCTTCTGGTATTTCGAGTTTTTTGGCGTATTCCATTCCGCTGTTACTGTTGAAAAGGAATGCGGCTATACCGTTCCAGCAGCTTCCTATAGTGAGGGATCTGGCTGCTATCAGCATGTTCTCAGTTGCGGCTACGCAGTCAATCAGAGGCATCATGGCCTTTTCTTCGCCTGAAACCACTATGACCGTGGGGGCGCCATAGAATATGTCCACGTCCTCGTCGAAAACCAGCTGCTTTATGGCCTCGTCCTGAGAGAGTTCTTTTGCTGCTTCTTTTGCGGACTTGTTCAAGTCTGCTATGGCGTCTTTGTTTTGGATCACTGTGAAATGCCATGACTGTTCATTATGGGCGCTTGGAGCGTATATTGCAGCCTCAAGTATGGTGTTTAGTTCCTTGTCATTTATCTGCTCAGGCAAGTACTTTCTTATAGCTCTTCTGCTTTTTATGGTTTCTATAACGCTGTTCAATCCATCCACCTCCGAAGTTTTACTGTGTACATTTTGTATATACCTGTTTGAATGGACTATTAAACTGCATTGTCATAAGGAAAAGACCAAGAGATCAATCTTGGTCTTTAAATATTTCAATATCCTGTTTTCTGACAAAAGTTCCAACCGCGTTTGGATTTCCCCTGTAGTATTCTACTGTTTCTTCGTCCAGTTCGAAATCAGAAAGAGGCCTGCATGATTTCATTACGCTGCCGTTTTTGGATTTAAGGCAGCTTATGCCTTGGGTGGTCCTGGACACCTTGGCGCTTATGTCTGATGTGCTTATTATAAGCGTCTTGTCTATGCTGCTTTGGATGAGAAGGTCTATGTCCTCTTCAATGTGGAGCATGGATATAATGTTGCTGTCCGTATTGTAGGCCTTGAGCAGTTTTTGCCTGTTCTGCTTTGTCTGGTAGGCGGACATGTCTATTTTTGCTAGCTTGCCGTTTTCAAATGATATGAGCAGATATCCCTTGTAATCCTGAGTGGTAGTCATGTATATCATGCTTTCGTCCTCATCCAGCCCGAGCGCAGGGGGCAGGTAGGAGCCGAGCTGCGAAGGCTTGTGAGTTTCCATTTCGTGCATTTTAAGCTTGTATACGCTGCCTTTGCTTGAATACAGCAGTATGTCCGACTTGTTGGTCGAATTGGATGTGCTTAGCACCTCGTCGCCGTCTTTTAGCTTTTGTCCGTCTATATTTCTAAGCAGCTTCTTGAAATAACCTTCTTTTGTGAAAAGTGCCGTACAGTTGTAGTCTTCTATGATTATATCCTCTTGTATTTCAGGTATATCGCTGCCGCGCACTATTTCTGTCCTTCTTGGCGATCCGTATTGCTTGGCTACATGCTTAAGCTGGGATATTATTATCTCGTCTATTTTGCCCGGATCATCAAGTGTGTTTTGAAGGCTTTCGAGTTCGTTTTCGTGATTTTCTATATCCGATATTTTCCTGGATATATATGACCTGTTAAGGTTTTTAAGCCTCAGATTGGCTATGTGCTCGGCCTGCATCTGCTCTATTTCAAAGGCGGCCATAAGACCTTTTACGGTATCCTCGTCCGTATCCGACTGCTTAATTATGTCTATTGTCTTGTCTATGTTCAGAAGTATTTTCTCCATGCCTTTTAGTATGTGAAGCTTGCCTGATATCTCCCTTATGTTGAATCTTGTGGTGTTTGTGATGCATATTCTTCTGAATTTAAGCCACTCGTCGAATATGGACTTTATCCCCATGACTTTGGGCTTGTTTTCAAGCGTGAGTATGTTCATGTTGCATGAAAAGCTGTCCTCTAGCGGTGTCAGCTTGTACAGCTTTTGCATTACATTCTCGAAGTTGCTGCCTCTTTTAAGGTCTATTGTTATCTTAAGGCCTTTCTTGTCGCTTTCGTCCCTTATGTCGGATATCTCGCGCAGTCTGCTGGTTTTGACCAGTGATATGATTTTTTCTATTACGGCTTCGATTGTGGTTGTATATGGGATTTCGTATATGTCTATGCAGTTGCTTTTCTTGTCGTATTCATATTTGGCCCTGAGCTTAAAGCTTCCTCTTCCGGTTTTGTATATCTTTCTCATGGAAGCTTCGTCGAACACCAATTGTCCGCCGGTTGAAAAGTCAGGCTTTGCGAAGTCCATTATGTCAACGTTCTCGTTCTTGATGTACGCTATTACGGCGCTGCATATCTCATTGAGGTTGAATGAAGGTATCGAGCAGGCCATTCCCACCGCAATCCCTATTGTAGGATTGGTGAGTATGTTGGGGTATGTCGTGGGCAACATCACAGGCTCTTTGGTAGTATTGTCGTAGTTGTCTATGAAGGCTACAGCATCCTTGTCGATGTCCTTGAAAACCTCCTTGCATATGTCTTCGAGCTTGACTTCTGTATATCTCGATGCCGCATAGGCCATGTCCCTCGAGTAAACCTTTCCAAAGTTGCCCTTGCTGTCTACAAACGGCACAAGAAGGCTTTCATTGTCCCTTGACATCCTGACCATTGTTTCGTATATGGAAGCATCGCCGTGAGGAAGTAGCTTCATTGTCTGGCCTACTGCGTTTGCCGACTTGGTCCGTATCTTGTTTATAAGCCCCATCTTGTACATTGTGTAAAGAATCCTCTTGTGGGAGGGCTTGAATCCGTCTATTGTAGGTATCGCCCTGCTGAGTATCACGGACATCGCGTAGGGCATGTAATTTTCTTTTATGGTATCTATTATGGGCTGCCTCATTACATCACCTCGCTGTAGTCTATATATTTGTGGCCGTGCTCTTCTATGAAGCGCTTCCTGCCCTCTATGTCGTCGCCCATGAACACGTCCATGTCCGCCGTTATGCTTTCAATGTCGTTCATTGAAACCTGTATGAGCTTTCTGTTTTCAGGGTTAAGCGTAGTTTCCCACATCATATCCCCTGTGTTCTCGCCAAGACCCTTCGACCTTTGTACGGTGTAAGGCCTGTCCTTCAGCTTGCCGAGTATTCTGTCCTTTTCCTTGTCGCTGTATGCGTAGTATGTCTTGCGCTTGGTGTTGATCTCAAACAGAGGCGTCTCGGCGATGTACAGCTTGCCTTCTTTTATAAGTGTGGGCGCGAGCCTGTAAAACATGGTTATTACAAGGCACCTTATCTGCATCCCGTCCTTGTCCGAGTCCGTCAGTATTATGATGTTGTTGAAGTTCAAATTGTCCATGTTGAAAGACGATATGCCGTTCATGCCCTTCACCTTGACCTCAGCGCCGCAGCCTAGGACCTTGAGAAGGTCGGTTATTATCTCGCTCTTGAATATCTTGGAGTAGTCGGACTTGAGGCAGTTTAGTATCTTACCCCTTATGGGCATTATGGCCTGGAAGTTGGAGTCCCTTCCCATTTTGCATGAGCCGAGAGCTGAAAGCCCCTCCACTATGAAAAGCTCTCTCTTGCCCATGTCCTTGGTCCTGCAGTCCACGAAATTCTTGGGCTTGTCGCCGAAAGACATCTTTCCGCTTAGCTTCTTTTTTATGTCCAGCCTTGTCTTTTCGGCTTTGCACCTCGCCCTTGAGTTGTTTAGAACCTGGGAGCATATCCTGCCAGCCTCCATGGGATTTTCAGTGAAGTATATTTCAAGCTCATGCTTCAATGACCCTGTGACGAACTCCTTTATGAACCTGTTGTTTATGCTTTTTTTGGTCTGGTTCTCGTAGCTCGTCCTTGTGGAAAAGCTCGATATGACGTATATAAAACTGTCCTGTACGTCTGCGAACTTTATCTTCTTGTCGCCCTTGTTGTATAGCTTGTTTTTGTTTAGGAAATCGTGTATGCTGCTTATAAAAGCCGTGGATATGGCATCTGCAGTGGAGCCGCCGTTCGTAAGCTCCGAGCTGTTGTGGAAGCACTCCTGCCTTGTGATCTCGTTGTTGAAAGTGAACACCATCTCGTATCTTGCATCGTATTCAGGCTTGTCGGCCCTGTCTTTCCCCTTGCCGCTGTCTGAAAAGCTTATTATGTCGCTTATGCCTTTTCCGCTTGAAACCTCTTTTACATAGTCGTATATGCCGTTTGGATAGTGGTAGCGAATCTTTGTATCTGCGGTTTCATCCACAAATTCCAATGCAAGCCCCTTGTTTATGTATGCCTGCTTTTTCAATGTCTCCACTATCCAGTCCGAAGGTATGTCTATGTCTGTGAATACATCCATATCCGGCTTGTAGTGTATTGTCGTGCCTGTTCTGGAGCTTTTACCGCTTTGCACGCTTATTACCCTGAGGCCTTCATCCTCTGTAAATGTCATGTCGCTGTCTTCTTTTACAAATTCTCCGCTGTCCTTGTCCACAGGCCTGCCCTGCCTGAAGCTGGCGGAATATGTCTTGCCTTTTTTGCATGATGTCACGTTCATGAATTCCGACGAATACTGAGTCGCGCAAAGGCCAAGTCCGTTAAGGCCCAGCGCCTCTGAATCGTCATTGTAGTTGGACCCTGCGTAAAGGGTCCTCAGGGTCAGCTCCCAGTCGTAGGCATGCTCCTTTTCATTCCATGCCATTGGAAGCCCTCTGCCCTCGTCTATTATCGAATAGGACATGTCCTTATGCTTTACAACCTTTACAATTCCGCCATATCCTTTTTTGTGCTCATCTATTGAGTTTGACACCACTTCAAAAAGCGTGTGCTTCACCCCTTCTATGTCATCAGAGCCGAACATGACTCCGGCACGCTTTCTGACCTTGTCTGCGCCTTTAAGTCTTACTATTTCAGACATCTATATCAATTCCTTTCCTGCATGTTAAAAAATAAAAGTTTAAAATAATTCCCGCTTATTAAATTGCAGTAGATATTATACCATTATTTCAAAAAAAATGCGAACTACTGTTTGATATTTTTGCCGTTATATATTAAAAACACTTGCGTTTACAAAAAGGATAATAGAAATGGATATTAAAATAAGACAGGTTGAAATTGGGGATATAGCTCACATGCATTTAGTTTTTTTTCAGTCCCGCTCCACATAGGGGGATTATCACCTTGCCGGAGAGGCCGGCTTTATTTTCACTGTAGTAGCTTAAAAATCCTGCAAAAATCGCGGCAGTAGTGGGTTCCACGAAGAATCCTCTTTCAGCGAGGTATCTTCTAGTCTCGTCAATCTTGTTTTCTGGAGCGGTTATTATGTCGCGATATGTATCCCTAATGGCCTTGAGTATCTGATCTCATCTCATCGGCTCGGCGATGGCAATGCCCTCGGCCAGGGTTCCGGTGTTTGTCACGCTTTCAACAGAGGATTTGCCTTCTTTAAACGCCTTGTATATTGGAGCGCACCCCTCGGACTGAACGGCGATGATTCGAGGAAGCTTTTCTATCAGCCCTAATTCCAAAAGCTCATTAAAGCCGTAATAACAGCGCAGCAGAAGTGTGCCGTTTCCGACTGGAACCACTACCGTCGAAGAAATTTCTTATGCTAGATATGGAGTTTCTCAGCAGATATACATCGTAGTTCACGCACAGTGCCCCGATAACATCGCCTTTGGAGGTTCTGATAAGAGCTGTTGAAGACTTTATTTCTCTGCCGTCGGCAGTGACCGTCAAGTAATTTGCGGCGAAGTCACCTTCAAAATTTCTTGAGAGCAAAACCTGCTTGACCAGGTGTTCGAAGGGCTCACCGACTTTTCTTCCGGTTACATGATTGTTGAGAGTATATACATATAAAAATTATATAAAAATCAAGATGGGTTATAGAAATATATAGCGGATGGAGAATGAATTTGAATGATAAAGTCCTGGATTTTAGGAGATTTTTTCTTTATAAAAAAAAAGCATGGTATAATTTATATAAGTGGGTATGAGACTTTGCAGTAAAGCCAATGGGGTTAAGCCTTGCCAAAGTGTCAATCGCAGTTTTAGAAAGAATTTTACATATAGATTTTAAAATCGCATTTTTAACTTATATTGTTAATAAAAAGACATAGGGGGATGGTACATGAGAAGCTTGAAGAAAAAAATTATGCTGCCTGTGATTTTAGTAGCCAGCATAGGATTATTATCTTTAGCATTAATGGCATATACGGTTTCCAAAAGAATAATTATTAATCATGTCGAAGCAATAGCTGAAGAGAAAGTGGCGAAACTGGTAGTAAATGTTGAAAATGAATTTGAGCATTGGAAAGAGGAGATGGAAAAAATATCCGCTATGAATGCCGCGCAAGAGCTGGATTATAATGCTGTATTCAAGTATGTAGAGGGTCATAGGAAGTTTTTTGAGGAATATGAAATAGTTTTAATATCTGATACGGATGGCAACTATGAAGCGACAAATGGAGTATCGGGCAATATTTCTGATAGGGATTATTTTCATAAAACCCTGGAAGGGCAAACCGTCATATCGGATCCCAAGATATCCAAATCTACAGGAAATCCTATTATTGTGGTTTCAGCCCCGATAAGAGATGATGAGGGTAATATTATTGGATTGTCAGCAGGGACTGTAAATTTATCTGTAATCACAGATATTATAAATGATGAGAAATTTGGAAACTATGGATATGCATATATGTTCGATTCACATGGGGCAACAGTCGCACATCCAACGGAGTATGACTTGTTCAAAAATTCCAGTGATGATTTGAAAAATATCATCATAAAGATGATAAGTGGTGAAGAGGGAACGGGGTATTATTTTTATAATGGTGAAAAAAAAATAGTTTCATTTAAGCCGGTTAAATCCACTGGATGGTCAATAGGGATGTCCGCCTATTATGATGAGATGACTAAAAGCATAGAACGGTTAAAACTACATGTTTTTATTATATCGATTTTAACAGTAATATTGATTGGCGGAGTGTTATATTTTCTAACAAATGCATGTGTTAAACCCATTAATAAGTTAAAAGAATGTATGGAAGTGGCCGCAAATGGAGATCTTACAGTTCAATCTGACATAAAGAGTGATGATGAAATAGGAGTTTTATCAAATAGTTTCAATACCCTTATAAACGAAAATAAAAGACTGTTGGAAGAAGCTATTGAATACGACAAGTTAAAGACTGAATTTTTTTCAAACATATCTCATGAACTGCGAACACCTTTAAATATGATTTTTTCTACAATGCAGTTATTGTCTCTGCATATTGATAATGGAGAGTTGGACAGTGAGAAATTAAATAAACATATAAATAGAGTAAATCAAAATTCCTATAGATTATTGAGGCTGGTTGATAATATAATTGACATTACAAAGATTGATTCGGGATTCAAAAGCTTGCACTTGCAAAATAGAAATATTGTTGAAGTTGTTGAGAATATAACATTATCAACTGTTGATTATGTGAAAAGCAAATCAAGGGAAATTATATTTGATACGGAGGTGGAAGAAAAGATTTTGGCATTTGACTCGGAGCAAATGGAAAGAATTATATTAAATCTTATCTCGAACGCAGTCAAGTTTACAAATCCGAATGATAAAATAGAAGTCAATATATATGATAAGAAGGAAAGCGTATGGATATCTGTAAAGGATACAGGCATAGGAATTTCAGAAGACAAACAGGAAATAATATTTGAAAGATTCAGGCAGGCGGATCCACTATATATCAGAGAAAATGAGGGAAGCGGAATAGGGCTGTCACTGGTTAAGTCCTTAGTTGAAATGCATGACGGCAACATCAGTGTCATAAGCAAATGTGGTGAAGGAACAGAATTTATAATTGAAATGCCTGTTAAACTGGTTTCGAAAGAGGAGAATGGCTCTTCCATAGAAGAATTCATGCCACAATGTAACATAGAAAAGATTAATATTGAATTTTCGGATATATATCCATAGAATAACAAGTGAAATGTTAAATAAGGATGGAGTAAGAAGTATGAATGTAAAAAAAGAAATACGTATTAAGAAAACTAATTCAGTAGCATATCGAAATGTGCTAATTCTTCTTTTTTCGCTGCTGCCTTTTTTTATAGGAATTATATTTTCTATTCATAAGGGCGGGGATATGGAGTATTTTGGAGCAGCAATCAATATATCGGGCTCCCAGAGAATGAGAACCATGCTAATAGCAAATTATGCACAGCAGATTGAAGATGCATATCAAACTGAAGATGAAAAGCATCTGAATGAAGCCAAAGCAGTTTTGAGCAGAGAACTTCAGATATATGAGGAATACATGGATGCACTTTATAACGGATCGGAAGAATTGGATCTCATGCAAAATGATTTTCCAAAAATTAAAGAGCAGATTGAGAGCTATGAGGATCAGTACAAAAGGTATGATCGAAATGCAAAGCAAGTTATTGAAGATCCCACACGGGCGGATCTGGTTGATGAGATAGTTCTAAACGCCCTTGATCTCAAGAATAATATCCATGAAGTTGTCGAACTGTATCAGCAGCAATATGATGAAGATCTAGGATATTTAAGGGTAATTGATTTCAGTATGATTATTGTTGCAGTATTGGTTACAATATTGGGATTGTTTTTGACACGTTCAATCAAGAAACATGAATACTTTGCGAACTTCGATCACTTAACGGGACTTCTCACACGTTATAATTTGTATGAGAACACGAAAAACAAGAATGCAGACGATCATGCGCTGTTTTTCATAGACCTCAATAAATTCAAATACATCAACGATACATTTGGACATGCAATCGGAGATGAGATACTGATTGAAGTGGCAAATCGCCTGATTGAAGTATTCGGCAGGGAACAGGTCTATCGTTTTGGCGGTGATGAATTTGTGGTAATACTTCAGCCAACAGAATATGATTCAGATGATTTTCTGGACAGCTATGTCAGGACTCTTAAGAATCGTATTGCAATTCCTATTATTGATGCACATAATAGAGCACATTTTGTAGGTATGTCGGTTGGAGCGGTTAACAGGCACATGGGTCTTGGCAATTGGGACAGTCTTATACGATTTGCAGATGGCTTGATGTACGATGCAAAAAGCATTGCTGGTCACGTTATCATCTGCAATACAGCAGGGGAAGCAAAAGAGCGCATGAATATAGTAGAAGAGGTTGAGGAAGCACTGCTTGAAGACGTATTGGTGAATGATGATACCGTTGATACTCTCAAAAACCTGTCCGATATGGGTTATACATTAGCAGTAGATAATTTTACCGTCGACATCTCTTTGAAGGAGTCTGTGAAATATAAAAACATTAAAGTTGTAAAACTGGGCAAGCCGATTATTGATTCACTGATGATTGACAGTATTCGCGTAAAATGCTAAAAGAGTTTATAAATATGCTGGTTTCATTGAATCACTAAGCCCTAATGGCGGAAAAAGAGTCGATACTATGTAGCATAAATCGATATTATACTGAGTGTAATGATTATGTATGTAAAGACTATGCGTTGGAGTGGCAATGCCGATATAGCAGTAAACAATAAGAAATAGAGGGTTCAAATGGATATGTGAAAATCCGTTTGAACCCTTTTTAGTTGGTTAAAAGCGAGCATAAATTTTATTTCAACGTTTATGTGTAAAATATGCCATAGATTTATTACAGGAGCGAGATTGACAGTTTCTGTCGGCGGGTATGCTATGAATAGGCGGAGATAACCGGTTTTACTATGATTTAGACTTTTGCATGGTCAATGATACTATACGGTGAACCGTACATTTGGAGAACCCGTTTTTGCGAACAAAAATTGACATTATTGGAGGTTACGATTATGAAAAGAGTTTTTTGTCTAACCACATTATTATTATCTGTATTGCTACTGGTTTCATGCAACAGTGGATCAAGAGAAAACGCATCCGAAGATGTGGACGTTATTTCCAAGGCGACTGAAAATCGATTCAGCGAGCTGGAGATACGGGATTACAAGGGGACCAAACTGGATCCTTCCGCTGGACTGAGAGATAATTCGATTAAAGGTATTCAGACGGTCGATATCAACAGTTATATTTTGAAAGTATCAGGCCTTGTGAAATCAACAGTTTCACTGTCATATGACGACGTACTTTCTCTCGCTGCCTATGAAAAACTGATCACTTTGCATTGCGTCGAGGGGTGGGATGCGACAGTGCTATGGAAAGGCGCTATGTTAAAAGATATAATTGATCTTGCCGGAGCAGATGAAAAGGCTGACACTGTCATTTTCCACTGTATTGACGGCTATACAACCTCGATTCCGTTGCAGGATATCATAGACAAAAAGATGATCCTTGCCTATTCATCAAACAGGATCACATTGCCGCCGTCATTGGGATATCCCTTCATCGTAGTCGCAGAAGATAAGCTTGGCTATAAGTGGGCCAGGTGGGTAATTGAAATTGAACTATCGGACAATTCCAAATATAAAGGTTACTGGGAGAGCAGAGGCTACGATAACGAAGCGGATGTGCCGGATTCAGAAAAAAAATAATAAGAGGGTCGAGAACTACCTATGAAGATAAAGAAGAGTTGAATAAGAGCATAGAGCTAATTGCTCAGACAATTCAAGAAACAAACTGGCAGTTTTAAAAATAAATTCTATTGATAGGAGGCTGACAAGAGAGCTGTGGGATGGAATTGCAAGATCGCTGCTTGTTGAGATCGCTTCGGAGACCGCAAAAAAAGCAATCGGTTTATAGAAAGATAGGGACTTCAATGGAAACAAGTTTAAAGGGAACAAATAGTATAATGTCCCCGCTTGTCAAGACACGAAAATCGATCTCTTAAGATAAATCCTCCTTCCGTGTTTTGATATGCTATACAGCGACTTTTTTTGTTGAATGAAAGAGCTCACTAGGAGTTTTGTTATTAAGACCTTGGTGTTCTCGTTCATAGTTATAGCGTTCCATATAAGCATTAGTCATCTTGAATGCCAGTCGATAATTGCCACCATATAGACAAACCCTGTAGGTGTTCCGATGTAAGTGATGTCAATTGCCCATACTTGATTAGGTCGGTTTATGTTGAGATTTCTGAGTAGATATGGATAGGTTTTAGCCTTCTTATCACGCTTGCACCATATTTATTGGCGATTTCAATTAGAGTGCTTTCTTCACGAAGCACTTCAAGTACAATTCTAGATTTTTCTTCTGGGGTCCAGTTTTTTAGTTTTTTAGTTTTTTAGTCATACTTTTAGTTTATCTTATTTTTTCGATTTTGTGTCCAACTACCTGAGGACATTATATCTCTTTGAAATTTAAACATTGACAACCTGTTTATGTCTGATTAAACTTATATCATCTTGTAATAATTAATTGCAATTGGGCATATAGTAGAGGGTGAAAAATGAAGACATTGAAGACTTTGGAAGGTATTTCTGATGGAAAAATCTATGACATCAAAGATATGGTAAAAGCAGATGCCGGTGGCTGTGAAGGCTGCAGCGCATGTTGTCATGGCGTTGGAGATTTGGTCGTACTGAATCCGTTTGATGTTTATGAAATCGCGAGCTATTTAAACGTATCATTTGACGAACTGCTTGAAGACAAGATTGAGCTTCGATTGAATGACAAAATCATTTTGCCGCATTTAAAAATGCATGGAGAGTCTGAACGTTGTGGCTTCTTAAATGAAGAAGACAGATGCTACGTACATGCTCACAGGCCGAATATTTGCCGCTTGTTCCCTCTTGGAAGAGTGTATGAAGAAGATGATTTCAAATATTTCTTGCAAGTCGGAGCCTGTCTAAAAAACAAGCTGAAAAAAGTCAAAGTGAAAAAATGGATCGGCATTAAAAATCATCAGGAAAACAAGGCGTTTATTCTTGCCTGGCATAATTTTATAAAAGCGCTTAGCTTTCGTATTAAGTTTATAAGAGAAGAGCAAGAGCTTAGTGAAATCAATGAATACCTGCTGAACATGTTTTATAGAATGACGTTAAAAGAGGGGGAGGATTTTTATACAGCTTTTTTTGCCAGACTTCCCGAAGCTAAAGCAAAGCTTGGCATAATTTAAAAATTTGAAAACTCCCGAATTGGGAGTTTTTAGTTTTTGCAAAAGTATGAGTACCTGCGTATAAGCAGGCATAGATCCGGTTATAAAGCATAATTTCAGATGAAGGATCATACTCAGGGAAACATAGGAAATGGGAAAAGAATAATCATGTTAGATGGCAGGAGAAACAATGTTTTCGTGGGCAAGGCCGTATTTAGAGATACATAAAGATGTCAGGAGAGATTATACGGGTAAATATAATCAGTATAGGGATTTGGTCAAGCTGGGTTGCCATGAAGAAAAAGAAAATTGCAGAACATCAATAGAAGGAATCGGCATAGGGGATACAGGAATTTTCAATGTTCCCAGCATAAATTCAACTGCAAAGTTTAAGGAATAAATAAAAAACAGGGGGAGATTAGAATGTATGACTTATCATTTTCCGAAACATCATCTGTTCCAGCAATGAAAAACGAACTAAAGGAAAAATCGCTATCCGGCAGCAAAACCCTCGGAACTTTTTTAGAAATGGGAGGCGCCGGCACAGTAGAGTGCCTGTCAAGAGGCGGCTTTGACTATTTGATAATAGATACGGAGCACGGTCCTTTTTCAGTGGAAACAGCTGCAGATTGCATAAGGGTTGCGGAATATGGGGGAATTACACCTCTTGTTCGAATTTGTGAAATAACCAGGTCGAGCGTTTTGCGCATGCTGGATGTGGGAGCCAAGGGTCTTGTCGTTCCCAACATACACACTGTGGATCAGGTGAAGGAGCTTGTGCGTCTTGCGAAATTTGCGCCTCTCGGACAAAGGGGGTTTTGCCCCACAAGGGTGAGCTGCTGGGGAGAGGATTCATGGGCTGCTGACGCGAATTCATATACCAAGCGCTGTAACTATGAAACATTAATACTTCCACAATGCGAAACAGCACAGGCGTATGAAAATATAGACGAAATACTGGCTGTGGAAGGAGTTGACGGCATATTCGTTGGTCCGTGCGATTTATCCATAGCTCTTGGGGTGCCTTTTGAATTTGACTCTCCAAAACTTAAGGATGCTATACTTCACATACTCGATGCATGTAAAAGGGCCAACAAACTTTCATTTATATTTGCAGGCAGTCCGGAAGCTGCACGCGAATGGTTCTCTTTAGGATTTGACAGCGTGACATACAGCCTCGATGCGTCCATATTTGTGAAGGCCTGCAGAAAAGCAGTTTCTGAATGTAAAAATTTATAGCAGATTGTAATATGAAAATAAGAAGAGCAAACCTTATAACTAAAGTTCATGCCGATGCAATTGTCAATGCGGCAAATTCATCCTTGCTTGGCGGGGGAGGGGTTGACGGGGCAATACATCGGGCCGCAGGGCCAGAGCTTCTTGCAGAGTGCCGCACCATTGGAGGTTGTGAAGTCGGCAAAGCAAAGATAACAAAAGGCTACAGGCTGCCTGCAAATTATGTAATCCACACTGTCGGACCGGTATGGAATGACGGCAAAAGCGATGAGGAAAAGCTGCTGGCCGACTGCTACAGGAATTCGCTTGCATTAGCGAAAGAATATGAACTAGAGAGTATTGCATTCCCGCTGATTTCCTCGGGGGCATTTAGATGTCCAAAGGATAAGGCATTGAAGATCGCAATTTCGGTTATAGGAGATTTTCTGCTACGCAATGAAATGACTATTTTTCTTGTTGTATACGACAGGGCGGCATTTATGCTGTCAGAGAAGCTTTTTTCATCCATTGCGCAATATAATATATTGATGATAAGTACATAGAAGAACAGCCTTATAATTATAATGCCAGATTAGAAGAAAGAGATAAGATAATCAAGGCCTATCAGGAAGAGTATAGGGTATTTCCGAGGGAAGCGCCTGCACCTGCAAAAAAATCCAAACGAAGCCTTGACGATGTAGTAAGTCAATTGGACGAAAGCTTCTCGCAGAGACTACTGAGACTTATCGACGAAAAGGATATGACAGATGTGGAGACATATAAAAAAGCAAATATAGACCGAAAGCTTTTTTCAAAGATACGCAATGATATAAATTATAAGCCGAGCAAGTCCACTGTAATTGCATTTGCCATAGCACTCAGGCTGAATCTTGATGAAACCAAAGATTTGCTGCTTAAGGCCGGATTTGCCCTTTCGCACAGCAGTAAATTCGACATTATCATAGAGTACTTCATCGAGGATGGAAACTACAATATCTTCGAGATAAACTCAGTATGAAATGACAACCATGCTGCCTGTAACACAGGGATCTTCGTACAACAAATGCACATTCTGTTCCATATATAAAGGCACAAAATACTGCAAAGTCCCATTTTCCGAGATAGAAACTCACTTGCTGAACTGAATATCCAACTAAGTTTATTTTTGCTTTCATCGAAAAATAGCTCTATCGTTTTTTTCAGGAGTGATTTGGATTCGGGACTCATATTTTTGAAGGTTTTTATCATAGCGTCGGTAGCATTTAGCTTTTCATCCGACAATTCACAAGTATTATGATGGGCCAATAGACTGTCAGCCTTATTCTACAGATGCAAAGATACCTCTTTCAAGAGGTGTGCTGGCCAACACAATAGGTACGATTATAGGTGATGGGGCGCACACAAGAGAAGAATGGATAGATATATCCATTTTCATTATAAACAATTTTATGATAATAGATATAAACTGTGATTTAGAAAATGTTACATATGGCATCACATACGCCTTAATTACAGAAGCGGCACAGGGGTAAGAGGATTAAGCTGTGTCGTCGAAGTTGAAAACAGAAAAATATTCATTGATCCAGGGATTGCTTTGGGGATTCTCAGAAATGGCCTTATGCCTCATCCTGTTCAAGTGGGAGTGGGACGAATCATAAGAAATAGAATACTAGAGGAATTGGAAGATTCCACAGATGTTGTCATAAGCCATTTTCATGGAGACCACACGCCACTGTACGATGCGAATCCATACCAGCTGTCGGTAGATCAAGTGAGGCAAATCCCGTCAAATTACAAAATATGGGCTAACAAATGCGATGAATTAAATGAAAAACTTAAAAAAAGAGAAGAGGGGCTTATTTTAGGTTTAAATAAAAATATTTATGAAGCCAAGGGCCAGGCCGATGCTTTTCTGTCATTTTTAAAGCCGGTGCCACATGGCGAAAAGGGCACACGGCATGGCAATGTTACAATGACAAAGATATCGGACTGTAAAAACGTATTTTTGCATGCCTCGGATATTCAATTTCTGGATGAAGATACAATAGACGATATATTAGAATGCAAGCCGGACATAGTTTTAGCCAGCGGCCCTCCAATATATTTGGAAGAGTATATGAAGGGCAGAACGGAAAAAGCCTGGAACAATGCGTTGAAGCTGGCAAAAGGGGTTAAGACATTGATTCTCGATCACCACTTGCTTCGATGTGGGGAGGGTCTTGACTGGCTTACTAAGCTTTCGGCATCATCCGGGAATGAAGTGATATGTGCGGCAGATTTCATGAAATTTGAAAGACATATGCTGGAAGCCTGGAGGGCCAAATTGTATGAAGATATGCTCGTGTCGGCTGAATGGCATCAGCTGTACGCAGAGAATAAAGCAAATGCTGATGAGTATTTAAATATTGCTAGAGAAAGATATGAGTGGTTTAGATACTGATGGAGATTAAGACGTATATGCACATATAGCCTTTTTCCACTCCATGAGATATGGGAGAGATTACTGGATGTAAGCTTTGTGGGCGATGTCAGAGCGGGCGAGATCACTTTGCCTGTAAAAGACACAAGGGATAAATACGCGCATTCATAATTGATTATGGAAGCTATTTCATTCCCAACTTATCCAACACTATGCCTGGAAGATCATCTCTATTTTCCAAGTTTAGCTCAATCACTTCAATCTCATTTGATTTTTTGAATTCATCAATCCAGGGAAAACTACGGTAGCATATTGTTCCGATTACTATTTCCTTTATTGCAGTTGTCTTGCCTCTTCCTGGCTTTGCGGTTATGAATATTTTATTTTTCATATATTTTACCCTCCTTGATATAATGTGCGCTGGTGCAGCCAATACGTCCCTTAGTCTTGGTCCATATAATTTACAATAGAATATCTCTAAATCTCTTTGTAAAATATTTTTTTGGTTTGGAATATTTTGATTTGTCGTTGTCCATGGCAGCCTCCAGTATAAGCAGTTTTAGTTTATGTAATATATAAAATAACCACATATCATGTGCCTAAACATAGTTTGGAGAATGTATGAAAATTAATTGTAATGTGATAATAAAAATGGAAAAAATAAAAAGTTAAAACCATAAAAAGCTCGTTTGAATTGTTAAAGCCCTTTATTATTTTGGCTTTTTGGGTAGAAAATATGTAAAAATACTTGGAAAAATTAATTGAAAGGTAGAATTTGTAATTTTGGATTGGTAATTTATGTGGAGATAGGGTTGACTGCAGGGTTTGGGTTTATCAGGGCAAGGAATACACTGTGTCTCCAAAGTGGTTTTATCGAATATGGGAGGTGAACCATGAAAAGAGATTTAAGACGGGACAGGTTTTTGGTGTTTGGGGCAATGTCCGCCTTTGTCATATTGGCGATGCTGGCTATACTTATAGTACAGTATTTGATTAGTCAAAAGCCGGATTCTAGGCCAACATACTGGCCAACCCAAAGCTGGAAAAGCAGCACACCAGAGGAGCATGGGATTGATTCATCAAAGCTGGCGGAAGGGCTACGGATTATACGCGAAAGGGAGGTTGATATTCACAGCCTGCTTATAATACGCAATGGCATGGTGGTGGTTGACGCTTCGTTTTATCCATATGACGGCAAGACAGTCCATGATTTGGCCTCGGTGACCAAGAGCATTACGACCACACTGATAGGAATTGCCGCAGACCAAGGCAAGTTGGATATGGACCAGCCGATGGTGTCGTTTTTTCCAGAGTACACCATAGCCAACCTCGATGATCGCAAAAAAAGCATAACAGTACGGCATCTGGCCAGCATGTCCTCAGGGCTGGAATCCATGGGGCTTGAAGGCGACGAGGGGACACTCAGGAATATGCAGGAAAGTGAAGACTGGGTGCAGTTTGCACTTGATCGCAAGGTGGTAAGCCAGCCTGGAACCACCTTTGTATATGACAGCCCTGGAATGCACCTGCTCTCAGCCATACTGCAAAAAGCAACGGGCATGGCTGCGCTTGAGTTCGCCAGGCAGAACCTGTTTGAGCCACTTGGAATTCAAGACGTCATATGGCCTGCTGACCCGCAGGGATTCAACCACGGCTGGGGAGATCTATATCTGCACCCACATGATGTAGCAAAGATCGGCTACCTGTGGCTTAATAGGGGTGTGTGGGAAGAAAGGCAGATAGTATCGCGAGAATGGGTTGAAAGTTCAGTGAATACGCAAATAAAGACTGGAATGGACGACGATTACGGATATGGATGGTGGACAATGTCAGGTATTGCAGGCAGTGAATTCGCCGCAATAGGGCGTGGCGGCCAGCGGATACAAGTGATTCCGGCATTAGGTATCATAGTGGTGACTACGGGCGGAGGATTTGATATAGATGAGATTATGCCTTTATTGGTTCCGTCTCTGGTTGACCCGACTAAGCCTTTGCCTGCAAATCCTGAGGGAATGGAAAAACTCAAAGAAACACTGGCGCAAATACTTAAGCCCCCAGCTACAAAGCAGGTTGAGCCTCTTCCTGATATGGCAAAAGTAATTTCGGGCAAGACATATGTGCTAGATAGCAATCGGCTTGAGCTGAAGACACTTCGCCTTGACTTCAATGAATCTGCAGAGGCCGTACTGCACATTGCATTTACAGGCGAGCGCCCAAGCCCGCCGCAGCTTGTAGGCCTGGACGGCGTATATCGCATGTCCCAGGGCGAATACGATCTTCCTAAAGGGGCACGGGGCTACTGGGAAGAGGATGGGACATTTATACTCGAGTATGATGAGATAGCCGCCAATAACCACTTCACTTTCCAGTTGGTTTTCCAGGACGATAAATTAACAATAAAAGGACTGGAAACCGCACATGAGCTCGGTATTACAATCGAGGGACGGCTGCAAAATCAATGATATAAGGGTTAATTCATTTGGTCATGTCCAATATTCATAGATATCCATTTTCATCACTTGAAAATTTGAAGCATCGGATACTCATTTTTCAAGTGTTCAACATCATCGGCTTCTTTCAAGCGCCTGTATTTGTGGGCAATCTCATTAGCATGCAGGATGACGCTACATTGTCTATAAACTCCATTAGTCAAGGAAATTTTGATCTGATAATTAGAGTATACAAATAAAAATAATGAGATTTTCTGATATTAACTTTGACGTTAGTTTTAGAAAAGATAAAGCAGTCAAAGCTGCACATATTGAAAACATAAGGGCCAACAGGTCAGAGCCATCCATTCGGATGGCTTTTTTACGATATATTGGATTATCTATGGCGAAACACAAAAAACTCAAGCCGAATTCAATGAACCATATGGACTTTACATGTTAAAATGTTGTTAAGAACAATTAAAAGGATATGATGAAATTATGAAAAGATTTGTAGTCGGCATACTGGCCCATGTAGATGCGGGGAAAACGACTTTATCAGAAAGTATGCTGTATTTAAGCGGTAAAATTCGCCATATGGGGCGTGTAGATAATAAAGATGCATATTTGGATACATATGAACTTGAAAGGTCCAGAGGGATTACGATTTTTTCCAAACAGGCTGTTATGAACTTCGATGATACTGAGGTGACTTTGCTTGATACACCAGGGCATGTGGATTTTTCTGCAGAAATGGAAAGAACACTACAGGTGCTGGATTACGCAATTCTTGTGATAAGCGGAGCAGACGGTGTACAAAGCCATACGCGAACTGTGTGGGAGCTTTTGAAGATATACAATATACCTACGTTCATTTTTGTAAACAAGATGGACCAGAAGGGAACAGACCGGGAATCGGTTTTGGCATCCTTGCAAAAGGAGCTTGGAGATGGATGCATTGCTTTTGACACGGATAACACTGACGAACGTTTAGAGCAACTGGCGCTTTGCGATGAATATGTCATGGAAAGCTACATTGAGCATGGGGATATTGACCAGTCGGATATTCTGTCTATGATAGAAAACAGAAAGACGTTCCCTGTCTACTTCGGTTCCGCATTGCGCCAAATCGGCAAAGAAACATTCGTAAAGGGATTTTTGAATCATACGAGGCCTAAGGCGTATCCGGATGGCTTTGGAGCAAAAGTATTCAAAATTACGAGGGATGCTCAGGGGAATCGCTTGACGCACCTGAAGATAACCGGAGGCGTTTTAAAAGTGAAGGATATCATAAAGACGCATGGCGCAGAAGAAAAAATAAACCAGATTAGAATTTATTCTGGAGAAAAATACCTCACGGAAAGCGTCATTGAAGCGGGTGCGATCTGTGCTGTTGCAGGTCTTACGAAAACCAAGCCCGGGGACGGCATTGGTATAGAAGAGGAATCCAATCCTCCGCGTCTTGAGCCCGTTCTGGCATATCAGGTGATATTGCCGGAAGGTGTTGATGCAAGACAAATGCTGCCAAGGCTTAGGGAGATTGAAGAAGAGGAGCCGGAGCTACGCATCATTTGGAATGAAGTGCTGCAGGAAATCAACATTCAAGTCATGGGAACTGTACAGCTCGAAATACTGGAGTCACTCATAATGGATAGGTTTGGCGTAAAAGTGTCATTTGGCCATGGTGAAGTCGTGTATAAAGAGACCATCATGAATACCTGCGAAGGCGTAGGGCATTTCGAGCCGCTAAGGCATTATGCGGAGGTGCATTTGCTGCTTGAACCTGGCGAAAGGGGCAGCGGCATTCGATTTGAAAGCAATTGCAGTGAAGACATATTAGACAGAAGCTGGCAGCGTCTGGTGCTGACCCATCTCCATGAGAAGCCACACAAAGGCGTTCTGACCGGATCGCATATAACGGACATAAGAGTAACTCTGGTGACGGGGCGCGCTCACAACAAGCATACCGCAGGAGGAGATTTTAGAGAGGCGACATTTAGAGCGCTTCGCCAGGGGCTTAAGGAAGCTGAGTCAGTGCTGCTCGAGCCACATTACCAGTTCAGGCTGGTTCTGCCTGAAAACATGGTCGGACGGGCTATGACCGACATCGGCAATATGGAGGGGAATTGTGCAATCGAGAGCACCGATGGTGAACTGACTGTACTTACGGGTGACGCTTCAGTGTCGGCTATGCGCAATTATCAGCAGGAAGTAAGCGCCTATACAAAAGGGGAAGGGAGACTATTTGTGGCGATCAAAGGTTATGACAGATGCCATAATGCGGAGGAAGTCATTCAGCGTATTGGATATGATTCTGAACAGGATGTGGAAAACCCGACTGGGTCTGTGTTCTGCTCAAAGGGTTCAGGCTTCCTGGTGCCTTGGGATGAAGTGAAAGAGCATATGCATGTCGAAAGCGTATTAAAGCCCTTAAAAGAGGCGGGAGCTGAAATGAACGAGCGGGGACATGTTGCTTTTGAAGAGGAATTTATCAGTTTGGAAGAAATTGATGAAATCATATCCAGCACATATTTTGCAAATCAAGGGAAGAAAAACGTCTGGAAGAAGCGGGGGAGTGCAAAAGAAAGCTATTACGCATCCCTTAGTTACAAGGGAACTTCTGCGAGCAATACGACTGCTGAGGAATATCTCCTCGTCGATGGATACAATATAATTCACGCCTGGCCGGAACTTGAGGGGATTGCGAAGGAAAGCATGGAGGCCGCGCGCCTGAAGCTTATGGACAGACTCAGCAATTATCAGCCTATGCTTAACTGTCACATCATGGTTGTATTTGATGCTTACCGCGTTAAGGGGCGAAGTGAATCTGTGGAAGAGCACAATAACATTTGCGTGGTATTCACGGGAGAAGCGCAAACTGCCGATCAGTTTATTGAAAAATTCGCCCACACCCATAAAAAGGATTATCGAATTACAGTGGCAACGTCTGACGGTATGGAGCAAATCATCATCAGGGGTGCGGGAGCGCATATTTTGTCTGCAAGAGATTTGCTGGATGCTGTTTATGCTGAGGAAGAGAAGCTCAGCATAGATCATCTAGAGACAAAAAAAGCGCGTCTGCTTAAGCTGGAGGATATGTTATCGGAAGAAGACAAGGAAAAGCTGAAAAAAGGATATGCTCACCAATAATACGGTTTTAATACGATTGATTCTTGGTAGAATGGTATTTGACATCGGTTCAACCATACAAATGTCTACACTATCGATACTAAATATAGGATATTAATAGCCTTCAATTGTATAATATGAGGTATAATTAATTGATAGCCAGATATTAACCTTGTAAATATAGCAATAGAAGGAGAAAAATATGAACTGGAATAAATTGAAACAGCAGCTAGAGAGTTTTCTTAGTCCGGTACTCGCGGGCCGGGTGGAATACCGGGCATC
Source organism: Peptoclostridium litorale DSM 5388 (assembly GCF_900141635.1). Taxonomy (GTDB): domain Bacteria; phylum Bacillota; class Clostridia; order Peptostreptococcales; family Peptostreptococcaceae; genus Peptoclostridium; species Peptoclostridium litorale. Next base: position 75,400 of record NZ_FSRH01000010.1, on the reverse strand, counting down.
GGGATACCGTTATTCACCTGATAAATCGGTGCAGTGTTATATCGTTGTAGATAAAAAAGAAGTATTTAATATGAAAGATGATACAACAATGATTCGGTGGTATCAAACGGAACAAGAGATTAAGAATGATACAAGTTTAGAATTGATGGTAACATCCGATGATATTGAAAGGGTTAGGAAGGAGTCAGGTGACAAGATTCCTGATGAGCGGATTTCTGTTATTGCGAAGAACCGTAAGATCGCACAGTATTCAAAAGAATTAATCAACGCCCAAACTCAATTGTGCAAAACTGACTTCCAAAAAGCGGCTTCTGTTTTTTTATCTGAGCCAATTGAGAGAAGTCTTGAGAGTGATGATATTCTTTTAAATGTTCTGGCTCTAGTGGATAGGAGAGTAGGGAAGAAACGATTATTGGCCATGGAAGAAGAAATGCATATGAAACACCCGGTGGTAAGATATTTTTATGATCTGAGACGAAGAGCTTAATGCAATTGTACGTGAATGAATAGCGTTTAAAGAACCAATAAGACAATTAAATCTTATTGGTTCTTTGTATGATGGATTGAACAAGATTATTTACGGTGAACCCTACGCCTGCGTGAATATAATTCAGCCGAGCACCACGGTTTATTATTGGCTGTTTGGGGTATTTATAGAATGTGTGAGATATGTTTATTTTACTGTGAATTGATATTAACAAGTGCTGTTTTGTCCTTATCTTATCGAATCAAACTCGAAATGTGGGAGAAGCAAACTTATTGAAAAATAAGTACATAAAATTATGTGTCTAAATTATCAAGTGATATCAGGCATGCCTAACTACCATATTTCGTGGTAGTTTTTGTGTTTTTGGCAGAGACATGAGGGGGAATCATTAGGGTATAATAATGACCAATATAGTATGAGGAGGTGTACTTGTGTATAAAAAGAGAGTTAACATGAGGGTACTGGCAGTGCTGTTGCTTGGAATTATAATGATTCTGGGAATAGGACTGAGAACCGTAGTGAATTTTATTACCGATTTTCAGTGGTTTGGCAAGAATGAATTTTTGAATACATTTCTTGTCAAGATACTGACAGAACTGGGCATACTCCTGCCATTTTGGATTTTGGCGGGTTTTGGCCTGAATATTTATATCAAGAGGCTAAAGAAAAAGTACTACAGTCAGGCGCATATCGCCTATGACAAAGAAGCTGACAAGAGAATACGTCAAAGCATAGGAATCTTTTCAGCCTTGTCCGGTGGCGTAATGGCATGGGTGATAGCTGACTCGATATGGCTGAAGCTGCGTATGTTTTTGAATGCCACTGCGTTCGACAGTGTGGACCCCATATTCGGCAAGAATATCGATTTTTACTTGTTCAAACTGCCACTTTACCAGCAGGTGCTTAGCATTGGTATAATCGTGACTATAGTTATCATTGCCATAACAGTGGGATTTTTCTTTGTTATGCGCACACTGATGCCGCCTTCAGAAGGTAGCATATACCACATGAATGAATTCCCCAAGAGTCCTAAATTGATATCTTTATCCTCCATACCTAAAAATGAGCTGTTTATATCCGCTTTGAGAAAAATTGCCTTTCTGGGCATGATCATATTCTTGCTGGTCAGCGCCAAGTATTTCCTGAGGGCATTTGAACTTATGTACTCCACTGAGGGGGTAGCATACGGCGCCAGCTATACGGACATTCATGTGACATTGATAGCCTACAGGGTGGCCGCGGTTATTTCGCTCGTATCGGCATTTGTATTTGCATTCGGCCTGTTGAAGGGAAAATTCAAGCTGGCGGCATCGGGACCGTTTTTGCTTATTGCTGCCAACGTCATATTCGCCATAGCAGGGCTTGTGGTGCAGCAGCTCATTGTTGAACCGGATGAAATAGGCAAGGAAAGGGAGTATCTCGTTTACAACATCGAGCATACCCAGGACGCATTCGCTCTGGATGATGTCACAGTCAGCGAGTTTCCGGTGGAGCAAAATCTAGTCAGGCAGGACCTTATAGACAATGCCGACACCGTAGGAAATATCCGTATCAACGATGCTCGTCCCTTGAAGGAAACCTATAACCAGATTCAAGGCATAAGACTTTACTATTTGTTTAATGACATCGACCTTGACAGGTATGTCATTGACGGCGACTATACGCAAGTTTTCATTTCACCAAGGGAAATGGATCAGGACAAGCTGCCTGACCAGGCCAAGACGTGGATCAACATGCACTTGAAATATACTCATGGCTACGGCGTTGTCATGTCGCCGGTCAACGCAGTTACTGAAGAAGGGCAGCCCCAGCTGATATTCAAGAACGTTCCGCCTATAACTACCACTGACTTGATTATCAAGCGCCCTGAACTGTACTTCGGTGAAATGGCTGACAGATATGTGATTATAAATACCGACGAACCTGAATTCGACTATCCTTATGGCTCTGATAACGTGACCTCGAGATATGAGGGAAGTGCGGGAATAGAGCTGGGGGGCATAAACAAGCTACTCTTTGCATACAGGGAAAGAAGCATGAAGCTTCTGGTTTCGGGCATAGTCAACAGCGACAGCAGGATCATCCTCTACAGGAACATTAAGGACAGGGTGAATAGAATCGCCCCATTCCTCGAGTATGACAGCAATCCATATCTGGTTCTCAACCAGGAGGACGGGAAACTATACTGGATAATTGACGCCTATACAACCAGCAAGTACTATCCATACTCCCAGCCTTTTGAGCTCAACCGCAAAGATGTGAATTACATGAGAAACTCCGTGAAAGTTGTCATAGACGCCTATGAGGGAACTACGAAGTTTTATGTTTTCGACGAGGATGACCCGGTAGTCCAGACATATGACAAAATTTTCGCTGACCTGTTTACATCCAAGAGTGAACTTACACCCGGCCTATCGGAGCACATCAGGTATCCCCAGGATTATTTTGACATTCAATCCGAGGTATACAGAGCTTACCACGTAGACAATCCCGTTGTCTTCTATAACGGCGAGGACATTTGGGACATAGCCAACGAGAAATACATGAATGGGGTCCAAAGGATAGAGTCCAATTATGTAATGTTCAAGTTGCCGGACTCGCAAAGCAAGGAATTCGCGCTCATACTTCCGTACACTCCAAGGGAAAAAGCGAACATGACCTCACTTCTGGTGGCCCGCAGTGACGGGGAGAAATACGGCCAGCTGTACATGTACAAATTCCCCAAGGACAAGACCATTCAAGGTCCGCTTATGATAGAATCGCGCATCGACCAGGATTCGGTCATTTCGCCCCAGTTTACCCTTTGGGGCCAGAGAGGGTCCGCGGTGCTTCGCGGCAATTTGATTGTCGTGCCGATTGAAAATTCGCTTATATACGTTGAGCCTATATACCTTAAGGCGGACAACCCCAAGAGCCTACCTGAGATGAAGCGTGTTATAGTAGCATATGAAAACAAAATTGTTATGGAAGAGACGCTGGACAAAGCGCTATCACGCATATTCGGAGGAGATGAAATCGAAAAGCCTTCCGAAACGATTCCTATTGAAGGGGAAGTCGAACAGGAAGTTCAAAGGCTGCTGGGTGAAATTAATAGACTATTCAATGAGAACAAGGACAATATGGACGAAATCGAAAAATTAATCGATCAACTCAACCAGTTGTTGGAGAACCAGGATAAAGACGGTAAATCCATGGAAACACCTGTTGAGGTACCAGCTGAAGAGGTTATTGAATAATATCGCACAAATGTCAAGTTGGCGATTGTAAATAAAAGGATTGAAGAGTAGGATAATATTAAACAGTGTAAAAAGCAGGCCTTGGCCTGCTTTTTATTATGAATTCATCAACACATGTTATACTATAAATATAATAACAGCGCATTATAGAAAGGGAGTACGTGCAAAGCATATGGAAGAGAAGATATTGGTTGTAGACGATGAAAAGAGCATTGCCGACGTGATAGCATATGCTTTTAGAAGAGAGGGGTACACTGTTGAAAAGGCATATGACGGAAGTTCAGCACTTAACAAGATATCAAGCTTTAAGCCCAATCTGGTTATTCTGGATGTAATGATGCCTCATATGAAGGGTTTTGATGTGTGCAAAAAGCTGAGCAGCAGGAACGACATGGGTATAATTTTATTGACGGCCAAGGACGACATTGTGGACAAGGTGTTGGGACTGGAGCTTGGAGCAGACGATTACGAGATCACAATTAAAAGCTTAAAGCTGATTCCTAGGCAAAGAAGAGTCATACTTGAAGGGCAGTGCCTGGAATTAAAGCCGAAAGAATTTGATTTGCTGGCTCTTCTGCTGTCAAGTCAGGGCAGGGTGTACACGAGGGAAGAACTGCTGGATATTGTCTGGGGGGATCGAGTATGTCGGGGGGACGCGTACTGTGGATATTCACGTGCAAAGGCTTAGAAAAAAGCTGGGGACACAATACCAAGGCGTAATACAGACAATATTTGGAGTGGGGTATAAGGCGACCGGTGATTTCTATGAAGATAAGCATTAGGACAAAGCTGAGTGTTTTTTTGGCAGTCCTATTATTTTTAACCGTATGCACGTTAAGCATGTCGGTGCTTCACGGAATAGGCAAGAATCAGCAGAGGGAGCAGGAGGCGTATCTGGCGCAGTAGGTGAAAACTGCGAACATGTATATAAGGCAGCTCAACCACACAAAGAATTTAAATGGAGTAGAGGAACTTTTGCAAAGCGAAGGGGACAATGTTGCAAAGCAATTGGATAAAATGATGGGTATGAATGTTGCAATTTACAATATGGCGGGAGAAGAAGTGGGGGATTCACTGCTTTTTTCCAGCGAGAGGGATACTGAGGACATACTGTCATATGCGCTGAAGGACAACGTAATGTATCAAGTAATAGGGGATACGATGGACTATATGTCGCCGCTATATGATGTGGACGGACCGGTTGGAGTTATTCGATTCCAATACTCTTTAAAAAAATATGTTGATTTTTATAAAGAGGTAAAAAGCCTTTTCGTTAGTCTCGGTATTGCCGTGATCGTGATTAGTTTCATGGGGGCATATTTTTATTTTGACAGATTTGTACAGCTTATTTTCATTCTGAAGAGGGATGCGGACAGGATCAGCATGGGTGATTACGACTCTATTGTCCCCGTAAAAAGGAATGACGAGATCGGGGAATTGAGTCGGGGGATATATCATATGAACATCCGGATCAAGGACAGCATTTGTGGAATGAAAGATGAACAAAGGAAGCTGGAAAAGCAGCAGAAGACATTTATTGGGAATATCACGCATGAATTCAAGACCCCTTTAACGGTGATTAAAGCTTATGTTGACCTTCTGGACATGTATGGAGATGACCCTGATTTGCTAAAGGATGCAAATGCAAATATAGGGAAAGAAGCGGACAGGCTGTATGAACTGGTCGACAAGGTGCTACATCTGTCTTACCTGGAAAAATATGATTTTGAACTTCAATCGGAAAAACTGGATATAAAAGATGTGATTGAGGAAGTCTGCAGGCGAATGGGAGGGAAAGCGCAAAAATTCAACATCCAATTGGAAGAGAAGCTTATGGAAAAGGTGTTCGATTCATTCTATACAGTGGATAAGAACCGATCGAGAGAATACGGCGGGACGGGACTCGGGCTTGCCATTGTAAAGGGACTAGTGGAAAAACAGGGAGGATCGATAGATATAGCGCACAATAAGCCAAATGGCACAACTTTTACGGTATATTTTCCTCTTTACTAAAAAGTTTACACTTTGGAAACAAGTTTATATATTTTAGAAATATCTGTTTTGTATAATAATGCTAGTCAATAAAAATACAATTACAAAATGACTGGAAAGAGGTAGAAAATCATGAAAAAGATAATTATGGTATGCATCGCCCTGCTGCTGGCTTTGTCAATGGCAGCGTGTACAAAGCAGGAAGACAGCGTAGAAAATGAAGAGGTAAAGCAGGAGGCCGCATCAGGTTCAGAGCAGTCTCAAGAAGCAAAAGATAGTAGCGAAGATGGCAAAGAAGGAGAGCGAAAAACTCTTGAAAATTACAAAAAGCTGATTGGTCTAAGCCGGGAAGAAATTATTGACGCCATGGGAGAAGAACCTAGCGTAATAGATGAAGGTGGACTGGAGTTTTCAAAGGCCAGTATTAGAGTTTGGTTCATTGAGGATGGGAAAACAGTAGATCAAATCTTTATAGATGACAGTGACGTTGATTTCAATGGAGCAAGGCTTGGAGGAAATATAGAGGACTTCAAAAATATTTTTGGAGAGCCGGTAATGGAGGATCATGAAAGCGCATACAGCAACTTTGACTATGAAGGATTGGTTTTACATGTGACATATGATAAGAGCACAGGAAAAGTCTTTGCTGTATACCTTATGAAGGAATGGAAATAGCCACTAAAACATTATAACACTATAACTAAAAGGCAGAGGTGGCATGAACCTCTGTTTTTTTGGCAAGGTTGAGCTGAAGAAGGTGATATGGTATATGAAAAAAATAAAGTTATCAATATATTTGCTCCTCATAAGCACTTTAATTCTATATTCAGGGTGCGCAAAAGAAGCTGAAACAGACCGAAGGACCATCCAGAAGGGAGAAAAGAAAATAACCGTAATACCGGATACAAACTACACTGTGGGGGAAGACGTTGTTGAAAATATCAAGGTGCATGAAAATTTAAAGGGGTACGGCTGGATAGGAGAAGGCAGTATACTCGGGATACCAGCGGATGAAAACGGGCAGATTGAAACAGAAGGGGAAGTGTGTGATATAAGAAACATTCCGAATTTAGAAGAAAAGATAATATCCGCTGAAAACCTGCCATATCAGCATATCAATATATCACCTGATAAAAAGCATATTTTTTATGTGAATGAAGCCAGGCAAAAAGGTTACATTCTAGATTTAGAGGGGAATATAAAGGCTGAGGCCAAAGGACCGTATGCGGGGGAATTGGGAGAGGCCGTGTGGTTTGACAACGAGGGGCTGGTGATGCCGTATAAGGACAGTGGCTTTTACAGCATAACCGCCGGCGGAAAAGAGATGAAAATAGAAGGCGTAGAAGATGAAGAACATATCAGCAAAGCCGTGAAACTGGGAAGCAGTATATATTACAGCACGCAAATCGGCCTGGACAGGAAAATGAAAGTATACGACATGAGCGCAGGAGAAAAGAAGCTGTTTATTGAAGGCCGGGTGACAAACTTTTACTTATCGCCCCCAAATGACCGGTTTATCGTGGAAACACATAATATAAATCAGGATAAAACCATGCTTCTAATCGCGGATTTAGAGGGGAAAAACAAAGACACAGTGGCTGAAGGAAGAATGATATATGGCACTAGCTGGTCGCCTGACGGATTAAAATTTGCATATGTCTTAAATTCTAGAGGGGAAGAAGATGAGGGACTTTTCATAATTGATATTGAAAAAAGGAAAAGAAGCCATATATCTGCAGTATATTTGGACTTGGGAAGCGATATCAAATGGAATCCTTCAGGCGATAAAATGATGATCAGCAGTGGAGAGGTACAAGACGGCAAATGGATTGATAATACACATGTAATTACATTGAAATAAATTTGAAAGATAATTTGAAGGCAAGAGAATGATTAGGGTTAATGAAAAATAATTTGGCTTGACGAATTGACTAGAAACCGCATTGGAGAAATCCAGTGCGGTTTTATATGTAGGCTCATAGCCAAATCAACAGTATGATTGAGAAGATGGCTAAGAAGTTGAATAAATAATCTTATTAACTATGGGTATAATTGTATCTTAATAGCATGACATTTATTGACAGTACAGGTAGTTGGATTGTCGTGTAATCAAAAGGATTGCTTAAATAAATATGTGAGGTGAGCCTATGAATAATATTGAATTGAAATTAGAAGTAACAGAAAAGCTTTACGACAACTTGAAAACCATAGCCAAAGAGAACGATATTTCGAGGGAACACCTGTCAAAAGAAGCGCTTGAAAGATATGTTGCTGACAATGAAAACGTGTGGGCGAGTGCAGTTGAGCAGATAAGAGAAAATGAGATAATCAAGAAAGCACAATTAAGAGAAGAAAGCGAATACAAAATCATGCAGATTGCCGGAAAGCGACCGGCAGAAAACAGGGAGTTTTTGGATCTGATTATTGCCGAAGATACTTATTATCGCTTGACTGTTGTTGCCGAAAAAAAGGCGATTTCGGTAGATCAGTTGGTGGTTGGAGCATTGAGTGACTTCACGGATTATTATAGAGAATTGTTGGAGGATAAAGATAAAGAGAAGAAGGAAAAGAAGGATAAGCAGAAGCTGCAGAAGCTGCTGCAGAGACAAAAAAAGGCCAAGAAGAAAGACAGGGAAAAGCAAAGGAGGAAGCAAAGGCGTATAAAGGGCAGGATATAGAATGTAAGAGCTCCATGCTGGCGTCTGAAAGCTTCCGATAAAATAGGCTGTGCGTATTTGGATTTTTGATTTTGATTGCTATAAAAATATATAGGGTATCTATTTAATGGAAAATCAACTATTCATGTGACGAGGGGTTGCCTATGATATTATGGCTAATTAAATTCATTTTGTTTTTTATAGTTGTTGTTTTTGTAGGTGTGCTGTTTATCCCTTTAAAATACTCGATATCAGGTGAAAAAGGTGATTGCAGCCAATTGTATATAGAGATTTCCTGGTTTTTTAAATTGATTAAAACAACCGCATTTTTTCAAAGCGGGTTAAAGCCAAAAACAGATTTTATCTTTGCAGGACACGGCATAGACGTCAGTGGCAATGGAAAAAAAGAAAAGAAGCCTCCTGGTGAAAAAGAGAAAAAAACCGACAAAAATAAGAAAAAAATGCACCCAAAGCACGTGTTGAGCAAAAGCATGCTTAAGTCGATTTCAGATCTATTAAGTGATTTTTTAAGGTGGTTAAAGCCGAAAAAATTCAGATTGAGAGGTATGGTGGGTTTTGAAGACCCGCATCATACTGGAATGCTTTGCGGTCTGCTATATATTTTCGAAGAGCCGCTGCGAAACAGCGGAATAAACATTATTTCGATATTCGACAGAGAAGTTTTTGAAGGAAGCTTTGAAATTGAAGGAAAGCTCACTATTGCAGTGCTATTGCTTATATGCATGAAATTTGTGCTTTCAAAACCTGTAAGAAGGATAATATCATATCAAATCAGAAGATAGGGAGGGAATATTATGGCGTTTGATTTCAGCGAAAACGTAAATGCGTTGTTTGAAAGGTTTGAAAAATTCTTTACATCCAAAACAGTTGTTGGCGAGAGCATACAGGTGGGGGACATAACTCTTATTCCGCTTATGAGCATTTCATTTGGCTTGGGCACGGGAGGCGGCACGGATCCGAAAGGCAATCAGGGTGAAGGCGGAGGAGGAGGCATTGGAGCAAAAGCTTCCCCAACGGCAATTATAGTAATAAAAGGAGGGGATGTGCAAGTAGTATCGGTTGGAGCCCCTCATGGATTTGAAAAGCTGGTTGAAATGGTGCCTGAAGTTGTCTCAAAGGTTATGGGAGAGGAAAAAGAAGAGGTCAAAGAAACTAAAGAGCATTTAGAGTAATGTGTAAAAATAATAGTAAAAATAAAAATCCGCCGATAAGGCGGTTTTTTATTTGAGAAAAGCTTGAAATCAAGAGGTTTTAGGCTGAAATATCACTTATGGGTTGGTTAAAGAGTCGGATAAAGTCCTGGGTGACATAGAAAAAAGAATAGCTAAAAAGGACAGTGATATTTGTGCACTGGTTGAAAAAGAGGGAGTTTAATCTAATACATATAAAATAAGAAATATGGAAATGTCAAATTTAAGGGCATCTGCAAAAACGCAGGTGCTTTTTGTACTTTCTATTGTGCAGGACACGTTTTTGAAGTAATATTAATAATAAAACAATTGTATGAATATTGAAAATTTGGGGGTGTATTATGAATGCAAAGATAAAGGGAGTCATAATGACTCTTATTGCCGCAGCTGGATTTGGGGCCGCCGCGCCTGTGGCAAAGTCCATATACCAATACGGACTGACGCCTAGCTTTATGCTGGCACTGAGGTTTTTCACGGCATCGCTGTTTCTTTGGGGGTATATATTCATAAGCGGAAAAAAAGTCAATTACAGGATTGAAAAACGGCAGCTCGGCATAATGTTTGTCACAGGGGCTGTCGTTTATTTTTTAACCACAACTTTTTATTTCAATGCCATCAAATTCATTCCAATATCTCTTCACGTAATGATTTTCTATTCATATCCATTCATGGTGAACATATTCTCTCTTTTGATTTTCAAGGAAAAGATAACCAAAAAGCAGGCGCTTGCAATGACTATAGCTTTTGCAGGGCTTACAATGACCGTTTCCATAAGCTCTGCAGGGCTCAACTTCACAGGGGTTGCCCTTTCGCTACTGGCCGCGCTTTGCAATGCAAGCTATATAATCCTGCTTGGGATAAATGGCATAAGAGGAGTGGACTCTGTTGTGACTGCGGCGTACACAAACCTTTTCAGCTCGATTTCATTTTTCGCATACTGCGCAGTGATGGGGCAGATACACATGGACATTCCCTCAAAAGGCTGGATGGGGATTGTGTTTATAGCTCTAATATCAACTGCCATTGCCATAATAGCCCTTTCAAAGGGCATACGCATAATAGGGGCTTCGAAGGCATCCATAATAAGCACATTTGAACCGCTCGAAGGCGTTGTTTTAAGTGTGATATTCTTTGGGGAGAGCATGAACACGGTCCAGATAATGGGGATGATACTTGTGATAGGTGCCATAATAATGATAAACTACTCTGGCGGAGAGGATATATTCGATGGAGAACTTTATGACTTGGAACGGGATGCAGGTTGATTGCATTCCGGATTGGCGTGGAATCAAAGTGTGAAATATTATTTGAATGCAGTGGTGATTGAAATTAAGAGGATTGGTCGGGAAGAAGCGGTGATCGGTGCAAAAAACATATTGACTTTGATGGAGGGAATGTGATACTTTATATGAAATGCAAGATTTAGGGATATTGATAAAAAAATATCATGGATTTTGAATTTGTATTTTTTAAGCATATGCTAAATGTGTCGCAGTTTCGGCTGTGGTGCTTGGTGTATTTCTTGAAACTTAATAAGGACTTCTCCGAGTTTGTGATCCTGAGGCGAATGAGACTAGAGTCGCTATGGAAGCAAACCTATAGGGTTTATCTGGAAACGGATGGGCCTCCCGGTGGAAAGGAGAGTTGGGTGAGAACTAGTGTCTATTAATGGTGCCTAACTTTGCTTTCGCAGAGAAGGCACTTTTTATTTTTCCTTAAAAACTGAATATGAATATTTTGAGTTTGCTGAGTGTTTGTTTTTTCATGAAAGTCGAAAGGGATCTAATTGGTAAGGAATAGCGTAAGGGTGCGCAAGTAATTGTCGACAATCGACAATCTACACGAAGTATTATTAAAAATATAATTTGAGGAGGATGATTGACATGAAATATGAAAAACTTTACATTAATGGAGAATGGGTGGATGGAAGCAGCGGGGAGTTTATAGAAATAGAAAACCCAGCGAACAAGCAGATTATAGCAAGGGTTCCAAAGGGAAATGCAGGGGATGTGGATAGGGCTGTGGAGGCGGCCAAAATGGCTTTTAAAACCTGGCAGTTTGAATCTGTTGAAAAGAGAATAGAGCTCATGGAGAAAGTGGTTCAGGGTCTCAATGACAATGCCGAACATATGACAGAAGTTATAGTTAAGGAGCTTGGAAGCTCATACAGGGTGGCAAAGGAAGTGCATGTATTCCCATTCATAGAGGAGGCTGAAAATTACGTCAAAATAGCCAAAAACTATAATTTTGAAAAGAGGCTTGAAAAGTCTATAGTGAGAAGAGAGCCTGTGGGAGTGGTTGGAGGCCTTACACCTTGGAACTTCCCCCTTGAACAGATTGTGAAAAAGGTAGTGCCCGCTCTTCTCGCAGGAAACTGCGTAGTATTAAAGCCAAGCCAGATAACTCCTTTGACAGCATACATACTTACAGACCTTATAGACAAGGCTGGATATCCAAAAGGTGTTTACAACTTGGTTTCGGGAAGAGGTGCCGAGATAGGAAACGCCCTTGCCTTGCACGGAGATGTGGACATGATATCGTTTACTGGATCGACAGAGGCGGGAAGAGAAGTCGCAAGGCTTGCGCTTAACACAATAAAGAAGGTTGCTCTTGAGCTAGGAGGAAAGTCTGCTACTGTGGTGCTTAAGGGCGGAGACTACGACCTTGCTGTAAGCAGCACTTTGGACACGGTCTACCTGAACTCCGGACAAACGTGCAATGCATTTACAAGACTTGTAGTTCCAAGAGATGAGATGGCTAAGATAGAAAGCATAATAGTTGAGCAGTCAAAGGGATATAAGTTTGGAAATCCAGAGGACAAAAGCGTTGACATAGGGCCTCTTGTGTCCCAAAAGCAGTTTGACAAGGTCAAGGAGTACATTGAGATAGGAGTTTCTGAAGGGGCAAGAATGCTTGTGGGAGAAGTGCCTGAAGGCTGTGAGCCGGGGTACTACGTAAGGCCTGTGGTGTTTACCGATGTGACAAACGACATGAGAATAGCAAAGGAAGAGATATTCGGGCCTGTGCTTTGCGTGATTCCTTACGACACTGAGCAGGAAGCTGTTCAGATTGCAAACGACAGCATATACGGGCTTGCGGGAGCTGTGTTTGGGCCTGAGGACAAGGCAAACGAGGTTGCCAGAAAAATAAGAACCGGTTCGATATTCATAAACGAAGGAGAATGGGATGTGAACGCCCCATTTGGAGGATACAAGCAGTCTGGGATAGGAAGAGAAGGCGGAGTAGAAGGATTTGAGGAGTTCCTTGAGATAAAGACTATGTATGTGAAATAAAGCTTTTCAATTCACTGGAAAATGGAAATGGAGCACAGCCTGAATGGCAAATACTTACAGAAGACATAATGCAGTGTACACCTTGTATAAAAGAGTTTTGCAAACATGTATGGACTATATGCCAATGTAAACTTATAATTAAAGTTACAGGCAGACAAGAAATTACAGATGTTTTTACAACTTATACTACAAGAGGTGATACAAATGAACAGACTTGCTATGAAAATAAAAGAATCCAGAACAGCTGCCGGGCTTACTGAAAAGCAGCTTGCAAAAAAATGCGGACTTTCGGTCGGCTATATACTCCAGGTTGAATCCGGCAAAAAGATTGTCAACGAGAGCATTGCCGAAAAGATATTAAAGGCGCTGGGAACAAAGGAAGAATTTGTGACAGAGGAAAAGCCGGCTCCGGAACCTAAGCAAAAGAAGGAAGCTCCAAGGGCTCAGGAGACTGTAATAGCCCAGCCTAATGAAACATGGGCGGATGCTCTTGCAGGAGTAATCAAAAAATATCCTATTCAGGACATTCAAAGCGGAAAGGCTGAAGGCTACAAGGAACTGCCTATAATAAGCAAAAAGATTGAAGGACACCACCCTGACAAGATAATCTTTGTGAAATCTCCAAATGACGACATGGAATCATTTAGGATACAAAAGGGCGACGTGCTTATGGTATTTGTGACAAAAGACATACAAAACAACGGAATATACCTGTTTGAAGTGAGCGGCAAGAAGATGATAAGACAGCTCAGAAAAGATGCAAACAAGCAGATAAGGCTTTCGAAGCGTTCAAACGACCCTTCGGCTGTGACTGTCGACGTAAACAGGGTCAAGGTCATCGGAAGAGTAATAAAGAATGAATTTTCAATATAGCAGTTGCGCTAAATAGCGGTAAGGCTCATGAAAAAAGGCATGGTATCCTTCATTTTCTTTTGACTGTCAAAAATATAAGTGATATGCTCAGCAAATCAGGAAAATATGTTTTCGAATAACGAGATAGTATATTGTTACCCAATATGCCGTAAAAGAGTAAAAATAAAACCATAAAATATTAGGCTGTGTTTAAGAATAATGTTGATATAATAGTGATTTTTAAAGGAGCCTCAGAAGAGGCTCCTTTATGTTAAGCTCGTGGCCTACGATTGCTTTTAAGTGCGCTATTTAATTTTACGAAATAAGTAATTTTCAGCAGCTAAAGTATATTTTAAGCCTTTCATCTTTTTTCTCATTTCTTCTAAGTCAACTGGCTTTTCTTTCGGTAATTTAAAGTAGTTTTCTAAATTATTGCTTTGAATTTTGTTTTTTCTATCGACAATACCAATAAACTTAAAACCTTCATCAAATCTTGCTAAGGTTGCATCACCGTGACTGTCATTACATATTAATATTCCACCAACTTTTAAAAATTGTTTTGTTGCTTGCGCCACGAATCCTGCATACTGCGAGATAATTAAATCTACTTCTTCAATTTTCAATAGCTGAGTATAATCCTGTCCTATAAAATCAATTTCACACGGATCTAGATATTCCTTATTTTGCTCTATATATTCTTTAATGATATCCATATGTTTGAAAAAGTTAATTGCTCCCTTAAAATTATCAATTTGAAAAACGGCTTTCCTTGATTTCATCGGCTACGCCGTCGATGTGGGCTCCAAAAGTAATCACCTGCTCAAAGAATTTGATTAATCTTTCTTTGTCCGAGGGACTTAGCTTTTTGATATCGTCCATTGCAGAAGCATATGAGGGCATAGTAAGAACCTCCTTTCGGAACGAATGTATGTTCTTATTATGCCCTCATCCAACAAAAATTTCAAAAATATTAATTTTCAACAATAGTTTTAAACAGAGCCAAATATTAAAAGAGAGGGAGCACTCTAATCTGCGAAAGATTAGGGCGCTCCCTCTGAATTTTATAGCTTGGTGAATAACCAATAATCTAGTTTTTAATTTTTTGAATTTAAAAATTGCCACTTTTTTCAATTATGAAAATTTAGTTACAAAAGTTCTTTTGACACAAGTTCAAGAACCAGGGTTTCCCTTTCTATAGAGAGACCCATGGAATCTTCTTTTGCAGAAATTACCTCTCTGTTGTGCGCTATAGCATCGTGAATGTTGACCCAAACAGGTACAGACCCATTGTTAATCTCATAGTCTTCGGGACGGGCATCGCCAAGCTCTCTTTCGGCGCTGCATACAAAGAAATGGGAGAGCATGTGAACTGCATCATATCCTTTGTAATGAGTAGGCCTGAATTCCTCATAGTCGCCAAATGTACTCAGTATTTCTATGTTTTTTGCCCCGGTCTCTTCTTCGAGTTCCCTTATAAGACCATTCCTTATGTCCTCTCCTTCATCGACCCCGCCACCGGGAAAACTATAATCATTATATCTTTTCGTATATATCATCAAAATATCTTCATTATCCATTATAATGCCTCTGGCGGCAGTTCTTTCAAAAATTACAGGGTCAACAGTAGATTTAAAAGTCTCGTGCACATATTTATTTATAAGTCTCATGTATAAATCTCCAATCCTAAAACTTTATTTTTACAACTAGAATATTATACCAGATAATTCTGGCGTAGCAGTGGTTGACTTTAAGGATTTAAAAAGGTTTTAAAGAAAAAGTTTTTCAAAAATATAGAAATTTTGGGGAACTTTTTTGAAAATTTAAAGTCTAATAGCATAAAAAGTAAACAAGTGCTCTGAAAAAAAATACGATTTTATATGAAGCGACGTTGACTATTAAACCTGTAGACACACACATAATATGCCGTAGATGGCAGCTGGTGTGTGAATTTTTATTTTTGGAAGACGAGGCATGCAAATATTTCCAGGTTGAACTACTCCAGCCTGACAGGGAGGAAATACTATGATGAGATCCATGTATTCTGCAATTTCAGCGCTCAAGGCGCACCAGACAAAGATGGATGTAATAGGTAACAATATTGCAAATGTAAATACAATAGCCTTCAAAGGCTCAAGAGTGCAGTTTGAAGAAGTTTTCAGCCAGACCATAAAAGGGGCTTCGGCTGCTGAGGGAGGCAAAGGGGGAAGCAATCCCATGCAGGTGGGCCTTGGGATAGACGTCTCATCAATAGACAGCTTTCAGACGGTTGGGGCCATCGAAAGGACTGATATTCTCACGGACATCATGATATACGGAGAAGGATTCTTTATGGTGTCGGATGATCCTAGCTGCAACAACAGATACTACACAAGGGCGGGGAACCTGAGCGTGGACGAAGATGGAAACCTGCTTTCATCAGGAGGTTTCAAGGTACTGGGCCACAGTGTAAAGGACGGAACCATGGGGCCAAACGCCCTACTCAACGATGAACTGGAAGGGCTTGTGATATCGAAGGCAACGACATTCCCTGCAAAGTGCACGGGCCAAAAGGGAAATGGAAGCGACCCGGATTTGAAGTCAACCTCCAGAGATGTGAAATTCGAAGGCAATATAAATTCGGAAACAGGGCTTGATGCGAAGGTCAGTGCAAAGGACACGGATGGAGATGGGACTTTTGACGAATTCAGGATAAGCAAGTCCAGCATAGTCGCGAGGGAGACCACATTTACAGTATATGACGAGATGGGCGGAGAGCATACAATAAAGATGAGCGTAAATAGAAAGATGAAGGCCGGCGTGTCAGAGGATGGAGACGACTATGTTATCTCTGCTGAAGATGCAAATCCGGCAGATTTTTTTGAGCCGAGCGAGTGGAGCGTCGAGCTCGATGTTGTTGGGGATGTAGGGGAAACCCTAGGAAGTGAAAAGTTTGACCTGTCATTTGACGAGAATGGTGTTCCGGATGTAGACATGGAAAATACAACACTTGTCGGTCCCTTCCCGAATGGGGCCGATACGTTCAACTTCAATCTTTCGTTCAAGGATGAAAAGGGAAACCCAACAATAACACAGGCTGCCAGCGAGTCCTCGCTTTCTGTGGAAGAGGTTGGCGGATACAAGCAGGGTGAACTTGAAGACTTTGGAATAAGTGATAATGGGGATATAATAGGTGTTTTCACAAACGGGCAAAAATCGATTATGGGCAAGATGGCACTTGCGAAATTCAAAAATCCCGAGGGCCTTGAAAAAGTGTCATCAAATATGTATAAAGAGACCTCCAATTCTGGAATAGCCATGATTGGGTTTCCAGGAAGCAATGGATTCGGAGCCACAATAGCTGGAGCGCTTGAAATGTCTAATGTGGATCTGGGCAGGGAGTTTACAAATATGATACAAACACAAAGAGGCTTTCAGGCAAACTCAAGGACAATAAATACGGCGGACCAAATGCTTGAAGAGCTCATAAACTTGAAAAGGTAAAACCGCATAAAAGATTGAAACAACAGGCATCTATTGAAAAATAGGTGCTTTTTTAATGAAGACAAAGGGACAGTGTACATGAATATAGAGGATAAGCCATAGTCACTATACACGTAAAGGACTATGAGGACAGGACAATACCTACATATGTTGTCAGTGACGACATTTGCATTTGTGTTGAGGACTTGGAGTTTTACGGGTACAAGAGGGCATGGGATGGCAGAAAAAGGATTACAAGTCTTACATCTGCAGATATCAAAAGGACAGGCACGGTAAGACGTGTCGGGAAGGGCGGAAACACTCTACACAGCAACATACAGGTATATGTGGACGGCATCAGGCTGGAAGGTTTTAATATAGGGGGATACACGCTTGTAAAGATAACTGAATTCGACAAGGTTCCGGGAATATCTTTCTGGAGGGAATACGATCAGGAGGGTATTGAGACATTCTATTTAAAGGGAAAAGTGAAACTGCCAAATCGAGAAGTTGCCCCTAAGGGAGGAATACGCGGAGAGGTAATCGAATATTGCATGTCAAATCAAGGAACAAGGGTTTCCCGGAGAAAGTATATTCAAAGCCTTTTTACATAAAAGAGGGACAAAACAGCTGCAATTATGAAATGTCAGCCGGCATGTGAGTCCTGTGTGTCGGATATGAGATAGACCCGGCTTACGGATATTCAAACGGTTCGCTGTTTGATGAGAATGGAATGCCTATTGACGACTATGGAATTTTTGTAAGTGACATAGACGGCTTCAGGGAGGATCAAGACAGATTTGACATAGACATATTGAAAAAAAGCGTTAAAATAAAGGGGACAATAGAGCTTCAAAATATGCGTGATGACGAGCATGCCGACACAAGGGAAATTAGGATGCTTGCCATAGACAGACGCTATGCCGACAGGCCGCAGGCGTCATTTTTAGCCACGGGCTACTATTCGCCTGAGGGGCTTGTGAAGGATTCCAGCCAGGCTGAGGTGATGCATCCTTTGGAAGACGGAATTGAAGGAGTTTCGATTGCTGCCAGAGTAGACAATGCGGTCAAACATGGCAGGGATGCAAAAAGCGTAGCCAGAACATATTTAAGCGGAGAGGAAATATGTAGGTTCGGACACTGTTGTCAAAGTAGAAGAGTTGAAGTATTACGGATTCAATACAATACAAAATGGGTATACTATAGAGATGAGTTTTCCGAAAGACAATGGGAGTGGTTTGAATGAGAAGTAATGTACAGTTCATAAGGGAATACAGTACTAAAAAGGAGCAGACTGTTTTAAAACTGGCTAAAAAAGAGGGGGTTAAGATAAAGGCGCCCTGCAAGGGAAAGGGAAAATGCGGAAAGTGTCTTGTTAAGATTTTGGATGGAAAGGTTTCAGGGCCTTCGAAGGCGGAGCAAAAACTTCTTACGAAGAAACAGCTTGAACAGGGCTACAGGCTTGCATGCGAAGCTGAGATACTTGGAGACTCAAAAATTATTCTTGAGGACTAAAAACTAGGATTTACAAGTGTCATAGATGTTTACAAATCTTTTGTATATTCTCTGGAAAATAAAAAATTTAAAAAAATAATTTTTTTCGGGAACTTTTTTGAAGGCCAATCGTCTAACCGTATATAAAGAGCAAAAAACCATAGAGAATATACAGGAGGTAGTACAAATGAAAAGAAAAATGAGCATGTTTTTAGCAGGAGTTATGTTGATGTCGGGAGTTTCTTCGGTATCTGCGCAGGCAATACCGGAAAGGGCCGTGGAGGCCGTGGCAATTTCAGCGCCAGTGGACACTGCTGTGCCTGAACTATATGAAAAGACGGCGCCTTTTGAAGTGGAGCAGTCTAAAGACCAGTTCAAGGTAATACTGGAAGAGAATCCATCGACTGGCTACGTGTGGTCGGCAAAGATTAAAGATGAGGCATTGATTACATCTAAGGGAGAGAATTTCATCGGTATGGATACAGAGCTTTTGGGAGCTCCTGGGAAGAAGGAGTTTTCATTTAGAGTAAACAGCGACGGAGTATCTACCATAAGCTTCACAAAGAATAGGGCTGGAGAAGAAAATCCGGCTGAAAGCCTTAGGCTACTTGTCTACAAAAGCGGCGAAAAGCTGATTGTAGAGGAGGACAAGGTGGTTTCAATAAACAATGGAGAGGAAGAGGAGACGCTATCTGCAGACATATACTACAATGACGCGTTGATTGAATCTAAAGGCGGACTTAAGAAAATCGGCGGGATTACAATGTTCCCGGCAGCCGATGTCCTAAGGGCAATGGGATACAACGTGGAGTGGAAAGAAGAGACAAAATCAGTTGAGATTTCAAAGGGAGCTCAATGGACTTCGATTACCATAGGCAAAAATTCATACTTCAAAAACAAAATGGCTCCTATTGAGCTCAGTGCGGCGCCTCAGATTGTAGACGGAAGCACTTACGTACCTGTGGAGTTCTTGGCCGAAATACTTGGAAGAGGGCTTACTGTGGACAATGGGGACCTCAAGCTGGGAGACATGGAGGCGCAGATACATTCCGGATACGTTAAGGACATAAGACATGACGAGACGGGGACTATGACGATAACAATATCCAATGTCAAGGATTCAAACGACATCAATGACCAAATAATTATACACACATCTAAGGCGTACACATACTACAACAAGGAAGCCAAAATAGGAGAGCATATAAACGTGGTATGCTCAATGATAATGACTATGAGTATACCGCCGCAAACCAGTGGATATGTTGTATACTAGCAAGAGTTGACTAAATGGCAACAACCGCTTATAAAATATGAAAATTTGAAATATAAAAAAATGACTGCAGGCCCGCGAGAATTTGCCGGGCCTGCAGTCATTTTTTTATGCCATAATATTGTTTTGTAACATAACCAAAGGGCTAGCTTCAGCGTGTTTTTTCAAGGTTGAGCGGGGGTGCAGAAAAAGAGGCATGCCACTTGTAAAATTTTTGATATTAAAGTAAAATTAGTATGTGAAAACAAATAAACATATTGACTATTTAAACGGTAGCACAGGGGGACGTATTATGGAAAACGTGTACAGGCTGGGCAACAGGAAACTGATCATATACCTGC
Source organism: Peptoclostridium litorale DSM 5388 (assembly GCF_900141635.1). Lineage (GTDB taxonomy): Bacteria > Bacillota > Clostridia > Peptostreptococcales > Peptostreptococcaceae > Peptoclostridium > Peptoclostridium litorale. The sequence continues at coordinate 55,105 of NZ_FSRH01000010.1, read as the reverse complement.
TGGTGTTTTTTATGGCAAGTGGCATGGTTACATACATGTCAGTCGAAAATACAATGGAATACAAGACAGCGCTGGAAAAATACGACGAGGGCAGGGGAAAAGAAGGCTCCAATACAGAGATTGAAGAGCTTAGAGAAAGCATGAGCGGAGGGCGCGAAAGCGAAAGGTATGCCGTAAGAGCATTTGGAACACTCATAATATGCGCGATAGAGCTAATAATACTTTACCAGTATTTTCTCAAGACGGGCAGGGTTATTGTGGATGAAGAGGGAATCAAAGTGTATACCATGTTTAGGGAAAAGCCGCGAGAAGTTTACGCCTGGGAACATATAGGAGGCATAAAATTCCAGTACGGAGAGGGGATATGGGGACTTGTGTCTGAATACGGGATGAAGATAGGAATATCGAACCGCTCCGGAGGCCGCTTGGACTATTTTGTACCGACTGGGAGGCTTTTGTGCTGTAGCGAAATTCCAAAAGCCATAGAAAGGCACCGTCCGGATTTGGCTGTTGAATTCCAGGCTGATGCTGAAAAGGGGCATATGCCGATTCCTGAGATTTTCAATGGAGCCTGCACGGAGTATAAAAGCGGGATAGGGGATTACATGAAGTACAGCATAATAATACTCGTATTCGCGCTCCTGAAAATTGTATTAAAGGCTCCCCTGATAAATTTAATGGCGATAGCAGGGAGCATATATTTTGGGTATCTGGCCAAGATAGGCATGAACTACAGGGCGTTCATGTCGCAAAGGAGAGAATATGTTGACTTTGACATGGGCTGGGAGCATGCAAAAACCAGGATAGGAAGGTATTTTGGAGCGGCGATAGCAGTGGAGCTGATAATGCTCGTGTTCATAGGGCTTGGATACCTGTGCCTGGCAAGCAATCTGGAAGTGGGCTACAAAGTGCTGTGGAGCATGCTGCTGGCGGCGGCCGGTCTTTTCACGGTGTACAGGATATATCTGATTCCATACATAGCCAGCTTGGCCGATAAGAATGTGTCGTATACGTCACTCAATGCGCTTTTAATAAAAAAATATTCCAGAGAGGTTGCGTTTGCGGTAGCAGTTTCGGCAATTCAGTTACTCCCGGTAGCCGCAGTTCTGGGGGTGTACCATGGTGATACATACGCACTTATGGAGACTCTTGACAAGGCGAAATACGCAAATATTGCAATGGGAGTTTTCCTGTTTCCGTACATGAGCTGCTTTGTCATGAAATTCTTGGACATGCCAGCTGAAGCGCTAGGAGGTGGGGTTGGTGAATAGCATGTTTTCGAATAAAGTGATGCTCCAAGTCGCCGTAATTGCGCTGGCTCTGCTTTTGGCCGGGTCTGCAATGCAAAACCGCAGCTCAAAATCATATTTTTATGGCAGGGTGGACAGGGACCTTGAAGAGGCGGTCGAGGAAATGAAGGAGATGAACAAGGCCCTGTTTGGGATATACATGGAGCAGGATATTGAAGAAAAATGCAGGGTATACACAGACCACATATTCAGTCTTGCACGGTTTGACGACGAGATAGAAACCGAATTCAACATGCAAAAGGGGGCTTTCGACTGGGATGACATATGGGATATTAGATGGACCATGGACGCCATAAGGCAAAAGGGTGAGCTGAGCAAAGAGGACGAGGAGTACCTTGAAAGCGCGCACAGCTACAACAGAAGGCTTATAGAGTCATATGGCGAGATACTAAGTGAAAACAAAACCGACGAATACGATTTTAAAAGGGACGGGGCTACAATCAAAAAGGTGTACAGGGAGTTTATTTCCAGGGCAAATAAAATGGCAAGCGAGCAGGAATACAGGGATATGACGAGATACAGACCCTATTATGAAGACGGGGGAATGAAAGGAAATGGCATGGATGAAGAGTTCAACATAAGCGAGAAGCAGGCAGAAGAAATGGCGGCGGATGTGCTTGAAAAACTGTTTGGTGAAAAGCCGGCGATTGAAAATGTCGGCAGCCCCGGGGAGCCTGAATATGAGTTTTACAACTCGTGGGATGATGGACGGGACGAAGACATGTACAGCATAAGCATAGACAAAAATAGCGGAAGCCTTAGCATGTACAAAAGGAGCCAGGTTTTTATAGAAGGGCTTAAAGATGAGGATTTGGACAAAAAGGCAAGGGAGATTATGGACATTTTCGTACCTGAAGGCTATGTGCTTTATGGCAGGGAAAAGTGGGAAAGTGATGATGAGATCGACAGAATAGAATACAGTTTCATAAGCCAAAGAGGCGATGTGTACGATGAATCCCATGCGGCTGGAATTTCAATAAATTCATCCGGGGCTCTTAATGAGCTGTACATATCTGACCCGTTTGGCAGGATTGGAATGGAAATGCCTGAAGCCGGCGTTTCAAAAGAGGATATCCGCTCCAGCTTGAAAGGAAACGATGCGGAGAGGGTGTTGACTGTGAGAGACATTAACGGACAGCTTCAGTACAGGGTTTTTGTCAGATTCGGCGAAGAGCTGTACACCCTTATTTTTGACGCGGACACCGGAGAAAAAGTGGACTTTAAAAAGAGCGAGAACTTGTATTTTAACAGGGTGGGCGGTGAAATGAGCAGATAAGACAGATAAAGGGTGAGGGTTTGAATGTGAACATTCAAACCCTCACCCTTTGCATATTATATGCTGCATCTTTCAAGCTGTTAATTCGCCAAACCACCTGCTGTGTTTTCCGACTTTTTTTCAACCAGAGAAAATATGAGCTGCTCCAGAAATCCTAAAAATCCTGAGGTTATCCAGTATATGCCTATGGTTACAGGTGCCTTTGCCAGAAACAGTATACTTACTGCAGCCGGAACAATCATTGCGGCAGGTGACATTTTAGGCCTGCCTGAATTTTTCAAAAGACCAATACTTGCGGCTATTCCAGGCAGAAGCTGAACTCCTGCTGACAGTATTGGAACAATGTAATAAGGGTCATTAAGCCTTATGCTTGCAACCCAGGGGACTATGGCGCTCCCGATTTCCGCCGGCATTGAGGAAAAAACCCTGTAGAGGGTGTACATAACCGGAATCTGAACAAGGGATGCAAAAATACCTAGCAGGCTGCCAGCACCTTCCATAGAAAGCTTTGCCATTTCATCTTGCAGATTTTCCTTCTCGCCTTCGTATTTTTTCTTTAACTCATCCATTTTTTCGGCCATGGCCTTTTGCTGGGCAGAGCTTTTCTTTTGATTTATTGAAAGGGGTACCATTGCAATTTTGACTATGGCTGTAAGAACTATTATTGAAATTCCCCAGTCGCCTGTAAGCAGGTTTATATTACTCAAAAATCCGTTTAAAAAGTTAAAAATGACAGTCATGTTAGCCAGTCTCCTTATTTTGTATTTTAAAAATCAAGCTGAAAGACTGTCTTTAATTAACCTAAACTGGTATATATCCATACCCGGTACTTATGGTACGGATCATAATCTGATATTTGCATTTCAGACAATATTTGAACTATATTCCTTAAGCGGGCGGACTTTGCCTCTATGCCGTTTTTTTGCCTGAAATATTCAAAAAGATGGACAGTCGAATATGTTACAAAAAATATGATTGTCAAAATCATGAAAAGATGCATGAATTGAGAAATATCAAATTGAAACACAGACTCCACCTCCTTGTATGATATGAGAATACACGCTATATTTTACCATGAAAGTCCTTTTTTTACAAATGGAGTGCATATAGTTGTGTAATAAACTGATGTTTCCCGGGAAATAGAAACAATAAGGGTTAATCATAAGGGGTTTCTTTTATAAGAGCCTCAAGTATTTTTTCCTTCTCATCTATGTCAAGTGTGAACTTGGCTCTATAAACTATGCCACTTTCTTTCCAGACATATTCATCATATGTGGCATTGCCCAGTGGAGAACTGTATGTTTTTTGGTATGTGATGAATGGGCCCAGTTTGCCTTTAAATCTGAAAATATATATTTTTTACGATTGAATCTCTCTTATGAATTCGAGCACGGCATCTTTTGGGGTTGCCCATGAAGTCACAAGCCTTATGGCGGAGCGATTATCGTCCACTTTTTCCCATGAATAAAATCTGAATTTCTTTTCGAGTTTTTCTATGAGGTTGTTTTCGAGTATTGGGAATATCTGGTTTGTTGGGGAGTCTACCAAAAAGCCGCAACCTGCATCTTTAAGACCGCCCTCCAAGAGCCTTGCCATTTCGTTTGCGTGGCTTGCAAGTTCGAAATAGAGCCCGTCATTGAAAAGCTCTTCAAACTGTATTCCCAAAAGCCTTCCCTTGGCAAGCAAAGCCCCCCTTTGCTTTATGTGGTATCTGAAATCTTCCTTGAGAACCTCATTTTTAATTACCAGGGCCTCCCCCAGAAGAGCTCCATTTTTTGTTGCGCCTATGAAAAATGCATCTGTAAGACGGCACATGTCAGAAAGCGTAACCCCAGACTCCTTTGCGCAAATTGCACAGCCGAGTCTTGCTCCGTCTGCATACAGAATAAGGCCTTTTGATTTGCAAAACTCGCTTATGCATTCAAGCTCGGATTTTGTGTATATTGTGCCAAGTTCCGTTGGATTTGAAATGTATACCAGCTTGGGCTTTACGCAGTGTTCGTCTGTATGGGCATTTAAAACATCCTGTATTTTTCCGGTGGTTATTTTTCCATCGGGTGAGTCCACTGTTATCACCTTGTGGCCCGTGCATTCTATTGCCCCTGTCTCATGAACTGCTATGTGCCCGGTATGTACGCATACGCACGCCTCGTGGGGCCTCAAGAATGCCCCTATTGCAGTGAGGTTTGTCTGGGTACCGCCGGCTATGAGGTGAACGTCTATGTCCTGGTTCCCTATCATGTCTTTTATTTTGGAAATTGCGTTTTGAGTATGCCTGTCGTAGCCATAGCCCTCTTCCTGGACCATGTTTGATTCCATAAGCGCGTTTAGTATTCTTGGATGAGCCCCTTCGCTGTAGTCGTTTTTAAAACTGTACATGTTAATCCCCCCTGTAATTTGTTTTGAGCACTATCTAAAACAGCTGGCCGCATTAGTTGAATTCTTCAGCTAAATACAGTTTAAAATCAAATGGTTGAAATGTCAAAGAATGAGATGTGTTGGAAAATAATAAAAAATGAGGTATTAACTTTGACAACAATACTATCAGCACTACCAGCCGAATATATGGATAGCCTTAGTGAATTCTTAAGATATGTTAAGGCTTCACTTTGGTGCGCAAAATATCTGCATGAAATTGAGGCTGCTGGAACCGGGAATTGAAATTTATATGAAAAAAATCTATATGCTTGGCATGTATTTTCAAAAACTGTATAATAATGACTACATAGTTGGATGCAAAACACAAACATACATAAGGACTGGGGGAATAGCATTGAAAGAGATAAGTGTAGGGGTAATTGCGGGAACTCCCGTAGACAGCAAAATGGGTGTTGATTTTTTAAGGGCAAGGGGGATTGAGGCAAAGGCCTATCCGGTGTCTTCATCACCACAGGAGCAGTCGAGGCTTCAGATTCTTTCGCCTAAAGAGCTTTCAAATGAAGTCGCTTTAATTGTAAGAAGAGCGAAAGGCCGAGGGGCGAGCGCCGTAATGGTATACTGCAATTCGCTCAGCGCAGCCGTAGACATGGATGTTATATCCCGCAGAGAGGACATAATGGTGGTGACCCCTCTTGACGTATACAGGAACATCGCGGGGGAATACGAGATTCTAGGGGTCATGGCGGCAAACAACCAAAGCTGTGCAGGAATTGAAAGGACCATACAGGGGGTGAATCCAGGCTGCGATGTAGTGGGGATAGGGGTGCTTCCTTTGGTTCAGGCGATAGAATCTCAAAAGAGCGCAGGCGACATAGCAGACGATTTTCTACTTGAAAATGTAATGGGATTTTACGAGAAAATAGGGGCCCAGGCGGTGATACTCGGCTGCACCCATTTTTCATACATAAAAAGCGAAGTGGAAAAAATTTCGAATGTAAAGGTGATAGACCCATCGCAGGCCATGTGTGATATGATAGTGGCTGGAAGAAAATAAAATCTGCGTGCATGGAAAGTTCCAGCAAGCAAAGAGAGGACATACACAATGCTTAAAAGGGAAAATATAAAAAGGGCCCAGCATATTTATTTTTTGATTATAGCACTTGCAGCGCTGGGGCTTGGGCTCAGCAACAATGTGATTTCAAACTACTTCAAGGATGCCTATAATGTCACTGCCTACCAAAGGGGACTTATAGAGTTTCCAAGGGAGATGCCTGGGGTCATTGTAATACTGATTCTTGCGTCGCTTTCAATGTTTTCGGACATAAGAATCGCCATGGTGGCGCAGCTTTTGAGCATAATAGGCATAGGAGCGCTAGGGTTTGTGACTCCGACATTTGCGGTGATGCTTGTTTTCATATTCATAAACTCAGCGGGAATGCACATGTTCATGCCCCTTCAGGACAGCATAGGAATGTCGCTTATAGGGGACGAGAGCATAGGACGCAAGATGGGGCAGTACAAGGGAGTTTCCACGGGTTTTACAATGGTTGCCGGGGTGCTTGTGTTCGCTGGATTCAGAACTGGATTTTTCAGCTTTACAAGCGACATAAAGTGGATATTCATAATTGCGGCGTGCATACTAGCTTTGGTGCTTGTTTTGCTGCTAACGCTCGAAAGGGTAATAGGGCAGCCTATAAAGAGCAGCAAGAGGGTGAATTTCGTATTCAGGAAGGAATACAGGTATTACTACATTCTTGTTGTAATGTGGGGCGTTCAAAAGCAGATAATGCTGGTTTACGGGCCGTGGGTGCTCATAGACCTTTTGAGCAAGAAGGCCGACACACTTGCGGTTTTGAGCATAGTGGGGGCTTTCATAGGAATATTCTTCATACCGGCAGTGGGAAGATGGCTCGACAGGTTTGGCATCAAAAAGCTTCTCTATGCCGATGCGCTCTCTTTCATCGTAGTATACCTTGCGTATGGGATGCTGAGCGCCGGATTTGCAGGGGGAAGGCTTGCAACTGCAGGATTGCCGGTGCTGGCAGCCTATGCGCTGTTCGTATTTGACCAGATGTCCACCCAGATGGGGATGATAAGGACAATATACCTAAGGTCTATAGCTGTGAGCCCTCTTGACATAACTCCTACGCTTTCGCTGGGCCTTAGCCTTGACCACATAGTCTCTATAATTTGCGCATATATTGGAGGTATAGTGTGGAGCCGATTTGGTCCCCAGTATATATTTTTCCTGGCGGCGTCGCTTTCACTTGTAAACCTCTATGTTGCCGGCAGGGTAAAAGAGAGCCCGGAATTTGCAGCAGATGGGATGGCGAAAAAGTAGGAGGAAGTAAGCCTTGCTGTGGGGCAAAATGAAATGATTTGTTATAAAATTATATTTACAGGATATATAAATGCAACTGTGCAAAAGGAGGATTTGATTTGAAGTCTTTTCAGGAGCTCGAAAAAATATTGAACAGTATTGACGGCAGGGGATATAAGGCTTACAAGGACCTGAAGGGAGAGTATGGGTTTGGTGATGGAGTCTTGCATATAGACTATGTCCAGGGAGACCCTTTCGCATCGCCGTCGAGGGTGCGCGTGAGAATACCGGCATCAAAGGCGGGATTCCCAACTGGTGCTTACGACACGCCTTGCAGGAGGAGGGCTACAGTCGACTTCTTGAGCAGGACTGTTGCAAGGAACATATACAGGCTGTACGATCGCGTAGGAGGATCGGGCAAAAGCGGCCTTCTTTCAATAGGACACTGCGGTCAGGAGATAATAGAGAGAAACTATGTGGTTATAGACAAGGACATGGTCGAAGCAAGGCTAGAGGTGGGCCTTCCGGCTGCGGGAAGGAGGGTTCTTGCAGCTGAAGCCAGAAGGCTTCTGACGGAAGCAATTCCTCAGATTGCAAAGTCGTCTTTGCTTTTTGAATCCATAAACCAAAAGAAGCTCATGGAGCAGGTGAGGCTTGCAGAGGACCAGCAATTTTTGAGAGAGGAAGTCAAAAGTAGAAAGCTTTCGGCGTTCGTGGCAAACGGAAGCATACTTCCGCGAGAGAGCGGGGTTTCGCAAAGGCCCATGGCAAAGGGAGCGGTGCCATTCAAGAGCCCGAGGGAATATGAAATCGAGATAAACCTGCCAAACCGCGGAGCCGTAAGGGGAATGGGAATTCCAGAAGGCGTTACACTCATAGTCGGAGGGGGCTTTCATGGAAAGTCGACTCTTCTTCAGGCGATTGAACTTGGAGTGTATGACCATTTAGAGGGAGACGGCAGGGAGTACATTGCCACAAGGGACACTGCGGTCAAGATAAAGGCCGAAAACGGCAGGAGTGTTGAAAAGGTGGACATATCGCCCTTCATAAGCAACCTCCCTGCAGGGCAGGACACTGTGAGGTTTTCAACTGAAAACGCCAGCGGAAGCACGTCCCAGGCAGCCAACATAATGGAGTCGCTTGAGATAGGGACTGAACTTCTTCTCATAGACGAGGACACGAGCGCGACGAACTTCATGATAAGGGATGCGAGGATGCAGCAGCTTGTGCAAAAGGAAAAGGAGCCCATAACTCCATTCATAGACAGGGTAAGGGGCCTTTATGAGAATAAAGGGGTGTCTACAATACTTGTAATTGGAGGTTCTGGCGACTACTTCGAGGTTGCGGATCATGTCATAATGATGGACGAATATTCTCCAAGAGATGTCACCGGCGCTGCAAGGGAGATAGTGAGCTTTGCAAGCAGCAAGAGGAAAGCCGAGGGAAGCTCTGCAATGGGGGAAAGTCCCCGAAGGGCGATTTTAAGGTCTTCGTTTTCGCTTGGAAGAAAGGGCGTAAAGATAAAGCCAAGGGGAACGGACCAGATATTGTACAACAATACTGATATAGACATAAGGGATATGGAGCAGCTTGTAGACCCTAACCAGACAAGCGCAATCTGCTTTATTATGGAGTATATCATGAAAAATATTGCAAATGACAAAATGACACTGACTCAGGTTGTGGAGAGGGTCTATGGAGAGGTGGAGTCAAAGGGTCTTGACGCATTATCACCGTACAAGGGCCATCCGGGCAATATGGCTCTCCCTAGAAAACACGAGATAATCGGCGTTTTGAACAGATTCAGGGATTTGAAAATAAAATAGCAGGAATGATTGCCGCCACTGATTTTTTGTCAGTGGCGGCTTTGCATTTGAATTTTCTATTCAATGATTAAAATTTATACATGAGCCATAGAGGCCGGAGATTTTATTAAGGTATGATATAATAATATAACATACCTGGGCAAATAGATTTAAATGACAAGTATTTATTTAAATAGAAGGTTATAATGCAGTTATATATTGATGAAAATAAAAAACTCACAATAATACTTGCAAGAGACCATATTGAAAAAAGTGGAATCGAAAGAGACAGCAAGGTCTTTGTCATTGAAAAAAAAGGTGAGACTGATTTTCCGGCTCTATCGGAGCATGAAGAGTACACAATGATAATTAAAATACGTGACAGTTTGATGCCAAGAGGAGAAAGACTCCTGGTTATTGACTTTAAAGGCCAAAGACAGCTTGTCAAGGAGTGGAAAGAGGCATTCGCAAGCATATCAGGGATCATAGAATCAGTAATGCAGTGGATAAGGGTGAACAGGGAAAATAAAAAGCTCATTTCAAAGCTGAAGACACTGTCTGAAACGGACAAGCTCACTGGAATCTACAACAGGATGGTGCTTGACAGGGTGCTTTTGAAGCAGACGAAATCCTATGAGAGATACGGGGAAAGATGCTCAATAATGATTATGGATATAGACCACTTCAAAAGGGTCAATGACACTTACGGACACAATGTTGGAGACAAGGTTCTGTGCGAAATGGCCCGTCTGCTCAAAAGGAACACACGAAACACCGACGTTGTAGGCAGATGGGGAGGGGAAGAATTCCTTATAATATGCGAACACACTGAACTTGGAAAAGCAATGATACTGGCTGAAACATTGCGGGAAAAAACAGAAGACCACTCATTTGGGCAAGCCGGCAGTTTGACGGCGAGTTTTGGCGTAAGCACATTTTGTGATGGAATGACGGTGGAGCAGGTGGTTGGAAAGGCAGACGAGGCCCTGTATAAGGCAAAGACCGAAGGCCGCAACAGGATAAGTGATTAGCGCAGATGGCTGATACAAAAAAGGCACCATAGGCAGAGGACTTCTATATTATCATAGATGAATTTGGCCATTTTGGTGCTTTTTCTATGGAATCATAAGAAATAGCACCAAAATTTTCATGGTTTTGAGGAAGCATTACTGCAGCTATTAGCCATTTTTATTTTCTTTTTCTTTGTGCTTTTTATGAGTGTGGGTCCTATTGTTATTATCCCGAAAATGACAAATGCAGCAACTACATTAGGTGATAAAATCTGGGAACCGTGTTTTATATTGGTTATATTGTGGCCTGCAAATACATAGTCGAAAGTTCCGGGGATTGTCCCGAGTGAGGTTGTCCATATAAATGTGGGCAGAGGGATGTTTGTAAGCCCGGCTGCCACATGTATGAAGAAAAACGGGAGAATAGGGATCAGGCGCATTTTATTGGCGTATATATTTTCAAAAGTCAAAATTTCATTTAATTCAAGCTGTTTTGACAAGTATAGAAGAAGTATGAACGTGAAAAGAATTGTAATTATTTTAAAGTGCTTACTCATATATCCCACTCCTGCCGACGATTTGTATAATTTAATAACATAGCTTTCTTTCATACTTTAGGTCAAAATCAGCCTTTTGGAATATTTCATAGAAATAGGATTTCATGCTGGCTATATCTTCAGGTAGCTGTTAGACATTTTTCGTTATGTCCTATATTCTACTGTATTTCCCATATATCTGGGCCTGTGCCAAGACATGTCTCTTAATCTCGTGTAGAAGCGCTTTTTTTGTAAGGCCGGGCTTTAGATTTAGCATATCATCCAGTGCGTAGAGCTTGAAGAAATATCTGTGAATTCCCTTTGGGGGGCAGGGCCCGCCATAACCTGTGTCTTTGAAGTCGTTTATGCCATGAACTGCTCCAAACTCAAGAATTTCATCGGATGGAACGCCTTCGGAAAGAGAATTCAAATTTGAAGGTATGTCATATATCACCCAGTGAACCCAGGTTCCCATTGGAGCATCAGGATCGTCAGCTATAAGCGCAAAGCTTTTTGTGCCATCAGGAAAGTCGCTCCAGTTCAGCTCAGGAGAGATATTTTCTCCGTCACAAGTATATCTTGAAGGTATGCTGCCTTCGTTTTCAAATGCTGGACTTACAATATTCATAAATAGTACCTCCTTTAGGTCATTGATTTGCATATATTAAGTATGTATATCCAACAAATAGAGTTTTACACTGAGCATTAAGTTGTTTTTAATCAAAAAAGCTATTTGAGCCCGTCAAAATCCTGAACGTTCGATCCGTCGAGTTTCATCCGGTGGAAGCTGAGGCGGCCTTCGTGGTCTACTGTATAGTATATCCAGTCGCCTGCAATATTGAATTCGAAAAATTTTCCGATTTTGATTTTAGTGTCCTCGAGTCCGTCGAGGCTTATTCTGTGCATTTCATCCATTTCGTCGTTTCCATCAAGGCTGCTTGTAGTATAGTATATGAAATCCTCGTACATGTTGTAGTCATGTGCAGGCCTGTCTGTGAGCTTTATTTTTTCGCCCGTGATCAGATTGTATTTGAAAAGCTTGAACATGTCTTCAGCCCCTATATCGCCGCAATCGTAATACATCCAGTCTCCAACGACTGTAATTCCGAAAGGAACCGTATCTTCTATCTTCTGGAGAGTTTTGCCGTATATGTCCATTTTGTAAAGAGTATATGTGGGTATGCTTCCACCTCCTATGTAGACCTCGTCTGTAAAGTATATGTTCTCGCCAGCCACCTCGAAGCTATTGCAGTCTTTTCCATAGAGAACTTCAGGCTCCGTCCCGTCTGTTTTTATCCTGCATAAGTTGCGCAAATCGCCTGAATAGTCAATATAGTATATGTAGTCTCCGACAACTGTCGAGTTTCCAGGGTCTGCTATTAAAAAATCATATTCGCCAAATGAATTTATGTTTATCTTGTAAATACCGTCATTTAGAGTGCCTTCCAATCCACCGAATGCGTATATAAATCCGTTAGCTATGTTTATATCCTGCACGCATTCTATGTCAGAAACTTTTTCTATGCCTGTCTTGTCATCTCGCATCCTGTATATCTTGCGACTGTCAGATTCGTTTACATAGTATATCCAGCCATCATATGTGCACACGAAGCCCCCGTTTCGCATATTCGAAGAGGTGTTGCCCCTTATGTCTTCATTGAAAAAAAGGCCTAAGGCCTTCATGTCAGACTCTTGAATCACCGGCTCATTATCTGATATGAATATGATACCGTCCACCCAGCGCACAGACTTTTCGAGTGACTCTGAAAGTGTTCTAAGCGGAATGAATATCCTCCCGTTCACAAGCTGTGCGGGCGCATCGATTTGCTTTTCGATGCTGTTCACACACATTACGCTGCTGCCTGTTCTAAAGCTTATGGTGTCGCCATCGATGCTTACGGTCACGGTGCTGGAGGCTGAATCCCAGTCCACAGCGGCTCCAAAAGCTTCAGATATGAACCTTGCGGGGACAAAAGTCCTTCCATCGCTTATAAATGGGGATGTGCCGCCTTGGGACCTGTCAATGGGCTTTTTTCCCCCGCCGGCAAGTGCGTAGGGGCGGCTGACTTTTAGTATCACGCAGTGTTGGAGTGTTTCGTTTAACTTGTCGAAATCCGCGAAAACAGATGAAGCGCCAAGTGCAATTATAAGCATTGCGGTTGCGGTAACCTTTTTAAATAGTGAATACATGTGGCCATCTCCTTATTTGGAAATTTTTTATGCAGGTTTAGCTATCCATGGCTGGAGATATAAGATTATGCGTCGACTACGCAGACTGTTATTTTTCTCTTTCGAATATTATTTCGTAATGACTGGCTGCGCCGTAACCCGAAGTGGCAGGGGCAAATATTTGAACCAGACGCCATCCCTTGTTAGCGTGTTTTTCAATTACTTCATGGTGGTCTTCCTTGGGCTTGCGCCCGAATGGACTAAGGTCAATCCTGACAAATTTATATTCATACATTATAAAACCTCCTGTTTTTCAGCTGACATATATATTATAACATAGCAAAAACAGGAAATGCCAAAATGAGTCCACCGCATAAGCCTATACAGGTGGAATCGCTTATAATCGCTTAAAATATACTGCCGTGCTCATCGTTATAGATTGCGGGAATCCTCTTTGTGAGTACTGGATGGTCGGCCTTGAAGTTTTCAATCCATATGAGCAGGCCCTTCTCATTTTGAGCGTTTTCAATGTATTCATCGAATATTTTTTCCTCAATAAGTATACTTTCCACAATATTATTCTCCTTATTTGTTTTTTTACTTCAGTTCGCAAGATTTGCATTGATGGATGACAGCAGATATGTACAAGGCCGTTGAATTTGAATATATTGTTGCTGCTATTTGTTTTAATGCATGGGGATATTATAAGTGGCCAACCTTAACTCAAGTTTAAATTAAGCTAAAGAAATAGTTAAATGTTTGAATGTAAAGCGGCTGCAAAGAAGTATTTCTAATTTTTTAGAATCACTTTAGAGTTTATTTAGAATTACATAGAAGTTTGTTAAGAGTGCCTGTGTATATTGTTACTTAGAAGAAAACAAATTACAGGAGGCCTACATGAAAGACTTGCCAGAATTAAAACAACCTAAAAACTTGTTCGGGAAGATTTCTTCCCTGTTCATAGACCGCTTCAAGGTGGTCTATCTGATTATATTCACACTGCTTTTTATGGGAGTGTATACATACGGCATACTGCCAAAGGAGTCAGTGCCGGATGTGTCGCTTAACAAGGTGGTCATACAGACCGTTTATCCGGGAGCCTCGGTGACGGATGTCGAGAATCTCATCACAGAAGAGATAGAAGACAAGGTGAAAGGGCTCGACGGAGTTACACAGGTCGAGTCGACAACGCAGGGGGGAATGTCTCAGGTCATGGTGTCATTCGAGGACGATTACGACATGGATGATGCAGAGCAGGAGATAAACAACGAAATTTCAAAAATATCACTGCCGGACGACGCGTATGACCCTTATGTTGGAGTAATGGAAACAGGTGAGATTCCGGTTCTCAAGGTGACGCTTACAGGGGAGTATGACCTGGTGGCTCTCAAGGAGTTCGGGGAAGACCTGAAGAGCCAGATGGAAAACGTAAAGGGCATACGTGAAGTTGATCTTTCGGGCGGCTATGAAAGGGAAATAGAGGTGATAGTGGATTTCAACAAGCTCAGGGAGTATGGAATGGACGTTGCAACATTAAAAAACATACTTCAGGCTTCAAATGTAAACATTCCAGCCGGGGATGCGGCCATAGACGAGGAAATGTTCAATGTGCGCCTCGACGAGAGCTTCAGTTCGGTAGAGGAGATTGAAAATCTTATTCTTTTCAGCAGCGGAGACAGTACTGTTTTTCTAAGGGACGTTGCTCAGGTAAAAGACGGCTACAAAAAGCCTGATGAATACTCTCAGGTATATATAAGAGGAGAGAGCGAGAAGGAAGAGTCTACTCCGGCCGTTTATATAACCGTTTACAGAAGCAGCGGATTTGACATAGTAAAGCCCTGCGAAGAGCTTAGAAACATAGTAAAAAACGCTCCGGGAGACATATTCCCATCCGACGTCAAAGCGGTCATAACTTCAGACCAGAGCCAGGATGTTAATGAGGATCTTTGGACTGTCATAAACAACGCGCTTGGAGGACTTATAACAGTAATAATAGTCATTTTCATATTCATAGGTCTTAATGAATCGCTTATTGTATCGACGGTAATTCCGCTTTCGCTGCTCATGAGTTTCCTTATGATGAAGCAGTGGGGAATCACATTCAACAGTATTTCGCTTACTGGATTCATAATAGCGCTGGGGCTTCTTGTGGACAATGCCATAGTTGTAATGGAGAATGTGGACAGACTCAGGGAAGAGGGCTTGGACAGGGTTACGGCTTCAAAGGTTGGATCAAACCAGGTCGGACCCGCGATATTTGCGGCGACTCTTACTACCATTGGAGCATTTCTTCCTGTTGTATATGTACCGGGAATAATGGGAAAATTCATGAGCGTAATGCCAAAGACGGTAATATTCATAATAGTATCGTCCCTAATAGTGTCCGTGGTGGTGACGCCTACTCTGTGCTCGAGATTCCTTTCGAAGTACAAGGAAGACGGCGAAAAGAAATCGAGATTCAGCCCTAAAACAGGCAGAATAATATCTGGAGCTTTCATATTCGGACTTTCGCTGCTTGCATTTGCAAACGAGTGGAGAATCACCCCGATGACGGTAATGGCGTCAGTGGCATTTACGGGGATATATGCGGCAAAGGTACATCTTGCTGAAAAGGCTAAAAAGACAGGCAAAGCAGGATTTACACAAAGGTATAAAGATTTCATTTACGGGACTCTTGTCAATGGAAAGCGAAAAGCCATCATAATAGTGATTGCAGTGGTGACGTTTGTAGCAGCGATTGCAACAATCCCGATGGGGATGCTGAGGTTTGAGCTATTCCCGGAGGAAGAGCCGTCGGCCATAGACATAAGCATAGAGGCTCCCATTGGAACAATGCTTGGAGATACAAAGGAAATTGCACTTAAGGCCGAAAAGATAGTGCTTAACTATGAAGACGTGGAGTCATTCACTGTGAACGTGGGAGATGGCGGCGACTACAAGGCTGTCATATCTGCAGAACTTGTTCCTGAGGACGAGCGTGCAATGGGGGGCGCGCAGATGATAACAAGCATAAGGGAAGAGGTCAAAAGCATTCCAGGTGCGCAGTTCACAGTGGATGTCAAGGATTCAATGTCAAAGATGAGAAGCGGTGCGCCGGTGAGCATAGGGCTTAAAGGAGATGACATGGAGCAGCTGAGCGGCATGGCGCAGAAGTATCTGGACGAGCTTGTGAAGATCGACGGAGTTGTGGAGCCAAGGATCACCACAGAGGGCGGACTCATGGAGATGAATATAGACATAGACAACAACAGGGCTGCGCTTTACGGACTCAACATATCCTCGCTTGCATCCGAAATAAGAACCCAGATTTCAGGGACGAAGGCGGGAGCGTACAAGAACGGCGGCAGCGAGTACGATATTTCAATCTACTATGCGGACGGCAAGATAGAGAGCATAAGAGATTTTGACAAGATATTCTTCACTGCAAATGACGGAAGCCTTGTAAACTTCCACGATGTGGCGACTATAGAATATGAGCAGGGCTTAGGCAAGATAGACCGTGAAGACGGAGAAAGAGTGGTATATGTAGAGGCTGACGTACAGCCGGGAATGAATTCGAACATTATAAACAAGCAGTTTGGCGAGGCTACAAAAGACATACGTCTGCCTGAAGGAGTGGCAAAAGTAATCGGGGGAGATGCAAAGGACCTCAATGAACAGATGAGCAATATGGCACTTAGCTTCATTATTGCGCTGCTGCTTGTGTATATAGTGCTTGTAATCCAGTTCAACTCAATGCTCCAGCCTATTGTAATACTGCTTTCAGTGCCATTTGCAATAATAGGCGTTATATTCGGACTGATTGCAACCGGAAACAACCTGGGCTTTTATGCGATGTTCGGAGTAGTAGCCCTTGTCGGAATAGCTGTAAACGATGCCATAGTGCTCATAGACTACACAAACTATTTGAGATCGGAAGGGATGGACAGAAGATCGGCCATTGCAGAAGCTGTAAGGACGAGATTCCAGCCCGTACTGGCTACATCGCTTACTACAATAGGCGGGGTGCTGCCGCTGGCCCTTTACAATGACACATTCAGCCAGCTTGGATTTGCCCTTATATTTGGCCTTGTGGCATCGACAGTTCTGACTCTGCTTATAATTCCTATAATGTATTACAATTTTGACAGCATGGGAGAAAAGCTGTCTGTAAAGACGGGGTTGTTTAAATAATGCAATTGTAATTCTGGGCTGAGGTATGCGGCCCAAAATTACAATTTAAAATTCAAATCAGTTCAACTATATAAAAGATTATGGACTACAGAGTATGAAACGGGAGTGATTATTATGAAAAATATTATAAAAGACAGATCAAAAATAATAGCCTGCGCTGTCATAGCGGGCATAGTCATATTCACGGGAATGGGAATGTCAAAAACGCACGGCGGTCCAAAGGATGCAAAATCGGATTCTATGGAAATTAAAAATGCAGCCGACCAGGTTCCGGTGACTGTGGCGTCGGCAAAGCAGGGCTCCATTTCGGATGAGATATACACGATAGGCCAGGCGGCTCCGTCAAGCACATATAATGTGAATGCAAAGGCATCTGGTGAAGTAAGCAGGGTCTATTTCGAGGTGGGAGACGAGGTTAGAAAGGGGGATATCCTTTTCACTGTCGACATGGACTCATTGAACATAGACAGGGACAAAAATCTTGCACAGCTTTCAAACGGGGTTGAGCAGGCAAAAATGGCGTATGACAACGCACTTAAGGTACATACGGATAAGAAAAAGCTATTTGAATCGGGTGCCGTATCTGACTATGACCTCGACAATTCGAGGATTAATTCTGAAAACGCCAAGATATCATATGAAAACGCCCTTAAGAATTTAAACAGCACAAGCTCGTCGTATTCCGAGCAGACTGAAAATTATGTCATAAAGAGCCCGGTAAGCGGAATAGTGACACAGCGAAGTGTTGATGAAGGCATGTTTGCATCTTCACAAAACGGATTCACTATAATTGTGAAGGATTCCATGGTTATTGAAGCTTCGATAGCGTCAAAATATGTAAACAGCGTAAAACCGGGCCAGGAGGTTGAAATATACGTCAATACGCTTTATAGGACATATAGCGGAGAGGTGGCTTCCGTATCTTACACGGCTAAAAAGGGCTCGTATCCCGTGGAGATAAGCATATCAGATGACGACAAGAGGATTCAGCCGGGGATGTATGCTGAAATAAGCATTAAGACGGGATCGAAAGAAGATGCCGTACTAATTCCAAAGTCTGCTGTGATTTCAGAGGGGCCGCAGGACTATGTATATGTGGTTGACGATTCAAGTGCTGCCCGCAGGACTCCCGTGGAAATGGGGATTTCAAACGAAGGCATTGTGGAGATTGCGCGTGGAATAAGCGCAGGGGACAAGGTCGTAGTGGAAGGCAAAGAATTTTTGGACGACGGCAAACTGGTAATGGTACAATAAAAGAATAAAGCATATGCAAAGAGGCCTAGGTCTCTTTTTGTGCATATTTGAAAGGTGACTGAAATGGAAAAAAAACGTGATAGAATTTCTGGAGGGACTCGAAAGCTCAGGGGCAAGATGTTTTTCATGTGGATGATTTCACTCCTTATCCCCATCGTAATTCTCATTTCATACAATTACATGCTGTACGGCCCAAAGGCGTTCATATTCCTAACGAATCCCGAGTTTTTCAACCGGGAAATATGGCAGATGGAGCGGTATAATTCATCAGAGTATACTTCGAGGTACTTTAACAATTTGATACTCGAAAACCCGGACAGTGTACTCAACGTCAAGAATCATGATGTGATACTCAATGAGGACGAGATAAGGCGCTATGAGATGATAGTCCTGATAAGAAGAAACGACCAGGTTATATCTGTAAATGACCTCAGCACAAAGGCAGGGAAGGAAGTCACTGAAAAGATGAAGGGTCTAGGGGGGGATGTCCTGCCAAAGTTCAAGGGCGGAATGGAGACAAACAATCAGGAGCTTTTCGTGAAGACTGGCTATGTAGTGCAGCGCCAGACGGACTTTTACTTTAATGACGGCGATGAAGGAAGCATATTCATACTTCGAAAATTCACAAACATACCAGGCAGGATTTCACAGGCGGTTATGCAAAACTTAATACTCATAATAGGAATGATGGCGCTCATGCAGGCGTTCTTTTCATACAGGATGTCGAGGGAAATCACAAGGCCTATAGACGACATTATACAGGCAACAAACCAGGTGAGAGACGGGAATTTCAGCTACAGGATGAAAAGCCGTGCAAGGGGGGTTCTAAATGAGCTTGTGCTTGCGATAAATGACATGATTGTAGATTTGGATGCGGGCAGGAAGTACCGCCGTCAGATTGAAAAGACAAGGCAGGAGTTTCTTGCGAACCTGTCGCATGACCTCAAAACGCCAATGACATCCATAAAGATACACATTGACGCCATAAGAGACGGGGTTGTCAGCACGCCGGAAAAAATGGACAGATATCTCTCCAACATACACAGGAAAGTTCAGGATATGGACAGCATGCTCGAAGAGCTCAAGACATTCAGTGAGCTGGAAACAGGTATTGGAAACTATACATTCTATAATGTAAACTTCAATGCAGTCATGGAGGATATAATAGATGAATTCAGATACGATATAGCCGATAGTCCAATTGAAATCCGCTACCATGCCGACCTGCCTGAAGGAGAGACGGTCGAAGTGGACGTGGAGAAAATGAAGCGTGTTGTGCTTAATATAATTACAAATTCCATAAAATACGCAAAAACGGAGACACTTGTTATTGATGTGAACATGAAAAATACAGTGTATAATGAAGTGCCTGCGGTTCAGCTAAGCATAAAGGACAACGGAGTGGGCGTGCCACAAGACAAGCTGGACAGGATATTTGAAAAGTTCTACAGGGCGGACGAGGCCAGAAGCCACCAGCAGCCTGGAAGCGGTCTTGGACTGGCAATAGCAAAGACCATAGTTGAGCAGCACGGGGGAAGCATAGAGGCTATAAGCCTTCCGGGGGAAGGACTTGAAATTATTATAACGCTCCAAAAAATATAAGCGGACTTAAATGGAGCATAAAGCATAGATTAGGTCTGCAATGATTGGTAGGGTGATTTTATGAAGAGAATATTGATTGTGGAAGACGACATATCAATAGGAGAAGTTGAAAAAGACTATCTTGAAATATCAGGTTTTGAAGTTGTGGTGGAAACAGATGGGATATGCGGGCTCGAAAAGGCCATAAATGGGGAATTTGACCTTGTGATGCTCGATGTGATGCTTCCGGGAATAGACGGATTCCAGATTTGCAAGGACATCAGAAAGATAAAGGACATCCCTATCATAATGGTCACTGCAAGGACTGAAGAGATAGACAAGCTAAGAGGGCTTGGGCTTGGAATAGACGACTATATTACGAAGCCTTTTAGTCCAAATGAGCTTATTGCAAGAGTCAAGGCCCATTTAAGCAGGTATGACATGCTCAAGTCTTCCGGTCAGCCAAAGAGCAAGAGAATTGAAATCAGAGGACTTTCTATTGATCCTGAGGCTAGAATGGTTTTCGTGAACGGAAGAGAAGTCGAGCTTACAGTGAAGGAATACGACCTTTTACTGCTTTTGGCGTCAACTCCCAACAAGGTGTTTTCGAAGGAAGAGATATTCACAAAGGTATGGGGATTTGACTCCGACAACGACATTCCTACAATCACAGTTCACGTTAGAAAGCTGAGGGAAAAAATAGAATTTGACCCTTCAAACCCGGAATATATACTTACTGTGTGGGGGGTAGGCTACAAGTTCAAAGCTTGATTCAAATGTAAAGACATTGCCGTGGCAAATACAAGCCAATGTCCTTTAAGTGTAAACTGTAATAATGCAATAGTATTCCGAATCTATATAATTGCCCTATTGGATATTTACATTTGATTGCATCAATAAAATTTAAGAATTTTATAAGACAAATTATTGTGTTATCGTGTAGAATAAATAAAAGAAGTGATGTATAATAAATACTTGCCACATCAGCGACTATGATAGCAATATATTTTGAAAGAGAGGACATAAGCTGAGCATGGAAACAATACTTTTTATACTAAAATCAATAATACTCGGGATTGTCGAGGGTATGACGGAGTTTTTGCCGGTGTCTTCGACGGGGCATCTCGTGATTTTCCAGAAATTAATGGGATTTGATGGCACAAGCAAAAACTATGTAGAGATGTATACATATGTAATACAGCTTGGAGCCATACTTGCGGTTGTAATACTGTACTGGAAGAAGATAAAGGATACGCTTATGAATTTCTTCCCGCAGCAGGTCGGATATGAAAGGTCAGGCTTTAGGTTTTGGTTCATGATCTTCATAGCATGCATTCCGGGGGGGGTCTTTGGAATACTGCTTGACGATCTGGCAGAGAAGTACTTCTTCACGCCCACATCTGTTGCAGCTACGCTTTTTATTGGTGGGATAGGCATGATATATGCTGAGAACAAGTTCAGGAAAAATAGAATAAGATCCAGTGAACTCAGTGTAACTATGAGGCAGGCATGGCTTATAGGAGCTTTCCAGTGCCTGGCGATAATTCCGGGGATGTCGCGCTCGGCTTCTACAATAATAGGGGGATGGGTGTCGGGGCTTTCGACAGTTGCAGCGGCTGAATTCTCATTTTTCCTTGCAATACCTGTGATGGTGGGAATGAGCATATTGAAGCTTCTTAAAGTCGGAGGAGTATCGAATATCACTCCTCAGGAACTGACCTCGCTTGTCGTAGGGTTTGTAGTATCTTTCATAGTTGCGCTTATGGTTATAAACAAGTTCATATCATTCCTGAAGAAAAGACCTATGAGAATATTTGCATTTTACAGAATGGCATTTGCAGTTGTAGTGCTTTCGGCAGGTTTTATGGGACTGTTTTAGAGCCGTTTAAAATCACAAGAAAATTAAAACTTTAAGACTTAAGTGCACATGATTTGTCACTGGGTCTTTTTTGTTTGCGCCGAAATATTGAGGGAAGCGGTTATAAGTCCAATGTGATATAATGAGAAGACTATAATAAGGAAAGAGTTGAACAGATGATAAATAAAAGTTTCAAGGATTACAAGCTGGGCAATGACATATTAAAGGCAGTAGACATGCTTAATTTCAAAAGCCCCACAAAGGTGCAAAGCGAGGTCATCCCTTTTGCGCTTGAAGAGAAGGACATAGTGGTAAAGTCGCAGACTGGAAGCGGAAAGACCGCCGCATTTGCAATTCCAGTCTGCCAGATGGTTGACTGGGAAGAGAACAAGCCCCAGGCTCTGGTTATAACGCCTACCAGAGAGCTGGCGATACAGGTGGGCGAGGACTTTTTCAACATAGGAAGGTTTAAAAGGATTAAAACATGCCCATTGTATGGAAAGTCGCCTTACAGAAGACAGGAACGGGAGCTAAGGCAAAAGGCCCATGTGGTTGTGGGAACTCCTGGCAGGGTTATAGACCATATAGAAAGAGGGACATTCGATACGTCGCAGATAAAATATTTTGTAATAGACGAGGCCGATGAGATGCTCAACATGGGATTTTTGGAGCAGGTTGAAACCATAATATCAAGCCTTCCCAAAGACAGGGTGACAATGCTTTTTTCGGCCACGATGCCTTCGGACATACAGCGGCTGTGCGATAAATACATTAAAGAGCCGGTATATGTCGAGATAGAATCAAAGGGCAAGGCGGCGGACAGGATAGTCCAGGAGAGATACAGCGTATGCCAAGATGACAAGATGGAGCTGTTAAGGGATATAACAATAGTTGAAAACCCGGACAGCTGCATTATATTCTGCAACACAAAGCAAAAGGTTGACGAGGTCTGCAGAGGGCTTTCAAGGCTTGATTACACCTGCGACAAAATCCACGGAGGAATGCAGCAAAGCGACAGGCTCAAGGTCATGAATAATTTCAGGCAGGGACGCTTCAGGTATCTTGTGGCTACGGACGTTGCGGCAAGAGGCATAGACATAGACAATATAACCCATGTAATCAACTACGACATACCCCAGGACCGTGAAAACTATGTCCACAGGATAGGAAGAACGGCGCGCGCGGGCAAAACCGGCAGGGCTATAACATTTGTAAGCAGGGGAGAAAACGGATTTTTAAATGACATACACGAGTATATAGATAAAGAGATTGTACTCAAGGAAGCGCCTCAAAAGGAAATTGTGGAATCGCTTAAGCAGGAGTTCGAGGAAAAGATAAGCAAAAGACCGCAGATAAAAGAAGAAAAGGGCGCAAAGCTCAGCAGGGAAATAATGAAGCTTCACATAAACGCGGGTAAAAAGACAAAGATGAGGCCTGTGGACATTGTGGGGACTCTCTGTAGCATAGAGGGCATGACTGCCGAGGACATAGGAATTATAAACGTGCTGGACATATCGACATTCGTGGAGATACTCAACAACAAGGGCGAGATGGTGTTTGAAAAGCTTCAAAGCAAGCCTATAAAGGGAAGGCTTAGAAGAGTTAGCAAGGCCGACGATGATGCCAAAGAGTATTTTAAAATATAGATTGGCTGCAATGAACTGTTATGTGCGACAAAATGCTAATGAAAAAGAGCTGTTTCCCAGTTGGGAAACAGCTCTTTTTATATTGATATAAAAAGGATTTGTGATTTCGAAAGCGCATATGCCAGCCGGGGCTATTTCATATTTTTGTCTGGGTATGAAAAATACCTTTCGAGATTTTCAAATCTAAACTGGTTCAAATCCGTAAATATGCTAACTATATTCGAGTCGTCTGTGAGGACATAAACACCGCCTACGGCTGAACCGCTTTCCTTCACATATACAGGGTAGAAGTGAAGCTCCAAATCCATATCGGATTTTTTGGCTGTCACAGCAGATCCGCCTGTTTTGAATTTTTCATCGAATTCGTAGATGCTTCCTGAAAAGCCCAGTATGTCGTCGTCGCTAAAGCCGTCATCCTCTGGGTACAGACCGCTCATTCTAGCATAGAAGGTTACAATGTACTTGCTTTTGGCATATGATTTGCTTGTCATTCCATTGAATTCGTCTATTTTAATATCGAGTATATTGCTTTCAGAATCCATGCAAACGTAAAGCCCGCTGCTCTCCTCGGAGGATTTTATCGGGTATACTGACTCGCTCACAAAATCTGTGGAAATATCTTTGGATTTGTAATGTTCAAGCCCGACATAGTATGTAGAGATGTAGGGGTTAAACCTTTCGAGCGAATCCGGTGAATTCGAGCCTGCAAGGCCGTCCTTGTTACTTAGGAAGCTTTCCGCTAATTCCCTTGTCATTTCCTCTCCCGCGACAATTCCAGCTTCCCGGGCATTTTCAGACTGCTCGGAGCCTTCAACTTGAGTGGTGTTTTCAGAAGCTGGAGTCTCATTTGATACTTTACCTGTGGGTTCGCTTAAAAATCCGCATCCAACGAGAAGCATAGCCAGTATTCCCGTGACTATTGCAAGTTTTGATTTTTTACTGTGTTTTCCTATCATTAGAATCCTCCTTTTGAGCTGTTTTTTATTTTCGCTGATTCCCGCAGTCAGCGGGCTTGATTTGTGGATGGAGATTTTTTCGATTGTATCCAAAAGAACCATTCCATACTCCTTGGCGTTTTGCATTCCTATGATTTCAATCACAATGGAGTCACATGCCGGTTCCATGTCGCTTTTCATCATTTGAAATGCGTATACGACGACAGGATTGAACCAGTATATGCACTGGTATATTAGAATTGATATGTTTATGACTATGTCATTTCTCTTGCAGTGGGCCAGTTCGTGAAGCAGTATCATTTCAAGCTTGTTATGCTCAATATCCTTCAGGCTTTCAGGTATGAATATAACCGGATTTATAACGCCGAAAAGGCACGGGGAACTGAACTTTTTTGAAAACACGGCTTTGACATCCTTTTTTACATTCAGCTTTTCCCGGCATTCTGCCAGCATTTCATCTAGCGCGAAGTCTGAGCTTTCAGCTTCTGATTTAGCCGTGATTATGGAGCGGCGCATACTAAAGAGAGAAATGCATGCGAAACAAAGAGTTCCAGCCGCCCACAGCACAAATGCCCAGCTGTTTGCGATGTTAAATCCATTTCCAGCAGCGGCTGAATTGCTGTTTTTTTCAGCAGATGCCTCCGAAGCCGCATGTGGATTTTCTTCATAAAAGAGGTCTGCAGCCAGGTTTGACTGTCCTTTGCCTCCTAAGAATATGTCTTGGGACTTGAATCCCGATCCAGCTGCGCTATGCACGTCGAATAGAGTGTATATGCTAATATCGCTTTTGGGAAGGCTTGGAAGAGTAAGTGATGCAAACAGCAAAAACCATACTATGTAGTGCAAAGAGGGAGTCAGAAGCTTTCCCAAAAGTTTTTTGACTGCGGCAATTGCAGCGAAAAGCATACATGTTTTCAGTGACATTAGCGCAAGCAAGGCTGCAAAGTTATTCATTGCCGAGCTCCTTTTCCAACAGCTCTTTTAAATCATTGAGCTCGTCTTTGGATATCTCCTCGCCATTAACCAGATTTGCAAACATTGCGCTTATAGAACCTCCATAGATCTTTTTCAAAAAGCTCATGCCTTCAAATTTTTTGTATTCGCCAGAGCTTATAAGGGAGTGGTATATATAGGCTTTGCCATTTTTTTTATATCCGATGGCAGCTTTCTTAAGAAGCCTGTTGACCATTGTCCTTATTGTGTTTTCATTCCAGCTTTCACTGTCAACAATACTGACTATATCGGCGGCTGTAAGAGGTTCATTTTCCCATATGACTTTCATAATCTCATATTCTGCATCTGAAATCTTAGGTATTTTTTTCATGTGACATCCTTTCTATTACAAATGTAATTACAAACATATATTACACTTGTAATTGCAAAAAGTCAATTGCTTTTAACTGCCTATCAAGATGGTTTTGATGCCAGTATTTGGTTGAACACTTAAATTTGCATTAAATTAAAAAAAGTTTTCAAAATGGTGCCTTAAAAAAATAATATCATCCGTATTGATTTTAAAATGGAAAATATTTTTTGGAGGTTATGCTATGTGTGTTGTTATTTTCAAAAAAAGGATAGAATTTATAAGGCTGTTTGCAGGTGAGCTTAGATTAAAGAGGTGTTCAAACAGGATAAGGGAGAAGCTTATAATGGATTATTCTCATGGGCTTGGAGTCAAGCTGACTGAGAGCATGATAAAAGAGCTAGCAGGGTAATTGGGATTTTGGACGGAATTTAGATATGGCAGCTTTAGAGAAAAGGGAAGTATTTAGGGAGAGTCGTTTATGGATTTTACATTTGTGTTTAATGACGTGGCTAAACTTGTGGATTACATAGTGGATATTTATGTTTTGTTTTTTAAAAAAGATGAATTCTATGACAAAGGATAAATGGAATGGAGCTGTTCATTCCAGGTTTTTGACAAATTAATCAAAAAGCCTTTTTTAATTTTTAAGGGCTTTTTTCTTTTTTGTAAAATATAAATATTAGGTATACTGATGGCCACAAAAAATTTTATATTTTAATAACAGGGGTATAATAAAAATACGGGAACTACTTATAATATCAGGTGGTTTGGAGATTTACTAGGCGTAGATGATATCGATGATGTAAAATAAATTTTGACTTTTGAGAAAATGCACGATACAATATGGTGAATATGTCCTACTGAAATGTCGGACTAAAGCATTACTGTTTATGCATAATTGGTTTACGTAATGAAAGAATTGGTTTTCCGTCCATAAAATGGTGAACAAGGCAAATTTTAATAGCGTTGTTTTTGATACATATATGAGTATTATTTATACAAGGAAAGTGAAAAAATATAGCCATGTGGATGCGGTTTTAAAATACTAGCGGGGATGGGAAATTTATGGATGATAAGATTATAGAAAAACAAAAGAAAATAGGATTTATTGTGGGGTTGACTTTATTACTTTTTATAACAACTATGATTTTAATAAAAAACAATCTGGAAACGGATTACAAAGATTTCATATTGGAAGGCATTTACTTTATTTTTACTTCAATTTGCCTTTTTATTTCATTTGGGTTTAAAATAAGATATTTGACCATGGGCTGGGGATTTTTATCCATATCCGTATTCTATGATATGGTGGATGAATTGAAATTCATTGAAATTCCAGAATGGCAAAGTTATTTGTTTGAGGGCATATTTTTTGGATTAGGTCTATTGTTAATTACATATGGGTTTTATAGGTCACTCGAAGAAAAAGAAACCATTCTGGAGGAATTAAGATATTCTGTACTTTATGATCAATTAACAAATTTGCCAAATAGAAGACATGTTGAAAAACATCTCACAGAAATAATTAAAGAGGCATTTGAGAAAAAAAGTAAAGCGGGCATATTGTTTATTGACTTGGACCGGTTTAAAGTAATAAATGACACATTGGGGCATTATTTTGGAGACGGTATTATACAGCTTGTAGCCCATCGGCTAAAAGGCATCGCAAAAGAAGATATGGTTGCTCGTTTGGGTGGAGATGAGTTTATACTGGTGATTCAAAATAAAGAAGACATAAAAGAATTAGAATTCACTGCAAAAAAGATTATCGATTCATTCAAGCACCCATTTACTATAAATGAAAAAGAAGTATATCTTTCCTGTAGTATTGGTATTGCCACGTTGCATGATTATGAAATGAATACGGAAATGTTATTTAAGAATGCAGACATTGCAATGTATAAGGCAAAAGAAGCCGGCAGAAACAATTACATATTTTACAACGATGCTATGAATGAATGTGCGGAGGAAAAACTTAAAGTTACACAGGAGTTAAGAAACGCCTTAATTAAAAGAGAATTTATTCTCCATTACCAGCCCAAGGTTAATATTCAAACAGGAGCAATTTCAGGATTGGAGGCCTTGGTAAGGTGGAACAACCCTGAACTAGGGCTTGTTTATCCGGACTATTTTATATCTATAGCGGAAGAAACAGGCCTAATTAAAGAGATTGATAAGCAAGTATTGGAATTGGCTTGTCTGCAAATCAGAAGTTGGAACAGCAAAAACTCAATACCTGTTAACATCTCAGTAAATATTTCTGCAAAATTATTTAATCAAAGAGATTTTGTAAATACACTGGAAAGCATATTAATAAATGCGGATATTGACCCATCATATATAGCAATAGAAATTACTGAAACTGCCGCCATGGAAGATATTAAAAATACGAACAGGATTTTAGAACAATTAAAAAAGATGAATATAAAAATATCACTAGATGACTTTGGAACAGGCTATTCATCTTTGAACTACTTAAAGACATTCCCAATAGACGAACTAAAAATCGACAAAATATTTGTTGATGGGATCGGCCGGGATGCAAAAGATGAATCTATTATTGAGGCGATGACAACAATGGCCAAAAATTTGGGCATAAAAGTAGTGTCTGAGGGAGTTGAAACGACTACACAGTTGAATTTTTTAAGAGCTATTGGTTCAGACGAATACCAGGGCTATCTTTTTAGTAAACCGCTTCCATTCGAAGATATTGAAAAAATGCTCAACTAAAATAGAGAATTATGCATACCCCTTGCCAGTGAAAGCCTGGCAGGGGTAGTTGTCGTGGCCGTGATTTAATTGCTGTTGTTATTTGGAGACATAATTGTATTATTAAATCCTGAGTTTTCGAAAGTACAGATTGCAATCAGAGCCAGAGCAGGCACAATATTTTCAGAACGTAAAAAATTATAACTTATTAAGTATACAATATATATTATGAATTATAAAATTTATTCTGAATTTTCATGCTAGAATAAAAACATGAAAGAGAACATTTTCAAGAACAGACTGGATAAAAAGGCAATGCCGGACATTATAGCGCAGGCACTCAAAGAGGCGGTGTTCAACGGTGAACTTAAGGGAGGGGAGCAGCTGAAACAGGAGGAGATCGCGGGCTTTTTCAACGTAAGCCTGACTCCTGTCAGGGAGGCTTTGAGGAGACTCGAAGCCCAAGGTCTTGTAAAAATTTCACCGAACAAGGGAGCATTTGTTACGAAGCTTTCTGCAGACGAGGGCAGGGAGATATTTGAAATAAGGATACTGCTTGAAAAGGGAGCCATAGAATTTGCAATAGAGAACCTGACACAGGAGGACATTCAAAAGGCAGGAAATATACTGGAGAGGATGGAGACTGAAAAAAAGGGAAGGGAGCTCAGCCGCCTAAACTGGGAGTTTCACGATACACTGTACAGGGCGTGCAAAAGACCCATGCTTCTTGAAATGATATACAACCTCCACATAAACGTGGAGAGGTATATGAGACTTTACCTCTTGGACATGAAGTACCATCCTACATCCCAAAAGGAGCATTATGAGCTTTTGAGGGCGTGCAGTGAAAAGAACGCCAAAAAGGCAGCAAGGGTGCTTGAAAAGCATATGAAAAATGCAAGTGATACTCTTGTTGAATTTTTAAGGGAAAGCCAGTAGTAAAAAGGGTATTTGACTATATTATAATCGAGGGAGCTGTTTATATGTGTAGCCGAATAGAGAAGATGAGACTTGACTATGTAAATACTAAACCTTCAATATGCGTTGAAAGGGCGGTAGCATTTACAAAGTCGCACATGGAAACTGAAGGGCAGCCGCTTATAATAAGGCGGGCGAAGGCGTTTCAAAAGGTTTGCGCTGAAATACCCGTAAACATATTTGAAGGTGAGGTAATAGTAGGGACACCAGGAAAATTCAAGAGATCGGGATTCATATGTCCGGAGTTTTCGTGGAAATGGGTGGAAGAGGAGATGGACGGTTTTTCCGAAAGGGAGCAGGACCCATATCTCATTGGAGACGAGCAAAAGGATATATTAAGAAGAGAGGTTTTCCCGTACTGGAAGGGAAAGTCGCTTGAGGAGACATTCCTAGCAAGGCTTCCAAGGGAGACTGCAAAAATAGCAGTCGATACGGGTATAGTAGACAATGACTCAAAGTGGAGAAGTGCCGTTGGTGAGATAACCCCGGACTACCAGGACATAATATTCAAAAAGGGATTCAGGGGAATAATAAAAGAGGCGAAAGAGCATTTGGATTCACTTGAGCCCCTTTCGGCAGAGTCTATTGAGAAGATACATTTTTACAAGGCGGCAATAAAAACGAGCAATGCAATAATAAACCTTGCAAGAAGGTATTCTGCATCCGCTGTTGAAGCGGCCAAGGCAGAGCCTGATGGGCAGCGCAAAAAAGAGCTTTTGGACATTGCGTTTGCCTGCGCGAATGTGCCTGAGAACCCTCCTCAGAGCTTCCACGAGGCAGTCCAGACGGTGTGGTTTGTTCAGCTGGGAGAGATACTTTCCGAGAATTCGCTTGCACTCAACCTGGGAAGATTCGACCAGTACATGTATCCTCTTTACGAAAGGGACATAAGGGCTGGAAAAATCACAAGGGAAAAGGCTCAGGAGCTCATAAACATGCTGTGGCTTAAGCTTTCAGAGTGGGTATGGGCGATATCCAAAAACACATCCCAGTATTTTGCGGGCTACAATGCATTCCAAAACCTAACTGTAGGCGGAAGAAAAAGGGACGGAAGCGACGCTACAAACGAGATCTCATACATGTGCATTGAAGCTACGCAGATGCTAAAGACCCACCAGCCGGGGCTTAGCGTCCGTATACACAGGGACTGCCCGAAGGAGTTTTTGGTCAAGGTATGCTCTCTTATAAGCAAGGGCATGGGCTTTCCCGCCGTTCACAACGATGACGTTGGAGCAAAAATGCTAATTGAGGCGGGGCTTTCACCAGAGGACGCTATGGACTGGAGCAACTGCGGATGCGTTGTTCCACACTTCAGGAAAATAGGAGAGTGGACCGCCGCAGCTAATATCAACCTGGCTGCAGCGCTTGAATATGCGCTGAATGACGGAAAGAGCAGAATAACCGGCGAGATTATGGGTGTTAGAGAAGACATGTCATTGCTTTCAAGATTTGAAGATGTCAAGCAGGCGTATTTCAGACAGCTTTCAAACCTTATAAAGCATTCCGTAATCGCGACGCTTGTGGCGCAGCAGATACACGGCGAGATCGTGCCAAGGCCTTTCCTTTCACTTTTGGTGGACGGCTGCATCCAAAGCGGAAAGGACCTCAGCAGAGGGGGTGCCAGATACAATGTTGGACCTGTGCTTACGGGAATAGGTGTTGCAGACGTTGCCAACTCGCTTGCGGCTGTCAGAAGGCTTGTGTTTGAAAAACAAGCGGTTTCACTTGAAGAGCTAAATGAGGCTTTAGATGCCAACTGGCAGGGTCATGAGCAGCTTAGAAAGGCCGCGGTAGAATGCCCTAAATACGGGAATGACATCGACTATGTGGACAATATGGCGGCAGAGATAGCTGAATTTTACAACAGAGAGATTAAAAAATACAGGGACTTTTTCGGGTCGCCATTCAATTCGGCTTTCATGGGGATATCAAATTATGTGCCAACTGGAAAGGTCGTAGGAGCGCTGCCTGATGGAAGGCTTTCGAAAACGCCTCTTACGGAAGGGGTGTCGCCTCATGCTGGAACGGATGTCACAAGCCCTACAGCGGCAATGAGGTCTGCAAGCAAGATAGATCATAATGTGCACTCGGGGGGAACTCTTTTGAATGTGAAGCTTTCACCTGACATAGTACGGGATGAGACCGGAATTTCAAACATGGCGGCTCTGATAAGGGGATGCTTTTCTCTTGGAGCATTCCACGTGCAGTTCAATGTAATATCTGCAGAAACGCTCAGAAAGGCTCAAAGCGATCCTGAAAGCCACAGAGACCTTCTTGTAAGGGTTGCAGGCTACAGCACCCAGTTTATAAACCTTTCAAGGGAGATGCAGGATGCAATAATAGAAAGAACAACTTATGATACTGTATAGCGTGAACATATGTATGGAAATATACTAAGGACGGGTCAATATCCTGGAATGTAATCTATATTGAAATAGAGTAAAAACTGCGGCTTTATAAACAATCAGCCGCAGTTTTTGTGATATTTTTATACTTCCCGTACTATTTTGCGGTAATTGCCGCCATAGTTATATAGTTGTAAGGCTTGTTGAAGTGTGGAAGGAAGAATATGTCCGTCAGTGCGAGCTTGTCTACTGTCACTTTTTCCTGTATTGCAAGCGAGAACATGTGTATTCCCATTGACATGTCATAAGTGGATGCCATCTGGGCTCCAAGTATTACCCTCGTTTTAGCATCGTATACTATCCTTACCTTTACATTTGGGTTTTCGGATTGTATGAAATCCGCCTTTTGGAGGTCTTCAAAGTCGGTTGAAAGAGCGTCTATTCCAAGCTCTTTTGCCTTGTTTAATGTCAGCCCTGTTGAAACCATCTTTAGGTCGTATATGCATATTCCATTGGAGCCCTGCACCCCTACGGATTCAATATCTGTGCCGCATGCATTGTGAGCTGCCACTATTCCAGACCTTACTGCGTTTGTTGCAAGTGCGATGTAGTTTGGAGCGTCGATGGTATTATCGTATACTGTTGCGCAGTCCCCTATCGCGTATACGTCAGGTATGCTTGTCTGCTGCCTCTTGTCTACAAGATATGAGCCGTTTTTAAAAGTATCAATATTGTCTTTTCCAAGTGAAGTGTTGGGCGTAAATCCTATGCAAAGAACAACCATGTCTGACTTGTATGTGTTCTTGTCAGTCACCACCTCCTCGACTTTTCCATTTCCCTTTATCTCAGTCACCCTTTCGCCGAATGCAAGGTTGATGCCATGCTTTTCAAGGTTTTCCCTCATTAGGGCTGTGAAGCCTTCGTCGTAATATGAAGGAAGGCATGTATGTGCTATGTCTATAAGGGTAGTGTTTTTGCCGTGGCGCTCAAATGCCTCTGCAAGCTCCACTCCTATGTATCCTGCGCCTACAACAGTTACATTTTTTATATCTGGATTTTTAATCTTTTCTATTACTTCTTCGGCGTGCTGGTAAAGCTTTACCAGCTGTACGTTCCCAAGGTCTATTCCTGGAATATTAGGAACTATAGGCCAAGATCCCGTGGCAAGTATCAGCTTGTCATAGCTATCTTCATGCCTTGTGCCATCTTTCAATGTTGCATGGACTATTTTATTTTCAAAGTCGATATGCTCAACCGGCGACTCCATATGGACAGTGGCGCCTAAAGATTCGAGATTTTCTCTGTTCGAGTAGAAAAGACCGTCAGATCCGCTTATCTGGTCTCCTATCCAAAGCGCCATTCCACATCCCAAAAAGCTTATGTTGGAATTTGAGTCAAAAACCGATACATCCGTATCCGGACAGTTTGACAGAATGGTATTTATGGCAGCAGTACCTGCATGGTTTGCACCTACAACGATAATTTTGCTCATTATGTATCTCCTCCTGATATGGGATTTATTTTAAGAAATCGAAACTATACTAAAAAGGTATAAAATGCTGTAACAACATTATACCACCAGTTAATAAAATAGCAAATAGTTTTGTGAAAAATAGTATCCACTAAGCTGATGTGGGTGGCGCGATGTGATGTAAGAGACCTGAAACCCCTAGTGCTGATTGAAATCAAATGCGCACACAGGCGTTAATACCTAAATGCAAGCGGACGGTTTGCAAATGCGGCAAAGCTTGTTAATCCCAATATGTTAGGGTAAAATTAAACTATATATAATTTTAGGATTTGCTGAGGATGGTGAGAAGGTGGAAAAGAATTTTGTCAGGGATGTTTTACAGCAGGCTCCCTTTGGATATGCATATCACAAGGTGATACTTGACCACGAGGGAAAGCCAAAGGACTATGTATTCCTTGACGTCAACCCAGCATTTGAAAAAATGACAGGTCTCAAGGGAGATGAAATAATAGGCAAGGGAGTAGTAGATGTCATTCCGGGGATAAGGGATGGAGGCTTTGACTGGGTTGCATTTTACGGCATGGTTGCAATGGACGGGAAAGGGCGTGATATAACACAGTACTTGGAGGCCCTGGACAGATGGTACAAGGTGAGTGCGTTTTCTCTTGAAAAAGGGTATTTTACCGTGGTGTTTCAGGAAGTTACTGAGGAGATGCAAAGGATTGAAAAGCTGGAGTCACAAAAAAAGCAAATAGAGAAATTGGCAGAGGAAAAGGAAAACCTTTTGAAAATACGCCAGGCAATGTTCCGGGAGCATGCGGCTATAATGCTTATTATAGAGCCTTCTACAGGCAAGATTATAGAGGCCAACCCTTCTGCATGCAGTTTTTACGGATATGAACGGGAAGAGCTTATCAATATGAAAATCCAGGATATAAATATGCTAAGCGATGAAGAGGTGAAAATGCGCCGCACTATGGCTCTTGAGAAAAAGCAGAAGTATTTCATTTTCACACACAGACTGAAAAGCGGGGAAACGAGAATTGTAGAAGTCTATTCGTGCCCTATCACATATAATGGCGCAAAAGTGCTCTATTCGATCATATTTGACGTTACAAGACGTGAAAAATATAAAAAAAGGCTGTATGAGGAAAAGGAGCTTTTAAAAACGACACTTTTTTCGATAGGTGACGGGGTTATAACAACGGATGAACACGGCAGTATAAAGCTTATAAATAAAACCGCCCAGCAGATTACGGGATACGATGAAAAAGAGGTGAAAGGAAGGTGTTTTTCGGATGTATTCAAGTTTGCAGATGAAATTTCGGGCGATGAGATTGAAGACCCTGTAACTGAAGCGCTAAAGGGCACGAAAGAGGCTAAAATAGAAGGAACAGCTGTAATTAGAGTGAAAGCTGGAGCCCTAAAGCCCATATCAAAAAGTATAGCTACGATAAAAGCTGAAGACGGGCAGTTGATGGGAGCAGTAATGGCTTTTAGGGATGTTTCAAAAGAGAAAGAGCAGCAGGAAAAAATAATCTACCTGAGCTATCACGATTCTCTAACTGGTATTTATAACAGAAGATTCATGGAGGAGAATATAAAGAGGCTAGACACAGCTTGCCAGCTGCCCCTATCCATTATAATGGGAGATCTCAACGGGCTTAAGCTGACGAATGATGTGTTTGGACACGATGCTGGAGACAGGCTTTTAATTGAAGCGGTAGATGTAATAAAGAAAAGCTGCAGATGTGAGGATATAATTGCCAGATGGGGCGGCGATGAGTTTTTGATACTGCTTCCCCAAACAAATAGCGAAACGGCAGAAGGAATAGTGCAAAATATCAGAAGGGTTTGCAGTGAAAAAGGCGATGGGAACCAAAAGCTCAGCATAGCTTTGGGAACTGATACAAAGACTGATGCTATTGAAGATTTTAAGCAGGTAATGAGAAAGGCCGAGGAGCTTATGTATCAGACCAAGCTAATCGAGGGGAAAGGCTACAGGGAAAACATCATAGAGGCTCTTATGGCAACCCTTTTTGAAAAAAGCTGTGAAATGGACGAACATGGAGATAGGCTGCAAAACACCTGCATATGCATAGGAAGAAGCTTGAATCTGACGTCAAAGGCGCTTGGAGAGCTCAGGCTTTTGGCAAAGCTGCATGATATAGGCAAGGTCGCCATTGACGAGAATATTTTAAACAAGCCCGGACCGCTTACCAACCGCGAATGGGGGGAGATCAAAAAGCATCCGGAGGTGGGCTTTAGGATAGCCCAGAACATATCGGAGATTTCACCTGTTGCGGAGTATATACTCTGCCACCATGAGAGATGGGATGGAAGGGGATATCCAAGAGGGCTCAAGGGAGAGGAAATTCCGTTGCTTTCAAGGATACTTTCTGTGGTTGATGCATTCGACGCAATGACGAATGACAGGGCGTACAGAGAAAAGATGGAAACAAAAGAGGCGTTGGCTGAAATCAAAAGGAATTCGGGCACTCAGTTTGACCCGGAGATTGTGGAAAAATTCATGAATGCAAATTGCATGAATGAGTAAAACATGAAATGATGGGACATATCAATCGCGAGTGTTTGAAATTAAACATAGTATAAACATATTAAAAGACATGCAAGTCTGTGTTTTATCAGATTACATGTCTTTTGGTGTTTTAAGCAAAACTTGAGACTAGAATACTACAACCCCAGGTCTTTTCTTATGTCATTCCTGTAATTAACAAGTTCTTCAAACTGGTACATGAAAAGTATCTTCTTGTCCTTTACTGAATCACCAGAAGGCTTTGGCTGAGTTATGAAGCATCTGTATGTTTCGGCTATGTCCTCGGCGGGATTTGTGGCTGCATAGTCTGATACAAACCTGTCCTTATGTTTCTCGTAGAAATCCGTGTTTTTTTCGTATCTTTCGTCTTCGGTTATATCGAGACTCTCTATTTCGCTGTGCTCATCTATAATATCCAGCCAGAACTTATTGTAAAACTGGTTAAGGTAAGACTCTTTTTTGAGAGTGCCCTCTTCTACTGTATAGTTTAATGAGTATTCATTTCTCAGCGGCATCATCTGGTCCTTGTTTAGAGTCATTATGTGGGCAAACTCATGCAGCACGGTATTGTTGAATTCTTCAGTATGCTTTTTATCGGCATCGAGTGCGTCCCTTATGTCTATTGCCAGTCTCCAGCTGCTCGCATCTGTATTTTCAGGAGTGACATGGGCCATTACGTTTTCAAATCCGTCTGTGTTTATTTCGAATTTTGATATTTTATCCAGATAATCATCTGGGATGAGATTTTTCGAATCGGCCCACAGCCCTTTGTAAAGCTCCATGTCTTCCTTTGAAATCTCATCGGCCCCTTTCAAACTTGCATCGCTTAGCTTGATTTTGCTGTTTTCAACGTCAAACAGAGCCAAGAGCGCAGAGCGATTTTCAATTTGGTAGTTTACCTCGTCGGGGTTTATTCCGTTTTTGCTCAAAATCATTCCGAGTTTATTTGAACATTCCCAAATTTCATCTTCTTTTTCCTGGATTTGTTTGACTATATTGTTGTCAGAAAGCTCTTCAATCTCCTCGCTGAGAATTTCAAGATTTTCACTCAGCTTCTGCAGTTTGTTAAAGTCCTCGGAGCTGATCTTGTGTTTTATTGAATTTAAATACTGGCCGTAGCTTTGGAATGGCACGGCTATACCAAGGGACTCAAGCTCTTTGTCGAAATCCTGCCAAAGGCGCGCCATTTCCTCGGAGTCATCTTCATAGGGGCTTACAGACAACTCTTTTATGCTTGAATATATTTTTCCAAGCTCTTCTATATCGCTGCTTTCCAGCTTGCTGTAATCTATGCCTAGGTATTCCTTCAGGGAAGGCATTTCGTATTCTTCTTGACCTGAAGAATGTCTGCTTACCGAAGCCTCTAAAGCGGGTTTGCAAGTCAACATCAACTCCGCAGTGTTGGATTTTAATGCGCAGCCCCCTGAGGCGATAAGCATAAACGAGAGTGATGCTAATATAAGTTTTTTATTCATAACAGTCTCCTTTCATGTTCAACAAGTAGCATATTTTATTTATACATAAATATTATCCATTCAAACTTTCATGTAGCATAAGGCATCCTTAAATTAATCTTAATTAAGCCTAAAGGCATTTGATATTGCAAAGGCCTTTGTGGTAAATTCAAATCATAGAAATGTGAAAAGCAGAGTTTTACAAAAAGTTTTAGTGAGGAAAGGAACTGGACATGAAAATAAAGATACTAGTCATGGAAGACGACAGGGGCATAAACAATCTGATAAAAATGCATCTGAAAGGCGAGGGGTATGAAGTGGTGCAGGCGTTTGACGGAGAGGAAGCCATAGAAAGGTTTACGCCAGACATAAGCCTTGCAATACTTGATGTAATGGTTCCCGAAAAAGATGGTTTTGAAGTGCTTTCGTTTATAAGAAAAAGCAGCGAGATACCTGTCATTTTTCTCACTGCAAGGGGCGCTGACGAGGACAAGGTTCTTGCTCTTGGCATGGGGGCGGATGATTATGTTACAAAGCCTTTTGGCATTGGTGAGGTGATATCCAGATGCAAGGCTCATCTTAGAAGATACATGGAGTACAGCGCAAGAGAATTGGAAGGCGTAATAACAAACGGGGAGATAAGGATTGAAAAGGAAGGGTTCAAGGCTTACAGGGGGTCAAGCCCATTGAGTCTCAGCGCCAAGGAATTCAAACTGCTTACGCTTTTCATGGAAAACCAGGGCAGGGTGTTTACAAAGAGGCAGCTTTACGAGCACGTTTGGGAAGAGTTTTTTCTGGGGGACGACAACACTATAATGGTTCACATAAGCAGGCTTAGAGAAAAGCTTGAAGAGAACCCCAAGGCGCCCGAATACATAAAGACTATAAAGTGCCTTGGATACAGAATGGAGTCGAAGTAAAATGGGGTCGAAAATATCAAGGCAGTTTGCCATAAATTATATGATAATGTTCCTCCTCATAATAGCGCTTGCCGTTACGACAATACTGCTCCAGGATGCGTATTTTACCAGCATTGAGGAAAAGGCATCCATAGATACCGATGAGATGATAAGGGACTACAAAAGCAATGGGCTTGAGTACGCATTCAATCGCCAGCCGGTTGAAAAAGGAGACTACATAGAGGTCATAGACAACGACTATAAAGTATTGGACAGCGTGAACTCGCCGAATTCAAAGGGCTATGTGTATACACTCAGGGAGTTCAACGAAATGATATTTTCGCAAGACTACCTGGGGTACCATTATGTAGAATACATAGACGATTCCGACAGATTCATGCTGCTTTACATGTCCGAGGGACGCGACTATAAGGGTGTTCTTATGTTTTTCATAGGGGTTTTCATAGCGCTTTCATTCATGGCTGCAGTCGTATATGCAAACGTAACATCAAAGAAGATAATAACTCCTATAGGAAAGCTTGTGGAAGGAGTAGTCCTCATAGGCAGGGGGGATTATGACTTTGACATTAAGTTTGATTCGTCGAATGAACTGGAAATTTTAAAGGATTCAATAAACAGCATGAGCAAAAAGATAAAGCAGGAGATAGGCCTCAGGGAAAAATCGGAATCCAACAGGAAAAAGCTTATACTAAACATATCCCATGATGTGAAGACGCCTTTGACAAACATAATAGGCTACTCGCAAACGCTTATAGATTCAAATGAGATAAAGGAATTTAACTGCGAAGATGTGCAAAGGGCTCTTGAAATAATAAACTCAAACGGGGTTCTTGCAAACAAGCTCATACAGGAGCTTTTTGAGCTTTCTCACATAGAAATGGATGAAGGGCCGATTAAGACTGAAAAAGCCGATATTTGCGAGCTCATGAGAATAAAGCTCATACAGTATGTGAATGAATTTGAAGACAATGGAATAGACTATTCTTTTGACATACCGGACGGGCCTGTAATTTTAGATGTAAACAAGATTAAATTTGAAAGGGCAATAGACAATATAATTCAAAACAGCATGAAATACAACAAGAGGGACTTTTCAATAGACGTCTCCATGAAGAGCGAAAATTCCAAAGTCATAATAGCCATATCTGATACGGGGGTCGGCATACCAAAGGAATACAACAGTATAATATTTGAGCCTATGGTAAGGGTTGAAAATTCGAGAAACAGGGAGTTTGGCGGTTCGGGGCTGGGACTTTCCATAACGAGACATATAATTGAAAAACATGGAGGAACGATATCGCTGGACTCAGCGTATGAGAGTGGATGCAGGTTTGTAATAGAAATCGACCATTTTTAGACTTTGTGGACAAGTACTTATTCAGATGATAGAATGACTTTTGATTTTATATGAGTATGATTTAAAAGATTACAGATATGGGATTGCTTGATGTGGTCTTTGTATTATGCAAAGGGAGATTTTAACTGGCAGTTGTTATCCTTGTAATGGAAAGGGTATGGGTATTATATGCTGTGAAATAGATTTTATGGCAGTTTGGATTAAAGTGCCTACCTATTGCATTGCATAAAACAATTTTAAGACCATGTGAAAATCAAATTTGTACAGGGAGGGGAGATATGTGATTAATAGGCTTAGGGAATTAATAAGAAATCAGAAAGACGTCACAATAGAAGAAGTGGTGCAATTGGCGCTTGTTATTGACATCCCACAGGATCAGCTTCTGGATTTTATTAATCAACTAGAGCTTTCTGTGAATGAAAAGATACAGGGTATTTTGGAATATGAGGATTTGAGCATTTCTGAAATCGCCAAGCGTGTCAGTGGAATACGTGATGAAGATATTGCATATGAGGATATGGCGGAAAGGCTGAAAAATGAGAATTTAAGCTATATTGACGCTGAAGAAATACTTGCAGCTGCAGGGTATAAATTATATATTACAAAGGAAAGAGTAGAAAATTAAGAATTGTCCTATCAATAGGGCTTGTATACACATGACTGAAGTCACCAGCATACAAGCCCTATTGATAGGTTGTTTTTATAAGCGAAATGATAAATTCATAAATTCATAAATTCATTTTCCAACACTAAAGGATTCTTCAAGTAGGGGAACTTTTTTAAAAGACCAGTTTTTAAAATCACCGTCATTAAAAGGGCAGTAGAGCTTATATTTTACTGTCTTGAATATGCTGTTTTCGCTGTAGGCATCCACAAACCTGGGCATGGCCTCTATCAGCCCCATTCTTACTCTTCTCAAAGGATTACACACCAGGTCTGCTATCTGCAGACCAGCTATGTTTTCAGACTTGTCCCTGTATTCGAATGATCTCATTTTTCTCATTTGAGTGGATATATCCATATAAGGTGTACCCGAATTGTATATGTTAAAAAAGGCTCTTTGGGCCATGAAGTTGAGATTAGGGTTTCTTGACTCACAAATTATATTAAGGCTTTCAGTGTCCTCGCTGTCTAGAATATAGTAAACAGCCTGGAACAGATGTCCAAAGGCTACCTCATATACGTTTTTGGGAGTCTTAAAATATTTATAAAGCATTTCCTTGTCAACTGTTATTGATATTATTTTAAAGTTGACACTGTACAAGAATTCAGGAAGCTTGCTCCAAAAGTACCTGAGCTGAACGCTTGAGACGCCATTTTCCATGCTGAAATCATTAACGCCCTCGGAAATATCCTTTAGATGAAGTATTATATCCTTTCTTCCAAAACAGTCAATTTTAAACGCATTAAGCTTTTCGTCCAATTCGTCTATGTATTTCTTGTTAAAAACGCATGCGGCAATGGCGAAAAAACCCTTGTCTCCGCCTGTGACCCCGGATTCATCAATATAAA
The DNA here is from genome assembly GCF_900141635.1 of Peptoclostridium litorale DSM 5388. Taxonomy (GTDB): domain Bacteria; phylum Bacillota; class Clostridia; order Peptostreptococcales; family Peptostreptococcaceae; genus Peptoclostridium; species Peptoclostridium litorale. The sequence continues at coordinate 14,223 of NZ_FSRH01000010.1, read as the reverse complement.
TAACATATTTGATTTTTTTTGACTTTTTCACATGTTTTTCCATGTTAGGCACCTCGTTGTAGTTTGTTGTTGGTTTTACTGCAAGATGTACTTCTTTAAAATCGTTTGCATTTGTCTATTGATTCAACAATTTTGAGTTATTTTTTGCCAACATATATGCCATAGCCCCAGCTTTTTAAGAACCTCTTTGGAATCGACAGGGAATCCTTTACCATATCCTTCATTATGCTCCTGTACTCATTGCTTTTTACAATCAAAGAGAGCAATTTTAAAGTGAATCTCATATAATCCCTTGCTTCCAGGCCCCTCACCTCATTGAGCCATTGCCTGAATATTTTCATTTCATAATTTAGGGCTGTTATTTCATGAAAGCCGCCATTTTCAAGAAGTCCAATCCAGCTGCTCATAGTCTCGGGAACAACACCTCCCATGGCTCGCTTCATGAAATCTGCCACATCGAGATCGGGCTCACCCATCCAAGTGATTTCGTTTATGCCGACATATCCGCTTGATTTCAAAACCCGTGCATACTCACTGATTCCCCTGGTCTTGTCATCTAAAAAAGCAGTCACAGACTCGCTTATAACCACGTCAAACAGCCCTTCCTCAAAGGGAAGGTTCTGGGCATCGGCAACTTTGAACTCCACAATGTCTTCAAGGCCTTTTCTATTCGCTCTCTCCCTTGCATGCTGTATCATCTTTTCTGAAATATCTATTCCCACCACTTTGCATCCATAATTTTCTGCTATATGGCATGAACTCATTCCAGGCCCGCAGCCGACATCCAGCACATATGAATCACTGTCAATTTTGCAAAGGACTGCGAGTTTGTCAGTAGCAGATCTTCCGCCTCCGTGCTTCGTAACTCCTATTTCGGCCTGAATTTCAAAATAGGGGTTTTTGATTTTGCCGGTTTCAGATTTTTTTGAGCGTTTTGAATTTTTCATTTTTCATCACCCCCGCGATTTATCCTATGTCGGGCTTCATGCCGAATAACAGCCTCATCAATTTGAATCGCCTTATTAAGCAATCGTAAATCAGCAGCGTAAAGGCAAAAGACGAAAGGCCAATTATCAGGAATTTTAAAAAGGCATCCATATGCCACTGAATTACATGAAAGCCTGTTATAACTACAACTGTCTCGTGCAGCAGATAAAACGGCAGGACAGCCCTGTTTGCATATTGCTCTACAGTATTTCCAAAATGATTTTTACTGGGGTTTTTTAGGCGGATTGACTCTAAAAAGCCTAAAAGTGAGACGCTAAGAAGCCATCCGTTTATTCCCTTTACTGTCCTGAAAAACACGCTTGCAGAATCATAAGATGTCAAAGGGTCTATGTTTGAATTTTTTGAGAGCATATTATAAAGGACCGAACCAACTGCAAATGTCATCATGCCAAGTGCTGCTGATATTTTTCTATGCTTGTAAAGCGCCTTTCCAAACCTGTCATCGACGCCTAGCATATATCCGCATACTATAAATGGGATATATGCTGCTTTGCCCCAGCCGCCGGCAAAATCGGTTTTGAAAACAGCTTCAATAAGAGCTATTGGAATCGCAAATAAAAAAATTGCATATGGAATGGAGCAAATGTCAGCAATACGGCCAGCCAGTCTTTGGCCATGCCTGCTTTGAAGGTATAAAAAAAACGGAAGCAGGAGAATTGTGAATACGAACAGGTCATACAAGAACCATGAATTGCCCCTATCAAACAGGCGGCTTCCCGCAGAACCGGTGAGAAACCATGGAAAGTCCCAGGTGAATGAGACATCAAAAAAGCGCAAATAAAAATGACCATATGACTCGTAATGCGTCGCACTGCGCAGCGATTGAAAATATTTTTGGGGCGGAACTATAGTGGAAATTCCCACGATGAATGGGACAATAAGCCTTCTAAGTCTTTCGAGTATGAATTCAAAAGGTCTTCGTTTTTGAAGTGAACTCCATATGCTAAATCCCGCGATTACAAACAGCATAGGCATTCCGATTTGTACGGCCACCATGTTAAAGGCAGAAGCCGCAGGAATCACAGCATCATTTTTCACATAAAAGTTGCCCAGATCGTCAAATATCCGTGCAGTGTGAAAAAAGCTGACGCCTGCCACAATTATTTCCCTCATCACGTCGTATTCATGCCGCCTTTCCCCTCTTGCTATTGGATTTTGCAATTCTATCCCCTTTCTGTATTGACAGGTTCAAACATCTGCGTTGTATAGTATAGCTACCCCTCAAAAACGAGTTTAAATTTAAAATATAAAAATTTTGGATAATCAGCTTGATTTATAGGGTATTTATTTTATAAGCAAATAAAAGAGGGGGAATGGTTATGAAAAAACTGATTAGTTTTATTTTGGTAGCCTTGTGCGGCATAATGACCTTGGGGGGGCGGCCTTTTCACAGGAAGAAGTGACTACGGGATTTGGAGCGACGCCTCCAGGAATTGTTTTAAGCGGCAACAGGGTGATTATTATTTATGGGGATGATGCGACAGAAGGCGACATTGCCGCCATAAATATGAAATACGGCCTTACAAATCCCCAAAAGCTAAAACTGATCAACGGGCAAAGTGCGGTTGTGAGCAAAAGCAGGCTTATTGACCTGGTTAAGGAAAAAAAGGTAAAAAAAGTTGAAAGCGACTTCGAGGTGTATGCAAGCCCTAAGCCGACAAAGCCTTCAAAGCCAGGCGGTGAAGATGCTCAGCCAACAGGTCAGACGGTGCCTTGGAACATGGAGAGGATCAACGCATATGGCGGTGAGCCTTTGGAACGGATTTCGAGCCTTCCATCTGGAAAAGGAGTCGGCATAGCTATAATGGACACGGGAATAGACATTGACCATCCGGACATAAATGTGCTCGGCGGCATTAACATTATAAATTCTGCAAAAAGCTATGACGATGACAACGGCCATGGAACTCATGTGGCAGGGATAGCAGCCGCGAAAGACAATGAAATAGGGACTGTAGGGGTGGCCCCCGATGCTGACATTTACGCCATAAAGGTTCTGGACAGAAAGGGTTCAGGATACATATCCAGCATAATTGCTGGAATTGAGTGGGCGATCAGTAGGAACAGTGATACTAGTGATGGCATGTATATTGACATAATAAACATGAGCCTTGGTTCGAATTACAGGAGCGACGCACTTGAAATCGCAATAGATAAGGCTTCTGCGGAGGGGATAATTATTGTAGCAGCGGCTGGAAATGACGGCTCGGATGTGGATTATCCGGCGGCATTTGACAGCACAATAGCAGTGTCGGCAACTGATAGATACGACAATCTGGCGAGTTTCTCTTCGAGAGGGCCTCAGGTTGACGTTTCGGCTCCGGGAGTGGAAATATATTCGACATACAAAAACGGCGAATACAGGACGTTTAACGGGACTTCAATGGCAACTCCTCACGTGGCGGGAGTCATTGCACTTATGGTTGAAAAGGACCCTGCACTTGACATTAAAGGTCTCAAAGCGGATAAACTTCAAGCCGCATGTACTGACATAGGCGCAACGGGCAAGGACGAGAAGTTTGGATACGGACTTATTGACGCGGTTAAGGCAAGTGGAATAAATTAACATCGTATAGAACATAAAAGGCAAGGTGCATTATATTTCCATATAATGCGCCTTGCCTTTTACTATTATTTCAAAGACTTATTTATTATTTGACAAAGCGTCAGAACTGCGAGTTTGAAGTCTTCGTCCTCAATATATGAAACTGAAATCCTAAGCTCGTTGTGGCGGGGGCGTACAGGATAGCATATCGCTCCTGGCAGGAAACTTATTCCCTTGTCGCCGGCCTGGGAAAAGAGTATTTCCTCCGTGCTTATATTATCGGGGAGCCTCAGCCAAATGTTGAATCCGCCTTTTGGAATACTGTAAGTTACATCTTTATCCAGGCTTTCTTTGAATATCTTTTCAGTGATACTCATCCTCTTTCTTATGAAGGCCCCTATGCTTTTTATGTGGGCGTCCACACGGCCGCTTGCGATAACCTGGGCCATAAGCCTTTGCGAAAGCAGCGAAGTTCCAAGGTCCTGCTGGGCCTTCGCTTTTTCAACAGCCCTTACAATGTCCTTTGAGGCGCACAGAAAGCTCACTCTGTATCCGGCTCCAAACACCTTGCTCATTCCCTTGAGGTATACAACCCTTTCGTTTGAATCATAGGCTTTTGTTGGAAGCACAGTCTCTTTTTCGAAGGGTATCTCGCCCCACGGGTCGTCTTCTATTATGTGGAAATTAAAGGCGTCTGCTATGTCCAGTAGCTCCAGCCTTTCCGTTTTTGAAAGGCAGTAGCCTGTGGGGTTGCTGTAGTTTGGGGTTATATATATGAATTTTGGAGGCCTTTGGTCGCACTGCCTGAGTACATTGTTTATAAGGGCTCTCGGGCTTGAAACGTCAAGCGGCTTTATAAGCGCGCCAGAGCTTTTGAATGCATCTATGGCACCTGTGTATGTTGGCGATTCGACCATGACAAGGTCTTTTGAACTTGTGAAGACCGAGGCCATGAGGCTCAACCCCTGCTGGGTGCCCGAGACCACTATCATATTGTCTTGTGGCAGTTCGAAGCCCCTGTACTTTGAAACGTATGACGAAAAGGCCCCCTTGAGCGCGGGGTCGCCTGAAGTGTCGGTATAAGCCAAGAGCGAATCGGGCTGCATGGATATTAGATTTGAAAGCATGTCATTCGGCTTGAATGACTGGCTTTCGCAAAGCATTGAGTATGACATGTTGAATTTTTTTTTGCTGAGTGTGTTTTTCAAAAGGTTGAGTGTAAGACCCCTTGGCTGGTAGTCTTCTATGGAACTGTACCATGCCGATATCATCTCGGCGCCCGGGTCTTGGCCTGATACTGACGAATTTACAAATACGCCCTTTCCGTGGATTTTGACTATCATCCTGTCCTTTTCGAGAAGCTCATATGCCTTTACTATTGTCATGTGGCTCAGGCCCAGCATATTTGAAAGCTCCCTCACTGAAGGCAGCCTCATGTTCAGTGAAAGCTCGCCTGAAAGTATCTTGTCCGTGATGCCGCTTGCCACCTGCTTGTACAGGGGCTCTTTTTTATGCTTGTCTATGGAGATGAACACTTATATCCCTCCTTGAACTGTTATGCTTTTGTTTTGACTGTTATGCCATATTTCTTTTATACTACAGTAAAATAACAGAATATTCAAATGGAATGTATTGGGAGGAATTCAAAATGACTGAACTACTATTTTTAAATGACAGCTATATCAAGGACTTTGAATGCCATGTTGTTGAAATAGATGAAGAGGAAAGTGCTGTGGTTCTCGACAAAAGCGCATTTTTCCCTGGTGGGGGAGGACAGCTTTGCGACAGGGGAATGCTTGTTGGAAAAGACTCGGCGTATCCTGTCGAATCTGTGAAGAAAAAAGGTGCAGGGGTCTACCACTACATCAATGGGGAACTGCCTGAAAGAGGAGAGGCGCTAAAGGGAATTATAGACTGGGACTACAGATACGACATAATGAAGACGCATACCGCAATGCACATACTTTGCGGAGTGGTGTGGAGGGACTACAGGGTCCAGGTTACAGGGGTGAATATGGACGTGCTAAAGGGCAGAATGGACTTTGAATTTCCAAACCTTGACAAGGAGCTCATTGAAGAGATTGAGGAAAAGATAAACGTCGAGGTTACAAACAAAAGGGAGATACACATAAACTTTCTGGAGAGGGAAGAGGCCTTTAAAATTCCAGACCTTATAAGGACCAAGATAAACCTGCTTCCCGAAGGGATAAGGGAGATAAGGACGATAGACATAGAAGGGCTCGATATTCAGGCTGATGGGGGAACCCATTTAATCAACACGTCAGAGGTAGGAAGGATAAGCATTGTCGGATACAAGAACAAGGGAAAGTCAAACAAGAGGATATTCGTCGAGATCGAAAAGGGGGGCGGATCAGATGAATGAAAATAAAAAGAAAGAGATAAGAGCCGGATTCCAGTCGGGATTTTCAATAGCCTTTGGATTCATACCTATAGCAATGACTTTTGGAATACTTGCGAAGTCTGCTGGAACAAGCCTTTTGGAATGTATGGGCTTTTCGGCGATTGTGTATGCGGGGGCGTCCCAGTTCATGGCTATAGAGCTTTTGAAATCGGGGGCGGGAATAGCGAGCATAGTGTTTACGACGCTGCTTTTCAACTTCAGGCATTTTATAATGGGGGCCTCCATGAGCACGAAGCTTGACGAGGATTCAATGAGATGGCGCCCTATAATGGCGTTTTGGATGACCGACGAGACGTATTCGATAGCGTATTTGAAGCAGGAAAAGATAAGTGCCAGCTTTTATATTCCCATGGCCATGACGGCGTACCTGTCGCTCTCGCTGGGATCGTTTCTTGGATTCCAGCTTGGAAGCGTCCTGCCTTCCGCGCTTAACCAGAGCATGGGCGTGGCGCTTTATGCGATGTTTCTTGCCATACTTACCCCGGAGATCAAAAAGTCGCTTAAAATATTCGGTGTGGTGGCAACTTCTGGAGCAGTGAACATGCTTGTGCACAGGCTGGATTTTGTTCCTATGGGATGGCACATAATAATAGTAATAGTCCTTACGGTCGGGATATGGACTCTTTTGGACAGGGGAGAAGGAAAGTGCGAGGTGAGCTGCTGTGAGTAAAGTTTACATGGTCATACTTGGAATGATGGTAGTGACATATGTACCGAGGGTTCTGCCGTTTTACATTCTGGAGAAGATAAACCTTTCCCAGCAGGCTAGAAGGAGCCTGACATACATCCCGTATGCGGCGCTTGGGGCCATGGTAATACCGGAGGGGGTTTCGGCGGTACCAGGGCATCCCGTGGTATCGACAATGGCGCTTGGAGTCGCGGCTCTTTTGATATGCATAAGGGAAAATTTGTTTGTAGCTGTAATAGGGTCTATGCTGTTTGCATATGCATGTTTGTCTTTCATTTAGGGAGAGTGTGAAAGACTGTCTATAAAAGTATTTTGAGAGAGGGGGGACTTTGAATGGAGAATACGAGGGTCATAGCGTCGGTTTATCTGATAGTCGGGATAACCATCACAGTAGCTGCGATTATAATAAAGAACATGCCCGATAAAAATCGCAGCCAGCATGATGGAAAATCAGTAAAAAATAATATGTATACAAGACAAGGCATGAAATAGTGAATGTTATTTAAAAGCCCTGATTTTATAGTGAATCAGGGCTTTTGACAATTTATTTTTGAAGGTAAGTCGGGAAGTAGCCGTCTCCTGGAGGTACGGGCATCCCCCTTGTTGTTATGGCATATGGAATTCTAACTCCTTTTTTTGTAACCATGTACTTCACTGTTGAAAACCCGTAGTGCTGCTCTGGGTCACTGTAGCTGTTTTCCTCAAAATAGTCTATGTCGCTTTCAGCGCTGAGCCCGTATTTGTAATCGTCCCACACGCTATATGGAAGATCCTTTGGGTAGTCGTGATTAACCTTATCGGATGCGAACTGCCCGTAGTACTTTACTGAGTCCCTGAGCTCAACTTGGCCAGTGAATTTTTCCTGGCTTTCAAGCTGTCCGCCTGTGGAGTAGGTGAAAAGCTGGTCTCCCTGCAGGGCGTATATCTTGCCGTTTATAACCTGTATTGAATCGAACCTCTCTTGGAGTATTATATTCTGGTTTTTGTCCATGACCCCGTAAAGCTCTCCTTCTTTTGAAAATCTTATAAGGCTGTCGTAGACTTTTAGCTTTTTGTAGTCGGCGGGAATCATTACGCCGCCGTCGATGCTGCCTATTCCAAACAGAGCCCCTTCAAGCCCTGTTGCACTGCTTCGGTTGCCGTCATACTCGATGTCCTTCAGGAATATGAAAAGGCCGTTTTCAACTTTTGAAACGTCCTTGAACTCCATATCTGTGGCTCTTTCAAGACTTTTGTCCACGAACGTGAGCTTTTTATTTGGCAGAATGGCTACTGCGTAGTCTCCTCTGAATGGATATATGGAAAGGTATCCTGGGTTTGAAATCTGATTTCCATTGGCATCGTATATATTCAACGGGGCGTCGTAGTCGATTTGTTCGAATATCATGCCGCCTAATATGGCATATATGCTGTTATAACCTTCATCAGGCGTTTGGATCACAGCAAATGGGACAAGTTTTTCGTTTTCAATGGAGAATATGCGCCTTGAACCGTCGAATTTTTCGCCTACGACATAGTCGCTGCCTACGAAATATGAATCCTTGTATTTACCGCCCGACATAGTATCGTTTTCATCGCAGGACATTACGCTTTGCCCATTGGAGTTGAAAAGTTCCTCCTTGTCGTTTTCATAGTCGATTATTCTGACAAGGCCGCTGCCTTCAGCATATGCGTATGCCCTTTCGGAAAAACTATACGACGAAAGGTCTTTTACGAGCTGGTTTCGGGAGTCTATAACCATGAATTTGCCGTCTTTTTCCACCAGGTATTTGTCCGCGTCACTACTGAAGAACTCTAATGAATCGTAGTTTGGCTTGACTATTATATTCCCGTAAACGTCCACAAGCCCCATGCCGAAATCGCTCGTCATGGGGTAGAGCTTTCCGCTTATGTGCATGCTGCCATTCCATACAAAGAAGTTGTCGAGCCCTATGCTTTTGAGGCTTTCAACGCTTACCAGTGAATACCCGTCTGCATTGTAGCTTTCCACTTCCTGGCCGTTTACTAATATTTTGACGTTGGATTTGTACAGGTCTTTATGATTTTCCAGGTAGTCTTTGTTTTTTTCGAGTATCCTGGCGTTTACCTCAAAGTCTAGCATCTCCTCTGGAGGGTACTCGTCTGAGTAGCGCTCTTCAACCTTTAGGTCAAAGCTGGTCACGCGTTTTTTAGGGTTCCATTTTTTGGAGAAGTTCAAAGCCTCCAGATCGTCTACGCAGATGTATGTGCCGTTTTTGCCTGCCACTTCATATGCGATTAAATAGGCGCTGCCTTTTCCTGGGTTGAAAAGAACCTCCCTGCTGGACATTGAGTAGCTGCCGACCACGTCCTTCTGAGCAAAGCACGTTTTTTCAACCGGCGAGAATGAAATTAGCATTATAATTGCAATTGCCAGTATGAGTGGTTTTTTTGATTCCATATTTTCCTCCTGTCTTATGATTTTGATTTATATGGTAGCAAAGAGTTACTCTTTTAATGATAACATCTAGTGTGGATATTTTTATTAAATAAACCTTAAAATGTAAAACACGAGATGGTATTGACAAAAAGGATAAAAAGTTGTATTTTAAAAATGGAATTAGCACTCGAATGGACAGAGTGCTAACAGGTGAAAAATATTTTATTTTATCGGAAGGAGAGGTTAGATTTGGAAAAAAAGCAGTTTAAGGCAGAGTCAAAAAGGCTGCTGGACATGATGATCAATTCGATATACACTCACAGGGAGATTTTTTTAAGAGAGCTGATTTCAAATGCGAGCGACGCCATAGACAAGATCTACTACAGGGCGCTTACGGACGATAAGCTTACGTTTGAAAAGGACAGCTATTATATAAAGATAGAATCTGACAGGGAAAACAGGATGCTGCAAATAACGGATACTGGAATAGGTATGACAAAAGAGGAGCTTGAGGAAAATCTCGGAGTCATAGCAAAAAGTGGTTCGCTTGCATTCAAGAGCGAAAATGAAATGAAGGACGGATGCGACATAATAGGCCAGTTTGGAGTGGGCTTTTATTCAGCTTTCATGGTTGCGGACAAGGTCAGAGTCACAAGCAGGGCTCTTGGAAGCGACGCGGCTTACAGATGGGAGTCTGACGGGCTTGACGGATACACTGTAGAGAAGTGTGAAAAGGACTCCGTGGGAACACTTATAGAGCTTAAAATAAAGGAAAACACTGAAGACGAGAATTTTGACGAGTACCTTGACCAATACAGTATAAAGTCAATTGTCAAGAGGTATTCCGATTTCATAAGATACCCTATCAAAATGGAGATGAAAGAGAGCAGGCTCAAAGAGGGAAGCAGTGACGAGTTCGAGGAGTATGTAGAGGAAAATACCCTAAACAGCATGGTTCCGATATGGAAAAAGAATAAAAGCGAGCTCAAGGACGAGGACTATGAGGCTTTTTACTCTGAAAAGCGCTATGGATTTGACAAGCCTGCAAAATATATACACCTCAATGTAGACGGAACTGTAAGCTACAATGCGGTGCTTTTCATACCTGAAAAGATTCCATATGATTTTTACACGAAAGAGTATGAAAAGGGCCTTGAGCTTTATTCGAGCGGAGTTCTCATAATGGACAAGTGCTCTGACCTTCTTCCTGACTATTTCGGATTTGTAAAGGGTATGGTGGATTCGGACGATCTTTCGCTCAACATATCAAGGGAGATGCTACAGCACGACAGGCAGCTCAAGTTCATAGCAAAAAACATAAAAAACAAGATAAAAAATGAGCTTTCAAACCTTCTCAAAAACGAGAGGGAAAAATACGAATCCTTTTACAGTGAGTTTGGAAGGCAGCTTAAATACGGGATATACAGCGATTTTGGAATGAACAAGGACGTGCTTAAGGACCTTATAATGTTCCACTCTTCAAAGGAGAACAAGCTGGTGACACTTGGAGAATATGTATCAAGAATGCCAGAAGATCAAAAATACATCTACTACGCTGCAGGAGAGTCTGTGGACAGGATAGAAAAAATGCCTCAGACGGAGATGGTTGCGGACAAGGGATATGAAATACTCTATTTCACTGACGAGGTGGACGAGTTTGCAATAAGGATGCTTTCAAATTATGAGGACAAGGAGTTCAGGTCTGTATCGGGATCTGACATTGGAATAGAAGACGAAAGCAAAAAAGAAGGAAGCTCGGATGATGAAAGCGGCGAAAACAATGGCATTTTTGAAAAGATGAAGGAGATGCTTTCGGGCAGCGTAAAGGCCGTAAGGGCTTCAAAGAGGCTTAAAAATCATCCTGTATGCCTGTCGAACGAAGGAGAGCTTACAATAGAGATGGAAAAGATACTGAGCGCAATGCCAAATGGACAGGGTGTAATGGCTGAAAAGGTTCTTGAGATAAACACCAGCCATGATGTGTTTTCAAAGCTGAAGGATGCGTTCGAAAAGGACAGTGAAAAATTCAAACTCTATACAAGCGTGCTTTACAATCAGGCTCGTCTCATAGAGGGGCTGCCGTTGGAGGATCCAGTTGAATTCACGAACAATATATGCAAGATAATGATATAGTGATTCAAAGCTGGATGTGTTCAAGGTCAATGGTTCTTATTCAATCTGAATACTTGAAAGAGACGATTTGGCGCAAATGAGAAAGTGGACCTTATGGTATTGAAATTTCAAGCCATATGATGTTATTATAATAAAGCGTCAATTAAAAAGTTTATAAATTGGGAGGAAAAGATATGGAAGAATTAAAGGTTAAATTTGAAGCCCTGTCTAATGACGAAAAAGTGGAATTTGTTAAGATGATAATGCCTACGCTATTTGAAATGTTCATGCAAAACCCTCAGGGAATGCTTCAGGAAATGATGCCTGCGTGCAATGACATGATGAAGGATTCAAGCGTGGACATGGGCCAAATGATGGGCATGATGTCTATGATGTCAATGCTTGACAAATAATTGGCTGCACTTTTATAAAAATTTCGTCTTGGAATAAAAATCCGGGACGTTTTTTATTTTTTGAATGATACAAATATATTAAGGGTACGTAAAGTAAATTTCGACATTTTATTTTGAAAGATTAACATGGTATAATATTCATATGATGATTGATGAATATAATTTGTTGACAATGTGTAAACCCTGGGGGGGATGCCATGCTAAAATTGAAAAACACCTCCATCAAATATAGTTATGTTCTGACAATAGTTCTTATAATATTCCCTGTAATGACATCCTGTTATCTGATTACGAGCAATAGTATAAAAACAAGCATAAACCGTTCTGCGCAAATAGCTGTAGACCAGTCCAAAAACAGCATAATAGAATCCATGAAGTTCACAGAAAAGAACTACGAGCTGGTTTCGAGTTATTATGACAGTGTAATGAAGGAAGGTCTTGAAAGTTTTGGTCAGGCATATGATGAAAATGACATGGACCCTTCGAAAATTGACCTGCAGAAGCTGAAAGAGGCATACAATGGAATTATGGATTTTTATGTGATAGACGAAAATGGTGTAATAATACACTCCACTTTTCAGAAAGTGCTTGGACTGGACTTTAAAGACACGCCTAAGGTTTATAAGGAGCTTACAAAAATAAGGATAGGCGGTGAGATTGAAATATCGAATGTCACTGCGGAGCGCAGGACCCAGCAGCTTAGAAAATGGGCATACATGCCAACTAGTGACCATAAATATCTACTGGAAGTTGGCGTGTCATCCGAAGAGCTTAAGAGATATATAAATGAGTTTGACTATGTCGGCATAGCAAAGCAGCTCAAAAACAATAACCCCTTCATAAGGGACGTATATGTATATGACAGGAACCATTTCAAGCTCGGGTACAATGAGCTTGAAAAAGATGAAGAAAAGATAAAGCTGCTTGATAGAGTTACGAAAAATGAAAAAGATTATAAAATTTATGGAAGTAAGGGGTTTGTTGAAAGAGATTATGTCTATGTAAATACATTCAAGGGAAGCAATATTGAAGATTCTGAAAAAGTGATAGAAATAATATATGACTATAGTGTTGCAGCATTGGAGTTTGAAGAAATGAAAAGAGCGATATTGTCAGTGATGCTAATATATGCCTTTGCCAGTTTTATGCTCATAATGTTTCTTACGGCGAGATATGTAGCAAATCCGCTTGTGAATTTAGCGGGGAAAATGGAAAATGTCTCATGGAACAACTTGAATGTGGAAGTTGAATATGACGGAGAAAATGAAATAGGAGTCCTTTCAAGGTCTTTTGCGGAAATGGCAGGAAAGCTTTCAGACACCATAATTTCAAAGAAATATCTTGAGAATATAATAGACTCAGTAGGAGATGTCTTCATGGTTCTAGACAAAGAGTTTAACGTGAAAAGGGTCAATGAGTACACAATGAATTTGCTTGGATATGAAAAAACAGAATTTTTAGACAAACCCATTGAAAAGCTATTTGGGGGAAGCTTCTCAAGAGAAGAAGTTATTGGAAGGCTTAAAGAAAGTAACACGGCTGAAAACATAGAAAATGTGCTCAAAAAATCAGATGGCTGCGAGATAATAGTCCTTTCGTCATTTTCGGCGCTTTATGATGAAAATATGGATATAATAGGATATGCATGCAACTCCAAGGACATATCAAAGACGAAGGAGACGTTATCAAAACTTGAGCACATGAATATAAAGCTAAGGGAAAGCGAATCGAAACTGATTGAAAAGTCAACGAAGGACCATTTGACGGGAATATCCAATAGAGGGCATATTTTCGGTATTTTGAAAGAGGTTGCAAAGAATATCCCCAATGAATATAAATCATTATCTGTAGTGATGTGTGATGCTGATCATTTCAAGAGCATAAATGATGACTACGGCCATCAAATTGGAGACCAGGTTTTAACCAAAATAGCCGAAACTATAAAAAGCAGCCTGAGAAAAGGTGACCATGTAGGTCGATATGGAGGAGAAGAGTTCCTTGTCATACTTCCAAATGCGGATAAGGATAATGCGGTTCTGGTAGCCGAAAGAATAAGAAAAGATGTCGAAAACACTCTATTTCACGATGGGAAAATAAGAATGACCATAAGCGGAGGCGTAGCCCAGTATAACACGGACGGAGATTACAAGGAAATGATAAAGAGAGCGGATGATCTTTTATACAAGGCAAAAAGAGAAGGAAGAAACAGGATTGAAAGATGAAAAGATCAAACAGTTTGGCTGTGTTTAAGAATGATGTTGATATAATGGAAATTTTAAAGGGAACCTCGAATGATATGATACCTCCAAAGTAGACAGTCTAATTAATTAAAATTAGACAAACTACTTGGAGGTATTTTTATGGGGAGAAAACCGAAATTCAGCAAAGAAGAGAAAATAAAAGTATGCGAAGCTTATAAAGCTGGAGAAGGAAGTTACAAAAGTCTTGCAAAGAGTATTGGTGCAAGCAGCATTACTATTAAAAAATGGTACTTGTTGTATATGTATCATGGCGCTAGAGCGTTTGAATACTCCAACAGTAATGCGTCATATACTAAAGAATTTAAATTGGAGATTGTCGAAGCGTTCATAACCGGGAAACATTCCAGACTAGAACTAAGTGGGAAATATAATGTTT
>NZ_FSRH01000006.1:44487-196754 GCF_900141635.1 Peptoclostridium litorale DSM 5388 | reverse complement strand
CTTTGTTTCAGCGGAGCTGATTTGTCTTGCATAAGCCACTGATCTATTATTCCTATAACAGAATCAATTTGTCTTGGCCTACCTCTTTTGTCATCGCTATTTTTTTCAATTTTTTCATTAAAATCATTTTTTTCAAGGTATTTAACTACAGTCCTATAGTTATGGCCTGTTAACTTACATATTTCACTTACATTTTTTCATTTAAAAGTGTACAGTTTTTTGATATGCTTAATTCGAGTCATTGTTAACATTCCTTTCTACCCCCTTTTAGATTCGACACCTAAAGGGTAGTATATTTTGTGGATGTTGACAATGACTTTTTCTATTTTTGAATTGTATTTTATTTTTGCAATTGTTTGTATTTTAATTTTACACTATACATAATATAATGAACAACTTGAACATATGATGCAAACTTGTATCCAAACATTTTAAATTGATTAAAATTCAGTCAGTTAGTGTTATCAAGGTCTACTTCTATACGTATTTTGTACTAAGACTTAATCCTGGAGGTGTACACATTGAAAAATAATAAGATTAAAACATCTTGCTGAGTAACTAATGAAAATTCTGCAGAGTCTGTAGAGCAAGCTTCGGTTTGTCCTATATGTAGTGGAGAAACCCAAGAAATAAAAAGTATAACTGTGAAATATTTTGTACTCGATAATTTAGTCAATACAGTTCGTAACGAATGCTACTATATTTGCTTAAATGAAAATTGTGATGTTGTTTATTATAATCAAGAAAATCAAATATTCAAAAAACAAGATATGAAGATTCCAATATAGTTTAAAACAGATGCTAATCCGAAATATATATGCTATTGCAATCGTATGACAGAAAAACAAATCATTGATGCTGTTATTAAAAATGGCGCAAAGGATATGAAAGATATTATAAGGCTCACAGGAGCTATGAAAAATACAAAATGTGAAATTAACAATCCACTTGGAAAATGCTGTGGGTCTGTTATTCAAGAAACCATAAACAAAGCACTGGATATGAAAGATTGCGAATAAAAATGATAATTGGACATTGTCAATTTTGATCAAACTTTTTTTCAAAAATAAATATGACTAAAAAAATAAAAGAACTCAACTTTGATCAAACTTTTTTTCAAAATTGAGTTCTTGTTTTTAATAAAAATCAACGGTTGTAGCGATTATTTTGATCAAACTTTGTTTTAAAGCTACAGTTGTTGTAATTTTGTAAAAAAGTCTGATCATTTATAAAAAAGTTTGATCATTTATAAAAAAGTTTGATCGTTTATAAAAAAGATTGATAATTTGTAATAAAATTTGATAAAAACCATCTCTTTGTGGTATTAATTACCATGAAGAGGTGGTTTTTTCATGGCTTGAATTCGAACGTGATTCCCAAAATGTAAACGTCTTTATGAAGCTGCTCTTTGAAGAAATGGGCAAAACTCGCTCTATGGCACATGATGACAAGGAATTTTATAAGCTTTTGTCCACGATATATAGGCATAAAATGCATGTTTTGCAGGTGCCTTTTTTATTTAACGAAAAGGAGGTGTATTCAGGGGCGATTGGTACTCATAGTACATCCGCTATCTGAAGATAAATTATGATTAAGGAATGCCGAAAAACAAAAACAAACAGGTCATATGTAGTTGTAGGCATGTCTCATGCGCCTACAAGAGCAAATGAGGTTTCACAATGCCATGCGATTGCAAAGAGGTTGAATAGCGAGGTAAGGCAGGAATTTTTTGATGTCACAGGGCTCGATACTGTTGAGATGGGCTTCCCGGGGGTGATTACATGCTCGAATGCTACGGAAAAGTGCATAGATGAAAAGTGTGATTTTGCTTTATCCCTGCAGTCACTTATTGTTAACCCTCTCAACCTGAGCCAACTAACTGAACTGGTCAACGACATGGATATTCCGTGTGGATTTGAAAGCTATACCCATGAGTTGCACGAAAAGTTCAAAAATTACATTATAGAGTCTGCAACTAACCAAAAGGGTAAGATTGAATTTGTAATTTTTATAGAGGCAAGAGAAGGTTCTCTCGAGAATATACCTGATCTATGTGAGTATATAAATTATGTACGCATAGATGGAAAGGGGAGTATCGATTTATCTGCTGTAGAAAATCTATTTAACAGCGATAATATATTGGATGAAATCGAAAAGGTTGAGATATACTATGACTCGACCTCAAACGCAACCGTGGAGTTCAAATTTCCTCGACTAGAGACAGTGGATATAAGCAGCGATAAAAGCACATGGTAAAAAATGTAATTAAAAGTAAAAGCAGAGGAATAACCGGAGGGCAATGAAAAAATAAGCGCTAAAGACAAATGTTAGTTAAGTCTTTAGCGCTTATTTTTGTATTTATGTTACTTTATGAAATAGATTACTATTTATTTTCAAGGAGCTATTTCATGTTCATTGTAAGATTGGAAAGTATGTTGTCTTTTAATTTTATTTCGTCGGGAAATCATTTTTTGTGACCTATTCTGTAGGATTGTGCAGGATTGACATCAAAAATGAAAAATTCAAATAAAAAACATGTTGAAATTTGTTGGATTAAATGTGGATGTATCGCTGTAGTCAAATTTCGATTTGCATCATTTTGGATTTTTATGAAAATATGTTTTTGAACGGATGCCGCTGGGTATAATCATAAAAGTTGTATATATATATTTACATTTATTACATATCCTAAAATCTTTCCAATGACGGCATGGGCTAAGGCCATGTGCGTTATCGACACTATCTGTTTTATTGATTTCTCATTCGAAAAAGTTCTGGGACAAAATACAAACGGTAAAAATACAAACGGTATATATGAAAATGAAACTTTTGAGAGCAATTGGGTTCGAAATTAATATCTTATAAAAAGTCTAAATTCCATGGAATGAACAATCATGTCTAATTGTGGTGCGTTTATTTGGAATATCCAAAAATAGCAGTAAAAATTTATAAGGGGGAATTGTTTTGAGTAGCGACAGTCACAGTAATTTTGAAAGGGTGCTTTCTAAAAAAGATATCACTGCGCTTGCATTTGGAGCCATGATAGGATGGGGGTGGGTGGTTCTTACAGGCGAGTGGATAAGGACGGCCGGAATGATGGGTGCGATTACAGCGTTTGCGCTTGGGGGGATAATGGTTCTTTTCGTTGGGCTTACGTATGCGGAGCTTACATCGGCCATGCCAAAGTGTGGAGGGGAGCACGTGTTCAGCCACAGGGCGCTTGGAAGCAATGCTTCATTCGTGTGCACATGGGCTATAATACTTGGATATGTATCGGTTGTGGCATTTGAGGCGGTTGCATTCCCAACTGTTTTGGAATACCTGTTTTCATCGTATCTCAAGGGTTACATGTACACTATAGCGGGATATGACGTATATCTTTCGTGGGTTCTCGTGGGTTCTGCAAGCTCCATAATAATAACTGTTGTAAACTATTTCGGGGTTAAAACAGCGGCATTTCTTCAGGGGGTAGTGACATTTTTGATAGCGTGCATAGGTATAACCTTGTTTGGAGGAGCGACTTTCAACGGTTATGCCCAAAATGCAGGGCCTCTTTTCGTGAACGGCAAAAGTGGAATATTTGCGGTGGCGGTAATGACTCCATTTATGTATGTGGGATTTGACGTGATTCCACAGGCGGCAGAGGAGATAAATGTCCCGTTTAAAATGATAGGAAAAATAATAGTGATGTCGGTTGTAATGGCTGTTGCGTGGTATGTAATGATAATATACAGCGTATCGTCATCACTTGGAGCAGATCAGATAGCTTCGTCGGGGCTTGTAACAGCAGATGCCATGAAGGCTGTGTTTGGAGGAAGCTCAATGGCTTCCAAGATAGTTATACTTGGAGGCATAGGAGGCATACTGACAAGCTGGAATTCATTTTTCGTAGGAGGCAGCAGGGCCATATATGCGATGGCGGAATCGGGAATGCTTCCATCGTTTCTGGCAAGGCTGCATCCGAAATACAAGACTCCTGTAAATGCAATAGTCCTGATAGGAGCCCTGTCCACTTTTGCTCCGCTGCTTGGAAGAAGCATGCTTGTATGGCTTGGAAATGCAGGAGGGCTTGCGATAGTGGTTTCATATCTTATGGTTTCGATATCTTTTGTAGTTCTTAGGAAGAAAGAGCCAGAAATGCCAAGGCCTTACAGGGTTAAAAAGGGCATGTTTGTAGGAATAACCGCGGTAGTGCTTTGTGCGCTCATGGTGCTCATATATCTTCCGGGAGGACCGGCTTCTTTAATATGGCCCTATGAGTGGGGTATAATTCTGGGATGGTGCGTGCTTGGAGTGGTCTTTTACATCTGGGCTAAAACCATGTCTTCAAGGCAGAGGATTGACTGCACTGAAACCGGCAAAAAAGTCGAAATGGAAAAAGCATTTGCTCAAAACAAAAGCCAATACTCGAAGATGGCGAGTTTTGAAAACGACTAGCATTAAATAAAATAATAAAGAACAAAAATGTGCATGATTGCCATGACCGCGGTGAGGAATAAACAGGCGTTTATTCCTTGCAGCGGTATTTTGTTTTTCTATTGATTTTCAATATTGATAAAATTAATAATAGAAGATTTCACATGATTTTTTTCAATTTGTATACTCTGTAATGACATGGTAGAATGAGCGGTGGAATCAATATTGATCTTAGAAAATACAGTAAATGGAGGTTGTCATGAAAAGAAATCTAGTAAAATTAGTAGCTGCATTGTCAGTGGTCTTGATGCTCTTCACAGGCTGTTCGGCCGGAGATTCAACAGTGGGCAGCAAAACGGCAGCGAGAGTAGACGAGGGGACGCTTAAGGCGATTGTCGAGGGAGAAGAATATGTCATAGTAGATACTAGAAATGACGAGGAGTACAATGGATGGGTTATAGACGAGAGTATTCCCCAGGGCCATATTAAAGGCGCCGTGAGCTTTTCACAGAGCTGGCTTGAAGGGCTTTCGGCAGAAGAGCAGCAAAAACTTCTTGATGAAACCGGAATAACAAAGGACAAAAAAGTACTGCTTTACTCTAATTACGGGGAAGAGAGTGCTTCTCTTGTAGAAAAGCTTGCAGGGCTTGGATACGAAGAGGTTTTAAACATAGCACTTTCCGACATTTCGAAAAATCCTAATCTAAGTGCAGCAGTCGAATTCGAGCATATGAAAAACTACCAGATGTTTGTATATCCTCAGTGGGTCAAGGACCTTGTGGACGGAAAGAATCCCGATGCATACGATGGGCGTGATTACATAATAATAGACACAAACTATCAGACTTTTGAAGAGTACAAAAAAGGTCACATACCTACAGCGATATATGCGGACACGTGCGAAGTGGAGTGCCCTCCTCTTTGGAACCTTGTTTCGCCTGAAACCTTCAAGGAATTTTTCAAGAAGACTGGAATAACGAAAGATACCCTTGTAATACTTACAAGCGATGAGCCTATGGCTTCGGGAAGACTTGCGGCTGCGTTCATGTACGCTGGAGTTGAAGACGTGAGGATGCTAAACGGAGGAAACCAGGCTTGGAGACAGGCAGGACTTGAAATGGAGACGGGTGAGAACAAATGGGTGGAAGGCGAAGATTTTGGAGCTGGAATTCCAGTGCATCCGGAATACAATATAGACATGGAGGAGGCAAGAGAAATTCTTGCGGATCCAAACGGAAGACTTGTGGCTGTAGTTTGTTGGGATGAATATACAGGAGAGAACAACGGAGGATATTCATATTTCGACGAAAAGGGAAGAATACCTGGATCGGTATTTGGATATGGCGGAGTTGACGCGTATCACTCAGAGGACTTCCTTGATATTGACTGGACGATGAGAAGCTACACGGAAATGGAAAAGATTTGGGCAGAGTGGGACATAAATCCTGAAAACAGATCTGCGTTCTTTTGTGCAACGGGATGGAGAGGAGCTCTTGCATTCTTTGAAACTTATGCAATAGGATGGGAAAATGTAAGTGTATTTGATGGAGGGTTTTATGAGTGGAGTAGAAATTCAGAAAATACAATAGCTACAGGAGACCCAAGGGTAGAATATAATAAGGATAGAGAAAATAGCGAACTTAAATATCTAAACAGTGTGGGTGGACATTAAATATATTGTGCACTGAAAATCTAGAGTATAAATGGCTGACGAAAATTTAGGCAGCTATTTATATCCAAATATTAAAAGACAGCCAATTTGATGTGGCTGTCTTTTAATATTCAGAACATAAATATTTTGAAGCGTCTAAAATAACACTTCGGATTTGAACTGAATTAGTTTGGTGAAAGAAGCCGCATGTCTTGACGCTTCATAAACATATGAATTACTGGTAAAAATTTTAATTAAGGAGCGATATAATGGGCAAATATTAATATATACTATGCTATGTATTAGCCATGTTCTATTGAAAGGAAGGCCTGTTATGTTGTCAAAAATCAAATTAAGAATTAAAAACAATGCTGTAATGTTGTTTATAGCGGTCCAGATGATTTTGTTCATGTTTGCATTTATGCATGCAGGAAAGATATTTTATGCCCAGAAGGTAAAAAAAGAAAGTGAACGCGTAAATGAGATAGGTATCCAGATTGTAAATAAGATAGAAAAAGATATAGGAATGAATATATCTGCCATTGAATTGATGGAGTATTACTTCATAGAGGACAAGGCTATTAGCTTGGAAAAGTTCAACTCAACGGCAAAATACTATATGGAAAAACTTCCAAACATAGTATATGTACAGCACAAGAACAAGGATACAGTAACGGATATGGTATACCCTATTGAAGGAAATGAAAATCTTATTGGAAGATCTCTTATTGAAAGAGCTGAAGTGGAGAAGGCTGTAGAGGAAGCGATAAGAGAAAGAAAGGTTACTGTTAACGACCCCTATGATTTGAAATATATTGATCGCGAGATAAAGGGACTCGTAATAAGATGCCCCATATTTAAAAATGGAGATTTTGAAGGTTTTCTTGTGTGCGTTATGGATTTGGACGTATATTTGCATGACACATTAAAGGCCTATTTGAGAAACTACAACATAACGATATACGACTCTGAAGGCCGGCTTTTCTATGAAAATGGAATGGAACATTCTAATCCGGCATACGAGCAAAAGATCCAAATAGAAAACCATGAATGGAGCATAAAAGTGAGCGGCAGTAAAATCGGTATGGATATTGTACATAGAAATATGATTTTTCATGCTATTGCAGCTGCAGCTTTATTTGTATTGTTTTTGGCCATGCAGCTAAAGATAATGAACAAGAACAAAAATATTTCAGAGCTAAAAAGGCTCAGGAAGGAGCTGCAAAGAAAGGAAGAAAGGTACACACGTGCAGTTGATGGTGTTAATGATGTCATATGGGAATTCGACATTGAAAATGAAGAATTCTTCATATCTGACAACTGGACCAGGATAACAGGCAGAAGCATAGATGTAAGAGGAAATTTATTGGAGCAGCTTAAAGAGCAGCTGCATCCCGCTGACATTAAAAATTCATTGAAAGTTTTCAGGGATGCAAAATATGGGAGGGCTGATTCGTACAGCCATGACTTCAGAGTGAGCCATGCGCTTGGAGGATACAAGTGGATGCACATAAGGGGTCAGTCTTACAGGGACGAGCTCGGAGCTGTAATCAAGGTGGCAGGTTCCATAGCCGATATAACCAAAAAAAAGGAATCGGAAGAATATGTAAGATATATTGCAAAACATGACGAGCTTACGGGGCTTTTAAACAGAAGGTCTGGCATAGAAGCCTTGGAAAGTAATATTGACTTGGAAACCGACTGTGCCGTCATATTTGTGGATATTGATAATTTTAAAAGGATAAATGACACGCTGGGACATGGGTTCGGAGATAATATACTCGTACAGATATCAATACGTTTTAAGGAACTGGGTAGCCGTTTCAGGCAGGTGACTTTATCGAGATTTGGCGGAGATGAATTTTTGTTTATAGTATATGATTTATTAGATAAAGAATGCAAACTGGGAGATATATGCAATATGATTCTGGATGAGATCAGGCATCCGTTTAATATAGATGGAAAGCACATATACATCACAGCAAGCATGGGGATAGCTGTTTATCCGGATGATGGGGAAGATAAAATCACGCTTTTGAAAAATGCGGATGCGGCGATGTATAGTGCAAAGGAGACGGGAAAGAACAGATATCAGTTTTTTAACAGCACAATAGGAGAGGAGATTTCAAGAAAGGCCGATATAGAAATAAACCTTAGACATGCGGTGGAACTTGGAGAGTTTGAACTTCACTACCAGCCACAGCACAGCCTGAAAGACGATGCTATAACTGGGTTTGAAGCTCTTTTGAGATGGGAAAATGCACAGCTTGGGAGGGTGTCTCCTCTTGAATTTATAAAAGTGGCTGAGGAGACTGGCCAGATAATAGAAATAGGTAGATGGGTATTTGAAGAGGCTTTGGAAAAGGTTAAGCAAATGTGTAATAGTTCTTCTGAATGTAAAAAAATAGGAATAAACATATCGGCTACAGAGCTTGAAGAAGAATCTTTTGTAGACAACATAAAGGCTAAGATTGCTAAATATGGTGTTGATTTTTCAAAAAATATAGAAATTGAAATAACAGAAAATGTTCTCATGAAAGATTTTGAAAGAAATTCAAAAATATTGAGTGAACTGAGCACCATGGGATTCAAAATAGCTCTTGATGATTTTGGAACGGGCTACTCTTCATTCAGCTATTTGCAAAGCCTGCCTGTTGACACTCTGAAAATAGACAAGGCTTTCATAGACAATATAAATGTCAGTGAAAAGGGAACATCAATAGTTGAAGGGATAATAAGGCTTGCCCACAGCATGAAAATGAATGTAATTGCAGAAGGAGTTGAAGACAAGGATAAGCTGGAATTTTTGAAAAGAGCGGGCTGTGACATAGTTCAGGGATATTATTACTCAAAGCCAATGAAAGAAGACGAACTTGAAAGCTATATTGAAATGAATAATTGAGATTGACAAAGGGGACGGCGCATGCGCCGTCCCCTTTGTAATGTGAAAAGCAAGAATGATTTGTGAAAAAGGTGCATGAGGCATTTGTTTTATAATATAATTAAAATGTATCTATTTTAAGGAATTAATCACAGTTATACAAAAATCATAAGGAGAGCCTAATTTATGAATAATATATTTGAAAAGCTTTCAATATTCGGCAGGCGGTCTACGAAGGCCAGAGCTGAGTTTGAGCATATGCTTGAACACAAGCAGGAAATAAACCCGGGAGCAGAGGCGTCGCGGATAGCTATCATGTACGGAGTGGCTGGGACGCTATGGATAATGACTTCAGACTGGGTTGTTGGAAAAGTGATAACAAACCAATACCTTTACAGGCAGGTCCAAATGTACAAGGGATGGCTTTATGTAGTCATTACGATGATGCTTCTTTATTTTCTTATAAAAAACAGGATGGAAATGTTTAAAAAGGCCATGTATGAAATATATATGTCTTATGAAGAGCTTTCGACCACATATGAAGAGCTTACGGCAATGGAAGACGAGCTGAGGGAGAATTTCGATGAACTAAAGGCGCACAGGGATGCTCTTTTCGAGAGCGAGCAGCGCTACGAGCTGGCGGTTGAAGGTTCAAATGACGGGATATGGGACTGGGATGTGAAAAATGACAAATACTATTCATCTTTAGGTTGGGTCAAAGATGAGGAGATTTATAATGAAGCGTTAAAAAGCAGTCTGAAGGACTGGACAGACAGAATACATCCACAGGACAGAGCGGGTGTGGTGCAAAAATTTCAGGAGTATCTGCGCTCGAAAAGCGGTATATATGAAAACCGGTACAGGATTATGGACAAGGATGGCATATACATATGGGTTTTGAGCCGTGGAAAGGCCATCTGGGATAACGAGGGAGAGCCTGTAAGAATAGCCGGCTCCCATACCGACATAACAGAATACAAGAAAATGGAAGAAAAGCTTCAGTATATGGCTTATTATGATGAACTCACAGGCCTTCCAAACAGGAACATGTTCGAAGTTGAAATAAACAGGCTCATAGATACGCATAAGTCAAACGGCACAAAATTTGCAGTGGTTTACATGGATGTGGATAATTTCAAGCATGTAAACGACACATTGGGCCATGCAAGCGGCGACATGCTGCTTACCTATATAGCGGACATACTTAAAAATCAGCTCGATAGGGAGGATATGCCTGTAAGGCTTAGCGGAGATGAATTTTCTATACTGATAGGGAATATGGATGGCAATGAAGACGTGGCCAATAAGCTTGACAGGCTTATAAAGCACCTTCGAAGGCCGTGGATTCTCCAGGAACATGAATTCTTCGTGTCCTTCAGCATGGGGGTTGCTGTATATCCGGACAACGGAGATGACATGACTGCCCTTTTGAAAAGCGCGGACACGGCAATGTTCAGCGTCAAGGAAAATGGAAAGGACAGCTATTGCTTCTACACTGACAGCATGCAGGAAAAGACATTAAAGCATATAGACATGATAAATAGCCTCAGAAGGGCCATTGAAGAAGAGGAATTTGTGCTTTACTATCAGCCACTTGTAAACATGAAAACCGGTGAAATAGAAGGCATGGAGGCGCTTGTGAGGTGGTTCCATTCTAAAAAGGGGTTCATATCGCCTCTAGACTTCATACCGCTTGCAGAGGAAACGGGCCAGATACTAGAGATAGGCAGCTGGGTTTTGAAGACAGCATGCAATACTAAAAGAAAATGGGAGGACATGGGCTTTGCAGATATAAAAATGTCGATAAACCTCTCCAGCAAAAGGCTTGCAAACAGCGATGTGGACAGAGAACTTGAGAGGATAATCCAAAGCGAGGGAATATCGGTAAAGGACATACAGATTGAGGTTACTGAAACGGCGGTCATGAAGAATATTAATACGGCTGGAGAGGTGCTTCAGAGGATGAGAGATAAGGGGATCAAAATAGCGCTCGATGATTTTGGAACGGGTTATTCGTCTTTGACATACCTCAAGAATCTCCCTATAGACGTGGTTAAGATAGACAGGGGATTTATAAAAAACATAGAAGAGAAAAAGCAGGATGAGTTCATAGTGAAAACGGTCGTAGAGCTTGCACATGGGCTGGGCAAAGAGGTCGTGGCTGAAGGGATTGAGACCAAAAGGCAGCTTGAATTCCTTAGAGAGATTGGGTGCGATACGGCACAGGGCTACCTTTTCAGCAGGCCGGTTCCTGCGGCGGAGATTGAAAATATGCTTATACAGGGAAAAAATTATAGCGAGTTAGTAACTGGTGTTACGGAATAAATAAAGAGAGTCCCTTATAATTAGTTTATAGTAGCTTAAGAGCTGAAAACAAAGGGGGAAATTAACAATGGAAAAGCATCTAATAAAGAACATAGAATTTTCAAAGGTATTTGCACTTGATTCGCTGATTGAATACAAAGAGGGACAGGTAATAAGCAGGACTCTTTCACAGGGCAAAAATTCGAGCATGACGCTGTTTTCTTTTGACAAGGGAGAGGGAATAAGCACCCACTCTTCAGACGGCGATGCATTTGTCTATATGATAGACGGAGAAGCTGAAATAACAATAGGCGGAGAGCTTTTCAACGTAAAGCAGGGAGAGACCATAGTAATGCCTTCGGGCATACCTCACGGACTTGTTGCAGCTGAAAGGTTCAAAATGCTTTTAGTTGTCGTGTTCAACCAATAACATAATATGCGGTTGAATCGTATCGTATAAATCTGTAAAGGCAAGAGCTCTTTTGATATGGGCTTTTGCCTTTTTTTAATGTATACTATGAATTGTAAAATATAAAGACATAGAAAGGACTTTAGCATGCTGACTTATATTCAAGCTGTTGACATGAAACTGCTCCAGTGGATAGCCGGTTTTGCAAAAAATGATTTTTTTGACTTCTTAATGCCTATTGTCACCAAGATTGGAAACAAGGGCATGATATGGATTGTAATAGCGCTGGTTTTAATGGCTACTAAAAAATACAGAAGGCACGGAATTGTCCTCGCAGGTGCACTTTTAATAGGAGTCATACTGGGAGATGGATTTCTGAAGAAGATATTCCAAAGACCCAGGCCGTTTGAAGAAATCGAGGGCATGAAGCTCCTCATAAAGGCTCCGACTACATATTCTTTCCCGTCGGGACATACTACGGCGTCTTTTGGCGCGTTTTGGGCCCTGCATAAGAAGTTCAGCGACAAAAGGGTCACGGCGGGCGTGTTTTTGCTTGCCGCATTTATATCATTTTCAAGGATGTACCTGTTTGTACACTATCCGACAGACATAGCCGCAGGGGTGATTCTTGGAATAGCCAGCGCCTCGCTTGCACTTAAAGCCGAAAAAGCATTTGAAAGCAAAAAGGTTAAATAAAAAGTAATTCAATGAATGCGGCAAATTAATTACATAAGGAAAACATAAAAGAGGGCGAGTCGTCACCCTCTTTTATATTTTGGCGTCTATTAAACTTTTTTGACATCCACGAATGTTTCATAGTATGCGAGCTGCTCGCCATTTTCAGAAGAAGCTGAGCTTGTAAGAAAGTTTGGGTTTCCATGAATCTTATGCCACCCAATGTCCATAGATACAACCCCGTCAGGTATGTCGGGGCTCACCGCTATTTTTACGGTTATATGCCCGTTTTCAGAATAAATCACGGCTGTTTCGCAGTCGCTAATACCTTTGGAATCTGCGGTTTTTTGGTTTACGTATGCATGTGAGGGTGCGCTCTTGTCAAAAAAGTGCTGGCTGAAAAGTGAATTTTTAGCATGAGGCGTTATAAGCCTTAGCCCGCAGCCTTTTTCAGGAGGTATGAACTCTGGGTGAGGGCAAAGGCCTGCAATTTTCGCAGTACTTGATACAAATTCGAATTTCCCTGAAGGAGTTTTGAATTTCATATCACGCCACGGAGCCTCAGGAGGCTGTATTGTCACATGACCATTTTTAATGTCATCAAAGGTATAGCCGTATTCCTTTAGAGGCTCCACCACTTTTTCAAGGTATTCCAACTTGCCGACTAAAGGGTAGTTGTCCATGCCCATTTCCTTTGCAAGCTCCTGGAAGAAATAGTATTCGTCCATTAGAATGTCAAAAGGTTCCACGGCCTTTTGGCTGAAGCTTATGTAGGGGTTGTTCATGGAGCTGTATATTATGTCGTCGCTCTCGAGAGTATTTGTACAAGGTATGACAAGGTCGCTAAGAGCGGCCGTATCTGTCATGAACATGTCAAATGTAACTGTGAATTCAACTTTTGAAAATGCACTTTGGGCCTTTGTAAGGTCTGGAAGCTGGTTCATGGGGTTCGCCTTGCTTACCACCAGCATTTTTACGGGAGGGTCTGAAAGGCTTGTGATGGCGTGGCTGAAGTCGCGAAGCATGAACTCCCTTTCATATGCTACATGAGAAGCGCTGGCAAACGGGTCGAGCTCCAAAACGCCGGGATATACCCTGTTGGCGTAGCTAACGCCGCCGCCGCTCACTCCGACATATCCGCAAATTGCGCAGAGGCAGTCTATAGCCCTTATGGTATTTACACCGTTTTTATATTTTTGTAGCCCGTAACCCGGATAAACGGCAGCAGGCCTGGCGTTTGCAAACATAATGGCGAGATTTTCGACTTCCAAAAGGGAAAGGCCGGTGTGCGATACGAGCTCTTCAACATCAAGACCGAAAAGGTAATCCCTGTAGTTTTCAAATCCTACCGAATGATTTTGAATGAATTTCCTGTCCTCAAGGCCGTTTTTAAGCACAAATATTGTCATAGACAGTGCAAGCGCAAGGTCAGATGAAGGCTGCGCTTGTATATGGATGTCTGATCTTTTTGCGGTTTCAGACCTTATAGGATCTATTGTCACTACCTTCGCTCCGGATTTCATTGCATTTTGAACTGCGGCCATCAGGTGCACCGATGTGGAATGGGGGTTTCTTCCCCAAAGCACAACAAGGTTTGAATTCACAATGTCGTCAAGGCTGTGGCTTTTCACGTCTCCAAAGTCGCATTTTTGGGCCTGTATTCCAGCCCCCCAGCAGGTGCTTCCCTTTGACTTGGTTGTTCCGCCGTAGAAGTTGAAGAATATGTCCTCTATCGATTTGCACACGCCTCCTGCGCCAGACTGAGAAAAATGCATCACGCTCAGGCTCCCGTAATCATCCCTGCACTGGGAAAGCTTTTGGGCCATTATGTCTACAGCCTGATTAAAAGATATCTCCTTAAATCCCCTGTCTGTTTTAAGAAGTGGTGATTTTAGCCTTTTTCCGCTGTAGAGTCTTTCAAGGTGTTTTTTCCCCTTGATACATATGACCCCTTTTGTATAGGGGTGAGTTTTGTCTCCTTCTATCTTGGTTACTACGCCGTCTTCAACTGTGACGTCAAAAGAGCAGCAGTCCCAGCAGTCAAGGCTGCATGAGTGCTTTATATTCTTTTTATATCCCATTTTGGCAAACCTCCCTTTGTGCACATGGACATTATAATAAAAAATTATACCATATAAATAAAAAAATCAAATTGAGAAGAAGCATAAAAAAGAGGCTTCAAGTGGCGGCATGGACATCAAGTGATTTGAATAGAGCATTGTATTGTTGGGTATGTTTATCTCAAGAAGATATGGAGATTTGCAAAGCTGACAAATCAGAGAGAAGGGATTATAAAATGTCCAGTGAATATAATAAGATACTTCGTGTACTTTGGATAATACTGTTTGCAAATATAGCCGTCGCACTGATTAAAATTGTGGTTGGAAGGATGGTTCAAAGCACAAGCATGGTTGCTGACGGTTTTCACTCGGTTACAGACGGGGCCTCAAATGTGATAGGAATAATAGGCGTTAAGATTGCGTCAAGACCCGTTGACAAGGGACACCCATACGGACACAAGAAATTTGAGACCATGGCGGGCCTTTTCATAGCGGTGATGCTTTTTTTGATGGGCATGGAGGTGATAAAAGAGGCTTTTTGCAGGATAATAAGCCCAGTGCAGCCGAGAATAAGCACGGCAAGCCTTTTGGCGCTTTTGGCAACGTTAATTACGAATATAGCGGTTTCGAAAATTGAATACTCTCAGGGAAAAAGGCTAGGGAGCGATGTGTTAATATCTGACTCTCTTCACACAAAAAGCGATGTGTTTGTTACAATAGGAGTGCTTTCAACTCTTATTCTCATAAAAATGGGTTTTCCCCCAATTGTAGATACTTTAGCATCCTTTGTGGTTGCAGGCTTTATAATGAATGCGGCATATGGTATATTTAGAAGAGCGGGAAGTGTTTTGGTTGATAAATATGCAGTCGACGAAGAACTTATAAGATCGACAGTCATGGAGTTTGAAAGCGTCAAGGATGTACATAAAATAAGAAGCAGGGGAAGGGAGGACGACATATATGTGGATTTGCATATAATGGTTGATCCCCAGATGAGCATAGAGCAGGCCCATGAGCTTGCGCATGAAATAGAAAGAAAAATCAGAAGTGTTGTTTGCGAAAACATACAGGTTATAGCACATATTGAGCCATTTGAGGCAGAACATGAAGCTGAAGACTAAAATAAAACAGTATAGAATTTGTATAACTAACAATTGGGAGTGAGAGTGTATTGGAAATATATGATTTGTGGCAATTTATATTGCTGGCTGTCCTCATTTTTTTATCAGGATTTTTTTCGGCATCGGAAACGGCGCTGATGTCTCTTAGCAAGATAAGAGTAAGGCACATGGTCGATGAAAAGGTAAAGGGAGCCGAGCTTGTAAGCAACCTTGTCGAGAATCCAAGCAGGCTTCTTGGAGCGATACTTGTGGGCAACAACGTTGTTAATATAGGGGCATCGGCCCTGGCGACTTCGCTTTCGATAAAATACTTCGGAAGCAAAGGCGTTGGAATTGCAACCGGGGTCATGACCATACTGGTTCTGATATTCGGCGAGATAACTCCAAAATCCCTTGCGATTCAAAACGCTGAAAAAATTTCACTTAAAATAGCGAATGTCATAGCGCTGATAACGGTAATCCTCAGGCCTGCGGTTGCAGTGCTAATGTTTGTAACAAATATAATAATAAAGCTGTTTGGTGGGAAACTTGACACAGAAAGACCTTTCATAACGGAAGAAGAGCTCAAGGTGATGGTCAACGTCAGCCATGAAGAGGGCGTGCTGGAAGGCGAAGAAAAAAAGATGATATACAACGTGTTTGAATTTGGAGACACTCAGGTAAAGGAGATAATGCAGCCGAGGATAAATGTGGTTGCGGCAGACGTATCACTTTCATATGATGAACTTATAAACATATACAGAACTGAGCAGTTTTCAAGGATTCCAATATACAAGGAGAGTATAGACAACATAGTGGGAGTGCTCTACATAAAAGACCTCATATTTTATGAGTTGGGCGGGGAGAAATTTGACATATATGAATTCATAAGGGAGCCGAATTTCACATTTGAATTCAAGAAGATAACAGAGCTGTTTGCCGAGATGAGGACTAAGAGAATACCAATGTCCATAGTCCTTGACGAATACGGAGGCACTGCCGGCATTGTCACGATAGAGGACCTCGTCGAGGAGATAGTTGGAGAGATAGAAGATGAATATGACATGATTAAAGACGATATAGAAACTGTCGGAGAAAATGAATACATTGTTGGTGGCGGAGTCAAGATAGATCTTGTGAATGAGATGATTGGAATAAATATAGAGTCTGAAGAATTTGACTCTGTGGGAGGATTTATAATAGGTGAATTCGGTGAAATTCCCGAAATAGGGCGGGAGCTGGAGTATGGCAGAGTCAAATTTGTCATAGAGCAGATAAGCAAAAACAGGATAGACAAGATAAGGATAATAGTCGGATAGATTCAAAATTGAATAATATAAACTGAAAGAGGAGCCGGAAGGCTCCTTTTGCAGTTCAATCGAGCTTTTTCTTAAAGCCCATTGAAGCCGCAGCCAGAAGGAGTATTCCAAACAGAAGAAGTACTGCAACGTCGTGTAAAAGTATTGTCAGTCCGGAGCCCTTTAGTATTATGCCCCTTAGTATCCTTAGAAAGTATGTAAGGGGTATGACGTATCCGGCAAGCTGTATGGGAACGGGCATTGACTCCCTTGGAAATACGAAGCCTGAAAGCAGTACGCTCGGGAGTATGAAAAGCATTGCCATTTGCATGGCCTGGGCCTGGGTCTGGGCAACAGTGGATATAAGCATGCCTATTGCGAGAGAGCACATGACGAATATTATCCCAAGGAGCACCAGAAGAATGAGGCTGCCCTGAATGGGGACGTCAAACCAGTAGGTTCCAAATGAAAGGGCTATGAGAAAGTCTATTGTTCCTATGAATATGTATGGAACCATCTTTCCGACTATCAGCTCAACCGGCCTTATCGGGGTCACCATGAGAAGCTCCATTGTGCCCTTTTCCTTCTCACGCACCAGCGAAAATGCGGTGAGCATTACCGTTATGTTTTGCATTATGAGCCCTATCAGCCCAGGTATTGTGAATTTTGAGCTTTCAAGGTTGGGATTGTACCATACCTTTGTCCGAACGTCGAGATTACCAGCTCCCATGAGAGGGCTTATCCCATTTCCATTTGGACTTGAGATCTGGAGAGAATAATTTGTTGAAAGCAAAAATCCGCTTTGGAGAGCCGTCCTTGCAGTTGTGGGATCGACCCCGTCTATTATGAGCTGTATGCTTGAGTTTCCAAAGCCCCTTACGGTTTTGGAAAAGCCGGAAGGTATTACAAGGGCGCTTTTGACATCGCCCCGGTCAATTAGCGTTTCTATCTCACCCCTGTTTTTCACATATACTGACGGTATGAAATAGTTTGACGCTTTGAACTTGCTCACAAGTTCTCGGCTTTCAGTGCTCTTATCCATGTCGAGCACTGCCATTTTGATGTTGTCTACATCGGTGTTGACCGCATAGCCAAAAAGAAATATGAATATGATGGGCATCATAACGGCCATTATGAGGCTTGGAGGGTCACGTTTTATGTGTATGAACTCCTTTTTTATTATGGCCAAAAGCCTCCTAAATTTCATCCTCATCACCTTTCCTCTCATGGAACATGAACTTGATCTCCTCAAAAGAGGATTCGACCTTGTGCCCGGTGTCCTCCTCGACATAAGATATGAAAACGTCTTCGAGGTTTCTTGCGTCTTTTTCCAGTATGAGGTCTTTGGGGGTGCCCTTGCCTATTATCCTGCCTCTGAATACGAAAATGACCTCGTCGCAGCTTTCTGCTTCGTCCATGTAGTGGGTTGTGACAATTATTGTTATGCCTTCTTTTGAAAGGCCGTATATTATCTGCCAGAATATGCGCCTTGAAACCGGGTCTACTCCGGCTGTCGGCTCGTCAAGTATTAGCATTTTAGGCTTGTGAAGGAGAGTGCATCCCAGCGAAAGCCTCTGCTTCCATCCTCCCGAGAGGTTTCTTGCCAGCTGGGTTTCCCGTCCCTCAAGGCCTGCCATCTTTACGATCTGGCGTATCCTTTCGGCTTTTATATCTTTGTTTACACCATATATCTGGGCGTAAAAATTTATGTTTTCAAGTACAGTAAGGTCTTCATACAGGCTGAATTTTTGAGACATGTAGCCTATGTTTTCCTTTATCTTTTCAGGCTCTGAGCTTATACGGTATCCGAATATCCCGCCGTCTCCGCTTGTAGGGGTTAAAACGCCGCACAGCATCCTTATGAGGGTCGATTTCCCAGCGCCATTTGGGCCGAGAATTCCATATATGAACCCCTTTGGTATTTGAATGTCGACATTGTCAACTGCTACTATCTCTCCAAAGTGCTTTGTAAGTCCCTTGGCCCATGCCGCAATTTTACTATTCTCCATTTGCATCATCTCCCAGGTAGACATCGACAAGAGTGCCGGGCTTTAGCACGGAGTCGGGGTCTTTAATCTGCACTTTCACCTCGTAAACTATCTCCTGTTTGTTCTCTTTGGATTCTATGTTTTTGGGGGTGAACTCCCCTTCGGATGAAACATATGTGACAACTCCCTCAAATGGCTTGTCTTTTAAGAAGTCTGCCATGACTCTCACCTTTTTACCCAGTGATATATTGTGGAGGTTTTTCTCTTCGACGTATATTTTGGCCCAGGTGTTTGAAATGTCGTTTATGCTCGCTATTTTTGAAAACAGGGGTGCGTATTCCCCTTCCAAAAAATTGAGGGACTCCACTATGCCGTTTGAATTTGAGTATATGTAGCGCTTGGATATCTTGTTTTCAACGTTTTTTATGCTCCAAAGCATTGCTGAGTACTTGCCCTCGGGAATCTGGATGTCTTCTTTCGTGGGGCCATTGACCATTAGCTCCAGCTGCTTTGAAAGGTATTCGCGCTGACCGCTTGCACTGTCCAGGTCTGACTTTGACATGTCAAGGGCTGTCCTGGCGTCGTCGAGCATCTGCTTTGAGGCTGCTCCGTTTTCATAAAGCTCTGCAGTCCTGTTGTAGTTTTCGAGTATGTTTTCATAGCTGGCGGTTTTGGAGCTTATTATTGAATCTTGCTGGCCAATCTGTATTCTTACCTTGTCTATTTCCTCTGATCTGAATCCGCTTTTAGCCTTTTCAAGCGTGGATTTTGATGAGCCAAGCTCGGACTGTAGCCTTGAGAGCTCTATTTCAAGCTCTGTAACGTCTATGAGCGCAATTTTGCCGCCTTTTGGGACGGAGTCGCCCTCGTGCACATACAGCTTTTTTATAATTCCTCCCACCTCGCTAGAGACGTCATACCTGTCGCTTTCAACCGTGCCGGTGTAGTAAGTGGATTCTTCCCTGGTGCATGCTGTAAGAATTAGAGAAAACACTATTAAAGCTATAAAAAGCTTCATTTTTTTCATTTATATCAGTCCTCCAATATGTCTTGAAAAAATATTTGGACAGTGGTGCTTATGACCTGTGCGAACTGTGAATGTTGAAAAGCTTATACAGGGGTTTTATTTGGAGTATATACCCTTTGATTTACTTGAGTCAACAGTAATTAAAAGTTGTGGAATATGGCGAAAGCTGATACCATATACATAAGAAATTTGGAATGATAAAATTAAAATCGAAGGGAGTTTTTTAAATGGAAGATATAAATCTGAATCCCGCACCGATACAAAGGAATGAATTTGACGTTGCGGTAGAGCTTACTATGTACGTTGCAAGAGCCACAAGGCTTGGAAAGCAAAAGGACATACAGGATGTATTTTTAAGTTTTTATTCTCTGGCAAAGGTTCTTGACGAGACTGACCCTAAAAAGCTTATGAAGTATATACCGGAAGACCTGAGGGAGACTATAGAAGGTTAAGGCATGTTAAGGAGAGTAATTTATGAAGGTGCTATTTACATACGACTATGGCAAGGAAAAAATGGACAAGGTAAAAGCGCTTGGATATGAAATCGTCTATTCTCACGAGAGGGCTGTTGAAAACGGGCCTGAAATTGACGGCATAGATGTGCTTGTGTGCTATAATCCGTTTGAGAATCTGGACATCCGAAAGATGAAAAAACTCAAATGGATACAGATTTCGAGCATAGGAATAGACCAGGCTCCCCTTGAATATGTGGCTCAGCATGGCATAAAGATCACAAACAATCGTGGTGGATACAGCATACCCATGGGTGAGTGGATAGTCCTTAAGGCGCTTGAGATATACAAGCAGAGCTATAGTTTCTATGAAAACCAGAAGGATAAAAAGTGGAAAATAAACAGAGATGTACTTGAAATCCATGGAAAGACAGTGGGATTTTTAGGCACCGGAAGCATTGCAGTTGAGGCGGCAAAGCGGTTTTCAGGCTTTGGAGTCAGAGTGATAGGACTAAACCGTGACGGAAGGGACATAGAGCATTTCGACTGCTGTATGCCATTGGATAGGATAGATGAGTTTGCAGGCCTTTGCGATGTACTGGTGCTCTCGCTTCCATACACCAAAGACACTCACCACATTGTGGATGAAACTCTCATATCAAATATGAAGGATGACTGCGCCCTGATAAACATATCAAGAGGGAGCATAATAGACGAGCAGGCGCTTGTAAAAGCCCTTGAAGACGGAAAATTCATGGGAGTAGCGCTCGATGTGTTCGAGCAGGAGCCTCTTGAGGAAGCTTGCCCTCTTTGGGATATGAAAAGGCTGATAGTGACACCTCACAACTCGTGGATGTCACAGATGAGGAATGAAAGAAGATTCGATATGATACTAGAAAACCTCAGAAGATATATAGACGGGGAAAAGCTCATAAACGAGGTTGACCCGAAAAAGGGATATTAAAGCCTATGTGGACAATAAAAAGCCCTCTTTGTCAGTTGATAAAGAGGGCTTTTGCACGGTTATTTCAACTTGCTTTTTTGAATCTGCCGGATGCTTTCGAAGGCTTTTTGAAAAGCGAAGCCATTTTGACCTCTGAAACTATCATTCCGAAGAATATGAGTGCGCATCCGAAAACACCTTTTGGAGACAGGACTTCTCCGAGTATCATATACGAAAACATAGCAGAAAACACGGGTTCTCCAAGATATATGAGAGCCGCCCTTGTAGGCGTGGTGTGCTTTTGCATTGTATTTTGAATTGTAAACGCCACCGCAGTCGCAAGTACGGCGGTCAGCAGTATGGATGTCCAAACGGGAGCGCCTGTTGGAATCTGGGGATTTTCAAATATTAAGGCGAATACGGCTGAAAGTACGGCAACCACGCCAATTTGTATTATCGACAGATTTATGGAATCTGAAAAGGTTGAATAGTGGCTTATGGCTATTATCTGAAGCGCATATCCGAATGTGGATACGAAAACTATTATGTCCCCTGTGCTTACCGAAAGCTCTCCTCCGCTTCCCATGGTAAGAAACACTATGCCTGTTATTGCAAACACTATGCCTATAAGACTTTCTTTTCTAGGCGGCTTTTTAAACAGCAGTGTGCTTATAAGCGGAACCAGAAGAACAGTGAATCCGGTTATAAATCCAGCTTTTGAAGGGGTGGTATAGTAAATTCCAAGAGTCTGGGTCGCAAATGCGAAAAACATTATAAGGCCTATTATGAGTCCGTTTTTAAGCGTGTTTTTGTCGAGTCTTGAAAGGTTTTTCCAAAATATCAGCGCCAGTATTGCAGAGGCTATGAAAAACCTCACGGCAAGAAAGCTGAATGTCTCCATGGACTGAAGAGCTATCTTGCAGAGCACGAATGTGGAGCCCCAAATTATTGTGACGATAAGCAGAGATATGTCTGCTAGAACATGTTTTTTCATGAATGTCCTCCGATAATCTATTATGTATTTTTGAGAAAAAGAGTGAATCTGATTAATATATATGCCACAATCTATCCTCGAAAGGACTTTGATTTTTGCAAATAAAAAGACATAGTAATATAATATAGCTACAACATACTTATGATATATTAATACATGGCATAAGACAATGACTTTGGGAGGAATTTATGAAGATACGTATTATATTTTTTATAATATTTATGACTTTTGCATCATTTTTAACATCGTTTGCAGACGATGAGGATATGCAGACCGAAAAGGCGAGGGTTTTAAGCGTTCAGGAGGAGCAGGTCGAGGGCGAGTTCGCAGTGAACTCCATACAGCACGTAAAACTTGAGATAATCTCGGGACAGTACAAGGGAAAGATAGTTGAAAGTGACAACATACTCGAAGGTGACAGCGTATACGACATACCTGTAAAAGAGGGGGAAAAGGTAGTGGTCGTGGTGCTTGAAGAAGACGGACAGGTGGTCGCACACATTGCGGACTATGCAAGGGACAGCTACATACTCTATCTTTGCATAGGGTTTGCCGCAGTGCTCATACTTATAGGAAGGCTTCAGGGTATAAAGACAATAGCGACGCTTTCAATCACAATATTTGCGGTGTTCAAGATAATGCTGCCAATGATACTCAGCGGCCACAGTCCGGTAACTGTTGCCGTTATGGTGGCGGTAGGGGTCACTGCCGTTACAATACTCATAATATCGGGATTCACCAAAAAAAGCCTTGCAGCAGCCGTAGGAACATCGCTTGGTGTCATAATAGCGGGAGGCCTGGCGTTTCTGGTGGGAAGTGGCGTAAAGCTTACGGGGCTTTCAAGTGAAGAGGCGGTAATGCTTCTTTACATACCGCAGGGAATCCAGTTCCAGTTCAAGGACCTTCTCTTTGCGGGGATAATACTGGGGGCGCTGGGAGCTGTAATGGACGTGAGCGTTTCGATAGCATCCGCAATCGAGGAGATATACAAGGCTAACAGAAGCCTTTCTCAAAAGGAGCTTTTCATTTCAGGGATGAATATAGGAAAGGACATGATGGGAACCATGTCGAACACACTCATACTGGCATATACGGGAAGCTCCATACCTCTTCTTCTGCTTTTTATGGCCTACGAGACTTCCATAATAAAAATAGTCAATCTTGACATAATAGCAACCGAGATAGTGAGGTCACTTTCGGGAAGCATAGGCCTCATACTCACAATACCGATAACGGCTGCAGTCTCAGCATTTCTTGCCAAAAGGGGACATGGCGAAGGCTAAAATTCATATGCGGCAGGGCCCACAATATACTATAATATAATGTGGGCTATTATTTTTTGAAAGGCAGGTCAACTATGAATACAGGTGAAACAGTAAAGAAAAGAATAGATGAACTTGTGGAGCTCATAAGCTACCACAATGAAAAATATTATGTTCAGGACAGTCCTGAAATTTCAGACTATGAATACGACATTCTCATGAAGGAACTCATTGACATTGAAAACAGCCATCCCGAGCTTAAAAGGGCTGACTCTCCGTCTCAAAGGGTCGGCGGAAGGCCGCTTGACAAGTTTGAAAAGGTTGTCCATTCAAACCCAATGCTTTCACTTTCGAATGCATTTTCAGAAGGCGATCTATTGGATTTTGACAATAGGGTCAGATCATCTCTTGAAGAAGATGTCCAGTACTATGTGGAGTTCAAGATAGACGGGCTTTCAGTGGGGCTTACATATGAGGATGGAATATTCAGTGTTGGAGCAACAAGGGGGGACGGAGTCACTGGCGAAAACATAACCGAGAACCTAAAGACGGTAAGGAGCATACCGCTAAGGCTCAAAGAGAGCATGGACTTAAAGGTCAGGGGAGAGGTTTTCATACCAAAGGACAAGTTTGAAGAGCTTAACGACATTCAGGAGGAAAACGGCCTCCAGATGTTTGCAAACCCTAGAAATGCAGCTGCAGGCTCGCTTAGGCAGCTAGACCCTTCGGTTACTGCAAAAAGGCCTCTCGACATATTTGTATTCAATTTGGAGAGCGCTGACCACAGGGAATTCAAGACACACGGCGAAACAATAGATTACATGAAAACGCTCGGAATAAAGGTTAACGGCGACAACAGGCTCTGCGAAGACATGAGTCAGGTAATAGAGCACATACACTATTGGAGAGAGCACAGGGATTCTCTTCCTTACGAAATAGACGGAATGGTAATAAAGGTCAACAATCTTGAGCAAAGGGATGTGCTTGGAAACACTTCGAAGAGCCCGAGATGGGCAATAGCGTACAAGTTCCCTGCAGAGCAGCAAAAGACAAGGCTCAATTCAATAACAGTGCAGGTTGGAAGGACGGGCACCATAACACCAACGGCGGAACTTGAGCCTGTCAGGATTGCAGGATCTACAGTGTCAAGGGCCACACTACACAACGAGGACTATATAAGGGAAAAGGACATAAGAATAGGCGACATGGTGATAATACAAAAGGCCGGAGATGTAATACCGGAGGTCGTAAGGGTTGTAAAGGAGGAGCGATCTGGCGAGGAAGTGGAGTTTAAAATGCCTGACAAGTGCCCTGCCTGTGGCTATGAGACCATGAGAGTCGAAGGCGAATCTGCGCTAAAGTGCACCAACATATCATGTCCGGCTCAGATAAGAAGGGGAATAATACATTTTGTATCGAGAAACGCCATGAACATAGACGGGCTCGGGGAGTCCATAGTGACCCTTCTTTTGAAAAACGATATTATAAAGGACATCGCAGACCTGTACAGTCTCAATAAAGACGAGCTTGTACAGCTTGAGAGGATGGGCGAAAAGTCCGCCCGAAACCTCATAGACGCAATTGAGGCTTCAAAGGGCAACGACCTTGACAGACTCGTGTTCGGGCTTGGTATAAAATTCATAGGTGCAAAGGCTGCAAAGATTCTGGCGAAGAATTTTGAAAGCCTTGATGATATAATGGCTGCGGATTTTGAAATGCTATCATCCTTGGACGAATTCGGCCCTAAAATGGCCGAAAGTACTGTTGAATACTTTAAGAATGAAAAGAACCAAAACCTCGTCCAAAAGATAAAAGCGGCGGGTGTTAACACGATCAGCCTCAGCGCAGGCAAAAGCAGTGGGAATCCGATATTCGAGGGCATGAAGATAGTCCTTACGGGAAAACTTTCATCGATGACCAGAGACGATGCCAAAGTCGAGATAGAAAGCAGGGGTGGAAAGGCCACTTCAAGCGTGAGCAAAAAGACAGATTTTGTGCTTGCGGGAGAAGATGCGGGCTCAAAGCTTGACAAGGCGATATCACTGGGAGTCAAGGTTGTCGGCGAAGATGCATTCAATGAGTTTTTGAGGCTTGAATCAAAGGAAGAAGTGGTTGAAAAGCTGGGTCTGTAAGGGATTAGAGTAGAGTTTGAAAGTGTGATTCAGAGGGGATATGTACTGATAAAAGGATTTGGCGCATGCAGATTTAATGACCTGCATGTGCCCAGGTCTTGGCTTTATACTTTAAATTCAGGTGTGGTGATATGCATGGATATTGTAAAAAGGTATATTGATTTTTACGAAAATTGCAAAAACGCAGAAAGATTGTCTTCAGTCAAGGCCCTTGAAAAAACTGTGGGGATGTTCAAAAGTGAAATTCACTCTATGAAAGTCCCCCAAAAATACGAAGGAGACAGTTCGCTAATGCTTTCTGAGCTGTTTGAGGGTATTCTTTCAAAAACGGACAAGTCGAGCAAGGGGGTTTTTTACACTGACGAGCTTCTTTCAAAATATATGGCTGAAAAGGCAATAAGCATGTATTTTGAAGACTGTGAAAATAATCAAATGGTGAAAAAGTTAAAAAATATCAGGATACTCGACCCTTCATGCGGGTGCGGCGCATTTGTCGTGGCTTGCTTTCGAAAGCTTGTTCAGCTGAATATGGACATGTATCCGCAGTCCGAGTATGAAGAGATTTGCAGATACGTACTTGAAAAAAACATATATGCCGTAGATGTGGATCAAAGGGCGCTTTACATATGCAAGGAGAGGCTCTCCATAATAACGGGGATTGAAGGACTAAAGCTCAATTTTTACAATGAGGACTTCATCACAGATTTTGAGAAGAAAAATTTTGACATAATAATAGGAAACCCTCCTTACATAGGAGAAAAGGGGAACAAGGAGATATTTGAAATTGCGAGGGAAAATGAGTTTGGAAAGCTCTACTATGAGAAGGGAATGGATTATTTCTATTATTTCATAGAAAAGGCCGCCGACATATCGAGGAAACAAGGGCTCATATGTTTTATAACTACGAATTACTGGACAGGCGCTGACTATTCTAAAAAGCTGAGAAGCAAGATAAGCGAAAACTGCACTTTTAGATGGGTCGCGGATTTTAACGACTTCAAGGTTTTCCCCCAGGCAACAGGGCAGCACAATATGATATTCATACTTCAAAAAAGCGGCTCGAATATAGAGTTTTGCTATGAAAAACTCGAATTTTCAAGGGGAAAGCTTTCAAATGCTTTAGTGGCCCTTGAATGCAAGGAAGAGGGGCTTGTAAGCAGCAGCATATGCAAGACGTCTGAAGTGTTCGACAAAAATGGAAGAATACTCTTTATGGACTCTGTTACAAAGAGGATAACGGACAAAATACTAATGAGGAGCGACTGCCTTCTGGGAGAGGTTTCAAGCATAAACCAGGGGATAGTCTCGGGTGCCGACAGGGCAACTGCAAGAAATTTGAAGCACATAAACGAAAAAGACATGGATGGAATAAGAGAGAAAGACGGCATATTCATATTGCGTGAATCAGAGCTTTTCAAGGTGGGAGTGCAGGACCCTTTGGGAGAGCATCCCGTAATAAAACCGTTTTACAAGTCTACAAATGTCAAAAGGTATTATACAGACGACTACAGCAAAATGAATTCAGGTGAAAGCGCAGAGGAAGAATCATGCGAAAACCTGTACATATTATATATAGACAAACACACCGACATGGAAAAATATCCCGAAATAATATCACATCTAGAAAAATTCAAACCAATACTCGAAAAAAGAAGAGAAGCCCAAAATGGAATAATACCGTGGTACAGCCTCCACTGGCCCAGAAAGAGGGACGTGTTCGAAGGGGAGAAGATAGTGGTACCCCAAAGGGCAAGATACCCTGTGTTCGGATACAACAGCTGCCCATGGTATGCAAGCGCCGACATATACTATATCACAAGGTTTAATATAAGCCCGCTTTATATACTTGGGATATTGAATAGCAAGCTTTCACACTACTGGCTTTACAACAGAGGAAAGAGAAAGGGTGAATACCTGGAGCTTTATCAAAAGCCTCTGTCGAGATTTCCCATAAAAACGGCAACGGAAAAAGACCAGCACCGCGTGGAGGAGATCGTAAGAAAACTTGTGGAAATGACTGAGATGCAAGGCGGCAGCGGTGAATATCAAAGTCTTCAAAGGGATATTGACAGCATGATTTATTATATATACGGCATGACAAATGAAGAGATTGAATGCATTGAAAAGGCTTGATGCAGATTATTTTCCTGCCAAGCTGGATTATTTAGTGTAAAAAAGGTATAATTTTGATTGTCAAGTTTAATATATTGAAGGGAGTGAAATGAATGATAGATAG
Source organism: Peptoclostridium litorale DSM 5388 (assembly GCF_900141635.1). GTDB lineage: Bacteria > Bacillota > Clostridia > Peptostreptococcales > Peptostreptococcaceae > Peptoclostridium > Peptoclostridium litorale. The sequence goes on along the minus strand of NZ_FSRH01000006.1, from coordinate 168,926 downwards.
AGAAAAGATACTCCATATAGCGCATCTTGCCAGACTGGAGCTTACAGAAGAGGAAATAAGCGACTATATGACAAAGCTTAATGACATACTTTCATATGTGGAAAGACTTCAAAGCGTGGACACTGAAAACACAGACATAACTTATAATCCAAACGGAAGCTACAACGCATTCAGAAACGACGAAGTAAGGCCTTCGCTTGAGAGGGAAAGCGTGCTTCAAAATGCGCCAGACAGTGAAATGGGATGCTTCAAGGTTCCAAAGGTGCTAGACTAGAAGGGAAGGTGAGAGAAGTTGAATCTAAGTAAAATGAGTTTGAAAGAGATTTCAAGAATGCTAAAGGACAAGGAAATAAGCTCTTATGAGATTACAAAGGCTTCAATCGATAGAATAGGAAAGACAGAGCCTAAGCTGGATGCATTTTTGACACTGACTGCTGAAAGCGCTCTTGAAAAGGCAAAAATGGTTGACGAAAAGAGAGCAAAGGGAGAGGCCCTTTCAGACATAGCGGGAGTTCCAATGTCTATAAAGGACAATATATGTACGAAAGGCATAAACACTACATGTGCATCAAAAATACTTAAGGACTTCGTGCCTCCTTACAACGCCACAGTTGTTGACATGCTAAACGCCGCCGATGCGGTACTTGTAGGAAAGACAAACCTTGACGAGTTCGCAATGGGCGGATCCACTGAAAATTCTGCGTTCAAGATAACAAAAAACCCTTGGGACACAACCAGGGTTCCTGGAGGATCATCTGGAGGGTCTGCTGTTTCAGTGGCTTCAGGACAGGTGTTTTACTCGCTTGGATCTGACACTGGAGGATCTGTAAGGCAGCCGGCGTCTTTCAACGGAATAGTTGGACTGAAGCCTACATACGGAAGGGTTTCAAGATACGGACTTGTCGCGTTTGCATCTTCTCTTGACCAGGTAGGAATATTCACAAGGGACACTGAGGACTGTGCAATGGTTCTTTCTCACATAGCGGGAAAGGACAAAATGGACGGAACTAGTGTTGACGCTCCTGTGGCAGACTACGCCATTGAGGTTCAAAAGGACTCAAAGGGAATGAAAGTTGGAGTTCCTAAAGAGCTTCTTGGAGAGGGAATAGACCCTGTGATAAGACAGTCGATCATTGACTCTGTTCAAAAGCTTGAGCAGGCTGGTATTCAGTGGGAAGAAATATCAATGCCTCACCTTACTCACAATGTCGAAACTTACTATATAATAGCGCCTAGTGAGGCAAGCTCAAACCTTGCAAGATATGACGGAATAAAATACGGCTACAGGACAGGAGACTTCGAAACTCTTGAGCAGCTTTACAAGAGGACAAGAAGCGAAGGCTTCGGACCAGAGGTCAAAAGAAGGATAATGATGGGAACGTATACGCTAAGCGCCGGATACTACGACGCATACTACAAAAAGGCGCTTCAGGTCAGAACACTTATAAAGAACGACTTCATGGACGCTTTTTCAAAATACGACGCAATAATAACGCCTACGGTTCCAAACACGGCGTTTAAGATAGGCGAGAAGATAAACGATCCGCTTTCAATGTATCTTGAGGACCTTTGCACAATACCTGTCAACATGGCTGGACTTCCTGCGGTTTCAATTCCATGCGGATTTGATTCAAATGGAATGCCTATAGGAATGCAGATAATAGGAAAGCATTTCGACGAGGCCAAGATACTCAGAATAGCAAGGGCTTTTGAGAACATTACAGACTATAAAGACAAAAGAGCAGAAATATAGGAGGTGAAATGATTGAAATATAATACACTTATAGGACTTGAAATACACTGCGAGCTTTCGACAAACACTAAGATATTCTGTGGCTGCAAGAACGAGTTCGGCGCTGACGTGAACACTCACTGCTGCCCGGTATGCCTTGGACTTCCAGGAGCGCTGCCTGTGCTGAATGAAAAGGTTCTTGAATTTGCTGCAATGGCGGGACTTGCGTTCAACTGCGACATAGCGATGAATTCGAAAATGGACAGGAAAAACTACTTCTATCCCGACCTTCCAAAGGCGTATCAGATATCGCAATACGACATACCTCTTTGCAGCGACGGATACATTGAGATAAAAGACGAGGAAGGCGACTCAAAGAAGATAAGGATACAAAGGATACACATAGAAGAGGATACCGGAAAATCGCTTCACGATGTTGAAGGAGACACCCTTCTTGACTACAACAGATGCGGAGTTCCTCTTATAGAAATAGTTACTTACCCTGACATGAGCTCTCCTGTAGAGGCCATGAACTTCCTTGAAAAGCTTAAGGAGACACTTCTTTTCACTGAGGTTTCGGACGTTAAGATGGAGCAGGGCTCACTTAGATGCGACGTCAATGTCAATGTCGTGAGAGAAGACGGGGTAAGATCCAAAATAGTCGAGGTCAAAAACCTGAACTCTTTCAAGGCAGCACTCAAGGCCCTTGAATACGAGGAAAAAAGACACAGGGAGCTTCTTGAAAAGGGAGAGGACTCTAAAAAGGAAACTAGAAGATGGGATGACGTCAAGAACGTTACAATATCTATGAGAAGCAAGGAGTCTGTAGACGACTACAGATATTTCCCAGAGCCTGATGTTGTAGACATAAAGCTTGACGATGCTTTCATGGACAGGGTAAAGGATATGCTTCCTGAGCTTCCAGATACAAAGAGGGAAAGATTCATAAGCACATACGACATACCTGAATACGATGCCAAGGTTCTTACTTCTTCAAAGGAGATAGCTAGCTATTTTGAAGATGTTATGAAGCTTATAGACAACTCTAAGCTTGTGAGCAACTGGATAATGACAGAGCTTTTGAGAAGGGTCAATGACGAAGGAATCGAGCTTGACGAGCTTAAGTTTGCAAAAGATGATTTTGCAAAGCTTCTGGAGTTTATATCTTCAGGAAAGATAAACAACAGTGCCGGAAAGAAAGTATTCAGAGAAATGTTTGAGACCGGCAAAAAAGCGGAAGAAATAATAAAGGAAAAAGGGCTTGTTCAGGTTCAAGACGAGGGAGAGATAAAGAAAATAGTTGAAGAAATTGTAAATGCAAACCCTCAGTCTATAGAGGACTACAAGAACGGAAAAGACAGAGCTTTCGGATTCCTTGTGGGTCAGGTTATGAAGGCCAGCAAGGGAAAGGCTAACCCTCAAATTGTAAACAAGCTGCTTAAGGAAATAATAGAGAGCAAATAGATATATACATCATATTAAATATTGGAACCATCCAGGAAGATTATAACAGTTCTTTCTGGATGGTTTTTTTATGCATTTATTGGATGAATAGGTAAAATAAGTTGCTGTTTTACTGTTTGATTTAAATACAAGAGGTTTTTATGGAATGAATCGATAAAAAACATGTACAAAAAATTTTATTTTTATATTAAAAACAGAAACATTTTATGAAAGATACAAGTTAAATTTTATGTACAATTGTTTTGTGTGGGTATACAAATAAAGTATTTTGAATGATAGAAAGACAAAAAATTCATAATGTGTATATGAAATGTACACGAAAAGGATTATATTGTAAAATTTTATGTATGGTTTTTTTTATATATATTGCATTAAAGCCGCTGGCATAAAAAATAGGAGGGTATTGAATTTAGATTAAATTTTAGATAAAATATTAGTGTGATGCAATAATATTTTTATATGTTTCAAATTTTTGAAACTTATACAGGTATATTATTCATATTCAATATTGGATTCATGAAAAATATGTCTTGTAATTGTATGGGGGGACAACCTTGTACTTTAAATTTTGTCATTATGCAAGTATAAAAACACAAGAAGGAGATGTTTCAGTTGGGTAGATTTATTCTTAGCAGGCTAGTATCCATGGTTGTTACAATTTTTCTGATAATAACCATAACGTTTTTTTTAATGCATGCAATACCGGGAGGGCCTTTTGCAAGTGAAAAGAAACTTCCAGAGGCAATAGAAAAGGCTCTTAATGAAAAGTACCATCTGGATGACCCTCTTCACAAACAGTATGTGGATTATCTCAAAGGTGTAGCAGTAGGTGATTTCGGACCTTCATTTAAGCTGAAGGGACAGAATGTAAGCGATATAATAGCGCAAAGATTCCCGGTATCGGCACAGCTTGGAGGAATAGCAATATTCCTGATACTTATTGCGGGAATACCTCTTGGGGTTGTGGCAGCATTGAAGCAGGGAACTTGGGTGGACAACATGGTAATGTTTCTGGCCATAATTGGAGTCACCATACCGAGCTTTGTAATAGCCACGGTTATGATATACACATTCAGTGTAAAGCTGGGATGGCTTCCTCCGGCAAGATGGGGAGAGTTTGACCAGATGATAATGCCGAGCATTGCGCTTGCGGCATATGCAATGGCGTTTGTTGCAAGACTTACGCGTTCAAGTATGCTTGAAGTCATATCGCAGGACTATATAAGGACTGCAAGGGCTAAAGGACTTACTGAAAAGGTTGTGGTTTTCAAACACGCACTTAAAAATGCACTAATACCTATAGTTACGTATATAGGGCCTCTTTCTGCAGGTATAATGACGGGATCTTTCGTAATAGAGAAGATATTTGCAGTGCCTGGCCTTGGAAGGTTCTTTGTTGACAGCATAACCAGCAGGGATTACACGGTAATAATGGGAGTTACAATATTCTATGCGACTTTCCTTGTTATAATGATACTTGTTGTGGACATACTTTATGCTTTCATAGATCCTAGGATAAAGCTCGATCAATAGGAATGACAATATTTTTTAAGGGGTGTTAAAACGAATGTCGACTGAAAACATAGATTTGAACAAGGGTTCTGTTGATTCTTCAATGTGGAATCTCGTGAGCCAGGAAGAAAAAGATTCTGAAAGAATAGTAAGGCCGTCAATGACATACTGGCAGGACGTTTGGAGAAGGCTTAAGGCAAACAAGGTGGCCATGGGCTCTATGTTTTTCCTGTTCATTCTGCTTGCGGCAGCTGTAATTGGACCAATTGCTTCAAAGTACTCATATTCAGACCAGAACCTTATGATGGCAAACCAACTTCCAAGCTCGGAGCACTGGTTTGGAACTGACTCACTTGGAAGGGACCTTTTTGTAAGGGTGCTTTACGGAGCGAGGATATCCCTTACAGTAGGATTTGTAGCGTCTGTAATAAACCTTTTCATAGGGGTTTTATACGGTGGAATAGCAGGATACATTGGCGGGAAGATAGACAATATAATGATGAGGGCGATAGACATACTTTACACCATACCTCTTATGCTCTATGTAATACTGCTGATGGTTGTATTCGGAGGAGGGGGCCTTGGAAGTATACTTATAGCCCTTGGACTTGTATACTGGATAGGAATGGCCCGTATAGTGAGGGGTCAGATACTCTCTCTCAAGGAGCAGGAGTATGTAATGGCGGCAAAGACTCTTGGCGCAAGTGACTTTAGAATACTTCTGAGACACCTCATCCCTAATGCTATGGGACCTATAATAATTACAATGACAATGTCAATACCAACGGCGATATTTACAGAGGCTTTCCTCTCTTTCATAGGTCTTGGAGTTTCGGCGCCAAAGGCTTCATGGGGGGTTTTGGCGAACGATGCCCTTTCAAGCCTTAGCGTATACCCGCATCAGCTTTTCTTCCCAGCGCTTGCAATATCTATAACTATGCTTGCGTTTAACTTCTTGGGAGATGGACTGAGGGACGCGCTTGACCCACGTATGCGTAAATAAGAAAGAGGAGGATTTGAAATGTCAGATAGATTATTGGATGTAAAGGACCTTAGGACTTCTTTCTTTACACACGTAGGGGAAGTCAAGGCCATAAGAGGGGTTGACCTTCACATAGACAAGGGCGAAGCCCTTGGAATAGTTGGGGAATCGGGAAGCGGAAAGTCGGTAACATCGATGTCTGTAATGAGGCTTCTCCAAAAGCCGGGCAAGATTATCGGAGGCGAGATACTTTTCGACGGCGAAGACCTTATGAACAAAACTGAAAAGGAAATGCAGGGTATAAGGGGGAATGACATAAGTATGATATTCCAGGACCCTATGACTTCACTAAACCCTGTATATAAAATAGGCGACCAGATAATGGAGGCCATAATAAAGCACCAGAACCTTTCAAAATCTGAAGCTAGGGAAAAGGCCATAGAGATGCTGAAACTCGTTGGAATACCTTCTCCTGAAAGCAGAATAGACAACTATCCTCACGAATTTTCGGGAGGAATGAGGCAAAGGGCCATGATAGCAATGGCGCTTTCATGCGAACCGCAGCTCCTAATAGCGGACGAGCCTACCACAGCTCTTGACGTTACAATACAGGCGCAGATACTTGAGCTTATGAACGATCTCAGGGACAGGCTTGGAACTTCAATAATATTGATAACACACGATCTTGGAGTTGTCGCAGACGTGTGCAGCAGGATAATAGTAATGTACGGAGGGCTCATAATGGAAGAGGGCTCTGTGGATGACATATTCTACAGACCTAAGCATCCATACACTCTGGGACTTATAAAATCAATACCTAAAATATCTGAAAAGGAAAACAAGGAAAGGCTTTATCCTATACCTGGATCGCCTCCAGACCTTCTGAATCCTCCAAAGGGATGTCCTTTTGCTGCAAGATGCGACTATGCAATGAAAATATGCATGCAGCAAATGCCTGAGTACACCCATGTTTCTGACAAGCACAGGGCGGCATGCTGGCTGCTTCATCCGGATGCGCCAAAAGTGGAAGGTGTAAACTCAGACATTAAGGGGGAAAAAAACAATGGCTAAAGACGGCAAAACGCTCATTGAGGTAAAGGGACTTAAGAAATACTTCCCTGTAAGAAAGGGATTTTTCGGTGGAAACATACAGCATGTAAAAGCTGTTGACGATGTGAGCTTTCACATAAAAAGAGGTGAGACACTGGGCCTTGTTGGAGAGTCGGGATGTGGAAAGTCGACTACGGGAAGGACCGTAATAAGACTTTACGATCCGACTGACGGACAGATAATATTTGACGGCAAGGACATATCGAAGCTCAGCCAAAAACAGCTTCTTCCATACAGGAAAAAAATACAGATGATATTCCAGGACCCATACGCATCGCTCAACTCACGTATGACAGTTGGAGACATAATAGGGGAGCCCCTAGACATACACAATATAGCAAGTGGGAAAGAGAGAATGGAAAGGATACAAAGCCTGCTTGAAACGGTAGGGCTTAACGCCGACCATGCCAACAGATATCCTCACGAGTTTTCAGGAGGACAAAGACAGCGTGTTGGAATAGCAAGAGCCCTTGCTGTTGAGCCTGAGTTCATAATAGCTGACGAGCCGATATCGGCACTTGACGTTTCGATACAGGCGCAGGTTGTAAATATGCTTGAAGACCTTCAATCTGAAATGGGACTTACCTATCTTTTCATAGCGCACGACCTTTCAATGGTTAAGCACATATCTGACAGGATAGGGGTTATGTACCTTGGAAAGCTGGTTGAGCTTGCAGACAGCGACGAGCTATACTACAGACCTCAGCACCCATACACACAGGCGCTTCTTTCAGCTGTTCCCATAGCCGATCCTAAAGCTGCGAGGGAAAGCAGCAGGATAATACTTGAAGGGGATGTGCCTTCACCACTGAATCCGCCTTCAGGATGCAGATTCAGGACAAGGTGCAGATATGCAATGGACATATGCGCTCAAGCAGAGCCGGAGTTTAAAGACGTAGGCGGCGGACACTGGGTTGCATGTCACCTTACGGACAAATAAATTTTCCATGACATATAGAGGAATTTTATAATATTTGTATAATAATATATATTATAAGCATGTAAGGTATAAATGTCCGGACGTAGATTTTACGATTTCAGGGGATTGGATCACTCGGATTCCCTGAAGTCTAAAATATAAAAAGGCCTCGGCCTGTAAAATTTTTTAGGTTTTTATCATCAAGTTTTTGTTAAGCTGTTATTTCAAAAAGCCTGACTATTCAAAAGTTTCAAAACCATATTCCTGCATGCGGGAATGCTTGGAGATTTGAGTGTAAGGCCAAATTTTAAAGGGGGTAATTTTTAATGAAGAAACTAGTTTCAATTCTTCTGTCGGCAATGCTTGTTATGACCGCGCTTGTTGGATGTGGAGACAAAGGGGACACGAAGGAGCTAAGAAATGTTGTAAGGTACAACCTTGAAGCTGACGTAAAGACTATAGACCCTGCGCTTAATGCCGCGGTTGACGGAGCTATAGTTACAGTAAACGCATTTGAAGGACTTATGAGACTTGACGATAATGACAAGGCTATAGCAGGTGTTGCTGAGAGCTTTGACGTTTCAGAAGACGGAACAGTTTACACATTCCACCTTAGAGACTCTAAGTGGTCTGACGGAGAAGCTCTTACTGCAAAAGACTTTGAATACGCTTGGAAGAGGGCTCTTTCAAAAGAGGCAGCGGCAGAGTATGCATACCAGCTTTACTATCTTAAAAACGGAGAAGCATACAACAAGGGAGAGGTCGCTGCAGATGAAGTCGGCGTAAAGGCAATAGACGATAAGACTCTTGAAGTAACTCTTGAATCAAGCGTTCCTTACTTCCTTGAACTTACAGCTTTCCCAACTTACTTTCCAGTAAGACAGGACATGGTTGAAGCTCATGGAGAGCAGTGGGCGCTTAAGCCAGAAAGCTATATAACAAACGGACCTTTCAAGCTTGAAAAATGGGAAAAAGGAAACATAATGGCATTTGTTAAAAATGAAAACTACTACGATGCAGACAGAATTAAGCTTGACGGAATAGAATTCTCATTCATGGAAGAAATATCTACGGCTATGGCTTCATTCGAATCTGGAGATGTTGACGCCCTTCACAGGGTTGCAAGAGAGCAAATACCGACATTCCAGGCTGAAAACAACCCAGAGTTCAAGATATTCCCTCAGATAGGAACTTACTTCTATGCATTCAATGTAAACGTGGAGCCTACTAACGACTTAAAAGTAAGACAGGCGTTCACACTTGCAATAGACAGAGAAGCCATAACAAAGGTTGTAACTAAGGGCGGAGAGACTCCTGCTACAGGATTCGTTCCAACTGGTATGACTCAGCCGGACGGAAAGGACTTCAGGGAAGCTGGAGGAGACTACGGAATAACGACAACTGCACAGGTTGAAAAGGCTCAGGCTCTTCTTGCTGAGGCTGGATATCCAAACGGAGAGGGATTCCCAAAAATCAAGTTCGTATACAACACTAACGAAAACCACAAGAAGGTGGCGGAAGCTATAAGCGAAATGTGGAAGCAAAACCTTGGCGTGGAAGTAGAGCTTGTAAATCAGGAGTGGCAGGTATTCCAGAACACAAGAAACGAAGGAGATTTTGTAATAGCAAGGGATGGATGGGTAGGAGACTATGTTGACCCAATGACATTCATAGACATGTTCATATCTACAAGCGGAAACAACCACCCTCACTGGAACAGCGAAGAATTCGACAACATTGTAAGGGAAGCGAAGCTTACTTCAGATGAGACAAAGAGATTTGAAATGATGCACAAGGCTGAGGACATGATTATGGCAGACATGATAGTAATGCCTGTATACTACTACACAAATCCAAAGATGTTCAAAGAGTATGTCAAGGGTGCAAGAGTATCTCCTCTTGGATTTGTTTACTTTGACAACGCTTATATAGAGCAATAAGAATACAATTTAAAATTATAGACTTTAATAAAAATCCCGCAAAACCACAAGCTTTGCGGGATTTTTTTATTTTTTAATTTAAATTTTTATTTTAAATTTGAATAAATTTCAGGGGAATGGGGACATAAATAATAGGGAGAATCGTATTATTTAGTGTAAGACAGGAATCAAGCGGTTCAAAAATCAAAAACACAAAAGAGAAAGCCAATAGGGAGGTATTTAGAATGAAAAAGAGAAAAATGCTGGCGGTGGCAGTGGCGGGTTTTATGATGGCAGGAAGTTTTAATGCAGGGGCTTATGCTGCAAAGCCGTTTAAAAACAACAGGAACAATTTCAAGGGAAACGGAAAGCTTGTAGTGCAGATTCAAAACAACATTGAAATTGACGACTTTGACGACATCGACGAATATCCATGGGCGAAAGGCGCAATAAACAAAATGGCGAAAAAAGGAATAGTAAAGGGATATGGAAACAGAGTATTTCAGCCTAACAAGCCTGTGACAAATGTCGAGGCCATAGTCATGGCTCTTAGGGTGCTTGGGGAAGAAGACGAGGCAAAAGAGCAAATGGAGCTTATAAGCAAGGGCCTTAAAAATGGGAAGATAAAGGGCAATGTGCAAAGCTGGGCCTATGGATACGTGTCAATTGCAGAGGATGAGGGAATAATAGAAGAGGGCGACTTTATAAACCTAAAGGCACCTGCAAAGAGACAGGATGTTGCAAAATATATTGTAAGGGCCCTTGGATACGAAGACGAGGCGCAAAAGCACATGGACGAAGACCTCGACTATTTGGATGCTGAAAACATAGGCGACGGGTATGTAGGATATGTATACATGGCCGGAGAGCTTGGCATAATGAAGGGCTCTGCAAATGGACTGTTCCAGCCTAACAAGCCTATAACAAGGGCGGAAATGGCCGTATTGATATACAGAGTGGACGAAGACATTGAAATAGACGAAGATATTGTTAAGGGAGAAGTAACGGATATAGATACAGAAGACGAAGACGACATGAGAATAAAAATCGACGGAAAGTGGTATGACGTAGACGAAGACGAAGTAGACAAAGACGAAATAGAAGACGCAGAAGGTAAAGAAGTAAAGGTGGAATTGAATGAAGATGAAGAGGTAATAGACATAGATGTTGTAGAAGATGATGAGAAGGACGAGTACAGAGGAGAAGTAGTACGTATAGATGTAGATGACAGTGAAAATATGGAAATAAGGATAAGAGAGAACGATGGAAGCAGGCATACGTTTGACATTGATGAGGATGTCGAAGTGGAAAAAGAAGACAAGGAAATTGATGTAGACGATATCGAAGAGGGAGATATTGTGGAGATCGAGCTGGACAATGACGGAAAAGTAATAAAAATAGAGGTTGAGGAAGACCAAGATAGGGAATATGAAGGAACAGTAGTCAGCATAAAAACTGACGACAAGCAGATTACAATAGAAGAAGAGGATGGAGACAGATACACACTAGACATAGACCGTGATGTTGAAGTAGAAATAGACGGAGAGGACGCAGAGCTTGAAGATGTTGAAGAAGGAGACTATGTAGAGCTAAAGGTAGACGAGGACGAGGATGTAATAGAGATAGATGTTGAAGAGAAATAAATGCAGTTGAATTTGAATACGTGTCAATAAGAAGCAGAGCCTGATTCTCATGGCTCAAATCAGGACAATTAACTCTGAAATACAAAAAAGCCACTGGTTAATGATATATAAAAACCAGTGGCTTTTTGGGTTATACAAATGTTACGGTTGCAGTTTATATTATTTTAAATTTAGAGACAGCTTTTTCAAGACCGAGAGACAGGTTTTCTAGATTTTGAGAGTGAGATGAAAGTTCTTCCATGGACGCAAGCTGCTCCTCGGTAGCTGCGGAAACCTGTTGTGAGGCCGCAGAAGTTTGCTGGGTTGCGGAAGCTATATTTTCTACGATAATAACCATTTCATCTTTTGAACTAAGCATTTCATTGCTGTCATTTTGTATGTCGGCAATATTTTCGCCCAATATATCTATTGAACTGGATATCTCCTTAAATATAGAGTTGGTTTCTTCTACCGCTCTACTTTGTTCTTGCACGACTTCATTTGATTTTTCCATGGCATTTACAGCTGAGACTGTCTTGCTTTGAACCTCGTCTATTATTTTTTTTATAGTTCCAGCTGATTTTGCAGATTCTTCAGCAAGCTTTCTCACTTCATCCGCTACTACGGCAAACCCTTTTCCATGCTCTCCGGCTCTTGCAGCTTCAATGTTTGCATTTAGTGCAAGCAGGTTTGTTTGATCCGATATAGCCATTATCGTCTCGAGTATAGTTCCTATACCATTTACGCTTTCAGCAACTTCGGTTACTATGGAACTTACTTTTTGAGACATTTCCCTATTCTCAATGCTTTTTTCATCCAGCTTTTTAACTATGCCAAAGCCTTTTTCTGCAAGTGCGTTAGTTTCGTCAGAAACCGACTTCATGCATTTTGAGTCGCTCGAAACTTTTTCGATTATTAGTGCGATATCATCCATTTTAGATGTCCCGTTTTTTGTATCGGCGGCCTGCGACTCTGCTCCCTTAGAAACGTCTTCGATTGCCCTTGCAACTTCACTGGCTGCTTCCGTGGACTGCACTGATATCTCTGAGAGAGTAACTGCCGATGCATTTACAGTATGTGCGGATATTTGGATCTCTTTTAGTAAGCTATTCAAATTTGTTTGGAGCACTCCAATCGCTTTTGCAAGCTTTCCGAATTCATCTTTTCTTTCAAGATATGCTTCTGGTATTGGATTTGTGAAGTCCCCCGTAGATATGGTTTCAAGGTGACTCACACCTGCATCAAGCGGCTTGGATATCATTTTAGCTATAAAAAGAGCCAGTATTACAGCTATTGCAGACCCGATTAAAATACTTATGATTACAGACTTCTTTATGACATTCGTATCTTCCAGCAGCTCTTCTTTTTCCATGGTCGCAAGCAGCTTCCATCCAGTTTTTTCATTTGTTACGAATGTAAGAAATTTCTCGTGGCCATCATATACATACCTGGAAAATCCACTTTCATTTGACTTTACATCTTCCCAAAAGCCTAGATTTGTAGCCATGTCCGTACCGATCAGAGAAGAATCCCTATGCGCCAATGTGATTCCGTTGGAATCAAGTACATTTATAGTTCCCTGCCTGCCCACGGTAGTTTGTGATAGTTGACCTGATAGTGATGTCAGGTCTATGTCCACGGCCACAACACCTACTATATTTCCGCTACTGCCGACCACAGCCTTTGCTGCTGTAACTATCAACTTGCCACTAAATGCATCATGGTAGGCATCTGTCCATACCACGCCGCTTGAATTAGAAACGGCATCTTTATACCAAGGCCTTTGAGTAGGGTCGTATCCTTCTGGGATTTCTTCTTCCGGGGACAGGTACATTCTTCCATCTGCCAAGCCCACATATGTAGATATAAAATTTGAATTGCTATTTTGAATGCTTTTTATAATTTCAGCTGCTGAATGCTCATCGAAATTTTTCAGACTTGAGTTTTCAGCAGTTGAGGCAAGTTGAACTTCAGCTGTGTAAAAAAACTGGTCTATATATTTTTCGGTCTCAGATATGGTTTGCAAAGATGTCATGGACAGTTTATCTTCCAATATATTAAACGATGCCTTATGTGAAAAATAGCCGAACGAACACAGCTGGAGGACTATTGAAGCCAGTATTGCTGCCATGATTTTGTTTTTTATGCTTTGCATACCCGTTTTAGTTTTAAATTTTTTTGTCATAATTCCTCCCGGTTTTTAGATATAGGTGTCTTGATATTGAAAACTTTTAAATGATACAGGCTATGCTTAATTCACTACGATTTATTATATATCCAGCATTGCACCTCCTTTTTGACATATAGTTTTGAATCTATTGATTTTATGATTTGTATTCAAGCCTGCGCACAGTTAAATATAGGTTTAATAACAAAGCGTTATTTATTTTAATGAATAAGCGTAGTACGAAAACAAGTGTAGTCTTTAAAAATACAGTCAATACACATGTACAGGCATGTCTATCACAAAATATCACATTCGACAAATTCGGTCAATGGGTCGCGTGAATGTATTTTGTGATAAAATTAAAATATATTTTCCGGACATTCAATGGGCTGTAAAGAGCAGATATATACAATGTACATTTCAATAGGAAATTTTGAATGCACAAATCATATAAAATATGTTATTGTGGGGTAATAAAAATATTAAACTCTACGTATTATTTAGCATAAAGGTGGTGAAACCTTGAAGAAGTTTTTAAATATTTTCAATAAGGACAAAAGGACTCTGGAGGAGAGGGTTCTTGAAATAAAGTCCGGGGATGCTAGAGGCAGGGAAGACCTCATAGAAGAGTATATACCGTTTGTAATAAAGTCAATATCACAAATTACAAACAGGTATATTGAAACTGAAAATGATGAGGAATACAGCATAGGGCTTGAAGCGTTCAATGAGGCTATAGACAGGTATGAACAAAAGCGCGGGGCGTTCATAAGCTTTGCGAGGCTGATAATAAAAAGCAGGCTTATAGACAACGGCCGAAAGAGGAAACTGGATACGGTAGCTATTGAAAGCGAAGATGGAGACGACAATATAATTGACAATGTAGCAAGGGTTGAGGACTTTACAAATGATATAGAGGCAAGAGAAGAGATAGACGGATTTGAAAAAAAGCTTTTGGAGTTTGGAGTGAGTCTTCAGGATCTTGTAGAGCAGTCGCCAAAGCATTTGGACGCAAGGCTCAGGGCTATAGAAGCAGCGAGGTTTATAGTGGAAAATGAAGCGCTGAAAAATGATTTCTACAGGAAAAAAGCCATCCCGGCAAACAGGATTTCAGCCCATATGAAAATAAGCACACGGACACTAAAGCGAAACCGCAAATTCATAATTGCAGCGGCGATAGCACTGGACAGCGATGAAGGTATAATAAGAAACTATGTGGTTTTGGTAGAAGGAGGTGTCAATATTGGTATACAAGGGGAAAGTGCTCAAGGTTGAAAAAGACCATGTCATGGTAGTTACTGAAGACATGATGTATCTCAAGCTGCATCCTAGGAAATGCAAGCAGGGCAAATCCATAATGTTTGTGGAAGACGACATATTGAATGAAAAAAATATGACTATTCATAAAAGCAGGCTTATGGCCGCGGCTATTGCCATTTTGATTTTGTCGGTTTCTATAATATCGGGAGTGGCTGTGTGGGACAATTACTCGTATGCTGCAATAGTTGGCCTTGATATAAATCCGGGCATAGAATTCATGGTTGACGAAAATGACATCGTAAAAAGGGTAAGGCCCACAAGCGAATATGGGAACGAGATAATACGCAGTGAAATGAAGGGCATGAAAATAGAAGAGGCAATCCCAGTGGCGCTCGATATCGCGGCAAAAAAGGACTATATAACAATGGATACTGAAAAAATAGTGGTTTCAAGGGTGGAAAAAGATGGAACGGCAGGAAATGTAGACGAAATAATAAAAAGCATTGAAGAGTGGACTAGTGAGAACGAAATACTAAAGGGCAAGGATGCAATATATATACAGCAGGGTGTTGAAAAGCACAATAAATCCAATGGAAAAGACTCTAAAACTGCGGGTTCTGAAAATGAAAGCGCAGATGATTCTTTAAAACAAGAAAACAAAACTGAGCAAAAACAAGAATCCAAAGGGGAAATGCAAAGCACAGGTGAAGCCAAAGAGCAAAAAAAAGAGTCTGCTCCAGCTAAAAATAAAGAAATCAATAAAAATAATAAGCCTGGCGGCAATGAGCCCAAAAATGAAAATATAGATAAAAATGCGGCTAAGAAAAATACGGAAAAAACAAAAGAGGAAAAGCTGGAAAATTCAGAATCCCAAGCACTTCAAAATAGAGCGGATAAAAGCTTTAATGGAAGCGAAGAGGATTCAAAAATGAATATAAAAGAAGCAACAGAAAAGGAAAAAGAGAAAAAAGAAAGTAGCAACAGTAAAACGAAGAACAAATAAGTTAAAGGCAGGGAATCATACCCTGTCTTTTTCTTATTTATTGGCACTATTAAAACAGGGTATATATGTTAAAATAAATCATATGAATAAGTATTGTCATATGAGACAGAAACGGAGGAACAGGTATTGAAAAAAAACGATAAGAATATAGAGATTTGCAGCGTGAGCTGCATTCACGAGGATATAGTAAGGCATGTGGACGAAAGCATGCCCGCGGATGAAACCTTTTATGACCTTGCAGAATTTTTCAAAGTTTTTGGAGACACAACCAGGATAAAAATACTCTATGCACTCTCAAGCGCGGAGATGTGCGTATGCGATATGGCCGCCCTTTTAGGGATGAGCCACTCTGCAATATCGCATCAGCTCAGGATATTAAAGCAGACAAGGCTTGTGAAGTACAGAAAAGAGGGCAAGGTGGTTTATTATTCATTGGATGACGACCATATAAAGAGCATATTCGACTGCGGGATAGCTCATGTAAATGAATAGATTTTAATACTGACATTGTAGGGGGTAGTGACCGTGGAAATAGGAAAGCTAACATCGCAGCAGCTCAAAGAGATAATATTCGATAAACTCAAAAACAACAGAAAAGAAGTGATTGCAAGGCCTGGAATAGGGGAAGACTGCGCTGTTATAGACTACGGGGAGAATGTGTGCGTAATGAGCAGCGACCCAATAACAGGAACGGCAAAGAATATAGGAAAGCTTGCCGTGCACATAACCTGTAACGACATAGCCTCTGAAGGGGTTGCGCCGCTTGGTATAATGCTTACAATAATGCTTCCGCCCCATTCAACTGAAGAGGATATAAAAAGTATAATGGAAGATGCGATAGAAGAGGCTCAAAAGCTCGATGTCGACATACTCGGAGGACATACAGAGGTTACAGACGCCGTAAACAGGATAGTCATATCGTCTACGGGAATAGGCTTAAAGCCCAAAGCGGATGTATACAAGGCTGAAAAGATTATGGAGGGTGACCTTTTGATTCTTACAAAGGGAGCGGGAATAGAAGGCACAGGAATAATATGCTTTGAAAGGGAAGATGAGCTTAAAAAGGCATTCGGAGAGGAAACCGTTGAAGAGGGAAAGGCTCTCATGGATTATATAAGCGTAATAACTGAAGGTGTCATAGGGGGGCAAAGCGGCGCAAAGGTGATGCACGATGTCACGGAGGGCGGAGTGCTTGGAGGCGTGTGGGAGCTTTGCGAGCTTGCAGGTCTTGGCTGCAGCATCTGGATGGATAAGATACACATTCACAGATCAACAAGCCTTGTATGCAAACACTACAACATAGACCCTCTGAGGCTAATATCAAGCGGCTCAATGCTAATGGTGGCAGGCAAAGACAAGGCGCAGGAAATAATAGGAAGGCTTGAAGAGAAGGGGATAGGCTGCAGCATAATAGGAAGGCTTGAAAAATGCTGCGACAAAAAACTTGTTGACGGCGGTAAGGTGATTGACATAGACCCGCCTGCAAGCGATGAGCTCTACAAGGTGGTATAGAGTCGTAATATAAAAGCTTTAAATTTATGATACAAAAGCTTTTCATTTAAGTCACAAAAATTTTGCATTAAATTAAGATTACAAAACAGCTACATGCATTGACTTCATGTTTTTGTTGATGATATGCTATATTTATATAAATCAGAGGCGTATGAGCCTGATAGGGGGGATATAATGACCAGATGTAAATTGAGTTTTATATTTGTTTTACTGACTGCAATAATGATATCATTTGGAATATCATATGCAGCAGAAGATGTCGAAATGAAGACATTCATAATAGACGAGAAGGAAAAGAGGGTTCCAATTGTCAATGTAGAGCTTGAAGGTAAAAAGGTAAAATCCGATGTCCCGCCTATAATATTAAATGACAGGACGCTTCTTCCCGTAAGGGCCGTAGCAGAGAGCATGGGATGCAATGTAAGGTGGAATCCCGATACATATGAAGTCACACTGGAAAAGGAATACAAGGTTATAAAGCTCAAAATAGACAGCGCAAAGGTTGAGGTGAACGGCGAGATAAAGACTCTTCCGGACAATGTGCCTGCAAAGATAGTTACATATGAGGATGCAGGAAGAACTATGGTTCCGGCAAGGTTCATACTTGAAGAGCTAGGAGCACAGGTTGATTGGGATGCAGGCAGAAGGACCGTGATGCTCAAAAAGCCTAAGAGTTATTTTGTTAAAGAGCAAGAGGCGTGTGTAACACTTGAAGACATAATCTGGACAAACAACAGCATAAAGATAAAAACTTCCGCAGAGCCTAAGTTTAATGACAAGATGATCTCTGGACCTGACAGGCTTGTTGTAGACCTTGAAAATACGAGATTCGATCTTTTGTATGAGACGCTTGAAGTGGGCAGCGACAGCGTATCGAAGATAAGGGCTTCACAGTTTGAGACGGAGCCCATGGTTTCAAGGGTCGTATTCGACCTTGAAGACTATGTGGACTACGACATATCTACTGAAGAGGATGGGATTCTCGTAAGCTTTGCAAGTGAAGACAAACAGGATGAAATCTCTCAAGCTCAGGAGGAGATGGACATTTTGGAGGCATACAAAAAATCGTACGGAGACTTCAGCTCATCCGATGATGGAGACGGTGAGAATGAAAATGCCCAGACAGACAGCAAGGAAGAGGCACATGACAATCCTTTAGGTGTCGAAATTGAAGGAACTCAGAGTGACCAGACGTTCCTGCTTTCGGCTACAAATGACATAAAGACAAATGTAATATTCCTTGATTCGCCCGAGAGGATAGCAATTGATATCGTAGGAGCGAAAATAGCAGACAAGCAGTACGAGGACAAGCAATTGAGCGGCAGCTATGTAAAGGGCATAAGGTCTTACTACTACAAAGATGAGGACAGGACAAGAATAGTGTTTACAATGGCTGAAGGCATATACAACAGCGAACTTCTGGTTCTTAAGGACTCGTCAGAGGTAAAACTATTGAAGGTGAAGCCCCCTGTAAAAGAAGGAGCTGGAAATGGCGTGAAGACCATAGTGCTGGATGCAGGGCATGGAGGGCATGACCCTGGAGCTACAGGAATGGACACCAAGGTTACTGAAAAGAGCATCGCTCTTGACATGGTGAAAAGGCTAAGGCCAATGCTTCAGGCGGAAGGCTACAATGTTGTGCTCACAAGGGACAGCGACGAATTCATAGATCTTTACAGAAGGCCTGCAATCGCAAATGAAATAGGGGCGGACCTGTTTATAAGCGTACATGTAAACGCAACAGACAGCAGGCAGGCTTCCGGAATTGAGGTGCTGTATTACCCGGAGACAAAAAGAGTCAGCAGGGAGATAGACGTCCAGGGCATGAGCGCCGAACAAGTGCAAAAGGCCATAAGCGCCCAGCAGTCCCAAACGACTAGAAACAACAAGCAGCTTGCCCAGATAATGCAAAAGAGCCTTGTTGATGCGACGGGGGCGGTAAGCCGGGGCATTGTGGAAAGACCTCGCCTTGTGGTAATAAGGGAGACGGCGATGCCGGCAATACTTGCCGAGATAGGATTTGCATCAAACCCGAATGAGGAAAGGCTTCTTCAGACTGATGAATACAAGGACAAGCTTGCAAGGGCTATGGTAAATGGAGTAAAAGGATATTTTGAAAAACAATAAAACATGGAGATATAACGAGAACCCCAAAACAGAATTTTGGGGTTCTTGAAATTTTTGAAAGCAAAACAACAAATTAACATTTCAGTAATAGTGGTGTATAATCTATTCTGAGGGATAAATTAATGGCGGCATTAAGCGGGGTAGATAGCATGAAAAATTTCAAGGCAAGTTTTTGCAGGTACATAGGAACTGTTTATATACCCAAACACCTCAGGGAACTGGATGAAGACATAATACTGCATGTATCTGACACCACGACGAACTTCTTTCCGGACATGAAAAAGCTTTTAAAGGTTTTAAAGCCAAAGTATATAGTTCATACCGGAGATCTGGTGGACAATATAAAGCTCCAGTTTGTAAAGGCATCTGCGGCAAGATATGAAATGAGGGTTAGAACTCTCATTGAAATGATGGAAGGTTCAAGCGCTAAGGAAATATATATATCGGTGGGAAACCACGACAGTTATCCTATAATTAAAAAGATTGCAAAAAGAAGCACCATAATAAAAGACATAAACTGCATAGACATAGAGGGGATGGACATTGTAATAAGCCATTTCCCCAAAAAGATAATTGACTACGAGGGAGACTGCAGGTATTTTCTCTTTGGGCACAGTCTCGATCTTCATACTCAAAAGATAGACGAGAAGATTTATCTAAACGGCATATCGAGCATAAACATAATAACTTTAAAAAGCAAAAAAATATATAAGCTGCCTTATCCGTATGTTGTCGACGACTGGAGACAGAGAAGGGGAAAGCTGGGGCTGTAGCAGGGGGAGAATAGATATGATTTCGATAGTGAGGAAGGGACCCAAGCTGCTCTTGTTTGAAACGGACAAGAAGCAGGAGCTTAAAGAATATCTTTGTGAAAGGTTTTCTGCAAGGGAGAGCAGATTCAACGATGCGTTTGAAAAGACGGAAGAGGGCTATACAATAGCGTTTTTTACAGACAAGCACAATGAAAACATAAAAAACATAGGGAGCATATCTGACTCGATACTCGTAGTGAGATCCGATACAGATTCCATACTTGCCGGCATTATAAACGACGGCAAGTGCGAACTTGTAAAGTCCCTGAAATCCGGCCCAAAGATAATAATAATGAGGGTGTTTGGGAATGTAGAAAAGGTAGTGGACCTTATACAGGGAGAATATAGCGCATCCAGATCGAAAATATGCAAATTGCTTGTAGACTTTGAAAAATCGGAACCGGTAGTAGTATTTACAAAACAGCCCCTGAATGAAAAGGTGACATTTGAGGACCTTTTCAAATACGGACTCAGCATAGACGAGAACTATTTTACACTTTATAAAAGGTTTAGGATAGATGCCCTTAAATATATAAACGAAGGCCTTGAAAAAAGAGACTGGTATGAAATGGAAATAAGGATATACGACAGGTATAGCGCATATGAATTCCACTATCAAAAGCTTTTGAATGTGCTTGAGAACCTCGAACTTGGTCTTATACTGGGAGAAGCCTGGGCGAAGGACTATCCGAGGCTGTTCATGGCTGTAGGAGTATACAGGCTCAGGTTCTTTTCGTTCTATGAGCCGAAATACATCAAAAAGATACTGATGGGCCTTGAGTATTCAAGTGAAGGCAAGAGGATAGTCGACTATGACCTTTACTACAAGAGAAGGCACATACACTGGTCAGACGTCATAGAGGATAACATAAGGGTCAGGGACAGGCTGGGCGCAAGGTTCAGGGAATATGTGTTTTCGAGTCTCAAGCCATTTGCAAAGAATAAAGTGGAAGAGCTTGACGCAAAGATACTGCAAACCAGGATTGATGACATTTAAAGCGAACTGTATATCACAGGCATGTGAGGTATGAACTTTTCGAACGTTCATACCTGCACATGCCTATTGTTAAATTTACATACTATACTGAAGCTATACAATTGCCGCAATATCTATTTTGTTTTGGAAGGTGTATAATGTAGTGTGAGGGGTTTTGACAATATTAACATTGGATGGGGGATGGGTATGGAGTCAGTAAAAAAGAGGGCGCAGGCCCCACAGGGCGACGTTGGAGCCATAAAATATCTAATGGTGATGGCTGCTGTATTTTGGGCGGGGGCTTTCATAGCAGGCAAGTTTTCAGTTGCGGAGTTTCCTCCGTTTTCGCTTACATTTTTCAGATTTGCAATTGCAAGTGCAATAATATTTACAATGCTTGTGAAAAAAGAGGCTGACTGGAGTATAAAAAGAGAGGATTGGGGAGTGTTCCTGGCACTTGGAGTGGTGGGAATGATAGGATACCACATATTCTTTTTTATAGCACTAAAGTACACTTCGCCTGTAAATGCAGCTCTTATAGCGGCTACTAATCCAATAATAACCACTATACTTTCGGTGACATTCCTCAAAGAGAAGATAAAGCCCGTAAACATAATGGCCATAGGGATTTCATTTTTCGGAGTCGTGCTCATAGTGACAAACGGAAGTTTTTCTGTTCTCATGGACATGAAATTCAACATGGGGGACCTGCTGATGATAATTGCGGTGGCATGTTGGGCTTCATATGCCATAATATCAAAAAAAGTCCTTGTAAAATATAGTCCGCTAAAAGTCACAAGCTATGCGTTTTTGGTGTGCGCTGTGCTTTTGGTGCCGTTTGTAATACTTGAAAATCCAGCTTCGTACATGCCGCTTACGACTTCAAGAGGATGGATTTCGGTTGTGTACATGGCCATATTTCCTTCGGTTGTAGGATACTTGATACAGCAGATGGCCATAAAGAAGATAGGGGCTAGCAGGTCAGCTCTTTATGTGAACCTTGTGCCTGTGTTTTCAATGGTTCTGGCGTTCTTGATACTTCACGAGGCAATAAGCCCCGTAAAGGTCATTGCGGCATGCTTTATAATAACAGGGGTGTACGTAAACATGAAATTCAGATAGACTGAAATAGAACATTAAAAAAGCAGAGTGAAAGAGTTTTATGAGGTGATTTTTTGACTAAAAGATACAGGGTCTATTCAGACTTTTTAAAGGAAAAATACGGAGAAAAGGTGTACAGGATTCCAATAAGCCTTCCGCTTACATGCCCTAACAGGGACGGGGAGATAGGAAGCGGAGGCTGCACATTTTGCGCGGATGTAGGAGCGGGCTTTGAGTCGTTTGAGGGCTGCGTGCCCATAAAAGACCAGATAGGCAGCAACAAGGAGTATATAGGAAGACGCTTCAACGCCAAAAAGTTCATAGCGTATTTTCAAAACTACACAAACACATACACATCGCCGGAGAGTCTGAGGGAGTATTTGAGCGAGGCTTTAGGCGACGACATAGTGGAAATAGCAATATCGACAAGGCCGGACGCCATAAGCGATGAATACCTTCAGATAATAGACGAGGTCAGGAAAAAGGGAGTTCAAATATCTATAGAGCTGGGCCTTCAGACTGTGAACTACCACACTCTAAAAAGGGTGAACAGGGGCCATAGCCTTGCGGAGTTCATAGATGCGGTTCTCAGGATTAAAAGGTACGGATTTGAAGTGTGCGCCCACATGATACTAAACCTCCCTGGAGATGACATGGATGATGTCTTAGAGGGAGCAAAGATACTTTCAGCTCTTGGAGTGGACGGGGTAAAGCTTCACTCGCTATATATAGCCACGGGAAGCATAATGGCGGATGAATACGAAAAGGGCGATGTGGACATAGTTGGTCTTGAAGAGTACGTAAAACGTGTATGTGAATTCTTGAGGCACGCATCAAAGGACATGGTAGTGCAAAGGATAATAGGCAGGGCGCCTGAGGAAAACACCCTGTTTTGCAACTGGAACACATCATGGTGGAAGATAAAAGACATGATAGAGAGCTACCTTGAAGAAAACGACATACACCAGGGTGACAAGTGCGACTATTTGAACGGCAAGGCCCTTGGAAAATGGAAATAAAAAAGCAGCGCGAAATTCGCGCTGCTTTTTTATTTCAGATAATCTTCGCCGAGATACCTCTTTATAAGTTCTCTGTCGCTGTCGGGCGTTATAAGCACTTCTCTGCCGGTCTCCTCGAAGTGGACAAGTATCTCACAGTCTCCCTCAAGAAAAAATTTTTTTATTGTAAAATCCTTTACCTGTCTTACCTTGTTTGAGTGCTTTTTCTTTTTTTCAAATTCCTTTATGAAATAGTGGCCCCCAAAGTTGACCATTTTTACATATCTGTTCAATTTAAATCCTCCAATAGAAATTATTTTTACTTACTTTTTAGAGCCAGCCTTCTTTATAAGGAACATTACCAGAAGAGCAAGGAAATAAACAAGAACCATAATGAATATGGCGTTTACTATTATGCTTGAGAGAGGGCTTCCCCAAAACTCCCTTGAAAGCATTTTTGAAATGTCTTTGAGAAAGCCAATGTCGAACTTTTCGCCAAAATAATTGGCGGCATATACAAAAGGAATAAAAAGTATGGCAAACCATATGAGAGGCATCATGGGCGATATTATCGCAAGAAGAGCCTTTTCGGTTTGTCCCTCTTTTTTAAGCTTTTCCGTTTTTTTTCTTTTTTCAAGCCTTTCCTTTCTGCGGGCTTCCTTGTCTGCAGAGCCTTTTTTCATGTGGATCTCCCCTTTAAACAGTATTTATTAGTGCATATACAATATATCCATTTTAAGCAGGTGAAAATCTCTAATAATTTGCCTGTATATCATTATACCAAAAATTATGCCTTTTATAAACGATTCGCATACTCTAAAGGTGAAGCGGCAAATAAGATTCTGTTAAATGTGTAAATTTTTGAGCAGCAGAGTGAAATCACAAGGGATTTTCGATATAATATATCTTGGAAGACATGCTTGCAAAATACATAGTATAAGGGGTGGGATCTTTGAATATGGAAAAAATAGCGGGACACAGCTATTACATACGGGGCGGGACCAACACGGGAGTCTATCTTTTCAAGGACAAGTACGCCCTCATAGTGGATCCTGGGCTTACAAACTCAAAAGGGCACAGGATAATAAAGCATTTTGAGGAAAATGGAATAAGGGCAAGGGCAATAGTGCTAACACACGAGCATTACGACCACTACGGCGCAAGCTGTGTAATAACAGACCATTTTACGGGTGCGCTTACATATTCGTCAAATCAGGCGAAGATTTTCATAGAAAACCCCCATATATTTTCAAGCTATGTATACGGAGGAAGGACCAACAATGTGCTTGAAAAGAGCTTCAGCCAAAAGGGGGCAGGGATGCTTGTGGACGATACCCTCAGCGAGGGGCAGCTTAAAATAGGGGAAAAGAAATTTGAAATACACTCCCTTCCAGGTCACAGCCCGGGCCATATAGGCATAAGCACTGAGGACAAGGTGCTTTATCTGGGGGATTCGCTTTTCAACGAGAGCATACTGAGAAAATACAAGCTGCCATTCCTGTTTGACATAGGAGCACAGCTGGAGTCGCTTGAAAAGATGAAAACTATTGACTTCGAGCACTGCGTGCTGGCGCATGAAAAGGCGCTACTGCAAAGAGAAGAGGCGCTAAAGCTCATCGACATAAATAAAAGTGAAATACTCTCATACCTTGGCCAGGCAGTCGAGTTTTTAAATTCCCCCATGACGAGGGAAGACCTTGTAAAGGACATCATAGAATACAACGACATGGAAATTGAATATAAGCAGTACTATTTCACAAGCGCCACAGTGGGCTCGATGATATCATACCTTCTTGACAGGGATGTTATAGGATATGAAATTGAAGGCGGAGGAATGTACTACTACAAAAAGTAAAATTTGCGCATAAAGTTCACAAAAATTTATCAAAAGACACATTTTAGTGATAAAATATATTTGTATGCGTTTTATGAGGAGGGGGAGCAATGGAGCTTAGAGAATGGAAAACTATACTTACACCGTATGAGTTTGCTGTTGAAGAGCTTAAGGTTAAGTTCAAAAATATAAGAAAAGAGCTTAAGGCAAACGGGGAGTATTCTCCTATAGAATTTGTAACCGGAAGGGTAAAAAAGATATCTTCCATAATATCAAAGGCGGAAAAGCTGGGTGTAAGCCTTGATGAAGTTGAAGAGAAGATAGAGGACATAGCCGGCATAAGGATAATGTGCCAGTTTGTAGAAGACATATACACTGTTGTAAGCCTTATAAAGAGCAGGGAGGACATGAAAATAGTCTATGAAAAGGACTACATAAAAAACTACAAGGCAAGTGGATACAGAAGCTACCATGTAATACTGGAATATCCTTTTCAAACTGCAAAGGGGCTCAAGACTGTAATTGCCGAAGTACAGATAAGAACTCTTGCCATGAACTTTTGGGCTACAATAGAGCATTCCCTAAAGTACAAATATGACCAGGGCGTTCCAAAGGACCTTGCATCGAGGCTTTCAAGGGCAGGCGATGCGGCTTTCCTTCTGGACCAGGAGATGAGCGAGATAAGGGACATAATTGTAAGGGCACAGGTAATGTTTGAGATGAAGTCCATAGCGATAAAGGACATACTAGACGGCATACAGGAACTCAACAGCCTGGGATACTCACATGAGGCGGTTACATTCCAGGAAAAGTTCGATAAAATAAGTGACTTTGAGGACATAGACAAGATGTTCCTTTTCAAAAGGGAGCTTGACGAATTGCTGAACAAGTATAGAAAAAACAGCTGTTAAAACAAAATGCTCCTGTAAAAAGGAGCATTTCCTATTGTTTTGGAGGTATTTATGAAAAAGTATTTAAACAGGCTGATTCTCAACGACATGAGAAGGGCCATAGAGGATTTTAGGCTTATAGAAGACGGAGACAGAGTGGCTGTCGGCC
Source organism: Peptoclostridium litorale DSM 5388 (assembly GCF_900141635.1). Taxonomy (GTDB): domain Bacteria; phylum Bacillota; class Clostridia; order Peptostreptococcales; family Peptostreptococcaceae; genus Peptoclostridium; species Peptoclostridium litorale. The sequence continues at coordinate 142,817 of NZ_FSRH01000006.1, read as the reverse complement.
TTTCAGGGGGGAAGGATTCGATAACGCTGCTTTACGCCCTCAGGCTTCTTAGAGACTATTCAAACATGAAATTCACCCTTTTGGGGATTCACATAGATAATGGAATGGCAAACGGATTTGACGAAATAGAGAAGTTCTGCGGTGAGCAAAACATAGACATTCACATAGAAAAGACAAACATAAGGGAGCAGCTTGACTTTGAAAGTTCAAAGAGCGCATGCTACATGTGCGCAAGGCTTAGAAAAGGGGCTCTCAAAAGAGTTTGCAAAGACAAGGGATACAACAAGATAGCCCTTGGGCACCATATGGACGATGCGGTAGAGACGTTTTTTATGAATATGGTGTATACTGGAAAGCTGGGATCTTTCGCGCCTATAATAACAGAAGGAACCACTAGCCTCATAAGACCCATGGTATATGTCAAAGAAGAAAGCATAATAAAGATATCAGAAATAGAAAAGCTTCCGGTAGCCGGCTCGAGCTGCCCACTAAACGGAGAGACTAAAAGGGACGAGGTATCGGATCTTATAATGGACATTCAGAAAAAATACCCGGACATAAAGGAAAAGGTTATATCAAGCCTTTCAAATGTTAGAAAAGAAGGGATTTGGGAAAACTTGAAAGGTGAGTGGTAAAATGGCGCTTTACGCTATAGGGGATTTACATTTTGGAAAGGCCGTGGACAAGCCAATGGACATATTCGGTCCTGACTGGGAAAACCATAGGGAAAGGACTATTGAAAACTGGAAAAATACAGTATCCGAAGAAGACACTGTCATAGTCGCAGGTGATATTTCCTGGGCAATAGACATGGACGAGGCCATGCCTGATCTTGAAGACATAAGCGCATTGCCGGGAAGAAAGATACTTGTAAGGGGGAACCATGACTACTGGTGGAGCGCAATAGGAAGGCTCAACAAGTTGTTTGAAAACATGGATTTCATACAAAACAACCACTTCGAATACGACGGCTGGGCGGTATGCGGAAGCAGGGGCTGGCTTTGCCCAAACGACTACTATTTTGGGGAAAAGGACGAGCGGATATACAAAAGGGAGATACACAGGCTCAGACTTTCCATAGAAAGCGCTCTTAAAAAGGGACATGAGGACATAATAGTCGCAACACACTACCCTCCCACGAACGACAAGCTGGAAGGTTCTGATTTTACAAGGCTGTATGAAAAATACGGCGTAAAAAAGGTGGTGTACGGCCATCTCCACGGCAAAGAGGCTTTCAAGGGGGCGCTGAGGGGAGAGCGAAACGGGGTTGAGTATATATTTGCATCGTGCGACTACACAGGATTTATGCCTGTAAAAATAAAATGATTAAATGCATATCAAAATGGATTTATATAAAAGGAGAATAATTTTAAATGAAAAAACAAAACCTTACAAAGCTTGAATTCCTTGTAACAGGACTAAAGCAGAGAAACATTGAAAACGAGAATTTCTTCATGGGAATGAACATAAATTTCAAGTCGGGAAGAAAGGACTTTCCAGCCCAGGTTGTATACAAGAAGGAAGAATACCAGCTCAGATACAAGGGAAGAAAGGACAGCCTGGATTTTGACGGCATATGCAGCCTCATAGTAAAGGAAGCTGCGGAGTACGACTCTCTTACAATAGAATATGTAGAGAGGGGAACAATAATAATGATAGATGCCGACAACAAGGGCGTGAACATAAAATATGCCGACAACATAGACCAGAAGGAGCCGGCATTTGAAAAATACAACACATCCCAGCTTAAAAACAGGGAGTACCTCATAAAGGTGGGCCCGGCATCAAAGCTTTTAAAGGAAATAGGCATACTGACCGCTGATGGCAAGCTTAAAAACGACAAGATAAGAAAGTACAACCAGATAGACCATTTCGTGGAGCTTGTGGACGGAATAATAAAGGACATGATGCATAAGGACAGCATTACAGTTGTAGACTGCGCATGCGGAAAATCATACCTGAGCTTCGTTTTGAACTACTATATAAAGGACGTACTGAAGAAAAACTGCCACTTCATAGGGATAGACAATGCACAAGGCGTTATAGACTCTTCAAGGAAAATGGCCAAAAGCCTTGGATACAACAACATGGAATTTGTAAACGAGGACCTTGCGTCATACGAGCCAGAGGTTCACGCAGACATTGTTATGAGCCTTCATGCCTGCGACATAGCAACTGACATGGCGATAGCCCTTGGGATAAGGGCAAAGGCCGATGCCATAGTAGCGGTTCCCTGCTGCCACAAGGAGCTTTTGGACCAGTACTCGTTCGAGGAAATGGCGCCGGTTCTAAAGCACGGTGTTTTCAAGGCGAGATTTGCTGACCTTCTGACTGACGGCCTCAGGTCGGCGCTGCTTGAAGGATACGGGTACGACGTTTCAGCCATAGAGTATATATCTCCCCTTGACACGCCTAAAAACCTCATGATAAGGGCCATAAAAAAAGAAGATGGCGAGCAGAACCTTGAAAGCTACAACAGCCTCAAGAGGATGTTCAAAGTGGACCCTATTATCGACAAGCTTGTGTATTAACGGCGGGACTTTATAACCATCATTGTTGGTTTTTAAAAAATGCAATTTAAAATATTGTTGATTTTTGACATTAAGTATACAATAATAATATAGGGAGAGGGGAAAGGTCATGAAAAAACTCAACATATGCGTGGACATAGATGGAACTGTAACCGACCCTTACTGTTATCTCGGTCATTTCAACACTTACTTCGAAAAAGAGGTTATGCCGGAGGATTTTATGCACTACAGGCTTGATTTAGTGTATAATGTATCGAGGGACGAGATGGTTGAGTTTTATAAGACCAACGGGAGGCAGATGCATCTTGACGCCACGGTTCAAAAGGATGCGCACGACATACTTTGGGAGTTTTATAAAAAGCACAACGTATATTTCGTAACTGCGAGATACAAGGAAATGGAGGATACCACAATCGAGTGGATGGAGAGCAACTCCCTTCCGCCTGTGAAGGTATACTCACTTGGAAGTCACTACAAGGTGGATGCAGCAAAAGAACTGGAATGCGACGTGTTTCTCGAGGACAATCCCCAAAACGCCATGCAGCTTGCAGGCGAAGGGATAAATGTGCTGCTTGTGGACACCAATTACAATAGAGGTGTCGATATGGAGAATATAATAAGGGTGCACAGCTGGGAAGAGATAAAAAGCGTGGTCAATACACTAGCAAACAGTTGAATTTTAGGAGGATATAGATGATAGAAGTCACTTTTGTCAACAAAAAGGGTCAAAAAGTGCTTAACAGCGTAGAGGTTGAACACGACCTTAAAATAAATGCCGATTTTGAATATGTAAACGACATATCGAGCTCAATAACCCAAAAGAACATAATGGTCTTTGACTGCAAGCTTGACCACAGGGTTTTCAATTTTGAAGACATTGAAGAGGAGTTTTACGAAGAGCTTGGGATTGACGAGGAATACCTTCAGGTTTTCTTTGAGGACATAACAAATTATGTCAAAGACATAAGCGAAGATGTGGAGCAGGAGCTAAGGGATGAATACAAGTTTGACGGCATAAAGGTGCATGCACAGGTCTATGACCTTGATGAAAACTTTACTGACGTTAAATTCGTTTTTATAATATCGTTCAAGGACATACCAAGAAAGCAGCTTGTCGACCTTACAAGGGTAGTTGCAAAGAGGCAGCTTGAAGGCTCGTCAAAGTATTTCAATTAAAACTAAGAAGTATGCAATATAGTGCATAAAAAGGAATCTTTTACTTGTGAAAAGGTTCTTTTTTTATTTTTTGAAATAAAAAATCCAGAGTGGGTATAAAAAAAATGAGGAATGTTAAAAAAAAATTTAAAAACGGGTTATATTTCGAAGGGCTGGAAAAGTAATTGGGAGGCAGACGCGTGCCGGCTTAAGCATACGAATCCAGTATGCCAATGTGCTTAAAAGCGACAATCCGCATATTGAATCGAAGGGAGTGGTAATAATGTCTAGAAAAACAAGAGAGTTATTCATATTTACACTGATTGCCATTATGGTTTTTACAGCATGCGCAGCATCCCCATGGGAATACGAGATGCTAATAGAAGAGCCCATAACGGTAAAGTCGGACCAGGAAAAGGTCAAAATGGGAGACCTTGAAAAAGACAAGACTGAAGTGGTGCTTGATGCTGGAGCTTTCGATAAAGCAACAGAAGTCACTCTAAAGACGCCTGAAGGCGTGCCGGACTATGCCAGCGAGGTGATGACACCACTGGGAAGTCCCATAGAAATAGTTGCGGACAGCGGCACTCAAAGACTCAACAAGCCTGCTGTAATAACAATGAAGCTTGAAGACGATGAAATACAAGGGCTTAAAAAAGGTGACGCATATGCAATATACCACGATGGAGGAAACTGGCAGCCCATAAAGCCTCATGTGGATTTGGATAAAAAGACTTTGACATTTAAAACATATCATGTAAGCATATTTGGAAAGGCAAAGGTTACTTTGGACGGAATGATAATGATGTATGCATCAGACAAGGCGATTGAATCATGGCTGCAGGAGCAGTATGGCGAAACAGAGGATCCAGCCCAGATAGCAAAGTGGGTTTCACTCTGGAAAAATGAAGAGGTCAAGGGCGCGTATAACGCCTATAAAAACGGAGCAAGCGGCGAATGGGGATATAATGTTAAAAAAGGGGATTTTGAAGAGGTTTGGAAGCAGATGAAAGGCGCTGCAAGGCAGCTTGAGCTTCAGGAGATAAAAGCCCAGGAAAAAGCCGAATTTGGCATAGGCTTTGGAGATTTTACGGGAACTCTTGCAGACGAACAAAAAGAGGACATAAGGGCACTTGTAAAACCGGACCTGCAGAGCCAATTCGAACAGAGGCTTAATTCGGAAGAGTCTATACAAAAGAATGAAGATCAAATCAAAATGGTGCTTGGAATGTACAAGGATGCAGGCTTTATTGAAAAAGGCCAGCTTGGTTGGGGCGAATCCCATGAACTTGAGCAAAGGCTTGACCAGCTAGTAGCCTTTTCGCAAAAAGTCCTAAGGGATACTGGACGAGAAGAATTCGTTGACGGAAGCATGCACAGCAAAGAAAAAGTCTCACTTGAAGAGCTGAAGATTATTTCACTAGATTGGTTTGCAGATGAACAGGCTCAGGAAAGATGGAAAAAATACACCGCAAAAGTGGAAGAAATATACGGACTAAAGATTATGCCGCAGATGAGTGATATTGTCGGGGATTGGAACACATGCACTCTTTATATAACTGAATTTATTCTTCCGGAGTTTACACCGGAAGAGCTTGAAGCGCAAGGGTGCGATCTTGAAGGTGTGGATATAGAGCAGGTAATAGAAGAGGCGCTTGCAGAAATTAAAAGAACTCCAACCATGGGAACAATGACAATAACTCTTGATGAAAACGGCCAGGGGACAATGAATGTAATTACAGAAGGGGATGAACTCCCAATGAACGCAGTCTATAAGGATGGAACAATAAGGGCTGAGCATAGTAGTGAGGAAGACGGGGACGTGCTGTTTATGGGTGATTTCTCAAAGAGAGGCGATAAAATAGCTGCAGAGGGAACATGGCAAATAACGGTTCCGGAAGAAAAAGAAATGGTAATAAAGGGAACCTGGTTTGCAGTAAAATAGCAGAGAGCATATTAATTTCATAGGACAGATAGCTTGGAAGTGTTAAAGCCTGCACGGATATCTTTTCCGTGCAGGCTTTTTGGAGGGATGCATATGAGGCCTATGCTGTTTGAGCGGCAGATATGGAATAGTCACATTACAATAAGGGCATATTCGTTTTTTTTCGCATTGGGGGTTTTGGCGGCGGCATTAATCTTCATTATCATTGCAAATAGGAGAAATTTGCCTGCTGCAAAAGTTTTTAAATTCTTTATTGCAGTTGCTATGCTTTTTATAGTGGGCGCAAGGATTATGAACGTACTCACAAACTGGAAATTTTACGCATACGACATGTCGAAAGCATTCCAGATGAAGGCGGCGGGATTTTCGCTCATGGGGGGAATAATTGCAGCCTCAATAGGCGGGTTATTGATGTCCAGAAAAATGAATCTGCCGCCTTGGGAAATGGCCGACATTTCAGTGCTGCCGCTTGGAATGGGAATAGCACTTATGAGGATGGGCTGCTTTTTAAACGGGTGCTGCTTTGGGAAACAGACCGAAATGGCCTGGGGGGTGAGCTTTCCGCGGGAAAGCCCAGCATTTCGCTACTACTGCAAGCCGCAGGAGATAAAGGAGCTGAAAGACCTGTTTGTAATGATGGGTTCTCCAACCGTCCATCCCACACAGATTTACGAAATGGCAGCCGCTGTAATATGCACTGCACTGGCGATTTCAATATTCAGGAAGTCATTTGGAAAAGGGCATGCATTTTTGGTTTTCATAATCACATTTTCTGCGGCCAGGCTTTTGAATGGGGAACTCAGGGCAATGCCTTCAACGTTTGGAGTGGGGGATTTGTTTTACAGGGGGCTATACATTATAATAATTGTAGTTTCGACAGAAGTGATCCTTTATAAGAGGAGAGAGCATAAAAAATGGAGCAGATGAGAATTTCCCGTCTGCTCCATTTTTATGTTTCTATAAGAATGTATTATATGCTGTCTGAAGAACCGAATACGTCTTTTATCTTGTGCTGAACAACTTCCTTTATGGCATCTCTTGCAGGTCCAAGGTATTTTCTTGGGTCGAAAACAGAAGGGTTTTCTATAAGGAACTTTCTAACTGCGGCAGTCATTGCAAGTCTAAGGTCAGTGTCCACGTTTATCTTGCAAACTCCAAGCTTTGCAGCCCTTGCAAGCATTTCCTCTGGGACTCCCTTTGCACCAGGTATGCTTCCGCCGTATTCGTTGCACATTTGAACATACTCCTGCATAACAGAAGATGCTCCGTGAAGAACTAGAGGATATCCTGGAAGAAGGCTGCTTATCTTTTCAAGTCTTTCGAAGTCAAGCTGTGGCTCCCCCTTGAACTTGTATGCTCCGTGGCTTGTGCCTATAGCTATTGCAAGAGAGTCAACCCCAGTTCTTTCAACGAATTCAACCGCCTGGGCAGGGTCTGTGTATGTAGCGTCCTCGGCTTTCACGTTAACGTCGTCTTCAACGCCTGCAAGCTTTCCAAGCTCTGCTTCGACAGTCACGTTTCTTGCGTGTGCGTATTCTACAACCTGCTTAGTTATCCTTATATTCTCCTCGAAAGAAAGGGCAGATCCGTCGAACATTACAGAAGTGAACCCGTCGTCTATGCACTGCTTGCATATCTCGAAGCTTTCGCCATGGTCAAGGTGAAGTGCTATATCAATGTCCTTGTCCTCGATTGCAGCCTCGACAAGCTTTCTAAGGTATATAGGGTTTGCATATTTTCTGGCTCCTGCAGAAACCTGAAGTATAAGTCCGGACTTTTCCTCAGCTGCTGCGTCAACTATTCCCTGTATTATCTCCATGTTGTTTACGTTGAATGCTCCTATGGCGTATTTTCCTTCATATGCCTTCTTGAACATTTCTCTTGTGTTAACTAATGGCATTGTACGACCTCCTTGATATTTTATATGTAATTCCTACTTGTAATTTATACCCATGCAAAGGGGATATATAGAGTGGGCATAAACACGAGTTTAAATTTTATTTACTGTATAAACTCCAAATATAACACAACATTTAACTGTTTCCCTAATATATTATATATCATTGAGTGTATTTTGCATACTATTAAAATGGTTTAATATTTCACTTTGCAAGCCTTCTTGTAAACCAGCCTGAATATAAAGTATAATAGTAGTTGCAAAAGGAGCGGAATGATGGGAGGTAGAGATATGCCGCAGATAATAGTAAGGGGAATAAAGCCGGAGGACATGTGCAAAGTAAGCCAGGACATGATAGACAGGCTTGTGGAAAAGGTGAAGTGCCCGAGAGATTATTTTGAAATAGAGTGCGTAAACTCCGTGAAGGTTACAAACGGAGTCTTAGAGCAGCCATATCCGTTTGTTGAGGTTGCCTGGTTTGACAGGGGCCAGGAGGTTCAGGACGATGTTGCGAGAATAATAACAGATTCAATAAGGGAAGGGCTCGGGGTGCGAGACATGGACCTTGCATTCACTCTTTTTGAAAAAAACAGGTACTATGAAAACGGGGAGCATTTTTAATGGCCAACAAAATGAGACTAGACAAGATGCTTTCGAACATAGGATACGGAAGCAGAAGGGACATAAAGGAAGCCCTCAAAAGGGGACTTGTGAAAGTCAACGGGAGTGTTGAAAAAAGCAATTCAAGGCATGTGGATACCGACTCGGATGTCGTGGAGTTTGACGGCGAAAAGGTAAGCTACAGGGAATTCGTGTATATAATGCTAAACAAGCCTGACGGGTATATAAGCGCCACTGAGGACAACCGGGACAGGACAGTTCTTGAACTGATAGACCCTGTATACCTTGCGTTCAAGCCGTTTCCCGTAGGAAGGCTTGACAAGGATACGGAAGGCCTTTTAGTGCTTACGAATGACGGGGCGCTTGCGCACAGGGTGCTATCGCCTAAAAAGCACGTAAAGAAGAGGTACTACGCCAAGATAGACGGCAGGGTGACAAAAGAGGACATAGAGGCTTTCAAGACAGGAGTACAGCTTGACGACGGATACAACACTCTGCCGGCAGAGCTTGAGATACTCCAAAGCGGAGAATGCTCGGAGATAGAGCTTACAATAGTCGAGGGTAAATTCCACCAGGTAAAGAGGATGTTTGAAGCAGTTGGCAAAAAGGTAACATATCTTAAAAGGCTTTCAATGGGAGAGCTGAGACTCGACAATGCACTTGAGCTTGGAGAGTACAGGGAGCTTACAGACGAGGAGCTTTTAATGCTGGAGGAAAGGTAGGCGTATAATATGAAATTTGTTTTGGACGTTCACTGCCACACAATAGCAAGCGGCCACTCATACAGCACTGTCCACGACATTGCCAGAGAGGCAAAAAACAACGGAATAGATCTTTTTGCGCTGACTGATCACGGGCCTGAGATGCCCGGCGCGCCGCATCTATACCACATAAAAAACCAAAGGGTCATACCGAGGGTAATAGACGGGGTGATAGTGCTAAGGGGTGTAGAGGTAAACATAATGGACTACGAAGGAGAGCTCGACATGAGGGATGCGGACCTTGCAGAGCTTGACATTGTAATAGCGAGCCTTCACCACGTGTGCATAAACCCGGGAACAATGGAGCAAAACACAAACGCCCTCATAAAGGCCATGGAGAACAAGCATGTGGACATAGTGGGACACATAGGAAACCCGCTTTTTCCGATAGACAGCGAAAAAGTTGTAAAGGCGGCAAAGGAGCACAACGTGCTGATAGAGATAAACAACAGCTCGTTCAGCGTTTCAAGAGATGGGAGCAAGGAAAACTGCTCGCACATAGCAAGGCTTGCCAAGGAAAACGGGAACATGGTAGTGCTTGGAAGCGACTGCCACATAGCCTTTGACGTTGGAAACTTCGAAAGTGCGGGAAAGCTGCTTGAAGTCGTTGGAATACCTGAGGAAAACATAATGAACACCAGCGTTCAAAAGCTGATAGACTTTTTGGAGAGCAAGGGCAAGACAGGTCTTGAAGAGATACGGGAAATAATCAAAAAGAGTTTCATATAATTAATTAATAAAATAAGACAAAGTGCAATTGCCGCCGTAATGGCGGCATATTCACGGTTTGGGAGGAAAATTTTAAGTGAGAAAAAAAGAAGTTTTGGAAATCAAGATAGAGGGAATGGAGTTTGGCGGAAAGTCATACTCGTTTGTTGAAGACAAAAAGGTGGAAATGAAGGGCGGAATAACAGGCCAAAGCGTAAAGGCAAGGGTTAAAAAAAGCAGGAAAAACAAGGCCCAGGCTAACATAATCGAAGTGGTTGAAAAGTCGCCTATTGAAACGGCGCAGGTTTGTCCTCACTTTGGAATGTGTGGAGGATGCATGTACCTTTCTGTGCCTTACAAGGAGCAGTTAAAGCTTAAGGAGGATATGGTCTATGAGCTGTTTGAAAAGGCGGGGCTTAAAGGGTTTGAAAAGCTTCCTATAAAGGGAAGTCCGGTAGAATACGGATATAGGAACAAAATGGAATATACATTCGGAGACTGCGAAAAGGACGGCCCTACAATGCTTGGAATGCACAAAAAGGGCAGATCGTTCGACATAGTGACTGTCGACCACTGCAAGATAGTCCATGACGATTTCAACAAGATACTTTCGCTTACGCTTGAATACTTCAAGGGAAAAGGGATTCCTCACTACAACAAGAAAAACCACGAGGGGTACTTGAGGCATTTCGTGGTGAGAAGGGGAGTCCACACAGGGGAGCTCATGGTAAACCTTGTTACGTCTTCGCAGATGGACATTGACCTTGCAAATTACAAGGAAATGCTGCTTTCGCTTGAACTTGAAAGTGAGATTGTAAGCATTCTTCATACTTTAAACGACAACCTAGCGGACGCGGTCAAGTGCGACGAACTGAGGGTTCTTCACGGAAGGGACCACATATTCGAGGAAGTTCTTGGGCTTAGATTCAAGATATCTCCTTTCTCGTTCTTCCAGACGAATACAAAGGGAGCTGAAGAGCTCTACTCTGTCACAAGGGAGTTTGCGGGAGAGTCTGACGGAAAGACTATATTCGACCTTTACAGCGGAACCGGGACGATAGGCCAGATACTTTCCAGGAACGCCAAGAAGATAATAGGAATAGAGCTTATAGAAGAGGCGGTTGACGCCGCAAATGAAAACACAGGGCTTAACGGAATAGAAAACTGCACATTCATAGCGGGAGACGTTTCGCAAAAGGTCTCTGAGATTGAAGAAAAGCCCGACACTATAGTTATAGACCCGCCAAGATCGGGAGTGATGCCAAAGGCGGTTTCAGACATAATATCATTCGGGGCGAAGGAGCTTGTGTACGTTTCATGCAATCCTAAGAGCCTTGTTGAAAACCTTCAGGACTTCCGGGAGGCGGGATACGTGATTGAAAAGGTCATGCCTGTTGACATGTTTCCTCATACTCCTCACTGCGAGACGGTAGTTTCGCTTAAAAGAAAACTTGAAAAATAAATAGAACAATCGGGGGAAGAATCCTGGGTAAAACCATGAATCTTCCCCCTTTTTTCTTTCGAGATTTAAGGGGAATGGGATTAGGGATTAAGAACAGAAATCCATTGAAACCTTGGAAATAGAGAAGCTTAAATAGAAAAAGAGAATAGAAAAAGAGAGAGCTTGAAGAGGGAAGATGATATAATGATTTTAAATATTGTGTTAGGATGGAATTGATCTTCGTGGAATTTTGTTGCAAACAAAAGGCAATTACTTTATTAGATAAGGAGTGTATCGGGTTATGGTAAATGAAAAAATGAAAAAAACATCACCATCTATCGATGAATGGCTCAAAGAAGCAAAAGCGGATCCAATGGCTTTGCAGGAAGGAATGTTTTTAGTCCATAATGGTGTTGTGCGCCAAACGCCAAAAGCCAAGGTCCGTCAAGGACTTGATGACGGTTCTTTGGTAAAAGGGATGGAATTTGCGTATGATGCAGTAAAAGTTGATGCGGCGGTTGCTGAAACCTATAAGAAGGAAGGTATATTCCATGTCAGGGTTTGGCTTAATGAAGGTCAGCTTGAGGTTGGCGATGACATAATGTATGTTCTGATAGGCGGCGACATCAGATCACATGTTATAGATGCACTGCAATCCCTGGTTGAAAAGATTAAAAGCGAATGTGTTATTGAAATCGAACAAAAGATGTAATAAACATTAGCTTGTCTATCGGATATGCAAATTAAGATGAAATATTTTTTGTCAGAAGCAACAGTTACAGATAGGCACGGAAAATTGAAAATTAAAAATAAAACATTGGGATAAATTAACAATAACAAGATATCAATTTAAAGTTTTGTAAGATAAATAGACTAAGGAATGGGAATAAAAACTGAAAAGTAGATAGAACAATCGGGGGAAGAATCATGGGTAAAACCATGAATCTTCCCCCGTTTTATTTATCTATCACCGAAATTGAAATAAAAAAAAACAGATTAAGGATAGATATCATGAAAGACTTGAAAATAGCAAAATTCAGAATGAAGGAACTTGAAAGGAATTGATGCAAAACTTTATTTTCAGGATGCATTTATTTTGTAAACGCATCTTCTACCTTCAGGAGGTGTGAGAACTCCAAATCCCTGGACTATGCCATCGGGGTCTATAAGAAAGCGTCCTCTTGTATCGACGCCTGCCTCGTTGTCATATATTCCATAAAGGGTTCCAAGCCTTACGCCGGCATCTGTAAGCATTGGGAAAGGAACGCCTCCGTTTTTTGACATAAACGGTATGCTTTAAGTTCAATGTTTTATGCATTCCATGCGGCATTCTCGGGTTTTATTTTTGAAGATGTTGACAATCGTATTTTCGGCATATAGAATATATTATGAAATCGAATAATTCGGTTTCGAAATAAAAAGGAGGCCGCTATGAACAGTATAGATGAAAGGGATTTGGATGTAAGGAGCAGGGCAATAAGACAGATTTTCAATATTCGTAAAAACATGATGAAAAAAATGGTAGATGCCATGGGGAAAGACAACTTCTCAAAAACCGAGATAATGATTATTATAATGGTAAAAACACAGCCCTATAAGGCTACGGACTTGGCAAAGGAAATAGGCATTCCGGCCAGCACGCTTACAGGCGTTGTCGACAGGTTGGTAGAAAAGGGATATGTAGAGAGAGTCAGGGACGAAAATGACAGAAGGATTGTGCTTGTAAAGCCGGGCAGGGCAGTTATTGAAAAAGCTAAAGCAGCCCGGGAAATATCGAAGGAGGTATTTGAAAATTCGAAAGAGCTTTCATCTGAAAAGTGGTGGGAGGAGCTAAGCGAAAGACTGGAAGAGCTGGAAAAAGCTTTAGAAGAAAAAAGTCAAGAATAGAGGTAGAAAAGAATGATAGGAAACGGGAGAATTTTGATGTTGGGAATGAGCGCCATATTGCTGTTTACAGGCTGTACCGCAAATGAGTATCCGAAAGCAGAATACAAAAAAGAAGAGGGCAAGCCTGCATACATAATGGCTGGGAGGGTAAGTTCAACAGCGGACTCGGACATATCCACAAAGATTTCAGGAAAAGTGGCGAAAGTCTTTGTAAAGGAAGGTGATACAGTAGAGAAAGGCACGCCGCTTTTAAGGCTTGAGACTGCAGAACTGTATGCCCAGCTGGCTCAGGCGCAGGCAGGAGTCGCTTTGGCGCAGGCAAACTACGAAAAGATGAAAACAGGGGCGAGACCGGAGCAAAAAGTCCAGGCACAGGCGGCGCTGGACAATGCAAAGAAGTCGAAGGAAATAGCAGAGGCAAACTATTATAGAAATAACGAATTGTATAAATCAGGGGCACTCTCAAAGCAACAGCTGGAAGCCGTGGAGGTCCAACTTCAAGCTGCAGTGTCCCAGGAAACATCGGCTAGTGCTCAGGTGGAACTGCTGAGGGGCGAATCCGGTGAAAACTTGAAAATTGCACAGTTGCAAGTGGCACAAGCACAAGCCGTATTGGAAAGCGTAAAGGCGCAGGTGGACAATGGCGTAATTGCCGCACCTTATGAAGGGACAATTGTCGGCAGCTACGTGGAGGCTGGTGAATTGGCAAGCCCGGGAATTAAGCTGTTTACTATACAAGGAGTAGGAAGTCTGAAAATAGAGGGACTCTATTGGGCAAAATTAAAGAGGGAGACGAGGTCATTGTGAAAATCCCTGATATTTCAAATGAAGCCTGCGAAGGTGTTGTTACACTGATAGGCCCGAGTCTGGATGAAAGTGGCAATGGAACGAATGTAGAAATAGCAGTAATTTCAGATAACAAGAGCATAAAACCGGGATTGTTTGCCGAAATAGGACTGAAGAAATAGGAGAGATATAAATCTATGAAGGAAAAGAGAAAACAGATACTTATAGGGCTGCTGTGCATAATAGCGGCTTCGATATAAATGTACCGATAGGAATAGTAGGGGTGGTTTTGGCGTGGATTCTCCTGAAGGACTCGCCTGTGAAAAAGATAAAGAATTTTGACTACCTTGGATTTTTGTCGTCAGCTCTGGGGATAGTGGCGATTTTATATGTTTTAGGAGAAGGATCGACCATAGACTGGTCTGATCCTAAAAACGCAATATTGATGACTACGGGGATACTGTCACTAGTGTTTTTCGTAGTCAATGAGCTTACGCATGAAAACCCTCTTTTAGACCTGCGAGTGCTAAAAATACCTGAGTTTTCATTAAGCCAGGGGATTTCCTGCGTACTTACATTTGCCCTCATGGGGGGGACTTATGTGCTTCCGCTGTTTCTTCAAAACCTGAGGGGGTACACTCCCATGGAAACCGGGCTGATTCTGTTTCCTTCAGCCATTGCAGTGGGATTTATGATGCCGGTGAGCGGAGCGCTGTTTGACAGGATAGGGGCAAAGCCCGTGGTGCTTCCAGGTATGGCATTGCTCGGGATAGCGTCATATCTTCTGGTAGGCAAGATAAACATGGACGCCAGCGCTGACTCCATAACGTGGCTTTTGAGCATAAGGGGAATAGGGCTGGGGTTGGCCATGATGCCTATAAGCACGGCGGGAATGAATGCGGTGCCTGCGATTCTGGTGAGCAGGGCATCGGCCTTGTCGAACACAATAAGGCAGATTTCTGGAGCTCTAAGCATAACCATTATGACAACGCTGATTCAAAACCAGCTGAATTTTGGATACGCCTACAAGGCGGAGCAGATAACGCCTTTTAACAGTATGGTTGGGGACAACCTGAGCACTATACTGGGAATAATACAAAAAGATGCATACATGGAAGCAATGAGACATGCCATAGAGGTTTCTATAATTGCAGTAGTGATATCTTCGCTGATGATATTTTTTATGAGAGATAAAAGGCGAAGCAAGACGTGTTAAATTGTGGATATAAAAAGAAAGGCACAGAGTTTCTTACCAAAATTAAGGTTAAGAAACTCTGTGCCTTTCTTTTTGAACATGCCACAAGATCAGAATGCTAAAAGGGATTGCTAAAATCGGAAACAGCGTTTTGTAAAAATAAATTTCTGAATGCTAAAAATTACTTGCTAAAAATATTTGGCATAGTAAAATCGAGGTATATATAAGATAAAATGCGGACCTATTACTCATTTTCACATTCAAACACTGCATTATAATAAAAAACTGTAATAGGCAAAATACTAATTAATAAAAACGGAGAGTTGAATATGTCGAATAAAATTGGATTAAAGACTTTTGAGGGGGTTTATACTCCAACGCTTCTAACAATTTTGGGAGTTGTTTTGTATTTAAGACTAGGATGGGTTGTTGGAAATGTTGGATTAGTAGGGACAATTATAATTATTGCTCTGGCACATGCAATTACGATTTCAACAGCATTGTCAATGTCATCCATGCTGACAAATATTAGAATAGGATCAGGAGGAGCGTATGCAATTATCACCCGATCTTTAGGTCATGAGATGGGAGGTGCTATTGGCCTGCCTTTGTACATATCTCAAGCAATTTCAATTGCATTTTATATTACTGGATTCAGCGAGTTATGGGTTTCTTTTTTTTCAAACCATTCAATTACAGCGGTTGGCGTAATAACGTGGCTTGTTTTGTCGGGTATTTCATTAGCAAGCGCTAAACTGGCATTTAGATTGCAATATGGAATTCTTGCGGCAGTCGCATTATCACTGGTATCATTTCTTACCGGCCCCAATTTAAACAGCGAAGGAATTATTATGAGCAGAGCGCTTCAAAACGGCAGTTTTTGGACCACATTTGCAATTTTTTTCCCTGCTGTAACGGGTGTCCTTACAGGTGCGACGATGTCTGGTGATTTGGAGAATCCAAGGGAGAGTATTATTAAAGGCACATTAGCAGCCATATTTACGGGACTTGCCGTTTATATATTTGTAGCTTACTGGTTTGCCCATCAAGCTACACAGGAAATTCTGATATCTGACATGTCTATCATTTTCAAGCTTTCCAGCATAAAGATTTTTGTGATAGCAGGAGTTATGGGAGCTGTGTTATCTTCAGCATTGTCGACTTTAGTGAGCGCGCCTAGAACGCTTTTGGCACTTGCTGAAAATAGAGTAGTTCCTTTTGGAAAAATAATTGCCAGACAAAATGAAAAAGGAGAGCCGATTTTTGCAATTTTTGTCTCGTCGGCAATTTCATTGATTGTAATACTAGCGGGCAATCTTAATAGCTTGGCTGAACTATTAACAATGTTTTTTCTAACAACTTATGGGATGATTAATTTAGTGGTTTTTCTTGAACAGGTTACTGGAATTATAAGTTATAGGCCAAGTATGAAAATGACAATATTTGTGCCGATTTTTGGAGCGTTAGGCTGCTTGTCTGTCATGGTACTTATTAATATAGTATTTACAGCTGTAACATTTGTAACTATTGCTATAATTTATTCTGTCCTCAAAAAGCGCAACTTGACTTCTCCGTGGGGGGATGTCAGAGGTGGAGTATTTGTTTCTATAGCGGAATGGGCAGCTCAAAAATCAGCATCCATTCCCTACCATCCAAGGCTATGGAAACCGTCTGTGGCAATACCAGTTGAAAAGCCGGAAGATTTTAAACGAGTTTCAAGATTCATTCAAAATCTAGTTTATCCGTCAGGTAGGATTTATTACCTGACTTCCGGTGAAGGAATACCGGCTGAAAACGAAAAGCAAATTGACGAGGTTTTAAAACCGCTGCAGGAGCTTCAGATTTTCACCCAGAAGACCACTGTTACTTCACCAAGTTTCGAGTCCATTCTCCTGCCGGCTATGCAGTGCTTGAACAGTACTTTCTTGCCGCCGAATATTATTCTTTTCACCGTCAGTGATGAGGAAGAAAAAAGAGAAAAGCTCAAAGGCATTCTTAAGTCTGTAAGACCGCTTAAAATATCTGTTGGGTGCTTATGGATGCATTCGAAATACGGATTGGGGCTTGAAAGGAGAATCAACCTCTGGCTAAGGGATCAGAGCCCTAATAACGATTTGGCAAGTTTGTGCGCGCTTCAATTTTCAAGAAATTTCGGAGCGGAACTCAATTTGTGCAGAGTGGTTGACGATGAGAATATTAAAAAGCAGACGGTCAAAGACATGATGGATTTTATTGAAGAGGCCAGGCTTCCGGCAAACACTAAAGTGAGAATATTTTCCGGAGATTTTAAGGATTGCCTGCACGAAAATAATGCAGACTTGAACATCATTGGCATGCCTATGGAATATGAAGCGATGATTGAAATGATTGACAACTCGCCGAGCAGCATTTTGTTTGTCGCATCAGGCGGGCTTGAGAACGCACTTATTTAGATCCAGTTAATATAGAAAAGCTCATTTGAGCGAGGAGAAAAACGCCAAATATTCTTAAAAAAGATTTATGAAGAAGATTCTGTGACTGGCCTTAGCACAAGGAAGTATATTATCAAGAAACTAAACGCCAAAGCAAACGACCCAAACTCGGGTGCAAACATGCTTCTAATAAAGCTAGAGAACTCAGGCGGAATCGAAGCCGAGCATGGAGAACAGGTTTTGGACTCAATAATAAAACAATATAGCAGAATTTTAAAGCGTTTGTTTTCAGGTAAGGCAGACCTATGCCATTCAGGGAAAGGAAACTTTATTCTGTTGTTCAACCGCATGGAAGACGACATAGAAAATATAATCAAAAGGCATTTGGATGAACTTGCTTTTTTTGAATTTTCACTTGAAGGCGAACACATACAAGCCCATCTATTTTTGACTTTAGCAGCGACGACATTAGGGACATTGACAAAACTTTTCCGGACGTAGAAGAAACGGTCAGAAACCTAAAGCGGGACAAAGAAAAATTTATCCATCAGAGTGAAAATATAACCCATTTCTTATTGTTTTTCTCTGCATTGATTGTCTGCTAGCATGAAGATAATAGGTAGAATATAATAATAGCGAGAACTGTGATAAGTATACGCCACAATGAATTTTGACGGATATCCATATTAGCACCTCCGATGAAGTAGATTTGAAAATTATTGTATATTGTATATATAATATATACCAAATAGGGTCTAAATATTAACATGAAAATCGAAATGAACATGTAAAAATATCATTTGATTTCGGTTGATTTCTACTTTAGAGCTGTGCTAATATTGATGATAATTATTTTTATTTTGATTTTTGTATCAACGGATGTGGAGGGAAGCAGTTGCTATATTACAGAAAGAAGGATAATGGAAATAAAGACTGGATTGTATTTATACATCCGCTGGGTGGAAGCTCTATAACCTACTATAAGCAAATAAAGGACATGCAGAAGAGATTCAACCTTCTGCTTGTTGATTTGCACGGGCACGGCAAATCGGACAAGGGCATAGGCGGCCTGACAATAAGAGATATTCCAAAGGATATTTTGGCGGTTATGGACCAAGAAAACATACAGTCCGCTCATTTTGTAGGAATGTGCCTTGGGAATGTCATGGTGGACCTTATTTATGAGTACTATCCCCACCGGATAAAATCAATTGTATATGGAGCTGCTGCAAAACAGATCAATTTCATTAACAGCATGCTGCTGAAAATTGGAAACATATTCAAACACATTATGCCGCACTCCACGCTTTATAATTTGTTTGCTTTAATTATGATGCCAAATAAAAATCACAAGGAGTCCAGAAGGCTTTTTGTGAGGGAAGCTAAGAAAATGAAAAGGAATGATTTTATGGACTGGTATAATTTGATAATTAGGAATCAGAAATTTTATGCCAATAGAGAGGTTAAAAATGACGCCATCAAGAAACTCTATATATTCGGAAGTGAAGACCATCTGTTCATTTCAAAGGCGAAGGGATATGTGGAAAAGGACAGTAATTCAAGACTTCACATTATAGCTGGAGCAGGACATATGTGCAATATCGATGGACATAGAGCGTTTAACAAAACGGCTATGCAATTCTTCACACATACAAACAGGGGATGGATTCATGAATAAAAAAATGAATCCATCCCCTGTTTGTATGTGTGAAGAACTAATTGAAACAATATGTATTGAGGATGGAGTGCATTTATGTGCATGCATTGGCATTGGAATAAAACACCTGGTTATTGCCGCTCTGCTTTGCCCTGTAAAGTGCGATGTCGGCCTCCTTAAGCCTTGCCGCTTTGACAATGACAACGAGAAGGTAAACAAAACAGGTTAGCAGCACAAGTTCAAAAGGCACAAGTAATATGTCGAATACACGTGAGGAAGAATTACTGTGGAAACTACTGCGATGGAAGTACTTGCCACCATAAGTTTTTTGACGTATGTATGATTGAATGTAGAAAACGTGCGCTGTACGAAAAGCACAATTGAAACGGCAGTTATGTAAAATGTAATATAAGCAAGTTTCATAAACAATTCCCATGGAATATCCGGAAATATTTCATATACAAAGCGGTCGCCAACCATCAGGGTTCGTCCGGCATAAGAGAAGCACAGCAGGCTGAAAAACAAAGAAGCGCTGTCGCGGCGCCTGAGAATGTAAATCATAAAATGATAGAGCCCCATTATGAAAATACTGCCAAATGCTATCAGGTCCATGGCAAGCCTGTTGTTTTTATGATTTGAAATGGCGGATTCACTGCCGATATAGAAGTCTTTTATGACGAAGCGCCTGTGGTTGAAATTTGAAAAGTGAATAACCAACTGAATTTTCCCGTTATTCTCGCCTATTGTTCCCACCACAGGATGCCACATGGCCCTCACGCTGTTGGGGGTCTCGCCTATATTGCCGTTTGACGCAATGAGTGTGCCATTGGCATACATGTCGAATGCGGATGTTATGTATGTGCTTTTAACGGCTAGTGATACAGGCTCTATCCCCGTATCTATATCTAGCACCAGCGTTCCAAATCCCTGATTTCCAATGGAAGTATCATCAAGCTGAAGCCTAGACCAAGTATGAGGTACAACGACGCAGGTATCAAGGTCTTTTATTTTCTGGAGGTCCTTGACTGGGTCGAGAAACTGGTTCCATGCTATCTTCCATTCTCCGCGCATCTTATATACCGTGTTGTCATCGAAAGTTTGGCCTGACAAATCAAGAGTCCCGTCGTGGGCATTATATATATTCACTTTTGTGCATCCCGTCATTAGAATAATAATGTAAAAGGTGATATACAGAAATAAGCGTTTCATAGTCTATTGGACCTCTAAGTGGATAATAAACTCAGTCAATTCACTTGATGAAATATGTCCGTTAAAAAGGATCAGGCCATAAGTTTTCAGCGGTGTATGTATTTCACTATAGCTTGTTTTTTAAAATTCCATAATATCCCTCCGGTTCAAATTTGTTTATTTTATGTAATAAAAAGTAGAAAGGCTATAATTGTCATTATACCCCAAAATATATTGGAAAAGTCGGTTTGACTGATAAAAAGGGCATATTAAAAGGGTATGAAATACCTCTGGCATGTGAAGAAATAATAAAAGTGATGACATCGCGCAGGCAAAGTGCGATGTCATCACTTATTTAACAAGAATTTTGCAAAAATCCCCCACATCTAAACTGCCTTGGTCGCCATACTCCCCAAATCCCCTCTTTAGACCTAAATGGGAGCGAAGCTCAGCTGGCGTCATGACCTGCCTGCCGTTGGCCTTTCCGATAGAATGCACTCTTTGTACAAGGTCGATGTTAGAGGCGAGCCTTGTCCTTGAGCTGTCGTACCATATGTTGTCTTCGAGCCCCACCCTCACTCCGTATCCCATTGAAATTGCAAGAGAGTTCATGGGAAGCTGGAAGCCGCCTATCCCGCCTATTGAAAACACCGACTGCTCGGGAAGGTCTCTGACCATAAGGCCCACATGGGCCAGGTCGGCCTGGGCGCATGCTATGTTTCCAATTATGAGATTGAAATAATACGGCGGTTTGATCAAATTCTTTTTCATAATGTATTTGGCGTAGTTGATCATACCAGCGTCGAAGGCTTCAAGTTCGGGCTTTATGCCTCGATGCAGCATCTCCTGAGCAAGGCGGATTATCATTGGAGGTTCGTTTATGCTTGCCTGAGTGTTGAAGTTTAGAGAGCTGAGCGTAAGGCTTGCCATGTCAGGCCTTAAATCGCCATCAAGCTGCAGGACATCGGCTCTTTTCTCAAATTCATTGAAGCTGCGTCCGCTGGTTGAAACGCATATTACCAGATCGGGAGCGAATTCCCTTATGCCGCTTATTATCTCTTTGTATGTCTCCTTCTTGTAGCACGGTTTGTGCGTGATCTGGTCTCTTACATGAAGGTGTACCGATGTTATGCCTATTTGACAGGCTTTTTTCACATCCGCTATGATTTCGCGGCAGTATATGGGCACGTGGGGAGTTTGGCTCTTTTGAGGCAGCATGCCCGTAGGCGTGAAATTGACAACGAATTTACTATTCATGTACGCTCATCACCATCCCTTCCTCTTTGTGATATGCTATTATGCGGCCCGGGTTTCCAACGTTTTTAGAATACGGCTCTGTGTTCCTTATTACGACGCAGCCGGCACCTACAAGAGTCTCCTCTTCAATTCTTGTGTTGTTCACTATTGTGCTTCCGAGGCCTATGTAGCAGTTGTTTTTAAACTCACAATCGCCGCCTATTGAGCAGCCTGCGGTGATGACGTTGTTGTCTCCAAGTTTGAAGCCATGCCCTAGGTATACGTTTTGCCTTATGAGGTTGTTGTTTCCCATGACACCTTCAATTCCAATGTGAGACTGGCCTATTACTATGTTGTTGTCGCCCATGGAGATATTGGGAGGCGCGTCGGCCTTTGAGCTTATGTAGTTTCTCAGGGTATATCCCTTGTTTTTTGCATCCAGGTACTTTTTCTCCCTGTCCCTAATGCAGTCGTAGCCGTCGAAAAGGGCCACCATGTCATATTTGTCGGGAGGGTAAAGTACTTGAATTTCATCCATACATACAAGGGGCAGTCCCAGCATTTGACTTCTTCCACGCATATGGTCTGCATCAACAGCAAAGCAGGCGATCTCAAAATTCTCATTGCCCAGTGAGTCGTAGTAGAGCATCTTGCTAAGTATATTCATTCCATACACTACAACCTTTTTCATTCTATGCCATCCTTTCGTCTCAATGCCGATATTTATATTCATATTTTCAATGCCTAATTCTCCTTGGATAATTATTACCCTGTCATAGAAAGTTAAACACAAACATGTGGAATTTTGACTTGCCGTATATTAAATCGCTAAGGCTCGCAGTCTGATTACATTTTGGTTGAGGTGCATGTAAACAGGTAAATATATAATATATTAAAATGTCATTTGATAAAAATCATAAAGTGCTGAAAATTTAAGATACTCATGGGAGGAAGCCATGGATAATAGCGACTACGACAAACTTGTATTCAGGAAGCAGTTCCTTATGACTGCTAAAAAAATAGAAGGGCTGTTGGGCTGGAAAAGATACAATGTGTGCTTTGGGCAAAAAATGCTTTATGTCCATCCCGATCTTGAAGTCACAGTTGAAGAGGAGCAAGGGAAAAGGGTGATGCTCCTTGGATATATGCTAGACTGGAAAAGGCCTCAGCAGGGCAATGGCGACATTATAAGGCGGATGCTGGCGCAGAGCAATAGTTTCATGGATTTTGTGGAATCGACATATGATATAGGCGGAAGGTTTGCCTTAATGTATGAGGACGAGAATGAGTGCAATATGTTCCATGATGCTGGCGGGCAGCGGGAGGTATATTACCACATTGGAGAGCACGGGGTTTCGTGCGCAGCGCAGCTGCCAATACTGGCAAGCTTTTTGGATGTCGCAGAGAATACCGACATAGGCATACAGGAGCTCTACCATTCTGATATTTTTTTGGATTTCAAGAAGCAGTGGGTTGGAGAAGATACGATATACAAGGCCACTAAAAGCCTCAAGCCCAACCACTATATAAGCATGGAAACCGGGGCTGTTAAGAGGTACTGGCCTTTAAAGCCCCTTGAAAGAGTTGGGATTGAATATGCTGTAGACACCGCATCGGAAATGCTGAAGGGGTTTTTGAAGGCGGCGGCCCTGCGAGGGGAGCTGCTGATTCCTGTGACAGCTGGCTGGGACAGTAGGATACTGCTTGCAGCCTCGAGGGAAATCTGTGACAAGGTGATGTACTACGTCATAAAATTCCCGCACATGGAATATTCACACATGGACATAGAGATACCGCGAAAGCTGCTTGGAAAGCTGGGAGTGGAGTTTCATGTGATTGAAGCTCCCGAACATGTGGACGAAAGGTTTGCTGAAATATTCCGGGCAAATACGGCGTACTTCAAGGAAGACAACCTTGCCGGGATATACAACGTGTTTTTCAAGAAGTTTCCAGAAAAGGTCAACGTGTCGAGCCATGTGAGCGAAGTAATAAGAAGCTACAGGGGAAACACCAAAAAGTACAGGGATGAATTTTACAGCACATGCGTAGCATACGGCGGAAGGGATGAATACTACAATAACGAATATGTGAAAAGAACTAGCGGCAAATGGATAGAAAACAACATGGGGTTTTCGCAGGACATGAATGTGGATCCGTTCTCACTCTTCTGCTGGGAGGAGTGGCTTGGATGGGAGGCTTCGCAAAGGAGCGAGACTGATATTGCAATAGAGGAATATACGCCTTTTAGCTGCAGGAGCCTTATGGCGATACTGCTATCGGTAAGGCCTTCATACAGGAACAAGTACAGCTGCAGCCTCTACAAAAGGCTTATGGAGAAAATGTGGCCGCAGGTTCTCTCGGAGCCCATAAACCCATCGTTCAAGAGAAACATAAAGGGAATGCTTGTTGCTCTGGACATGCTGTACCCGACAAGAAAGGCGTTTAGGAGAATGAAAAGGTGAGCAATTTATTTTGTTCAAAACATATAGGAACGCTAATGCATAGAACTGATTTTGCAGTCACAGCATAATAAGTGTGATATAATCAGAAGGTGCGCAGTGCACAGAAGAAGTATGGATAATTGAATGGAGGAGTAATATGATTACAGCTTATTTAGCAGGAATTTCAAGTTGTTTCGAGGGCGAGGACATAGAAATCAGATATAGCATATATGAAAATGAGGATCAGGTTTGCAGGGAGAGCATATTTAAGGAGTACAAGAAACCAGCGGTTGTAGGGCTTGTTGCACTTATGGATTTGCTCAAAGAGCTTGAAAAATACGAGGGCCGTGACATAACTATCCTTATCAACGATGCGGCTTTAAACGAGCAAATAAGAGGGACTACGACGACTAAGAATGGGCATGTCCTTAAAATGGCGGAAAAGGCCAGAGCGATGATAGACGAATTCAAAAGCCCTGTTACAATAAGAGATACAAGCGGTGACAGCGTGGAAAGAGAGCAATGGAATGAGGTATTAAAGCGTTAATAATACATGAGAGAACGTCGGAATTACAGAGTTGTAGTATAAATGCATATTAATAAATGGAGAAAAAATGCGCATGCGAACCGGACATTCCGGCCCGCATGCGCATTTTCGATTATAATCAATTGGAATTATATAGCTGAAATATATAGTAAGGATGAATTTGAACATTATATTCAACAGAGTCAGTAAGTATGGTGTATTCTGTTTCGCGTTTTGTGAAACTGGTATAATTCTAATGTGAAGGCATATTGGATTTGTTAAACATATCGTATATGTTATAGAATTGTTTATTATAAGGAATATGGCGGAGGACATGTGATGGATAAGAATAAAATTAAAGATTTTAAGAATATATTGAAAATGTACATAGCAATTGCTGTTCCTGTGATTATACTGCTCACTAGCTTTTACAACTATGTTTATGAAAATGAAGTTGAAAAGACTGCAGAGCTAATAATGGTAGAAGAAAAGAAAAAGGCAAGCATAATAAAATATGTCATTGAAGACATTTATGAAAATATGATTGATGACTTATTTGTAGTGGAAAATTCAAATGAAATGAAAGCATATTCGAGCAAACCGGACGAATATACGGAAAAAGAATTAGAGAAGATGTTTTCGAGGTTTTTATCAAATAAAACAGAGATTGATCAAATACGTTTTTTGGATGCAACAGGCAGGGAGATCGTCAGGGCTGAAAATGACAACGGGGAAGTTGTATTGATTCCCAAGGGAGAACTGCAGGATAAAAGCGACAGGTACTATTTTAAATACGCCTGCGGCTTAAATGATGGGCAGGTCTATATATCGCCTATGGATTTAAATGTTGAAAATGGAAAGGTCCAAGTTCCTTATGAACCCATGATAAGATTCGCTACCCCCTTATATTCTAAAAATGGTGAATGTAAAGGCGTACTGGTGATTAATTACAAAGGGCAGGATTTTCTAAATGTTTTCAAAGAGCACTTTGCAAAAGATGAAGAGGGTATTGTGGAGGCGATGCTGTCAGATAGCAAGGGATATTACCTTTTTAATAAACAGGAGGATAAGAATTTCGGATTTATGTTTAAAGGCAGGGAAAGAGTTTCCTTGGCGCATGAAAATAAAGAATTATGGCAAGAAATCATAAAAAATGAAAATGGAGTTTTTGAGTCAGGCAGCGAAATATACTACTATAGCCATATTCACCCTGAATCAAACATAAGCAGGGGCCATAATGACAATAACTGGGTAATAGTGTCCTCGTTTGATTTTGCAAATATACCACTAATAAATGGAGAATCCGTTTTTAATATTAAAAGGACATGGATTATTTCATTAATACTGATGGGTTTGTTTATACTGGTAATTGTTATAGTGACTTACTATTTCAAAAAAGATAAAAATCAATTGAAACTTACAAAAGATATTGCAGACAGCACTAATGATGCAGTGATTATTACAGATTCCAATACGAACATCCTCTATGCGAACAAGGCATTTGAAAAATATACAGGATACAGACGTGAAGAAGTCATGGGTTTAAAGCCGAGCAATTTCAAATCAGACAAGCAGAGCCGGGACTTTTACAAAAAAATGTGGAAAGAAATAAATGAAAAAGGACTGTGGCAAGGAAACCTTTGGGATAGGAAGAAAAATGGAGTAATATATCCCAAGCATCTAACCATAATTGCAGTGAAAAACAAATCCAAAGGCAGGACTGTAAATTATATCGGAATATTTAAGGATTTAACGAATGAAAAGGAAACAGAAAGATATGTTTCAAAATTAAAGAACTATAACTTAAGTACAAATCTGCCCAATGAGAATCTGTTGGTCGAGCTCGTAGAAAACAGCATAAAAAGCGACAAGGATTTGTTTGCAATTATATATTTTTCGATTGAGAATTATAATAAAATGATTGTAAAATTCGGAAGTGGTCATTACAAGCAGTTGATCAGGGAAATGACAAACAGCATTGAAAGTATAATGGAAAAAGAGGATTTTGTAGCCCAAACCAGTGCAAGTGAATTTGTAATAGTATTGAAGTCAAAAGAGAGTCTTCATATGATCAAAGACTTTATGGATGAATTTGTTGAAAGAACAAAAAGATCTGTTAGATTAAATGAAAAAGAGATATGCTTAGACATTAAAAGCGGCATAGCGGTTTATCCTAATGACGGGGAAAATGCAAACGAACTTATTTCAAATGCAAATATAGCTCTGGAGATACTGCTTGGAGAGAAAGGAGAGAACTATAAATTCTACAAGCAGGAATTCAAGGAGCATCTGAGCAAGGAAAGTGAACTGGAACTGCTTTTAAGCAAGGCGATTTTCAACAACGAGCTAGATATTCATTATCAGCCACAAATTGAAACCTGCGAAGAAAAAATTGTAGGTGCAGAGGCCTTATTAAGATGGAAAAATGAAAAACTGGGTTATGTATCACCGGCAAAATTTATTCCAATAGCTGAAAAGACAGGTCTTATAGTTGAAATTGGAAATTGGATAATAGACAGGGTGTGTGGCGATGTTAAATTATTTGAAGATTTACAATGTGACGATTTTAAGATAGCAATTAATATATCAGCGGTGCAGTTTAAGGATAGCGATGTATTGAACCAGCTGAGAAAATCGATTGAAAAGCATGGGGTCAATCCCAAAAACATTGAAATAGAAATAACGGAAAGCCTATTGATAGAAGACTTGGACAGCATAAATGAAAAATTAAAAATGTTTAAGTCTTTGGGCACATCTGTAGCTATAGATGATTTTGGAACAGGGTTTTCATCACTGAGCTATTTGAAAAAACTAAATATCGACAAGCTTAAAATTGATAGAATCTTTATAAAAGATTATCCTGAGGACGATAACGGAGAGATGGCAGAGATTATAACGGAAATGGGAAAAAAATTAAATTTGAAGGTGATAACAGAAGGAGCGGAAACAAAAGAACAGGTAGAATATTTAAAAAGTATAGGTTGTAACCTTATTCAAGGTTATTACTACAGCAAACCTTTGCCGAAGGAAAGTTTTGAAGAATTTTATAGAAGCCAAAATCAGAGAAAGGTCTCTGAATAATAAATGAAATGCGGCAGAGTAGTCAAAATTTATTTATAAGTAATATTTTTAGTGAAAAATTGCAGGATTCTTGTATGAGTATTGCTGTCTCCACAGATCAAGACAGGCGTATAGGAAAAGGTTGAAAATGAGCATTTGATGTTTAATTATACAATCTTATTGCTTTCAACAAAAAACTTGTTTTGATTTGCAGCCGGCTCGCTGTCTGAATTTTTATCAACCAGAAGGTTGTAGCCTAGCCCTACAAGAACAAGGATTCCTCCGATTATTTTACCTGATGATATCTCGCCCAGAGTAAAATAGTCTATGGCCATGCCGGTGAAAAGCTGGCCTATGAATACGAGCAGAGTAAGGTAGAATGCGGATATTTTAGGAGTGATATAGTTTGAAAGAACAATCGTCAATACTCCTGCAGCTCCTCCTGAAAATACCCATAGAGGCACCGATTCCATTTTTGACATTGGCAGGGCCACGCTGCTGCCGCTTAAAAACAGGAAAACATATGAGCATATTAGCCCTAATATAAAATTGAAAAAGGTTCCCTGTAGAATGCCTATTTTCTCGGCAAGGTTGGAGTTTATTATCCTGGAAACCACAACAGACACGCCGGCAAGTATTGATATTAATATATAAACAAAAAGCATTGTAGTCCTCCTTTAATAAGCGGCCATTACAAATATCCCGAGTGATATTAGAAGCAGACCGATGTATTTTTTACTTTTGAATTTCACAGTATCCATTCCAAGAAGCCCGAAGTGGTCTATTACAATCGAAGATATGGACTGTCCAAGCAGTCCTAGTGCAAGGGTGAGAGATACTCCAAGTTGCGTAAAGCTCAAATTGCTGAAAAGGACAGTGAAAACGCCAAGAGCTCCTGCGCTGTACATATATAGAGGGATTCCCTTTTGAATACTTATTTTAGATCTGCATGCTGCAAGCACTATTAATACTGAAACCAGCCCTACAAGGTGGATTATAACACTTGAAGAGTAGTTTCCTATGCTGTCTGAGAGTATGCCATTTACCAGAATCATGAAAGATATCAAAGCACCTATAAAGGTTGAAATCAAATTATTCATAATGTTGCCTCCTTAAAGACTTAATCCTTGAGTATAAGATACCATGTAAAAGTTGAAAATGGTTATGACATATGTCATACTGAGAGGAAATAAATTATATGGAGATGGAATGCAAAGCCATGGTGAAAATAAATGATATCAAGAGAATGGAAAAATATATTTTAAAATATGGAATAGATGAGATTTTTTCGAAAGACATGAGGCCTTTTATGGAGCTCTTCTCGTTTAAAAAGGGGGAGTATATCTGCATGGATGGCGAAAATGTAGGGCATCTTCTTTTTCTGGTAGAAGGGAAGGCGAAGGTGTATGTAACTCTTAGCAATGGAAAATCTCTTCTGCTCTGTTTTTACAAGGGATTCAAGGTGCTTGGGGATCTTGAGATAATCAACGGGCAAAGCGCGTCTACGAATGTGCAGGCAATAGAGGATGTATACTGCATAGGGATTTCAATTGAAAATGCAATAAAACATCTTCTGGGCGATGCCAAATTTTTGAGGTTTGTATGCAGTTCACTAGGTGAAAAGCTTAGCATGTGTTCTAAAAACAGCTCCATAAACCTGCTTTACCCGCTTGAAAACAGGCTTGCAAGCTATATAATTGCCACTGAGGAAATAATGGACTATGGCGGCAGAAAGGTGATTGTATTTAATGAAAACCTGACAGAAATAGCAGAGCTTTTGGGATCAAGCTATAGGCATCTTCTGAGGACTTTAAACTCACTTTGTGAAAAGGGGGTGCTTATAAAGAAGGACAGGCATTTTGAAGTGACTGACGAGAAGAGCCTCAAAGAGTTTGCAGCAGACCTATATAGATAGTTTTGGATTTGGGACGAAAAACACATTCAATGCAAAATGAGTAAAACTTGTAAGTGTTTTGCATTGAGCGTTTGGGATAGTGAGGCAATAGTGCAAAGTTGAATAGTGACTGTCATAAGTGAGAGCAGGTGCCTTTGGCACCTGCTTTTTAAAATATAAGGCTTAAATTCACGCCGATTTTCACTGTTTTAAAACCCATGAAAAATAGCATTATATAAAGTGTTTGATTGTAAAACTGTAGACTAGGGGAATATATTAAATAGTTGAATAAAAGCTTGTGAAGTTGCTGGACATAAATGGCAGATGGAAGGGGTGGTCAATAGTGAATGAAAGAGAAAAGCTTTTGGAAACAGTGAGGGAGTCGGAAGTGGAGTTTATACATCTTCAGTTTACTGATATTCTTGGAGTAATGAAAAACATATCAATTACAGTGGATCAGCTGGACAAGGCGCTTAACAACGAAATAATGTTTGACGGTTCGTCTATAGACGGTTTTGTCAGGATAGAGGAGTCTGACATGTATTTAAGGCCTGACCTGTCCACATTTGTGGTACTGCCCTGGAGCAGCTATCCAAAAGAGGCGAGGCTGATATGCGATGTGTTCATGGCAGACGGCACGCCTTTTGAAGGCTGTCCTAGGAACACGTTAAAAAAGGTGCTAAAGGAAGCTTACGATATGGGATACATATTAAATGTGGGACCGGAATGTGAATTTTTCCTGTTCCACACAAATGAAAGGGGACAGCCTACCATAGAAACCCATGACGATGCGGGGTATTTTGACCTGGCGCCTGCCGATTTGGGGGGGAGTGCGCGCAAGGAGATGACATTGGTGTTAAAGCAGATGGGCTTTGAGATAGAGGCGTCGCACCATGAATGTGCACCCGGCCAGCATGAAATAGACTTCAAATATGCCGATGCGCTGACTACTGCCGACAACATAATGACTTTCAAAATGGCCGTAAGGATTATCGCCCAAAGACACGGACTGCATGCAACGTTCATGCCAAAACCAAAATTCGGACTCAGCGGATCAGGGATGCACGTAAACATGTCGCTACAGACACTGGATGGAAAAAATGCGTTCTACGATGAGACAGATGAAATGCAGCTTTCAAAGACGGCGTATCATTTCCTTGGCGGAGTCATGGAGCATGCAAAGGGATTTACTGCAATCACCAATCCAACAGTGAATTCATACAAGAGGCTGACACCGGGATATGAAGCTCCTACTATCATTGCGTGGTCGTCAGGCAACAGGAGTCCGCTTATAAGGGTGCCTTCGAAAAGAGAAAAGTCAACCAGGATAGAACTTAGAAGCCCAGATCCATCGGCAAATCCATATATAGGGCTGGCAGCTGTGTTAAAGTCGGGACTAGACGGAATTAAAAACAATATAGAACCCCCAAAACCGGTAAACAGAAATGTCTATAAAATGGATGAAAGCGAAATGGCGGAGAGGGGGATTGAAAGGCTTCCGGCAAACTTATATGAAGCAGTCCAAGAGCTGCTAAAGGACAGCGTTGTGCAGGAGGCCCTTGGCAGGCATGCCCTGAAAAAGTTCATTGACGCGGCGCTGTACGAGTGGGGGGAATATTCAAAATACGTATCCCAGTGGGAGCTGGACAGATACTTGAGAAAATTTTAGGCCGGCTGGAAATGCGAGAAGTATGCCAACAATTACCGCAGCAAATGGACTTGTAATGAATTTTCAAGTGAGTATAAATGAGAAAACAGGTATCAACCACTTGAATTTATGGTATATTATTTATGAGGAAATTTTCAAATTGCCAACAGGCAGTTGATTTCAAAACAAGAGCGGGTGGACTTCACCTGCTTTTATATTGCAAACGATTATTGTATTAAAAGGAGCTAAAATCAACAGGCATGGAGCCAAAGGCAGTGCCTGTGAATAATTATTATGGAGAGGTAGTTATGATAAAAAGAGCGATAGTTATAATTATGGACAGCGTGGGAGTAGGGGCGCTGCCAGACAGTGACAAGTATGGAGATGTAGGCGTAAATACGCTGAACAATATTGCAAAAAACCATGAAGGATTCAACATCCCGAACCTTAAAAAGCTCGGAATAGGAAACATAGAGGGAACAGGTGCGGTCGGAGGAGAGAAATCCGCCTTTGGAGCCTATGCGAGAATGGCAGAGGTTTCAAGCGGAAAAGACACTACGATAGGCCACTGGGAGCTTACGGGCATTCATACGTTCGAGCCGTTCAACACCTATCCTGAAGGCTTCCCGCCGGAGGTGGTAGAAGCGTTTGAAGAGGCCGTTGGAAGAAATATTATTTGCAACAAGCCGGCTTCCGGAACTGCGGTTATTGAAGAGCTTGGCGAGGAGCATATGGAAACTGGAAAGCCTATAGTATACACGTCTGCGGACAGCGTATTCCAGATAGCTGCGCACGAAGATATAATACCTCTTGAGGAGCTTTACAGAATGTGCGAGGCTGCAAGAAATATATGCACGGGAAAGCATTCCGTTGCCAGGGTAATAGCGAGGCCTTTCACAGGGCAGCCGGGAAGCTTTGAAAGAACTTCGAACAGAAGGGATTATTCTGTAAGCCCGCCTTCAGATACACTTTTAGACTACATCAAATCGGCAGGCAAGGACGTAATAGCGGTAGGGAAAATTGTGGACATATTCAACGGGCAGGGTATAACGGAGGACATCCACACTAAAAGCAACATGGACGGAGTGGACCAGACCATAAGATACATCAAGTCTCAAAACGAGGGAATAATAATGACAAACCTTGTTGACTTTGATGCGAAGTACGGACACAGAAGAAATGCCACGGGCTATGCTAAGGCTCTCGAGGAGTTTGACGAGAGAATACCTGAAATACTGGCCGCCATGAGTGAAGACGACGTAGTATTCTTCACAGCAGACCACGGAAACGACCCGACGTACAAGGGTACTGACCACACGAGGGAGTATGTTCCACTTATTGTGTACGGAAAAGGAATACAGCCTAATGTGGACATGGGAACCAGAAAAAGCTTTGCCGACATGGCTGCAACCATTGCTGACATGCTAGGAGTGGAGTATGGTGGCAATGGAGAGAGCTTTTACAGCAGCATAAAAAGATAATATTAAATTTTTTTGAGGTGATATTATTTCAGTAATGTGTAAAATTTGTGGGGGGAGTACCCGCATTATTAAAGATGATCAGTTTGACATATCATATTACCACTGTCAAACTTGTGAATTCATTCAAAAGGATGATTCAAAGAGAGTGTCTTTCGACAAGGAAAAAGAGATTTACGATTTGCATGAAAACTCAATTGAATGCGAAGGCTATGTGAAAATGTTTCAAAATTTTTTAAGCTCAGCCGTAATGCCATTCAAGAGCAGCGGACTGGCGCTTGATTTTGGAAGCGGGCCTGAACCGGTTTTGACCCAGCTCATAAAAAGGGACTATGACTTTCAAATAGACAATTATGATCTCCACTATCAGCCGGAAAAAGTGTATATTGGCAAGAAGTACGATGTCATAGTGTCTACGGAGGTCGTGGAGCACATTCCAAATCCAATGGAGGTATTCAGGCTTTTTCACGAGCAGCTCAAAGACAGCGGTATTTTAGCCTTCATGACGCTTTTTCATGAAAACGACGAGGATGCATTTCTCGAGTGGTGGTACAGAAGGGATAAAACCCACATATCGTTTTTTACGATTAAGACGCTTGAGCATATTGCAAAATCAATAGGATTTGAAGTCGTATATACAGATGACAAGAGAATGTGCACTTTCAGGAAACTAGGCATATAAATTTATATGGCTGAATTATAGCTTTTAAGCTTCGTTAGAGGCTGAATGCAGGAGATTTATAAGCACTTAAAACTAATCATATGATCAAAAAAGTATAATTTATGACTGTAAGAGGATATGTAGTAAAGACTATGTATCCTTTTTTTTCAAAATTCAGCGAAAATTCCCCATGATTCCCAAAAAGCTTAAGTGGACATGAATTCATGCTAACTATGACATCAGGCGACAGGGCATCAGTAAGGCAGATTCACATTATATTAGTGCTTGACTAAAACCCCGAAAGGGTATAATATTAAAATGACATATGAACAACTATTCATGTATTGTGAAAATAGAAATGCACGGGAGGACTAATTATGGGTGAAAAACATACGCACAGCCAAGGTTGCTGCTGTCATGGACAGGAAGTCAAACTTACAACATCTGTGATTTCAGCGGCAAAGGGATACGAGGTGAAGGAATTTTTAATAAATGGACTTCACTGCGCTTCTTGTGCAGCAAAAATAGAGAGCAATGTGGCAGACTTAAGTTTTATAAAGGGTTCAGTCATGAATTTTGCAACGTCTACGCTTACAGTAGAGGTAAGCGAAAGTAATGCGGATACAGTAATTGATGCGGTTCAAAAAATAGCGGACCAGGTGGAACCTGGCGCTATAGTTGAGGAGAAAAGCAAATCATCTAAAAAAAATCCAGACAAAGAGGCAAAAAAGAGGCGGCTCGACAGGTCAAGACTCCACAGGATAGGCGCAGGGATAGCTGTATTCCTGGGCGCATTATACTTAAAGGAGCAGCCTTTTGGCATATTCCTTTTTTTGATCAGTTATTTTGCCATAGGGAAAGACATAATAATAAAGTCAGCAAGAAATATACTGCGTGGAGAACTTT
Source organism: Peptoclostridium litorale DSM 5388 (assembly GCF_900141635.1). Taxonomy (GTDB): domain Bacteria; phylum Bacillota; class Clostridia; order Peptostreptococcales; family Peptostreptococcaceae; genus Peptoclostridium; species Peptoclostridium litorale. The sequence continues at coordinate 108,784 of NZ_FSRH01000006.1, read as the reverse complement.
TTGACGAGAATTTCCTTATGACCATAGCCACTATGGCCGCATTTGGAATAGGGGAGTATCCGGAAGCTATAATGGTAGTTCTGCTTTATGAAATAGGGGAGTATTTCCAGGGGAGGGCGGTTGAATCGTCTAGAAAGTCAATAGCGGAGCTTATGGACATAAGGCCCGAATATGCAAACCTCAAAGTCGGAGACGATTTCAAAAGGGTTTCTCCGGGTGACGTAAGCAGGGGGGACGTAATAATTGTAAAGCCGGGAGAAAAAGTTCCTCTAGACGGCAAGATAATAGAAGGCGCGTCTTCTGTGGACACGGCAGCCCTTACAGGGGAATCGGCTCTTAGGGACGTATCCAAGGGAGATGAAATAACAAGCGGATTCATAAACATAAACGGAGTATTGACTATAGAAGTGACAAAGAGCTTCAATGAGTCTGCAGTGTCGAAGATACTACATCTCGTTGAAAATGCAAGCAGCAAAAAAGCCGAAACGGAGAAAAGGATAACCAAATTCGCAAAGTATTACACGCCAGCTGTAGTTGCTGCGGCTGTGATGACCGCACTGATTCCGCCACTTATAATGGAAGGGCAGAGCTTTGAAACCTGGATTTACAAGGCGGCGATATTCCTTGTAATATCTTGTCCATGCGCGCTTGTAATATCGGTGCCTATGGGATATTTTGCGGGGCTTGGAGCAGCTTCCAAAAACGGAATACTTGTAAAGGGAGGCAATTATCTTGAGGCACTTACCCAGATAGACACAGTGGTTTTCGACAAGACGGGGACTCTTACAAAGGGGAGCTTCAAGGTGGACGACATAAAGGGCATGGGAGGGATATCGGACAATGTGCTCTTAAGATATACCGCCTTTGCTGAAAGCTTTTCAAACCATCCCATAGCACTTTCAATAACTGAAGAATACGACGGGCATTTAGACAAAAAGCTGGTAAAGGAGTACAGGGACATAGCGGGAAAAGGCGTAACGGCCCTTGTCGATGGAGTTTCTGTCGCAAGCGGAAACAAAAAACTCATGGATCAATTCGGGATAAAGTGCGAACCAGTAGAAGCTGTTGGAACAGTAATATACACTGCACTGGACGGAAAATACGCAGGCCATATGATAATAAAAGACGAAGTGAAGATAGATTCCAAAGACGCAATAAGAAGTCTCAAAGATGTTGGAATACAAAATATAGCAATGCTTACCGGAGACAAAAAGGAAGTTGCAGACATTGTTGGAAAAGACCTTGGAATAGACAGGGTGTATTCTGAGCTTCTTCCGCAGGACAAGGTTGAAAAAGTCGAAGAGCTTTACAATGAAAACATCAGAGGGCTTGCGTTTGTGGGAGACGGAATAAATGACGCTCCGGTGCTTGCAAGGGCAAATGTAGGAGTGGCGATGGGAGGAGTCGGCTCTGACGCGGCTATAGAGGCAGCGGACGTTGTCATAATGAGCGACGAGCCTTCAAAGCTGGCCAAGGCCATAGAAATAGCAAAAAGAACCAAGAGCATAGTCAATATGAACATAGGAATGTCTGTGGGCATAAAGGGGATGGTTTTCGTGCTTGCATTCATGAACCTTGGAAGCATGTGGCTTGCGATATTTGCAGATGTGGGAGTGTCCATAATAGCCGTTATGAACTCCATGAGAATACTCAAAAAATAAATTGAAAGCTTAAAATGTCAAACCTCATTTTTAAAATATGAACGCTCCCCATGGATGAATAGACTTTATTAAAAGTTTACACATCCATGGGGAGCGTTCATATTTGTTGTGGTTACGGGTGCGTTGGAAATGAGTTTATGAATTGGAATAAAAAATTTTGATATCATTAAAGTTATAGTATAATATGTGAATAAAGATTTGGAAAATTGCAAAGTCAAAGGTAAACTTTTGCAAAAGGTTTACAAATCAGACTGTTTGAGAGGTGAATAATGTCGAGTATATTCATAGTTGAAGACGACGAGAAGATAAGAAAAGAGCTGGCCATATTTCTTGAAAGATATGGATATGAATGCGATTTTAGCGATGACTTTAAAAACATAATAGACATAGCGCTTGATTCCAAGCCGGATATAATACTTCTGGACATAAACCTTCCCTATTTTGACGGGCATCACATATGCAGGGAGATAAGGAAGGTTTCTAACGTCCCGATAATTGTAGTGACAAGCAGGGACACTGACATGGACGAGCTTATGAGCATAAACCTGGGTGCTGACGACTTCGTGACGAAGCCCTACAATTCTCAGATACTTCTTGCAAGGATAAACTCGGTGCTGGGCAGGTGTAGCGAGAGTTCAGGATCACAAAAACTTGAGCACGTGGGAGTTGCTCTTGACAGGTCAAAGGGCACTGTAGGCTTTGAAGGCAGGGAGGAGGAGCTCACTAAAAACGAACTGAGGATACTCAATGTGCTGATAAAAAACAAAGGGAGCATTGTATCGAGAAATGACATAATGGACGAGCTTTGGCAAAGCGACCAGTTTGTGGACGACAACACTCTCACTGTAAACATATCGAGGCTCAGGGAAAAGCTAAAGTCAATAGGGGTGGACGATTTCATAAAGACCAAAAGAGGGCAGGGGTACATAGTGATATGAAGACAACTGATTTTTTAAGGGACAAAGCCTTTTTTACAGTGATTATGCTATTCACGGTTATTTTTGAATCAGCAGTGCTTTTGGCTTTTAATATAAGCACTTATTTGGTGTCAATGCTCTTTTCACTGCATGTTATGGGTATGTGCGGCGCGCTGGCATACGAGTACATGAAAAAATGCCGTTTTTACAGCAATGTGGTTGAAAGGAGCGAGGCCATTGACAAGAAACACCTTATATCCGAGATGGTATTTAGACCCACTTTCATGGAGGGAGAGATATTTTATGATGTGCTTCAGATGGCAAACAAGTCCATGAACGACGAGATATCAAGATACAAGACATTGTCGGAGGAATACAAGGAGTACATAGAGACATGGGTGCACGAGGTGAAGACCCCCATATCTTCGAGCAGGCTCATAATTGAAAACAATAGGAATGATGTAACGTCGAGCCTGCTTGAGGAGCTGGACAGGATAGACCGGTTTGTGGAACAGGCCCTTTACTACTCAAAGATAAGCAATATGGAAAACGACTACATAATAAAGAGGCTGAATCTTGAGCAGATGGTTAACGACTCGATAAGGAGGCACTCAAAGGTTCTCATTGAAAACAGGGCGGGGATTTCGAAGGAGAATCTAAGCGGCTTACATGTGTATGCAGACATAAAATGGATAAGGTTTGTACTGGGTCAGATCATAGAAAATGCCGTAAAATACAAGGGAGAGGATTTTAAAATCCGCTTCTGTGCAAGAGAGGAAGAGGCGGGGACGGTCCTTTCAATAAAGGACAACGGAATGGGGATAACTCAAAAGGACATCGGCAAGGTGTTTGAGAAGGGTTTTACGGGAGAAAACGGAAGGATTTCCCGAAAGTCGACTGGAATAGGGCTGTATCTTTGCAGGAAGCTGTGCAGGAAGATGGGGCTTAAAATAGACATAGAGTCGAGCGTGGGCGAGGGGACTACGGTAGACATATATTTTCCACAAAATAAAATGCTGCAATTTGAAGAATCGTAACTATGCGGTTCTTTTTGCTTTTCAGGCAAAACAGACTGAAACCTTTCAAAACCGTAAGAAAGCGTAAGGCAAATCGATGTAAAAAAACATATTGGGGCTGTATAATGGATTCATAAGAACGTAAAAACAATGAAGGTAGCGGGAGGTTTTATGATGGGAAATCTGCTTAATGTTGAAAATATAGAAAAATACTATGGCAGTAAAAAGTATGTGACAAGGGCGCTGAACAACGTAAGCTTTTCTGTATGCTCGGGAGAATATGTCGCTATAATGGGGGCGAGTGGAAGCGGAAAGACCACGCTCTTAAACTGCATATCCACTATAGACAGCGTGACCTCGGGGAGAATATATATAGACGGGGACGAGATAACAGGACTCAAGGGCAAAAAGCTTTCAAAATTCAGAAGGGAGCAGCTGGGATTCATATTCCAGGACTACAACCTTTTGGACACGCTCACCGCATATGAAAATATAGCGATAGCCCTTACGATAATGAACCACCTGGCAAAAGACATAGATTCAAGCATCAGGGAAATTGCAAGAAAGCTTTGTATAGAGGATGTCCTTGAAAAGTACCCCTACCAGATGTCAGGGGGGCAAAAGCAAAGGGTAGCATCGGCAAGGGCGATAATAACGAGTCCAAAGCTCATATTCGCAGACGAGCCGACCGGCGCGCTCGACTCGAAGTCATCGAAGGTGCTTCTTGAAAGCATTGGAAAGCTCAACGCAGAGGATGGAGCCACAATCCTCATGGTAACCCACGATGCATTTGCGGCGAGCTATTCAAAGCGGATACTCTTTTTGAAGGACGGCAAAATATTCACGGAGCTTATTCGCGGAGAGGATTCCAGAAAGGAATTTTTCGACAGGATAATTGACGTGGTGACTCTTCTTGGAGGCGATAACGATGATGCTTTTTAAAATTGCCGCTGGAAACGTAAAAAAGAGCATAAGAGATTTTGCAATATATTTCATGACGCTTGCTTTTGCGGTGTGCATATTCTACATGTTCAATTCCATAGAGGCACAGGAGGAGCTCATGAGTGTCACAAAGATGAAGCACGCCGCAATGCAGACCCTTTCAAGTACTCTTGGGTACATGTCGGTGTTCGTTTCCGTAGTGCTGGGACTTTTGATTGTATATGCCAACAATTTTCTTGTAAGGCGAAGGAAGAAAGAGCTTGGAATATACATGACCCTGGGAATGGAAAAGGGAAAAATATCGCTCATACTAATGATGGAAACTCTTATGATAGGAATATTCGCGCTTATTACAGGGCTTGTGGCGGGAATTTTCATGTCCCAGCTAATGTCCATATTCACGGCCAAGCTGTTTGAGGCTGACATGACTAGCTTCAAGTTCATATTCTCGCCAAAAGCGGCCGCGAAGTCCATAATGTATTTCGGGCTCATATTCGCAGTTGTAATGTCGTTCAATTTTGTGTCCATAGCAAAGTGTAGTCTGATAAAGCTTTTGTATGCGGATAGCAAAAATGAGGAGTTCAAGACAAGAAGCGTTAAGCTTTCAATTGCACTGTTTGCTATGTCCATAATAAGCCTGGGGTTTTCGTACTATTTCATAATAAAAAACGGAATGATGGACTTGAACATGGACTTTACTATGAGCATAGTGCTTGGAAGTCTTGGAACGCTGCTGTTTTTCATGTCTCTTTCGGGCATTGCCCTGAGGCTTTTACAAAAGAATAAATCTGTTTACTTCAGAGGCCTCAACATTTTTGTGATGAGGCAGATAGCCAGCAAGGTCAACACCGCATACGTGTCCATGAGCATAATATGCATAATACTTCTTCTCGCCATAGGGACATTTTCGAGCGGAATGAGCGTCAATGAAGTGGCGAACCAAAAGCTGGAAAAAGGGACGGTGTTTGACAACAGCTTCATACACTTCAATTCTGACGGAGAATTGCAGGGTGAAAATGACATCTACGCTCAAATAGACGGGATATATCCTTTGGACGGCAAGACTGAAGAGTACGAGCAGTATACGGTATACAAAGCCAATGTCTGGCTAAGGGACATCCTTTCGCCTGAATACAGTGAAGGCGTATACAAATGGATGGGAGACAGGGAGATAAGCATAATTTCGCTTTCGGATTACAATAATGCCCTTTATCTTCAGGGAAAAAAGGGAATAGGCCTTGCAAAAGGCGAATTTGCAATAAACTGCACGAAAGAGGAAGTCGTAAACTACGTAAAGTACATTGCAGAATCGGGAAAAGCTTTTTCAATCGGCGGGAAAGAGTTGAGGCCTGGATTCAATATGATTTTCAATGAGAGCATAGTCAATGACGAAGACTTTTTTGTCGAGCCGATGTTCATTGTAAATGACGAGCTTGTCAAAGGGCTTGACATGGAGTATATTGTGCTCAATGTAAAATACAATGAATTTGCAGATGGAGTGAAAATCGATGAAGATATTGACATGATTCTGAATGAATACCGGGGTGAAAGCGAAGCATCGAATACACCTTTCGACATAGCCCTTTCAAAAACGAGAATTCATATGGAGTCCATATCCGCAAGTACAATAGCTACATTTCTTGCAATATACCTTGGATTCGTTTTCCTTGTGGCATGCGTTGCGATACTGGCGCTCCAGCAGCTTTCGGAGGCGGCTGACAACAAGAAAAGGTATGACCTTCTCCAAAAAATAGGGGCTGAAAAAGACCTGGTCAAAAGGGCTCTTTTCGTACAGGTCCTCGTGTACTTCATGATGCCCCTTTTACTTGCGATAGTACATTCCATAGTGGGACTTTCAGTTGCAAACAATGTGATTGCAAGCATAGGTAAAATAAACGCTGGGAAGAGCATTTTCATAACGGCCGCATTCTTTACGGCAATATACGGAGGCTATTTTGCGGCGACATGTGCAGGCTGCAAAAGCATAATACTTAGGGATTAATATCACTGCCGATTGGCATGGATAACCAGAAGACTGAGCGGTAAATGCCTAGAGGTGATATGAAAGTAAATATGATTCAGATGGAAACAGGCGTCTGCTGTGTTGTGGTAGACGCTTTTTTAGCTTCATTATAACCTTTCGAAACCGTAAGGAAGCGTAATGTAAATCGATTTTTAAAATTCAGTAAAGGCTATAAAATAGTATTTAGAAGAAGGGCAAGGTTCTACATGAATATTCTAAATAAAAACAGGAGGACGATTAATATGAAAAAAAGGATAATATCGATGATTATGGCGGTGGTTCTCATGGCAATGACTGCGGGATGCACTGCGGCGGTAAAGATCGACGAGTACAACGAGGTGAAAAAGCTTGAGGATAGCCTTGGCAAAAAGGTGAAAGAGTATGCAAGATCCGGTTTTGGAACTGAAATAAACCTGAAGGATTTTGACACTGCGATGGGAGTGGAATTTTTACAGCCGGGATGTATCGGCATGGGATTTTGAAAGGGGACAAGATTGTGAACAGTTTTCAGCTTAAAATATTTGCAATGATACTTATGGCTTTTGATCACTTGGCGTCGTATATTCCGGGAATGCCGATCTGGTTTAATTTTATTGGAAGGATAGTCGCACCTATATTTTTCTTCTTTTTGGTGGAGGGATTTTTCAATACAAGGAGCAAGAAAAAGTACGCACTTAGGCTTTTTGCATGGTCTCTAGTGATGTTTGCGGGAAGCAAGTTTGTAATGATGGCTTTCAGCAGAGATTACGGGATACACAACAACATATTCCTCTCGCTTGCAATGTCGGTGCTGATAATGGCAATGATGGATTGGACAAGGGACAATAGCAGGAGCAAGGCCGCAATGGCAGGCGGGATCGTAGGAGTGATTGTACTTGTTATTGCATCCGTGTTTACAGAGGCGACAATATACGGTATGTCAATGACTTTGGTATTTTACTTCCTAAGGGGCAGTAAAGCGAAGATGGCTGCAGTATACATAGCGGTGTCGCTCATCACTACGATGGGCTTTTCAATCCCGGGCTTCATAACAAATCCGGATTTCGGATGGTATGGGCTGCTGATGTTCGACGTCCAGTGGATGCAGGTTTTCGCCGTACCGTTCATACTTATGTACAACGGCGAGCGCGGAGCAAGTTCCAAGCCTGCAAAGTACATGTTTTACGTGTTCTACCCGGTTCACATATGGATAATATATGCGATAGGATACTATGTGGAAAGGGACAATTCAGCTACTGTAGAGACTATAAGCTGGGTTTTGAAAGAATATTTTAGCAGGCTTATTTAATCAAGTGCTTGCATATTATTTGCAGGTGTTTTTGAGTGATGTGCTTGGAGGACTATGCCTGATGCATTAAACTTGTAAGATCTCGCAAATGGCATAAAAAGGAATATTAAGGGAAAGACTGGAGGGAGCGCCTATTCTTTCCTTTGTTTTTTTTGGAATGCTTATTTTCCTTTCTTTTATTCCCTTCGGCTAAAACCCGTGGTGAAAAAAACATCAAAGTACAAACAAAAAATAAGATTACTTTCTTTTTCATTGTTATTCTCCTTTTCTATATAATCAGCTCAACATATAATACGAGAAAGTACTGAAATTTAAGGGCATAAAAATAAAAGAATAAATCTTTTACATCTTACCTGTCGCATCGGCGGGTGTTTTTTTTTAAAAAAATGCAAATGAAAATCCAAAATTCAAGGGATAAGAGTGAATTCAAGCTATAAATTAGCAGATTGAGCGAAATCGAATGGATAATTTGGTATAATATTGGTAAAACTGGTCTTTTGTGAAAGCATACGTATTTTAGACATGGACATTATACATCGGCCGATTTAGTTAAAAAATTTTGAGAAGGAGGATTTTATGAAAAGACTATTTGCGATCATAGTGATGCTGGTACTGGCTGTAAGCATCTCTACAGGATGTGGTTCGAAAGAAGAGAGCAATGCTGGAAATGAGCAGACAGTCCAAAATGAGGAAGCTGAAAAGGATAAGGGTGAGCAGGTAAAAGAAGAAGACTCTGAAAAAGACAGCAAAGAAGAGAAAATAGAAAAGCTTTCTCAAAAACAACTCAAAGAGAGATTCAATGAGTATGAGGGCGAGCTGTATGAAATTCAAAAGAAGTACTTCAAGGGGGGATTTTACACAGCTGATCCGAAAGAATCCGAGTTTTACAAGGACATTCCGGAGTTCAGAAAGTACGTGGACAAAGTGCTTGGAATGGGATATGGAATAAGTCAAGGTGAGGGCATGTATTATCTGTATATGGGGGAAGAGCCACAGTATACTGACGGAGAAGTCGAAGAGCCTTCTGCTGAAAAAGGAGAAGATAAAACTTTTTCAGGCCTGATATATACAAACGACAAAAACTACTGGGAATACAAGCCGGATTCAACAGTTTATTCAGACCTTGACGGCGACGGCAAAGATGAGGAGATACTGTTTGACAGCAGCACGGGCAAGCTGCTTGTAAACGGATACTTCAGGGAAGCTGGCAACATGCAAAGCACTGACTACTCAAGCTTTGCTATAATTGCATTCAATGACAAGTTCGGAGCTGATATTGGAAAGATCATAGGCATAAAGGATTTCGGGCCAAGCATGGACTATACTACGACATTTTATGTGTACTGGACCGAAGTGAACGGGCAAAAGTCAAAAAACCCAATAATCTCAGTGGGGACAACGGGCGGGCTCATATCGAGGAGCGACACTTTCGACAGAAGCAATTCAGAGGACTTCAACACAAAGGCGATACTTACTGACGAAGGAATAGAGGCTCCAGTAAGGCTCGAGAAAATACACACTTGGTGGGGCAGAAACATTTTTACATACTATGGAACCTATAAAAGCCTTATAAACAACATACACAAATACGACCAGGACTATGATACAAGCCTTGGGAACAACGTGCTATACCAAAAGGAAAGCAGCACATACTACAGTGAGAAGGACGAGAATTCGCCGTCTGTAATATCAAGCGGCGGCCAGAACATAAGGATGACAAAGACTGACGACAATGAATGGGTTTACATGGTGGCTGACGATGGAACCCAGGGATGGGCCAGGATTGAAACCGTAAAATCTTCGGGATATGATGGATTCCAGTTTTACGACTAAATTAAGTTACGTATAATAAAAGGACTCCACTTTAAAGTGGAGTCCTTTTATTATACGTAACTTCCAAAATCTATTGCAGCTTTAAGCATGGCATAAAGATTCAGTGGAGGAGTCTGGACAGGCAAGTCGCAGGAGGGCATTAGAATAAATCCTCCAGCGTGATATTTCATTTTTTGCACTATATTTTTTGAGGCATTAAAAACTTCCCTTTGGGTTCCGCAAATAAGCAGGTTGGTTGGGATGTTTCCTCCGATAATATAATTGTTTCCGAATATTTTTGCTGCATGTTCTATATCCATTTTCTCACTTACACTTATAATACTTTTTTCTGGAAGTGAAATTTCCTTGAAATATTCCAAATTCAACTTGTGGTCTCCGCATAGGTGTATCCCGAAACTTTCAACTCCCTTTTGTTTGAGTTTTTCATGGATTTCAAATATGTAAGGAAAGCTGAAGTCTTTAAAGATACGGGGTGAGACTACGGTGTTTGATTCCAAAGGATAGCATGAAAATGCCGAGCAGTTTTGAGCACCGAATTCAATTATATAGCAATCAGCAATACTTAATATATAGTTGGTTGCAAGTCTCAGCAGCCTGTGAACAAGTTCGGGTTTTTTATAAAACCAGCGCATTAATGTGGAAGTATCCATTATATGGCCCACCACCTCAAGGGGAGAACCTGCGGGTATGGATGCGGAAAGGCCATTTTCCCTGGAAATTCGTTGAAATTCAAGCCTTTTTTGAAAGCCGGCGCATTTGCTTAAATCCGGCATATCCAGGGTTTCTGCATCATAAATGCTTTCTACTGCTTTTTTTTTGAATTTTGGAATTTCAATTTTTCCATTGCCTGAAAATGAAAGCTCTCCCCCGAAATCCCATCCCGTCCATCCAGGAAGGTCAAAGCTAGGAGAGCCATCGCAGACATGAAGCTGTGCGCAAAGGACTTGTGCGTCGAAAGAAGCCTGTGGGCTTAGAAAAAAATTTTCAGAGGACAATCCAGCCAAATGACCTGCATACATTGTTGCCAATGACATAAATGGAACTCTGTCCAAATAGGTACCGTTTAAAAGCCCTTTCATTCTCTCGTAAGATGTCAATTGATATTTGTCCATTATTACCTCCATTTGATAAACATGTCAGAAATTATAGCATCAAATGAAGCAGTTGTGAATCTGATTGCATAAATATAAAAAAACCCAATAGACTGCCATAGTAGTATAAGATTTATCAATTTAACAAAATAAAGTTATATATGTATAATCATATAGGGCATACAAAGCTTTACAAAATAATTATGGAAGGAGGAACCAGTATAAAAAATACATTTGCAAATGGAGAGATGGACAGGCTGTATTCCTGTCTTAATATGGATAGAAGAATAGTAGGCGTTAAGTTTCTATTTTCAGAGGAGGAATTCAACTCATTTGATGTAAATACGGCTAAAGCTAAGCTTTCATACTGCATGATGGTGAAAATTGCATCGAGCGGGAAGGGAATAAAGGTCAGAAGCGAACACTTCAAGTGCAATTCATCTGCAAGGGCTTTGGGAATAAAAGAGAGCGACTCCAGTGTCAAATCAGGCAGGAAATACTACTCATACGGCCTTTATGACAGCTTGGGGACGGCCAAGAATGTGCAAAGCGCAGTTACATATGTGGAAGATCCTATTTACGGGGCAGTGCTTCAGCCTGTCGAGATGTTTAAGGTTGATCCGGACGTGGCAATAATAGTCTCTAATCCCTACAATATCATGAGGGTTGTCCAGGGATATACATACAAATATGGAATGGCTGAAAACATAAAATTTGCGGGCAATCAGGGAGTGTGCTCCGAGCTTACCGCAAGGCCTTATGAGAATAACGATATCAATATTTCACTGCTCTGTTCAAACACCAGGTTTTCGTGCAAATGGGAAGACGGCGAAATGGGAGTCGGAATGCCATATAAGATATTCAAAAATGTCTTGAAAGGCGTATTAAATACGCTCAACCCTGCTGAGCCCGACTATAAAAAGGAAGGCATAATAAAAAGGGCGGGGAAAAGAAATGTAGAAATTGATGTTGTAAAAGGCGAGAATTATTATAATTCTTCTATTGGAGTGGCAAAATTATATAAATAAAGTGGAGGATTTTTTATGAAAAGATTAAATAAGGTTTTTGTTGCAGTTATGATAGGACTTGTTTCAATGCTTGCAGCGGCATGCGGAAGCACTCAGGATGCGGCAGAGTCAAAAAAAGACATGTCATGGGAAAATGTTAAAAACAACGGAGAACTTGTGGTTGCATTTTGCGCGCAATATCCTCCTTTTGAATCTAGAAATGAAAACACTGGCGAGTTTGAAGGGTTCGATGTCGATATGGCAAACGCTCTTGGAGAAGAACTGGGTGTAAATGTAAAATTCGTAGATGCCGAATGGCCGTCTCTACTGGGCGGAGTCATAAAGGGCGACTACGATGTAATAATATCGTGCATGAACAAAAAGGAAGCTTCGAAGGAAAATGTAAACATGAGTGATACATACTATGACTTCCCATCGAGCATAAATGTGAGAAAGGATAACACTGACATCAATTCAGTAGAAGACCTTAAGGGAAAGATAGTAGGAGTTCAGATGGGATCTGGAAGTGAAATAGAGGCGGAGAAAATCGAAGGCATAAAGGAAATAAAAAGATACGACTACACTCCTGCAGCTTTTTCAGACCTGAATGCAGGAAGAATAGATGCTGTTGTTGAAGGATATGCACGTTCTATAATTCACTTCAAGGAAAGCGGGGAGACAAGAATACTCAAAGAAGCTTTGGCGTATTCTGAAAACATAATGGTATTGAGTCCTGAATCGGATGAGCTGACTGGAAAGCTTAATGAAGCGCTTGCCGCAATAAAGGAAAATGGGAAATATGACGCCGCGCTTGAAAAATGGCTTACAGCGGAAGAAAACTAGAAGTTTTCTAAAAAGTCAAACATCAATAGTTTGTATGGGAATGATGATGCAATAAAGGGGTTTTTGATATGAATTTTGACATAGTGCTTAAAAATATGCCTTTCATACTTGAGGCGACGCTTGTTACACTGAAGATAACAATGACATCCTTTGTATTTGCGGTGATTATAGCCTTCATAGTGGGCATTGCAAGGTCTTACAACACGCCAATGCCCATAAAGAAGTTTCTTGCGGCATATGTGGAGGTGTTCAGGGGCTCGCCACTGCTTATACAGCTGTTTTTGATATACTACGGACTGCCCAAGGTAAACATAGTCATGGACTGCTTTACGGCTGCAATAATAGGGCTCAGCCTTAACTGCGGGGCCTACATGTCTGAAATAGTAAGGGCTTCGATATTGGCGGTGGACAAGGGACAGGACGAGGCGGCCTTTTCGCTGGGATACAACAAATTGCAAACAATATTCCACATAATACTGCCTCAGATGTTTCGGGTTTCGATTCCAAACCTTGTGAACTGTTTTTCGGCGCTGCTGAAGGACAGTTCGCTGGTTTCGGTAATATCAATTACGGAGCTGACGAGAATAGGGCAGCTCATATACAGCAGGACAGCCAGGCCTTTTGAAATATACACAACGCTGGCCCTGTTTTATTTTGTAATGACATATGTGGTTTCGCTTACATCGAAATCCATTGAAAAAAGGTTTAATGCGATATACTAGCATGAGGGGAATGTAAAAATGGATGACGCAATAATAAGGATGAAGAACATACACAAGGCTTTTGGAGACACACATGTACTCAAGGGCATTTCAATGTCTGTAAGGCGTGGGGAGATAGTTTCAATTATAGGGCCGAGCGGTTCCGGCAAAAGCACTCTGCTCAGATGCATAAACCAGCTTGAAGAGATCAACTCCGGAGAGATTTATGTGAATGATTGCTCCATGCATTTAAAGTCTAAAAGCCAGAATGAAATGAGAAAGAAAATAGGCATGGTTTTTCAAAACTTCAACTTGTTTCCGCACTACAAAGTCATAGAAAACATATCAAAGCCATTGAATGTGGTGAAAAAGTTAAACAAGGACGAGGCGCATGAAATAGCGGTAGACATATTGAAAAAAGTAAAGCTTGAAGATAAATTGGACGAATATCCTGCGCAGCTTTCGGGAGGGCAAAAGCAAAGGGTTGGAATAGCAAGAACCATTGCGATGGGCTCTGAAATTATATTGTTCGACGAACCGACGTCTGCTCTAGACCCTGAAATTGCAGCGGAAGTGCTCAGTGCAATAAAAAGCCTTGCGGACGAAGGGTTTACAATGGTGATAGTGACTCACCAGATAAATTTTGCAAGTGAAATCTCGGACAGGATAATTTTCATAGATGAAGGCAAGATATGTGAGCAGGGAGAGCCTGAGGAGATAATAATAAATCCGAAAAACGAAAGGACAAAAAGATTCCTGAATGCGATAAAGGGAATCGTATAGGCGTTGTAGAGCCAATAGACGCTTACATATACAGGTGACTATATTATTGAGTTTGAGTGCGGCCCGAGGACAGAGTCCAAGGGCCGCTTTCTTTATAGAAAAGACGTAATACCCTTTTATGTTTAAGTGGAAAGTGAAATATAATTATTTGAGAGGTGAGTGTAATGAAAAGAAGCAAGGAGATAGTGGTAGTTTCACACTGCGTACTCAATTCAAATGCAAAGGTAGAGGGACTCAGCGAGTATTCGGGGGTACTGTCAGAAGTGGTGGATATGATAGTACAAAGGGGAGCGGGGATAATCCAGCTTCCGTGCCCTGAAATGTTTATATACGGAATAAAAAGATGGGGTCATGTAAAGGAGCAGTTTGACACTCCGTATTTCAGGCAGCAGTGCAGGGAGCTTATAAGTCCAATAGTACAGCAGCTTGTAAACTACAAGAACAATGGATACGATATAATCGGACTGATAGGAATAGACGGAAGCCCTAGCTGCGGCGTGAGCAAGACCTGCTCCGGAGACTGGGGAGGAGAATTCATGGAAAATGGTGGAATGAGCTACAAGGCCATAGAAAAAATTCGAAATTTCAAATTCGTAGACGGTCAGGGTGTGCTCATGGAAGAAATAAAGGATGAGTTCTGTGAAAATGGTATTGACGTTCCGTTCATTGCAATAGATGAAATGGACATAGATAAAAATATTGCCCAGATAAGAGAGTTTTTTGAATCGAAATAAAGAGCATTATAAAATAAAGAGTTGTATAAAGTAAAAATGCATGTTGTAAATACTGCTAATAGATTTGTCTATCAAGTTGAAAAATTGATATTCAGGATTTTAGTAGTATTTTTATATTGTAAAACAGTTTGGAAATCCCTCACATTGGGAAAAAATTTAATAGCGCTAAAAAATGACATTGCATTATGAATTTTCAGTTTTGAGATTGAAATTTCACAGCAGAGCGCGCTGTTAAAATATATTCATTGGGGGGATGACTATGAAAATAGCAGTTATACACGGATACTTACTAAATGGAACGGGGAGCAACCTGTATGTGCAGAATCTTTGCAGGCAGCTTTGTATTTCTGGCCACGATGTAATGCTGTTTTGCCAGGACGTTGAGCTTGAGAATTATGATTTCATAGAGTCTGCATATAGATTCGACAAGGATAATGAAAATATGGAGCGGTTTCATGAAAAGAGGACTCCGTTTGAGGGGAAGTGCAGGTGCTTTGTTCCAAACATAGGGAAGCAGCTTCCTGTCTATGTAAAAGACATGTACGACAGGTTTGAAGCCGTTGAGATTACAAAGATATCGAGGCATGATATGGAGAGCTATATAAATGCAAATAAAAAGGCCCTAAGAGCCTGTTTTATGGATGAAAAGCCGGATGTAGCCATAAGCAACCATATTGTAATGCAGCCGGTATATACAAACAGGGCCCTTGAGGGACTTGAAGGCACTGTAAAACTTACCGTTGCCCACGGCAGTTCGTTCAATTTTTCAGTGAGAAAAAGCAACATGGCGCTGAATTATGCGCTTGAGGGGCTTAATGCGGCGGATGGACTGGTATTTTTGACGGATTACTCCCAAAGGGAATTTGAAGACTATTTTGACGAGATAGCCGAAATCAAGGCGAGAAAGATGCTCATACCGGCAGGCGTGGATATTGAAGGTTTTTTCCCTTTGGAAATAGGAGAGAGCAAGAGCGAGCGTATAAAAAGGCTCATGGAGAGCATAGAATCCGAAAAGGGACTGCTTAAAAACAACATGGAATCTGGAGCAAGTAGGGAATTTGAAAGCCTTATAAAAAATGCTACGGGGGAGGAACTGTCTGAGAAAAAGGCAATGCTCATGGCCAAGGGGGACGGAAAGGCAATAGATCCGGACATAATGGAAAAACTCCTTAAAATAGACTGGGAAAATGAAAACATACTCCTTTACTATGGTAAGTACCTTTGGACAAAGGGCATACACAATATAATCATATCGCTCCCATTCATACTAAAGGAAAATCCAAATACGAGGCTTGTGCTTGTGGGATTTGGAACGTCGCGTGGATATCTGGAGACTCTCGTAAATGCACTGGATATGGGTGATTTGGATAAGCTGAAATATCTTTTGAAATATCCGGAGCAGTTCCAAAGCCATGTCGAAAGAGGAACAGGGCATTATTCAAAATGGGTTCTCGATATTCTAAGAGATAGTGAAAAGGCTAAAGACTATATGAAAACGGCCCGGGGAAATGTGAAGGATAGGGTTGTATTCACGGGATTCATGGATCACGGACTTTTGAGGGACATAATACCTTGTGCGGATGTAGTAATAGCTCCGTCAATATTTCCAGAGGCTTTCGGGCTTGTAGGAGTCGAGGCGCTTGCCTGCGGAGTATTACCTCTTCAGACATACCATTCCGGATTCAAATGCGTAGTTGACAGCTATGAAGGGCTTTTTGAATTGGACGGGAATTTGAAAGGTATTCAAAAGCTATGCCTTGACGAAAACCTTGTAAGAAATATCTCATGCGGCATAAATGCGGTGCTGCAGGCATACAGGAGCAGGGGCGAAGAGCTTGTACTGAGAATAAGGAAGGATGCAAGAAATATATGCGTGGATAGCTACTCTTGGAGGTCGGTCGCAGACAGGTTTTTGGATGAGGCCCAGTCTGAAATGGAGAATTTGGAAAAGGTTAAGCTGGAGGTATAAGTGGCATTAAAAAATAAACATAACAAAAAATAAAAGGCTTTTGAAAGCCTTTTATTTTTTGTCCCGTCTATTTGTGCTTTCTATGCACGCTATCAATGAAAGCACTCCTATAAGAATAGCTCCATCGTCCATTTTTTCAATATCCATAAACTCCGATCCGCAGGTCAATCCCGAATGAAGAACCCAAAGGTCATATGCAGTTCCCATGCTCAACTGAATATCAAGTGCGTTTAAAACCAGCTCGGATATTCTTTTGCATGATTTTCGATGTTTCTTGGGAACCTTTTTATCTGAGGTAGGGGATAAATGAGTTATATCTATCTTTTTTCTATGAATCATTAGGCCTATGTTATTTTTCTTGCTGCAATTGTTCAACAAATACACTCCCACCTATACACTTTATTTTATATCCATTCCAATGAAAATGGTTTGTTTTGGATATGTCAAGCACCTCTATTGATAAGGCAAGGAAGCTTATGGGGCCTGCAGCTGTATAGGTTATGTCATATATGACTTTACTATTCGGCAACCTGGCAATCATAGAATATATTCCTTAGACCCATAGCTTTGCGTCTTTACCTTTCGGTAAATTTGCTATTATCGTAATTTGGTTTTAACTCCGCCATATTTTATTGTGGCTTAACAAGCACCTATTGAATTATATCACAATTTCTATTTGTTTTATTCTATAATTTGCACATGATATTAAAAACTGTTGACTACATACAATGGGTCCCGTGTACTTATGAAAATGAGTGAAAGCAATGAACAGGAGCTTAAAAACATGGCTTGTGGATATGCTTTTGTTAAAGTAAAATTAGTGTATGTCCATTTGGAGCAAGGGCATATGGGATTGAATTAGTTTAAATTACAATGAAGGGCCTGCAGCGTTCATGTGGGCGCTGTGAGATTATTGATAGAGAGGGAGATTTTCAATTGGCAAAAAAGTATTATGCGGTAAGGTCGGGAAGAAAAACAGGAGTGTTTGAAAACTGGAACGCGTGCAAGGAGCAGATTCACGGCTACAGCGGAGCTGTATACAAGAGCTTTGAAAGCTATGAGGACGCATGCGCTTTTGTGGAGGGCCAAAAGAAAAAGAAAATTGAAATAGACGGTTCAAGCACAGTAAGGGCATATGTCGACGGAAGCTATTTCAAGGAAGAGGGCAAATATTCATACGGGTGCGTAATAATTCACGATGGCAAGGAGGTAAGGCTTAAAGGCGTTGGTACAAATGAGGACTATGCAGCCATGAGAAATGTAGCTGGAGAGCTGCTTGGAGCCATGGAAGCTGTAAAGTGGGCTCATGGAAATGGCCATGAGTCAATAATAATATACCACGACTACGAAGGCATTGAAAGGTGGGCCAATGGATCATGGAAGGCGAACAAGGAAGGCACTATGGAGTATGTGGAGTTCATAAAGAAGTACAGGAAACACATTGACATAGACTTTGAAAAAGTTGCGGCTCACAGCGGAGACTTTTACAATGACGAGGCGGACAGGCTGGCAAAACAGGCACTTATTGAATGCGTCAACGGAGCAGTCTGTGAGGAGAAAAAGTCCCAGCGAAAAATAGATGTGTTCAACAAGATAATGGATGCGGCTGACAGGACCAAAAATCACATAAGCTTCACATTCAAGGATTACACGATTTCAGAGAGCAAGCTTAAAAAATTTGTAAAAGAGTCATGGGTAATGGATGGAAACGACAAGGATAGCATAGACATAATAAACCTAAATGTGGACATTGAAAGCTCCAAGCTTGAATGGAGCGTAAAGGATACTTCAGGAGAAATGCACAGCTTTGAGATGGAAATATAAAAAATACTGCATATATGTGATGCGCATGCAGCAAATGAAACATTTATAAATATGCTAAGGCATGTAAGATGAGATGGTGAATATGAGAGTTGAAATTGAAAATGAAATAATAGAATTTCATGTTGAATTTGGAAAGAGAAAGAAAACAGTCATCCAAATGGATGTTTTGGGGTTCGTAAGAGTCAAGGCGCCCAAAGGAACCAGCGAAGAGACTATCAAGGATATAGTCAGGCGGAATTCGAAGCTGATTTTGGAAAAAAGAAATGAAAGGCTCAGTGCACTGAAAAAAAGCGAGCCAAAGAGTTACTGTGATGACGAAACATTCCTTTTCATGGGAAGGGAATGTCCCCTGGAAGAACTGGTCGAAACGGAAGGACTGGATGAATGCGACTTAAAGAAAAATCTTAAAAAATTTTATTTTGCCCAGTGCAAAAAGGTCACTTTAGAGAGGGTGAAGCTATATAAAAGCCAGCTGGGAGTGAACCCCAAAAGCATAGAGATAGTCGAATCCATAAAAAAGTGGGGAAGCTGCAATTCAAATAAAAAGATTACTTTCAACTACAGCCTTGTTATGGCGCCCATTGAGCTCATAGACTACGTTGTAGTGCACGAGCTTTGCCATTTGGTCCACATGAACCACGACAGGTCGTTTTGGAGGCTTGTGGGAAGCATTGTGCCGGATTACAAGGAAAAGATAGACCAGCTGGCAATATACACAAGGCGAATATCAGAGCAGGAAGTATAATTCTGTAAAGGGCATAAAAAAGGGATGACTGCGTCATCCCTTTTTTTACCGGTAGCTACACTGTATAAGCCCACTACTGCTCAAAAGGAGCCATTGAATCGCTCAAATAGTCGTTTATAACGTTTTGTATGTTCTCATCCTTTAGTATTATTGAAATCTCTATTCTCCGGTTTTTGGCCTGGGAAGAGGAAGAAGCCCCATTGCTTATGGGCCTGAACTCGGAATAGCCGCTTGCTGCAAAATACTTTCCGTACTTCAGCTCAAGGTCAGGATTTGACTCCATAAGGTAGTTTAGAACGTTTGTCGCACGCTCGGCTGAAAGATTCCTGTTGTACTGGGAGCTTCCTACGCTGTCGGTGTGCCCCTGTATGCTTATGGCGTCTATGCTTTCCCTTGTGGCGGGATCGTCGAGAACCTTTTCAAACGAACGCGAAAGCTCAGCCAGAAGGCGCTTTCCGTCAGATTTCACCTTTGAAGAGTTGTAGTCGAACACAAGCCCTTCGTTTATCACTATGTTTCCGTTATCGCCTATGGTTACGAGCCTTTCACCGGAGCTGTTCTTGCTTCCGATTTCGCTTTCTATGGAACCCTTGACCTTTTTAAGAACGTCAAGCCTTAAAAGGGCTATGCCCTGAAGCTTGCTTCTGAGTTCCCCAAGCTCCTTGTTGCTCTCCGCTATTATCTCCCTTTGGTCCTCTATCTTGTCTTCTGAAAGCTTTAGGGCAAGCTCTCCTCTTTCGACTTCGGCTTTTATCTCGTCAATCCTGTCCCTTAAAAGCATAAGCTTTTTCTTGCTCTTGCTTATCTGGGCCTTTGAGTCCGTAAGCTGTGCAGTTGCAGAAGCAAGGTTTTGGCTTGTTATTATGTTTTGGACATATGAAAGCAGCATAAGAAAGAAGAGTATAAGCGCTATTGTGGAAATCATGTCTGTAAATGCAGGCCAGAAATTTTCTTCATGATTTTCATTGATGAAGCTTTTTTTTCTCATCTTCATAATTTCTCACCCCATTATTGAATGTCGGAGCCATCGTCATAGCCCCTTATTCTTTCGGACAGCCTTTCTATTGAATACGAAAGCTGCTCGAGGTTTTTATATCCAGTTGTAATATCCTTGCTGTTTCCACTTATATTGTCGGCAAGGTCTGAAAAACTTACATTCATTCTTTGTATGTTTGTCTTAAGGTGGTGGTTGAACTCTGAAAAATCCCTTGTGTTTTCAGCAAATACATTCAGTGAATTGTCGAACTTGCTTATGCTGGATGAAAGGCTCTTGGTTGAAAATTCAATGCTCGAGGCTACATTTGTAAGCTGCGAGCCAAGAGATGATATGAGTTTTTCGATTTCAGCACTGCCGGATGCAGATTCAAGTCCTATGGTTCTTTGTACAGGATTGTAGGTAGTCGAAGCTTTTGCATCTCCCGAAGACAGTGTGTTGTCGAGGTATTCCTCTATGGCAGTCATTAGAGAATTTCTCTTTTCCCCTATTTCGAAAATTGTAGACATGAAAGTCAGCACTATCGAAGACGCTATACCAAAGAGGGAGGTTGAAAACGCTATTGACATTCCCTGCACTGAATTGATAAGGCCGTCTATTACAGAATCCATTCCTGTGAAAACCTGAGAGCTGCTTGAACCCGTCAAAAGGGTCACGAGCTTTCCTATAGAAAGCGTAAGGCCGTAAAATGTGCCAAGAAGTCCAAATATTATCATAAGAGATGTGGCCTTCTTTACGAAACGCTCCTTTGTCAGAAGTGAAGAAAGCTGCTTTGAAAAATGCTTTTCGATTATTGCCTGTGTGTTTATGTTGACTATTCCCTTGGAAAGGGCTTGCTCGTAATCTTGACATATCAGGCCCAAAACCCCGTGTGAAAAACTCGAATTCTTTTTTCCCCTTTCAAGGTCCGAATAGAGTGAGTCATATTTTCTTGAAGCACTTACCATTGAAGCTACTGCACAAATTAATATCGTAAGAATTATGCCCACTATTATTACTGAAAGAGGGTTTAGATTCCCTAAAATATTGTATACAAATGCCATTGCATGTCCTCCTTTTAATTTACTGTGAACTTGTTTTAAATGCGACATAACATCCTGCAAAAAACACTGCCTACTAAATAGTTTAAAGCATTTAAAGGGAAAAATAAAATGTTTTTTGAAAAAACGATTTAAATCACGGCCTGATTGCCATGGAAAATGGCAGGTTTTGAGCTTGAAAATGGATTGCAACTCCAACAATGATAACATCGTTATATAAAAATTAAATTAAAATATTCTTATTTTTACATTAAAAATTAAAAGGCACATATTTCAAAAGCCGTAATGCAGAATCGCAGGGTTCTCAAAATCACAGTTTGAAAGCTGATTTCATTAATAATATATGTGGTATATATGAGGAGATGGAAAAGAGAATACAGGAGAGGACAAGGGCGCTTGCAGAAAGTGAAAATAGGTACAAATAGCTTTTTGACGCCCCATTCGAGGGTATAGTTGTCATTGACGAAAAAGGGGTCGCAATAGAGGTCAACAAAGAATTGTGCAATATGACTGGATATGATAAATCAGAAGTTATCGGGAAGCATGCACTTGAATTCATATAATTGATGTGGAAGTCCTTTCGAAACATTTTGTATTTAACGACAGGAACGTAAGGGTCGGAGCAATAAGGGACCTTACAGAGAGAAAAATGGCCGAAAAGGCTGCGAAGGACAGCCTAAGATTCCTGCAGGCGCTTATGGACACAATTCCAAATCCCATATTCTACAAGGGGACTGACGGAATATTGCTTTAAAAAGATATACTGTAGCTGGTGAAAGCCCGCACATGCTCTGCTAAGGTTTTATATTATTTTGGAGCTGTATAGAATGAAAATAGAATACATTGATTGAAAAAACACTTCGTTTTTGTCCGCGCCCATGGCTTTGGACTAAAGAGAGGTGTTTTTTGCTTTAAAATAACAACATTAGTCTATTCTGTAATGAAAAGGGTATATAGAGATATAATGGCTGTAAATTGCATGAATGCTGAGAGGAAGTGAAATTGGCGGATGAAAAAAGAGCATTACAAAGACGCTACAGCAAATGACCTTGTAAGAAATTTAAAGATATTAAACGCCCGGATGAGATTAAAGATAATAACGCTCATATTTGCGGCAGTATTAATACCGATTGCCGGCTCTTTTGCATATTCGAGCTTTTTTGGAAAAAAGCTTATTGTCAGTGAAACGCAAAGCGCCATGAGCGCTGCAAGAATAGAAAAGGCAAACAGGGTCAGGTCATATTATAAAGGGCTTGAAAACATAATTGTTGATTTTGCAAACAGGCAGAGCCTGGAGAAATTTCAAAGCGGGGATATAGATTTGGATGTTGAAAGCATCAGAGATTATAATATCAAAAATATTTATATTATGGATGAATTGTACAAGAATATATATGTAATGGACGAGCAGAATAGAAGCGGTGGAGTTGAAAATGAGGTTTCAGAGACTTTTTTTGAAATGCCAGTACAGATTACAGGATTAAAAGTGGACGAGGAGGAAATATTCCAGTACATGATATATAAAAATACTCATGGAAGCAGCGGCATATACTATGTGGTGTTTGAGCTGTCAAATGAATACTTGAACAGCATAATGGAGTCGGGGGGAGATGCAGAGACTACTATTGTAAACGGTGATTTTTTTGTTGTGGCATCAAGCCGCAATGATGAGATTTCAAATGCCATGATAAATCCCATAACAAAAGAGCTTTTAAACGGGGCATACGGGTTTGATGAGTATGAAGGATATTTTTGGGACTATGGATATTTTGAAGTGATGGGGGAGTATTTCTATATGCAAATAGCATTGCCGGTTAAAAGTGTCATGGGGAAAAATATCGGCATACAGGGATTTTTTATGGTCATGTTTGTGGCAGGGCTCTTTCTATCGGGATTCGTGATTGTGGTCATAAAAAAGATTTTTGAAAGGTATTTGGAGAGTGAAAAGAGGATAAGCATAGAGAGAGAGTCGGACAAGCTGTACCCATACCTCAAAAGTGAGCTTATAGAAATATTTGAAAGCAGCCATGAGCTGACCCGGTCAATAGACAATATGCAAAGGTTCAACGAGTCAATATTGGTTCTAAAAGACAGGATAGAAAGGCAAAATGAGGGCCTTGATGAGTTTATAAGGGACAGAAGGGATTTGAAAAGGCGCATCGACCAGGATGAAGAATTAAAAAGGGAAATAGCTGGCGAGTTTTTAGAGTCCGAAGGCAAAAGGGAATAGTCTACGCAGGAAGGTGTTGCAAGTGAAGGGGATAATTGGGAGCACAAGGGAAAAAATATATTATTACAGGCATGACATTGCGGCGCTGTCAGCCCTTACGGCGTTCATAGCGCTTGTGACACTGCCCATGTACAAGGAGGGCCATATAGTTTTCAGCGATTTGGACTTTGGCCTTTTTTCGGATGACTATATGGGAGAAGTGTTTGGGGTTTGGAATGAAAGGTGGTCCACATCTACGCTTTTCAACACACCGAGGCTTTTATACCTGGCGCCGGCATGGATGATCTCAGTTTTGCTGGGCGGGCGGGGCGACATACTGATAAAGGTATTCATATTTACACTGCTGAACGTAAGCGGATACTCAATGTACCTTTTTTCAAAAAGGCTTTTCAAAGTATATTTCGGCACTGAGTTCAATTTCTTTAACATATTTGCATTTACAAGCGGGGCTGTATTTTATGCCCTAAATCCGTGGGTGATATTCAGAATACAGCACGTATACCTGCTTTGCGGATACAGTCTGTTTCCAATGGTTTTGAGGGTTTTTTTCGACCTTTTCGACCCGAAATTCCAATCGGCCAGGATAAGAGGGCATGACAGGTTCAGTGCAAGGCTACACCGGGAAAACGTAAAGGATGCATTTCTTCTGGCAATTATTTTAACTCTCAGCAGCGCGGCCATACACTATTTTTTCTATGCGGGCATATATCTTTCGGTGCTTGCAACGCTGCTGCTTGCAAAGACGCTATATGAAGGCAAAAGTGAGGGGAGCGCAAAGCTAAGGGCCTACATGCTCAATTTTTTTAAAAAGTCACTGCTGTTTGGCGTTTTCTTTTCAATGATGAGTTTTTACTGGCTGAGCCTTTATATACTTGGAATGGTTTTTGGGGTTCAGGCGTCCCAAAACAATATAAACGTCGTGGACACACTGCTTCTTTTCAGCAGGAATTCATCGGTCAAAAACGTGCTCTATTTCATAAGTTACTGGTGGCCCATGTTCAGCATAGAGAAAATAGGAGCAGGCTTTTACTCGGGCGGGGCAGTGCTTTTGGGACTTATGGCGTATGGAGCCGTTTCAAGGGCGTACAAAGATACCATAGTCGCAATATTCACCATCATTTCAATGGCGTTTATAGTTTTGGCTACAGGGGTGAAATATGTCGGCATGGCGCCTCTGTTTGCATTCATTGTGACAAACGTACCCGTAATAGGTTCGATATTCAGAGACCCAAACAAGTTCATAGGGCTTATTGCGGTAGGGTTTTCAATACTTCTTACATTTGGAGTGGAAAGCTTTTTCGAGATTTTGGGAGAAAGCTTCCTCCACTTTTTAATAAGGGGGTTTGTACTGACAGTGGTGATTGCGTCCATGATACTTTATGTACAGCCTCTTCGCGAAAACTTCATAAAGGGGTTTTACAGCCCAGTGGAAGTTCCAAAGGATATGAAGGATGCATATGAAAACATATCTGGTGAAGGGGATGGATTCAAGAGGGTGCTGCACATGCCAATTGCAGACGAGATGGTGCAGCCACATACAGGGGTAGCCACACCGTTTTGGAACAAAAACGGCAACAAGGAGGGGTTTGTGAAGGCCACAGGAGATTTCCAGGTCTATTCCTCGAAGGAGAGGGCTATATTCCACCATGAGGGCAGCAAGATGAGCGTGGGCTACTATATGGTTTTTCTTCAGGAGCTGATTGACAGGGGGCTTTCATCAAATATAGGGGAGCTCTTTTCAGCGTTCGCCGTTCAGGACGTGCTGTACAGGGATGAATACATAGGGCAGGAAAAAAGGCAGGACTTCAACAGGGACGTTCTGGACATACAAAATGGCATCCAAAAATATTATGAAAACGGCATATACAGCAACTACAGTATTAAAAATAATCCAAAATACATATATGCCCTTGCGCAAAAGATACTCACGCCCTATGGATTTACAAGGCTTGAATCCTATATGGATATGGATGGCTTTACTTTTGACAAATCGGGTGTTGTTTTTTCAAATATGGATTCAAGGCAAAGTGATGTAATTTCACAGCTGGGCGACGGAGATCTTGTAGAGGCCATTGAATATGACGACATGTTCCTTTCGTCCGTACCCGATTCGTACTATGCATATCCTTTTGACCATGTGGATTCTGCAAATGCGTTTTTGAACTGGTCAAAGGCTTTTGTCAAAAATTCAGACTGGCTCTGGTATTTGAAGTCACAGGGAATTGACAATTCCAACTTTGAATTCGACAGGGAAAGGGGCGTCGCGGTGACCTTCGCAAGCGCAAAGCTTGATGTGCAGCCCTACATGATGGACCATATCAGCGGAAACATTGTGGCGGATTTCAATTCGCTTTTGAAGCGGAATAAGTTTTTTGTTCCAGACAACCCTCAGTTTTTTTCGGTGCAGGCAAATCCTAAGAAAGAGCTCAGCAATGTAAAGCTGCTAAGGGGCCAGATTGTAAAGGGGGATCCAAAGGACATCTGGCAGGTTGCAAAGTCGGGACTGATAGAGGCTAAGGAGAACAACCCATACAGGTTCAATGTAGTTGTATCTGGAAGGGGAGTGAACAAAATGCACGTGAAGATGAGATTTTTTGACGAAGAAATGGATGAAATAGGAGTGAGCTATGTCGTGGCTCCGGGTGAGGAGACCGACTACAGCGAGGTGAATTTTTACGGCGAATACGTGTCGCCAAAGGGTGCGAAGTATATGAGAATGGACATACTGTCATTCCAAAACACAAGGCAGAGGTCATATTGGTGGATACATGATATTAAAATAGAAGATTTGCATGAGTACAGGGCTCCAAACAGCTTCAATGTGCATAAGGGAATAGAAAAGGGCGCAAAGCAAAGCGTATACATGAAGGCATTTGAGTCAAAGGCCGGTGGACAGCTCCAGCTTGAATTGGCGGGGCAAAAAATAGATGTGGACATGAAAGGCAAAAGCATGTCGAGATTCAAGTGGATAAGGCTTGGAGATTTCGAGTTTGAGGGGGAGTCTGCAGACATAAAGGTCACCAACGTCTCGGGATTCAACTCGGTGGCGTCATTTGTGGTCATACCGAAAAGGGACGAGGAGATTCTAAAGGGAAGATTTGAAATACCACTTCAAAAGTCAAAACTGTTTTTCGTGCTTGAGGCCGAAAATGACATGGACTACTCGGGAAACATGCAAAGCAGCCGATCATACCCCATGTTCAGCGGAGGAAAGGGGGTAAGGAGCCAAAGTGGAAGTCTTTGCAGAAGATTTGACATACTCAAAAGCGGAATGTATTCCATGCAGCTGAATGTAGACTCGCCGGGGCTTGAAGGTTCAAGCATTGAAGTTGCAGTAAATGACAGTGATGGCGCATTGGCATTTAAACGGGAAATAGAGCTTGACAGGCTTGAAGGGGGAGAAGCGGGGGATGAAATAGTTGTGGACTATGACGAAAATTCAGGAGGGTTTCCATACTCTCTTATAGATATTAAAAGAGAAGGGCTTTATTACAAAGTCGAAATAAGTGATATGAGGATGAAAAAGGGCAGCTATGAAATGACTGTCACCTTCAACTCGAATGCAAAGAGCCTATCGACATTTGAAGACGTGCACAAATTCAACCCGGACGAGCTTCAGGCCCCTGAGTTTTTGGAGGACATATTCCAGGAAAACTGCAGTGACTGCGAAAAAATCGACCCGTCTATGATGAAAAAGGGAATATCAAAAGACAAACAGACAATGAGGCTTGACTATGAAGCCACGTGTTCTTGCGACTGGTATGTGTATGCATCTCGAATGATGGATATCCAGGAGAGTGAAGAGTATCTCGTAAGTTTCAAGGCCAGGTCAGAGAACATAACAAAGAGGCATCTTAAGGTATATTTCATGGACGGGCAAAAAAAAGTCATAGGAACCCAGTTCATAAACGAGGTGGAGGAAAATGAAAAAAACAGATGGAATGACTACCAGCAGATAGTAAAGGCGCCTGAAGGCTCGAAATACATGCAACTGCACATATGGTGCAGGGGGGATAAAACAGAGGCGGGATACTTTGAGATGAAAGACTACAGCACAATTAAATTCACTGACATGACTCTTTTAGACAGCATAGTCGTTTTCGAAGGGAAAAGCATAAGTGACTTGTTTAAAGTAGAGGATGCTCCGGTGATTTCATGGTCGAGGGTGGACAGCATGAAAAGGGACATTCATATGGACAATCCGACTAAAAAGGCGGTTTTAATATCGTTTGGCGAGTCTCCTAGCAAGCTTTGGATAAATACATTCGACGGCAAAAAGCTCGATATAGCAGTAAATGGAGTCAGGGGAGGATTTATAAGCACAGGAAACGGGAAGGCGAGCATAAGCATAATATTCAGGAGGGTGTACTACGTTGGCATACTGATGATTGGGCTTTCATTCGTGCTTTATTTTGCGATTATGCGAATATGGTTTAGAAGAGGAAAAAGGGGTGAATCCATTGAAAAAAAACATACTCGTATTTTCAAATACAGATAGGAGCAGGGTTTATTTCAGATACTTGAACCTTTACAATGTCGAGTTTTACAGTGAAGGCATGGATATTTCCGGTTTTGGAATGGCCGTAATAGATTTTGGATCAAAGGGGGAGGCGATTGCCGGGGCAAATACTATAAGAAGTCAAAAAAGCAATATGCCGCTCCTTGTGGTTTGGGATTTTGAAAAAAAACTCCCTTTGAATTTATTTAAAAATATGGAAGGATATGGGGTTGTAAACATACACCATTACAGCGAAAACTCCATAGAAAGGCTTATAGATGATGTGGAGGCCACGCTACATCCTCAGTATCCTCAAAGGAAAAATGAAATGGCCATAGTCATACCAGTATACAATGAAAAGGCCAGGATGATCCATGTGAAAAATTTTCTTGAAAAGACCTATTCTCTTGTCCAGGAGGAATTTATAAATGCGTGCATATATTTTGTGAATGACGGAAGTAGTGATGGAACTGAAAAGCTGATAGATGATATGGTTGAAGAGAAGATCAGCCAAAGCGCATATGTTTTCAAAAAATTGATTCTGTCTTCGAAAAGCCTCGGTAGAAACACAAAAAAGGCGGGAACTTATATAGAGGCCATAAAAAGCATAAATTCAGATGTGATACTGTTTGTGGACGCAGACGATTCATTTTCCACATCGGACATATCCAGACTATTGAATATCGTAAATGAGGGATATTATGATATGGCCATAGGGACCAAAGATGAAACGGCTAAGGGAAGGCCGCTTTTGAGAAGGGGCATTTCAAGCGCAAAGAGGGCCTTGACGGCACCGCTTCTTCCAAGAGGGGTATATGATTCTCAGACGGGGCTTAAGGCCGTAAGCGGAAATGCGGCGAGATACATATACCCATATCTAAACGAGGATAGCGGGCTTGCCATAGACCTTGAAATACTCTATGTTGCAAAGAAACTGGGGCTCAGGGTTGCCCAGGTGCCGGTGGATTGCGAGGACCGGGACGGGTCTCATATAAATCTGGTAAGGGATTCAATGCAGTTTTTAAAGTCAATGCTCAAAATATATGTCAGAAACAGAAGAATATAGGGACGAGAAGGTGACGGGATGGATTATAAGGACTATCTTTTCAAAAGCTTCAACCATGTGGAAAGCGGTGTTGTAATAGCCGATGCAAGCAGCGAAGAGCTGCCGATAATATACGGAAATGAAAGCATAAGGGACATGTCGCATGATATTAGCAAAAGGAAGAGTCTTCACTGCCTTATTGAAAACTATTTCGAAAAAATTGATGAAGTATATGAGGCCCTCGGCAGGGGATTGGATTATTCGGCGGATGTTGAGATAGGCATGGAGTGGTATAGGATTTACATTTTTCCACTTGTTTCAGACGAAAAAAAGCTCTATATAGCCATAATTAAAAAGATCAATACAGACAGTGGATTTAAAAAAGAGGTCTTCATAAAAAGCTCACTTTTGGAAAATGTCTCGAATGCAATGAATGAGCTAATAGTTGAAACTGATATCGATATGGGCATAAAAAAATGCATAGGAGTTTTGGGGAGCAGCACAGGGGTTGACAGGGTGTATATTTTCAAGAACCATCCATTTGAGATTGACGGGAAGGCAACTGACAAGATAGCCATATCCCAGATTTACGAATGGGTAGGGGAGGGAATAGAACCCCAGATAGAAAATGACGACCTTAAAAACATTCCGTATGTCGACGCAGGTTATGGACGCTGGTATGAGGTGCTTAGCTCGGGAAGACCTATAGTGGGCCTCATAAGGGAGTTTCCTGAGGAAGAAAAGCCTCTTTTGGAGATGCAAAACATAAAGTCGATACTGGTCATTCCAATAAGAGTAGAAGGGGAATTATGGGGGGTTATAGGGTTTGACGACTGCTCGAATTACAGGCTTTGGAATGAAGTGCAAAAGGACATTCTAAAGACTGTTGCCGCAAACATAGGCAACATGATAAAAAGGCACGAAGGGGAGAATGAGCTTATAAGGGCTAGGGACCAGGCAAAAAAGGCGCTTCAGGCGAAATCGGAGTTTTTGTCGAATGTATCCCATGAAATAAGAACGCCTCTCAACTCAATAATAGGCATGACCGAAGTGCTCGCCGAAATGATAAGAGAAAAAGAAGGATTAAAATATGTAAACATAATAAAAAATGCCGGCGAGAATCTGCTATATCTGATAAACGACATATTGGACATATCGAAGATAGAGTCTGGAAAGATGAGTGTAAACAACAGTCCGTTCTCGTTGGAATCCATTTTCAGGAAAATATCTTCAATACTAGGTGAAAAGGCTAGTGAAAAGGGAATAAATATAATGCATAACGTTGACTATGAAATCCCGGACATACTTGAAGGCGACGAGGGCAAGATATACCAGGTGATTATGAACCTGGCGGGGAATTCAGTGAAGTTCACTGACAGGGGAAGCGTATACATGTCTGCAGAGCTGCTCTACCGGAAAAAGGACTGCTGCATTATAAGGTTTTCGGTTGAGGATACTGGAATAGGAATATCGAAAGAGGAAAGAGGACGCATATTTGAAAACTTCATTCAGGTGGATTCGTCATCGAATAAAAAGCATAAGGGCACAGGCCTTGGACTTTCAATATCGAAAAGCCTTGTTGAGCTCATGGGGGGAAAACTTCTTCTGGAAAGTGAAAAGGGAGTTGGAAGCACGTTTTATTTTGACATAGAGCTTTGCGAGGACAACAATAATTTTTGCAGCGTAAGCTTTGACGAGCTTGAAGTTTTGAAAAAAAATGATGAAGGCAGGATACTTCTTGTGGACGATTCGATGGACAATAGGCTTTTGATAGAAGTGTTTCTAAAAAAGGGCAAGTATGAGCTGGACATGGCTGAAAACGGTCTTGAGGCGTTTGAAAAATATAGAAGTGGAAGATACAATCTCATACTCATGGACATGCAAATGCCTGTCATGGATGGCTATGAGGCAACAAGAAGCATAAGGAAGTTTGAAAGCGAAAACAACTTGGTAAGGACTCCTATAATAGCGCTTACAGCATATGCGTTTAAGGAGGATGTACAAAAAAGCATTGATGCGGGATGTCAGGAGCATATCACAAAACCTGTCAAAAAGGCTGTCCTTTTGGAAGCGGTAAAAAAATATATAGAGAGGTGATAGAATGCATAAAGTGATTATAGAAAAGGATCTTGAGGACATAGTTCCAATATTCATACAGTCGAGGCGTGAAGACATTAAAAATATAGAAGCGCTTTTGGAAAATGGGGATTTCGGAGCCATAAAAAAAATAGGGCACAGCATGAAGGGTGTAGGTGGAGGATATGGATTTGATTTTATAAGCGAAATAGGATTTAGACTTGAGCAAAAAAGCGACCAAAATGACAGATCTTCAGTTCAAATTCTTACAAAAATGCTTGAGGAGTATCTGGACCATATTCAGATAGAATACGAATAAAAATATATTGTAAATGGAGCTGATTATATGGGCCTGGGGAAGATTTTGTTTTTAGATGATCAGACGGAAGTGCTATATCTGATTGAAAAAATGCTCAAAGACGAGTCGTACGATGTGCTTATAGCTCAAAATGTGGAAAGTGCATTTGAAATACTGCAGAATAATGACATAAATGTGGTTGTAAGCGATATGATAATGCCTGATATGAATGGATTTGATTTTTTGGAAAAGGTTAAGGAGGACTATCCCCATGTGGTCAGGGTGATACTCTCGGGAAATGCACAAACCGCAACAATACTCGAGGCGCTCAACAGCGGTCAGGTTTACAGGTATATAACGAAGCCGTGGAGGGTGGATGCGGTGGGAAAGAAGACAATAATGGATGCGCTGGGTTATTCGTTTTACCTCAGGGAAAGGAGGGACATGAGAAGCTTTTATTTTGACAATTCAAAAATACTCAGCATGCTTGAAAAACTGAACCAGGAATATGCGGTATACTGTGAAGACTGTATGCACACCAATGTGGACTGGATAAAAGAAAATGACCTCAGTGAGTACCAGCTGGTCAAAGAGGGATTTGAAGTATACAATATATCTTCAAAACTAAGCATATGCATAAGAGACAAAACAGAATAGGCGCCGCAAAAAAAGCTAGGCTTTTTTTGCGGCGCTTTTTGCCATTTCAAATGCGCCCACTGCGCTAAGACACATATACATCCACAGCATGCCCATGAATAAGAGCGGGTGCCTTATGTATTTTTTAATGTTGATCCACCTATAGAGAACGGGTCTGAAAAAATACCATCTCGAAAGAGCCTTTAAAAAGCCCCTTTCCTCATTTTCAATGGTCTTGTCCATGTGGGAAAAATAATACCTTTTTTTTGAAATTATATTTTGGAAAGTAACCTTTTTTTCATCGTGGTATACTCCAGTGAACAATGCCCTTTTTATAATTCCTCCAGATTCCATGTATCTTATGGTGGGCTGGGTCTCCTCGAATGATATCTGGCTGGAGTCTATGCCGCCGGAACGTATATATTCATCTGTCCTCCAAAAACGTGCGGCTTCTATGGAGTTTTTACCTATGTCGCTGCCGGCATTATTTATTATCGATCGTTCGAAAACCTTGACCTTTGAAAAGTAGTTTTTATGAAGGCTAAATGGGATTTCAGGTATCACAAGGGCTCCCACATTAGGCTTTTTTTCGAAAAATGCCAGTACGTCGGTAAGTAGGTTTTCCTTTAAGACCATGTCGGAATCGATTATGAAAATAAAATCGGGGCTTTTATCAAGAGCATTGTCTATAGAAGTCTTTCTGGCTATACCCCTTTCGCCGTGGTCAAGCTTTGAGATGCTGAATCGGTCAAAAGACGAAAGGCTCTCGTAAATGTCGTTGACTGTATTGTCATGGGAGCCGTCATCGGCTATTGATACATATATATTACTATGGTTTTGGCTGAGTATGCTGTCTATGGTGTTTTTTACATGAGGGGAGTTGTTATACGTTGAAAATGCTATTGCCACGCTGTATCTACCGAACGGATTTTTATTTGAGCTGTCCATGTATATTCACATCCTTTACTAGGGTTTCCATGAAGACTTCAAATTCTTTTGCCGTATTGTCCCAGTGGAAATTCAGTGAGTACTCGTATGCGTTTCGGCGCATTTTCTCATATGACATTTTATCGCCTATAACTGCATTCATGGCAGACAGTATGCCTGCTACTGAGTTTTCACTGCACAAAAATCCAGCGTTCCCATAGTCAACGGCATCCACTATCCCTGGAGAATCGTATGCTATAGATGGAGTGCCAACTGCGGCAGATTCCGTAACTATGAGCCCCCAACCTTCCCTTATGGACGGAAAAACCAGCGCATGGGACTTGCTCATGAGCTCAAGTTTTTTCTCGTCGGATACGAATCCCCAAAACACTATGTCGCTGCCGCTTGAAGGGTCCCCATATGAAAGCCCATATTTTGAAATTATGGGGGAAAGTGAATTTTTGATATATGAATCGTCCTTTTTGCCCACGATCCAAAGCTTTGCGTCTTTAAAGACCATCTTGAGTCTGCAAAAGGCCTCTATTGTATCGTCTATGCCCTTGTATTTTGCAAATCTGCCAACATATATGAATGTTGGAACATTCTCCTTTTGAAGAAATTCATCACTTTTGAAATGGCGAAAATTTATCCCTTCCGGAAGTATTGACACTCTTTCTGGCATGAATCCGAGGCTCACAAGATCTTTTCGTGTTGAATTTGAAACTGTAATGGTGAAGTCGTTTTTATAAAGCCTCAACAGGCTGTTTTCGCTGGCATGGCCTATTATGTTCACCGGAAACTTTGAATGCCGAAACCATATCTCCCTTGTCAGCTGGTGTATGAAAAATATCCGCTTTTCCCTTTCAACCCAAAGCGGGGAGAAGAACCTGTGTGTGTTGCACTGGTCGACTACAAAGTCTATATCAGATCTATATTTTCTGTAAAAATCCATGGCGCGGGGTATTACTGAAAACATGGATCCGCTTCTGATATACAGCACTCCGTCTATAGACTCACTCCTTTTGCAGCCTTCGAATTCAGGTGAAAAATGGACTATTTCAAACCTTCCATGGTCTATATTCTTGAGCATTTCATGGGTGAAAACTTCAGCTCCGCCCCTTTTAGGATTTTTTATATCCCTCCATGAAAGAAACAATATCTTAATCTTTTGGCTCACTTGTATTCAACTCCTTTGAAAGATTTATGGACAACAATATTAGCATTCCAGAGTATGTCAGTATGCTTACGCGGAGTATTTGGTATATGTTTTTGTGCATCAGAGCATAAAGCAGTGTTATTGATATGGATGATGCAAACAGTATTGAGACATGGTTTTTTCTTTCAAGCACTATGAACACATTCACCAGGTAAAATGAAAATGCCAGAAGAGAATACGCAGCTCCTCCCAATGGAAGCATTGACGAAGCCATCAAGTAATCCTGTCCGAATACAGCAGCCACAGTGTAAGGAAATGTGAATGTGTAGTTTAAAAGCATGAAAACGGCTATCGCCGATATGAAAAACAGATGCCTTTTTACTTTAGCTTTAAAAAAATCCATGTCGCTTGAGGCCTGGCTCAGATAAGGTATGAAAACTGTTATTACGCTGAATATTATGAAATGTGTTATCTGCGAATACCTCAGCATTACGGCATATGGGCCGGAGTGCTGTGGCAGTAGATAATTCACTGTTATCATGTCTATTGATGTGAAATAGTACAAAAAAAAGTTTGATGCAAATATTTTCGAAGCCGAAGAATACGTGTTTTTCAGGCTGTTTTTTGAAAACTGGAGTTTTTTGAATTCAAAACCATCAATCCTTTTCAAATTCAAATACGCATGCAAAAGAGATGCAGTCATTCCAATCAGTATTGAAATCAGCGCGGTGTTCAAATCCGGGAAAAAACCCATGAATGACGTCAAAAAAACTATTTTTACAAAGACTTCGACATAAAAGCTTTTGTTCAGGAGAAAAAAACGCGTACTTCCCTGGAAGTATCCCCTGAAAATGCTAAGGGCCGCGTTTACCGCAAATATTAAAAAAAGTGTAGCGAGAGAAAACAGCGAGCTGCGGGTTATGCGCAAAAGCATTGGCAACATTATAAAATAGACTGACCCGACCGCTGCGGCCATTACTGCAGAGTCGGATAGTACGCAGTATATGCAGCCGTCTTGCTTTTTTTGCGACGCCGTAATCTTTGCGGTGTATGTCTGCATTGATATTCCAAATACAAATAGTATTGCGGATATGGAAAGCAGAGAATTTAGTATCCCGTAGCTTTGGGGAGATATGTACCATGACACGAAAATGTGGAAAAAATAGTTGAGACCGTTGAGTGCCACGTCCAAAACCGGAAAGAGTATGTCTTCCTTGCTTTTAAAAAATTTTAAAATGCGGGATTGATTTTTCATATTGATTCCCCTTTTGGCAGATATAGTCAATGATATAATACCCATATATTGCAAGTGGAAACCGCATCGTAAATGAGATATACATTTGAATTTCATGTGTTATAATTATATAAATTCTGATAAAATCCAGACCTGCCAAGCTATATATCACAGGCATGTGTCACAATGTTTTGAAAGGAGGAAGCCGCTGGAAATGCTGCGGCGGCATTGCCATATGTTTGAATTCAAGAATGTAAAATACAAGGATATACTGGACATACCATGGCTTAAAATTGAAAAGGGCAAAATAACGACATTTGTAGGTCAAAGCGGCGGAGGAAAGACCACTGTGCTGAGGCTCCTGAACAAGATGATATCCCCGACAGAGGGAGAGATATTCTTTGAAGGCGAAAATCTTGGTGAAATAGACAGCGTGCAGCACAGGAGGAATGTCACTATGCTGTCCCAAAGTGCCGTGATATTCGAGGGATCCATAAGGGACAACCTGACAATAGGCATGAAATATCAAGACAGGTCTATTCCACCAGATGACATTTTAAAGAAGCTGCTAGAGCAGGTGCACTTGAAAAAGGAGCTTGAAGATCCGGCTGAAAACCTGTCGGGGGGTGAGCGGCAAAGGCTCTCGCTTGCAAGGGTGCTGCTTCTTGACTCGCCTGTATACCTTTTGGACGAGCCGTCTTCTGCCTTGGACGAAGGCACTGAAAGGCTCATAATTGAAATGATTGTAAACCAGGTGAGGGACAAGGGCAAGACTCTTGTGATGGTGACCCATTCCCAAAGGGTCGCAAGGGAATATTCCGATGTCATTGTCAGGATACAAAATGGCAGCTGCAGCGAGGAGGAAAAGTGATGAACGGTATAATAGACCTTTCCGTTACGCAGTTAATGCTTGCATATGTATTTGTGGCATTTGTGCTGTTTATCGTAAGGATAAGGGGGATAAAAAGGGAAAGGGAGATTTTGCTGTCTTCAGTAAGGATGACACTGCAGCTCATGCTTACGGGATATTTGCTCCTTTACATATTCAGCAACCCAAGTCCTCTGCTTACGCTTGTTATAATAGGCATAATGGAATCATTTGCCGTATGCACCGTGTTTATAAAGTTCAAGGGAAAGCTTTCGAATGGGCTTAAAAGGGTGATTGCAGCTTCAATGAGCATCGGGACAATTTCGTGCCTTTTGTACTTTTTGCTTGTAGTGGTGAGGATATATCCTTGGTATGACCCGCAGTATTTCATACCAATTGCCGGCATGATGATAGGAAATTCAATGACTGGAATATCAATAGGAGTTAATTCCCTTGTGGAAAGCATGACTGTAAGAAGGGCTGTTGTGGAAGAGGCTCTAATGCTCGGAGCTTCGCCGCAGGAGGCATCCAGGGACATTGTAAACAGAGCATTTGACGCAGCAATTTTGCCGACCATAAATTCAATGCTCGGAATGGGTATAGTGTTTTTGCCTGGAATGATGACAGGACAAATACTCTCAGGAACCATTCCGACTACGGCAATAACATACCAAATTGCCATAATGCTTGGAATACTGGGGGCTGTTTCGTCTACAGTCCTGATAATGCTCCAGTTTGGATACAGGACTTTTTTCAACAGACAGAGCCAGCTTTTGAGGTAGAAACTCTGCCGGGACAAACAGCGCTGCATTGAGATTTTATATATGGTATCATGAAGAATAAAAACCAGTGAAAGCCTGCAAGAAGGTCTTTTACTGGTTTTTATTTTGAATATTTGAGATTAAAAAGACGGAGGGGTTATGGCGAATACGACCTGTGTTTCTTCACCGTAGTCATTTTTCCATCTGTGCTTCATGTGTGGAACAAGCTTTATGCTGTCGCCTTTTTCTAGTGTAATCACACTATTTTCGATATGTATGTCGACCGTGCCGCTGAGTACATATGCAACTTCTTCTCCATCGTGCGACATAAGCTCGTCTGAAGACTGTGAGCCGGGAGTGAGCTTCATGAGTACGAATTCTATGGCGCCGCTCAAGTCGGGCGAGAGCAGTTCGTATGAAAAATCATTATTTTCGGCAAATGTGATTTTTTTTCTCCTGTTTGACCTCACCACAAGGTCATCTGTATTGGCGTCTATTGTAAACAGGGTGAAAAGTGGAATGTCAAGAGCCTTTGCTATCGACTTGAGAGTGTTTAGAGAAGGGTTTGCTAGGCCCCTTTCGATCTGGCTGAGCATTGAAGGCGTTACATTTGTAAGCCCTGAAAGC
Organism: Peptoclostridium litorale DSM 5388; assembly: GCF_900141635.1. GTDB lineage: Bacteria > Bacillota > Clostridia > Peptostreptococcales > Peptostreptococcaceae > Peptoclostridium > Peptoclostridium litorale. The sequence continues at coordinate 71,017 of NZ_FSRH01000006.1, read as the reverse complement.
TGTTTCATGCTCAAATCCTTTGATTTCCTGAATTCAGATATTTTTTTCCCTACATCTATGTCATTCATATATTCTGGCCAATCGCAAAATTATAACTAAGTTAATTATGCGAAACCGCCGTATTCACATCCTTTCTATTTGAAGCTCTTTTAAACCTGAAGACAATTTTAATGGATTTTCCGATTATAAAATAAATATTACTTATTATAACACGTCATATTATTTTTAGTACAGGAAGGGAAGAATGGGTATTTTATTAAGAGTATCTCTGATTAAGGGGAAGTAGTGCCTGGAGCATATATAAATATCAAGCAGTTAGTTGGGTAATATGATTGACTAAAATGAGATGCGATGTTAAAATCTACTTAATTAAAATTAATCACATTTAATCCGGTTGGAGTGTACTTAGAATTGACTCTTGTTTTACTAAAATTTCAAAGGGAGAGGTGCATGTAATGAACGATAGAATTTTTGAAGGAAAGCCCCTGAAGCAGTGGATGGATGAATATCCCATGCTGAGAAGCATGGTTGAAACCGATGAAGTTTTTTGGACAAACCACAAATACGAGAAATTTGAAGATGCCATAAAGAAGATAGGCCTCACTGAAGACGATGTAAGAGAGGCAGAGGAAAGACTTGAAAGATTTGCGCCGTATATAGCAAAGGTGTTCCCCCAGACGAGAGAGACCAACGGGATAATAGAATCTCCGGTAGTATTTATAGATAATATGAAAAAAGAGCTTGAGAAGATGTACGGCCAGGATATGCCTGGAAAACTCATGCTCAAATGCGACAGCCACCTTCCAATATCGGGTTCGATAAAGGCAAGGGGTGGAATATATGAGGTTCTAAAGCACGCTGAAGACCTGGCACTCGAAAAAAACATGCTTTCGAAAGACGACGACTATTCTGTAATGGACGGTGAAAAATTCAAGGAGTTTTATTCGGGATATTCAATTGCTGTCGGGTCTACAGGAAACCTTGGCCTCAGCATAGGGATAATGAGCGCCCAGCTTGGATTCAAGGTGTATGTTCACATGTCGTCAGATGCAAAGCAGTGGAAAAAGGACATGCTAAGAAGCAAGGGAGCCGTAGTTGTAGAATATGATTCGGATTACAGCAAGGCTGTTGAAGAGGGAAGAAAACAGGCCGAATCAGACCCGAATATGTATTTTATAGATGATGAAAATTCAAAAAATCTGTTTTTGGGATACTGTGTGGCAGCCGGAAGACTTAAAAAGCAGTTTGATGAAATGAACATAGCTGTTGATTCTGACAATCAGCTGTTTGTATATCTTCCATGCGGAGTCGGAGGAGGCCCGGGAGGGGTTGCGTTTGGATTGAAGCTGATATTCAAGGACAACGTCCACTGCTTTTTTGCCGAGCCTACCCATTCGCCTTGCATGACCATGGGGCTTATGACGGGGCTTCACGAAAAGGTATCTGTCCAGGATTTTGGAATAGACAATATAACCGATGCCGATGGGCTCGCGGTTGGAAGGCCTTCGGGTTTTGTTGGAAAGACGCTCGAAAACCTTATAAGCGGTTCTTACACGGTGAGTGACGAGAAGATGTATGCAATGCTTAAGAAGATGATTGATTCAGAAAAAATTGAACTTGAGCCTTCAGCGCTTGCGGGAGTTATAGGACCTGTAAAGCTCCTATCAGAAGAGGCAGGAAAGGATTACATTAAAAAGAAAGGTCTCGATGGCAAGATGGAAAATGCAATTCACATGGCCTGGGCTACAGGAGGAAGCATGGTTCCAAAGGAAATCATGAAAGAATACTACAAAAAGGGGCTTGAAATCCTAGAAAGACAATAGCTGTTGAATTAACTCCGGCTTGAAATACACGAAATGAATTTAAAGTATAATTTGAAAATATATTTTAAAAAATGAAAGATCAGGGTATATATAATATATCAGGTGACGTGTATATGTTTTGAACGGAGGTGTCTGGAATGACTCAAAAGGTTTTAGGTCTTGAGGAAAAAGTAAAAGAGCTCGAAGCTAAAATGAAAGAAAAAGACATGATTATAGAAAACTTGAAAAAAGAGCTCCACAGAAAAGAGATACAATGTAAGAAGTTAGAGCATCCTTTCGATAAGGACTAATGGAAAAGCTAAAATGAAACGGGAGAATACCCGTTTCATTTTATTTTTTGGAACAAAAATAGAGAATAGTTATTAAATAGCATATTTGATTCAAGTTATAGGGCTTGATGCGTAAATAGGGCGATTAAAGCCGGCCAAGTACACATTTGGCATACAAGACATTTAACAATATCATCTAACTATCATCACAAAACCATAACATTTGGGGGGTATTATAAGAGCGTAAGGTGGATGAACCCCAAAGACCCATATTGAACTAAAAAGGAGTGTTGAAAATGAAAAGGAATAGCATATTAAAAAACAGGCTTGTAGGCGCAATGTTGGCAGCCGGAATGATACTCTCGTCAGGAGCTATGGCGTTTGCTGACGGCAGTGCGGCAAATGTCCAGGACACAGGAAAGCCGGCTGTGGTTAGAAAGGTAGACGATTCAAAAAGAGCATTTAAACTTGGAGAGAAACTAAAAGACAATAAAGTAAATGTTGAACAAAAGGCTGAAAGGCTTGAGGCAATGCTGTATGAGCTTGTGGATGCAGGTGTAATAACTCAAAGCGAAGCAGACGACATAATAGAGTATGCAAAGCAGATGCACGAAGAGAGAGAGCAGGAAAGACAAGAAGAGCTTGAAAAGATAAATAATATGACAAAAGAAGAGGCAAAGGAATATATCGCTGAGAAAAAAGAGGCGAGAAAGTCTACAGAGAAAAAGGGAATATTCGAGCAGATGGTTGAAGACGGCGATATGAGCCAGGACACACTTGATTCGATTAAGGCTTACCATCAAGAGAAAATGGAGGAAAGAATAAAGAATGACCTTCAGGGGCTTGTAGACGATGGAACTCTTTCTGAAGATGACGTGGATGCATTAATTGAATACATGCATGAAAACAAGGATGAAAGAAAAGAGGAAATGGAAAAGGTTAAGGAAATGACTCCAGAAGAGAGAAAGGCCTATTTCGAGGAAAAAAGGGAGTCTGGAGAAAAATTTGGAATATTTGAGGAAATGGTCGAAGATGAAGTGCTGACTCAGGAACAAGCCTATGCAGTGAAAGAATTGCTAAAGCCGGCAAAGCCTGTAAAGCCAGCCAAGAAAGATTTTGGAAAGAATATAGAAGGACTTAGAAGATAACAGATTCTAAAAAACTGAAATTACTACCGCTTATCAATAGAAATACCCCCTGAAAGTATTCCTGTTGACAAACACCCGGCCGTCAAGGCCGGGTGTTTATTTATGTCTGGGAGGGTCTAAAATAGACGCCACATGAAGAAAGCCCCTGATTTCTGAGTGATCAGGGGCTTTCTTCATGTGAATATTAATTATTTCAAATCTTCAACATCAGAAGTTATAAGCTTTAAATCTCCACCTTTGACAGACCATGTGGATTTTACAAGGGCTATGGTGTCTGCGTTGCATGTTCCCTTTATGCTCTGCTGCGCGGCAAATTCATATGTGCCGTCACTGTCAGTGTCAACAGGTTCAAGGTAAAGAGCTCCTTGCATTATAGGCACCTCCCTTTGAAGCTTGTTGTCCTTGTATTCGTATCCTTCATAAACATCCTTCCTTTCAGAAAGGTCAATGTCATATGTCTTTCCGGTTTGAGACACTGTCACGGACGCCTTGTAGCCGTCTTTGAAAGAGCCCTCGAAGTCAAGTTCCATATTATATCCAGAATATATGTCGTAGCTTACAAGTATAATGGGTTTTGAATCCTTTATGGTTACGAGATTGTAATTGGTATATCCGCCGCTTCCGCCTGTTGCTGCGCTTATGAATATGTCTGAGGTATTGTCGCCGTCAAAGTCGAGAAGCTCCATGTCAGGCTGGTATCCTCCATCTGAGCTTTCAGAAGGCTTCACTATTATTTCTTTTCCTGTTGAGGAATCTTCGACTACAGCCACAACATGCTCCATGAAAATGGATTTACCGAAGTCGTCCTGGAAGTTTTGCCCCATAAGAGTGACCGTATCGGCCTTTCCGTCCCCTGTCACGTCTGCTGTCTTTTTAGACATTACAGTGGAGTTTTGAGAAAGTCCGTATTTTGAAGGATTTTCAACTTTTGCAAGTGATATTGAAAGCGTCTTTGAATCAGAATAAGCATCAAGCGAGTAAAGCACCCCGTACTTAAGCCATGAAGCCTTAATTTCAGACGCTTTGTAATCCGATACATTTGACTGAAGCGGGGCTCCAAGCTCTTTTGTAATGGATGAGAGTATGTCCTCGTTTGTAAGTTCCAAAGGCATATCGACTTTTATTCCGCTGACATTTTCACCTTCAACAATATAGCTTGTATTAAGTTTCTTTTCAATTCCGAACCAGTTTTGTGAGTAGTCTATTGAAGAGAGCTTTTCGCCAGTGTTACTTTTAGTATATGATTTTTGACCTTCGCCTATAACTGATTCAAGGTTTTTATATGGAGCATCTAGAAACACGAAAGCTGTAACCGGCATAGGTGCTATGTACTGTGTATCTGAAGCGGCCTGTCCGGAGTCGGATTGAACCGTTTGGGCCTCAGTTGCAAAAGAGGCGTATCCCGATGCAACTGAGCATATAAGAGAAAGAGAAAGTATTGAAGCTGCTATTTTTTTGCCTTTACTAATCATTTTAATTCCTCCTGTATAATAATCATTATCTGAAACATTATTGTTTTTCTAAATAGAGTATAAACCTTTTACATTTGAAAATAGTTACAAAGAGGTTACAATTACATTAGATTTTTCTTAAAAAGCGTAGGAGTAGTAAAAACTGAATTTTTTATAATGAATAGGGAACTTTTTTAACAGTCCAGCGGTCTAAACTTTGAAGGGATTTAATGAAATGAAAATCCATATGTGGTATTATTTTTGTACGTATGGAAATAATGCATGTGGAGGAGAATGGAAATCATAATGGATAATCTGGATGAGATATTTCTTATAAAGTCTTCCCAAAAAGGCGACATAGATTCTTTTGAAAAGCTTATAGAAAGTCACAAGCAAAGAGTCTATGGCATAGCCCTTAAAATGACTAAAAACCGGGAAGACGCACTTGATGCGTCGCAGGACGCACTTATAAAGGTGTACAGGTCGATAGGGAAATTCAGCTTCAAGTCGTCATTTTCGACTTGGCTGTACAGGATAGTGGTCAACTGCTGTATAGACCACATGAAAAAGCAAAAAAAGCTAGTGCTTATTGAGCGCAGGGACGAAGAGGGCAGGGAAAATGCAATCGACAGGATAGAGGCAGAGGATACTCCAGAGAGCATATTTGAAAAGAAGATAAAAAAGCAGGAGATAAGAAGGGCATTTGACGAGCTGGAGGATGAGTTTAAAACGGTAGTCATACTAAGGGACATAGAGGGATTTAGCTATGAGGAGATAGCAAAGATCAATGACATATCCCTTGGAACTGTGAAGTCAAGGATAAGCCGGGGGCGGAAAAAGCTTCGGGATATACTCATAAGAAACAGGGCAGGAGGTGATGGCGGTGAGATGTAGTGAATGCATTGAAAATATAGACCTTTATATAGACAATATGCTTGATGAAGTTGAACATGAAGAGATGAGAGCGCACATGGAGTCTTGTGAAAACTGCAAAAGGGAATACGAAGAAATAAGAAGCATTGTCGAGGGCCTTGGAGAGCTTCGTGTTGAGCCGCTTCCAAAGGAGTTTGATAAGATGCTCAGGGAAAGGCTTGAAAGTGAAGTGGCTTTGACAGAAAAGGGGCCGAAAGAAAAATGCAATAACAATGCAGTCGCATTTTCAAAAATTGCAAAGAGATTTTCATATATAGCGGCGAGCATAATGATAATAGCAGGAGGATATTCGCTGTACAAGCAGATCGAAAATGCAGACATATACACGGGCGGAGAAATTGCAATTACGGAGAATTCCAATCCGGAAAAGGAAGGAGATTTGAATATAGCACTGGATGAAACACAACATAACAGCCAGCCATATAATGAAAATGAAAGCTATTTGGCTCTTGAAAATGAAGAGATTCAAACTGAAGGCGCAGGCAAAACCGGTGAAATCGACGAGAAAAAAATGGTTGAAACGGCACAATCAAAATATCCTCTGGAAGTTCAAACAAGGGAAATTCAAAGGAGCATAGATGAAAAGCAAAAAGATTTGCAGTCTGAAGTTCAAGATGCAGAGGTTGAAAATCTGAATTCTGCTGATATAGATATAAAAGAGGGTGAAAACAGCTGGCAGATGGCAGTTGAATCAGCAGAGGCTAAAGAACAGATTGAAAGTACCAATGATGGTCCAAATATCATGTCACTTGCAAATGAGCCGGAAGCCGATTCATTTAACAATACAGAGCAAAACCGCAAAGGATTTGAAACGGAAAGTAAAAGCGGCGTAATGTCCATGGATTTTGACATGGGCGTAGGTGTTACGTTGGATATGGAAAATTATGACGGGAAAACTGTTGAAACAGGAACTGAAGTGACAATAACTGTAATTTCAGAGAGAACCGTTGAAGATTCGAATATTGATTATGATGAAGAGCTGCTTGAAATGGCAAAAGGCGAGACTGTCGACGGAAAAGTTGCACTTCACTTCATACCTAAAAAGCCGGGGCAGTCACAAATTGATATTTCGGTTGGAAATGAATCAGGAGAGCTTATAAAGACGAGCATAAAAATAATAGTTAAAGAATAGATTGAAGTGATTTTGTTAAAAATGGAATAGTACTGATTACAGGAAGGTGCCTTGCATTAAATTTTACGGGGCGCCTTTTTGCATATAAAACATCTGCATTACTTTATATTTGTTGGGTAAAATGTTGTAAAATAGACTGTAGTACAAAAGAATGGGGGTATTTTCATGAAGAAGATATTTATAACGAGGAAGATTCCGCAAAAGGCTGTTGATTTCTTGAGTGAAAGATTCGATGTTGAATATAACGACTCTGACATCATGCTGCCAAAGGAGGAGCTAATTGGAAGAGTCAAAGACAAGGACGGGGTGCTTTGCCTTCTCACTGACAATATAGATTCAGATGTGATTTCGGCTGCGTCAGGCAAGTGCAGGATATTTGCAAACTACGCAGTCGGATACAACAACATAGACGTAAAGGCCGCAAGCTCTAAGGGCATAATAGTGACAAACACCCCGGGAGTGCTTGACGATGCGACTGCAGACCTTGCATGGGCGCTTTTATTTGCCGGCGCAAGGAGGGTCGTGGAGGCTGACAGATATGTAAGGGATGGAAAGTTTGACTCTTGGAAGGCCACCCTTTTTCTGGGGATGGACATAAGCGGCAAGACAATGGGGGTTGTAGGCTCGGGAAGAATAGGAACTAATTTTGCAAAAAAGGCAAAGGCATTTGGAATGGACATAATATACACAAGCAGACACAGAAGTGAAAGGTTCGAAGAGGAGACGGGCGGAAGGCATGTGTCTAAGGAGGAGCTTTTCAGGGAGTCTGATTTCGTATCTCTTCATATTCCGCTTACGGAAGGGACAATGCATTATGTATCTGAAAGGGAACTTGACATGATGAAAAACTCATCAGTCCTCATAAACACGGCAAGAGGGCCTGTGGTCGATGAAAAGGCGCTTGTGAAGGCCCTTCAAAGTGGACAGATATGGGGAGCCGGGCTTGACGTGTTTGAAAACGAGCCCCAGATAGAAAAAGAACTGTACTCAATGGACAATGTCGTGCTTCTTCCTCACATAGGCTCGGCGACCGTGGGCACCAGGGAGGAAATGGGAATGATTGCAGCAAGGAACATAGCAGATGTACTTGGGGGAAAAGCTCCAGAAAACTGTGTGAACCCTCAGGTTCTGGGATAAGCGGAGAAAATGGGCTAGAGAAGGATTTGCGACTGGGAACGAAAGCTGCGCATAGTGATATCAAAACAAGGCTAAATCCATATGAAAGGACGGGTTTATAATTGAAAATAGTTGTTTCGCCTGACTCATTCAAGGGATCGCTCTCGTCATCGGAGATAATAAGCATATGCGAGAAAGTAATAATAAGGCATGTTAAAGGCGCGGATATAATCCACATGCCCATTGCGGACGGAGGAGAGGGGACTCTCGACGTGTTTGCGGGCATATCTGGAGGAAAAGTGGAAAACATAAGGGTGACAGGCCCGCTCGGGAGCGGAGTAAATGCACAGTTTGGCCATAGAGATGACACTTTCATAGTAGAGATGGCAAAGGCAAGCGGCATAACACTGATTTCCCAATATGAGAAAAACCCGCTGAAAGCCACCAGCATTGGTACGGGCGAGATCATAAGGTGCGGGCTTGATAGGGGGTACAGAAAATTCATAATAGGAATAGGCGGAAGCGCCACAAACGACGGTGGAACAGGCATGCTTTACGCCCTTGGAGCGAGGTTTTACGACGGCGGGGGAAAAGAGCTTTATCCAAATGGTGAAAGCCTTGCGGAGATAGAGAAAATAGACATGGATGGATTCGACAGCAGGATATGGGAGTCTGAAATCCAGGTCATGTGCGATGTGGACAATCCACTTACGGGTGAGCGAGGAGCCACATATACATACGGGGTACAAAAGGGTGCGGATGAAGACATGCTCGTGCTTCTTGAAAAGGGAATGAAAAATTTTAGGGAAAAGGTCATAGAGGAGTTTGGCGTGGACATGGACACCATAAGTGGAGCGGGGGCCGCTGGAGGAATGGGCGGTGCACTGAGCGTATTTTGCGGGGCGCGTTTGCTTTTGGGGATAGACGCAATACTTGAATTTGCAGATTTTCCGAGCATTATAGAAGATGCCGACTTTGTTATAACTGGAGAGGGCAGGATAGATTCGCAGTCCATGCACGGAAAGGCAGTCTTTGGCATAGCAAAGATGTGCAGAGAAAAAGGAGTCCCGGTTTATGCGCTTTGCGGAGGTATTGAAGGGGATGTTAAGGGCATATATGAAATGGGAGTGAAGAGTATAATGCCCTTAACAAACAGGCCAATGAGCATTGAAGAGGCTATTGAAAATTCAACCGAGCTATTGGAGGATGCCGTGGACAGGATGCTAAGATTTATACTGTAGGCCGGCAAAAAAGCTGAAGCATTACAGCTACTTCAGCTTTTGCAGCTGGCTTAAGCTTGTGGTGCGAGGTTTTTTCTGAAAAGGTGTGGCCGCTTGGTTTACAGCTTGTCTGTTTTCATTGCCATTATGAAGTCGTTTTCACTGAGGCCGTGAATTTTGTGGGTTGTAAACGAAACCACAACTTTTCCCCATGAGAGCATTATGTCCGGATGGTGGCCCTCGTTTTCAGCAAGATTTCCAAGATTGTTTGTGAATTCAAGAGCATCCTTGAAATTTTTGAACTTAAAAGTCCTTTGGAGCTTTACATCGTTTATGACCTCCCACTCGTCGCTTACAATGTCCATAAAAGACATTATGTCGTTGTGGTTTAAGGGTGTGTCTCCAATAGAGCATGGAACGCATTTTTTATTTTCAAGTTCTACAGCCATTTTCATATCCCCTTTCAAATTATGAATTTATAGACTACAAAAAGCATCATACTGAAATATTACCCTTAATGATGAACTGTAAAAGAAAAATATTGTAAACAAAAATATAAAAAATGTATAATATTAAGAGAGCATTGATTTGACAACTTGACATTTTGAGTATTCAATAAATTCAGTCCAAGTGGAAAACAATAAGAAGTGGAAAAGCCAAGCCTGCGGCATATGGCTGTAAGGAGGATGTAATGGGGCGCAGATCAGATGAAAAATCAGTAAAATTAAAAACGGGAGCGCTTGCACTATTTGGGGCAGTGCTCCTTTCGACATATCCTTTCGATCCGGCTTACGAGGCTTCAAGCACGGATATTTTCAATATATTTGAGGACATGTATATAATGGACATCATGGATTTGGATTTACAGAAGGAAAAGCAGGAAGAGGTGTTTGAGGAAGTGTTCAAGTCTGAGGATATACCAAAGCACATAGAAGAAAAGATAACCGGGGTGTCGTGGAATGAAAATGCGCCTGTAGGCATTAAGGACCTGAAATACTTGACTGTTACATATGTGGGATTTGACCAAAAGAGGCATACGGGAGAACTTGTAGTCCATGAAAAGGTGGCGGACGAAGTTATTGACATATTCAATGAGCTTTACCAAGCTGGATTTGAGATAGAAAAAATCAGGCTTATTGACGAGTATGGCGCTGATGACGACCTGTCCATGGCTGACAACAATTCATCTGCCTTTTGCTTTAGGAATGTAGATGGAACAAAATCGCTTTCAAAGCACAGCTATGGCATTGCAATAGACATAAATCCCGTCCAGAATCCGTATATAAGGAATTCGATAATATCCCCGCAGCGGGGAGCGGAGTACGAGGACAGGAAAAATATGAGACCAGGAATGATAGTGCCGGGAGATACCTGCTATAATGCATTTAAAAGCAGAGGCTGGACATGGGGCGGAGAGTGGAATACCATGAAGGACTACCAGCACTTCCAAAAGAAAATAGATATGTAACAGGAAAGAATCCCCTGGAACTTTAAAGTCCTAGGGGATTTTTAAAACTCCGACAATTAAGTATGTCAGCAAAGGTATTGAAATAACATATAGATAAATATTAAAATGTAATGGCGGATAATTTATTGGAAAAGGTGATTTGATGAAACTTGACAAGAACAAGGTGGCAATAGGTCTTAGCGGAGGAGTTGACAGCACTACGGCCGCATACATGCTAAAGGAGCAGGGATATGAGGTTGTCGGAGTCACAATGCTGTTGTTTGACGAATATGACGATATGGGAAGAGCCGTAGAGCCTTCATTTGTAGCGGATGCCGCAAGGGTTGCGAAAAAGCTTCAAATAGAGCATAGAGTTCTTGACTTGAGAACTTTTTTCGAAGAAAACATAAAGGACTATTTCATAGAGGAGTATTCAAGGGGGAGGACGCCAAACCCGTGTGTAATATGCAACAGGAAAATAAAATTTGGGAAATTCATGGAATATGCGCATGAAATCGGAGCGTATTATATAGCAACAGGACACTATGCCGATGTCGTATATGACGATAATACTTCAAGGTACAGGCTTATGAGGGGAAAGGCGAACAGGAAAGATCAGGCCTATGTTATGCACTCACTGAGCCAGGAACAGCTCAGGCACATAATATTCCCTCTTTCGGGCATTGAAGACAAATCACAGGTTAGGAAAATTGCATTGAATGTAGATCCTCAAATAGCCAAAAAGAAGGACAGCACGGGCATATGCTTCATACCGGACGGGAATCACAAAAGGTATATGAAAGAAAATGCGCCGGAAAAGGTAAAGGAAGGTATATTCAGGCACAAAGACGGAAAGATACTCGGTATGCACAGCGGGATATCAAACTATACAATAGGCCAAAAAAGGGGGCTTGGTATAGACATCGCAAAGGGACTGTTTGTAATTGGCATAGACTCTGAAAAAAGCGAGGTCATACTTGGAGACGACAAGGATACCTACTCAAATGGATTTATTGCAAGCAGACCGAATTTCATACCTTTTGAAAGGCCACGGGGAGACATAAGGGCGAAGGTCAAGGTGTGCCACTGGGGGCTTTTTTTGGATGCTACAATAAGTATTACCGACGAAGGGCTTGCAAGGGTGGAATTTGACAGGCCTGAAAGGGCGGTTACTCCGGGTCAGGCCGCCGTGTTTTACAGCGATGACGAGGTCATAGGGGGAGGCATAATCGAAAGTGTAATAAAATAAGCCGAACTGTAAGTGATATTCATGTTAAAAATTGCAATGCAAAACAAGTGTAGTAATTTTGTAACCAAATGACATCCCTTGTTGAATATAATGATAGTATAAAACATATGGAGGGGATAATATGAAATACAATAAGAGGATTTCACGTTTTACTGCGGGAATAATGGTGGCTGCAGCGCTGGCTCTATTTTCAGGATGCGTTCAGGGCGAAGCGGAAAGCAGTGGCTCAAGTGCTCAGGCGAGTGAGGTTCAAAACATTCAGATTACGAGCAAGGCAATAAATATCGATGAGGGCATTTTCAAGGGAGAAGGAAATGTTCCAGTAGTAGAGGGGATAAGCGACAAAAAGGTACAGGAGAGGATAAACCGCCGGTTTCAAGAGGAAGCTGATGAATTCATTGATATGCAGGCGCAGTCAGCAAGGCTCATCATTGAAGACGCGTATGAAGACGACTATAGCAAGACTGCTTCGGTAGACTATGAAGTTAAACATAGCGACGGGAAAATAGTCAGCATACTGATGAGTAAAACTGTCAAAGAAGGGGAATACGGTTACTCGATAAACAAAGTATACAATATAGACGTTAACACGGGAAAGGACATAGAGATTGGAAAGCTGTTCAAAGATGGCAGCTACAAGGAAACCATGGAAAAATACATCACGGAAAACCTTGATATGAACGGCAAGAAGTATGCTGTAAAGATAGACAATGAGCAGGCCTACTATATAGATGGTTCAAGCGTAGTGCTTTCATTCGAGCCCTATGAGATAGGTTCCGACCAGGATAAGTATTTTGAATTCAACATTCCTTTTGAAGTTTTTGGAGACTCGATAGACACAAATGTCAAATTAAAGCCCTATGCTGTGGATGTTGTGGCTAAAAAGGTAAGCCTTCAAGAGGCGTGGATAGACGAGGACATAAGCATGCCTGTGATTGCAGGTCTTTCAGATAGTGCAGTCCAGGAAAAGATAAATTCGATGATTGAAAAGGAAATCACGGACTTTAAGAATGAATTTGAAGTGACGGCCAAAGAAGATTATGAGGACATGAAGACTTTTGAGCCAAATCCAAGGCCATATGTAGCTTCTATAAGTTTTGAAGAAAAATGCAACCAGGAAGGAATACTTAGCCTTTATGTTGTCTATTATGAATACACAGGCGGAGCGCATGGAATGCACACTGACGTATCATACAATATAGACCTTGAAACAGGAGAGCTTATAACTTATGACAAGCTTTTCAAAGAGGATTTCAACTACAAGTCTGTAATAGACAAGAACATATACAGGCAGATAGACGGGATAAAGCAGCAGTATATAAACGAGGCTTTAAGCAGGGGTGAAAGCGTTGAAGACGCATATATCCCATACCAGGGTTTTGAGGGGATAGCTGATGACCAGCCTTTCTATATAAATGACGACAGGATAGGAGTTTATTTTGGCCTTTATGAAATAGCTTCGTATGCAGACGGGATACCGACATTTGAAATACCTATATCGGAGCTTAATGAAGGACTCAATCCAAAATACGCAAAAAATTTCGAGTAGGTGAATTTACTGTTGATTAAATACATTATTTTTATCGGGATTGTATAGACGTGCAAGAGTTTATACGAAAAGCCCCGAGTGCAGAAATTTCTGCACTCGGGGCTTTTCTATTTGTTGGATTGATTAGAAAATTGTAAAAGCATTAATGGCTATATAACCTACGAATACTGCATAGAGACTGAACATTGCAAGCGCATGTCTTTTGCCGACATCTTTTTGACCTGTAATAAGAAATCCTGTAAGGGCCACTGATCCGAATACGAATCCTAAGACGCCAACGTTTTGAGAAAAATTAGCAGGCAGGTTTTGTCCGGCCAGCATCATAGGAACTCCAAGGCATATGCATATATCGAATATGTTTGAGCCTATTGCGTTTGATATTGCAGCATCGGCATCGCCTTTTGAAGCTGATTTTATGGAAAGCAGCATGTCTGGAATTGAAGTACATCCAGAAAGTATTATTACGGATACTATATATGCAGGTATTCCAAGTCCGGCTGAAACGACAATTGCAGATTGAACAAGAGCGTCTATACTCACCCATATGGCAAGCATTGATGCCGCAGATATCATAAGTATTTTAGAATAGCTCATATCTTCGCAAGGCTCGTCTTCATCGGAAGCTTCAGATCCTGTGTTTTCAAGTATGTGCTTTTTAGCCTGAGCATAAAGAACTGCCAGATAAGCTACATAAATTGATATTAAAACCATTCCTGACACCATTCCATAAGATCCGCTGTATGTGAAAAGTGTAAGGGCGATAACGGAAACGATGTAAAAGCCCATGTCCCTTAGTGCAACCTTTTTGTCGACATTCAGTGCGATTTTTGCACCCTTGAAAGCGAATATGCTGGCCATAGGTATTATAAGTATGTTGAATATGGCAGAGCCTGCAACTGTTGGAATTCCAACGTCATTAAAATTCTTGTACACAAGTACTGCAACCATTGCAGTTGTGAATTCGGGAAATGAAGAACTTACAGCGTCAAATGTGGCTCCACGTATCGATGTAGGTATGTTAAGCTTTTTGCCCAGAATGTGAAGGGCGTCTCCAAGCCAGTCCGAGGCCTTGCTTATTACATACGACATCACAATGAAAACTATCACTGCTACGGGGATGCTTTGAATCCAATGAAACATAAAATCTCCTCCTGATAAGCTGCCGTGAACATGCAGGGTCAGCTGAATGTTAAAAACCCAAAATATCATTACATTAAATACATAATGTAGTTTTTAAAACTATGTAATGCATATGTATATAATATATCGATGTATGAATGATTTCAAATAGCATTTAAGGTTAAAAAAAGAGATTAAAAGCGATTATGACGTTAATTCTAAATTTATATAGCTTAATCTAAGTTTTGGTATAAATGTTGTGTTTTTATATTACTGTAATGCTGAAACGTAGTTTTCAATACTATATATTTGATGTAATATATATAATATAGATGATATTAAGGGGTGAAAATATGAAAACAGATGAAATCAACAAAGTGGTTGATGAGATGTCGCTTTCAGAAAACATAGAGCTTGCCGACATACCGGACATTGAACTCTATATGGAACAGGTTACAGGTTTTATTGACGACAGGCTAAAAAATCTCAAGAGGGACAGCAGCGAGAAGACACTTACAAAGACAATGATCAACAATTATACAAAACTGGGCATACTAATGCCTCCCAAAAACAAGAAGTACTCCAAAGACCACATGATACTGATGCTTCTGGTATACTATTTAAAGCAGGTGCTATCGCTTGACGACATAAAAGCTCTTATAGCGCCAATACTAAATGACATGAGCACAACAGAAGACGACGTGATACCGCTTGAGGACATATACTCAATATTCCTTGAACTCAAATCACTTGAATTCGAAGACTTCAAACAGGATATAGAAGAAAAATACAATGTCATAAGGGCAAAGACAAACGAGGTGAGCCAAGAGGAAGCAGACATAAAGGAAAAAGCCGAGCTATTTTTGACTGTAATAATGTTAATAGCAAAAGCCCATGCGAACAAGAGGCTTGCAGAGAAGATAATAGACAAGTTTTTTAAATAGGACTATATAGATCAAGTAAAATTTCGTAAAAAATCACAACCAATTGGTTGTGATTTTTTACGAAATAACTAGGTTTTATCCATTTGAATTTTAGTGCTTTAAAATTATGTTCATAAAAAGAGATGTTTTATTGAACTCCATTCCATATAGTAAAAATCTATTCATACTATCCTTAACACGATAATTTTTTATTGAAATTATTTCAAAGGGGTTGCAATTTATAACATTGTTACTTATACACCTCCATTAAACATTTAACTAAATAGTTAAATGTTTAATGGAGGTGTATATGGTTAAAGTATTTAAAGCATTAAGTGATGAAACTCGGAGAGAAATTTTAAAATTACTTAATGAGCGAGATATGAATGCAGGAGAAATTTCTAGTCATTTTAAAATGTCTAAGCCGGCCATATCTAAGCATTTAGACATTTTAAAAGCGGCAGAACTTATAAGCTCAGAGAAAAAAGGACAATTTTTAATTTACTCTATAAATACCTCCGTTATTCAAGAGGTTCTCGGAAACTTTTTAGATATTTTTACAAATAAATAGGAGGATAATATGGGAAGAATAGGATTGATTTTACTTGTTATATGGATACTTGGAGCATATATAAAAGCTCCCGAAATTTTAGGACTATCAAAAGAGAATCCTAAAGTTAAAACGGCTAGATGTATACAGATATTATTTTTAATAGTTATTTTAGGTCGAGAGCTATCACCTGTGTTAGGTTTAGATGAGTTATTTTCAAATGAAATTAATGATAAGATAATTATTGGTATAAACGCTATAGTGATTATGTACTTTGGAAATCTACTACCTAAAATACAAATTTATAAAAATATGGAAACAACAAATCCTTGGGCTATAGGTGATGAAAAAGTCTGGAGAAAAGCAACTAAGATTTTTGCTTATTTATCATTTCTTATAGCGATATCAATGTTTGTTTTAAGTTTTTATTTTGATTCAGCTATCGTTGTTCAAATATGCCAATTTATATGGTTTGCAATCCCTTTATTATATTTATTAATTCACTATAATAAAAAATTCAAAGGAATTAAAACTAGATAAGCAGCAAGAATTATAAGTATTTGCTTTAAACATATATAATTAGTTATGAGGTGAATATTATTTTGTGTTTCAGAAATATGATATTTGGCGGTTTTGTAGTCTATTTTAATTTGAAGGGATAGGATCTTATATATAATCACATAAAAAAGAGTGTGATTTCATTTCGAAACCCACTCTTTTTTATGTGATTTACTATGAGATTTTCATTTTTGCCCCTCTAAGGTAAACCCGTTAGTTTTAAGCGCTACAGTGGCTGTGAGGCTTTAGAGCCTATTATTGTGATGACATCACCGTAGCTTTTCATCTCTTTAAGCCAGCGTTTTGGAATGGCACTTTCCCCCTTATAAGCGCCTAAAACGGCGCCTATAATAAGAGCTCGCGCAGCTGAATCTCCACCGGACATCACATTTTGTACAAGGGCTTTCTCAAAATCATCATGGTATTTTATTATTATGTGCAAAGCTGAAGGAAAGGCGCCTTTTGCAGAGCACTCCTGCCCGAAACGCCTTATTGTATCTATTGAATTGTCATCGCAGCTTTCGAATGCCATGTTTACATATTGATTTATGATGTATTCCCTGTCAAATATGTCTGAAGCCTTTTTTATGGCGGCCTGAGGGTTGTCTCCTCGCAACACATAAAACAACATATAGGCGAAGAATTTACTTATGTCAACTACAAGCTTGTTGTTGTGAGTGGTTTTTGTCTGCTGGATTGAAAATTCAACGACTTTTTCAATATTGGAATAATAATACAGCATTATTGGAGCTATTCGAGATGCTCCCGCCATGTCATCAGAGTCTGAGCCAGAAGGGTTTTTATTTGAATTCATATTTTCAAGAGTTTTTTCAGTAGCACTGTCTATATATCCGTTGTATGAGTTCATGAACAACAGCCAGTTGTTTTTAAAGTGTTCAGAGTCAAAACCGGCGTTTTCGTATATGTTTTTGAGTAAAAACAAAGTTTGATCTCCGTAGTGAGTGTGCTCTCCGGCGGTTTTGTTTTTGTGGAAAGAGTCTTTTGGCGGAGCAGTAATATCCTTTATTGTTCCAAATTCATGCTTGATTCTATCAGTATCGTATATCCCGTGAGCTCCAAGAGAAAGAGAGTCTCCGACGAGCGATCCCAGAATCATTCCATTCAGTCTATCTTCCATTTCAACGCACCTCCAGCGGTTATCATAGTGATTAGATTTGATCTTTACAGTGCTCCAGTCAAAGGAGCATTTAAAATTTTATGATATATCCTATATTAATACCCAATGCAATCTATTTGATATTCAAAAAAAGACGCCCGGTAAAGGCGTCTTTTTTTGAATATTTTGAAATTTTACGGCGCAATGGCAATTCACTTAAGAGCTTTAACCTTCGAAATTGACTTTTACCGGTTTGCCCTTTTCGTTTAGAGTTACTTTGGTTATTTTTGCAACATGTTTCACATCATTTGTCTTTGCACATTCTACGACCTGATAGACTTTTGATGTATCTGCATTTGACTTGAAGACATGTCCAAGAAGCTTAAATAGTGAATATGGGTGGTCAGGATCCTTTATAGTTATTATGGAAGAATTGGGTATTGCGATTGTATCAGATATTAGTTTTGCAAAATCTATATCCTTAAGGTCTGCGATTATATAGTACTCAGCCTCATCGGACAGGTCTTCAAAGCTTTTAACCTGCTTTATTTTAAACTGGCTTTTTGCAGTAGCGCTCAAAGTGGCCATTGCAGGAAGAATCCCCCATCCCTTGTGACCGGAAACTATAATCGATTCTTTTCTTCCGACGGCTTCTTCAAGATATACCCCTTGAGATTCTGTCATGAATCCTTGATCAACCAGTTTTTTTAGCATAGCGTTCATAGAATCAATCCCCCTTGTATTTAATTGAGTTATGAAGACTTTTAAATTGGCTTCTATAGCCTTGAACAATATGATAGCATTTTTTAAAGGTTTCAAATACAGCATATAAGCAAGTTCTATGAATATTTAGACATCTATTAAAATAAGGCATAGTGAAAAGTGCACAACATATGAACATATATTGCCTATTTGTCCATGCTAAGGGATGTCATATGCTTCCGTGAACGGCATGAAAATTTATTTGTTAAAATTTCATAATGGTTTTTGGTTTTTTTGATTTTTTTTGAAACTCGCAGATACAATAAATTTACAGAACTTTTACAACATTCAGTAAAATGACACAAACATTCATTCATAGAAGCGCATATGGTAATAGACGTGGCTGAAAATTTTTATAAGCATGATTTGAATTATAGTCTGTAAGGAGGTGAAGGGATATGGAAACTATGGGAATTTTTATTTCTATGTACTTGGTTATTGGTATAACTGCTACTGCAGGAGCAATACTCATAAAAAACAGGCCGGAAAAAAGTGGTGTTAGGGCAGGTAAAAGAGCGGCATAATTAGATGGGGTGTGGCTGTGATATTTCATTTTCATTTTGGATTGGCTGCATTATGAAAAGGGAATATCAAATACATTTTTTATATTTTTAAAGTTTCGACCTGAGTTTTTTACTCAGGTCTTTTTTTATGATTGAAAGTATTTTAAAGCTGCAATTGCGCTGAGTCCGTTTTACCGTGTAATACGCTTTTATTCAGGAAAAAATTTTCCCTGGAAGCTGTCCCTCCTTTTGAGCTCAATGTCTATTCCGTTTAGAACGCTTCTCTTGTCAAGGCTCCATAGTGGGGCTATTAGAAGGTCTTTTGAGCCGTCTCCTGTAACCCTGTGAACTGTTATGTCCGGGTTTAGAATTTCAAGAGAATCGCATACAAGACCTATATATTCGTCCTTAGAAAGCATGTGAAACGGACTTTCAGTGTAATAGGATTCAAGGTCCGTATTTTTGAGCACGTGCATGAGGTGAAGTTTCACCCCGTATGGGTTCAAGCTGGATACATACCTTACGGATTGTAAAATCTTCGCTCTGTATTCTCCTGGAAGGCCGAGTATGAGGTGCACAACAGTCCTTATTCCAAGTTTTTTAAGTTTTGAAAAAGTCTTTTCGAATACTTCTATATCATATCCCCTTCTTATCACCTTGGCTGTATCCTCGTGCATTGTCTGAAGGCCCAGCTCGACCCAAAGGTAGGTCTTTTTGTTCAAGCTGTCCAAAAGAGAAAGAACGTCGTCTGGAATGCAGTCGGGGCGGGTTGCTATTGCAAGACCTATGACTCCTGGATGCGAAATTGCAGATTCGTATTTTTTTTCAAGATCCGTCACATCTGAATAGGTGTTTGTGAAGTTTTGAAAATATGCTATATATTTGCCTGACGGCCATTTTTCCATTAAAAGATCCACCTGCTGCTCAAGCTGAGAGTGAATGTCTAAATTTCTGTTTGAGGCAAACTCTCCTGAGCCTGATTCACTGCAGAATATGCAGCCACTGCTTCCGACCTTGCCGTCCCTGTTTGGGCATGTAAATCCCCCGTCAATTGAAAGCTTGAAGACCTTGCATCCAAAAGTGCTTTTAAGCTCGTAGTTCAATGTATGGTATCTCTTGTCAATCCATCTCATATATATCCTCCAAATCTGTTTGCCTAATCATAATATGATTAAAATTTATATGTACATTAAAATCTATATGGATTTTGTATTTTAATTATAGCAAAAATAGTGATTTGATGCGAACTGCAGGGGTATATTTAGCTGTGAAAAGAAAATGATATGGCCAAATAGGAAGGAGACGTCTATGGAAAAATCGAATGTACATGAGCAGACAACGAGTGTAAAGGATTTGTCTAATGATTTATTTGATGAACTCAAAGGGTATATTGAGGGGCTAGAGGATAAGCAGGGATCTCTTATAAACATACTCCACAAGGCTCAGGAACTCTTTGGATTTCTTCCAAGGGAAGTGCAGCTTTTCATAGCAAGAGAGCTTAAAATCCCAGCGGCCCAAGTATTTGGGGTAGTGAGCTTCTATTCGTATTTTACAACAAAGCCTACGGGAAAACACACCATAAGCGTATGCATGGGAACTGCATGTTTCGTAAAAGGTGCCGACAAGGTAGTTGCCAAATTCCAGGAAAAGCTTGGTATAGATGTTGGAGAGACATCGGAGGATGGCAATTTTACGCTCAGGGATGTAAGGTGCGTTGGAGCCTGCGGACTTGCGCCTGTTGTGCTTGTAGACGAGAAGGTCTATGGGAATGTGACAGAAAACGATGTGGAGCGCATTCTTGCGGAATATGAGTAGCAGTATGATTTCAACTGACGGAGGCTTTTAGAATTCTTGGGGAGGGGTCAAATGAGCATGGAGAGAAAAATACTGGTTTGCGGTGGAACGGGATGTATATCTTCAGACAGCGAAAAGATAATAAAAAATCTTGAGATACTCCTTAAACACCACGGACAAGATGAAAACGTAAAGGTTGTAAAAACAGGATGCTTTGGATTTTGCGGTCAGGGTCCTATAGTGAAGATAGAGCCTGACAATGTATTTT
Organism: Peptoclostridium litorale DSM 5388; assembly: GCF_900141635.1. GTDB lineage: Bacteria > Bacillota > Clostridia > Peptostreptococcales > Peptostreptococcaceae > Peptoclostridium > Peptoclostridium litorale. Next base: position 50,086 of record NZ_FSRH01000006.1, on the reverse strand, counting down.
ATGTAAAGGTCGGCCCAAAGGATGCAAAAGACATAGTGGAAATGCACATAATGAAAAACGAGCAGGTGGACAGGATACTTTATGAGGATCCAAAGACCGGAGAAAAAATACATGAACACAAGGACATGTCGTTTTATGCAAAGCAGCACCGTATAGCGCTTAGAAACTGCGGAGAGATAGATCCAGAAGACATAAGCGACTATCTTGCAAACAAGGGATATGAGGCGCTTAAAAAGGCTCTAAAGCAGCTGTCGAGGGACGAAGTCATAGATACTATAAAAAAGAGCGGCCTCAGGGGACGTGGAGGAGGAGGTTTCCCTACAGGTCTCAAATGGGAAATTACTAAAAATTCCAGGGACGGTGAGCAAAAATATGTAATATGCAACGCCGACGAGGGAGACCCGGGTGCATTCATGGACAGGTCCATACTTGAAGGGGATGCCCATAGCGTTATAGAGGCCATGGCGATAGGTGGATATGCAATGGGAGCCCAAAACGGAGTAGTGTATATAAGGGCGGAATACCCTCTTGCCATAAACAGGCTTAAAATAGCGCTCAACCAGGCCAGGGAGAAGGGATTCCTTGGGAAAGACATATTTGGAAGCGGATTCAATTTTGACATAGAGATAAGATACGGGGCGGGGGCATTCGTATGCGGCGAAGAAACAGCTCTAATTCACTCTGTTGAGGGAAGCCGTGGAGAGCCTACTGTAAAGCCGCCTTATCCTTCTGAATGCGGACTCAACGGACAGCCTACATGCGTAAACAACGTCGAAACATTTGCAAACATTCCTCCCATAATACTCAACGGTTCGGAGTGGTTTGCGTCAATAGGTACTGAAAAGAGCAAGGGGACAAAGGTTTTTGCGCTCGCAGGAAAGATAAACAACATAGGGCTTGTAGAGGTTCCAATGGGGACAACTCTTAGGGAAATAGTTTATGAAATAGGCGGAGGCATAATGGACGGGCATAAATTCAAGGCCGTTCAGACGGGAGGTCCTTCAGGCGGGGTTATAACCGAAGCGGATCTTGATACGCCTATAGACTATGAGAGTCTAAAGGAAATAGGTTCAATGATGGGATCGGGAGGAATGATAGTAATGGACGAGAACGACTGCATGGTCAATATCGCCAAATTCTACCTCGACTTCACTCAGGACGAATCATGCGGAAAATGTACTCCTTGCAGGGTGGGAACTAAGAGGATGTATGAGATACTCGACAGGATAACAAAGGGAAAAGGGGTCCCCGAGGATTTAGACAATCTAGTGCAGATAGGCAACATGATAAAGGATTCCGCTCTTTGTGGGCTTGGGCAGACTGCCCCGAATCCGGTTCTTTCGACTCTTAAATATTTCAGGGACGAATACGAAGATCATATAAACAAAAAGTACTGCAAGACCGGAAAATGCAAGACTCTTGTAAAGTACTCGATAGACCCTGAAAAATGCGTGGGATGCACTGCGTGTGCGAGGGTATGTCCGGTAGAGTGCATAGAAGGCGCGCCGAAGAAGGTGCATGTGATAGACCATGAAAAATGTATCAAATGCGGAGCTTGCTATGACGCATGCAAGTTTGACGCGGTTATAAGACCATAGGGAGGGATTGTATGTCAGCAGAAAAGGTTAATTTGACTATAAACGGGCAAAATGTAACTGTGGACGAGGGAACCACTATACTTGATGCGGCAAAAGAGGTCAATGTCCACATACCTACTCTTTGCTACATGGATTTGGGAGAGCTCAAATTCATAAACAGGTCGGCTTCATGCCGCGTGTGCATGGTTGAAGTTGAAGGAAGGCCCAACCTTGTCCCTTCATGTTCCGCGAAGGCTGAGGAAGGGATGGTAGTAAGGACGGATACCATGAGGGCTATAAGGGGAAGAAGGATGGCTGTTGAGCTTCTTCTTTCAAATCACCCTAATGAATGTTTTACATGTCCAAAGAACATGGAGTGCGACCTTCAGTCGCTGGCGCATGAGCTGGGCGTCAGGGAGATAAAATGGGAAGGTGTCAAGATGGACTATGAAAAGGACAAGTCCTCGGACGCCATAGTAAAGGACCCCAATAAGTGCATAATGTGCAGAAGGTGCGAGACAATGTGCAACGAGATTCAAACCTGCGGGATACTTTCGGGAATAAGCAGGGGATTCGACTCGTTCGTGGGTCCCGCGTTCAACATACCAATGGTTGAATCGTCATGCACATACTGCGGGCAGTGCGTTGCTGTATGTCCTACAGCGTCGCTTACGGAGGTCAACAATACTGACAAGGTATGGAGCGCACTCCACAATCCCAAAAAGCATGTAATAGTTCAGGTTGCACCTGCTATACGTGTGGCCATAGGTGAAATGTTTGGAATGGAGCCTGGAAGCATTGTCACTGGAAAGCTTGCGGCTGCGCTTCGAAGGATGGGGTTTGACGCCGTATACGATACGGACTTTGCTGCAGATCTTACAATAATGGAGGAGGCTTCAGAACTTGTACACAGAATAAAGCACGGCGGAGTTCTTCCTATGCTCACAAGCTGCTGCCCGGCATGGGTTCAATTCATAGAGCACCAGTTCCCGGATATGCTGGACATTCCTTCTTCTTGCAAATCTCCTCACATAATGTTTGGAGCCATAGTAAAGACGCATTATGCACAAAAGAACGGACTGGACCCTAAAGATATAGAGGTTGTGTCTGTAATGCCTTGCATAGCTAAAAAGGCTGAGGCGAGAAGGCCTGAGCTTTCAGAGGGTGAACATGCAGATGTAGACATAGTTGTGACTACGCGTGAGATATCTGCAATGATGAAAGAGGCTGGAATAGACTTCCCGAATCTTGAGGATGAGGATTTTGATAAGATGATGGGAGAGAGTACGGGAGCATCTGTAATATTCGGTACAACAGGAGGTGTGATAGAGGCCGCTGTAAGGACGGCATACGACTGGCTTACGGGAGAAGAGCTTGAGGATGTAGAGTTTACTCAGCTCAGAGGTATGGAAGGAATAAGGGAAGGGACAGTGAAAATAGGCGACATGGATATTAAAATAGGCATAGCACATGGACTTGGAAATGCAAGAAAGCTGCTTGAATGCATAAGAGCAGGAAACTGTAGCTTCCATGCAATAGAGATAATGGCATGCCCTGGAGGATGCGTAGGCGGAGGCGGACAGCCTTACCACCACGGACACATGGAGATAATCAAAAAGCGCCAGGAAGCCATATACGAAGAAGATAGAAACAAGTCAAAGAGAAAATCGCATGAAAACGAAGAGGTGCTGAAACTGTATGAAGAATTCCTTGGAGAGCCTTACGGTAAAAAGGCGCATGAGCTTCTTCACACCACATACTCGAGAAAAGACAGGATATAAAACTGCAAAAAGTGTAAAGACTGTTGCCAGAAGTTTTGGTGATTTGTGCGACCCAAAGCCCCCTATATAGGGGGCTCTTTGATTGGCAGGTTTATATCGCTGCAAGCTTTATTCAATTGGCAGAGTATTCTAAATGAAATTGATCAATTTTAGTACAATAGGTACCAAAAGCACAGTGAATATTCCAGCAAGGCCTATTGAAAGCCCGCTCATCGCACCCTCGACCTCACCAAGTTCCATTGCCCTTGTGGTTCCGAGGGCGTGTGATGAGGTTCCTATTGAAACTCCCACGGCAACCTTGTCTTTTATGCCAAACAGCCTGCATACGAATGGAGCAATGGCATAGCCTATATTGCCCACAAGTATTATTGTGACCACCGTAAGCGCTGGAATCCCGCCGATTTGTTTTGAAAGCTCTATTCCTATGGGTGTGGTTATAGCCTTTGGAACCACTGAAAGGCCTATAATGGAATCGAGTCCCATTATGTTTGAAAGGGCTGCGACGCTTACTATGGATGTTATGCATCCAACAGTTATCCCGCTTATTATGGCCACTGAATTGGCTTTTAAAAGGTGAAGCTGCTTGTAGAGCGGAACGGCAAGAACTATAGTCGCGGGGCCCAGAAGAAACGATATGAAGTCTGCGCCTTTGTTATAGTCTTCTATGCTTATGTCGAATTTCAAAAGAAATAGTATTATAATTGATGTTGACACTATTATAGGGTTGAAAATAGGAAGCTTGGCTTTTTTATATACAATGCAGCCAATGTCAAAAGCCAAAAGCGAAAGGGCTATCCCAAACAAGGGGGTGCTTATTATGCTATCCATTTTTGCTCCTCCTTTGTACCGTCTGTATGGTAATCCCAGTTGATACTATCACAAATATTGTCGATATGAGTGATATCACGACTATTTTAATCCAGCTGTACCTTAAAACAGAAAGGCACGATATAAGCCCTGCCCCTGCAGGTATGAAGAAGAAAGCCAGATGTGAGAGCAAAAAGTCTGAAACTTCATTTATGGAGTCAAGCTTTACCCACTTCAGGCAAAGAGAAGTAAACAGCAGAACCATGCCTATTACATTTCCAGGAATGGGGATGCCGGAAAATTCCCTTATTATCTCCCCCATAAGCCAAAAAGAAATTATTATTGCAGATTGTCTTAAAAGCTTCAAAAAATCACCTTCCATTCCTTGTATAGAGTATATATGACGCCCTGTGTGAAAATACACTGACAGTATCGCCGCTGAAAATCTGTACAGTATTCTATTATACTCTTTGCAAATAAAAATTCAATAAAAACGACAAAAACAGCAAGGCAAGTATATACATAGTATTAATGGGTAAAATAATAATAAAGGATGGGGGTGACGTATGGATATCAGCATATGGACTTTGGCTGTAACTCCAGGAATAATACTTGCAGTTATAATATATCTTGTTGACAGATATGACAGGGAGCCATTGCCTTTGCTTTTTAAGATATTTGCCCTGGGTGCATTTTCAGTTTTCCCGGTGATAGTAGTTGAAAATATACTTTTAAGTCTGAATATTTTTTCGGGGGCGCTTTCCGGGCTGTATGTATCGTTTATAGTTGCGGGGTTTACAGAAGAGTATTTTAAAAGGCTTGTGGTTTTAAGGTGGGCTTTTAACGATACACATTTCAACGAAAAGCTTGATGGAATAGTGTTTTCCGTTTTTTCGGCACTTGGATTTGCGACAATAGAAAACATAAGCTATGTGGTGTTCAGATATTCAAACGTATATGTAGGATTACTGAGAGGGATCCTCTCTGTTCCTGCGCATATGCTTTTTGCCATAACAATGGGATACTATCTTTCACTTGTGAAATACTGTAAAAGCTGCGGATACGAGGACAAGGAAAACTATTTCAAAAAGTCTTTATATGTGCCAATGGTGCTTCACGGAACATTCAATTTCATATTGATGCTGGGATTTGAAAGATATCTTGTGGTGTTTCTGGTGTATATAGGATACCTTTGGACCGTGAATATTAAAAGGCTCAGAGAGTACGCCAGGGAATCTAGAATACGGCACAGGGAAGACGGGGATGAATATTGAATTTAACTAAAAAATAAAAAAAAATTTAAAAAATATTTAAAATGCGTTTAATGCTTGATGAAATAGGTATAAATAAAATAAGAAGAATGTTACATTATTCTTCTTGAAAGAAGAGGCTGGCGGCAAGCAACAACTGCAACAACTGCAACAACTGCAACAA
>NZ_FSRH01000006.1:0-44477 GCF_900141635.1 Peptoclostridium litorale DSM 5388 | reverse complement strand
GCAACAACTGCAACAACTGCAACAACTGCAACAAACGTAGTCTTCAAATCTTCAAAGAAAGAACACGAAGATTTGAAAAAAGAAATAAAGGCAAGGTGTTAAATGAACAAGGAAAGTGCAAGTAGCTGTCAGACCGATTCTTGAGAGCCTGATGATCGATGAAATGTTGATTATCAGGCTCTAATACTTTTTTGAAATTAAAAAGAGTTGACAAAAAATAAAAATACACTATAATAATACCTATAGGGGGTATATGAAACCCGATTTTAATTACTATATAAAACGATGTTGTGAAATATAAACAGGGGGGTATTGAAATGGGTATGAAAAATAAAAAGGTGAAATCGCATCAAGGATGGTCTTGGATTTTTCTCGTTGGATTTCTATTGTTATCTGTTGTAGATTTTAGATTTGGAATATTGGGACTTATATGTATGACAATGCCTATGTATCACGCTTTAAGGGGAAGGGGTAAGGTCCACTGTTCCCACTACTGCCCAAGGGGTTCGCTTCTCGGAAAGTTTTTGAAAAACATAAGCTTAAATCAGACCATGCCAAAGTGGATGAATACGAAATATTTCAAGAATTCTCTGCTTCTTCTTATGATGGCTATGTTTACGGTATCTCTCATCCATTCAGGTGGGGATTTTACAAAGATAAGCTTTGCAATATTCAGGCTAATGAGCGCGTCGCTTGCACTGGGCATTGCAATGGGAGTCATATTCAAGCCTAGAAGCTGGTGCCAGGTTTGTCCTATGGGGCATGCGACTGGAATAATAAAAAACTACAAGGATGCCTCTGACCAATCGAAGAGCTCTGCATTGGCACCGCAAGTGATTCAAAGTAAATAGACTTTTAAATATTGAATACTAAAACCCCTCGGCTTCAACACATATCCGAGGGGTTTTAGTATGGATTTATTGCCTGTTTATATTATCTTCTGAAGGTCCATTCATCTCTTGAATATTTGGTTTCGCAAAGAACTTTTGCCATTTCCATTTCTTCATCTGTAAGAGAACCAATTTCAATGTCAAGGTCAAGGGCATCTTTGAATCCGTTGAAAAATGAGTTGCAAAGGTCTTCCCATTTTGCACATTCCCCTTGCTCATGTTTTATACTTGTAGCCTTTTGCGTAAAAGAAGATTTTATTCTCTCCTTTGCCTTAGGACTGCTCATTTTTATTGTACTGAAAAGTTTTTCTACGTCCAGGTCATTAAGTACAGAACCGTGCTGAAGCACAACTCCAAGCTGGCGAACCTGAGAACTTCCAACTATCTTTTTACCGCCCACAGTAAGCTCATATGTCGAAGGGGCATCAAAGCATGCAGATGATGTAAACTCCTTGTTTTTAAGGCTGACAACAGGTGAAAGATCGGCTGATATTCCCATGTTGTCAAAGCCCTTCAAAAGTCCACCTGATATTATTTTATACGACTCGGTTATTGATTTTGGAAGCATAGGATAGTCTTCAGATACTATCAGGCTGTATGTGAGCTCACTGTCGTGAAGAACAGCCCTTCCTCCGCTGAGTCTTCTTACGACGTCTATTCCAGAAGCTTTACACTGGGCTATGTCGACCTCCTTGTCAGATTTTTGGAAATATCCAAGTGAAATTGTTGCAGGATCCCATCTGTAAAACCTTAGTGTAGGAGGAACAAGCCCCTTAGAATGATAGCTTAAAATGGCCTCGTCTATTGCCATGTTCATAGGGCCGCTGTTGAAATCAGTATTTATGAATCTCCACTTCATTGATGAAACATCTCCTTTTTAATTTTATGCCGTTATCCATAGTATGTCCAAATTATAAAAGGTTTAAACTTGATTCTCTCATGCAATCGGAAATCTCTTCAGGTGAAAGCGGTCTTGGATAATTGTACATCACGCCTCCTGGTCTTTCGTTGTAATAAGGTCTGTTGCATCCCTTGCATCCTGCGGTTTCAAAACACTTTCCACTTGAAATGGCATCTGAAAGAGAGGTTTTTTCAATGTCTATTTTTACAAGTCTGCCGTTTTCAAATTTGAAATCTTCAATTGAAGCAAAACCGTACTTTAGAAGATAATTGGCCATTTGAACCCTTCTGTAAGCGCCGATGTCCGGAGGAGACTGGTTTTCAAGCGCCGTGCCCTTAACAGGGGTGAATGCAAAGAGGCCTACAGAAACTCCAAGCTTGTACATCTGTGCTATTTCAGATATGGCTTCAAATTCTGTCTCTCCAAGCCCGATTATTACATGGGTGGATATTTTATCAGGGAAAAGCGTCGCACATTCCTCTATAAGAGCTTTCTTTTGGTGAAAGTCGCTTCCCTTTATGCTATTGTGAATTTCAGCAGTGGCGGCGTCAAGAGCTATGCTTATTCTGGAAGCGCCGGCTTCTATGAGTTCTCTTGCATTTTCAACACTTGGAACGTTTAGTGAAACACTAAATGGAATGTCAGATTCAGAGTATATTTTTTTTGAAAGCTCTTTTGCGGCATCAAAAGATCCGCTGCAAAGAGTGAATTGTATGCATGCTCTTTGAATATCTCCAGTTGAAGCAGATTTTTTAAGCGCGTCAATCACGGTATCTGTATCGTATTCAGGCCAAACAACCCTTGAAAGATGAGAACCGTCATCTTTGCTTTCCCTTGCCTGAGGGCAAAAACCGCAGTTGTTGTTGCATTTTTGTCCATTTAAAAGATATGCGGTTGTGGATTTTGCATCAGTTTTAATCCTTTTAAGTCCGAGCACGTTGGCAGTTCCTATAGAAACTCTTATCATAGTACACAGCACTCCCTTCCGTATTTTATTTCAAGGCCTAGTTCTTTTGCAAGTTTTATCGAAGGCCCTGTAGGGTTTACGATTTTATTCACTCCGCATTGTACTGCTGTAAAGTCAATTTGAGCCCTCAATTTTCCTTTCGGCCTCATGCATCCAAGGTGTATGGGTATGTCGGGAAAATCTATTCTGGCCGTAGCCAAAAGCTTTGCAATTTCATCTATTTCAGGTGGGGATTTTTTTGCATATCGCGTGCCGGGGGTTGGAATGAAAACTATGAATACAAGAGCCTCAGCTCCAAGTTCTTTCAGCTTTTTAAGGGCGTCATATTCACCGTGGACCTTTCCTCCGTGAAGGCCTATGCATATGTGTGGGATTACCCTGGTGTGCTTTTTAAGCTCTGTATAGGTCCTTACATAGTCGTCTGCCGATTTGTCCAGGCCATAAACGTCCATTATGGTATTTTTGTCTGTCACAAAGTCGAAAGAGACGCAGTCAGTAAGCGCGGACACCTTTTCTATCTGCTCCGTATCTACAAGGCCTAAATGGGTGTTCACCTTCATGTTTTTGTCTTTAGTACCTTTGATAAAAGAGATGTGCCCAGCCATGTCGACTTTTCCCATCTCGTCGCAGCCCCCGCTTATTAGAACGCTGCTGCAATTGTCAAAGTTTATGTCGCTTGATATGGGAGTCATGCCCTTCAAGTAGTGACCTCCGCAATGTGCGCAGTCGAGTATGCATTTGTTTCCTGTAACGCTTATAACCTTTGTCATGTCGGGGATATCGAATTCTATGGAATTGTCGAAATTGGCTTTTCTTGTTTCATAGGCTTTGCCCAATAGAGACTTTGTATCAAGGCTAAGAGAAATATCCATTTTGCAACCTCCAAACACAAAAGATTTTTGTAATATGATTTATTGCACATAAAAAAAGGAATATACCGGCATGTTAATAAAATCGCCCGATATATTCCTCTGTCAAATCATCAATCAGAATTGCGAATTTTCAGAGAACCATCAAAATGCGGTCTGAGGGCCTGAAAGTTTCTATGGACAGTTGGCTATGCCCATATTGCATCTTCGGCTATCCTGAGAGTATAAAGGATATTTCCCGCAAATTTCATCTGGAAATTATTGAATGTGAAGTTCAAATATGATTTGATATTCACATATATCTTATCTAAATGATATAATGCCTGTGTTTTTAATTCAAGTATAAATAAAAGTTTAACGGATTTGTTGAAATCAAGCCAAATAATAGAAATATATAGACCTATGCAAATATAGCGCTGGTTAGAAATGGCTGTTTTTAGGTAGATATTATATTGTACTGGAAAAATATATATGAGGTCATAAAGACATGAGTTTTTGTTATAAAAATCATATTAATTATAAAAACATTAAATGAGTAGAGTATGGCTATGAAAGAGATGAATTTGGAAGTAGGAAAAAGCTTCGTGTTCAAAATTCCCGTGGTGGGTATTTACAGGCAAAGGTTTTAAACAAATATGAGAGGATGTGATTTTTTGGCACTTTCAGGGAATGTTGTAGTTGCTCAAGGAGGAGGGCCTACGGCGGTTATAAACGAGTCGCTTGTAGGGGTTGTATTGGAGTCGAGGAAGTTTGCTCAGATAAAAAGGGTATACGGTGCAGTTGGAGGAGTGAGAGGGATAATCGGAGAAGAATTTTTAGACCTTACACAAGAGACTACTCATAACCTTGAAGAGGTTGCAAAAACACCTTCGTCGGCGCTTCTTTCCACAAGGGACAAACCCGATGAACAATACTGCAAGCATATATTTGAGGTTTTCAGGGCCCATGATGTCAGGTATTTCTTTTATATTGGGGGCAATGATTCAGTAGGAACTGTGGATATAGTAAACAATTACGCACGCCTTGAAGGTTATGATTTCAGGGCCATACACATACCAAAGACAATAGACAATGACATCGTTCACAATGACCACACTCCGGGATATGGGTCTGCGGCAAAATTTGTCGCCCAGTCTTTCATAGGACTAAATCTTGACAACAGGGCGCTTCCGGGAGTGCATATAGGGGTTGTGATGGGGAGACATTCAGGATTTTTGACGGCGTCATCAGTGCTTGCAAAAAAATACCCGGATGACGGGCCGCACCTTGTATATCTTCCAGAGAGAGCCTTTGAGCTGGATAAATTCGCATCAGATGTAAAAAAGGTATATGACAAGTATGGAAGATGCGTGGTGGCGGTATCGGAAGGGATAGCAGACAAAGATGGCATTCCAATAGCCCAAAAGCTGGGGAACGTGGAACGGGACGCATATGGCAATGTATTTCTTTCGAATGCGGAGCTTGGAGACCTTCTTGCAAACCATATAAAAAGACTCTTGAAAATAGAGCGGGTGAGGGCGGATACATTCGGATACCTTCAAAGATCCTTCGGGCTGTGCATATCGGAGGTAGACCAGCATGAGGCGAGAGAAGCCGGGGAAAAGGCGGCGCAGTTTGCCATATGGCACGACATAGACGGGTCAATAACGCTAAACAGGATAGGAGACTATGCCATAGACTACGGCATAAGAAAACTTGGCGAGGTTTCAAACCGCACCAGGACAATGGACGAAAAGTTCATAAACGGTGAAGGAAACCACGTTACAGAAAGCTTTAAAAACTATGTAAGGCCGCTCGTGGGTTCGAACCTAAAGCAGGGACAAAGGCTCATAGCTCCTCCTGTAAAAAAGATAATAGGCCAAAACATGAAAGCGCTACAGCTTTAAAATATAAATGAATACTGAACATTTAGGAAGAGAGAATATACTAGGCTTTTTGTATTCTCTTTTTTTATGGTCAAGTGAAATAACGTGACATTCCAGCAGCTAGATTACGATTGAAGCCATGAGAGAAAGAGCGCGGACTGTTTTAAATGGCAAATTATAAATTAATATATATAAATATAAATTAAGTGATTTTAAGGAAATGTTAATGGTATTTAAATTGAAAATTTGAAATTTTTGGAGTAATATGGGATAGTGTAGTATAAATACAGAGATTTTCCAAGGCGGATTAATGTAAAATGAAGCTGCGTGCGAATAATCAGGATATTTGTCGGAATTTGGAGTGCTATAAATGTTGAAAAAATTAAGCACATGGGTTATTATGCAAATTATGTGTATGACAGGCTGGGTTAACCGGTTCACATGAGTGAATCTGAAGGTTTTTGTGAATATATACTGTATGAGGCATAAAATATACGGGGGTGTTTTTGTGTTTGAAAATTTTAAAGCAAGGCGTAAAAAGCGGAAGTCAATGCCTTCTTGTAGAAAGATTTATATGTTTAAAAATCTGAAAACAAGTGCGAAAATGACAATACTTTCGGGGTTTATGATAATCATGTTGATTTTTGTGGGAGGAATGGGATTTTACTACAATATGAAGGCCAACAGCAGGCTTTCACAGATGTTTAACGACAACTTAAAGCCTATTGAGCATCTGGGCAGTGCAAAAGCATATACTACACAGCTTGAAAAAAACATAGTAGAGCTCATAGAGGCATCACGGGAAGGCGACGAGGATGCCATGAAGGCGTTCATGTCAGAAATAGGACAAAGCTCATCCGGGATAACAAGACAGATAAAGGATTATGAACAGGGGAGAATGGATGAATTCGAAACAGAGGCGCTTTTGGCATTCAAGGAAAACAGGAGGATTTTCATTGGGACACTGGAGGAAATAAAAACTCTTGCAAGGGAAGGGGATCCTGACGAAGCATACAGGGTTTTAAAGTCTTCGGAAGGAATCATATCCAGATATCATATCGAACTTGAAAAGCTAATACAGCACAATATACAGATGGCCGACACCATAAAAGACAAAAATGACAGGGAGTATGGCATTGTCTCAAAAGAATTATCTTTTATAATAACTGCAGCGGCTGCGGCGTCAATAGTGCTGAGCTTGTACATATCCAGGAGAATTGTAGAGACGGTAAATGAGACAAACAGTCGTCTTGCCATGATTTCAAAAGGGGATTTAAGCGGTGAAGTTCCAGAAAAATTCAAATCAGGTAAAGACGAACTTTCGCAAATGGCAAATTCAATATACATAATGCAAAATGGACTCAGGGATCTTTTGAAAAGAGTTAAAAACTCTTCTGACGTGGTGTTTTCATCCTCAGAGCAGCTGTCTAGAATAACCCAGGAAGCCAATATTGCCGCAACTGAGGTTGCAAGTGCAATACAGCAGGTGGCACAAGGGGCGACAGAGCAGGCGGCGGATTCTGACAATGTCTTAAATGAAACTCTTCTTCTTGGAAATGAGATTGAAGAGGCTGGCATTGTAGTGGAGCATATGGACAGGCTTTCAGACGAAACGGCCAGTCTGAGCAAAAAAGGCACAGAGTCTATAAACATGCTAAATGAAAAGGTTATTGAAAGCGGCAATATGTCTAAAATGGTTGATTCTGAGATACAAGGGGTATATGAATATTCGAAAAGCATAGAGAACATAGTTGCAATGATAGATAAAATTGCAAAACAGACAAACCTTCTTGCGCTGAATGCATCCATAGAAGCGGCAAGGGCAGGAGAGGCTGGAAGTGGATTTGCTGTTGTAGCGCAGGAGATAAGGCTTCTTTCAGAAGAGACCGAGGGGGCAACTGGCAAAATAAAGGAGCTTGTTTCAAATATCCAAAGCAAGTCTTACAGCGCTGTAAACACAATGAATGAGTCTCAAAAGGCTATGGACGAGCAAAACAGGTCAATAGAAGATGCCAGGCATATATTTGAAGAGACGCTTGAAATGATTGGAAAACTCAATGTGAAAATATCAGAAGTAAGCGAGAGGGTTATGGCTGTAGACAAGCACAAGGATGGAATAATAGCTGCGGTTCAGAACATATCTGCACTTACCGAGGAGTCTTGTGCAGCGACAGAAGAAACTTCCGCAAGCACTCAGGAGCAACTTGCATCAATGCTTCAGATTGAAAACCATGCAAATGAGTTAAGGCGCATATCAGGAGAACTTGAGATTGATATTTCGAAGTTTAAAATCTAGAGGCTGACAGTTGAAGCGGGAATTTAAAAAGGGGTCTGGAAGATGAAAATGAAAACAGTAAGAGTTTTTATAGCAATATTGTTTTCGATATTTGCTTTAAGCATGACTTCATATGGTGAGACAGTTTTAAGGGTTGGAGTAGAAGAAGACAAGCCGCTTTCATTCAGGGCACAAGGTTCAAAAGCAGATGGATTTGCAATAGATATACTGGAGGAGATATGCAGCCAAAACGGAATAGAGGTTGAATATGTATACTCGGATCTCAGCGGTGAGATAAGTATGCTTGAAAATGGGGAGATCGACGTGCTCACCCTGGGATATTCGGATGAGAGAGCCGAAAAATTCAAATACATAGAAGAACCAATAATAGAAAACTGGGGAACTGTTGTAAGCCTGAAGCCATCGCAGCAGATTAGTGATATTTCGGGCAAAACTGTTGCGGTGGTCATGGACGATTTGTACGCCCAAAATTTCAAAAAAGTGATAACGGGAATGGATAAGGAGCCATCGTACATATATGCATCCAGCTATGAAGACGTATTTAGGCTTGTTGGCGATAAAGCTGCAGACTATGGAGTTGTAAGCAGGTTTTCAATGGCGGCAAGCAATGAAGGCCATGAGTATTATGAGACGCCCGTGCTTATAAACCCGGTTGAGCTTAGATATGCCTTTAGAAAAGACATTCCAGATGAAATATACAATATATTTGACAGCGGAGTCAAATATATGAAATCGGACAGGGATTCGAAATATTATGAGGCTATAGAAAAATGGTTTTTCATACAAGGCAGGGGAGTAATACCTGAAAAGGCAGTGTGGTTTGTTTCCGGGCTCATAGTGGCAGTGTTTATCCTTTGTATTGTAAACCTGTTTTACAAAGACAAGATAAGAAAAAATGAGATTCAGCTTATGGCGAAAAACAAGCTTCTCAGCGAAAAAAGTGAAAGCATATACAAGATGAATGAAAAACTCAGCCAGGATATGGATGATTTAAGGAAGAGCAAGGAAACCATATATAAAATGGCCTATTATGACCAGCTTACGGGACTTTTCAATAAAAATTCCCTCAATATGGACATTAGGAATATGTGCAGGCAAAAAGAAGTCTTTTCAATCGCATTTTTCGATTTGGACAATTTCAAGATTATAAATGACACAATGGGATTTTTGCAGGGAGACGAGCTTTTAAAGAAAGTGAGTTCAATACTTGTCAGAGAATCTGATGAAAATAAGAGCCTGTACAGGTGGAGCGGGGACGAATTCGTATTCCTGTGCAAAGGGATGGCTTCGGAGGATGAGATTGCAAAGTTTTGCAGTAGTATACTCAAAAATTTTGAAGAACCCATAACCCTTAAAGACATGAACTTCTTTCCGTCGGCAAGCATAGGGGTAAGCATATTCCCAGCAAATGCCCAAAGTCACGAAGAACTTATAAAAAAGGCCAATGCGGCGCTTCACTATGTCAAAAGCAAGGAAAAATGTGGATATAAGATATACAGTGAGGATATAATGGATGAAGCCATCAAGAAATTAGAGCTGGATGCAAAGCTAAGGAGCGCTGTGGAAAATGACGAGATACAGGCGTATTTCCAGCCGAGAGTAAATGCCAAAACCGGCGATATAGTAGGCATGGAGGCATTGGCAAGATGGATAGACTCTGATGGGAACTTCATATCACCTGCAAATTTCATACCACTTGCAGAAGAAAACGGCCTCGTGAAAAAAATAGGCAGGATAATGCTTCAAAAATCATGCATTCAGGCTAAGGCCTGGCTGGATATGGGATATAAGCTCAGCGTATCGGTGAATCTTTCCTCTAGGCAGCTTGAAGATGAGCAGATACTGGAGTATATAGATGAAACCTTAAAGACTAGCGGGCTTGGAAGTGAACATCTTGAAATGGAGATAACGGAAAGCTCAATAATAGAGAATATGGACAGTGCTCTTTCTATAATAGAGAAAATACGAAGCAGGGGGATAAAAGTGCTTTTGGATGATTTTGGAACTGGATATTCTTCACTAAACTATCTCAGAAGAATGCCCATAGATACTATAAAAATTGACAAGAGTTTTATGGATATGATATTTGAAGGCCACAAAGAGAAGGCCATAACATCATATATAATAAGCCTTGCGCACAGGATGGGTCTTACAGTGGTTGCTGAAGGAGTTGAGAAAAAAGAACAGGTGGAATTCCTGAGAGAAAAGGGATGCGATGAAATCCAAGGGTTCTTTTTCAGCAGGCCTCTTACTGCTGAAAAGTTTGAAAAACTGCTAAAAGAAAAGGCCTCATAAAAAATGAGGCCTTAATTTTATTATTCTATGTAAAAACCGTATTAGTCAGTTAGCGTTTTTATTATATTGTCTACGGAATCACCCTTTTTCATACTGTATGATCCGCTTTTCAATTTATTTTCAAGACCAAGAGAAGTTATTTTGCCGACAAATTCATCACTAGAGGATATAAGGCCCATTGATTCAAGGTCATTTGCTATGTTTATGCAAGCCGAGCCCCTTTTTATTTGGAAAATCACTATTTCGGCAACTATCTGGGTTTCGGCGGCCTGGCTTTGGCTGGAATCCACTTCAGGAGATGAAGCTTCTCCTTGTGAGATTGTTGATATGTCTGGATTTTTTTGCACGGCTGGTTCTTTGTTTGAATTGTCACCAGAATTGGTGTTTTCTGATAATGAGGCCTTTGTTGAAGCAGGACTGTCAGATGCTAAAATATAACCCGAAGACGGTTCAAACCAGCTATAAAGCTGCCAACCCATTATGCATACCATCGAGGCCAATATGAAAAAGCCCAAAAAGACATCACTGTATTCATAAACCATATTTTTAATTTTATCCATTGCTAAAACCTCCCTGATGGTATAATTATATCATAATATCATTGGGCAATGGGTATCAATAAAGCAGGCTTTGAGCAAAAAAATACTTCAGATACCATCTATGTATCGATTTTAATACTTCAATACAGTAATTTAAGCAGGAGGGATGAGTTTGGGGAGCATAGACGTTAAGAATGAATTTGTCATATCAAAATTTCTTGACAGGTATGACTATGACGGGGTTGAAGAAATATTAAAAGAGCGCGGGATTGGAGAAGGAGACCTTTACAAGGTTGTAAGCGCATGCAAATATCTCATAAATTTTGACTTTAAGACGGCTCTTAAAAGGATTGAATCCATAGAGTCTCCCAAAATAAAAAACAGGAGGAAGATAAAGGAGCTGAGACAGCATCTTTTGAATCTTATAGAAGGGTATCCAGAAGCAATATTTTCGGAACTTATAGAAAGCCTTAAGATGCAGTGTGTAAGCGAGCAGTACATAGACTATCTGGGAAGGGTGTACAGGCTTAAAGAGGCTCTTTTGAAATATATATTTATAAGCGGCCAGGACGGGGTCAAGAAAAAGCAAATATCCATGATAGGATATATGGTGTCAAAAAACAATATATTGAAGATACTGAGAAAAAGGTATAAAATATATAGCGGTAGCCTAAGTTACGGTTTGACTGAATACATTAAGAAGATGAATGGAAGAAATAAGACTTTTAAAGAGATCATATCGATACTAAACTCTAAAGAGATGGAAGAGCTTATAAAGCTCAGGCATGAGTGTCCAGTGGGGCACGGGTTTAAAGGGGTGAGCAGACAGGACATCCAGTCGATATACGGGGAGCCTCCGGAGGTAATGAAGGATTTTGTAAGGGTTTGTATACTCATGGATCTGAAAGTCAAAATAGACAGGCATGACGATATGAACAGGCTTATAGAGGAATTGGTGGAAAGATATGTGGGAAAAAGAGGAGATGGAGAAAATGAGTAATGTTACTAAGGAAATACTTGACTGGGTAAAGACGATAGTTGTTTCGCTTGTCATAGCCCTTGTAATAACTACGTTTATAAGACCGACACTTGTAAAAGGGTCTTCAATGTATCCGACGTTGGAAGAAAATGACTACCTTATAATAAACAAGATTGCTTATAAGTCAGGAGTACCTGAAAAAGGCGACATAGTGGTGTTCAAGTCTGACCTTATGCAGGAAAACGGCAAGAAAAAAGACCTTGTAAAGAGGATTGTGGCCGTTGAGGGAGACCAAATACAGGTTACAGAGGGAGAAGTTTATGTAAACGGAGAGATGCTTGACGAGGATTATATAAACGGGGATTATACAGACGGATATGTAGACATTGAGGTTCCAAAGGGCTATGTGTTTGCAATGGGTGACAACAGACCGAACAGCCTTGACAGCAGGGACTCAAGGGTAGGAATAGTGCCTGTTGACCATATAGTTGGCAAAGTGGGAATAAGACTTTTTCCTTTTGACAAGATAACAAAATTTTAGGGTAGTGCAATGCGTATTGGATTGAGCGCCACTGCAAAAGATCTGTTCATGGCTGTAGAAAAATGCAATGAATACGGCTGTAATCACATTGAAATAGGCGTAGACAATATATCGGACTGGGAATATATAAAAAGACAAAGTGAAAGCTTAAGGAGCCACGATGTTTCAATAGGTGTGCACATGCCGCTTGAAATGAATCCATGCGAAAGGGTTGAATTCATAAGGACAAGCTGGCTGGATTTTCTAAGAAAGAGCATTGACGTTGGAAGCAAACTTGGCGTCAAATACTACAATATACATTTGGGATATGGAATATCAAGTTTTGTAGAACAAGACAGATCCGCATATCTTGAAAACGGGGTTCGATTTTTGAAAAAGGCTGCAAAGTTATCAACGGGATCGCTGCTGTGCATAGAAAACATGTATGACAAGGGCGGATATATTCAAAACCTGGGGACCTGCAGCGAAGATTTCGAATATATATTTGAAAATATAAAAGATATCGGGTTTTGTTTCGACCTAGGCCACAGCCTTATATCCCAAGGAGACTATATAAGTAGGTTTGGAGAGAATGCAAAACTTGCACATATAAGCAGCAATGACGGCAGAGAAGACCTTCATATGGGCATTTATGGAAGTCGAGACAATGACATTGCAATAAGAAATATACTCGGCCTTAAGAATCTTGAATACGTAGTGTTGGAGATGAAAGCAGAATATGTGGCCAAAAGCTGCGAAAAGATAATGAATTTAATATAACTGTAAAATCCGAAGCAAGCGCGTAGTCTGCCTCGGATTTTTATTTTAAAGCATTTTTCAGCGGGTAAAAAATATATAAGTAGACAGAATATAAATCGGGTCATTATAATTTTGCACTAAAGCATTGAACAAATACTACATAAAAATAAGGGGAGTTTAAAATGGATAATATAACTGTCGAAATAATGGATGAAAAAAGAGTATACAAAAAAGGGACTACGCTTCTTGAAATACTTGACATGGAAAATTTGAAAGAAAGGGAGTTTATAGTAGTTGCGGCTGTTGATAACGAAATAGAGGAGCTTACATATCCCCTTGAAAATGACTGCAGGGTTGAATTTTTAAAAATAGACGACCCGGATGGAATGAGAACATATATGAGAAGCCTTTCGTACATATTCATAATGGCATGCAACGAGGTAATTCCGGAGTGCAGGGTTACACTGGAACATACCATAGGAAAAGGCCTTTACTGCGAGGTACATGAATGCGAACATGTAAGCGGCGATACAGTAAAAAAAATAGATGATCGTATGAGGCAGATAGTCCAAAGGGATATGCCTCTTGAAAAGATTAGAGTTTCAAATGAAGATGCAATAGAGATATTTAAAAGATTTGGACATTGGTACAAGGTAAGGCTTATGGAATACAGAGAGTCAGACAGTGTGAGCATATACAAGTGCGGCAATTTCAGCAGCTATTTTTACGGGTATATGGTGCCGTCGACAGGCTATTTGAAAACATTCAGATTAAAGGGCTGCAATGGAGGAATAGTCATAATAGGGCCAAATGAAAACAAGCCAACAATGGTAAATGACTATACATACCTTCCGAAGCTTGCCGAGGTATTTAGGGAGACTGAAGAATGGGCCAAAATAATGGATATAAACAGGGTTGCATCTCTTAACGATACAATAAAAAAAGGAGAGTATCCAAATCTCATAAGAACAGTTGAAGCCCTTCATGAAAAGAAGATTTCAAATATAGCCGACATGATAAATCATTCAGGAGAGGGGAAAAGGCTAGTTCTAATATCAGGGCCGTCATCTTCGGGAAAGACGAGCTTTGCCCAAAGGCTTATGATACAGCTTAGGGTGAACAAGATGAATCCCGTGTCCATATCACTTGACAACTATTTTGTAAACAGGGAAGACACGCCTCGTGATGAGAATGGAAATTACGACTTTGAGTCCATAAATTCCATAGACATAGATCTGTTCAATGAACATTTGGAAAAATTGATTGCCGGGCATGAGGTTGAAATTCCATATTTCAACTTTAAGACGGGCAAAAGGGAATACAGGGGAGATATACTAAAAATATCGAAAAAACAGCCTGTACTTGTAGAAGGAATACACGGGCTAAATGAAGCACTTAGCCAGTCTGTACACTCAAATGACAAATTTAAGATATATGTAAGTGCGCTTACGCAGCTGAACCTGGACGAGCATAATAGGATTCCAACCACTGATCTTCGCCTTATAAGAAGAATTGTAAGGGATCACAATCACAGGGGAAATAATGCTCTTAAGACACTCAACCTCTGGAGCTCGGTAAGGGCGGGTGAAGAAAAAAACATATTCCCATTCCAGGAAGAAGCAGATGTAATGTTCAATTCAGCTCTTGTATACGAACTGGCAGTTCTTAAAAAGTACGCAAGCCCGCTTTTGAAGAGCATAGAAAGGTCTGAAAGCGAATACAGGGAAGCCAGAAGGCTTTTAAGCTTTTTGCAGTATTTTGCGACAATAGAAGAAGAGGCTGATATTCCTCCTACCTCAATACTAAGAGAGTTCATAGGGGGAAGCAGGCTTGTCAGCCACTAATAAATTTTTCTCTATATTTTGACAACATTATGTTAGAATAGTATAATATATAAAAAAAGTTGGACGTAGGAATTTAAAAGTTTGACTGCACTACTTTAGCGTTGTATAGTATTAAAGTATAACTAGTTTTAAAAAAGAATAAAGGGTGGTGAATTTATTTGAAGGACATATTGGTTCTTAGGGACATAGATGAGATAAAGGCGGTATCCCATCCATATAGACTTGAGATAATGGAGGCTTTTGACGAAGAACCTCTTTCGGCAAAACAGCTTTCGGAGATATTAGGAGAGCCCCATGCGAAGGTGAATTACCATATAAAAACCCTTCTTGCAGCCGGAATATTAGAGCTTGTTGAAGAAAGGGTCAAGTCGGGAATAATTGAAAAATATTATCTGCCAAAGGCCAAAATGGTAGTGATAGACAAGAGTATACTCAACAAGAGTATGGAAGACGGCGACAGCGAAGTTACTCGTACGCTCAATCAGGCTTCGATAGCACATTTTGAAAAGGTGAGCGGAGACTTCTACAGAGCGGCTGAAAACATGGAGATACATTCAAAGCATATAAGAATGCATAATGAATACTACCTGACAGAAGACGAGGCTAAAGAGCTCATAACGACTTTCGGAGAAAAACTAAAAGAAATAATGGACGGCAGGAAAAAAGAAGACGACAAAAAGCGCAGGCCTTACAATATAGTATTCATGGCAATACCTGATATAAGAAGAGAGAAGAAAATATCAAAAGAGTAATTAGGTGTCAATATTATTGATGCCTTTCTTTTTGCCTGTGTATATAATGCGCACAAGAAAGATTTGAAAAGGAAAAATGCTGTTTTGGATGGCGATATTGACAAAGTTTAAAAGGATAATGCAAAGGAGGACAAAATGCTTGTTATAGGACCTCATATTTCAATAGCAAAAGGATTTGCAAGGGCTGCAAGAGATGCAGTGTCAATAGGGGCAAATACGTTCCAGTTTTTCACAAGAAACCCGAGGGGGGCATCGGTAAAGGCCTTTGTCCAAAAGGACATAGATGGGTTCCAAAACATGAGAGCGGAAAATGGCATGGGGCCTTTTCTGGCACATTGCCCGTACACGATGAATCTCGCAAGTGCGAAGGAAGACATAGTGGAACTTGGGAAGAGGATGCTCAGCGAGGACATAGCCAGAATGGAGAGCATAGGAGTGGAATACATATGCTTTCACCCGGGCAGCCATACTGGCATGGGCGAGGAAAAGGGAATAAGCCAGATAGTGGATGCACTGAGCGAAGTGATCAAAGAGGACGGAAGCGTATGGGTTCTTCTTGAAACCATGTCTGGAAAGGGAACAGAAATAGGATATAAATTTGAGCACTTGAATGAAATAATAGACAGAGTGGATAAAAATGACAGGCTGGGAGTGTGCCTTGACACATGCCACGTTTTTGCTGCGGGATATGACATAGTAAACGACATAGACGGTGTATTGGAGGAGTTCGACAGGGTTATAGGCCTTGAAAGGCTAAAGGCCATACATTTCAACGACAGCATGAAGGAATTTTCATCCAAAAAGGACAGGCATTCAAACATAGGGGAGGGCCTTATAGGGCTTGAAGCCCTTGTTAGGATAATGAACCATGAGCTTTTGAGGGAAAAGCCTTTTTTCATGGAGACGCCAGGGGAGCTGGATGTTCATGAGAAGGAGATAGAGCTTTTGAGGAGCAGGTATGAGGAATAAGATGCTGCAGACTTGATTTTAATGCATTGTGTAGTATAATGTAATTGTCAACCAGCGAAAAATTCAATATGTTATTGGGAGCCCGAATCTGAGGCTGAGAGGGAATGATGTATTCCGACCATTGACCTGATCTGGGTAATTCCAGCGTAGGGATTTTGCTGAATATACTGTTGCTCATGGGGTAACAGTTTTTGTTTTCAAAAAATAAATGTAAGGGGAGAGAGCTAATGCCAGTTGTAAACTTAAGCCTTCAGGTACTGCCTGTGGTAGATGAAAAGGACATATATCCGGTTGTAGACAGTGTCATTGAAATGATAAGGGAGACGGGGCTTAAATTTGAAGTTGGAGCCATGGAAACCACTATAGAAGGCGAGCTTGACGAGCTTTTGGAAATCGTAAAAAAGGCCCAGACAATATGCGTTGAAAAAGGTGCCAGTAGAGTAGTTTCAATGGTGAAGATAGACTATAAGCCAGAAGGTGTGACCATGGATGAAAAGACTTACAAGTACAGAAAATAATCTGCTCCCGGTAGCATTCATATTTGCATTGACTATGCTTTGGGAATTTGTAGTCAGGATATTCAGTATTCCCAAATACGTGCTTCCCGCTCCATCGGGGATATTAAAGGCTCTCTACAGGTCGAGGGATGTACTTCTTCTTCACACGAGGACCACTATTATTGAGGCGGTGATAGGGTTTGCAGCTGCAATAATATTGGCGCTGCTTCTTGCGGGAGTCATGAACCGGTGGAAGAAAGTCAAAAAGATGTTTTACCCCGTGATTGTCATATCACAGACGGTTCCAATAATAGTACTTGCACCTCTAATAATGATATGGCTGGGCTTTGGCATAATGCCCAAAATATCAATAGTAGTGCTTACGTGCTTTTTTCCGATAGTCATAAGCATAACCGAAGGGCTTGAAACTGTTGATGAAGACATAATAAGCATGATGAAGGTGATGAGGGCCAGCTCGTGGCAGATATTCACCAAGGTCAAGCTTCCCGCTGTGCTGCCGGCATTTTTTTCGGGACTGAAAATAGCGGCTACATATAGCATAATGGGCGCGGTGATCGCCGAGTGGATAGGCGCCCAGAGCGGACTAGGGGTTTATATGACAAGGGCCATGCATTCGTTTCATACTGAGGAGCTGTTTGCAGACATACTGATAGTTGTGGCGCTTAGCATATGCATGTTTGAAATTATAAACTATACGGGTAAAAAGATAATGCCGTGGAACAAATAATTGAGGAGGAATAAACATGAAAAAAAGACTAATTAGCTTTATTTTGACTGTTGCAGCCATTTCGACTATGGTATTTTCGGGATGTGCGGGCAAGGAAGAAGTTGTAGAAAAGCAGGAACAAGAACTTCAAAAAGTCGTGGTGACGCTCGACTGGACGCCAAATACAAACCACACGGGACTTTACGTTGCAAAGGACAAGGGATATTACAAGGAGGCAGGTCTTGACGTTGAGATAGTTCAGCCTGCAGGTGGAACAGCAGACCAGCTTGTGGCTTCAAACAAGGCTCAGTTCGGCATAAGTTACCAGGAATCAGTAACACTTGCAAGAATTGAAGACATACCTGTGGTTTCAATAGCTGCAGTTATACAGCACAATACTTCTGGATTTGCATCGCTTAAGGACAAGGGGATAGAAACTCCTAAGGATTTTGAAGGTAAGAGATACGGAGGATGGGGCTCTCCTATAGAAAAGGCCACTTTAAAGGCTCTTATGGAAAAATACGATGCGGATGTTGAAAAGGTTGAAATACTTACAACAGGGGCTGCAGACTTCTTTGCGTCAAGCGAGACTGACATGGACTTTGCATGGATATTTGAAGGCTGGACAGGAGTGGAGGCCGAGCTAAAGGGAATAGAGCTAAACTATATAGACCTTGGAAAGGAAAATGAAGCGCTTGACTACTACACGCCTGTAATAATAACTAATGAAAAGAACATAAGTGAAAACCCGAAGCTTGTGAAAGCATTCATGGAAGCGACTTCAAAAGGATATGAAAGCGCAATAGAAAACCCTCAGGAGGCGGCTCAAATACTAATAGACAACGCTCCCGAGCTTAACCCTGAGCTTGTCAAGAAAAGCCAGGAATTCCTCAGCTCGAAGTATCAGGACGATGCGGACAAGTGGGGCATTCAAAAGAAAGAGGTATGGGAAAACTATACAAACTGGCTTTATGAAAACGAGCTGATAGAAGAAAAGATAGAAGTTGACAAGGCGTATACAAATGAATTCCTGCCTGAAGGGCAGTAAGAATGGAAATGCACAGGATACACATGGAAAATGTCCACAAAGATTTTTATTCTGAAAGGGACAGCTTGCGTGTTCTTGATGATATCAACATATATGCGGATGAAGGTGAATTCATATCTATAATAGGACCCAGCGGCTGCGGGAAAAGCACGATATTCCACATATTGACAGGGCTTGTAAATGAGTATGAAGGAAGTGTACAAATAGATGGAATCCCGCTTTCGGAGTATGACAAACGTGTTGGATACATGCACCAAAAGGACCTTTTGATGCCGTGGAGAAACCTTATAGACAATGTGATAATCCCCCTTGAGATACAGGGAGAAAAAAAATCAGACGCAAAAAAGAAGGTAATGGAGCTTCTTCCTGTATTTGGACTTGAAGGGTTCGAGAAATCATATCCAAGTGAGCTTTCAGGAGGAATGAGGCAAAGGGCTGCGCTTCTTCGGACGGTGCTTGTAGAAAGTGACATAATGCTTCTCGACGAGCCATTTGGAGCGCTTGACGCCATAAGCAGGAGCAAAATGCAAAAATGGTTGCTTGAAATATGGAGCAGGTTTAAAAGGACAGTCATGTTTATAACCCATGACATAGAGGAGGCCATATTTCTTTCGGACAGGGTATATGTGCTTACAAACAGGCCTGCAACTGTATTGAAGGAAGTTAAAATAGACTTTGAAAGGCCGAGAAACAAGGAGATACTAGTAAGCCAAAAATTTTTAGACTACAAGAAAATTCTAATGGATGCGCTTTAATAAAAAGAAAAAGGCCGCAAAGACAACTGTTTTTGCGGTTTTTTCATGAAAAGGGGGATATTGTATGTTTGTAGATGTCCACTGTCATATAGACCAGTACGGGGACTATGAAATGGTGAATATGAAAAATGTAAAGGTGGTGGTAGGAGCGGCGATGGACTATCATTCCGGGGAGAAACTACTCTCAATGGCGCAAGAGAACAAGAGCATATATGCATGCCTTGGCATCCATCCTGAATACAGGGAGCATTACAGGCAAATGGACATGGTGAAAAGGCAGATATACGAAAACCGGGAAAATATAATTGCTGTGGGAGAGGTGGGCCTTGCACACTATTCTATTGATGAATTAGACGAAACTTGCAAAAGGAAGGCCTACGAGGAGTCGCTTTATATTCTTGAAGAATTCGTACGCATTGCAAAGGACATAAAAAAGCCCATAGTGCTCCATGCAATTGAGGATAGTGCATATGACGCCATAAGGCTTCTTGACCAGTATGGAGTTGAATCTGCCCTTTTCCACTGGTTTGAGGGAGATGAAAAGGCTCTTGGCATGATAGTTGAAAGAGGATATTATGTGTCGGTAAGCCCAGATGTGATGTATAATAGAAGATATGATGATTTTGTGAATATGATTCCAATTGGAAATATTGTATTTGAAAGCGATGGTCCTTGGGAATATGAGGGCAGGCGGGGAATGCCGGATATGATAGTGGAAATTGCAAAACACTTGAGCATAAGGCGAGGCATTTCTCTTGAAGAAATAGAAAAGGCCGCATATGAAAATTCTTGTTCACTGTTTGGGGTCATATTTTAGAGCCAAAGCGTGGATTTTGACAAGCAATCATATAGTATAACCCGTAAGAAATAGGGAGGTTTTTATGCAGGAGAGCAACACAAGACAAAAAATTCTTTTGGCAAGCCGAATGCTATTTGCAGAAAAAGGATTTCACAAGGCAAAAATGGAGGAAATAGCGGAAGCCGCAGGAGTTGGCAAGGGGACAATATACGATTATTTCAAGAGTAAAAAAGAGCTGTTTGAAACCATGATAAAGGACATTGCAAATGAATTCAAATCTGTATTTATCGAAAAAATAGGGGAAGAAAGAGATTTTGAAAGTAAGCTCAAAAAGCTTGCAGAGCTCAAGTTTGAGATAAACAAAAGCCATATATATATTGAAAGCCTTGTGTTCAAGAACCTCTCGAGCTTTGACGAAGAACTTTTGGAATGGCTTAAGGACTTCAGGGAGAAAATGATAGGCTTTATAGCAGATATAATGTGCGAGGGTATAAAAGGTGGCCATATAAAGGATGTGAATCCCAAACTGGCAGCGCTCATATATCTTGGAGGCGCGCACCTTTTGAGCCACTACATATGTGAACAGGAAAAAGATGAGTATGAAAGCATGAAAAATGAAGGGCTTGAGCTTCTTCACGAAATTACTTTTAGGGGGCTTGGAAAATAAATGTTTGTAGGGGTATGCACTCTTGAACTGTATATATTTTCGACAAATTCACTCAAGCAAAAAAGGCATGTAATAAAGAGCATAATAGAAAGGCTTAAATCAAGGTACAATATTTCAATTGCAGAAGTGGAAGACAATGACAAATGGCAAAAGAGCACTATTGGTTTTTCGTGTGTTTCGAATTCAAAAAAAATAGTCAATGACACGATAAACAAGGTCATAGGCTTTATAGACAATGATGAGAGAGTGGAAATAACTAATATTGATATGGAAATTTGGTGATTAATTTGAATGTTAACCGTGTAATTGAGATGCTTCAAAAAAGATATCCTGACGCCAAGTGTGAGCTGCAATACAGCACTCCATTTGAACTAATGGTGGCGACAATACTTTCAGCACAGTGCACAGATGTCAGGGTGAACATTATAACATCGGACCTATTTAAAACATACAGCGAGCCTTGTGACTTTACGGCAATGGAACAGGAAAAGCTCGAGGGGCTTATAAAGAGCTGTGGCTTTTATAAGAACAAGGCAAAGAACATAATAGGAGCTGCAAATATGATAGTCCACACGTATGGGGGAAAGGTTCCCGATACAATGAAAGAGCTCTTGAAACTGCCGGGCGTCGGAAGGAAAACTGCAAACGTAATCCTGAGCAACGCTTTTTTTAAGGACGCCATTGCCGTCGACACCCATGTATTCAGGGTTTCGAAGAGGATAGGGCTGGCAGATGCGGATAATCCTGACGGTGTTGAAAGGCAGCTTATGGAGATTATTCCAAAGGAAAAATGGTCGCTTGCCCACCATCTGCTTATTTTCCATGGAAGAAGGACGTGTAAGGCCAGAAAGCCTTTGTGCGATGAATGTACAATACAGGGAGAATGCAAATACTACAACAGCGTTTATGGGGGGAAATCGTAGTGACGAAGAAAAAAATAGCTTTGATATCTGTCTTGATAGTGTTTTTGGCAGCAGCGGGAGGACTTATATTTTCATACAACGTGTTTTCAAGCTCAGATATCATTGCAAAAGGGATATATGTAAGGGACAGCTACATAGGAGAACTAACAAAAGAAGAAGCAAAAAATATGCTTGCACAAAAGTATAGTGTGAAGACAATAGACATGGCATATGATGGAAACACATTTGAAATAAATCCCGAAGACATAGGCTTTGAATCAGATATAGAAAATACTGTTGAAGACGCATTTGGAGTCGGGCGGGAAGGAATTGCGGACTTTATAGGTACAATGGCGCTCGGAGAAGAAAAAGTTCTCGACATGGAGCCTGTATATGACGAATCAAAGCTGGACAGTATCATTGAAGATATAGCTGCAAGCATAGATAAAGCTCCAAATGACGCAAGGGTTTCAATGGCTGGGGGAGGCATAAATATAAAGCCGGACACTCAAGGAGTGAGGGTTGAAAGGGATGTTCTCAGGGAAAGCATTGGAGATATTCTTGAATACAAGTCTGTGGAGGCCAATATAGAAATACCTGTTGAAACAGTAAATGCAAAAATAAGATATGAAGATGTAAAGGGCATAAGAACTCTTCTTGGGAGCTATTCTACAAAATATAGCGCTTCAAACTTGAGCAGGAGTGAAAACCTAAAGGTTGCGTCAAATAGCATAAGCGGGAAAATACTAATGCCGGGGCAGGTGTTTTCCATGAATGAGACAACAGGAAAAAGAAGCGTACAAAACGGATACAAAATGGCCAAGGTGATAGTAAAAGGAAAGCTGGAAGAGGGGCTTGGAGGAGGCGTGTGCCAAGTATCTTCAACGCTGTACAATGCAGTAATAAGATCAGGTCTTGAAGTTGTGGCAAGGAGAAATCATTCAATACCTTCATCATACGTAGGACTTGGGCTTGACGCAACGGTATCATATGGAAGCATAGACTTCAAGTTCAAGAACAATTTCAAAAACCCGATATATCTTCAGATAAAGCCTCAAGGAGGACATATAAGCGCACAGATATACGGGTATGATGAAGACAAGCACAATGTGAGCATAGAGACTCAAATCGTCGGCGAAATACCTAGAACGGTTGAAAACAAAGAGGATGCAAATCTTGAAGAGGGAAAACAGATTGTTGAAGAACAGGGAAGAGACGGATACAAGGTTAAGTCCTATAGGGTATTCATGGATTCAAATGGAAATGTAGTTGACAAACAGACTCTTTCAAATGACTACTATCCGCCTATGAAAAAGGTTGTGGTAAGCGGAACAAAGAAAATACAACCAGAACAGTCGATACAACCGGAAATGATCCAAAGTCCGCAAGACATGTAGACTTTTAATGAAAAATTAAGGAGGCAATTAGAAAATTGAACAGAGAACTGGAAGAGTTTTATGATAAGGAAATGACATGTCCCGTATGTACATTTATATTTAAAACAAAAAAGCTTAGAAGATCTGCAATAAGGGTCGAGAAAAATGATACTGACTTTTGCTCTTACTACAAGTCTGAAAACCCATATTTCTATGCGCTTGCAGTATGCCCGCAATGTGGATATGTTGAATTTGAAAATATATTCGAAAAAATATCTAAGATTAGTATAGAAAAAATACTAAGGAATATAACCATGAAGTGGACTCCAAGGGAATACGGAGGAAAAAGAAATCTTGCGCAGGCCATTCAGATATACAAGCTTTCTCTTTATCAAAGTGAGGTTTTGGGAAAGGAAGACTCATACAAGGCCAATGTATGCCTTAAGCTGGCCTGGTTTTATAGGTATATTGGGAATATGCAAAGTGAGATGAAATTTTTGGAATATGCATGCAACCTCTATTCAAGCGCATATTCAGGTGAGAACTTCCCCATAAGTGGAATGGACTCGGCAAGGCTTGCATATCTTATAGGGGAACTTTGCCGAAAGCTTGGAAAGTACGAGGAGGCAATCAAGTGGTTCAATAAGGCTGTAAACGATCCAAACATGAAAAAGGCCCTACATATTAAAAAGATGGCAAGGGACCAGTGGCATTTGGCAGCTGAAGAATATAAAATCCAAAAAAGCAATCAGGCAGGATACTCGGAGTAGAATCACCATTTCAAGTGGGAGATAAAAAATAATAGATTAGGAGAAAATTAAAATGTCTTTAAATATAGTTCTTGTGGAGCCAGAAATTCCGCAAAATACTGGAAATATAATAAGAACATGCGCTGTTACAGGATGTAGGCTCCATATGGTAAGACCATTTGGCTTTGTTATGGATGACAAGCATTTGAAAAGGGCGGGGCTTGACTACTGGGATATAGTCAGCATAGACTATTATGACAGTTTTGAAGAACTCAAGGAGAAGAACAATGAGGCTAAGTTTTACTATGCCACCACAAAGGCTCAAAAATTCCACAGCGATGTGGAGTATGAAGAGAACTGTTTTATAGTATTTGGAAAGGAGACAAAGGGTCTTCCTGAAGATATGATAGGAGAAAACATTGAAAGCTGCATAAGGGTGCCTATGAGAAAGGTTGACAAGGCAAGATCATTAAATCTGTCAAATACAGTGGCTATAGTAGTTTACGAGGCTTTAAGACAGATTGGATATCCTGGACTAAGGTAAATGGAGGATGAATATGAATATAAAGATTATAGCAGACAGCCTTTCTGATATACCGGTGGATATTGCAGCAAGATTTGACATAGAAGTTATACCCCTTGTTATAATATTTGATGATGAGCAGTATCTGGACGGGGTTGAACTTACACAGGCTCAAATGTATGAAAAAATAGAAAGCTGTGGAAAGCTTCCGAAGTCCTCGCAAGTCACGCCTCAAAGGTTCGAAGATGTGTTTAGGAAGTATTTGGACATGGGCAAGGATATAATATACATAGGATCATCTTCAAATGCAACGGGGACATTTCGTTCGGCGCAGCTTGCCAAAAACAATATGGAATCGGACAAAATACATATTCTAGACACAATGCTGTTAAGCTATGCATGTGGAATGATAGTTGTAGAGGCGGCAAAGATGTCTGAAAACGGCAAGGCGGTCGGTGAGATACTGGAAATGGCAGAAGAGATGAAAACTAAAGTGGGATGCATATTTACAGTTGATACGCTGGAGTACCTTAAAAGGGGAGGAAGGCTTTCGGCTACAAAGGCTGTAATAGGGACAATACTAAATGTCAAACCGCTGCTTACACTTGAAGACGGCATAGTAAAGCATATGAAAAATGTAAGGGGAACTAAAAAAGCAATAGATGAAATTATAGACACAGTGATCAAGGAGGCAGGCGAACTTCCTAAGGGTCTTGTGATTTCACATGGAAGCAATTCAAAGATATTTGAAAAATTAAAAGCGGCAATATCAAAAAAAATGGGTTTGGAAAATGTAATTGAAACCGATATTGGAGCCGTAACAGGAATACACACCGGACCAACTGTTGCGGCTGTTTTTTATTTGAAAAAGTAGCAGCATGTATTTGAAAGTTCAAAAGCTGCAAAATCAGGGAACCTGATTTTGCAGCTTTTATTTTTGAAGGAACAGGCATATTGAGTATAAGCCTTGAATGAGGTGGAATGATATGAAAATCAAGCTTGAAATACAACTAAGTTTGTTAAAAAAATAATAATATTTAACAAAAGCGGGCGTTTTTGTTTAATATTTATTTATGGAGGTATGTATAGCTATAGGTTAATTTTATAAAAAATAAACTGTATGAAGAGTGCGGGAGAGAGTCTTGTAAAAGGCCGCCGAAGGGACAAACCGGTGCATGAGCCTAGTGTAGTGGTGAAATTTTCAGGCAAAAGAGCTGCATTTGGACAGCCTCTGGATAAAAACAGAGAAGACAGGCGTTAGTTTGTTTTTTCTGTTTTTTGTGTTTTAGTAAACAAATTTAAAGGGCTGAACTTGTGGCTATAACGAGCAAACGCCTAATGCATCGGATTTTCAATATTGACTATAATTTAATTTGATAATTGGTTTATTTCAAGGATGAGCTAAGCTGGGTATGAATGCACTATAAATATAGGCAAAACAGATTTACCAGTTAGCATAATGAGGGGATGTGATATTGAGCAAGAGCATGGGGGCGAAGAAGTTAGAAGTTTAAACACTGAAAACAACCAAATTTGTGAGGAGGTATTTGTAAATGCGATTGGAACTAGGAAATATTTTCATAAAGGATGTTCAGTTTGCAAAACAGACAAAGATTGAAGGCGGAGTGCTGTATATAAACAAGCAGGAGATGATAGAGCAGCTTTCGGGTATTGAGCACATAAAATCAATAGATATAGACATAGCAAGGCCAGGAGACAGCGTGAGAATCACCCCGGTTAAAGATGTTATTGAGCCTCGTGTAAAGGTTGACGGCCCAGGGGGGATATTCCCGGGAGTCATAGGCAAGGTTGACACAGTGGGAAGCGGAAGAACCCACGTGCTTAAGGGGGCTGCCGTAGTTACAACAGGTGCAATAGTTGGATTCCAGGAAGGGATAGTCGATATGACAGGTCCGGGAGCTGATTATACTCCGTTTTCAAAGACGCTCAATGTCGTAGTTGTAGCTGAGGCTGAAGAAGGCATAGAGCAGCACAGGCATGAAGAGGCTGTAAGGATTGTAGGCCTGAAGGCAGGAGTTTACCTTGGAGAAGCGGGAAGAAATATAGAGCCTGATGAAGTCAATGTATATGAAACTGATACCCTGTTTGAAGGGGCTGCAAAATATCCGGAACTTCCAAAGGTGGGGTATGTATATATGCTTCAGACCCAGGGGCTTCTTCACGACACTTACGTATACGGCGTAGACGCCAAGAAGATAGTTCCAACAATACTTTATCCGACAGAAATAATGGATGGGGCAGTGCTGAGTGGAAACTGCGTTTCTTCTTGTGACAAAAACCCGACATACGTGCACTGCAACAACCCAATGGTTGAAGAGCTTTATGCACTACACGGAAAGGAAATTAACTTTATAGGTGTAATAATAACAAACGAGAACGTATACCTTGCAGACAAGGAAAGGTCTTCAAACTGGACGGCCAAGCTTTGCAAGTATATGGGACTTGACGGGGCCATAGTTTCCCAGGAAGGATTTGGAAATCCTGATACGGATCTCATAATGAACTGCAAGAAGATAGAAATGCAAGACGTCAAGACTGTAATATCCACAGATGAGTACGCAGGAAGGGACGGGGCTTCACAGTCACTTGCAGATGCGGACGTAAGGGCTGACGCAGTCATAAGCAACGGAAATGCCAACCAGACTATAGTTCTTCCACCTATGGAAAAAGTCATAGGCCACATAAATTATGTTGATACAATAGCTGGAGGATTTGACGGATCACTCAAAGAAGATGGAAGCATAGAAGTCGAAATACAAGCGATAACAGGAGCAACAAATGAGCTTGGATTTGGATATCTGTCAGCTAAGGGCTACTAAAAATGATATGCAGTGCAAAAGAACACCGAAAGAGGAGGTAGTGAAATGTCTGTATTTGATGGAAAGAAAATCGTCATAATAGGCGATAGAGACGGAATACCAGGCCCTGCAATAGCGGAGTGCCTTAAAAACACTCAGGCGGAAGTGGTTTATTCTGCTACTGAATGCTTTGTCTGAACCGCCGCAGGAGCAATGGACCTGGAAAACCAAAACAGGGTTAAGAATTTTGCTGAGCAATATGGCGATGAGAACCTGATTGTTATAGTTGGAGCGGCAGAAGCCGAATCTGCAGGACTAGCTGCAGAGACTGTAACGGCAGGAGACCCTACGTTTGCAGGCCCGCTTGCGGGAGTCCAGTTAGGACTAAGAGTGTATCATGCAGTTGAACCTACTTTCAAGGAAGCTGTAGATGCTGAGGTTTACGACGAGCAAATCGGAATGATGGAAATGGTTCTTGATGTTGACTCTATAGTTGAAGAGATGAAATCCATAAGGGAGCAGTTTTGCAAATTTAAAGATTAAACAAGGAGGTAAAGGCATATCATGAGTAAGATAAAAGTAGTCCATTATGTAAACCAGTTCTTTGCAGGAATAGGAGGGGAAGAAAAGGCTGATACAAAGCCGTTTATAGCTGAAACACTTCCGCCTATAAGCCAGAATCTTGACAAACTTCTCGGCGAAGAGGCGGAGGTAGTTGCAGCTATAGTGTGTGGAGACTCTTACTTCGGGGAAAACCTTGAAGAGGCCAAGAATAAAGTTTTGGAAATGGTAAAAGAGGCAAATCCGGATCTTTTCATAGCGGGGCCTGCATTTAATGCAGGAAGATACGGGGTTGCGGCAGGAACCATGACAAAGGAAGTTCAGGATGTACTTGGAATACCTGCAGTGACGGGGATGTATATTGAAAACCCTGGAGCCGACATGTTCAAAAAGCATGTATATGTGATATCAACTGCAGATTCTGCTGCGGGAATGAGAACGGCCCTTCCGGCGATTTCAAAATTTGCGCTTAAGCTTGCAAGAGGCGAAGAAATAGGATCTCCAGAGCAGGAAGGATATATAGAAAGAGGAATAAGGGTCAATGGATTCAAAGAAGACAGAGGAGCCAAAAGGGCTGTGGCAATGCTCATCAAGAAGCTCAAAGGTGAAGACTACGTAACTGAGTATCCGATGCCGTCTTTCGACAATGTTGAACCTGGAAAGGCAATAGCAGACCTTTCTAAAGCCAAAATAGCAATAGTGACATCGGGTGGCATAGTTCCAAAGGGAAATCCGGACAGGATAGAATCATCTTCGGCCTCTAAATATGGAAAGTACGACATAGAGGGGATAGACGACCTTACTTCAGAAAACTTTGAAACGGCGCACGGTGGACACGACCCTGTATATGCCAATGAGGATGCGGACAGAGTCATCCCGGTTGACGTTCTAAGGGATATGGAAAAAGAAGGCGTGATAGGAAAGCTTCACAGATACTTCTATTCTACGGTTGGAAATGGTACTGCAGTTGCAAGTTCTAAGAAGTTTGCCGCGGAGTTTACTAAAGAACTCCTTGCAGACGGAGTGGACGCAGTTATACTTACTTCAACCTGAGGCACTTGTACACGTTGCGGTGCAACTATGGTAAAAGAAATAGAAAGATCGGGGATACCTGTGGTTCACATATGCACAGTTACTCCTATAGCACTAACAGTTGGAGCCAACAGAATAGTTCCAGCTATAGCAATACCTCACCCGCTTGGAGACCCGGCTCTTACACATGAAGAGGAAAAGGCTCTGAGAAGGAGAATAGTTGAAAAGGCACTCAAGGCTCTTCAAACTGAAATAAGTGAGCAGACTGTATTTGAAGATTAATTTTGAATTTTAATATCATTAGTAATATAATTAAAGCTGCAGGACATGTATGTCCTGCAGTTTTAATTATGTTGACATTTGGAGGAAATGAAATTGAAATTTGTGGAAAAACCATTTGTACCGGACAAAAAAGTGAAGCTTGCACTTGTCGATCCCAGAATGCCACATGAAATGAAATGCTTTCTCAATGACAGGGGAATAGAAACTATAGACGGATTTAATTCGAAAATGACATATGAAGCCATATCGGGGCATCCTGACATATCGTTTTGCCATGTTGGAGGCTCAAAGGCGGTAGCCTCTCCGGAATCATTTGAATATTATAAAAAAGAGCTTTCAAGACATGGGTTTGAAGTGGTAAGAGGACAAAAAAGCCCGGGCATCAAATATCCCGGGAACATATGCTATAATGCTGCAATAATTGGAAGTTTAGTCATACACAAGCTCAGTCATACCGATACAGTTCTTTTGGATGAACTGGAATGCAATGGCATAAAAAAAATAAATGTAAAACAGGGGTACAGCAAGTGCTCCATATGCATAGTCGGAGAAAATGCAATAATAACGGCAGATTCAAATATACATGAAGTGGCCCTCCAAAATGGAGTGGGCAGTCTTTTGATAAGAGCCGGAGGAGTCGTTTTGGATGGATTTGAATACGGATTTATAGGCGGCAGCAGCGGGCTCATATCTGAAAATGAGATTTTTTTTGCAGGCGACATAGCAAATCATCCGAATTATGCTTCCATAATGGAATTTTTACATAAAAATGGAAAAGATGCAGTCTGTATGAATGGCCGAGAGCTTTTGGATGTCGGCTCGATTATACCGTTGAAGGAATGGATGTAAATTATAATTATGCATTATTAGTAATTTGTGTGAATAAAAAATATATGATATGGTATATTATAATATATAAAAATGTTGAGATTTAAATGTTTTTACAAGTAGAAAGAGGCAAATGCCAAAACAGTATTAAAATAAATACATTTTGATAAAAAATTGACAAAAAAACACTTAAGGGTATAATATAGTATATAATAAGAATTTTGTATGGAGATGGTCTTATGGAGAATTTTCTTGAAGTGGTAGATTTAAAATGCAAGGGCTGCTACAGATGTGTGAGCAGCTGTCCGGTGAAAGCTATAAAGATAGAAAACAATAAGGCGAAAATAGTGGAGGACCTTTGCATATCCTGTGGCAACTGCTACAGGGAATGCCCCCACGATGCCATAGTGGTAAGATCTGACCTAGGACAGGTTAGAGAGTATATAAGGCTCAACTACAATGTTGTTGCGTCTTTGGACCCTTTTATATTTTCGGATTTAAGCGGAATGAACAAGGGTCAGTTTGTAACGGCTCTAAAGCAGCTTGGATTTTACAAGGTTGAAGACATGAGCATGGCCTCAAAAGCGGTTAAGGAGTTCTACAAGGGAAGTGTGAATAAAAACGGAAATCCCCCTAAGAAGAAGCTCCTGATGTCGACGTACTGCAATTGTGCAAATCAAATGATAAAAAAATATCATGAAGATATCGTGCCGTATCTCATGCCTTCTGAATCGCCTATGGTAATACATGCAAAATATATAAAGGAAAAGTATGGAATGGACACCAAGGTCATTCACATAGGTCCTTGCATATCAAGGAAAGTTGAGGCGCTTGAGCCCCAAAACAGGGATTATATAGACAAGGTGCTAACGTTCAGCCAGCTTTTAAGCTGGGTATATTCATCGATAGACAATATTTCAAGCCTAGATGAAAGCGAGCTTGACAATGCTGTGCATACTGAAGGATGCGTGTTCCTGGATTCGCCGTGTACGGGATCTCCTATTGGAGAAATGACAAAGGTAGACATACTTGGAATACAAGAATGTGACAATTTTATAAATGCTGTATACAGCGGCGAGATAGAAAATGTGTTCGCGAACGTAAGGACATGCGTTGGAGGATGTGCCGGCGGGCCGGACTACAAGACGAAAAGGGGGATAGTGACAAGGGAGCAAAAAGTCAGGGAGTATGCCAAAGAAGGCAGATTCGACGGAAAGAGCAAGGAACTGGACTCCATATACAGCAACATGCAAATAGAAAACCCCCTTAAAAAGATAGATGTTCCAATAAAAAAGGCTACTGAAGATGAAATAAAAAATGCGCTCGCAAAAATGGGCAAAGTCACAAAGGAGCTTGAGCTAGACTGCGGGGCATGCGGGTACAAGACCTGCAGGGAAAAGGCAATAGCCATATGCAAGGGAATGTCTGAGCCCAAAAA
Source organism: Peptoclostridium litorale DSM 5388 (assembly GCF_900141635.1). GTDB lineage: Bacteria > Bacillota > Clostridia > Peptostreptococcales > Peptostreptococcaceae > Peptoclostridium > Peptoclostridium litorale. The sequence continues at coordinate 13,029 of NZ_FSRH01000006.1, read as the reverse complement.
CTGCAGGATATACATGCATGATATGCTAAACCGGCTCAGCAACTCCATATTCGATATAAGCCCCAACTATATTGTAATAGTGGGCGAGGACTTTAAAATAATAGACGTGAATGACGCAATGCAGAATATAATGGGAGAGCCCAAGGAAAAACTCATAGGAACATATATAGGCAACTATATGGACATAAGGGATTTCGTAGAGGTTTCGTACAGCAAGCAGGACATACTTGGCAAAAAGGTGAGATGGGAAAACTACGGCAAGGACCTTATGGAAAACATACTCTATGTCGAAGAAAAAAATGCCCTGGTTGCAATAATGAATGACAACACTAAAGATGAAAGCCAGAAAAGGATGATACAGGAGATGAAGCTTAGGACTATAGATATAAGCCAAAACCTTATCGAAAAGCAAATGCGTGTGGCTCAGGAGATAGCTTCACTTCTTGGCGAGAGTACGGCTGAAACAAAGATAATACTTACAAGTCTTAAGGAACTTGCTATAAAAGAAAAAGAATATTATTAGTAGAGGCTGATGGCTATGAATAAAAAAGACAATAATGAAGTGAACTTTATAGATTATGCATATTTGAACATAAGCAAAAGCGGAGAGGAGCTCTGCGGCGACAGTGTTGAAATAGCCAGGTACGACGGGGGAGTCATGGCTGTGCTTTCTGACGGGCTGGGCTCGGGCGTAAAGGCAAACATACTTTCAACACTAACGTCAAAAATAGCAATAACCATGCTAAAGAGCGGCTCGTCTATAGAAGAAGTCGTAAACATAATAATAAACACTCTTCCGGTTTGCAAGGTTAGGAATCTTGCGTATTCGACATTCACAATAATACACATGCTTGACAGCGGAAAGGTATATGTGGCCAATTTTGACAACCCGGAGGTAATACTCAGGGACAGGACCGGATCAAGGCTTATACGCGGAAATGAGGTAATAATATCAAACAGGAAGGTAAGGGAAGAAGAATTCGAGGTTGAAGACGGGGATACTCTGCTTGCGATAAGCGACGGGGTTGCCCATGCAGGCATAGGAGCAGCGCTTAACTATGCCTGGGAGACTGAGAACATATCCAAATACCTTGAGAAGATTCCTAAAAGCATAAGTGCGCTAAACACCGCAAAGAGGATAATATCGACATGCAACCACCTCTATCAGGAAAAACCTTACGATGATGCCACTGTCATAGTTCTCAAATATGTAAGGCAAAAATTTGTGACTCTTTTTTCAGGGCCGCCTCTTGAAATTGAAGATGACAAAAAGGTTGTCAAAAAGCTAATGTCCACTTACGGAAAGAAAGTGGTATGCGGCGGAACGGCCGCACAGATTGTGGCAAGGGAGACGGAGCACGAGGTTGAAGTCGACATGGACAATATTAATGCCGACGTACCGCCTATAGCCTATATAAAGGGAGTTGACCTTGTCACTGAAGGTGTGCTCACACTAAAGAAGGCTCTTGACATATTGAGGCTCTACAATAAGGATATAAGGCATCTCGATGAATTTTTTAAGGGTGACAAGCACAAGAATGGGGTATATTTACTCTTAAAGGTGCTGCTTGACGATGCTACACATATAAGATTTATGGTGGGTAGGAGAATAAACCCTGCTCATGAAAATTTCGACTTCCCCGAAGAGCTCGCGTCCAAAATTGACATAATAAAGGGGATAAAAGACGAGCTTAAAAAGCTTGGAAAAGAAGTTTCAACAGAATACTATTAGATTTTGAAGTTTAAGCCGCCCTTTAGGGTGGCTTTTTTTGACGCTTGGATATGTTAAAAGCAATGACAGGAGGGCTGGTATGAAAAGGGGAGAGTCAGAATATGCATTAGCGCTTGAAATAATGGACAGATGCGGATATGAATACAGGCTTGGAAAAGAGCTGACTCCAGAGTTGGGGGAGAGAGCGGCCATGGACGATTTTATACTTCAAAAAAGGCTCATTTCGTCGCTTGAAAGGTTGAATCCGTGGATGAGTGATAAGGACATTGAAACTGCTGTTAAAAAGGTAAAGTTTCCGGGCAGAAAAGAAGGGGATATATTGATTTCAGTAAACGAAAACCTTTATGAAATTTTGACAAGGGATATATTAAAGCTGGAGTCCGTGGGTGAAAACGGAAAAAAGGAATATAAGAGGGTAAGATTCATAGATTTTGAAGACTGCTTTAATAATGAATTTTTGATTACTAAGGGTTTTGAAGTCTTAAATGAAAACGGAAGGACGGAGTTAGACATAGTGGCATTTGTAAACGGCATACCCCTTGTTATATGCGAAAGAAGGCAGCAGTCGAAAAACATGGTGTTTGACGAGGAGCTCTTGAAAAAAGACATTATTTCAAACTTAGTTAAAAAATCATATGAATCGGGAATCTCAGGAAGTTGCATGATCAACATAATATACACTGAAAGCAAGGGCTATATGGGAAGCCTTACTGATCATGTACACCAGTACAGGGGATTTGGGGAGTGGATTTCAAAAGACTGGCAAATCGAGCCGTTTGTTAGGGAAAATCTGCTGGCACTTATAAAAAATGGGATATGGTTTGAAAACAGCCAGGATACAGGCGAACGCATAAAAAGCATTACGAGCCTTAGCACAATACTTGGAGCTAGAAGGCTTGTACAGAGCTTTGAAAACGGGCTTTCAGGGCATTTCAATATGTTTTACGGGACAGATTCCGACAGGGCCGTAGAGTCGTTTACGAAGCATATACTTGAAAGCTCAAAAAGTGAAGGGTATAAAATTGCATTTATAACGAAAAGGCCGTCTGTTAAAAAGTCGGTGGAAAGGATGGTGTCGGCCTCTAAAAAGCATATTAGGATCTTCAAAAGGATAGCTGACTTTCTATTTGAAAAGGCGGATATGGAAGGAATGGGCATGATTTTTGCGGACGAAGACATGCTGGGAAGACTAATTGACTTTTGCACCGCAGGATTTGAAAATGAGGAGTTTGAAAAAATAATATTCGCAGTTGACGGATTTGAACACAGAGGAGACGACATAGAAAAGCTCAAGAAAATACTCCCGGGCTGCATATTTTTTGAATTCAAATGGAATCATAAGCTCTTGGAACATGAAAAGAAATATGCGTATCAAAAGGGGCTTTGCAAAGACCCGGATATAGCAATAAGAGAAGGACATATAGTAAAAGCCATAGTGAAGAACAAAAAAACGGGGTTTGACACTGAGGATTCCAAACATAAAAATATTGAAAAAAAGGCAATCGATATTTTGGCACGTTATGTAGACTCGACGCACAGGCAGGGGTTTAAAGGAGTTCTGCTGTGCCGGGATGAATATGATGCTAAGCTCTATTATGAAATGCTTATGGAAAACATTGATTCGGTAGGCGGTGAAAATATAAAAATGGAATTATACCTTAAAGCAGATCTGGGGGATGAAACCGGCAGGCTTTTAAAGGCGTTTAAGGACCCGCTGCACAAGGAGAATACTGCTATTATGATAACTGATCACATACCCGATTCAAGTTTTGAAATGCCTCATGTAAAAGCTGTATACTGTGACTGCCATGCGAAGTCACTGCAAGAGGCCATAAGGGCGGTGTCTATTGGATGCATCAACGTACAGAACAAGGGCTTTTCGGTGTTTGTAGATTATGCTGGGGTGAATCTGGATTATTTCATAGAAGAAGAGACGATAGGAGAAAATGCAGACCTTAGGGGATTTGTGCTGTCCAACGAGAATGCAAAAAGAAGGCTGGAAGAGCTTCGGGGAGCAATAAAAGAGCTTATTGAAAATGAAAATGTAATTGAAAGGGTAGTAAGAATAATGGGTAATAAGCATAAAAGAGCGCAGTATGAAGCTTTTTACAGGGAGTTTTCAAAAATTATGGAAGAGCTAATGAGTGAAAGCCATGTGGCCAAGCATCTGGATGATTTCAAGTGGTTTTCCCATATACAGGCTGTGCTAACAGCAGCATATGCTCCAGAAAAGGGATTTGACATGCATTATATGGGCAAGCGGGGGAAGCGATTTTTGAATGAATACTTTTCTGAAATAGGAATTCAAAATATCATCGTGCCCATAAGCGCATTCGACGGAGATTTTGGCAGGAAGATAAGCTGCATAGGAAGCAGCTCTGCAAGGGCACATGCAATTGAAAATGCCATAAGAAGGGCCATAGAGGTCAACCTGGACAAGAACCCCGAATTTTATGAAAATCTGCTTTCAAAGCTGGAAACAATACTGATAGATACCCAAGATGATTTTTTTAAGAGGGAGGAGAGCCTAAAAGGTCTTTGGGAAGAAGAAATAGAGGAAGATATTGTAAAGGCGAGAAAACTTGGAATTTCAATTGACGCATACAGGGTCATGCACATAATAGACGAGTATGCCATGGAGGATGTTAAAAGCAATGAGCTGCTTGATATGGCAGTGGAAATATCTGAAGAAATAATGGGAATAGTTGAAAGCAACTTTGTTAAGGGCTGGAACATTAAAAAGGAAAAGCTCAAAGCCGTTGAAGCGGACGTATTGAATATGATTATTAGGGAATATGCGGATGTGTTTAAGCTGGAAGATGTAAAAAATGTTTCAAAAGAGCTTTTGCATTTTGCTGTATGCAGCTATGAGACATTAGAGTTTAAAAAGAGAGCGAAGGAAGTCACTGTGGACGATTTCATGAGAGAAATACTGGAATAAACTATAAGGAAATGATATTCAATATAGATGGACTATAAAAATTTGACATAATGAGGCCTAAATGATATATTCGTAATGAGAGTAAATATCATGTCATTAAGGATGGTGAATATATTGAAGATAACGATAGATGAAGCTGCTGTAAGCAGCATAACTGAGGTTATGGAGCAAAATGCAGACCAGCCTAAAAACGTAAGAATATATGTTGCAGGAATGGGCTGAGGCGGTCCAGTATTTGGACTTGCTCTGGATGAGCAAAAGGAAAATGATGAAGTAGACAACTCTGGAAAGGTTGCATTTGTGGTTGACAAGGACCTTGTAGCGCAGTACGGAGGATTTGCAGTTGAGACTTTCGGACAGGGATTCCGTGTAACTCCTGAAGTAGCACCTGCATCGGGATGCAGTTCTTGCGGAGGAAGCTGCGGCTAAACTCAACATTAAAAAATCGATATAAAATACTGATGACCCGGCGGTTTGCCGGGTTTTTTATTTTTTGAGGTCTTTTTCAAAAACCTTTAGGAAAGATGCCATATCGTCGGCTGTGGACGAGAGCTGGTTGAGTATTTTAAGATAGTTTGAAATTATAGGATTTTCGGTATTGTAGGGGTACCTGATGTGATGGTCTATTTCGCTCCAGGCCTCCTCGAATATTGTCCGAAGCTGTATTTCGGCAATAAGCGGTATGCCGCCGGTTTCGATCTTTACGAGATAGTGTATGGACCTGTATCCAAATTCACGGTATCTTATGTCAAAACCCTTCGATATGAAATTTTCAAAAGGAACTCCCATATCGCCTTTTTTGAAGTTTGCCTGAGGTTTTTCGGCAAGGTGCCACCTGCTTCTTATGAACTTGTCTATAGCTTCCCAGTCCTCCTTGAAAAGATGTATTACACGTGTTCCTATGAGGTCCGTCATGAGGTTGGGGTAGTTGGACGCATCTATTGACATGTGGGGTCTTTTTATCTTTTTTCTTATTATTTTTTCTATGAGATGCTCGGGGTCTTTAACCCTGAATTTCACGGAGTGGATATTAGGGACTTTTCTCAGTATTGATGCCAGGTATTCCGCAGTGTATTCAAGCTCGCTTATTTTGCATATATAATCCTTGTATATCGACATGAGCTCTTCCCATGAAAGGCCGCATTGGAGAAATGTTTCATCTGTTATATTGTATTTTTTTAAAAACAAATTCATATCCATTGTATGATCTCCTTGTATTTTTATTTCAAAACGAAGCGTGGAGTTTGCCTAATTTAAGGATTATCCATATGTATTGTGCATATAAATAATGCTATTCTATTAATATACCCAGATTACAAGAAAATAGAGAAACAGTATTGACAAATTTTCTATTAAGGTATATATTTACTTTAATCAAAATTAGAATGTATACTGCAAATGCACAGAAGAGGAAGAGTAGATTGGACCCGGCTTGAAGAGAGAAAGCGCCATCGGCTGAAAGCGCTTTTAGGCATGGACAGTTGAAAACTACCTTGGAGCAAGGGCCTCAGTAGCTTATGTGAAATGGTCTGCGTTTTGCCGGCGTTAACGGCTTTTTGAGTGGATCTGCTGCTTGTTTGCGGCGATCAATTTAGGTGGAACCGCGATTTCAAGCTCTCGTCCTATTTTTTAGGATGGGAGTTTTTTTATTGCAAATATGCATTTGAACTGTTGAAAAACCAATTAGGGGAGGAATATATAATGAGCAGCATAAAGATAACTTTAAAAGACGGCTCTGTAAAGGAGTTTGAAAGCGGAGTAGTGCTTCTGGACGTTGCAAAATCAATAAGTGATGGATTTGCAAGAAGCGTAGTGGCAGGAGAAGTCGATGGAGATAAAGTCGGACTTGGATACAAGCTTGAAAAGGATGCGCAGGTTAATTTCCTGAGATTCAGCGATGAAGAGGGAAAAGACGTATTCAGGCACACAAGCGCCCACATACTTGCACAGGCTATAAAAAGGGTTTACCCAGATGCGAAGCTTGCGATAGGACCGGCTATAGAGAGCGGCTTTTATTACGATGTAGACCTTGAAGAGAAGATAACTCCTGAAGATCTTGAAAAGATAGAAGCTGAAATGAAGAAGATAACAAAGGAAGACCATGCTATAGAGAGATTTGAGCTTCCGAGAAATGAAGCTATAGAGCTTATGAAGAAAATTGGAGAGGACTACAAGGTGGAGCTTATAGAAGATCTTCCTGAAGACTCTATAATATCTTTCTACAAGCAGGGCGATTTTGTAGACCTTTGCAAGGGACCTCACCTAGAATCGACGAAAAAGGTGAAAGCGTTCAAACTTTTAAGCCTTGCAGGAGCTTACTGGAGAGGTGACGAGAAGAACAAAATGCTTCAAAGGATATATGGAACTTCATTTGAAAAGAAAAAAGACCTTGACGAATATCTTAACATGCTTGAAGAGGCTAAAAAGAGAGACCACAGAAAGCTTGGAAAAGAGCTTGGGCTTTTCATGATGTCTGACATGGGACCGGGATTCCCGTTCTTCCTTCCAAGAGGAACAGAGCTTAAAAACAAGCTTCTTCAGTACTGGAGAGAGGTTCACAGAAGATGGGGATATGTTGAAATTGAAACTCCTATGATACTAAACAAGGAGCTTTGGGAGACTTCGGGCCACTGGTACCACTACAAGGAGAACATGTACACTCTTGAAATAGACAATGAGGACTATGCTATAAAGCCTATGAACTGTCCTGGCGGAATGCTTGAGTACAAGTCTAAAATGCACTCGTACAGAGACTTCCCTATAAGAGTCGGAGAAATAGGAAGGGTTCACAGACACGAGCTTTCAGGAGCGCTTCACGGACTTATGAGGGTTAGGGCCTTCACTCAGGACGACGCCCACATATTCATGCTTCCGGAGCAGATAAAGGACGAAATAAAAGGCGTTGCAACTCTTATAGATGAAATATACAAGACATTTGGATTCAAGTACCACGTGGAGCTTTCTACAAGACCTGAAGACTCAATGGGATCTGACGAAGAGTGGGAAATGGCTGAAAACGGCCTTAGAGAAGCACTTGAGGAAATGGGACTTGAGTACAAGCTAAACGCTGGAGACGGAGCTTTCTACGGACCTAAGATAGACTTCCACCTTCAGGACTGCATAGGAAGAACTTGGCAGTGCGGTACTATACAACTTGACATGCAGCTTCCTCAAAGATTCGACCTTACTTATATAGGAAAGGACGGAGAAAAGCACAGACCTATAATGATACACAGGGTTGCATTTGGAAGTATAGAGAGATTCATAGGAATACTTATAGAGCATTTCGCAGGCAAATTCCCTACTTGGATAGCGCCTGTCCAGGTTAAGGTACTTCCTATATCGGACAAGTTCATGGGCTATGCAAAAGATGTCAAGGACAAGCTGTTCAACATGGGAATGAGAGTAGAACTTGACAACAGGGCTGAAAAGATAGGATACAAGATAAGAGAAGCCCAGCTTGAGAAGGTTCCATACATGCTTATAATAGGGGAAAAAGAGGTTGAAGCTGGCAATATTTCAGTTCGTTCAAGAGACAAGGGAGAACTTGGATCAATGGCCATGGAGGACTTTATAAGTGTAATAAGAGAAGAAGAAAAAAATAGAACAATGAATATCTAAAAATGTCATTGACAATTATATTTTTGGATGATATACTTTATTGAGTGTTGAAAAACGAAGAAGAAGCTGTCCGCTTCTCACCCCAGCGAGCGTATTGTACGGGTTAATACAGTATAGATTTACTTACATGCCGGTTTGTGTCGGCGCGTTTGGATTGCTGTGTATTTTATTAGCGGATGGTTGTTGCCATCCGCTTTTTATGTTATATATTTGTTGTAGCTAATTCGGATTGCTAAAAAAACGGAGGTGTTAATCATTAAAGAATTACAAATTAATGAGCAGATAAGGGACAGAGAAGTAAGACTCGTATCTGATACAGGGGAACAGCTTGGAATAGTGCCGCTTAAAGAGGCGCTGCAAATGGCAAGAGAAAAGGAACTGGATCTTGTAAAAGTTGCTCCTGAAGCAAAACCGCCCGTATGTAAATTTTTAGACTATGGAAAATACAAGTATGAAATCTCTAAGAAGGAAAAAGAGTCCAAGAAAAAGCAGAAGATAATAACTGTAAAAGAGATAAGACTCAGACCGAGAATAGAAGAAAATGACCTTATGACTAAATCGAAGATGGCTTCGAAGTTCCTTGAAAAGGGAGACAAGGTAAAGGTTGTTGTAAGATTTAGAGGAAGAGAACTTGGACATAAGGAAATAGGTTTTGAAGTTATAAACAACTTCATAGCAAAGCTATCTGATTTTGGCAAGCCAGAGGCTAGGCCGAAATTTGAAGGTAATAGCCTGGTTGTAATGCTTGAACCAGTAGAGAAGTAAGATATATTGAGAGGAGGAAACTAGCATGCCAAAGATGAAAACTCATAGAGGAGCAGCTAAGAGATTCAAGAAAACAGGAAGTGGAAAACTTAAGAGAAGCAAAGCGTTCAGAAGACATATACTTACTAAGAAGTCAGCTAAGACTAAGAGAAACCTTAGACAGGCAACTGTAGTTAGCGACGGCGACATGAAGAGAATAGCTACATTATTACCATACCTATAATATTAGGTTCAGATAAGGAGTGAAAAAGAAATGGCAAGAGTAAAAAAGGGCGTTACCGCTCGTAGAAGACATAAAAAAGTACTAAAGCTTGCGAAAGGTTTCAAGGGAGCTAGAAGCAAACTTTTCAGACCAGCAAACCAATTCGTTATGAAGGCGCTTAGAAACGCATACGTTGGTAGAAAGCTTAAGAAGAGAGATTTCAGAAAGCTTTGGATAACAAGAATAAACGCTGGAACTAGAATGCACGGACTTTCTTATTCTAAATTCATAAGCGGACTTAAGCTTGCGGACATAAACATAAACAGAAAAATGCTTTCAGAAATGGCTATACATGATCCAGAAGGATTCAAGCAGCTTGTAGATGTTGCTAAGCAAAAGCTTGGCGCTTAATTTTCATCTAAAATTTAAATAAATGGGCAAGTCTCTTTTGAGACTTGCCTTTTGTTTAGAATGAAATTTGAAATGGGAGACGTCTGTGATTCTTAAACGTAACTGGAATATTATGCGTACTTTATAAATATATTTCATGGCGTTTAAGTCTCTTCTAAAAGAGGTGTAATTTATGATAAGAAGTAGAGAAAAAAAGGAAAGATCGCTTTCTCCCGCCCAGATAATAGTTGTAGGCTTTGCGGTTACGATACTAATAGGTGCATTGCTTTTGAACCTGCCAGCTGCAAGCAAAGACGGGCAGAGCGTAGGTTTTATAAATGCACTTTTTACGTCCACATCTGCCGTATGTGTTACGGGGCTTGTGGTTGTTGATACGGGTACATACTGGACTGATTTTGGCAAGATAGTGATACTTTGTCTGATTCAAATAGGCGGAGTAGGATTCATGTCCATGGCGACAATGTTTTCTATGCTTATTGGAAAGAGGATATCACTTAGAGAGAGAATGATAATACAAGAGGCCCTCAATCAAAACGACCTTTCGGGGCTTGTAAGACTTACAAGGCACATACTTATAGGAACATTTCTTATAGAGGCCATAGGAGCAATCCTCCTTTCAATTGTATTCATACCTGAAAAGGGTTTTGTAAAGGGCGTGGCATATGGGGTGTTCCATTCGGTTTCAGCATTTTGTAATGCAGGTTTTGACATAGTGGGAAATGGAAGATCGCTCACCCCTTATGTTGACAATATAATAGTCAATTTCACAGTAATGGGGCTCATAATACTTGGTGGAATAGGTTTTACAGTAATAATAGACATACTCAAAAAAGGAAGTATAAAAAGGCTTTCACTTCATTCGAAAATGGTGATTTCTATGACAACCGGTCTTATAGTCACGGGATTTGCATTGTTTTTTGCACTTGAATTCAACAATCCTGCCACTCTTGGAACTCTTTCGATAAAGGGAAAAGTGCTTGGAGCCCTTTTCCAGTCGGTGACTCCGAGGACAGCGGGTTTTAATACTATAGACATGGACTCCATGAGAGACAGTTCTAAATTTTTGACAATAGTATTCATGTTCATAGGAGGCTCGCCAGGATCCACGGCGGGAGGAATAAAGACATCCACTCTGGCAGTGCTTATACTTACTGTGCTTACACTTGTCAAAGGAAAAGAACACGTGGAGGCTTTCAAAAGAAGGATATCGTATTCAGTGGTAAACAAGGCTCTTGCCGTAGTGGGAATTGGAATATCTCTTGTGATATTCATGACCATGGCGCTTACGCTTACGGAAAGCTTCGAATTTTTAAAGATATTCTTTGAAACTGTATCTGCATTTGGAACGGTCGGCCTTAGCCTTGGAATGACATCCAGCCTTTCCATGACTGGGAAAATACTCATTTCAATACTTATGTTTTCGGGAAGAGTTGGTGCCCTTACAGTGCTTCTTGCGCTTGCGGGAAGGGAAAAGAAGACACTTACTAAATATCCTGAAGGAAGAGTTATTGTAGGATAGAAAGGAGCATTGCTTTATGAAGAGGCAATTTGCTGTGATAGGCTGTGGAAGATTTGGAACATCCCTTGCAAAAACCCTTTATGCACTTGGGCACGAGGTCATGGCTGTAGACAAGAGCGAGGAGAGGGTTCAAAGCATTTCGGATTTTGTGACGTATGCTGTCCAGGCTGACGCTACTGATGAAAAGACTCTGAAATCACTTGGGATAAGAAATTTTGATACTGCTGTAATAAGCATAGGGTCGGACATACAATCGTCAATAATGACTACGCTTATGGCGAAGGAGCTTGGAGTCAAATATGTGCTTTGCAAGGCCCAAAACGAGCTTCAGGCGAAAGTGCTTTACAAGATAGGAGCGGACAAGGTCGTATTCCCTGAAAGGGATATGGGCGTTAGGGTCGCCCACAACCTGGTATCACAAAACGTGCTTGAATATATAGAACTCTCGCCGGACTATTCAATAGTCGAGATAGTAGCTCCTAAAAACTGGGTGGGCAAGTCCATAAAGGACCTTGACCTTAGGGCGGCATTTGGAATAAACGTAATGGCTATAAAATATCCTCAGGGAATCAACATATCACCTTCTGCAGACAAGGTGCTTGAAAAGAATGACATACTCGTGGTGATAGGCAAGAACGACGTCATCAATAAGATTGAAGAAAAGGGTTAATATCATGTATATGGACATAAAAAGCAGGGACAATGAGAAGTTCAAGTATCTTAAATCCCTTTTGAAAAAGAAAAACAGAATGCGCGAAGAGAAATACATGGTTGAAGGATACAGGATAATAAAGCAGGCGATAGAGACTGGTGAAAAGCTCCACATGGCCGTCTTTTCAGAAAGCTTTGAAAAAAACGAATTCTGCGAATCTGTGCTAAGTGAGCTTGAAAACCAGGGAACCAAGGTGTATAGGCTTGACCAGAAGCTATTTGATGAAATATCGGATACCCAAAATTCACAGGGCATAATAGCAGTAGCCCATATGAAGAGCCTTGATCTGAAAGAGCAGGTAGGAAAGGGAACGAGATTTGTTCTTGTACTCGACAGGATACAAGACCCTGGCAATATGGGAACCATAATAAGAACGGCTGATGCGGCGGGAGTAGAGGCGGTAGTGCTTCTCAAGGGCTGCGTGGACGTATACAATCCAAAGGTCTTGAGGTCTACAATGGGTTCTGTATTCACAATGCCTATTTTGAGCGCAGACGATTCGGAAAGCGCGCTGGACATTCTAAAGGAAGAAGGGTTTGCCGTGGCATCGAGCATACTCGAGACTGACTCCTATTATGACGAGATATCGTATCCGCAGAAAATAGCTCTTGTCATAGGGAATGAGGCAAATGGAATAGACCAGTCAATAATTGAAAGGTCTGACATAAAGGTTAAGATTCCAATATACGGCAATGCCGAATCGCTGAACGCAGGCATAGCCGCAGGAATACTCATGTACAAGATAGCGGGAGTTTTATATTGTATTAAAAAATAAGGGCATGTTTAAAACAATGTTGATATAATAGAAGTTTTTAAGGGAACCTCGGAATGAACTGACCCTTGTCAAGTAGACAGATAATTAAATAAAAATTTATGCTATAAGTGCTTTGTTCCGATATTCTATCGGAGCTAAGCACTTTAGTCTTTTTTGAAATCGTCTTTCATTGTAAAATACTATGTATTCCTTGATTTTATCAACTAAATCATCAAGCGATTTAAAGATTTTCCCATAGAACATTTCAGACTTTAGAATGCCAAAGAATCCTTCCATAGGACCATTGTCGATGCATTTGCCAACACGTGACATACTTTGGATCATTCCTGCGTTTTTAATCTTGCTTTTAAA
>NZ_FSRH01000004.1 GCF_900141635.1 Peptoclostridium litorale DSM 5388 | reverse complement strand
GAATAAAAGCATGGCCTTGAAGCTCATCGTGAACGAAGTTGTAAATCGCCTTGGTGTCATATCCTTTGTCAGCTATAAAGTCTGTCTCTTTAAGAGAAAACCATCCATGTACATCTTTTAAAAGTGGAATGGTAACTCCAGAGTCAGTTATGTTTGCAGGCTTTGTAACTTCAAAAATAGGCAGTCCGGAAACAGCATCTACAAGCACGTGATTTTTATAGCCCCAGTAAAACTCATACTTTTTTTCATTGTGTGAATTGCTGGCGGTATGAACACCCAAAGCACAGTCTCTATCCGACTTTGGAAGATTATCTTTTTTGAACTTGTTTTTTGAAAATGACTTTGGGTTATTATGTTTTGTGTTTGCAAACACAGGCGTAGCATCAAGAGATATTGCCTGAGAACAAATCGATGCAGTCAAATATCAACTGGCGTTCAAGCAAGGGGCTCGCCTCCTTCGTTGGTTGTTTTTGGTCGTACTTTAATAATACAACAAAGGTTTGTGAATCCCTTGATTAAATATATTTAAAGATTTAATGGAGTGATAGAAAAAAGTGACGGTTTGAAAACCAGTCATACAAAGGGATAAGAATTATGATTATCCCTAGACTTAAACTATACTAGAGGTGAATAATTTGTTAGATACACATGCAAGAAAATATGTGGATCCCGCCATAAATGCTGCAGCCAGCGGCTTCATATCAGCGGGGTTTTCTCCAAATTCAGTAACAATCCTAGCATTTTTCGTAGGGATATCGTCAAGTATACTGGTTTTTTTCGACCTTCCTCTGCTTGCATGCCTTATGCTGTGGATTTCAGGATATCTTGACGCAGTCGACGGCTCAATGGCCCGAATGCTCAAAAAATCAACGCCCATGGGAGCCCTTTTAGACATGACTTTCGACAGGTTTGTAGAGATAGGAATAATAATGTCTCTTGGAATAAAATTTCCAGACACAAGGCTTATACTGCTGTTTCTTTCGTGTTCAATAATATTTTCAATGTGTGTTTTTCTTACTGTAGGTGCGCTTTCATCACAGATTAAGGAGAGCAAAAAATCTTTTTACTATCAAGCCGGATTAGCCGAACGTACCGAGGGCTTCATACTTTTTTCGCTCATGATACTGTTTCCAAGCCGCGTTGCTTTGATAGCCGCCTTGTTCGCAGTGCTAGTTGTAATAACCGGATTCCAAAGATTAAAAGAGGCGTCAAGGATTTTAAATTAATCCTGACGCCTCTTTCAATCTTTGAAATAATATATCCCGCCTTCTTTGACGGTTATATACACATTTTCTCCCTTGTTCAAATCATTTTGACCATCCAGAGTCGATATCGCCTCAATTCTTCCATTTGCACTGTCTATTCCTATGCTCAAAAAACCCATCCTGTATTTCATGTCAATTACACTGCCTTTGAAGTAAAACCCCTCTTTCGGTGGATCTTCTCCGCCAATAAGTCTTATACTCTCAGGCCTTATCGAAACGGCTCCATTCGAAACTGTTCCCTTTGGCACAGGAAGCTTGCCATCTTCAAATGCTATGAAGCCTTCCTCCACAGTCCCCCTTAGTATGTTATTTATCCCCATGAAATTTGCAACATATTCGTCTCCGGGTCTTTCATACATGTCCCTTGGTGTGCCCGTCTGGACAATTTTGCCCGATCTGACAAGAGCCATGTTGTCAAACAGCATGAACGCCTCGTCCCTGTCATGGGTTACAAACAACACAGTGATGCCGTATTCCCGTTGAAGCTTCAATGTCATCTCCCTCATGTCGTTTCTAAGATTTGGGTCAAGTGCGCTGAAAGGCTCATCCATAAGCAGTATCTTAGGATTTGACGCAAGAGCCCTTGCAATGGCAACCCTTTGCATCTGCCCTCCGCTGAGCTGGCTTGGATACCTGCTTTCATATCCTGAAAGCCCCACCTTTTCAAGCGCTCCAATGCTTATTCTCCTTCTGTCCCTCGCTGAAACCTTTTTCATCTTGAGCCCGAATTCCACATTTTTTATTATATTCATATGGGGAAAAAGCAGAGGCTGCTGGAATACCATCCCTATTCCCCTCCTTTGAGGCGGAATATTTGTGAAATCCTCACCTCCTATGTGTATGCTTCCCTTGTCAATATGTTCAAGCCCCGCTATAGACCTTAAAAGAGTGGTTTTTCCCGAACCTGACTCGCCGACTATACCAAAAAATTCCCCGCTTTTTATATCCATGCTTTCGACATTCAGTGTGAATGATCTGCCTGAGCTCCCGTAAGTTTTTGAAATGTCTCTTAGTTGTATATGATTCAAATTTACCACTTTCCTCACGTTAAAATATTAGGTTCTCTCTATTAATTCTAATATATTTTCCTTATTTCATAATGCCTTTTTATGAAAATATCCATTAAAAATAGCAGAGCCAGCGAAACAGCCGCAAATATTATTGAATATGCCGAGCCTATGGCAGCGTCCCCGCCACTTATGTAGGGAAACATGACTACAGTAAGACTCTTCACAGTTCCTCCGCCTATAAGAAGCACTATTATATACTGGCTCATTGACACGAGCAGCACAATACTCGATCCTGCCACAATCGCCGGCAGAAGCAGCGGAAAAGTCACATGGCAAAACCTCGAAAAAGCGCCCGCACCGAGCATTTTAGCCTGCTCTCCCCAGCTGGGCCCTATGTTTTCATATCCCACAGCAAGTGCCCTTATCATATATGGAAGCGTCGGAAATATGCTGGCGGCAACAACGCCCCATATGTTTTCAGTGAGCCCCATTCTTATGAATGTCTTGTGAAGGCCCATCGTTATGGCAAGCGGAGGCATTATTATAGGCGCCATCAGCAAAGCGCTTGTAACCCTCTTGAATCTGAATCTGTGCCTTCCAAGTGCGTTTGCAGCCGGCAAGGCAAGTATCAAGTCTATAAATATAACCGCAGCGGAAATCTTGACAGTCGTAACTATAGCAAAAATGCTCTCGCTTGAAAAAATATACTTCCATGCCCTGGGGCTGAATTTTTGCGGAATAACATCGGGCCATGACCATCCGCTCGATATGCTTGCCAAAACGAGTACAATGACCGGTATGGCTCCCATGGCTGCAAAAAATATTAGCATTATTCGCACCGATATCTCAATTCCTGTTCTTTTCAAAATAAACACCACTTTCTCTTTTCAAATCCTTTTCATTCCAAAAAAGTATTATTCCCATTATGCAGCTCACCAGTATCATTACCATGCTCATGGCCATTGCAAGCGGCCTTTCTTCAAATGACCCAAACGAGTATATCTGGTATGCATACACCGGCAGAGCCTTTGGGTAGGTGCTCCCCAAAAGATATGGTATTTCAAAGGCGCAGAATATGAATGTGAAAACTATATAGGCAGACACTTTTAAAGTAGGCTTTATAAGAGGAAATACGGCTTCCGCAAAAAATCCCGTCCTCGTAAAGCCGAAAATTCTTCCTGCATCTATCCATCCCGATTCTACTCTGAGTATTATCGGATACAGCATGAGCACTACAAAAGGAGTGGTCTTCCAGACATATGCGATTATAATCCCAATCCCCCATCTGTCATTTATGAGCGCCGGGAAATCCGCCATTTGAGATATGATTCCAAGGCTAAATAATATCCTTGATATCCAGCCGCTTTGCGAAAACATCAAAAACACCACATATCCCGCCACAAGGTAGGGAAACAGCATTGGAAGCTGGAAAAACCTTTGTATTCCGACAGTACTGCCTTCCCCATGACTTCTGACTACGTATATGCAAAATATAATTCCCAAACCGACAAAACTGGCAATAACCGTAGAGATTATTGCCAGCTTGAATGTGAGTGCAAGTGATTTCCAAAAATCTGTCGAACCAAATATCTGACTGTAATATGAAAATTGTATTTTCTCAAACCCATTTGAAAATGAAGTTCCCATGCTTTGAAGAATGCACTCGGCCGTTCCACCTGCAACAATCACCGATAATATAATTGCCGAGGGCATCAAATAAACATATGGCTTAATTCTTTGAAACATTCTCATTCCAGCCCTTTTCTATCCTGTCTACATATTGTGACGGCAGTTCAGGAATCCTGTGATTTTTGAGCACTTCAGGCGAAAGAGTAGCCTCGCCTCTGTCTATAGAGTTTACCTTTTCCCTGTCCTGCTCAGAAAGCCTTTCCACATCTATTGCCAACCCGTCTCCCCAGTTTTCAGGCATGAATTTTTCTATCTGTGCCTGAGGAGAAATCATGTAGTTTACAAGAACCATTGCCGCTTCCTTGTTCTTAGAATTGAAAGGAATTGAAAGGTAGTGCGTATTTGCAAGCGTTCCGCCTTCAAGCACAAAACTTCTTGAGCTTTCCGGGAAAAGTCCCGCCTTTACGTTGTTTGCAGCATGCACAGGATTGTATGACATAGTCATCCACACCTCTCCATTTGAGTACATCTGGTCAAGCTTTGCGCTGCTTTCCGGATATGTAGCTCCCGCTCTCCAAATATACGGCTTTATCTCGTTTAGATAGTCCCATGCCATTTGGCTTTTTTGAGAAAACTGTGCATCATCCATTCCTTCCATATACTGCTCATATCCCCCTGTGATATCTATAAGAGTCTGTCTTATAAAAGCGCTTCCTGTAAAATCCGGAGGTGCAGGGTATGTGAATTTCCCTGGATTTTGAGCAATCCATTCCTTGAGCTCACTTAAATTCTTCGGCGGATTTTCAATTTTTGCAGAGTCATAAACAAATACAAATTGCGATTTCCCCCAAGGAGATTCAAGCCCTTCGACTTTTTCCCCAAAATCATATACTATGTCGCTTGCGGCCTTATCCACATATTCATTGTAGTTTGGAAGCCTGTCTGCAAATGACCCCATCAAAAGGCCGTTATCCTTGCATATCTTGAAATTCTCGCCGTTTATCCACATTACATCTATGCTTCCGTCTTCCTTGCCGACCTCTTTTTCAGTTAGAAGCTTGTTGACCATTTCCATTGCATCACTTATTGGAACCCTGTTTATAGTAACGTCATAAAGTTCTTTCAGCCTCGGCGTCACGGTGTTATCGACATATGAGTTTATGGTCTCGCTTCCTCCCCACATATAAAGATTCACAGTCTTGCCCTTCGCCGAAGACTCTATATCGCTCCAGCCCATATCCTGAACAGTCTCTTGCGTCTCCTTCTCAGCCTCTTTGGCCTTTTTGCCAGCGCATCCTGAAAAGACAGACACTACAAATAAAATAGAAATCAGCACAGCTATTATCTTCTTCATAAATTCCCCCTTAAAAAATGTACTCGCAACATAACTCCTGACACTAATGCATTAGTGTCAGGAGTTATGTTTTGCAACCTATGAATATTTTATCATATTTTATCATCTCTTCAATGCCAGTTACACATGCAAGCACCCTTCATCAATTTCTTCTATAGTTTAATATGGTTCGATTATTTTTTTCTATGGATCATTTCTTTATTTCACTTAGCATGTGATTCGCAAAATCCGCGGCCTTTTCCTTTATTCCCTTTATGCTTTTTATGCTACCCGGATCGTTTGCAAGTTCCATTATCGCAAACTTCGAGGGCAGCCTGAAGCCCTTGTTTATGTTCAACGCGCCTATAAGCTGCCTGGCCACTGAATCACTTCCCGAGTTTCCAGATACTATGACTGCAAATACGGTCTTGTCATAAAACATCATCTTCCTGTAAAGCGCAGTAAGCCTGTTTATGAGAGCCATTAGATTTGCAGATATGGAGTCATTATAGTTTGGACATATGAATACAATGCAGTCGCTCTCCTCCACAGCCGGGAAGACTTCATCCACTACAAGCCCTCCGTAAAAGCAGCTTGTCTGCTCGCCGTAGTGCTTGCACATTTTGAACGAGCAACCCCTGCAATCCTTCATGTCTGAATTTTCAATGTGTATCTGATTTACCTCGCAGTCATGCTTTAAAATTTCTTCTTCTATATAGTTCCACAGCATAAGTGTGTTTGAAGTCTTTCTCGAACTCGCGTGAAGCACTGTCATCTTTGGACTTTTTACTTTCGAAAGCTCATTTTTAAAGAAACGCCTGCTCGCCCCCTGGCTGAGCAAGAGATTTATGTCGTGTAGGCTCTTGTCTGGATACACCTTTTTCCATGTCATGAGATTCTTGTATCCGCTTATTATCTCAAGTCCCGGGTGTCCCATGAACGAACAGCCCATGAGGTTTGCCGTAAATACGATGTGATTCATTGCACTTTTAGTGTAAAGCTCGCTGTTGCTGTGGATTAGTACCGCCCCCATGGCCCCTTCCATGGAGTCATCCCCTCTTTTTCTCAGTTCCAAAAGCACATCTAGTATAAACCGGTCAACGCCTATTCCGTCCAACTGGGCTGCAAATACAACCTTTTTGTTTTTAAGGTCATGAATGTCGTCTCTTGATTCTATAATCACCTTTTCATTGCCTTTGCAAAATTCATCCACCATGTCACTTAGTTCTTCAGAAGATTCCTTTGATTTTACAACGTAAACATTCACAGCATCACCCCCTAAGCAAAATCTCTATTTCCGCTATTTTTATAATATTGATTTTACACGCTCATAAGTCTCATTTATGCGATCGAAAAGTCTCTCATCCATAACTAGTCTTTCAAGTTCTGTCCCCGCTTGTGTAAGCCTGTTTTTCACGCCCATGAAAGCGCCTCCTATGAATGTCGAGCTGTAGTGCCAGTCCCCCCTGATCGTAGAAAGTATCGAAAGCGCTCCGGATGAAAGCGCAGGAGCTATGTACGGCTTATATCCGCTTTTTCTAACCTCTATATTTGCATTTTTAGCCTTTTCAGTGAGCATTTTCGAAGCCTCGTCATCATAACTTGCTATGCTGTTTGCTATCACAAGGCCTTCTCCATGGGGCCCGTAGGCTCTTCCCTGGCTCCTATAGTCCTTTGTCCTCTCGTCGTCCTTAGAATAGTAAAGAGCCCTTGCATTCATCACTCCAAGCCCGTAGCCACTTATCTGCTCAGGTGACAGCCCTCTGTAGTCAATCTCTCCATTTTCATTTGAATTGCTCGATATAAACAGAGCTTTGCAAAGAGGGTCAACCGGGTCTGAAACCACTGCGAACATTCCCCTGTATCCTTTTTCACGGGCCATTTTGCCGTACTGGGATATTATCTTTGAATTGGCCTTGAGCTGCACCATCCTCACATCTTCAACCTCCTCCCCCACTGGAGGGACTGCGACTGAAATACAAAACACAAGCATGTCGCAGTCAAAAAGCTCGCCTTCAGATATGGTCCTCACATCTGGGTATTCGTGAAAGTCAAACGGGGAATAAATCTGTCCGGCCTCCATGAGCCACCTTTGCTGCCTGTCTTCATCTCTGTCGTATATTCCTATTTGGCTTATGCAGTCTCCTCCAAGCAGCCTTAGACCGGTAAGAAGAGTGCCTCCAACGTCTCCCAGCCCTGTAACATTGACCCTCCATTTTTCGGGATGCCTCTTTCCCAGAGCCTGTTTCCACAGAGGATAGTCTATATTTACATACATGAGCCTTCTTTCATTTATAAACGTTTCAAAAAGCCCTTCATATCCGCCTCCCCTGTGGCTCTTTAAAAGCTCTATCCCCTCGCTTTTTATGTCCATTAGCGAAGGGTCTGATATGCAAAAGCTTCTTCTTGAACTGCCCTTTTCCATTCTGCCCGCATAGTAAATCATGTCCTGGCTGTTTATGAGGTCCTCATCTGCCTTTATCTTTGGAACTCCTTCGATTTCAAGTGGCGTAGCAACTATATTTCCCTCAACGTCGTAAAAATTCATATTCCCACCGCCCTTATCTTTTTGTCTTTTTCTTAAAGCCGCCTTCAATTCTCTTAAGATGCTTTATGTGACTTTCCACGTATGATGATGGATTTATGTTAAGGTCATAGCTTATATCCGTTCCCATCTCAGGAGACCTTGGATAAAGGAATACCTCTCCAAGCAGTCCAAGCGTAAGGTTTCTCTCATTTACGTTCTCATACTCGTTTTCAAGTGCCTTGAGTATCTCAAGCGAGTTTTCAAGGCATGTCATTGAAAGTTCATATATGCTCTCTTCCGACGCCCCCCTTATGAACTGGGGGTATGCATATGGAAGTATCATGTTTAGAGAAGGTATTATATTGCTCTTTGGACTGTACTCCCTCCAAAGGGCGTCTCCGCCTATGAAAGGATACAGGAGCTGTTCTGTGAACCAGAGCCTTAGATTCGGTATGAAATACGCGCTGTCCACGGGCCTTCCCTGTATGTCCATGAGCTCTTTTCCTCTTCCAGAGAGCATTCCCACTATTATCTTTTTGACCTCTACGCCGTCTTCCTTAAGCAGCGGATCAAGCGCCCTTATCCTGTATCCCTTGTTTAATATGTCGTCTATCAGTATTACAGGCCTTTTAAATGAATTTATCATTTTTATCTGGTTTTCAAGGTCCAGATAATGCGCAGACTGCTCTATTCTGAAAGAAGACATATCCCTTTCAAATATCTTTTCAGTGTGGAGAGCCTTTGTGACCGTGTTTGGTATTATGAGCCTGTTTAGTATGTTTCCAAACGGAACACACATTGAATCCCCAAGTCTTCTAGGCTGAAGCTGTGTTGTTGGAACTCCGTTTTCGCGGCATATCTTTTTCATGAGCTTCTCGTCGAGTATTCGCCTGTCAATGGAAAGCACAAGCTCGCCTGGATAAAGCCTTGTAAGAGCCCTTTGCAGGTTCTTCCTCGCTTTTTTTATCTTCTGCATTACAGCCGGGCTGTCTTTGAAAGGCGCTTTTATTATACTGCTAATGTCCAGATACAACGAGCAAGGCCTGTTCATGTTTACTGCAAACACCCCTCTTTGCTCCAGAGAGCATTCAAGTCTTTCAAAACCTTGGAGCTCAAGGGTTTCATAAAGCTGCTCATCCTGCTCATGGTCTATATTGTTCACATATACGCAGTATCCATAGTCCTTGGCTATGCAGTAGGCCAGGGTTTCCGTGAGTATCATCTGGTTGAGATTGTCTATTCCCGAATCCCTGTCTATGAATATGCCGTTTATCAGTATTATCCTTCCAAAATAGCTCTCCCTGAGGCACTCTGATATCTTGGTGTCTTTGAACTCGTTGTATATCTGTCTTGATTCGAGCCAGTTGAAAGCCGAGTAGCCTATTATCTTGTTGTTTCTTTCAGAATCCTTTACAATCAGTATTCTTGCCAGGGGCTTTTCTGAAAATCTTTGCAGCCTCTCAAGCGCGCTGTTGTAATCTTCATAGTGAAAATCAAGTGCGAGCTTTTCTATGAGCGAATCCCTTATGTCAGCCACTATGTCTATGTCAAATACAAGCTTTTGTATCATCGACTTGTTCGAAGGCTCTTTCCTGTAAAGTCCGTTCTCGTATATATATCTTTGGACCATGGGATCTACAAGTTTTGATATGTCCCTGTTCTCGTCTATGCAGTTCCTGATCCTTGTCGAGCTCACATCCTCGTATCTCGGCGGCAGGTTAAGCCTTATTGTATGCGCCTTTATGTTCTCCAGTGCCTTTTCAAGCACATTTGTAGTGTCGTTTGACTCGAACATTCCCCTTCTTTCAAATACCACATGAGGGAATGTCTGTATGGAATGCTCGCTTATTTCGCTTCTGTACGCCGATGCGTTGAGTACGACATCGCTTCCCACGACTACATATACATTTGAGCTTTTGAAGTTTTCCCTCAGCACTTTGAGATCCTGGGAATTCGCCAGGTTGACCGGAAAGTCTTCAGGATATATATACATGTTCAGCTCGTCCGCAATGGACATGTTTATTATGTTTCTTCTTATCCCGTTTGGCTGGGTGCTCTTTGACCATGAAAATTCATCTACGGCCAGGTATACCTCGAATCCCTTTCTCCTTATGGCCCTTGTTATCTCCCTGTGTCCAAGCGAGAACGGGTCGAACGCTCCAGGGAAAAATGCCACTTTTTTAGGAGCCTTTACCTTTATCTCCCCATTGAAGAACGTGTAGTCCGATATGAACCTGTATATATTGTTTAGCACTGCGGAGTTGTTCAGGAATGTCAGCTCCTCCTGCTTCTCACCGCCTATCAGCGTAAGTATCTTTTTGGCTATGAGCGAGAATATATGGGTTTTGTACTCCGGGTCTATGTCGCTGCATCCGAATATCTCGCTTCCTATTACGCTGAATGCCATCTGCTTGACCTGGTTGTCATTATGAGCAAGCCCGCTCAGGAGTATTCCAAGCATGTTTACAAGCCTTTTTTCATAAAGCCCTCCGTCTACGTCCCGGCTTCTGTATTTCGAATAGTTTGCAATTGATATTCCTATTGTGCTAAGAAGCAGCGAGTTCACCTTGGCTCCAGATTTTTTCATCTTGTCCCTAAGATCTTCCACAATTGCATCCATATTCTCCGGTGAGAGCAGAAGAAGTATTTGACCCAGATAGTTTGGTATGTGTTTTGTAAACTGGTACTCCTCTATCTCCAAAGACCGGAAAAGCTCTATAGCAACGTCATTTCCCTGCTCTTTCGGCAGGCTGGGAAACATCTTTATAAGCGCCTCCCCCGATTTCAGTCTTGTCCTTTCATTGGGGCTCACTTTTAGAATGTTGCAAAAATGAATTGCCGTGTAAAGCCCGTAACTTGCCATATTCCCCAAAGAATTCGAAAGGAGTATCTCTATGTTCCTCCTTTTCACAACCCAGCTCGTGGTATTTTTGAAATTGCTCAGGAAAAGCTCTGATAGCTCTGTCTGGTTTAGTTCCTCATTCGGAGAAACCTTCTGGCCTGTTATCTCAGCACTTACTCTCGACGCGGTCCACACTTCATACCTGTCTTTGCTTGATTTCTTGCCTTCTTCAAGAACTCCCATTATATCTTTTGCATCATCTGATTCGCCGCCTATTCTCTCGATTACATCTTTTACGACTTCATACGACAAATTCCTAAGGCTCTCGTCGTCGCTTTTCACGGCATGCTTCATGTAGTCTATGAAAACTCGGCTTTCATCCATGTCTCCTTCAAACGGTATGTACTTGAGGCTTTTAAGCAGGTACAGCTTGAGGCTGGCATCGCTGCGCTCGTCAATCTCCCTGTAGTGCTTCGAAAGCACAGACACATATTTGAGCCTGTTTTTCCCCTTAGCATAATTAAATAGAGACTCTATCATTATGCTAAGGGCTTCACCTATCCAGATCTGGTGTATCCTTATTATATTGTGATCCGGGTGTATGAACAGCTCCAGGAATCTTTCCAGCACCTCGAAGCTCGTCATCTCTGGAGCTTCAAGTTCGACATCCGCGGGCACTTCCTTCCTGTACTCCTCGTCGAAATTGGCTATTAGCTTTCCTATTATCTCGCTACACCTTCTCCTTATGTCGTCTTCATTGTGCACAAGCTTTTCATACAAGAACCTCGTGGTTATGTATTTTTGCCTTTGAGTCAGGTATGTTGAATACTCCTCGAATATCTCAAGGTATTTTCTGAGGTTGTTCCAGTCCCTTTCGCTTCTTGCCATTTCAATTATCTGGTTTAGAGACAGTTCATTTCTAAGCCTGGACATGAGGCTTATGTTGTGGTTGACTGCAAGGTATTTGAAGTTCTCGACGATTTCGCCGCCGGACATGAACGGATAGTATTTCTTTGCAGGCTCCAAATACCCCAGTTCAGCTCTTTCCGGATCTACATTTATGCCTATGTCAATCATGTAATCCTCAAAATCCTTTATCTTGTTGTAAACCCTTATATACCTTTTCCTCTTTGAATCGTCCACATTGTCAAGCTTGTTCAGTATTACATCGAATGACTCCTTTAGCGGATATATGTGCATATGTCCGCCATCGTTGTTTTTCACCCTGAAATCCGAATAAATCAGTATCAGAGCCTCAAGCGAAAGATTTTCAAGTTCAAGGTCCCAAACCGAATGGTTGAGCGCAACATTCCCTATGTACATTATGTCGTGTTTTTTAAACCACTGGTCTGTATAGTAGTAGTGAAGATACGGAACCCTTCTGAGCTCAGGTTTTTTGCAACCGTATTTTCCTATATCATGTCCAAGCCCCGATCCAGAAACCCTTCCAAGGTCAACTGGAACATTCGCCTTTTTAAACTGCCTTCCTATGAAAAGGGAAAGAAAGTGAACTCCGCATATATGGTCGAGATTGTTGTATTCCGTTATCTCCTGGTTGAGCTTCATAAGCTCGTACACATACTCCCTCTCAAAAGCCCTTGCAAGCCTTTCGTACTCACCAAAGTCCTCAAGCTCTTCTATTTCGTCCTTGCTTAAAAAAGTCATAGGATACTTGCTTTGCCATGTTGCATCACAGGACTCCTTTTGAGCCTTGTTTATAATCCTGAAAATTTCCAAATAAAGCGCGCAGGCGCTTTGAAAATTACTTTTCAGTTCAATCTCCACCGACTTTGGAAATGACTTCTCCAGTGTGAACTGGTATATGTACTCCAGCCAATTTTCTGGTTTTTTACCCCTTGCCACAAGATTTATGACTTCCTCAAACACCTGAAGTGTTTTGCCTGCGCTGAAGTCATTCTTTCCAATGACCTCAGCCACTCCCTCTTCAATTTTCACGCTTGAAAAATAGTCATTTATTATCCTCTCGCTTACCTTAAACTCCTCATCGCTTACTCCTTTTAGCACATACTCCTTTAAAAAACCCGAGTCCAAGAATTTTACCCGCATGCTTTTTGCGATTTTTTCTGACAGTCTCCTTTTCATAGAGCATCCTCCAGTCTTACTTTTTTATGTAATTTAGCCATTTCCTTAGATAATATGACAAGGGCGGCTGATTATAAAACCCAAATTTTCATCAAACAGTTATTTTATACCCAATTTAAGTATACAGCAAAAGCTGCATGCGTAAATGGCATGCAGCTTTTTATTTGCGTTAAACTATAGAATTGTCAGTAATGGAGTTTAGTAATTAAGTTAGGCTGATAGGTTTAGCTTTCAACCCTCAGTATGCTCTCAACCCTTATAACTGCATCTGTATTTTTTATCTCCTCTATTGCATCGTCAAGGTCTTTTCTAGGTGTGTCGTAAGTTATGAATATAAGCGGAACCGTCTTTTCTCCCCTTGACCTTTGTATTACAGACTTAAGGCTTACATTATGCTTTCCAAAAGCCGATGTTATCTTTCCAAGAACTCCAGGCTTGTCTTCAACATGAAGATGCACATAATAAGGGCTTACTCCCTCTCCTATCAGGTTCAGGTCTCCGCCGTTATGCACAAGCGGCGCACCGGGCTTGTAGTTGGTGCCTATTATCTTTGCTATTTCAAGCATGTCTCCAAGGACTGCGCTTCCAGTAGGCGTCGAACCCGCTCCCTTTCCATGAAGCAGCAGCTCTCCAACCGCATTTCCCTTTATGAACACCGCATTGAACTCATTTTTTATAGAAGCCAGCGGATGGTCTATAGGAAGGAACGACGGCTGAACGTGAAATTCAAGGTCATC
Organism: Peptoclostridium litorale DSM 5388; assembly: GCF_900141635.1. Taxonomy (GTDB): domain Bacteria; phylum Bacillota; class Clostridia; order Peptostreptococcales; family Peptostreptococcaceae; genus Peptoclostridium; species Peptoclostridium litorale. Next base: position 253,776 of record NZ_FSRH01000004.1, on the reverse strand, counting down.
CCCCTTTTTCTTCGCCGCAGCCACAAGCTTTACCTTGTATCCAAGCTGATTTGCAAATTCTATGTCCTTTGAGGATATCTTTGTTATTCCCTCTCTTGGTATCTTGTGAGGCGGAACCTTTATGCCAAAGGCTACCGACATCAGTATCGAAAGCTTGAATGCAACGTCTTCCCCTTCTATATCCGACGTAGGGTCTGCCTCTGCAAATCCGCTGTCCTGCGCAAGCTTTACGGCATCGTCAAAATCCATTCCCTGCTCGTCCATTTGAGTAAGTATGAAGTTTGTAGTTCCATTTATTACTCCAAGTATCTCGTCAACATTGTTTGCGGCAAGGCTTTGAGTAAGCGTGTTTATTATAGGTATTCCTCCGCCAACGCTTGCCTCGTACCTGATTTGAACTCCGTTTTCTACCGCCAGCTTGTATATCTCGTCTCCATGAGTCGCTATAAGGGCCTTGTTAGCAGTGACTATGTGCTTTTTGTTTTCTATGGCAATCTTCATGTATTCGTATGCCTTGCCTATTCCGCCCATGAGCTCTACAACCATGTCTATCTCAGGATCATTAACTATGTCATTTATGTCCTTTGTAAGCATCTCCTTAGGGGCGTTTGCTCCCCTCGCCTTTTCTATATCCCTTACGAGTATCTTCTTTATCTCTATTCTCTTTTGTATGTGTGATTCTATCTTTTCCTTGTTGTCCTGAAGTATGTTGAAAACTCCAGATCCCACTACTCCAAATCCTAAAAGCGCAACCTTTATACTCTCCATATACTATGCTCTCCCCTTCTATAGTTTACTTTATATATGTTATTAGTTAAGCTGGAATTTCTCGTGAAGCTTATCCATTCCCTTTTCAGCACCTTCACGGTCTATTATGCATGAAATCTTTATCGACGAAGTGCTTATCATCTGTATGTTCACGCCAAGCTCGTACAGCGTCTCGAAGAACTTTGAAGTCACCTCTGTATTCCCCGCTATCCCAGTTCCTACTATAGAAAGCTTTGCAACCGAATCGTCATAAGTTATCTTTTCAGCTCCTATGCTTTCAAGCAGCATGTCCGATATTTTCAGAAAGTCTGCAAGGTCGTCCTTTTTAACAGTGAACGATATGTCATTTATGGACTCCCTGTTTACGTTTTGGATTATCATATCTACATTTATATTGTTCATTGAGAGGATTGAAAACAGTTTGAATGCTATTCCCGGCCTGTCAGGCACACCAAGCACTGAAACCTTTGCTATGTCGTCGTCAAGAGATATTCCCCTTACAACAACCTTTTCGATCTGATCTATATTAACAATCTCTGTTCCTTCATTGTCATTAAAACTTGATCTTACAACAAGGGGTACATTAAATTTTCTCGCAAGCTCTACAGACCTTGGGTGGAGAACTCCTGCTCCAAGATTTGCAAGCTCGAGCATCTCATCATATGATATCCTCTTCATGAGACTTGCCTCCTTAACCTTTCTCGGGTCTGCCGTATAGACCCCGTCTACGTCCGTATATATTTCACACTTTGCAGCTCCTATTGCCGCCGCTATTGCAACGGCAGTGGTGTCCGAACCGCCTCTTCCAAGTGTCGTTATGTCCTGATTTTCATTTATCCCCTGGAAACCTGCAACTATTACGATTTTTCCATCCCCCAGCTCCTTTTGAAGCCTCTTTGTGTCTATGTTGTTTATTCTGGCCTTTTTGTGGCTTGAATCCGTCTTTATTCCGCACTGCGCACCTGTAAGCGAGATCACAGGATGTCCAAGGGACTGTATCGCCATAGCCAAAAGGGCTATCGAAACCTGCTCGCCAGTTGCAAGCAGCATGTCCATTTCCCTGCTTGAAGGGTTTTGTGAAATTTCAAAAGCCTTTTCCACAAGCACATCAGTAGTTTTTCCCATTGCCGATACCGTAACTATTACGTCGTAACCTTTGTTCTTTGTATCCACAATTCTTCTTGCAACATTCTTTATCTTATCTATATCCCCTACAGAAGTTCCCCCGAACTTTTGAACTATTATCTCTTTCATGATAACCTCCATTAAAGTCAATTTATTGTAGTAAGGACTGTCTGGGACTTTTCCCAGATCCCAGTCTCATTTTTTGTGTTTTGTCCAGATACACTTGTTTTTTTCATAAATACATTCTATCATAAATTACACTTTTGTAAAGGTTAAATTCATAAAAAACGTCAAAATTATATTCGGGGGGCGGCAATCGCCCTGATTATTACAGTTCATAGGGCGTCTGCTGGTATACATAGTAGTTGAGCCAGTTGTTGAAAATCAGGTTTGCATGAGATCTCCACGTCACTACAGGAGGAAGCGACGGATCGTCATTTTCGAAGTAGTTCACAGGCACATCTATAGAAAGACCCTTTTGTATGTCCCTGTCATACTCTCCCTTAAGCGTCAGAGGATCGTATTCAGAGTGCCCCGTTACAAACACCTGCTTTCCTCCAGGCGTTTCAACCATGTGCACTCCCGCCTCCTTTGAAAACGATATTATGTTGAGCTCCTTGACTTTTTCTATGTCCTCCCTTTTGACATCAGTATGCCTTGAATGAGGCACATAAAACACATCGTCTACACCCCTTAATAGCCTGCTTGTCCTGTCCAGCGGCGTATGGGCGAATACTCCGAATTTCTTTTCCGGAAGCTGATATTTTGATATTCCGTAGTGGTGATAAAGCCCCGCCTGGGCCCCCCAGCATATGTGGAGTGTCGATGTGACGTTGCTCACAGAATAGTCCATTATCCTCTTCAATTCTTCCCAGTATTCCACCTGTTCAAACTCAATATGTTCAACTGGCGCCCCGGTTATTATCATTCCGTCGAACTTCTTGTCCTTTATCTGGTCGAATGTGTGGTAGAACTCATTCAAATGCTCCCTTGAAATGTTTTTGGATTCATAGCTGCTGGTGTTAAGGAATGTCACCTCCACCTGAAGGGGCGTGTTTCCAAGCAGCCTCACAAGCTGGGTCTCAGTCTCTATCTTTGTGGGCATAAGGTTTACAATGAGTATTTTAAGGGCCCTTATATCCTGTGTAAGGGCCTTTTTCTCGGTCATAACGAATACATTTTCACCTTCCAGCACTTTTTTTGCCGGAAGTCTTTCTGGAAGTATTATCGGCACGCTTTCTCCCCCCTTTATATGCTCTTGAGCGCATTGTCAAAGTCAGCTATTATATCGTCTATTCCCTCTATTCCAACGGAAACCCTTATCAGATCCGGCGTAACACCACATTTTATCTGGTCCTGCTCGCTTAGCTGTCTGTGAGTAGTGCTCGCCGGATGAAGAACTGAAGTCCTTGCGTCTCCAAGATGCACCACAATCGCTGCAAGCTTGAGATTTCTCATAAAAGTCTTGCTCTCCTCAATTCCTCCCTTTATTCCGAATGTAAGTATTCCGCTGCATCCCTTAGGCAGGTATTTTTTTGACGCTTCATTGCTTGAATGCGACTGCAGTCCGGGATAGCTTGCCCAGCTTACACATTCATGAGACTCCAGAAACTGTGCTAGCCTGAGCGCGTTGTCGCTGTGTCTTTCCATTCTAAGATGGAGGGTTTCAAGCCCCTTGTGCATCAGAAATGCGTTGAAAGGACTGAGGCAGGTTCCAAGGTCCCTGAGAAGCTGCACTCTGAGCTTTACTATATATGCGCTTTCACCGAATGTCTCTACATAGCTTATTCCGTGGTATGTTGGATCTGGATCTACAAAGTCTGAAAATCCATTCTCCTTCCAGTCGAAATTGCCCGCGTCGATCACCACTCCTCCAAGTGAAGTCGCATGTCCGTCCGTATATTTTGTAGCCGAGTGTATTATTATGTTGGCCCCGTGCTCTATGGGCCTGCAAAGGTAAGGAGTTGCAAGTGTGTTGTCAACAGCAAACGGCACCCCTATCTCCTTTGCAAGCTTTGAGAATTTTTCAAAATCAAGTATGTTGAGACCCGGATTTCCTATTATCTCCCCGAATACTACCTTTGTGTTTGGCTTTGCAAGCTTCACAAGCTCCTCCAGTTCAAGCGACGGATCTGCAAACGTAACCTCTATTCCCATTTTTTTGAAAGTCGATGCGAAAAGGGTGTGGGTTCCCCCGTATATGGTGGATGCTGAAAGTATATGGTCTCCCTGCTTGCATATGTTCAGCATCGCAAGTGTTGTAGCCGACTGTCCCGACGAAGTTGCAACAGCTCCCACTCCACCTTCAAGCTGAGCCATTTTCTTTTCAAACGCGTCAACTGTAGGGTTGCTTATCCTTGAATACATATGACCCTCTGCAGCAAGATCGAAAAGGTCAGCCACAAAATCCGGGTCGCTGTACTTGTATGTAGTGCTTTGAACTATGGGAAGAACCCTCGCCTGTCCATCCTCAGGTTCATATCCTCCCTGTAGGCATATAGTTTCTAGACTCCAATTTTTTTCCATTTTTATTTTCCCCCTATTTTTTATTTTTGTTTTAGTATTTTTGATAATAAAAAAAGACCATTCTACCAAAAGATAGAAATGGTCTTTATACACTCTTTATTTATACTAAAATAAATGTACTTGTGTACAAAAATACCACAATCTCATCTTTCAGTAGTAATACTACTGCAGGAATTAGCACATTTCCAGCATGGTGCTGGCTGTTGCCGGGCTTCACAGGGCCTGTCCCTCCGCCGCTCTTGATAAGAGTTGGTCTTAATATTTATTTTTATATTTGTATCATAGTATAATGACTTTGTTTTTTAATGTCAACAAGTTTTTTTGCTTTGCTTAAGAATTTTTCTCGAAAAACGTTTTCATTATATATTGATTGAATATGCCTTTTCAAAACGTATCCCCTTGATTATGCTTTTAACCTATTCCCTATTCAATTGGATTTTCTCCCAAGGATTTGTTTCTTTACAAAAAACACTTGTATCCAGTATTAAATCGTTATATCATATAATTCAACAAAAAGTATCCATGATACAAAAATTAGACGAGGTGGATTGAGATGAGTATATATTACAAAAGCACAAGGGGTGGACAATCAGATATGAGCTGTTCACAGGCCATAGTAAAGGGTCTGGCAGACGATGGAGGGCTTTTCGTTCCAAGCGATATCCCTAAAATAGACCTTCCATTTGAAAAGCTCGCAAAGATGAAATATACCGAGCTTGCATTTTATATAATACAGAAGTTTTTTCCTGAAATAGACAATCTCAAGGAGTGCATAGAGTCCGCATACGACGAAAAATTCGACTCAAAAGACAAGGTTGAACTTGTAGAAAGGTGCGGTGTCAGCTTTTTAGAGCTGTATCACGGCCCTACTGCGGCATTTAAGGACATGGCGCTTTCGCTCCTTCCTTATCTTCTTACTAGCTCTGCCAAGAAATCTTCAATAGACAAGGACATAGTAATACTTGCAGCCACTTCAGGTGATACTGGAAAAGCCGCACTTGCGGGATTTGCAGGAGTTGAAGGAACCAAAATAGTGGTCTTCTTCCCAAATGACGGTGTCAGCGCAATACAAAAAATGCAGATGGTTACTCAATCCGAATCAAACACTTGTGTAATCGGAATAGACGGAAACTTCGACGACGCCCAGACAGGCGTAAAGAACATATTCGCAGACAACGAGCTTAAGGAAAAGCTTTCTGAAAACGGATTCATGCTCTCATCTGCAAACTCGATAAACATAGGAAGACTTGTTCCTCAGATAGTATACTACGTATATTCATATGTGAAACTCCTTTCCCAAGGAAAGGTAAAAGACGGCGAAAAGGTCAATTTCGTAGTACCAACAGGAAACTTCGGAAACATACTTGCAGGATACTACGCCATGAACATGGGGATACCTGTAAACAAGCTGATATGTGCGTCAAATGAAAACAACGTTCTTTTCGACTTCATAAGCACTGGAGTATACGATAGAAAAAGAGAGCTTGTAAAGACAAATTCCCCTTCAATGGACATACTGGTATCAAGCAATCTTGAAAGACTTCTTTACCACTTAAGCGGAGGAAACTCTGGCGAAGTTAAAAAATTTATGGATAAGCTTTCAAGCGAAGGCTCATACTCTGTAGGGCAGGACATAAAAAACAAGCTTTCTCTTTTCTACGGCGGATTTACCAGTGAAGACCAGACGCTTGAAACAATAAAATACGCATATGAAAACTGCAGCTACCTTATGGACACTCACACTGCTGTTGCATACAAGGTGTATGAGGATTACAAGAAAAGCACAGGCGATGACACATATACAGTGATAGCTTCCACTGCAAGCCCGTTCAAATTCACAAAGAGCGTTTCAACTGCTATCGGAATGGACGCCGACGAAGACGAATTCCAGCTTATGTACGAGCTTTCAAAAGAAAGCAGCGTAAAAGTCCCATACGGCCTTGACGGAATAGAGAAAAAGGAAATAGTTCACAAGACTACATGCGGCAAACAGTCCATGGAAAACGTGCTTTCTGACTTTCTCGGTGTGAAATAAAAGTTAATACATTATATTTTCCAATTCAATAATATGGTTTAATTCAACTAAAAAGCTCGTGCTGATTTTGAAATCAGCACGAGCTTTTTAGTGTATTCCATATCTTTTAATACTTATATAAATTCGGATTTTAATATTAAACCACGGAAAATGGCATGTGCATTGTATGAACCAGCCCGGCTTTCTGGAGCTATTTCTTTTTTATAGCTATATAAACATACCTTGCAAGATTCCCGTATAGTATGGCTATTCCAAATGCCAGCATAGCCAGGGCTTCAACAGAAAGTGAATCCTTCAAGACAATCCCTCCTTATGGTTGTTGCCTATTTTTCTAAAGTCTGCTTGCCGCCTTTGCTTCTGCTTATAAGAATGGCTGCTATTATCATTCCAAGTGCTACGCTTACCCCAAATGCTGCAAGGGCGCTTACAGGATAGCCCGAATAAGGCTCCTTGAACTCATCTATAAAGTTCCTTATTATTATATATCCAAGTGCTATGGGAGTTATATATTTTATGCATATGACCCACCAAGTTCCAACCCTTATGTCCGAATACTCGTTTACCTCTTCTTTCATCTTGTGCGCATCGTATGCGTATCCAAGAAGCACAGCTTCAATAAATCCCAAAATGGCTATGCCGTAATTTGCCACAAAATGATCCACTATGTCGAGTATATAAAGGCCCGCTTGCGTAACGAATATCATGCTTCCCAAAAATCCGCAAATAGCTATTATTCCAATTAGCTTCTCCCTTTTTATGTCGTACCTGTCAAGTATTGCCGATGCAAATGATTCAAGCATTGAAACGCTTGAGGATATTCCCGCTATTACAAGCGCAAAGAAAAAGGTTACGCCGAATGCCACCTTGAAAATATCATGCATGGGAAGCTCATTTATTGCCATTGGAAATGCTACAAAAGCAAGTCCAGCACCATTTTGCATGACCTCTTCAAAAGGTATGTTCATTGAGAACGAATAGTATCCAAGCACTGAAAAAACACAAATACCTGCTATAAAGTCAAATCCCGCATTTGAAAAAACGGTTATGTGAGCGTTGTTTACTATATCCGATTTTTCCGGAAGATAGCTTGAATATGCTATCATCACCCCAACTGCAAGAGTTGTGGAGAAAAAAACCTGGCTGTATGCCGATATCCAAACCTTAGGATTCATTATCTTAGTGAAATCCGGCTCCAAAAACCAGTTGAGCCCGTACCTTGCTCCAGGAAGAGTAACGCCCCTTATTACCATAACCATCATAAGCACTGCAAGCACTGGCATTATTATCTTGCACGCCTTTTCAATACCTTTTGATATGCCCCGTCTTACAATAAAATAGTTTGTAAGCCATACAAATACAAGGGGTACTAGTATATTTATCCTTATCTTGCCCAGGTTCCACGGGGAATCCGAAAGCTTTAGAAACTCTCCTATGAAAAAGTCACCTGGATTTTGGGTCCATCCCATATTGAATGACAGGAACAGATAGTTGAGACTCCATGATATTATGTTGCAGTAAAAACACATTACAACAACCGGGATCATAACCTGCCACCATCCTATGAATTCAAACCTCTTTCCAAGTTTTTTAAATGCAGAAGGTGCTGCAGACCTCATCTTGCTTCCAAATCCCAGCTCCATTATCATAAGCGGTATTCCAGCCGTCATAAGAGCAAAGAAATATGGTATCAAAAAAGCCCCTCCGCCATTTGAATAGGCCTGAAATGGAAATCTCCAAAGGTTTCCCAGCCCTATAGCCGCTCCAACAGTTCCCATTATGAAGCCAACCCTGGAATTCCACTGATCTCTTTTTTCCAAAATACTGCCTCCTTTTCGTCTATATTAAAATTCTCTCCAGAAAAAACAAGGCATACATACCCATGTAGTATTTTCCTCTTTAACGCATTAAACCATGCCTTCTGTCTACTCCATTTTAATAAGATATGTATGCCCGTGTCAACAAAACTATTTACATCCACTATTTCATAAATCCAAATCATATATATTATACCCCTAATTTGCATTTATTTGCCCAAACAGGGTATAATTAGAATACTATTTTAGTCTACGGAGGTGGTACTATGCAATTTGGATTTATTTTTTCTCTACTATTTGCAATATTTGTAGCCGTATTTGCCGTTATGAATTCAGACGTTGTAACAATACAGTTCTTGTGGAAAGAATACCAGCTTTCACAGTCTGTTGTGATACTGATTTCCGCTACATTTGGAGCACTTGTGACATTCTTCATAAGCCTTTTTAGCAAGATGAAATACGGCATGAAATCAAGGGAAAACAAGAATAAGATTTCAGGTCTTGAAAAGAATATAAAAGGTCTGGAAGAGGCAAATAAAAATTATGAGATAGAGATAGAAAGGCTAAAGCTTAAACTTGAACACGCAAAAACTCAGCAAATGGCACCCGTAAACATTTCAAAAGATGAAAACACAAAAAAGGAAGACCTGTAGGTCTTCCTTTTTTGTGTTTTCGTTTTGGATTCCATACTTTTATTTCATAAAACTCAGCCCGCCTGCATACTGAATCGGTGGTTTTCTTTCTCATTTTCCAATATATTCATTTCCATTCGACAGATGAATTTTTCCCAATTATATACCACCATGTCTTTCCACTTTTGAGCTTTATTTCACTTCCAGATCCATCATAAAGCCTTGTCTGCGCCCTGAATACATCTTTTGACCAAGTTGCATTAATAACTTTGCCGTCCCTGAATACATACGCACTGCCCGTACCGTCAAGCTTTACATTCACATGGCCTTCCTTGTCATTGAGGTTCACTATGCTAGTAAGCTGAACAACTACATTTCGAACGCCTATATGGCTTGAAGTCGCCATGTCCATGTCCTTTTTGCCCTCCTGGTACCTTTGATAGACGCCATCCGCATATTTGAAGCTTGAATTTGTATACTTGCTTGGAACCACTTTTATCTCATATGCATTTTCAAGCCTCTCATATTCTGTTGGCTCGTCGTCAAATCCTATAGCGAAATCTTCATCGTGGCTGTATCCAAGATTCTGGAGAGCTTTTTCCATTTTGCCGCTGCTCGTATACAGGTTGTGAGGCGCCCTTCTGTTTTTGGACCTGTAAAAGTAAGAGCTTCTCCACATTTCGTTTATGTTCATGAGGGAATACTTTTTCACCTCTGAAAGCGCCTGCATGCTTCCGCCGCAGTGCGCAAAAGGAAGGTCAAATGAAGCCGCAAGCTCCTGTATATACGGCCTTGTGCTTCTTACAGGCCCTATGCTGTCTGCTTTTTGAGACTGGAAAAGAGCTATATACCTTGTAATCCCTCCTTCTGCAAGGGTTTCAAACACTATGTCCGCCTTTGAAATTCCAGACTGAGGTCTTGCGGACCTTAGGTTTTCAACTATGACCATATATGCCGGACTTTCAGCTGCTTCAGCGCTTACAGGCACACCTGTGTATCTGCTCTTTACAGTTTCTATATACTGTACTGCCGCTTCCTGTCCCCCATTTTCTCCTATATCTTCACTGTCTGCACCATCGGGCTTTGCTTCAGAAGAAATATTTTCATTTACCTGACCATTGGCATTTTCGACTCCATTACTACTGTCATTCACCTCTTTTGGAGTTTCATTGCACCCCGAAAGTCCGAATATAAAAAGTGCACACATAATACATATAACTATATTTTTTTTCATTCGCCACCAGGCCCTTTCAAGTATTTTTAGTGGTTTTAGCGATTTTTCAAAACTTCCCTTAAAACCCGGCTCACTACACTGTATGGATAACCTCTTCTCGAAAGATATCCCCCAAGCTTTCTATATGCAGCATTTTTATCATCATTTCTGTATGTTGTGTTCATCTTCTTCACAGCCGCTTCAAGCGCCTGTTCATACTCCTGTTCTTCACTTGAAACCTCTTCTATTGCCAAGTTTGCAATTTCTGAGTCTATACCCTTTTGTCTGAGTTTATGCGACACAAGCTTCCTCCCTGAAGATTTTTTGTTCATCTTTTCATTGGCATACATTATGGCATATTTTTCATCATCCACATATCCCTTTTGACGAAGCTTTGAAATAGCGTCTTCTATAGCCTCTTCCCCATGCTCCTTTTCCCTCATCTTGTCTTCAAGTTCCTTTTCGGTTCTCATCTTGTAAGAGAGCAGATTTATCCCATACATGTATGCTTTTTTATACTTTTCACTTTCGCCTATTAACTCTATCTGCTCCTCGTCAAGCTCCATGCCCTTTCTGAGAGAATGCTGGACAAGAATATCCTCATGCACTCCAAATGCAAATTCTCCGTCAATATATATCGAATACCTTCCCTGGTTCTTTTTTTGAAATTCTATTTTTGTAATTTTCTTCATCTAATCTCCTATCCCTTTATGACCATCATAGGCTTTAGCCTTGCAACCTTCTTGGCTATTCCCGCCATGCTTACTACATTTACCACATCGTCAACATCTTTGTAGGCTCCCGGAGCCTCTTCCGCAAGACCCCTTAAAGAGCCGCTTTGCACGTGTATGCCCCTGTTTTCAAGTTCCATCAGAACGTCGCTGCCCTGCCTTCTCCTCTTCGCCTCGCTTCTGGACATCTGCCTTCCCGCTCCGTGGCATGAAGACCCAAAAGACATTTGCATGCTGACATTTGTTCCCGCAAGCACATATGATGCCGTTCCCATGCTTCCAGGTATTATCACAGGCTGGCCCACTTCCCTGTACTGACTTGTAATGTCTGGATGTCCCGGACCAAAAGCCCTTGTGGCGCCTTTCCTGTGTACTATGACTTTCCTTTTTTGCCCCTCTATCTCATGCTCTTCTATTTTGGCTATGTTGTGTGCAACGTCATATAGCATTGAAAGCCTACTATCCTTTCCCAGCACGCTTTCCCAAGCCTGTCTCACCTTGTGTGTTATCGCCTGCCTGTTTGCCCACGCGAAATTGGCAGCCGCAGCCATCGCATTAAAGTACTGCTGCCCTTCATTCGAATCAAAAGGCGCACATGCAAGCTCTCTGTCCGGAACCTCTATTCCGTATTTTTTCATACTCGACATCATTATCTTTATATAATCTGTAGCAACCTGATGTCCAAGCCCCCTCGAACCGGTGTGTATCAGCACAACAGCCTGGCCCTTGAAAAGACCGTATGCATTTGCAATCTCGCTGTCAAATATCTCATCCACTATGTCAATTTCAACGAAATGGTTTCCTGCACCCATTGTCCCAAGCTGGTCATGCCCTCTTTTTTTAGCCTTTTCAAACACTGCGTCGGGATCTGCGTTTTTAAGGCATCCCGAGGATTCTGTCCTTTCTATGTCCTCCTCGTAGCCGTATCCGTTTTCAACCATCCACTTAGAGCCGTGCTTTAGCACATTGTCGAGCTTTTTGCTTGAAAGCACTATATCCCCAGATTTACCCACTCCAGATGGAACGTTCGAATAAATTGCAGCTCCCAAAAGCTCAATATGCCTTCTTATCTTTGAAAATTCGCAGTCGGCCTTCAAAAGCCTTACCCCGCAGTTTATGTCATATCCTATGCCCCCAGGAGATATGACCCCGCTTGGCCAAAGAGTTGCAGCAACTCCGCCTATCGGGAATCCATATCCCTCATGCACATCAGGCATTACTATTGCCGCCTTTTGTATCCCGGGAAGAGTCGAGACGTTTATGAGCTGTTCTATGGACCTGTCCTTCAGCACGTCATCAAGCATGTTTTCAGTTGCAAATATCATGGCAGGGACATTCATGTCATCCCTGTATCCCTTGTCCACCTTCCAGAGAAAAGGAGATATCCTCTTCATGTCCTTTTTAAGTATCATATGTCGAACACTATTACGCTCTCGTAATAACCCTTTCTGTTTTGCCTTACATCCGCCTCATGATATGTCACGGCCTTTATGTCCTCGTCAAAACCATCCACTCTGTCTCCAAACAATCTGGCCTTGCAATGATTCTCATTCAATTCAAGCACCTCCAATTTGTCAAACACTGCATATTCGGTATGAGTCTCCAGGAGAACTTCAGACAAAAAGTCTATGAGAAGCGCCGTAACGTCAACCGAGTCAATATCAACAACAATACCGTGGTCTTTGCCTTTCAAAGGCGTTTCGTCCCCTTTTATTATACAGTTCATACCTTCAAGAGCCGCATGAAAAAGGTTCTCAAGACTATCAGCCTCCACCTTTAACCTTATGTCGCACTTGTGTGCTAAAAAGCTGTATGTTTTCATTTGAAAATTCCCTTCTCCACATTATTTACAACATAATTATATCACTACACCTGCTGATTTTTAAATTCATACCCCAAATACATGAATTGAAAAACGCCATATTCCAAAACACCAATTAAGCAAAATGGCGGACTTTGTTAGTCCGCTAAATTCAAGCCAGCATATTTCTAAAGGTGTATAGCCCTGTCCACTATCCCGTGGGCTGCCTCCATTACAATCTCCGACATGGTCGGGTGAGGGTGTATCGCCTTTGCAAGATCATGAGCCGTCCCCTCAAGCTGTATAGTGGCAAGCGCCTCCGATATCATGTCCGTTGCATGCACTCCTATTATATGCACCCCCAGAATCTTCCCGTATTTTTCATCTGCCACTATCTTTATAAATCCGCTGCTTTCACCTTCGGCAAGAGCCTTTCCATTTGCACTCATGGGGAATTTGCTGATTTTAACATCATGTCCTTTTTCCAGGGCTTTTTTTTCAGTAAGACCCACCGTAGCTATCTCCGGGAAAGCATATATGCAGCCCGGTATGTTGTCGTAGCTTATCTTCGAGTCTTTTCCCATTATGTTTTCAGCCGCAACTATACCTTCAGCTGAAGCCACGTGGGCAAGCAGAAATTTACCATTTACATCCCCTATTGCATATATATTTTCAATACTAGTCCTTAGGCTTTCGTCTGTCACTATGGCCCTTTTAGTCTTTTCCAACTCCAGGCTTTCAAGCCCCTTAAAATTTGGAACCCTGCCCGTGCTTACGAGTATCTTTTCAGCTCTTATCTGTCTTGCTTCTCCTGAAACTTCAATGTAAACGGTATCTCCATCTATCTTTTGGATATTCGCCCCGTATATTATTTCTATTCCCATGTTTAAAAGCTTCTTTTCCATGCTCTTTCTCACATCATAGTCTATGTTGCCAAGTATTTCATTCGACCGTTGAAGCACACTGACCCTACAGCCCAAAGTGCTGAAAAGACATGCAAACTCTATTCCTATTACCCCGGCGCCTATCACTACGAGCTCTTTAGGGACATTCTCCACTTCCAAAAGCCCGGTGCTGTCTACGACATGCCCATTTTCCATGGCTTCACTTATGCCTTCTATAGGCGGTATCATAGGAGATGAGCCCGTTGCTATTATTATGTTTTCAGCCTTTATGAGCTGACCGTTCACGCTTATTTCATTTTTTGAAGCTACCGTGGCCTCTCCCATTATGACATCCACACCGTTTTTTTCAAGAAGCGACTTTACCCCTCCTGTAAGCTGGCTTACAACCCTTTCCTTTCTATCCTGCATGTTGTCCCAGTTTATATGTACGCAGCCCTTGTCCTCTATGTCAACTCCGAAGATTTCACTGTTCATTATATACTGGTAGACCTTTGCGCTTTTCAAAAGCGTCTTTGTAGGTATGCATCCCCAGTTGAGGCATATGCCTCCAAGTTTTTCTTTTTCTATGAGCACAGTTTTGGCTCCAAGCTGCGCTGCCTTTATGGCAGCAACATAGCCGCCTGGCCCTCCTCCTATAACCGCTATATTGTATTTTTCCACAGAATTTACCTCCTAAGCTTTTCTATTGATACAAATTTTTCAACTACTACTTTAATACCCTTTTCTGCAATTTCATAATACGTTATTATAAAAATGCCATTAAGTATTCCGATAACCTTCACCCTTTGTTATTACTCCATATATTTAATATACTATATACTGCTTTTTTTGAATGGCTTGTAGCTGCATATATGATTGTCCGGTTTTTAACAATTTCAGTATCCATATACAATATTACCCTGACATAATAATATTTGACACCGCACTGCGTGCATAATTTACATTTTCAATATATATTCTCATTGAATTTCCTCTCTATTCTAACTACTTCAAGGTTTATTAAGATTTATTTAATAATTTACTCATTCTGATTTAATCTTTGTATGTTTAAATATTATTTGTAAGGCTATATATATAATATGTATTTTCCATGTACAATGTGGTATAATTTAATTGAAAGTTTGTGTTACCCTTGTCAATCCTGTAATCTCTCAATCTTAAAAAAAATATTTATAAAGGGGTATAAAAATGATTAAAAAAGTGGCTGTTTGTGTTACAAAGCAAAAGACATGTGAAAGACTTATTAAAAGGGGTTCAAAAATAGCAGGCAAAAACGGAGATCTCTATGTTCTTCATGTCACAGGAAAAGAGCTTGCCACAGTAAACTGCGATGTAATACAGCACTTGTTTGACGTTTCTAAAAAATATGGAGCTCAAATGAGCATAATTCATTCAAACAACGTGTTTGAAGCCGTAAACGACTTTATATATGACAATGACATAAATAGAATAGTTCTAGGTGAGTCCCTTGAGGCCTCATCTAAAACCGACATGACTTTTACCATAAGTGATAATATTCCTAAAGGAGTAAAGCCGGTGGTTGTTCCCGTTGAATACAACTACTGGGACCAGGACGTAGTTTAGTATAGCCTGCCGTTTGGCAGGTTTTTTACCTTCAGCAGATAAAAATAGATTAGACAATTGATTTTGGGGTATACCTTAAATGAAAATCTTACTTTCATGAGGAGGGCTATTGATGCTATCTACAGTTATAATGGGAATAAAAATAGGAAACAGGGATGACGACGCTTTAAATGTTCAAAAACTTCTTACCGAATATGGGTGTATAATCAAGACTAGAATAGGACTTCATGAAGCTGCCGACAGCTGCAAGTCTTGCAGTTCTAGAGGACTTATACTTCTTGAATTTGTAGAGAAAAGCGCAGACAAAGTAAGCGAGCTTGAAAAAAAGCTTTCTGAAATAGACAGCGTAGTAGTCAAAAAAATGGAATTCGGATCAATATCATAAAAAAAAGAGCGCCGAAAAAATCGGCGCTTTTTTTTCTCAACTAAATCTGAAATTTCAAAATCTATGCAGCCATATCTGATGGCTTTCCCTCCTTGGGCTTTTTGCTTGTGTACATATATACAGGCAGTCCAAGAGCCGTTATAAGCAATCCAAGTGATGCATTCATAGGCTGAGTCAAAAGTGTATTTACTATTATATATAGTCCCCCTATTATCGCTACAAGTGGGAGTACTGGATACAGCGGCACTCTGTAAGGCCTGTGCATATCAGGCATTTTCTTTCTGAGTATCATAACAGCCGCAAATGTCATTACATAGAATATCCATATTGTAAATGTAAGAAGGTCTGTAAGCTGGTCAAACTTTCCTGTAAATGTAAATGCTATTGCAAGTACCACTATTATAATACCCGAGTTAACTGGAGTATCATATTTTTCATGAAGCTTTCCTATCCAATTGCTGTAAGGCAGTTTTCCTTCCTTTGCCATTACATACGGAATTCTCATTCCTGTAAGTATGAATCCGTTAAGCGCTCCAAATATCGATATCAGTATTCCTGTTGATATGACCTTTCCTCCCAAGCTTCCAAATATGACATTGGCAACATCTGCTGCAGGAGTCGCCGTAGATGCAAGCACATCTGCCGGAAGAACGCAAAGGTATGCGATGTTTATAAATACATATACGGCCATTACAACCGAAAGTCCCATGGCTATGGCCCTTGGAAGGTCTTTTCCTGGATTTTTCATCTCTCCCGCTATTGCTCCTACGTTTATCCATCCTTCAAATGCAAATATTACCGCTATAAGCGCACTTCCTATGCTAGAAACAAGAGATCCATTTTCAGGAGCAAAATTCAAAACATCTGCGCTTTGAACATCTCCCCTTACAAATCCAAGTACTGTTATCGCTATAAGCGGTAACAGTTTTGCAACTGTAAATATTGACTGCAAGGCGCCCCCTGCCTTGGAGCTTACGCTGTTCATCACAAGAAGAAATACTATCGCCCCTATTGCGATGGGAGTTGTCATAAAGCTTTGAAGACCCATAAGCGAAACAGCCTGTGTTGCAAATATTATTCCAAGCGCCGCTATAACGGCAGGCATATATACAGTTGTCTGGGCCCACCCAAGAAGGAACGCCCAAAGCTCTCCATAAGTCTTTTTGATGTATACAACTATTCCACCAGTCTCAGGCATTGCCGCAGATATCTCCGCAACCGTAAGACCTCCGGCTATTGTTATTATACCTCCTATTACCCATGCCAGTATTCCGATTCCCGCGGAGCCCGACGCTCCAAATACCGCAGTAGGCTTGAAAAATACTCCTGATCCTATGACCATTCCAACTACTATCGAAAGTGCCGTTGCAAAGCCCAGATCCTTTTTCAACTCTTCGTTCATCTGTTTTCCTCCCCTAAAAAATTTGTAAATCCATCAAAGTAATTGTGAATAATTGCCAAATTGATCAAAATAATAACGAATCCCTCATTAATAATATAAGAATCTTAACAATTTTTCAACACTTTTGTTTTGACATATGCATACATTGATATCACTTGTTTACAACGCTTTTCGTTTCAAAAATTTTTACAAAGTTTCAAGAATATTTTTTCTGGAATTATGATTTTTTTCATAAAATTTTAAATATTTAGACTGTTTTAAATTTTCATTTTGTATTTTTAGTTGTTTTTTTAACTATGTTCAACTGAAAATACCCTGCAAAACAAATAAATTCAAAAATTTGCTCCGCAGGGTATTTGGATTGTAAAAAACTTCTTTTTTAAATTGTCAATATCGCGAATTTTCTAAAAAATAGTTATTTTTATCAAGTTGAATTTCACAAATTCGACTTTCAATACAGCTATGCAGCCACGTCTGGTTTTTTTTCCTTTTTCATTTTTTCACCTGCAATCATATATACAGGAAGCCCAAGAACCGTTATAAGTATACCAAGCGATGCGTTCATAGGCTGAGTCAAAAGCGTGTTTATTATTATATACATTCCTCCTGCTATTCCTATGCACGGAAGAAGTGGATACAGAGGCACTTTGTAAGGCCTGTGCATATCAGGCATTTTCTTTCTAAGTATCATAACAGCCGCAAATGTCATTACATAGAATATCCATATTGTAAACGTAAGAAGGTCTGTAAGCTGGTCAAACTTTCCTGTAAACGTGAATATTACTGATATTGCAACTATAAGTATTCCCGAGTTAACAGGAGTTTCATATTTTTTGTGAAGCTTTCCTATCAAGTTGCTGTAAGGCAGTTTTCCCTCCTTTGCCATTACATATGGAATTCTCATACCTGTAAGTATGAATCCGTTAAGCGCTCCAAATATCGATATAAGTATTCCTGTTGATATGACCTTTCCTCCCAAGCTTCCAAATATGACATTGGCAACATCTGCCGCAGGAGTAGCCGTAGATGCAAGCACATCTGCCGGAAGCACGCAAAGGTATGCGATATTTATAAGTACATATATACTCATTACAACTGAAAGGCCTATAACTATTGCCCTCGGAAGGTCTTTTCCTGGATTTTTCATCTCTCCCGCTATCGCTCCTACATTTATCCAGCCTTCAAATGCAAATATTACCGCTATAAGTGCACTTCCAAGGCTCGAAACAAGAGATCCTCTTCCAGGAGTGAAATTTGAAAGGTCAGCGCTTTGAACATCTCCCCTTATAAATCCAAGCACTATTATAGCTATCAGCGGCACAAGCTTTGCAACTGTAAATATTGACTGCAGCGCTCCGCCGGCCTTTGAACTTACGCTGTTCATAACAAGAAGAAACAATATCGCCCCTATTGCAATGGGTGTTGTCATAAAGCTTGAAATGCCCATAAGCGAAACAGCCTGTGTTGCAAATATTATTGCAAGTGCCGCTATAAAAGCAGGCATATATACAGTTGTCTGCGCCCACCCAAGAAGAAATCCCCAAAGGTCTCCATAAGTCTTTTTGATGTATACAACCATTCCACCTGTTTCAGGCATTGCAGCTGATATTTCTGCAACTGTAAGCCCTGCAGCTATTGTTATTATCCCCCCTATTATCCACGCAAGTATACCAAGCCCTGCAGAACCTGACGCACCAAATATTGCTGTAGGCTTGAAAAACACTCCTGATCCTATGACCATTCCAACTACTATCGAAAGTGCAGTTGTAAATCCCAAATCCTTTTTCAACTCTTCATTCATAAACTTTCCCCCTTTTGACAATTTTTAATTCCACAGAAAATAATTGTTAATAATTGCTATATTAATCAAAATTATTACAACTCGCCCATCCATAATATAATATTCAGATTTTTTTTGCAACTCTCGAGCCTTCACCTGTCTATCCATTGATATTACTTGTCTATACGTTTTTCACTTCGCAAAGAATCGTCAAGTTTCAGGAAATTTTTTCAAAATTAAGATTTTTTATAAAATTCGGATTTGTATATCATTTTTTAATTCTCTATTTTTAATTGATCGCCATTTTCCAATCTCCTATATCAAAAAATAATAAAAAGCCCGCCCACTGGCCGACTTTTTATCATTTCATAAAATTATTTTCACGAAAGAAAAAGCCCTTCTTCCGTTATTAAAAAGCTAATATGCTCAATAGTCTTTTCTCCCGTTTCCGGACTAACCTTCTCAACTACAATGTCAACAACATCTCCCGACATGTCCATACCTGTTATTCTGCTGTCTCTTTCAAGTTCATGCTGGCATACTATAGATGCATCTTCCTTAGAAAATACCTTTATTGAATTTTTGCTGGCCACACATATAAAATCTCCTACAGAAACAACATCTCCATCCTGATTGACACCAAGCACTATGTTCATGTCTATATCCAGAAGATACGTTCCACTGCTTCCTGTCACAGCTATGTGCTCCCCGTCAAAATCAAGCGCCTTGGCTTCTGATATATAAGCATTCTTTTCAAAATCAGTTCCCACAAGTATTATCTTCTCGGTTGGAAACCTTTCAACTAGAACCGCTCTAATATCACCATATTCAGCTTCGTCAATAATCATTTCACCATTGTAATAGATTTCCTGACCCATTGAAATATCAAATGAAAAAGTCATGGCAAGCAGCAACACACATAAAACTAAAATTCTTTTCACAAAAACCCCTCACTTTCAGTCATATCCTCAAAAGCTCTATAGATTTTTATTTTACAACAAATCGAACTTGTAGTATATACCAAAACCAATTTTATTTTAAATTATTTTTAAAATTTAATTCATCTTTCAGTTTGTGTGAAACAAAATCCAGACTGCTCTCTTTATGCTACTTCTATACTGGTCTTCAACAGTGGTGTCTATTCCAAACCACTTTTTCTATTTTCCCATCCGGATCCACATTGTCGTAAGTTTTATGTTCACACCACCTGCGAGAACATACGTTTTTATATACAGGCTTTGCCTTTCCTTTAAATACAAAAAAACTGCACCCGTCTGTTTTAAACGGCTGCAGCAATTATTTTTTTGTTTTATCTTTCAATTACACACTGGCCTCTTTGACCATTCCATCCGCCTCTGCCTCTTCCCTTTTTCCCCTGCGGATTTCTTCTATCTCCTGATAATCCTACACCTTCCGATCTGTCCAAATTTCTCTGGAAAGCCTCTAAGTGATTTTCTGATGCATTTTTCAGAAGCTCAAATACGTATTTAACGTCATCTGGGATATCCTGCGCTAAGAATGTTTCATACATCTTTATATTATTTATCTCGGCCTGTACCCCGGTCTCGTACGCTTCAGTCAAGCTTTCTGGAACATGCACATGCTCCTGTGCTTTGTCATCTGGAATATCTATTTCGTACTCTTCAAAAATTGGCTTCAAAAGCTCTATATGGTATTCTTCAGCCTTTACTATATTCGAAAACGGCCTTTGCTCTCCGAAAGTTTCCATTATCTTTTCATATTCCGACCTTGCCAAGTACTCGTCTTCTATTGAATATACAAGCATCTCTTCAAGAGTATAGCTTTCCTTTTCAAATGAACCGAGTGCTCCATAGTCACTGTTGTTTGCAAATACGCTTCCCAAGCCCATAATAAATGTTACCGCCAAAACAGTAAGTCGCTTTAGTATCTTTTTAGTCATTTTTTACATCTCCTTTCAAACTGTCACTTCGTCTTGTTATTTTTAATATACCCCTCGAATGTGACAGTTTTGTGAAAAGAAAATGTCATTTTGTTCAAATTGAAAAACCCTAAATTGCAATAACAAATTGAAAAACATCAATTCACTCTATTTTCCCACTAATATTAGCGTACACAGCCCCATCTACTCTTCAATCTCTTCAAACCTGTACACCAGTTTGCGGCCTACTTCAACCTGCTCCATGAACATTTCAAGCGGCCTTGCCCATATTCCAAAATCACCGTAAAGAGCTTTGTATATCACAAGCTCCTCGAGAGTTTCAGAATCCTTTGCCAAGTGAAGTACAATGTATTCCTTCCCCTTGAAGTGCCTGTATTTTCCGCCTATATTCAGGCTTCTCTGACCGATTTCAGTTTCATTTTCCATATTCATTTTCATACCACCTCAAAAATTTATTTTGCTTTTATTTTAACTCTATTACAGTGAAAAATCACTTATAAAAACTTTTTCTTTTTAGATTGTCGATATTGCGAATCTCATAGAAAAGTCTTCTTTATCATAAATTATCAAAAAAACAATAAAAAAGGACATGAAGTTTATCTCCATGTCCCTAATACACTATATAATATTATAGGCTTACTATATTCTCGGCTTGTGGTCCTTTTGCTCCTTGAACTACATCAAAAGAAACTCTTTCACCTTCTTCTAGTGTTTTAAAACCATCCTTTTGAATCTGAGAAAAATGTGCAAAAACATCTACGCCATCTTCTCCAGTTATAAAACCATATCCCTTTTCTGCATTAAACCATTTTACTGTACCAGTCATAATTTCTACCTCCAAATTTTATTTTCTTAAATCAGCTCGTACAAAGTAAACCAACTATGTAGAATCTGAAATTAAAACCCCTTACCTCAGGGGCACAATTTATATGTACCCTTTTTGAAGACATTCTATCATACTTTTTCGTGACAAATCAAAATAAAACCACTTTATTTTCCAGAATGTTTTATGCTGACTTTATATTCATTGAATCTATCACCGCATAAGCAATATTCGAAAAATGATCTGAAATTAAGCATCCGTAAAGATAAACATTGTCCAAAAAATTCTCAAGATGGATGAACTAGATCCATATACTACCATAAGTAAAAAACACCACCCTGAAGGGCAGTGTTGTATACAATAAATATGAGTAAGCCTATAAGCCGAGTTCTGTCTTGAATAGTCATCTATCTAGGCCTGCTGTTACCAACAGGCTCAAGCGACCTACCTACGGGACGGGAACGGGCAGCCCCCTTTTTGAGTCCCTACTTGGTCTTGCTCCGGATGGGGTTTACATAGCCGACTAGTCACCTAGCCGCTGGTGAGCTCTTACCTCGCCTTTCCACCCTTGCTAGTAGGCCCTAAAGCCCCTTTAGCGGTATATCTCTGTTGCACTATCCTTAGAGTCGCCTCCACTGGGTATTACCCAGCACCCTTGCCCTACGGAGCTCGGACTTTCCTCGTTCGCCTAAGCGCCCGCGACTATCCGGCTTACTCAAATTATTAACTTTTTTTTATTTTTGGCACCGTTATAGAATAACATAATCCAGAGGGCCTGTCAATGGCAGTATTTACAGCTGCAAATCCATATATTTTTCAAGCCTCAAACCTCCCTTTAATGCGCCCCTTCCTATATTATCCATAAAATCAATTCAACATGATTCCATTCACAAATCTTCACAAAATTCAATAGTTATCTAACAGTTTTCAATTCATTTTATCTATGGTTTTATTTTTACTATTAGACTTTCTTATATTTGTAAACAAATCCTTAATAATGATATACACTATACCTAAGGAAATGTTCCTGCGAAAAACCGTCAAACAAATTTTCATTTTATCTATCTATATTTTTCTAAAAGGTTCTGTATATGCAGGGCCTTAAAATTTTGTATGAGGGGGATTTTTTTAAATGGCAGACTACAAAGAATTATGGAAATCACTTGATATCGACCTTGAAAAGCACGACCAGCTTTGCGCGGTGCTTCCTGAATTTTACGGTGAAATATACATGGAACAAAAAAACAGACCTGAAGGCATGAACTACTTCAACTTCGTAGTGTCTGAAATACATGGTCTTAGAATACAAGAACTTGCCGACATGAAAAAGGAAGGCAAAAAAGTAGTTGGAACATTCTGCGTGTTCGTTCCAGATGAAATAGTACTTGCTGCAAATGCTGCAAGCGTTGGACTTTGCGCTGGATCAGATTTTTGGCATCCAGACGGAGAAAAAGTTGTTCCAAGAAACACATGTCCGCTTATAAAAGCAGCAGCCGGAGCACTTGTTGGAAAAACATGTCCTTATTTCAGCTCATGTGACATGCTTGTAGGCGAAACTACTTGCGACGGAAAGATGAAGCTTTGGGAGACATTCAAGCAATACACTCCTATGCATGTTATAGACCTTCCTAATATGAAGAGGGATCAAGACTACGCTCACTTCAAGGATGAAATAAGAATATTCAAAGAGAGAATGGAAGAGCTTACAGGAGTGGAAGTAACTGCTGAAAGAATAAGCGACGCTACAAAACTTCTCAACAGAAAGAGAAAAGCTCTTCAAAGACTTTACAACACGAGAAAGTCTGATAATCCTCCTATAAGTGGAAAAGATGCCCTTCTTATAACTCAAATAGCATTCTATGACGATCCTGAAAGGTTCGTTCAAAAGACTGAAGAGCTTTGCGACGAACTTGAAGCCAGAATAGAAAAAGGCGAAGGAGTATTCAGCAAAGACACTCCAAGAATACTTGTAAGCGGAACTCCTATGGCAGTTCCAAACTGGAAGCTTCATCACGTAATAGAGACAAGCGGAGCAGTTGTTGTTGCAGAAGAGACTTGCACCGGCGTTAAATACTTCCAAAACCTTGTCGACGAGTCTGCAAGCACTATGGACGAACACTACGAGAACCTTACTCAAAGATACATGAAGACAAACTGCGCATGTTTCACTCCTAACACAGGAAGAATAGACGACATAATAAGACTTTACAAGGAGTACAGCGCAGACGGCGTAGTTTACTACACTCTTCCTTTCTGTACTACATATGCTGCAGAGTTCAATTCTGTAAAAGAGGCTCTTGCAAAGGAAAATATTCCTGTCATAATGATAGAGACTGACTACGGCCTTGAAGATGCAGGCCAGATCAAGACAAGACTCGAAGCCTTTTTCGAGATGATATCAAACAAATAATTACTTATACTTATTTTCTAACGAAAAAGGGTGATACGATGGGAAAAGACTCCAAAACTTTCATACTTTTTCCTTCTCACATGCATGGAATTTCTTTGGAAAAAAAACTAAAAGAGTCTGGCATTGAATATGCCATAAGCCCGACTCCGAGAGAACTAAGCACATGCTGCGGAATATCAATAATGATTGAAATCACGGATATTCCAGCTGTCGAGGGAATATTGAGTGAAAATCCGAACATTAAAACGCTCGGTATACACACCATAACCAAAAATAAAAAAAGACTTTTTAACTTTTAATTCCAAAAACACACCATGTCATAAACATGCCCTGGTGTGTTTTTGTTGAATTTTTTTCAAATAAGCATTGGATTTTATTAGGAGGTTTTATATATGTATTATTCAGTAGGAGTTGACGCCGGATCTGTTGCCACAAAAGGCGTGCTGTTCAACGGCGAAATCATAGACCAGTTAGTCATACCGACGGGCTGGAGCCCTAAGGACGCTTCATACGAGGTTTTTCAAAAGTTGCTTGAACGAAACAATGTCCAAAGGCAGCAGGTGAAAAAGATAATAGGCACCGGATACGGAAGAATATCGATGCCATTCGTAGACAAGACCGTGACCGAGATAACTTGTCATGCAAAGGGGGCTCATTTTCTAAACCCCGAAACAAGGACCATACTCGACATAGGCGGCCAGGACAGCAAGGTCATAAGTATCGATGACCTTGGAAATATAGTCGACTTTTCAATGAATGACAAGTGCGCAGCCGGTACCGGAAGGTTCCTTCAGGTTATGGCAAGCACTCTTGGAATAGATATTTCAGAGCTTGACAATCTTATAGGCGAAAATGTAAAGCCTCAGCCTATATCAAGCATGTGCACAGTTTTTGCTGAATCCGAAGTGATAAGCCTTCTTGCAAAGGGAATAGAAAAAGAGAGCATAATGCTTGGAATAGTCCATTCCATAGCAAACAAAGCATCTTCCCTTGTAAGCAAAGTTCCGCTAAACAACGAGGTCGCTTTCACAGGCGGAGTTGCAAAATGCAAAACAGTAAGATCGGCAATATCTGGGAAGATAGGATCTCCACTTTTCGTATCTGACAACTCTCAGCTTGTGGGGGCTCTTGGCGCCGCTGTAATAGCATACAATTCAATAAAGCTTTAGTTTTCAAGAATATAAAAATCCAGCCGGATGTCCGGCTGGATTTTTATATTCACAATGGAATAATGAGCTTAGAATACATTCAGTTTTTGAGCATATAAACACAATGCAGGTATAAAAACAACTTCTAAAGCTTCAAATCTGTGCTGTTTACCCTCTTTATGCCGTAGTCTTTTTCAAGTCCTAAAAACACCTTTTCCGTTTCGTCCTCAAAGCCTTCTATGCTGCTTGTACAGTCTTCAAGAATGTATATGTTTTCCGTAACAGGCTTGTCATCCTTGTAATATTCAAGTATCTGAAGCAAAGACTCCAAAACGCAATGAGACTTCGCTTCTCCCGCAATGAGTATCATGTCAAAGTCTGAAAGCCTGTCTAAAAGCCCTGTGCTTATTTCAACTCCCTCGTCATATTCCGGCTTGAATATTCCATACATCTCGCTGAGAGGGCTAGTGCCCTTTACCACTATTTCAAAATCCGTGTCCCTTACTGCTGAGTGGTAATATGCCATGTTCGCAAACTGACCTTCAAGCGAATTTCCAAACGTTCCAAGCAGACAGTGATAAGGCCATATCACAAGTGTTTTCTTTGCATTTCTTTCAAGATACTCCACGTATTTTCTGCTGTGCTTTTCATATTTTACCGGCATCCAAGTGCCGTTTTCAATATCCTCCAGCCTTATCGGGGTAAACGGCTCGGGGTGCTGTTTGTCTTTTCCAATCCACCATGAAGGATGGAAAATCTGGTAGTACGTATGTGTATCCATTGACGCTATTATTTTGCTTATTCCGCCGGCATTTGAATGTATGAACTTAATAAGGTTTTGAACGTCGGCATGAGAACCCTTGACCGGAAGACTTCCATTTTCCATGAAGTCATTTTGGACATCTATTGCTAAAAGCAGAACTCTCTTTTCATCTTTTGAAGAAGGAATTTTATCCTCATAAGATGCCTTTTGAAGCACTTCATCTGGATGGATATCCGACCTTCCCCCTATGGCTCTCAAATCCACTATATCATCTATGACCCTTTTAAGTGTCCCCACTTTAATGCCCCCCTTGTTTATATTTATAAAAAAATCTCCAACAGCCTGAGCCGCTGAAGATTTTTCAGCTTACTATTATCTTACCACAAGTACGGGTACGCTTGCATGGTGAACAACCTTATTTGCAACCGATCCCATAAGGAATCTCTTTCTTCCCGACATGCCGTGAGTACACATTATTATTATGTCACAGCCTTCATTTTCAGCCGTATCTATTATAGCCGAAGCAGCATCCCCAATTACAAATTTTGTACCGACTTTTATTTCAGTTCCCTCAAAATTCTCTTTGGCTTTTTCTAGAATTTCCTGGGCATTCTTTTCAAGCTTTGCAGTTCCTGCTTCTTTGTAGTCAACCCCGCCGTACCCATGTGGAATCTCATCTTGAACATTTACTATTAAAACTTCCGAACCAAATTTTTGAGCAAATGTCTTTACATGGTCATACGCAAGAACACAGCTTTCCGAACCGTCTACAGGCAAAAGTATTTTTTTCATTTAAAAATCCCCCTTTTGAATTCTAATTTACAGCGGGCATTCAAACAAGCCCGAAATATAGTTATATAATACCCTTTTTTATTTTCTTTAACTATTTTTGTATAATAAACGCTAAAAATAAAACCTCAAACTCCAGTTGAAACAGTGTAGTATAATTAAATAGTCAATGTAATAAATAAAAGTTTGAAGGATTGATAAAATGACAAGATGGAAAAGCCTAGGACATAAAGGTGATTTTACAGAAAACATAATAGACCATGTAAACCAGATATATGAAAAAAGGGGACTCGCCCTTGTAAGCAAAATACCCGTTCCGGTAAAAGTGACTCAAATATCGTCAGGCCAGATAACTCAGGCCTTCTTTGAAAAGAAATCTACAGTCGACTACTGCGGCGTATTCAGGGGAATTTCAATATGCTTTGACGCCAAGGAAACCAACAAAGACTACCTTCCCCTTCAAAATATCCACGAGCACCAGGTTGAATACATGGCTAAATTTAAAAAGCACGGCGGATTCTCATTTTTGATATGCAATTTCAAAACTCATGGGATATATCATTTCATACCATTCGAAATCGTAGCCGAATTTTGGAGAGATGCAAAATCCGGCGGAAGAAAGTCAATACCAATGTCAGCGCTCGATCAGCAATATATAATCCCCTCGCAAAACGGCCTTCCCGACTACATAGTTCCTCTTTCCATGTATATAAGAACTACCACCAAGGGCTGTTATTTTTAGAATTACAGCCCTTTTTTCTGGCCTTCATCATATTGAATATGGAATTTTTGCGTCTTTATAAATTAATCCAATATTATTTTTTTCTAAGTTTTGTGTTTTTCACATACATATGCGGGTATCATCAAAGTATATTAAAATTATAAATATAATTTGCTTATATTAATAAATATCAGTTTAAAGGAGGGCTCGCTATGGATTTTTCAAGAATATTTAATGATTTTTCAAACTTTGTGGACTTTCTGATTGACAAATATGTTTATTATTCCTTGAAAAAATCCTGATGGCTACGCTCTCATTAAAAATAATGATTTTCACTATTTCAAATGGCTCAGGAGGGATTTTATGAAAAAAGAGAAGATAGTAAGAAAGCTTGAAACCGAACTTGAAGAACTCTTCAGCAAGCATCCCGAAAAAGACTCTTATATTGAAATGTTTAGAAAAAGGTGCGATGTCATTTATGATGTCAAAATCCAAAAATATCAAATCGGAGAGAAAACTTTCAACGAACTAAGCGACAGCATAAGATTTGATGAGGAAAAATATATTGAAGATTCTATGAATCTCCTGTTAAAGAGATAAAAGCATAGCAAAAGGTGCCTCTTAGAGACACCTTTTTATTTTTATTGATTAAAGATTAAACTGTCCGACAAATGCAAACTTTTCACCTTGGTACTCAAATTCCTCTTTAGGCAGTATTTCCCACTTACCCCTTATTCCCATGTCGTGAGCCATTCCCTCGAAAAGATACATCATTATCCCAGCATCTGTCATGCTCTCTTTAGTATCAGGATCCTTCACTGCCATTACTATTTTGCCGTCTGTAAGTATAAACCTCCAAGGCTGAAGGTTTTTTGCAGAAGGAGCACTTTTAATATGGAATAGCATATCCGAAATTCCTCTTTGCTCAAGTTCTTCAACGCTAACCTTGGTTCCCATTTGATCATTGAATACCATTTCTTCAACTGAAAGCCTTCCTCCGCTTGTATGGGGTTTCAAGTCGGTAATTTCCCTGTACGGGTCATTGCTCACACCAGAAACTGTTGTAGACGCTACGTATCCAAATTTCAGCTTGGATTCTTTTTTAGGATGACCTATGGCAACCGCATAGTTTATATTCTTAAGGTCGTATTTTGAAATCTCCTCCCGAAGCCTTTCCGATGCCTTCGAAAAGTCTATCCAGCATGTTCCAAGCCCCATTTCAAATACCTTCTTCACAACGGCTTCCATGGCATATGATGACATTATCTGCGTCTTGTAATCTTCTCCATCTGTAAGCACCCCAATATAATGAGGGCTCTTTATCATTACTCCTGCATATCCCGCATAACCATTCAGTTTCTCATATATACTGTTTCCATCTTCAAAAATTACAAACTTTATGCCGCTTTCCCCCAGTTCAGTTTCCACTTTTTTTGCATAGTCCATTATCTCTTTTATCTGCTCTGGATCTATGCCTTTCTTATCGTACTCCCTTACAGAATACCTCTTTTCCAAAAATTCCCTCACATTCATTTACCTCATCCCTCTCCTTAGATTTTTTATTTTACATATACCACAAAAAAAACTTTTTAATCCTCTTTTATACTTTACCGCATAAAAAAAGACGCCCCCTCCGGACGCCCATTTAATCGCTATTTTTTTCTTGTAATATTCATACTTGGCTTTATTTCTTCATATTTTACTATGTCATTCGACTTTTCTTCATAGTATATTCCATAGAACTTTCCCTTTTTCATCTTCACTTCGCCTGCAGAGTACAGCTTCTTTGTGGCCTTTCCCATTTTCACAAAAACGGAATACTTCTTGAACTTTCCCTTTGGCGCCTGGACAGCTATACACTGACCCTGTATATAAAATTTCTTTCTCTTTAGTGATATTATTATTCTTACTATGAATGCTCCTATAACTACAGCCAAAGCTCCAAATACTATTTTCAGGGCTATGTGCTTTGAATAGAAAGCCAAGAATACCATTACAGCAAATACAGCTACAACTGCCGCTATTCTCAATATCGCATTTCTTTTTTCTTTTTCCAAAAATAATCCCACCTTAATGTTTTGTTTTGTACAAAGCTGCAAGCATTAAAATTCCCCACTTAAACATTATATCAAATTTACATATTTATTAAAGACCTATTTGGAAATTTTTCTAATATGCAGTAAAAATCGATAGGGTTTTGAGTATCCATGTAAAAAACAAATAGCAGCATAATACATGAATTTTTATCACGGACTATGCTGCACCTTGTATTTCCGTACACATCGAGTCTATCTCTTTGCTATTTCAATGTACTCCCTTTTTCCAATTACGTTCTTATATGCCGGCCTCATTATCTTTTTGTCGCTTACAACCTGCTCTATCCTGTGGGCGCACCAGCCGGATATTCTTGCAGCTGCAAACAGCGGAGTGTAAAGTTCATGAGGTATATTCAGCATGTCATATACAAAGCCCGAATAAAAATCTACATTTGCAGATATAACCGCATCTGGTCCCTTTATTTCCTTGAATAGCTCAACTGTCAGTTCTTCAACGCTCTTATAAAGTTCAAACTCTTCCATTCTTCCCTTTTCCTGTGCCAGCTCATTAGCTTTTTTCTTAAGGTGAATTGCCCTAGGATCTGAAAGGGTATACACTGCATGGCCCATTCCGTATACAAGGCCTGTTTTATCGAAAGCCTCTTTTTTAAGTATCTTCATTAGATAATCTTTGATTTCTCCCCTGTCTCCCCAGCTGTTTATGTTCTCTTTTATATTATCTATCATCTTAAGTACCTTAAGGTTAGCCCCTCCGTGTTTTGGTCCCTTTAAGGCCCCAACTGCTGTCGATATTGCCGAGTAGGTATCAGTTCCTGTAGAAGATACCACATGAGTAGCAAATGCAGAGTTGTTACCTCCGCCGTGCTCTGCATGTATTACAAGTGAAAGATCGAGAAGCTCTGCTTCCTTTTCGGTGTACTTGTTGTCCGGTCTTATCATGTGCAATATATTTTCAGCCGTTCCAAGGTCAGGTCTTGGAGAATGTATGAAGAGACTCTTGTTGTCAAAATAGTGGCTCTTGGCCTGGTATCCATATGCTATTATCGTAGGAAATCTTGCTATTAGTTCAATACTCTGTCTTAGCATGTTTTTGACACTTATGTCATCTGGATTTTCATCATAAGAATATGAAACAAGTATGCTTCTTTGAAGCTTGTTCATTATGTCCTTGCATGGGTTTTTAAGTATCATGTTTTCAGTGAAACTCCTTGGCAAAGTCCTGCTTCTTCCTAGAAGCTGCTTGTACTCGTCGAGCTCACTATTTGTAGGAAGTTTTCCAAATAAAAGAAGATATGAAACTTCCTCATATCCATGCCTTTTTTCCTTTTGGAATCCAGACACTATATCCTTAAGGTCTATACCCCTGTATATGAGCATCCCTTCGTCAGGAACCTTCTCTCCTATGTCCACAAGGTATCCGTGCACTGCTCCTACCTGTGTCAGCCCTACAAGCACTCCCGTTCCATTTTCATTCCTAAGCCCACTTTTCACATTGTACAGCTTGTAATACTCAGGGTCTATGAGATTATTCTTTTTAACGTCCTCGGCTAATTTTTCTATTATAGCCTCATCTTTTTTTCCAGCCAATACATCCACCCCCGTTTTATAATTCATTTGTCCTTATAATTTAAATTGTATACTTGCATGTAAGGATATTTTGTTTAAGTATATATTACCATATACAAAGCCAACTGTGGTATATTTTTTGTTTAAATTCCAATGTATATAATGGTTTTTTTCGAAAACAATATTATGTATCCCCTAAATAATATACCCAAAATAAATTATATGCCCTCATATTATTTTTGCAGGTTCATAAAAAAATTCCTTCATTAATTGTTAATCAATAAAAAAAGCAAATCGGAAAATAATTCCGATTTGCTATACCCGTAACGATTATAGTCTTTTATATAGAGGGAACTGCGCTGTAAGCTCTTTTACCATTTCTGAAGCCTTTTCGATTTCATTATCGTCTATAACAAGCTTCATAGCCTCTGCAATTACAACCATCTGGTCTTCCTTCATTCCCCTTGTAGTCATAGCAGGGGTTCCTATTCTTATTCCACTTGTCACGAAAGGACTCTCAGGGTCAAACGGTACTGTATTTTTGTTTACAGTTATATATGCCTCATCAAGTCTCTTCTCCGCCTCTTTTCCAGTCATGTTCTTGTTTCTAAGATCTATCAATATAAGATGGTTGTCAGTTCCTCCTGAAACCAGTTTGAATCCTCTTTTAACAAGTTCCTCGCCAAGTCTCTTTGCATTCGCGACAACCTGCTTTTGGTAGTCATTAAAGCCTTCTTCCAAAGCTTCTTTAAAACACACTGCCTTTGCAGCTATAACGTGCTCAAGAGGACCTCCCTGAAGTCCTGGGAATATGGCCTTGTTTATCATCTTTGCATATTTTTCCTTGCAAAGTATTATTCCACCTCTTGGCCCTCTTAAAGTCTTATGAGTAGTAGATGTAACAAAGTCCGCATATTCGCATGGATTCTGGTGAAGTCCGGCCGCAACAAGACCTGCTATGTGTGCCATATCAACCATAAGAAGCGCTCCGACTTCATCTGCTATCTCCCTGAATCTTTTGAAATCTATAGCCCTAGGATAAGCTGTAGCTCCGGCTATTATAAGCTTTGGCCTTTCTCTCTTTGCTATTTCAAGAACCTCATCATAATCTATAAGGTCATCTTCTTTTCTAACCCCATAAGGCACGAAGTTAAAATATATTCCCGATATATTTACAGGAGAACCGTGAGTAAGGTGTCCCCCCTGCGAAAGGTCTAGTCCCATAACCTTGTCGCCGTGTTCAAGTGCAGCAAGGTATACACCCATGTTGGCGCTACTTCCAGAGTGCGGCTGAACATTTGCATGCTCTGCCCCAAATATTTTTTTTAGTCTTTCTATAGCAAGACTTTCAACCACGTCAACATTTTCGCATCCACCGTAATATCTCTTTCCTGGGTATCCTTCAGCATATTTGTTTGTAAACTGGCTTCCCATTGCTTCCATAACTGCCTCAGATACGAAGTTTTCAGAAGCGATAAGCTCTATATTTGTGTTTTGCCTATCTATCTCTTTTTGAAGCGCTCCATAAACTTCCGGGTCTACGTTTTGTAAATTTCTAAAATCCATCGATGTTTCCCCCTTTAATGTTTTTTTGTTGTCCACACTTAAATTAAGATATATTATAATACATCTCCAGCATTAATGCCATACTTTTTTTATGTTTTTAATGTTATTGTTTTGTCTATTGCAAACATTATTACATACTATTCGTTATATTCTACACAATTTTATATCATTTCTATTCTCGAAAACTAATATGTATTCCCGTATTTTTGTTCAAAATACTAAATTACAAGCTATTCAACATTGAATAATAAGTAGTATTATAAATCATATACCCTGTTAAATCTATAAGAAACTTCGATATAATTTTAATTTTATATATGTTCTATTTATTATGATGGTTTTACATTCAAAAAATCCATTGTTTTATAAAAAAATAGATTTTATGCACAGTAATAAATTTAACCCACTTATGTTGCCCATATTTGATGTATGTTTTTATTGAGAATATGAATATATATGAAAAATCAGTTTATGCAGTAAATTACTGATTTATTTTTACTAAAATTGTTTACATCTATTACTTTTTAATATAATCTTTTTTTATGTGATTAATATAAATATTAAAAGAGGTATTTTTTATGGACAGGATATCCAAAAGTGAAGTTTTTAAAATTGCAATATATGCCGGAGAGATAATGTTAAAAAATGGAGCTGAGACATACAGGGTTGAAGACACTATAAACATAATATGTCAATCCAGAAAACTGTGGGGCGTAAACTCATTTGTAACTCCTACAGGGCTCTTTGTCTCTGACAACAAGGCAGACGGCATATCCCTTATAAAGCGTGTTGAAAGCCGCACTATAGACCTTGATAAGATTTCAAAGGTCAACAGCTTTGCAAGGGACTTTGTGAAATTCCCAATGGGGTATGGGCACGCGCGTTCTATGCTCGATGAAATTGACGCGACCCCTAAATACAACCCTGTTTTGAAATTTTTGGCTGTAGGTCTGGCCTCGGCGTTCTTCGCCCTTATAATAGGCGCACATCCCATAGACTTTGCAGCCGCTTTCATAATAAGTACAATTTCAATAATAGTCTATGAAAACATATCCAAAATAAGTGATACGGCATTCCTATCGACTGCCCTTTGTTCTTCGATAGTCACTTTTTTCGCCATAGTATCCCATGTTCTTGGATTCGGCAGAAATCTTGATATGATAATAGTTGGTGCCATAATGCCCCTTGTTCCCGGTGTTGCTCTTACAAACGGCATAAGGGACCTTATATCAGGCGACCTCATCTCAGGCATGGCACGGGTATGCGAAGCCATTTTAATAGCCATTTCAATCGCAGTCGGAGTCGGTTGGGTTCTGAAGGTCTGGGTTTCGGCGTTTGGGGGTGTGCTTTAATGCTTGTATTTGTAAAGCAGTTCATATTTTCGTTTCTTCCAACCGTAGGCTTCGCCATACTTTTTAATGCTCCGCGAAGTTCCCTGTTTTATACGGGTCTTACGGGCGGAACCGGATGGACGATTTATTTTTTTCTTAAGCACTCCGGCTTTTCATCGCCATTTTCAAGCCTCATAGCCGCCATTGTAGTGAGCATTCTGGGCGAAATTTTCGCCAGGGTGGACAAAAAACCCGTTACAGCTTTTATAATACCTGGAATAGTACCGCTTGTTCCTGGATACGGAATGTACCTTTCAATGATAAACCTCATAAACAATAGGTTTTACGATGCGGCCGTTGTCGGCACGGATGCAATACTTACAGGCGGCTCAATAGCAATGGGCATAATAATGGTATCGTCTTTTGCCAAGATAATAAAGAAGGTCAAAAAAAACAAGCAATTGAAAAAACCGTCTGAATAGACGGTTTTTTTAAGCCTTTAAACTGCTGTATGGATTTGTCCTGAGAGCAAATGAATAGAGATAAGGATAATCCTCCTTAAGGTTCTTCATATACAGTATCCACTGTAATACAAGCTGGCAGTAAGCTCTTTTAAGATCATTCGATATGTGCTTGAAATCGTCGCTGCTCATGTCGTCAAAGCCATTTCTTGCATCAAGCTCTTCTGTAATGTGGAAGAGCGCCCACAATAGCTCTGTAAATGATTCATGTTCCAATAGGTTTGGGTTTTCTAGAAGCGTCAGCAGAAACTGCCTCTTTTCCACCATCATATCCTTAAGCCTCTCTATATTGCCTATGTCTACAACTATTTTAAATTCATTCTCGCTTATGTAGTTTTTTATGCTCTTGTATTTAGTCTCGTCCCAACTCTTGACCTTCTCGAATCTTACTATAAGCTCACTTGAATTGCTGTCATACGTAAGAAAATTCTTTAAAAAATCAGTCCCTGCTTCGCTGAAAAACACTCCTATCACCATGTTGAGTTTTTTGATCCTCTGCAGCTTTTCCCTTCTTCCTATGAGCTTGTTTAATATCATAGTCACAAGTATTACAGATATTGGCATAAATCCCAGCTGAGCTATGACATATCTGAGTATGAACATAGGATCTTTGAATACTGCATAGTGAATACCGTAAAATACAGCCGATATCATAAGCAATGCTGCTATGAGTTTTTTCATCCAATCGTCTATTTTCAACGCTTGTCCCTCCTAAATATTTATTATTCCAACCCTTCCCATATTATAAGTCTAAAAGTGAAATGTTGCAATATATAGTGCATTAAAAAAGGGCCTTGTAGGCCCTATCTGTCTTCCCTGAAATATGAGACTCCTAGACTTTCCGGAGCCATGTTTTCCTTGCTCTTTTTCGCAGATACCACTACAAGTACCAGTATTGTAGCTATATAAGGAAGCATGTCTATCACATACTGTGATATCGGAAGATTATATTTTTGTATCCTGAAGCCTATTATGTCAAGACCTCCGAAGAAGTATGCACTTGCCATGGCCTTGTAAGGATTCCACATGCTGAATATTACGAGTGCGACTGCAATCCACCCTCTTCCCGCAGTTACATTCTCCTGCCATGCCGGAACATATACAAGCGAAAGATATGCGCCTCCAAGCGCGCAAAGAGCTCCTCCTGCAAGTATGTGGACGTATTTATACAGAGTGACGTTTATTCCGCTCGCATCCGCTGCCGCAGGATTTTCTCCGACCATTCTAAGGTTTAATCCTTTTCTGGTCCTGTACATATATACCCCAATGGCAATTGCACATACATATCCCATATATACGAATACATTCTGCTTGAATATAACATCTCCCATGAAAGGTATCTGTGAAAGCAGCGGCAAATTTATCGCCTTGAAAAATTCCCCTACCTTTTGAGGAACCACAGTTCCTATTAGAGATTGCCCTATAAAGCTTGAAATTCCCGTTCCAAGTATTGTAAGCGACAGTCCCGAAACAACCTGGTTCGCCCTTAATGTAACCGTAAGGAATGCAAATATAAGGGCTGAGAGCGCTCCTGCTATTACCGCTCCTATTATAGCAAGCAGAGGGCTTGAAGTTATAAGACCCACTTTAAATCCTGCAACAGCTCCTATTAGCATCATTCCTTCAACCCCAAGGTTGAGATTTCCTGATTTTTCAGTTACTATCTCGCCTAATGTCGCAAATAAAAGCGGTGTTCCCGCCTGTATGGCTGCACTGAGAAAAGCCACTAAAGCCATATGAATGCTCCTTCCGTATTCATTATATGAGCTGCATACTAGCTTGCAGCCTTAATATCATCAGATTTGTCCAGCTTTTGCGGTCTTGACATGAAATCAAGCCTGTACTGTGTAAAGAATTCACTTCCAAGCACGAATATCAGTATAAGCCCCTGCAGTATTTGGGCTGCAGCCTGAGGAATCTGAAAGGCCGTTTGTATATACGAACCGCCTTGCACAAGAACTGCAAACAGGAACGATACTAAAAGCGCAAGCGGCGCGCTGAGGCCTGAAAGCCATGCAGTTATTATAGCTGTGTATCCCACTCCTCCCGAAACCTCGACTGAAAGCGTATTGTTCACTGCAGACGCCTGAACCATCCCTGAAAGCCCGCATAGCCCTCCACTTATGAAAAGTGCTATTATGGCTATTTTCTTTACGTCCATACCCGCATAAAGCGCAGTATTTTCACTTTCACCTATTACGCTTATCTCGTATCCCTTTTTGGAATATTTCATGAATACGTGCATTGCGGCTATCAGCAGAATGCAAATCAGCCATCCGGCATGCACTCCCATGAATTTAGGTATTATTCCATTTGACGAGAAATTAGGTATTTTGGGGAATCCCAGAGCATTTGGATCCTTCCAAGGCCCATACTGCAGGTATGTTACCCACTGCAGGGCTATATAGTTCATCATTAGTGTAAAAAGGGTTTCATTAGTCCCGAATTTAGCCTTGAAAAAAGCCGGTATGAAAGCCCAAAGCCCTCCGCATATTATTCCCGCTCCCATCATGAGTGGAAGCAGCATAATCATAGGCATGTCTGGGAATTTAAGCGCGAAAAAACTCGCCCCGAATGCTCCCATGCATATTTGCCCCTCTGCACCTATATTCCAAAACTTCATCTTGAATGCAATTATTATTCCAAGCGAGGTTATTGTAAGCGGTATTGTCTTTATTATAGTCTCTTTAAACCTGTACATGCTGCCAAAAGAACCTTCAAGCATCGATACATAAACCTGGACCGGATTGTGTCCCAGCGAGAATATGAAAATAGTCGATGTGAAAAGGGCAAGAAGTATGGCTGCAGTCTTTATCATTACAACCTGCTTTTTGTCGATTTCCGGCCTTTTTATAATTCTGAGCAATTTAGTTCACCTCTTTTTTGGATGCTCTCTCCAGCCATGAGCATTCCCACCTCTTCTTTATTAGTCTTTCTGGCATCAAGTATTCCCGTTATCTTGCCGCCGCACATAACCATTATACGGTCGCACAGCTCAAGTAGCACATCAAGGTCCTCTCCTACAAACATTATGCCTACGCCTTTTTTCTTTTGCTCATTCAAAAGGTCGTATACATTGTATGCAGCTCCTATGTCAAGCCCCCTTGCAGGGTATGCAGTTATCATAAGGTGCGGATTGCAGTCTATCTCTCTTCCAAGAAGCACCTTTTGAATGTTTCCGCCCGAAAGTAGCCTCACAGGATGGCTTATACCCGGAGTGCTTATTGAAAGCCTTTCTATCATCTGTCTCGCCTTTTCCCCTACGCTTTTTCTCTTTACGAAAAAACCCTTTTGCCTATGGTATTCCTTGAGCAGTATATTGTCCACCATGTCCATCGAGCCCACAAGGCCCATTCCCAGCCTGTCTTCTGGAACAAAGCTAAGGCTTATTCCCTTTCTTATGATCTCCTTTGGACTTTTCCCTACTATATTTTCATCCTCGTATATTATATCTCCGCCTGATATCTTGTAAATACCTGCTATGGCTTCGCAAAGCTCCTTCTGTCCGCTTCCTGCGACTCCTGCGACTCCCAATATTTCGCCTCCAAAAAGCTCGAAGTTGACGCCCTTTAGTATATCGGCTCCCTGCGAGTCCTTAGCATTTACATCTTCAACGCTGAGTATCTTTCTCTTTATGTCCACACTGACCCTTTCTATCGAAAGTTCGACAGACCTTCCAACCATGAGGTCTGTAAGGGCCTTTGGGTTTGTATGTTCCTTGTCAACACTGCCTACAACTTCACCTTTTCTAAGCACAGTTATCCTGTCGCTTATCTCCATTACCTCGTTGAGTTTGTGAGTTATTATTATAACTGCGCAGCCCTGCTTTTTCATATTTCTTATTATGTCAAACAGTTTTGTAGTCTCCTGCGGCGTAAGCACCGCAGTAGGCTCGTCAAGTATCAGTATTCTAGCTCCTCTGTAGAGCACTTTTAGTATTTCAAGCCTTTGCTTTTCAGCAACAGACATCTCATAAACCTTTTTGTCAGGGTCTATCTCAAGATTGAATCTTTTAGATATTTCGCTTATTTCACTCGAGAGCTTTTTCCCATTTACAAAAAGTTTTCCGCTTTGCCCTGCTATTATGTTTTCCTTGGCACTCATTACCTCCACAAGCTTGAAGTGCTGGTGTATCATCCCTATGCCCATATCTATGGCATCCTTTGGCGACTTGAACTGCACCTTTTCATTTTCCACATAAATAATTCCGCTGTCAGGGGAATATATCCCTGACAGCATATTCATAAGTGTACTCTTTCCAGCTCCATTTTCTCCAAGTATCGAGAGAACTTCCCCGGACTTGATTTCAAGACTTACATTCTGATTTGCTATTACGCTTCCAAATCTTTTAGAAATATTTTCAACTCTTATAAGAGAATTCATAAAATCACCCGATTATTTTTTTATACTTCCTTCTACACCTTCAACAAGCCAATCCATAGAAAGCAGCTGCTCGTCTGTAAGAACTTCGCCTTCTTTAACAACTACATTTCCTTCGTTGTCCTTTATAGGACCTGCAAACACCTTAAGACTTCCGTCCTTTATCTTGCCCTCAAGCTCCGTCACCTTTTGTACAGCCTCACTTGGAACAAGCTCTGTCATAGGGGCAAGCTGGACAACTTCGTCTTCCATTCCACCCCAGTAGTTCTCGCTCTTCCAAGTTCCGTCCATGGCTGCCTTAACCTGCTTAACATAGTATGGTCCCCAGTTCCAAACAGGTGCTGTAAGGTAAGCCTGTGGAGCCATTTCCTTCATGTCAGTGTTGTATCCTATAGAGAATGCTCCTTTTTCCTGAGCTGCCTGCTGAGGTCCTGCAGTATCCTGGTGCTGGGCTATTACATCCGAGCCTTCGTCTAGAAGAGATTCCGCAGCTGCCTTTTCGCTTACAGGG
Source organism: Peptoclostridium litorale DSM 5388 (assembly GCF_900141635.1). GTDB lineage: Bacteria > Bacillota > Clostridia > Peptostreptococcales > Peptostreptococcaceae > Peptoclostridium > Peptoclostridium litorale. The sequence goes on along the minus strand of NZ_FSRH01000004.1, from coordinate 214,568 downwards.
TCATACCATGTGTGAGTCCATCTCACTGCAACACTTGCTTCAGGGTTTACAGACTTGACTCCAAGAGTGAATGCATTTATACCTCTTATTACCTCTGGTATTTCGAAAGCTGCAACATATCCTATCTTGTTTGTCTGAGTCTTCATTCCCGCAACTACTCCCGAAAGGTATCTAGGCTCATACATTCTTCCGAAATAGTTGGACATGTTCTCGCCGTCCTTGTATCCCGAGCAGTGAAGGAACTTAACATCCGGATATTCCTTTGAAATCTTTTCAACGTAGTCCATGTATCCAAAGCTTGTAGCAAATATAACCTTTGCTCCCTGGTCTATCATATCTCTCATTATCTTTTCAACTTCTGGTCCTTCCGGAACAGATTCCTTATATATTGTAGAAACTCCAAGTTCATTTTCAAGGTAAAGTCTTGCTTCATTGTGGGCATAACTCCATCCGCCGTCGCCTATAGGCCCTACGTATATGAATCCAACCTTCATTGAGTCAGCAGAAGTTTCAGCCGGCTGATCTGAAGATTCTTCCTTAGAACCACATCCGGTTAAAGCAAGTGAAAAAACTAGTACTAAAGACATCATTACTGCAAAAATTTTCTTTTTCATTTTTACCCTCCTGAGTTTTATATTCGTAGTTATGTATGCAAAACGCATTTCAAATATTCAGTCTAGCGCTAATATTCCAACATCTCTATATGTGGTGCATACATCATAATATGCATCCATTTAAAATCTATAGGCTTTTAAAACTTATTTTTCCTTTTTCCATCTTTTCTATTATTGCAAGAGAGTGAAGATTTATTCCCAAATCATCAAGAATAGCTCTTCCTTCCTGGAATCCCTTTTCTATCACTATTCCAATTCCAACAAGGTTTGCACCGGCCTGATCCACTATGTTCTTTATTCCAAGAGCCGCCCTTCCGTTTGCAAGGAAATCGTCTATAAACAAGACATTCTCGCCTCTGCCCAGGTATCTCTTTGAAATTTTTATAGTGTAGTGCTTTGCCTTTGTAAACGAATAAACTTCGCTTTCATACGTTTCCTTGTCGAGATTTTTAGAATCCATCTTTTTTGCAAATACAACAGGTACGTTGAAATACTGGGCGCATATGCATGCTATTGCTATTCCAGAAGCTTCAACCGTAAGTATCTTGTCGACCTTTTGGTCTTTGAATAGTTCCTTGAATCTTTTTCCTATTTCATTCAAGAATTCAACGTCTATCTGGTGGTTCAAGAAACTGTCGACTTTTAATATGTCTTCTCCTTCTACACGTCCCTCTTCCAATATCTTTTTTTCTACAAAGTTCATATCCTGCCTCCCATCAAAAAAAATAACCCTGTCCAAATAGACAAGGTTTCAATCCAGATATAATCAAATTCAACAAAATATAGAATATTCGCTGTTAGAGTGTTCAATCGAATATTAAACAGTATATGCTAAGTTTGATAAACCCTGGGTTAAAACCTGTAGGCAGACTATTTACGGCAGTCTGGTAGAGACTTATGGACCTTATCACCATAATTATACAGGCGAACGTTAGTATCTCGTTTTTCAAATAACATTCAACTTACTTCTAATTTTAAACCATTGCTTATAAAAAATCAACTCCAAATATAATTTTTTTCGATGTGTTCGCTTTTTCCAAAATATAAATATTATCCGGACATTTGGATATATATTATGTATACGGATTATAAAATATAACATTCAATTTTATTTGACACAAAATTCAACTGAGGAGGCTACAAATGGCAGTTATAAAAATAGATGTAAGAGGGCAGACATGCCCCGTTCCCCTCGTCGAAACCAGAAAGGCCCTTAAAAAGGCCCAGCCCGGAGATATCGTCCAGGTGGTTGGCACCCATCCCACTTCAAAGGCTGAAATCCCGATGGCGGTAGATGCTCTCGGCCTTTCACTTATAGACATATCTGAAGAAGGCGATGTCTGGACAATCAGAATACAAAGGTGAATTCGGATGCAAAATCACTCTTTTCAATTTGAAATAACATGTGCAGGGAGGTGGCACAATGTCTCAAAAGACTACTATAATACTCCACAGCGGAGACATGGACAAGATATATAGCGCTCTCATAGTGGCTAACGGGGCTCTCTCTATGGGCATGGAAGCCTCGATATTTTTCACCTTTTGGGGGCTTTTGAGGCTCAAAAAGGGCGGCCTTGAAAAAGGACCTCTTTCAAAGATGAATCTTGGCGGGATTGGAAGGCTAATGATAAAAAACCGAATGAAAAAGGCGAATGTTGTGGACTTAGAGCGTATGATAAGCGACTTCAAAGAACTGGGCGGCAAAATAATAGCCTGCGATATGACAATGGAGATAATGGGAATTTCAAAGTCCGACATAAGAGAAGATCTAATAGACGAATATGGAGCCGTAGGCACTTATATACAAGAGGCAAGGGAATCGGAAATTACCCTGTTTATATGATATGGTCCATACCCATATAACTTTACTAAAGGAGGACGCTATGTTCCAGACTCAAATCTATTTTGACAATTCAGCTTCGACGCGGCTTGACGAAAGGGTTCTCGAAGAAATGAATCCATATTTTTTCGATATATACTCAGTTGCAACATCTGAATTTGCATATTCGATGGGAATAGAGGCAAAAGAGGCCGTTGACAGGTCAAGGGATATAATAGCTAAAAGCTTAGCGGCAAAGCCGGATGAGATAATATTCACATCGGGAAGCTGCGAATCAAGCAATGCAGCAATAAAGGGAGCTACAGCCGCCCTTTCATCAAAGGGAAAACACATAATAACCTCTAAAATAGAGGATTTTCCGGTTTTAAACACAATAAAGCGACTTGAAAGAGAAGGCTTTGAAGTCACATATATAGACGTTGACGACAGGGGATTTGTCGATATGGCTCAGCTCGAGTCTTCCATAAGAGAAGATACAATACTCGTGTCAATACAACATGCAAACCAGGAGATAGGAACCATTCAGGACATAGATGCCATAGGCAATCTGTGCCGTGAAAGGAAAGTTCTTTTTCACACAGATGCGACTCATACATTTATGAGGGTTCCCATAGATCTTTCAAACCTAAATGTGGACTTTATGACTTTTTCAGCCCATACTGTGCACGGTCCAAAAGGGATTGGAGGGCTTTTCATAAGAAAGGATACGCCATTCAAAAAGCTTATCGACGGAGGATTCCAGGAATTCAACATGAGAGCTGGCGTAGAGGACATACCTTCAATCGTGGGATTCGCAAAGGCGGTTCAGATAATTCCTTCTGACGAGAGCAAAACCCTTCAGAAAATGAGGGATTACCTTATAGACAGGGTTCTTTCGGAAATACCCGACACAAGCCTTAACGGAGATATTTCAAAAAGACTCCCTCAAAACGCTAACATAACTTTCCACTATGTGGAAGGCGAGTCCATAACTCTTCACCTTGACATGTACGGCTTTGCGGTGAGCACCGGATCTGCATGCTTTAGCAAATCCCTTGAGGCTAGCCATGTCATGATGGCGATAGGAGGGTCACACGAAGACGCCCACGGCTCGATACGCTTCAGCCTGAGCAGGTACAATACAGTGGAGCAGATAGATAACCTCGTCGATACCATTTCTAAAATAGTCCAGAACCTCAGAAAGATAAGCCCTCTTGGAAAGGAGAGATAGGTATGAAGTTCCCGTACAGCGAAAAAGTTCTAGAGCATTTTAAAAACCCTAAAAATGTGGGACGAATAGAAAATCCTGACGGCCAGGCCACAGAAGGCAGCTCAGCATGCGGTGACATGGTTTCTCTTACAATGCGTGTTGACGAGTCTACCCACGTGATAGAGGACATAAAATTCGAATCGTATGGATGCGCCTCCAACATAGCCACGGCATCTGTCATAACAGAGCTTGCAAAGGGAAAGACCATAGAAGAGGCCAAAAAACTCACATGGAGGGACGCCGAAAACGCCCTTGGAGGCCTTCCAAATGTAAAGGTTCACTGCTCAGTGCTTGCAGTAGAGGCTCTTCACTCAGCCATAACAAATTATGAGGAAAAGCACGGGCTCATAACGGAAAAGGAACCTACTACAATATCAACCGTCGAGACAAGGCTTAAAAAGGTAATGAACCCTGAAAGAGGGCTTGACATAGTAAAGACGGGGCTTGTCACCGGAATAGTGGTAAATGGAGGCAATATTACAATAAACCTTTCAATCCCATCTTCCCACCAGTTCGCATCAAGCATAAGAGAGGACATAACAGAAAAACTCGAGACACTTTGGGACATTGAATCCGTGGAAGTGCTGTTTTCAAAAGAATAGTGAAAAATGAAGGCAACAGCCCTTGATAGGGCTGTTGCCTTTTAAAAAAATCTGTATATGCTAAAGACTATCACGCTTACCAGCGCTCCTATTGTAGGCGTTCCAAACCACGCAAACAGTATGTTCCTTATTGTCTTGTAGTTGACTGTTTTTGTACCCTTTACAAGACCTATACCTACAACTGCGCCGACTATTGCCTGCGATGTGGATACCGGTATTCCTATCTGAGCATATATGTACACGACTATGCCTGCGGTAAGTACAGATACAAATCCTGACAGGGGTGAAAGCGGCGTTATTCCCTCTCCCACTGTCATCATTACCGGCTTTGCAAATGTTATGACTCCAAGAGCTATAGTAAGCCCTCCTATTATCTGCGCCTGAAGTGATGTTATAAGATTGAGTTCACCCGCATAAACCGATGTCACATTTGCCACGTTGTTCGCCCCCAGCGAATAGGCTGAAAAGGCTCCTGCAACTATGTACGCCGTTCTTATGAACCTGTCGTAAAAATTAAAGCCCATTATTTTCTTCTCAAGATATTTTTCCATAAACATGTATAGCACATACCCTATTACAAGCGCTCCTAGAGGCGTTGCAAACCATGCCCCGAAAAACTGTGATGTTTTAGAAAAGTCCGCCTTTCCCTCAAGTGCGGCTGAACCTATTATGGAACCTATTATGGCCTGCGATGTGGAGACTGGATATTTGAGTATTGTCATAAGTGTAATCGTAAATGCCGCCGCAAACATCACTAAGAAAGCCTCTATCGGCCTGTCTACTCCGCTTGAATATGCATATCCACTGAGTTTATGTACTCCCTTCGCCCCTTCGAGCCAGGCTCCAAGCACTACGAACACTCCCGTTACTGCAACCGCTACCGAATACTTGACCGCCCTTGTCGTGACAGCCGTGGCAAAGCAGTTTGCCGCATTATTGGCTCCAAGCGCCCAGCCAAGTATAGCGCCTGATATAAGCGATGGTGAAATCATATGTCATCATACCTTTCTCATTACCATTATCATTTCCAATACATCAGATACATCCTCCGCAATATCCGATATCTTTGCAAAATCCGATATGAATACCTTCAGCTGCATCTTCTGCACAAGCTCCATATCCGACTTGAAAAGCACTCGCAACGTATCTTCTTCTATCCTGTCTATATCGCTTTCTATCGTGTCCACTTCTATAAGTTTTTCTGCGCTTTGGAATGCATTCCATAAATTCGAAAGCATTCCATCCATTGTATCCCTGAGTATGTACAGCTGATTTTTGGTGAGTTCGTTAATCTTCATTATATTTGACTTATACGGCTCTTCCAGTGAAATTCTTTGAAGCATAAGCTGCTTTATTATCTCTTCCGCCTCGTTGGCTATCTTGTCAACCTCGTCTATCAAAATGAGTATTTCCCTTCTTGACTCCGGCAAAAGCGCTCCACCTAATAATGCTTTTATTATTTCATGTCTTATATTGTCAGCCCTTGCCTCCGCCTTTGAAACACTAACGCACAAAGCAAAAACCTCATCCTCTGAAACAAAGTCAAGAACCTTGTCTAGAGAATCCGAAAACTGTACATAACACTCTATTACAGCATCCATATGCTTCATAAGCAGATCATGAATCTTGTGTTCCTTCTTGAAAAAAAACATAGTCCTTCCCCCTATTAAAAATGACATATAAAAATAGTACTTTTTGTCATATAATAAATATACCACTTTATAAATAATATTAAACCCCGGTTTATGCCGGTTATATATACGCAGAATATGGGTAATAATCATCAAGTATAAAACATTATAGTATTCGAAAGGGGAAGCAAAATGCAAGACGTTGAAATCAGCTCCGTTGAAAAAAACATAGAATATTTGAAACTTCTCTCAAAACAGTATCCCTCAATCCCTTCGGTATCGAGTGAAATAATAAACCTCATGGCCATATTAAACCTCCCAAAGGGAACAGAGCATTTTCTTACAGACATTCACGGTGAATACGAGGCCTTTTCACATGTGCTTAGAAATGCATCGGGAGTCTTAAAACTAAAAATAGATGACATATTCGACGGAATGCTAAGTGAAAGCGAAAAAAAGAGCCTTGCAACTCTTATTTACTACCCAGAACAAAAGCTTGAAATAATAAAAAAAGAAAATGGCAACATGAAGGAATGGTATAAAATAACACTTCACAGGCTCATAAGAATATGCAGGTTCACCGCTTCAAAATACACACGTTCAAAGGTTAGAAAAGCTCTGCCTCACGACTTTGACTACATAATAGAAGAACTTTTGCATGAAGATGAGACAAGGGCTGACAAGCAAAACTACTATAACCAGATTGTAAACACAATAATAGACATAGGCAGCGCCGACGAATTCATCTGCGCAATATGCCATCTCATACACAGATTCTCTGTAGACAGGCTCCACATACTCGGTGACATTTACGACAGGGGCCCCGGGGCGCATATAATAGTAGATGAGCTTTTGAATCACCACAGCGTGGATATACAGTGGGGAAACCACGACATAATCTGGATGGGCGCAGCAGCTGGATCTGCCGCCTGCATGACAAACGTCATAAGAATATGTGCAAGGTATGCAAACCTTGAAACTCTTGAGGAAGGCTACGGAATCAATCTAATGCCACTTGCTACATTCGCGCTTGAATACTATGGAGATGATCCTTGCACACAGTTCATAAGCAGATCATCCAGAAATTCCATGCTAAGGGAAAATGACATTGAGCTTATAGCTAAAATGCACAAGGCAATTGCAATAATACAGTTTAAGCTCGAAGGTGAGATAATAATGAGCAGCCCTCAGTACCAAATGGAAAAAAGGCTTATGCTCGATAAGATAGACCATGCAAGAGGTACTATAAATCTGGCCGGACAGGAATACGCTCTTTGCGACAGGAATTTTCCTACAATAGACCCTAAAAACCCATACAGGCTTACAAACGATGAAACGGCGCTTGTCAAAAGACTGCTGACATATTTCAAAAACAGCGAAAAACTTCAAAAGCACACAAGGTTTCTATATTCAAAAGGAAGCATGTATCTGAGGTTCAACTCAAATCTTTTGTACCATGGATGCATACCCATGAACGAGAATGGAACATTCAAGGATATTCCAATAGGCCGCACACAATACTGCGGAAAATCACTTTTAGACAAATTCGACAGGCTGGCAAGGGACTACTATTTCGACAAGCGCTCCATAAGCGATGAATACGGAGAAGACATAATGTTTTACCTGTGGTGTGGAGAATATTCGCCTCTGTTTGGAAAAGACCAGATGACAACATTCGAAAGATACTTCATAAACGACAAAGCTGCCCATAAGGAAATAAAAGACCCTTATTTCAGCCTCAGAGACGACGAGTCGGTGTGCAAATATATACTTTCCACATTTGACCTCGACCCTGAAACCTCTCATATCATAAACGGCCATGTTCCGGTAAAGGCCAGAAAAGGCGAAAGCCCAATAAAGGCAGATGGAAAACTCCTGGTTATAGACGGAGGTTTTTCAAAGGCTTATCAGTCGACCACCGGACTTGCCGGATACACGCTGATATATGATTCATACTGCCTAAGGCTTGCAACCCACGAACCTTTCGAGTCAACTGAAAATGCAATAAAAAACGAGCAGGATATAAAATCTACAATTTCCGTTCTTGAAAGAACAAGCAGAAAATGCGTATCTGACACAGACATAGGAATAGAGCTCAACAGCCAGATAAAACACCTTAAGATGCTTCTGCTTGCATATAAAAAGGGGTTCATAAAAGAGAAGAAATAAAACTTATAATCAAAAAAGGATTAGATTTCAAATGCACAATCTAATCCTTTTTTACATATTTGAATTCTATATTTGTCCTTATGAACCGCTTGTATTCCTTCAGCTTTTTTTTGACATCCTGGTCTACTATGAACATAATAGAAAAAGCCTCCCACAGAAATACCCAGCCTCCTATGAAAACCCCTTCCAGCATAATCGAATAGAGAAGCTTTCCAGATATGCTGTTTCTCTGGACCGAGTACGCTAAAAACAAGAATGCAAATGCCATTGTGGCATAAACTATTGTTTTTTTCTTGCTGCTTCTAAGCTCTCTGCCTATAATATGCGTTAAAAAATCAAAATTATTTTTAATACCCGCCTCTGTAAGCCTTTCCTTTTTAATGTCCTTCATATGCTCGGGCATGTAAAACCATATCTCTAGTTCGTATTTAAGAGGTATGTCATACGAGCATTCCTCCAGAAAAAACTTCAAATCAGGCTCTATGTCCCTTTTTTTGAATGGAGAAGGGTCCCATCCGTTGAAAACCTCATTATAGTCGTCAAGTGACACTTCGATTATAAAAGTGTTTCTCGTTTTGTCAAATCTGTATATCTGTTTTAAATAGTCTATTTTTTTCTTCATATTCCCCATCCCTTTTTTCAACTTGAAAAGAGTATTCAAAAATTCAAAACCGGCGTGTTAAAAGCATTCCAGTTTTACTGTGATACTGTTTTTATACCCACGCTTCAAGTAATATCGCCACACTTTAAACCGTGCATATGCATTTTTATGTTTTGATGCATACTAGGGGTTGTTTTTCATATGCATTTTGGGGTATTCTATAAAAAATCATTTATTACTTATCGAGGGGCGAATATATAATGAAGCTTTCAAGTGTAAAAAATGTATCTAAAAAAATAGGGTTGCCTCCCGGCTCTCTTGTTCACATAGGAAATCACATATCCGAAACCACTTCTGTCTCGCTGCTCAAATACTCTGCAGACTCGATAGAAGAGCTTTCCATATCTTCTCCAAAGGAATGCTCTGATCATATAACAGACGGGTATATCACATGGATAAATGTAACCGGCCTTTCTGATGTCAATACCATAGGTGATATCGGAAAAAACCTCGGAATGCATCCGCTTATACTCGAAGACATATTAAACACTTCCCACAGGGCTAAAATAGATGATTCAGACGAATACATATCCATAATAATAAAAGTTTTGAACTACAATGAAAAAGACTCTATAATAGAAAGAGAGCAGGTGAGCATAATACTTGGAGATGGCTTTGTGGCAACTTTCCAAGAAAAAAAGAGCGATATTTTCAACGGGCTTATTAGCAGGCTTCAACATCCTAGCAGCCGGCTCAGAAATATGAAATCCGACTATCTTGTATACGCCATAATAGATACTATCGTAGACAACTATTTCGCTCTAATCGAGCACATCGGAGACAAGGTGGAAAGCATAGAGAATATGCTCTTTGAAAGCGCGGACAGCTCAATACTGAATGAAATACACAATCTCAAAAGGGAAATGATTTTTCTCAAGAAATCTCTTTGGCCCCTGCGCGAAATCCTTTCATCCCTCCAAAGGAGCGATTCCAGTTTGATACACAGTTCAACGTCAATGTATTTTAGAGATGTATATGAGCACATCATACAGATACTTGATACAATCGAATCTTTAAGGGACGTGCTTTCTGGGATGACAGAGCTTTTCATATCAATATCCGGCAACAGAATGAACGAGATAATGAAAGTGCTTACGATAATCTCTACAATATTCATACCGCTGACATTCATAGCCGGCGTATACGGCATGAACTTCAGGCACATGCCCGAACTTGAATCAACATGGTTTTATCCCTGGTTTTTATATTCACTGATGCTTGCCATAGTATTTGGAATGCTGGCATTCTTCAAAAATAAAAAATGGCTTTAAACCTTGCCATATCTGCATGAAAACCACAAGACACGCAAATCACCCTGAAAACACCAGCAAACCAAAATACGTCTGACATTTTGAAAGGAAATTTTCTAATGGACTATTCCAAGGATTTTCTCATTAAATTTTTAAGCATAAAAAACCTGCACATACAAATTCTATTTTCAATTCTAACTGTGACTTTGCTCTACTTTTTAAATAAGACTATAACAAACATGCTCAGTATAAGGATACAAGATGTGAAGATCCGGTACAGGTATAAAAAAATTCTGCTCTATATAATATTCATATTGGCATTTGTGCTAATAGGTGCTCTTTGGTTTGAAGAATCCGGTTCGCTGATTACCTTTTTCGGAATTTCAGCTGCCGGTATAGCAATTGCGCTTAAAGACCTTATAATAAATATAGCCGCATGGGTTTTTATAATACTTAAAAGGCCATTTGAAGCGGGGGATCGAATCCAGATAGGCGACAATTCAGGAGATGTAATAGACATTAGGATATTCCAGTTCACAATCCTTGAGATAGGCAACTGGGTCGATGCAGACCAAAGCACAGGAAGGATAATACACATACCCAACAGCAGCATATTTTCAATTCCCCTGGCAAACTATGATAAGGGATTCCATTTTGTGTGGAATGAAATTCCTGTAAGCATAACATACGAGAGCAACTGGAAAAAAGCCAAAATTATACTTCATGACATAGCCAACGAACATGCAGAACACATGAGCCCCGAAGCCCAAAAAAAGGTAGAGGCGGCCGCAAGGAGGTTCATGATATTTTACAGCAAGCTTACACCGATTGTATACACCGATGTCAAGTCAAGCTATATAACACTCACAATAAGGTATCTTTGCAAACCCAGGTACAGAAGGGGAAGCGCCGAAAAGATATGGGAGCACATCCTCGAGGAGTTTGCAAAGCACAAGGACATTGATTTTGCATATCCCACACAGAGGATATACAGCGAACTTCTCGAGGGAAAGAACGCAACTGAAAAAGACATGGGATTTAAAGTTAATATAAAAGAATAAGGCCGGCAAATCCGGCCTTATTCTTTACTGCTTTTCTGTAGCCCTTGTAAGCTCCTCCACATTTCCCTTTGTAAAAAATCCGTCGAACTTCCCATACCTTTGTATGTACTCATTCACAATAAAGGTACACTTAGACTCCTGCGAAAACGCCTGTCTGAGTCCTTCTTGTTCTGATCCAACCAGTTCTGATAAAAATTCCAATCCATCGTATTTTAGGTATTCAAAAATTTCCTCTATGTCCTGCGTTATAAATGCCATGTGGTGAACCCTCGGCCCGTAGTTGTGTATGAACTTTTCAGTCGGTCCGGATTTTTCATCACTTTCATATGGTCCTATCCCAGATGTGAACACAAGTGCGAATTCTTCAGCTGAAAGCCTTGCCACATTTGTTATAGAGTTGAGTGATTTTACATATATAGAGAATTCGAAGTCGTAATTTGTAATATTCATAAACTCAATTATCGCATTATCCCTGTCGCATGCCCTGACCCTTATTGCTGCATGGTCGAAAAAGCCTATTTTATTTGCATAGTCCGGCTTATCCACCATGAATCCAATTCCAATGTCATTTGAATTCACAGTCCTATAGTTCCCCTTTTCACCCTTCCACTGTATTATTCCCGTTGAAATTCCGGTATATTTCGAAGGCTCTGTCTGCACATATAAATACTCTCCCATGTCCTGGATTTCATCCGTCAAAAATGATATCGCCCTGCTCTTTTGAATATTGAAGTACTTTTCTATGTCGTCAGTCAAAAATGCAAAAGTCTCAAGCCTCGTGTTTATGAGGCTCTTTGACTTTGGATAGTCATTATACTCCCTGAATGGATTGTCTCCTTCTTTTCTGGCTCTTATTATTATATCCGCCGAACTCTTTTCTTCCATCACTATATTTGCAGACGCCGCATCTTCAAACGCATAAGCGGGTGCATAGCCCGTATATTCTGTCATCTCCTGTGCCGCTCCATTTAGGTACTGCATTTCAACGTTTATCACTGCAAACTGGAGCTTCCCTACAAGGGAGTCAATCCCCGATTTTTTCCTGTCCGCCTTTACCTTTTCCACCTTTTCCAGCAGCTTCTTGTCGTCATTTTTAAATTCACTCATGCTACCCCTCCCGTTTTAATATTAAAACCCCGCTTTTTCTCCGCCGTCTTCGATTATTAGCCTTGAAGATATCTTTCCCGATTCATATATTGTTGGAAGGCCGCTTCCCGGATGAGTTCCCCCTCCTACGAGATAGCAATTTGCAAACTCCTCAAATCTGTTGTGAGGCCTGAACACAAGCATCTGAGCTATATTGTGGGCGAGATTGAAGGTAGCGCCCTTGTATACGCTCTTTTCATTCTCCCAGTCAAAAGGCGTAATTATCCTCTCTTCAACTATTCTCTTTCCAAGGTCCTTAAACCCTCCTCTCTCCTCGACTATTTTAATTACCTTGTCCCTGAATTTTTCTTTGCCGCTTTCCCAGTCGAAATCCGAATTGTTGTTTGGAACAGGAACCAGTATATATATACTAGACTTGCCCTCGGGAGCAAGTGTTGTATCGGTCACAGACGCATTTTGCACGTATATGGAGGGATCGTCTGAAACCTCGTACCTTTTCGATATGTCCTCTATGTTGCTTCTGTAGTCATTTGCAAACAGTATGTTGTGGTGAGGCAGCTCGCTGTAGCTGCCTTCGATCCCCAGGTAAAGCATGAACGTGGAGCATGAGTACCTTTTGCCTTCAAGCTTTTTGTCCGTATATTTCGGCCTGAAGTCTTCACTTACCAGGTGCTTCATTGCATGGGAAAAGTCAGCATTCAATACTATATAGTCCGCATTTACGGTCTCTCCATCTTGAAGGCGGAGCCCTTGGGCCCTTTTGCCATTTACTTCAATCTCTTCTATAGGGGATGAAAGGTGTATATTCCCTCCGTTTTCCTCTATTATCCGCGCCATTGCCTTTGAAATCTGGTTCAGCCCTCCTATTGGATGGTATATACCCCCGCCGTGCTCTATATATGATATTATGCTGAATGTGCCCGGGCACTCCCATGGAGACATTCCAAGGTATTTCGCCTGGAATGTGAATGCAAGCCTTAGAATTTCATCGTCAAAATACCTCCCAAGATGGTCAAAAAGGCTCTTGTGCGCATCCAGTCTTGGAAGGGCCTTTATGAACCTCCCCTTGAAAAAATCGGCAAATGAGTCGTAAGGTATTTGAAGGCAGGGAATCAGCACGTCGAACTTTTTCTTTTCCTCTACTAAAAACTCCTCATATCTTTCAAATGCACCCGGGAAATGCTTGTCCATTTCAGATTTCATTTTTAAAGTGTCCCTTGTCGGGTAAAACTCCTGTCCTCCAGGAAGCACAAGCCTGTATAGCGGGTCTATCTCCCTTATTTCCAGATAGTCCTCAATGTTTCTGCCCGCAATCTGGAATATCTCCTCAAGCACGAATTTCATCATCAAAAATGTAGGGCCCAGGTCGAATTTGAAGCCTGCCATGTCAAAAGATGAATTCCTTCCGCCTATGCAGTCCTGCTTTTCATATATGTCTACGCTGTATCCCTTGCTTGAAAGTATTACTCCGGCTGTAAGCCCGCCGGGCCCCGCTCCAACTATTGCGACTTTTTTATTCATATGACATCCCCCATATCACTACTTTTTAAGTTCTCCTAAGAACCTTCTCATGTCCTCCATCAAGACGGCGGTTGGATTGCATTTTATGACCATTCCGTCAAGATACATGAGGCTTTTTATTATAGGATACATACCCTTTTCAAAAACCATTCCACTGTTAACGCCTAGCTTTATGGTCTCCATCATTTTCCTCGTAAGGCTCACCTGGGATACTGTTTTTCCCTCGAAATCCTCATAGAGCTTTAAAAATTTTTCCCTGTAGGCATCGAATTTCTTGCCATTTATTTCAACTTCTGCCATTTCATTGAGGTTCTTGGCGCACTCCTCATAGTTGTAGTAGCTGAGGTTTTCCATGAATTTCAAAAGACCTGTCTGTATTTTTTCCCCCACGCTGCTCATAGCTCCGGTGTCTATAAAATAGAGATCCTCTCCGCTGAGTATTATATTTCCAGGGTGTATGTCCCCGTGGAAAGTCCCTATATTGAACACATAAAATCCATGTATGTGGAAAAGTTCCAGCAAATTATCATAGTCCAGTTTTTTTTGCTGGAGAAGATGGTCAAACGTCTCACCTCGTATGAACTGGGATACAAGTATATTTTCATTCGAAAGCTCCCTGTATATTTTGGGGAATTTTAGCTTTGAAAGGTCATACCTTTCCACGTTGCTGTCCCTTATGCCCTTTAGTATCTCGCCGTGCTCTATCTCGTTAATGAGGTTGAGTTCGTCAAGCGTATATTTTTCAATATTCTTTAATATCCCCAGCGGATCGGCCACTTTGTCCAGCTTGGGATACAAAAATATTGCGGTCTTTAAAAACTTTTTAAGGCTGTCGACATCCTTTTTGAAGTTTTTGGTGAAATCACTTTTTATGAGCTTTACAACCACTTCTTCTCCGCTTCTGAGTCTCGCCCTGTGGACCTGCCCTACCGAAGCCGAGGCTATGGGCATTTTTTCAATATACTCGAAGTTCTCCCTCCAGCCCTCCTGCGTATACATGTCTATAAGCTCTTCCACTGTCTCAGATGGTATGTTTGAATTGTGGGAATACAGCCTTGAAAGGTGAGTGCACGTTTCCTCGTCCAAAAAATCTATCCTGAGTGCAAATGTCTGCCCTATCTTGACTGCAAGAAGACCCTGCTTTTCTATCCATTCTATGTCAGGAACTCCCTTGTCGTATATCGATTTCATAAGCCGCACAAAACCCACCCAGTTCATATTTTCAACCTCCATATTCTACATTCTAATTCGTATCATTTTATATTTATATCCAAAAACAGTCTGTATTAGCACTCAATCTGAATAAGCAGAATAGATGAAAAAAGATGACCCCATTTGATTTTGGAATCATCTTTTGACTTCTGGCAAATTTTTCACTTTTCAATCAATCCAATTATCGCTTGTCTGATATATCTTTGTGAATCTTCTGCTGTCTATATCGAGCTCATAAGCCTTTTAACAGAGTCATTGACTTTGCTTTTGACCATTTCAATGTCTATTGTAGTAAGCACTCTTTTTTCCATGAGTATCTTTCCATCGACTATTACAGTGTCAACATCCGAAGCCTTCGCACAGTATGAAAGCGACGATATTAGATTGTACTTTGGATAGAAATGAGGCTCTTCGGTATCAATCAGTATTATGTCCGCCTTTTTGCCTTCTTCAATTGAGCCTATGCTCTTTTCAAGCCCCATTGCCTTGGCTCCATTTATAGTCGCCATTTTAACCGCGGTCTTTGAAGGCACGGCCAGAGGATCTCCTGTTACGCCCTTGTTTATCAAGGCCGCAAGGTTTATCTCCTCGAACATGTCCTGGTTGTTGTTGCTGCATGCTCCGTCAGTTCCAAGCGATACGTTGACTCCCTTTTCCATAAGCCTTGAAATAGGTGCGAACCCGTTTCCAAGCTTTAGATTGCTTGTAGGGTTGTTCAAAACGCTAACGCCTTTTTCACTCATCATTTCCATGTCATCGTCACTCAGATGGACGCAGTGGGCAGCCATTGTGTGGACGTCGAAAAGCCCTATGTCATAAAGCCTTTGTACTGGACTCTTTCCAAAATCCCTTATGCTCTCTTCCACTTCGCGTGTGCTCTCGCTTATGTGCGTGTGAAGAGGCACTCCCAGTCTCTTTGCGGTCTCTGCCGCCCCTTTCAGGTAGTCGTCAGAGCATGTGTATGGAGCGTGAGGCGATATAAATGTGCTTATCCTGCCGTTTGACGCTCCGTGCCACTGTCTGTGTATCTCAATGGCCCTTTCAAAGTCCCTGTCTTCATTTCGCATCATGTCAAACAGTGTGTTTGATACCGCTCCCCTTATTCCCGTATCCGCCATTGACTTGGCGACTACATCTGCAAACCTGTACATGTCGTTGAAGCACGTAGTTCCCGACATTATGAGCTCTGAAATGCTCAGCATGCTTCCCCAGTATATGTCTTCTTCGTTCATTTTTGCCTCTATGGGCCATACCTTTTCCTGCAGCCATTCCCAAAAAGCCATGTCGTCGGCGTAGTTTCTAAGAAGCGACATTGGAATGTGCGTATGCGTGTTTATAAGACCCGGCATTGCAATCATACCTTTTGCATCTATTGTCTTTTCTGGAGAAAAGTCCGCACTGGCAGAACCTACGCTTTTTATTCTCCCATCTTGAATTGCTATGTCCGCCTCTTTTATCACAGCCTCTTCATTTTCAAAGAGCAGTACATTTGCTCCCCTTATGAGTATTTTCATGTATTCACCTTCTCGCATTAAGTTTATATGTGTCTTGTTCCATCCTTGTCCACTATTCCCTTTATTAGCTTTTCATCTGCGGGCCTTACCTCTGAAAGGCTGTACGCAGCCCTTATTATCCTGCTCGCCTCTTCAAATTTTTCAGCGCTGCTTGAGTGGACTACTGCAAGCACATCCCCTTTTCTTACATAGTCTCCCCTCTTCTTTTCAACTATGAGGCCCACGGAAAGGTCTATTTCACTTTCCTTGTTCTCTCTTCCCGCTCCAAGCACAAGAGATGCCCTTCCTATCTCGTCAGTCTTTATCGAATAAACATACCCCTCCTGCTCCGAAAGCACCTCTTTTACAATGTCTGCCTTTTTAAACTTCGAGGTGTCGTCAACATATGAAGGGTCTCCTCCCTGGTTTTTCACAAGCTCTTTCAGCTTTTCAATGCCCTCGCCGCTTTCCATAACGCCTCTTAGCCTTTGTAGGCCCTCGTCTATAGTGCCCACCTTTTTGGAAAGAAGCAGCATGTGAGCTCCCAGGTGGAGGCATATGTCTTCAAGGTCCTTTGGCCCATTACCATTTAGGGTGTCTATTGCCTCTATGACTTCAAGCGAATTTCCAACGGCCTTTCCAAGGGGCTGGTCCATGTCGGTTATGAGGGCCACCATGTCCCTTCCCGCTCCAAGTCCTATGCTGACCATTTCCTGGGCAAGCTCGAAAGCCCCTTTGTCATCCTTCATGAAGGCCCCGCTTCCAGACTTGACGTCAAGTACTATGGCGTCCGCTCCCGATGCAAGCTTTTTGCTCATTATGCTTCCAGCTATAAGCGATATGTTTTCAACAGTGGCCGTAACATCCCTTAGAGCATAGAGCTTTTTGTCTGCTGGTGCCAGATTTCCCGTCTGCGCGCTTATAGCGATTCCTATTCCATTTACGCTGCTTGTGAACTTTTCCATGCTCATTCCGACGTTGAATCCGTCGAATGCCTCAAGCTTGTCTATAGTTCCGCCGGTGTGGCCAAGACCCCTTCCAGACATCTTTGCAACGGGAGCTCCGGCGGCCGCAACAAGAGGTGCCACAACAAGAGTCGTCTTGTCACCAACTCCCCCGGTGCTGTGCTTGTCGACCTTTACGCCTTCTATTCCCGAAAGATCCATATTGTCTCCGCTCTTTGCCATTTCCATTGTAAGCTCAAGTGTCTCGTTGTAGTTCATCTTGTTGAAATATATGGCCATCATAAGGGCCGAAGCCTGATAGTCAGGTATTTCGCCGTTTGTATACCCCTTCACGAAAAAGCTTATTTCCTCTTTCGTAAGCTCTCCGCCGTCCCTTTTCTTCTGTATTATATCGTACATCCTCATGTTATCGCCTCCAGTCAGCTTTTGAATGTATGTATCAGTGTTTTCCATACTGTTATCGAAAAACCTCCCGCCCTACGCGGGAGGTTTTCTCCTTATCACCTATAATCCTTGTAAGCAAAGCCTATTTACAGCCCTGCGCTCTCAGCTTATATGAATTCATATTATACGGCTGCTATCGTTCCCCTTACAAGGCTTATGAATTTTTCCCTTGCTATTTTGGAAGTCTCTATAACCTCGCTGTGGTCAAGAGGCTGGTCAAGTATTCCCGCCGCCATGTTTGTTATGCACGATATTCCTATTACCTTCATGCCGCTGTGAATTGCAACTATCACCTCCGGCACCGTAGACATTCCAACCGCATCGGCTCCAAGGCCCCTAAGCATTCTTATCTCTGCTGGAGTCTCGTAAGTAGGTCCGCTCATGCACGCGTAAACTCCTTCTTTAAGCTCTACGCCTGCATTTTTCGCAACCGACCTTACGACTTCTCTAAGCTCCTTGTCATATGCATTGGACATATCCGGGAATCTGACTCCGAACTCGTCCATATTTTTGCCCTTTAGAGGGTTGTCTCCCGACAGGTTCAGCTGGTCGCTTATAAGCATAAGATCTCCAGGAGTGTAAGCTTCATTTACTCCTCCAGCCGCATTAGTAACCATTATTGTCTCTATGCCCAAAAGCTTCATGACCCTTACAGGGAACGTAACGCTGCTCATGTCGTATCCTTCGTAGTAGTGGAATCTTCCCTGCATTGCAGCAACCGTCTTTCCTTCAATCTCTCCAATAACAAGTCTTCCCTCGTGTCCCTCTACAGTTGAAACCGGGAAGTTCGGGATGTCGCAGTACGGGAACATCTTGGCCCCTTCTATGCTGTTTGCAAGCTCTCCAAGGCCCGAACCAAGTATAAGCCCTATGCTTGGCTTTTTGTCCACCCTTTCCAGTATGTACTCCGCAGATTCCCTTATCTTATCGTATATAGCCATATTATTCCTCTCCTTTTGCAATTTCAACAGAAGCGCTAGCACCTATTCTTGTAGCGCCCGCCTCCACCATTTTTATTGCGTCGCTGTAAGTCCTTATTCCACCTGACGCCTTTATTCCAAAATCCTCTCCTACAACGGACCTTATAAGCCTTATGTCATCTTCTGTAGCTCCGCTCTTTGAAAAGCCTGTAGACGTCTTTACAAAGTGGGCCCCGCTCTTTGCAACAAGAGCGCTGGCCTTTGCAATCTCTTCACTTGAAAGAAGGCACGTTTCAAGTATCACCTTGACCTTCACACCTTCACCTGCCGCCTCTACAACCCCTTTTATGTCCTTTAGCACATAGTCGTAGTCACCGTCTTTTAATGCACCTATATTTATGACCATGTCTATTTCACCAGCGCCGTTTTGGACAGCATCCCTAGTCTCAAAAGCCTTGGCCTCAGTAGACATGGCTCCAAGCGGAAATCCCACTACAGCAGCCACAGGTAAACCGCTTCCCCTAATGCAGCTGCAGGCAAATTCCACATGGCATCCATTCACGCACACACTCGCAAAGCCGTGCTCAACCGCCTCTTCGCATAGCTTTTCAACCTCGGCCTTTGAGGCTTCAGGATTTAGAAGCGTATGGTCTATAATGGAAGCTATTCTCATAATAATCACTCTCCATGCCATTACATTATTGCCGGCTGCGCCAGCACATTATCATTGATATCCATTTTGCATATAAATAACCCATTATATATAGTATAATACCGCGCTCCAAAAATCAATTTGACTTTTAAAATATTTCTGTAGTAAAATATAAAAGTATGAAAACATAATAGGACAGTTCGAAACCATCCTGTCTGTAAACAAAACTAGGGCTCCACTACCAACCGGGTAGTTTTTTGTTTATGGGCGCCTTGCGTCCTTTTTTGTTGCAAAAAAACAGCAGGACATTAACATATACAAACCTTTTTATGAAGGAGGATTACATTGAAAAAGATAGGAATCACCACGACAGTGCCCGCAGAGGTTCTAATGGCGGCCGGATACACTCCTGTGGACCTTAACAACCTTTTCATAACGTCTGATGACTATTCAAAATATATAGACATAGCCGAAAGGGACGGCTTTCCCAAAAGCCTTTGCGCATGGATAAAGGGAATATACGGAGCATGTATAGAAAATGACATAGACGAGATAATCGGAGTTACAGAAGGGGACTGCTCCAATACAAAATCCCTTTTGGAGGTTTTAAAGCTGAGGGGGATAAAAATTCACCAGTTCTCATTTCCGCACTCCCACAAAAAAGAGGATATTGAAACGGAGATAAGAAGGTTCATGGATTGTTTCGGCGTAAAGCTTGAACAGGTGGAAGACATGAGAAAAAAGCTCGGCAGCATAAGAGACCTAGCGGAAAAAATAGACCATTTGACATACAGCTGCGGCAAAGCCACTGGATTTGAAAACCACCTCTATCAGGTAAGCCTGAGCGATTTCGACGGAGACATGAGCCTTTTCGAAAGCACTCTAGAAAAGGCCGTAGATGATATCAGTTCAAGACAGCCCGTTCATAAAAAGCTGAGGCTCGGCTATATAGGCGTTCCTCCCATGACAGGAGACATATACGAATTCGTCGAAAATTTCAATGCCGGCTTCGTATACAACGAAGTCCAAAGGGAGTTTGCATTCCCAAGGGCGAAGTATGCAGATGACATATTCACTCAGTACTACGACTACACCTATCCATACGACATGGATTTCAGACTTGTTGACATAAAAAAGCAGATAAGCGAAAGAAAGATAGACGCACTCATTCACTACACTCAGGCTTTTTGCCACAGGGCGGTTGAGGACATGGTATTAAAGCAAAAGCTCGACATTCCAATACTCAACGTTGAAGGCGACAAGCTTAATTCACTTGATTCAAGGACAAAGCTTAGAATTGAGGCGTTTTTAGACATGCTGCTTGACCTTAAGGAGATAAGAATATGAGAATACTTGGAATAGACCTTGGAAGCCGTGAAGTCAAAATAGCCCTAATGGAAAAAGGCATTATAATCCAAAAGAAAAAGATAAGCACTATGAGCTTTTACAGGGACTACTGCAACTTTGACGGCAAAATAGAGGTGGACCTTGAAAAGCTTGGAATAAAGAACATAGATGCCGCAGTTTCCACGGGATACGGGCGAAACAACACAGACCTCAAGCTCTTCAGGCCCATAATAGAGATAAAAGCCCACGTCTACGGTGCAATATACCAAAGCGGCCTAAAGAACTTCATACTCCTCGACATAGGCGGGCAGGACGTCAAGGCAGTAAAGGTCGAAAAAGGGCTCACCACAGATTTGGAGCTCAACGAGAAATGCGCAGCTTCATGCGGAAGGTATCTCGAAAACATGGCAAATGTGCTTGAGGTGTCGCTCCATGATATGAGCATTCACCACGAAAACCCGGTGGAGCTGAACTCGACATGCGCGGTGTTTTCAGAATCCGAGCTCATAGGAAAAATAGCCGAGGGCATAGGCATAGAAAGGCTGTGCGCGGGAGTAAACCACTCCCTATACAAAAGACTCCAGCCCCTTCTTAGAAGGTTCAAGGGCAAAAGGCTTGTAATGACAGGCGGCGTCGCAAAAAGCAGCGCAATAAAAATATATCTTCAAAATGACTACGACGAAATAGTGAGCGTTGAGGATCCGCAGTTCAACGGTGCAATAGGATGCTGCCACTACGCAAACATTATCCACGGGAATATTTAGGAGGAAATCATGTATATTTTAAAAGCAGAACACAGCTTTGACAGCGCGCATTTTCTTGCCGAATACGAGGGCAAATGCGCCAACATACACGGACACAGATGGAAGGTTGAAATAGAGGTCTGCTCGGACAGCCTTACAGCCGGCGGACAGCTTGACGGAATGGTAGTTGACTTTTCAGACCTTAAAAAAGACGTCAAGGAAATGGCAGACAGCTGCGACCACGCCCTTTTGGTTCAAAGGGGAACAATGAGGGAAAATACTCTGCAGTGCCTTAAAGAGGACGGATTCAATATAATAGAACTCGACTTTCGCCCCACCGCCGAGAACTTCTCTGCGTTTTTCTTCTACGAGATGAAGTCGAGGGGATACAACGTCAAAAGGGCAACCGTATACGAAACCCCTTCGAACTGCGCGACATACGAAGAAACGGAGGCAGTGTAATGCTAAAAGTGGTTGAAAAATTCATAAGCATAAACGGAGAAGGCAGGCGCGCCGGACAGCTTGCTATATTCATAAGGTTTGCGGGCTGCAACTTAGGCTGCAGCTACTGCGACACATCATGGGCCAACAGAGATGATGTACATTTCGAGCCAATGTCCGCAGAAGATATATACTCGTATGTCAAATCTACAGGAGTTCGCAATATTACTCTTACAGGCGGGGAGCCCCTTATGCAACAGGGGATTCATGAGCTTTTGCAGCTGCTTTCAAATGACAAGTCGCTCTACATTGAAATAGAGACCAACGGGAGCATATCTCTTGAAGACTTTTGCGACATTCCCAATGCCCCAAGCTTTACAATGGACTACAAGCTTCCTTCAAGCAATATGGAACATAAAATGGACACGGAGAATTTCGATACTCTTACAGGAACAGATACCGTGAAATTCGTATGTGGAAGCCACGAAGACCTTAAAAGGGCATACGACATAATAAAGAAATATGACCTATCGGAAAAAACGGCTGTATACATCAGCCCGGTATTTGGAAATATAGAGCCTGAAGACATCGTGGAATTCATGAAAAAGCACAATATGAACGGCGTGAATCTCCAGCTTCAGCTTCACAAAATAATATGGTCGCCAGACAAAAAAGGAGTATAATTATGAATCACGAAAAGGCAATAGTGGTATTCAGCGGAGGTCAGGACAGCACAACATGCCTGTTTTGGGCAAAGGAAAGATTCAATGAAGTAATAGCAGTTTCGTTCGACTACAATCAAAAGCACAAGCTTGAGCTTGAGTGTGCAGGGGACATATGCAAAAAATACGGCGTGGAGCACCACACGCTTGACCTGGGCCTTCTGAACCAGCTCGCTCCAAACTCCCTTACAAGAACAGACATAAGCGTTGATACGGATTCACCTGAAGAGGGGGTTCCGAATTCGTTTGTGGACGGAAGGAACATGCTGTTTTTGGCTTTCGTCGCCGTATTCGCAAAGCAAAGGGGAATAAACCACATAATAACAGGGGTTTCCCAGAGCGATTTCAGCGGCTATCCTGACTGCAGGGACGTTTTCATAAAGTCGCTGAATGTGACTCTTAACCTTTCAATGGACTACCAGTTTGAAATACACACTCCGCTTATGTGGATAGACAAGGCCCAGACGTGGAAGATGGCAAACGACCTTGGAGTGCTCGATGTGATAAAGGAAGAGACGCTCACATGCTACAATGCCATCAAAGGCAACGGCTGTGGAGACTGCCCCGCATGCAAGCTGAGAAAAAACGGATATCTGGAGTTCAAAAAGTTCTATATGCATGGCGCTTAGCCCCGTATATGCTATAATAATAGAGCTGTCATAGCAGCAAAATCATGAATTATTGGAGACTAAAATGAAAATCAAACTAAACATAACAAAGGACTTAAAGCGCGATCTTAAAACCCTTGCGGCTGGAAATGGCATGGAGCGTAGTGCTTTTATCAATGAAGTCATTGACGATCTCATACAGCGCAAAGAAGCCGTTTGGATTTCAAAAATCGACGCCATCTTAAAAACAGCAAGTGAAGATGCTGTTTCCCTGGAAGACAAGGCCAAATCTGCAATGAAAAAAACGACTAAGAAACTGCAGCCGATGATAATCAATGTAGACGAGAGAACATATATTGCCTTGGCCATAATTGCCAAAAAATCAAAAACATCCAAAGAAGAAATGCTAGTGAATCTATTGACCGATCTTGTCAATGACTCCAAATAAACAGACGTATTATAAAAGCCCCCGCAGTGTAATCTGCGGGGGCTTTTATCGACGCTGCTTTCTTTAAATGCCGCCTTCCGTTGTAGTGCACCATTTTATTCTTGAATGGGACTTCACTTCATATTATTTTTCAAATTCAATCTTGCCCTCAAAAGACATGTCATTCATGTCATGAGAGTGGATTGCGCTGCTTGAAATCGTGTATATATTGTCCCCTATATAGATTATCCTCTTTACGTTCTTATCGCTTTCATACCAGTAGCTGCCTGCCTTTTCATAGTCCTCTCTGCTCAAATGGCTTGCTTTCCCTATAAGGTCGAACCCTTTTTCAACGTCAACCGCATATACATATGCACCCTGATAGTAAAACTGGCTCCAGCCCTCATCCGCTTTTCTCATCTCGGTAAGGGGAAATGCCATAATTCCCTTCTGGCTTGAAAACATAAGGGCCTTGTGGTTTCTCAGCATCTCCGAGTCCGTTCCCCGCTCGCCTATTGAAATGGCATGGCTTTGAACCGGACTTTCCACGTCACTCACATCAAAAATGCCTATTTTCATGCCCTCCACTGTGAATCCGCCCTTAGTCTGGACTGTCTCCTTACCAAACCCTATTATGTGGCTTTCGTCATAGGGGTGGAGATAGTCGCTGTATCCTGGAATTTTGAGGTATCCAAGTATTTCAGGATTTTCAGAGTCGCTCAAATCTATCACGTAAAACGGGTCTACCTGTCTGAACGTGACCATGTACGCCCTGTCTCCAATGAACCTTGCGGAATATATCTTTTCGGTAGGCGCAATCCCCTCAAGCTTTCCAATTACATCCATGCTCCTGTCCAAAACATATATGTTGTTCTTAGATGTCCTCTCGTCAGTCCTCCATATCTCGCCGCTTGTAGTCGCAATCCTGAACTCACCGCCATGCTCGTCCATTGAAAACTGATTCAACACTGTGCCCGCAACCTTTCCCTTCGTGACATAGTCTATATCCCCGCCGTCCAGTCTGAATTTGAATATGTCCGTATTCACCTTGTACACAGGATAATAGACTTCGCTGTTTCCCGACTCGTCCAGTTCGTAGTCATATTCATATCTGGTTTCAGCTACATACATGTTCTCCCTTGAAGCGTACACGTTTTGACCCGATCCCAGATACGCGTCTATGTCGGCCCTTTTATCCAAGTTTTCGAGGTCTATCCCTATTGTTATAAGATAGCTCGACATCACTGAATCCGGAAAATAGCGTATCTCATCATACGGTATTTCAATAGGCCTGCCTTCTATGCTGTCATAAATACTCGGCCTGTAGTCAAATTCACCTTCTCTGTATAGGACATTCATATTCTTGTTTGCAACCATGTAAAGCTTGCCTTCAATAAGCCTGGAAGTCACGTAGCGTCCGTCTATTTCTACGCTCCTCACCTGCTTGGGACTCGATTTGTCCGATATGTCGTATACTTCCATTTTCAGCGCCGAACCGGGATAAGGCCATATGCTTTCTTTAACATCCTGATCCATCATTCTAAATTCAGGCCTGCTTGAGACCCCTATTACTGCAAGAGTTTCTCCGCTCAGATACATCTCGCTGGCTTTAAATCCGTCTTTGCCCTCAATCTCGCTTTCAAGAGAAAGCTTCCCGCCGTCCGCCCTTACTACTGAAATATTGTTGTTTCTGATTTGATATATATATTCCCCGTCTGTTTTTACTATGTCAGCCTCGTCCACACCCTCGACCTGTATGTTTGTTTCAGAATAGTCCGGTGGTTCAGTATCTCCGGCCTCCGGTTCAAAGGATTCCTCCAATCCCTTTTCAATAGAAATGTCGTCTCTGAACTGAGTATAAAACCTGCTCAATCTTTGGGAATATTCCAATATCGCCATGAGCTTTTCCCTCGAACCTACCGCCGGAAGCTCATCTGTTTTTGAAATCTCCTTGAAACCTGAAGTTATGCTTACAAGCCTCTTGTCCCCGTCCCATACTACTTCATTTCCAAAAGCCTCAGATATGAACCTGAGAGGCACCAGCATCCTTCCATCCACTATCTTAGCCGCCGTTTCCAGTTCCAAAAGCTCTCCATTGACGCTTCCATACCTGCTTGATGCCTTGATTGAAAGCGATGTGCCCTCATCATATGCAGAGGCGATATCCAGGCTGCCATCCCACTCTACACTCAGCCCCAGCTCTTCAAACACCCTTCTAAATGGGACGAGCACCCTTCCGTCTTCTATGACAGGCTCCACATCGAACTTTACGGCATTTTTGTCTATTTCAACAGTTATGCCTTGAGCATATGAAACCAGCCCCATTTGGAAACCCATTACAGCCACAATAATAAAGCACAGCATTTTTCGCATGATACCATCTCCTTTACAAAAATGTGTTTCATTAATTATACCCACTGGCCGGGATTCCTAATTTTTGTTCATTATTACAGCCATCCTAATCATTCCAACCTTATGCATTTCTTTTATTTTCCTTAAATTCTCATTAAATACAGTATTTTTTAATATTTTTGTATTATACTCTATATGCTGAAACTCCAAAGCTTGGGTTTTGGCAAAATAAGGCACATGCCACAAAAGCAGTAGTATCCTTCATGCCCACAACAAACTATCTGCCAAAGTGGATGAAAATAAAAAACTGCCTTGACTACTACAGCGACATGTTCAGCGACTTCTCAACGGAGAAGGCGGCTGAAAAACTCAAATTCATGGAACTTGAAAAGGACATGAAGATTTCATCCCTTTCAAGCGGAATGCTTGCAAGCATGTTCAAAACATACGTGTTAATGTTTTCAAACTACATTATATTCATACTAATGGTTTACCTGGCAATGGCTCTTTCAAAAAGTCTGCTTTCAAATATAAGCATGGAAAAACCCTTTCATTTGGATTTTTCATAGTAATTTCTTTTGTAATGGGCCAACTCTCAAAGCCTCTTCTTAAGATGAGCAATTGGGAACACCTGCAGGCTGAATCATTCTCCTCACTTTTCAATTCCATCATAGGAGTCAATATTGTGACAGCCGCCATGCTGTTTGTGCTCACAGGGTATCTTTTCGACAAAAAGGTCAATCTGTAAAGCTGTCTTAATCACCGAATGACTTTAAATGTGCCGGATTGCAGTTTGCCACAATAGAAAACGGGTATCCCTGACATATGAGACTCTTTCATATGTTATGTATATACTGGAGGTGTTTGCATGGATTCCAACAAGCTTGTTTTCGGATCAATACTGCTTGTCATTTCTGTTTGGATGTTCATTGCACTGGATGATTTCAACGCCAGATTTATTGGCGGTTCAATAGTTGGCATATTGGCAATAGCTAACATACTCCAGGCCATTATGAAAAAGAAAAAATGATTTCACATTTGCAAATCATGTCAATTTCTCATACTCTATAAATGCTCATTTATAATTCAAAACTACTTTTGCGCACAACAAAAAACCGCTTGGATTTATCCAATGCGGTTTTTTATTGCCTATGTATTAATTGCAACCTCTTGAAGCGCATGGAACTGATTGATTGGCAGACTAATCATATGGATTGTTTAATTCACATTCAAATAGTCTAATATAACCCACCCCGTCTGTCCGTTCCCCAGCTTGACATTGTACCAGCCTGCCTTATCTTCTAAAATAGTCACTTTTGTGCCACTTGTTATTTTGGATACGATGGCGTGTTGTGTTCCGGCTCCGCTTCTCACGTTCAAAATACTGGCTGTAACCGTTCCGCTTCTGACGCCGGATTTCAATGAACTCTCTGAAGAATACAGAAGGTATATGTCGCTATCTTGGGCTGCAAATGTATCCGCCGAATTCAAAGAGGCTATTTTCGTTTTACACCCCGCCGTATTTTCAAGCAGACTCTTGAGTTTATAATAACAGCTTCCACTCACCTGTGGATATTTCTGATTTATTTTCAGCTGCGTGTCTATTTGTTTTGCAACAACCTCCCTGTACAAGCCCTGGCTTATATACAGCTTGACCTTTGTTCCGTTTACTTCATTCGACCACCATTTGACCAAAGTTTCATAGTCTGCCGCTTTATGTCCTGTTTCCCAGTAAATTTGAGGAGAAACATAGTCGATCCAACCGTTTTTTATCCATGTTCTCGTGTCAGCATATACCGAATAGTAAGACTGATTGCCCGATGTATCGGAACCCGTCGGGTCGGATATCTTGTTTTTCCAAATGCCTGAAGGGCTTATTCCAAACAGCACATTGCTATTCGTATTCTTGATTGCCCGGCTTACACGCTCAACCATGTCATTGACATGCTGCCTTCTGCTATTGGCAAGTGCTCCGTCCTTGCCTTCCCCGTCCGGAAGCGGATAATTTGACGGATAAAAATAGTCATCGAAAACAACAGCATCAACATCATAGTTTTTGACAATTTCCTCCACAGTCAAGACGATGTGATTCTTTACTCCCTCTTTTTCAGGATTGTAATACAGGGCATCATTATAGCTCATAGTCCAGTCCGGATTCAGTCTGGCCGGGTGAGTTTCACAAAGAACGCTTGTATCCGTTCCGGAAGTAGTGATCCTGTACGGGTTTAGCCAAGCGTGAAATGACATGCCTCTTTTATGTGCCTCTTCAATCATGAAAGCCATAGGGTCGTAACCGGGGTCTTTGCCTTGCTCTCCGGTAAGGACATCCGACCAAGGGTTGATATTGGAACTATACAGCGCATCCGCCTTAGGCCTTACCTGAACTATTACGGTATTTATGCCGACAGCCTTCAGTTTGTCCAGTTTTTCTATGTACTCATTTTTTTGAGAAACAACATCATTTTTTGTACTTGGGAAATCCAGGCTGAAAACTGTTGCAATCCATACGGCCTGCACATTTTCCTGAGCCGTGGATGTAAAAGCATTTGCCGTAAAAACAGCAGTCGTTAAAAGCGCTACCATTAACATATAGTATATTTTTTTCAATTTTTTTCTCCTCCTTTTGCTGTAACCATATCCTTGCAGTGCAATATAAACAAATAAAATCTTTGTGGTGATGGTAAAAAAAACCGAAATCATTGCTATATAAGGATAACATTTTTTTCATATATTTTCCACCTTTACATTTCACCGGCGAGCTATAGCCCCTTCTGGACAGACATTAAAAAACCGCATCGGATTTTTCCGATGCGGTTCTCGTGGATAATATTGGTGGAGATGAGGGGAGTCGAACCCCTGTCCGAAAGCCCTTTACCTAGAGCTTCTACGAGTGTATTTGCTGTTTTAAATCTCGCCTTGCAAATCTTCCAGCAACAGAATGCTTGCTCGGCCAGTCCCAATTGATCCGTCTTTTGGTCGAGACACCCCTAAAGACAGTTCCCCACTAGTTTGACGCCCTATCTAAGTTCGCGGGACACTTAGGAGGACGAGC
This sequence comes from Peptoclostridium litorale DSM 5388, assembly GCF_900141635.1. Taxonomy (GTDB): domain Bacteria; phylum Bacillota; class Clostridia; order Peptostreptococcales; family Peptostreptococcaceae; genus Peptoclostridium; species Peptoclostridium litorale. Next base: position 185,485 of record NZ_FSRH01000004.1, on the reverse strand, counting down.
CGCGATTAGGCAGCTAAAGCGTAATTATCGTTTGCAATTATATTTATTCCCAAGTTTTTTACATGAACCGGAGTAAACATGACTCGCTACTCTAGACTCCAAACCCCCGTCGAAACCTTTACATCCCCATGTATTAGTATTTGGCTGAAAGTTCTCTTTGTATCCTTCTTTGAGCATCTTTCTTAGCCAAGTCTTGACGTTTGTCATAAAGCTTTTTACCTTTTGCAAGGCCTATTTCAACTTTAACCTTGCCTCTTTTTAGATACACACTAAGAGGTACAAGTGAATAACCTTTTTCTTTTATTGCACCTATGAGCTTTCTTATCTCATGTTTATGAAGCAGAAGCTTTCTGACTCTTACAGGATCGACATTGTGTATGTTTCCCTGCTCATATGGGCTTATGTGAACCTGCTTTAGAAAAACCTCGGCATTGTCTACTGACGCAAATCCCTCTTTGAGGTTGATTCTTCCTGCTCTTATGGATTTTACCTCTGTTCCCTTGAGCTCTATTCCACACTCATACACTTCTTCTATGAAGTAGTCGTGCCTTGCCTTTTTGTTTGTGGCCAGTATCTTTTTTCCCTCTGCCATAAGTTTTCCACCTCTTAATAAAGTTACTAAAGAAATATACCATATTGCAGTCTATTTGTCAATATAACACCTTTTTTGTCAATATTATTATAACATATGTTCGGTAATTAGTCTAATTTTTTTACATTTTTTTGCATATGATATTTTAATAACATTTAACTTTCTGTTGCTGCTGGATATATTGGTGAACCGAAATGCGCCGAACTCCCGCCCCCTTTAGTATACTATATAAAACTTCATCAAAGAGCATGTGAATGGTATGAATCAGTCCGGCTTTATGGAGCTTTGCAAATGCTGTCCAGTGAAATAGCGCATGAGCGCCGATTGGAACCTTTGACTGTTTGAGCGCAGCGAGTTTCAAAGGTTCCCGGCTAGCAGGCGGCATAAGCTGCTGACAGCTTCAAAGCATAAGACGTCCGGAGGGTTTATACTTCACATGCCTGTGATATTGCAGTATACGAATTAACGAATTTAGACTTTATGAGATTCTATATATCTCTACATATGCCATATTTTACGCCATCATAAACTCTATTTCTCTTCTGTCAAGGTCAACCCTGTCCACCTTTACCTTTATGGTGTCCCCTATCCTGTACATCTTTTTCCTGTGTTCGCCTATTACAGTGTATTTTTCACTGTCGAATATATAGTAGTCGTCGGACATTGACGAAAGCCTTACAAGACCTTCTACGGTGTTGTCAAGCTCTACGAATATTCCAAATGAAGTGACGCCCGATATGAATCCTTCGTATACCTTTCCAACGTGATCTCTCATGTATTCTGCCTTTTTAAGATCTTCAACTTCCCTTTCAGCCGTTTCAGCCTCCCTTTCCCTGAGAGATGACTGCTCCGAAGACTTTGCCACTATCTCCTTGAGCTCATTTTGCCTCTTGCCGTCTATTTGTCCGTTTAGAAACTCCTTTATTATCCTGTGTATCTGAAGGTCCGGATATCTTCTTATAGGAGATGTAAAGTGCGAATAATACTTGGCCGCAAGTCCGAAGTGGCCTGTGCAGTTTGGAGCATATTTGGCCTGCTTTAGCGACCTTAGCATTATCATGCTGACCGCAAGTTCTTCCTTCTTACCGCGAATCTGGTGTAAAAGGTCCTGAAGCGCCTTTGGATGAACCTCGTCAAGGCTTCCCTTTACAACATATCCAAATGTCGATATGAATTTGTTGAAATCCTCCATCTTTTCCCTGTCTGGAGTCTCGTGTATCCTGTAGACGAACGGCATTGAAAGCCAGAAGAACTCTTCCGCAACAGTTTCATTGCATATTAGCATGAACTCCTCTATTATTCTGTTTGCTATCCTTCTGTCGTATTTTTTTATGTCGTCGACATGGCCTTTCTCGTCAAATATTATCTTGGCCTCGGGGAAATCAAAGTCGATTGCTCCCCTATTGTCTCTTCTCTTCATGAGAAGCCTTGCAAGAGTCTCCATCTTGGTAAAATCATCTATTATATGGCTGTACTTTTCAAACAGATGGGCCGTATCTTCCATTTCCCCTTTTTCAAGTATGTCTGATATATCCTCGTATATGAGCCTTGCCTTTGACCTTATGACAGTCTCGGCTATCTCATGGCTCACCACATTTGCAGAATTGTCTATCTCCATGAACACCGAAAGGGCCAGCCTGTCCACATCCGGGTTAAGGCTGCACAGGCCATTTGAAAGCTTTGGAGGAAGCATAGGTATGACCCTGTCCGCAAAGTATACTGAAGTACCCCTTTTAAGAGCCTCCCTGTCGAGCTTTGAGTTTTCCTTTACATAGTTTGTAACATCGGCTATATGGACTCCCAGTCTGTAGTTTCCATTTGAAAGCATCTCTATGGACACGGCGTCGTCAAGGTCCTTTGCATCCGCTCCGTCTATCGTGAATGTGGTCATGTCCCTTATGTCTTTTCTTCTTTGGATTTCAGCCGCAGGTATTGTCTCTTCTATACCATCTACTTCTCTTTGCACCTTTTTGGGGAAGTTCTCCGGTATTCCATGCTGCCTTATTATCGAAAGCACTTCAACCTCAGGCACTCCGCCTTTTCCTAGTATTTCAATTATTTCACCCTCAGGGCTTCTTCCCCTTTCAGGCCATTTTATTATCTTGCAGACAACCTTGTCCCCGTCATTAGCCTTCATGGAAAGCCCTTTTGAGACGTATATGTCCATGTTGAATTTTTTTTCGTCAGGGATTACAAATCCAAATTTCTTGCTCACTTCGAACCTTCCGACTATAGTGCTGTATCCCCTTTCAATTACCTTTATTATCTCTCCTTCTGACCTTCTTCCCTTTGCCCCCTGCTTTGTTACCCTGGCTATTACCTTGTCGCCGTGCATAGCTCCGTTGATGTCGGATGATGCTACAAACAGGTCTTCCACGCCTTCCTCAGTTGATTCTATGAATCCAAATCCCCTCTGGGTCACATCAAGCCTTCCTACGAAAAGGTTCATCTTCTGAGGCAGGCCGTATCTTTTATTCTTAGTCATGTACAAGAGCCCGTCCTGGACCATCTCGTCAAGGTGTTCGTAAAACAGCGGCCTTTCAGACTCATGTATGTCGAATATATCTGCAAACTCCCTTGCCGTAAGGGGATTATATGCCTCTTCCCTTATGAGCTGGAGCAGTTTTTCCTTAAGTCCCTTTTCCATGCTATCACTCCCGTTTCTTATATTATTTACCCAAATAAATTTGTGTAAAATATTTATGCATTTTTAAAATCAATAATAAAAAAAAAGCCTCTCTAAAAGAGAGGCTCTTCTATTTGCATTTCAAATGCATTACTTGCCTATCATGTTTACAAGTATTCCGCCGTACTGAACGAAAAGTGGAGCGAATACCAGTGAAACTATAGTCATAAGTTTTATAAGTATGTTTATAGATGGTCCAGAAGTATCTTTGAATGGGTCTCCAACTGTATCCCCAACGACTGCAGCCTTGTGAGGCTCGCTTCCTTTTCCACCGTGAGCTCCTGATTCTATATACTTCTTAGCGTTGTCCCAAGCTCCGCCTGCATTGGCCATCATTATAGCCATAAGAACTCCTGAAACAAGCGATCCCGCAAGAAGTCCGCCGAGAGCCTCTGTTCCAAGAAGAAGTCCTGTAGCAAGAGGTGAAAGAACTGCAAGAAGTCCAGGTATTTGCATCTCCTTAAGCGCTGCAGATGTAGATATGTCAACGCATGTTGCATATTCAGGAGTAGCTGTTCCTTCCATTATTCCCGGTATTTCCTTGAACTGTCTTCTAACTTCTTCTATCATCTCGAATGCCGCCTTACCAACAGCCTCCATAGTTATCGCAGAGAATAGGAATGGAAGCATTCCACCTATTAGCATACCTGCTATAACAAATGGGTTTGTAAGGTCTATTCCGCTTAGCTTTGCCGCTGCTGTATATGATGCGAAAAGTGCAAGGGCTGTAAGAGCCGCTGATCCTATCGCAAATCCTTTTCCTATCGCCGCTGTCGTGTTTCCAACTGCATCAAGCTTGTCAGTTATTTTTCTAACTTCGCCTGGAAGCTCACACATTTCCGCTATTCCACCAGCATTGTCAGCTATTGGTCCGTATGCGTCAACCGCGACAGTCATACCTGCCGTAGCAAGCATTCCAACCGCTGCAAGAGCTATTCCGTAAAGTCCCGCAACCGTGTAAGCTCCAATTATACCTATTGCAAGAACTATTATAGGCCAAGTTGTAGACTCCATACCTACTGCAAGTCCTGATATTATAGTTGTAGCTGGTCCTGTTTCAGCCTGCTCTGCTATTTTCTTTACATATTTGTACTCTCCAGAAGTGTATACCTCTGTAATTTGTCCTATTATCATACCTACTGCAAGTCCTATAACCACTGCAATAAATCCACTTATGTTTCCTAGAAGCTGATTTGAAAGTATGAATGCTGCTATCACAGTTATTATTCCTGCAACATATGTACCCATTTTAAGCGCCTTGTGAGGGTCTGAATTCTCGTCACCTTTAACAAAGAAAGTTCCTATTATAGAAGCTGCTATACCTACACCTGCAAGTGCAAGAGGGTAAGCTGCTCCGTTAACTCCGTAAACTATAAGTCCAAGAGTTATTGCAGCTATTATAGATCCTACATACGACTCGAAAAGGTCCGCTCCCATACCAGCAACGTCTCCAACGTTGTCTCCAACGTTGTCAGCTATAACCGCCGGGTTTCTTGGGTCGTCTTCAGGTATTCCCGCTTCAACCTTACCAACAAGGTCTGCTCCAACGTCTGCGGCCTTTGTGTATATACCCCCGCCGACACGTCCGAACAGTGCTATCGAAGAAGCTCCAAGACCGAAACCTGTAAGTATCTTTGCAGCCTCTTCTGGCGCTATATTCATTCCTGTAAGAATCAGGTAAAGCGATCCTATTCCTAGAAGTCCAAGTCCAACAACTGACATTCCCATTACAGCTCCGCCTGAGAATGCTATGCTAAGTGCCTTGTTCATTCCGCCTTCTTTAGCTGCATTTGCAGTTCTAACGTTTGCCTTTGTAGCAACCTTCATTCCAAAGAATCCTGCAAGTGTAGAGAAAAGAGCTCCTACTAGGAAGCACATAGCTGTAAGCCAGCCTATTCCAACCCCCAACACTATAAAAAGTACTACTACGAATACTACAAGAGTTTTGTATTCTCTTGTTAAAAATGCCATCGCACCTTCATAGATGTATGAAGATATTTCCTTCATTCTCTCAGTTCCTACTTCTACTGCATTTATTTTATTTGCAAGAGTAAATGCAAAGAACAATGCTATAAGTCCTATAATCGGTGCTACTACGAAATAATTCATCTTTCTACCTCCTTCAAAAATATTTTGTTTTTAACCCTTTGGTGCCAAATAGTGCCAAAAAAAATAGATGCATGCAAAAATATATAAGGCACTGACCAGGTTTTTTATTGTATAGCAACTAGTGCCAATGCTACCGCTATAAACATTATTGCGCAAACAGAAGTGATTTTTGAAAACACAGCATCCATGCCCCTTGCCTTTGTTCCCATCATCTGCTCTGCTCCTCCGGCTATGGAACCCGAAAGTCCAGCACTCTTGCCCGACTGAAGCAATACGCTCACTATGAGTACCAAGCTAACTATAAGCTGTACTACCATCAGAAAAGTTCTCATATACCCCACACCTCCTCCTTAAAATCAACAAACATATTTTAACACATGGATATTAACAAATCAAGCAAAAACTCCACTAATCGAAGTCGTACTTTGTTTCTTTTTCAAGGTGTGATTTTTCTGACTTTTTCACGCGATAAAGCATTAAACTGAAAAGCCTTTTTTTCGGGGAAAGCAAGCGCTTTCCCCGCTGTTTTTTCTGCATTTCAACATACATATGCACAATTTAATATTTTTGTGCCTGTGAATATTCTCAATTTTCGCAAATACGATTATTTGTTCTTAACGTTGTAAAAGGCATCCATCTTAGGATACTGAGCGCTGTCTCCTATTATGTCTTCTATTCTTAAAAGCTGGTTGTATTTTGCAACCCTGTCTGTTCTTGCAGGCGCACCAGTCTTTATCTGTCCTGTGTTTATTCCCACGACAAGGTCTGCTATCGTAGTATCTTCAGTTTCTCCTGAACGGTGAGATATAACTGCAGTATATCCTGCAGTCTTTGCCATTTCAATAGCGTCAAGAGTCTCTGTTATAGTTCCTATTTGGTTTGGCTTTATAAGTATAGAGTTTGCAACTCCCATTTTTATTCCCTTTGAAAGTCTTTCAGTGTTAGTTACGAAAAGGTCGTCTCCAACAAGCTGAACTCTGTCTCCAAGTCTTTCAGTAAGAAGCTTCCATCCATCCCAGTCTTCTTCCGCAAGAGCGTCTTCTATTGATATTACAGGGTACTTGTTTACAAGGTTTTCATAAAAGTCAACCATTTCAGCTGAAGAAAGAACTTTTCCCTCTCCTTCAAGATGGTATTTTCCGTCTTTGTAAACCTCTGTAGCTGCAGGGTCCATAGCTATCATTATGTCTTCCTTGGCCTTGTATCCAGCCGCTTCTATTGCCTCCATTATAACCTGTATAGCCTCTTCGTTAGACTTAAGGTCTGGAGCAAATCCACCCTCGTCTCCTATTGCAGTATTGTATCCTTTGCCCTTTAGAGTTCCTCTAAGCGCATGGTAAACCTCTGCACACATTCTAAGAGCCTCTTTAAAAGAATCAGCTCCAACAGGCATTATCATGAACTCCTGAAGGTCCACGTTGTTGTCAGCGTGCTTTCCTCCATTTATTATGTTCATCATAGGAACAGGAAGTTTCTTTGCATTTACTCCGCCAAGATATTGGAAAAGATCCATTCCAAGCTCTTCAGCGGCAGCCTTCGCAACAGCTATTGAAACTCCAAGAGTCGCGTTTGCTCCAAGCTTCGCCTTGTTTGGCGTTCCGTCGAGCTCCATAAGCTTTTTGTCTATTCCAACCTGGTCAAGCGCATTCATTCCTATTATCTCGTCTGCTATTATGTCATTTACGTTTTCAACGGCCTTTAGAACACCTTTTCCAAGATATCTGCCCTTGTCGCCGTCTCTAAGTTCAACCGCCTCAAACGCTCCTGTAGAAGCTCCAGATGGAACAGCCGCTCTTCCCACTATTCCGCTTTCAAGCGCAACTTCAACCTCCACTGTTGGATTTCCTCTTGAGTCAAGTATCTCTCTTGCGTAAACCTCTTCTATGTACATTTTCATTCCTCCTGATATTTGATTATTTTTTGTATACTATCCGCGGAGAAAAAAGCAAGCATTTTTCTCCACGGCATTAATATTATATTAGTTTTGAACCAGGCATTTTTGCTTTACAAGGCTCTCGCCGGTCATCTCATTTGGCTTTTCAAGCCCCATGAGCCCAAGCACCGTGGGTGCTATGTCGCAAAGCCTTCCGCCTTCTTTAATCTCCACGCATTCTCTTCCAGCTATCACAAAAGGCACCTTGTTTGTAGTGTGGGCAGTAAAAGGCTGTCCTGTCTCCTTGTCGATCATGTACTCGGAGTTCCCATGGTCTGCCGTTATTATGGCAGCGCCTCCCTTGGATAAGACCTTGTCTACAACCCTTCCAAGGCATTCGTCAACCGACTCTAGAGCTCTTACCACTGCCTCGATATTTCCAGTATGTCCAACCATGTCGGGGTTTGCAAAATTGAGAACAATGAAGTCGTAGTCCTTTTCATCAACTGCTATTTCAAACTTTTCAGCCACTTCATATGCAGACATTTCCGGCTGCATGTCGTATGTTGCAACCTTCGGAGACGATACGAGCACCCTGTCCTCTCCTTCATAAGGCTTTTCTACGCCTCCGTTGAAAAAGAACGTAACGTGGGCGTACTTTTCGGTTTCGGCCATTCTAAGCTGGCTTTTGCCGTTTTTGCTCAGGTATTCGCCCATTGTATTTTCAAGAACCTGCGGCCTGTATGCCACTTCCACGTTTTCTATAGTTGAATCGTATTGCGTCATAGTCACAAACATGGTATCTATCTTGCTTCTTTCAAAGCCTTCAAATGCATCATCTACCAAGGCCCTTGTAAGCTGTCTTCCCCTGTCAGGTCTGAAATTGAAAAACACTGCCGAGTCTCCCTGCTCAAGCGATGCAACAGGCTTGCTGTCATTCAGTATCACAGTGGGAATTACGAACTCGTCATTCACACCGCTTTCATATGAAGCCTTTACAGCCTCAACAGCTGAATATGCCGTATTGCCCTTTCCATTCACCATTGCATCGTATGCAAGCTTGACTCTTTCCCATCTATTGTCCCTGTCCATGGCATAGTATCTTCCCGATACCGTGGAAATCCTTCCTACGCCGCTTTCATTCATATACCCTTCAAGTTCTTCTATATATGATATTGCGCTTTGAGGAGGGGTGTCCCTTCCGTCTAAAAATGCATGTACATATACGTCAAAAAGCCCCTTGGACTTACACATGTCCAAAAGCCCCTTTAAATGCTCTATGTGGCTGTGCACTCCGCCATCCGAAAGTAGGCCCATTAAATGAAGCTTTCTGCCGTTTTTGCTTGCGTTTTCTATGGCGTTTGAAATCGCCTTATTTTTGAGTATATCGCCGCTTTCTATTTCCTTTGTTATCCTAGTAAGCTCCTGGTATACTATTCTTCCAGCTCCTATGTTGAGATGCCCGACCTCCGAATTTCCCATCTGGCCGTCTGGAAGTCCTACATCCATTCCACTTGCGGAAATTTGGGAAGTTGGCCACTCGTTTACGTATCTTTTGAAATTAGGCATGCTGGCAAGCTTTACGGCATTGCCGTACTCGTCTTCGTTTATTCCAAACCCGTCAAGTATTATAAGGGCTACCTGGTTTTTCAAATATATCAGCTCCCGCTTAAAAATTAACTAGTTTCACGAAACTTTGAGGGTCAAGACTTGCTCCTCCTACAAGGGCTCCGTCTATGTCCGGCTCATTCATTATCTCTTCAACATTTTGAGGCTTAACGCTTCCGCCATACTGCACTCTTATTTTTTCCGCAGTCTCACTCGAATATATGCTCTCAAGCGTTTGCCTTATGTACTCTATAACTTCGTTTGCATCACTGCTTGTAGCTGCCATTCCTGTGCCTATGGCCCATATAGGCTCGTATGCCACAACGATGCGCGAAGCTTGCTCATGAGTCAGTCCCTCAATCGCCTTTTCAACCTGCAGCTTGACCTTGTCCCTTGTCTTTTCAGCCTGTCTTTCCTCAAGTGTTTCCCCTACGCATACTATTGGGTTTATGTCATATTCAAGGGCTTTTTTAACCTTCTTGTTTACATTCTCGTCGGTCTCTCCAAAATACTGTCTTCTTTCAGAATGTCCTATTATCACGTAGTCCATTCCTATTTCCTTGAGGTTGAGCACTGACACCTCTCCAGTATAGGCTCCACTTTCCTCAAAGTGCATGTTCTGGGCCCCTATTTTGATGTTGCTCCCCTTTGAAACCTCCTTCATGTCCTTAAGGAGTATGAATGGAGCGCAAAGGATCACCTCTACATCAGTTCCCTCGATCTGTGGCTTTATCTCTTCTATGAATGCAACTGCTTCCTTTATAGTTTTATTCATCTTCCAGTTGCCTGCTATTATTGGTATCCTCAAGCATTTCACCTCCTATTTATCATCGAGCGCAGCTATTCCTGGAAGCTCCTTGCCCTCTAGGAATTCAAGACTTGCTCCTCCGCCAGTAGATATGTGAGTCATCTTCTCCCCATATCCCATCTGGTTTACAGCAGCAGCACTATCTCCTCCGCCTATTACAGTTACAGCGTCTGCATCTGCCATAGCCTTTGCGACAGCCCTTGTTCCACTTGCAAACTCTTCAAATTCAAATACTCCCATAGGTCCGTTCCAAACAACTGTCTTTGACTCTTTTATAGCGTTCGCAAACAGTTTTTCAGTCTCAGGTCCTATGTCAAGAGCCATTTTCCCATCTGGAACGCTTCCGCTGAAGAGCTGGGCCTTTTCATCTTCCGAGAACTTGTCTGCCGCTCTGAAGTCAACAGGCACAAGAAGTTTTATACCCTTTTTGTCGGCCTTTTCAAACATTTCTTTCGCATAGTCTATTTTGTCTTCTTCAAGAAGTGAATTTCCTATTCCAAGACCCTTCGCCTTAAGGAATGTATATGCCATTCCCCCTCCGATTATAAGAGTGTCCACCTTTTCAAGCAGGTTATTTATTACATTCAACTTGTCTGAAACCTTTGCTCCCCCAAGTATTGCTGCAAAAGGTCTCTTAGGGTTTTCAACGGCGCTTCCAAGGAATTCAAGCTCTTTTTGTATAAGGTATCCACAAACGCTCTGATCTATGAATTTTGTAACTCCTACCGTAGAGCAGTGCGCCCTGTGAGCTGTTCCAAATGCGTCATTTACGAATATGTCCGCAAGTGATGCAAGTTCCCTTGAATACCCCGTTTCATTTTTAGTCTCTTCTTTTCTGTATCTTGTGTTTTGGAGAAGAACCACATCTCCGCCTTTCATATCCTCTACTGCCTTCTTCGCATTTTCTCCGACAACATTGTCATCTGCTGCAAAATGGACGTCTTTTCCCAAAAGCTGTGAAAGCCTCTTTGCAACTGGAAGAAGTGAAAGTTCTGGCTTTGGCTCTCCCTTAGGTTTTCCAAGGTGAGAACAAAGTATAACCTTCGCCCCGTTTTTTATAAGATATTCTATTGTAGGAAGCGCTCCTATGAGTCTGCTCTCGTCTGTTATCTTTTCTCCTGAAAGCGGAACATTGAAGTCGCATCTTACAAGAACCTTTTTTCCCTTTACGTTTACATTTTCGATTGTCTTTTTGTTTAACATTATGTAACCTCCCCTTACACCCCTATTGGAATATTTTAAATATGGGATACTATTATTTTTTCAAACGCATTTATTTCACATACTTATTCTATATCAGACATACAACTTTTTCAATTCAAATTACATATTCTATATATAATTGCAAAAAAAAATCCACTTTCAAAGCGGATTTTTACAGCTCTTTTCTTTGCGACGACGAGAGTATGCCCATTTCATCCCTGTATTTTGCAACTGTCCTTCTGGAGACACTTATCCCCTTTTGGTCTAGTATGGCACATATTTTCTGGTCACTGTAAGGCTTTTTCTTGTTTTCGTCGTCTATTATATCTTTTATTATGCTCTTTATACTGTTTGCCGCAACGTCTTCGCAGCTTGGAGATCCGCTGAAGAAAAATTTCAGTTCAAAAAGCCCGTAGGGGGTAAGCATGTATTTTCCATTTACAGCCCTGCTTATTGTTGATTCATGGAATTCAAGTTCCTGGGCTATGTCCTTGAGTATCATGGGTTTTAAATAGTTAACCCCTTTTTCAAAAAATTCAATCTGCCTGTTCAGTATCTCCTGTGCAACCTTTAGTATGGTCGACTTTCTGCTTTCTATGTTTTTCATCAGGTTTGCCGCAGAATTCAGTTTTTGCTTTATATACTCCTTGGCCTCTTCATCCTGGGTGTTTAAAAGCAGATTCTGGTAGAAATCACTTATTGTTATTTTGGGGATGCTCGTCTCATTTAATCGCATCACAAACTTCCCGTCAATATTTTCAGCTATGACATCGGGAGATACATATTTTTCATTTGAAGATTCAAAAATCATTCCGGGCTTTGGTTCAAGTGACCTTATCGCCGCGCAGTACCTGCCGACAGTCTCCATGTCTATTTTGTATTTTTTACATATGTCCTTGTACTTTTTAGATGCTATCATAGAAAGGTTCTCTCTCACTATGGACTCCAGCACAGGGTCATTTATTCCCTTTTCCCGCAGCTGTATGCAAAGGCATTCCTCAAGGCTTGTTGCCCCTATTCCAGCCGGATCCAATGTTTGTATGACCCTGAGCATGTCTTTTGCCTTTTCAGTGCTTATTTTTAGAGTTTTTGAAATGTTTTCTATACTCTCTCTGAAGTAGCCGTCACTGTCCATTGAATCAATTATATATTCAGCTACAGCCTGGTCTTCCTGTTTTCTTAAAATGCAGCTTATCTGGGATTTGAGATAGTCATACATGCTCTCTTCATATCTTATCATGTTTTCAAAATTGGTCTTTTCATCTGAATTGTCTACTGCAGAGCTATACTGCTCTTTTCTTGAATTTCTTTTCATGGATTCAATGTATTTTTCCCAGTCTATAGGATCTTTTTTTTCAATCTCCATCACAGGATTTTCCTGGCCTTCTTTTGTTATCTCAATTTCAAGCTCGTTCATGTTCATATTGAGTATTGCAAGCGATTGCTTGAGCTGCTGGGTTATTATTAACTTTTGGGTTTGCTCTAAGTTTAATTTGAAATTCAGATTCAATTTGGATTATCCTCTCTAATTACATAATTTATACTTTAATTATACCAGAAAAACGCTTTCACTTAAATTCTATTCAAACACTTATAGCTTATACCCAAATTTACTGCCACAAACCTATATGAATCCCGGTAATATCCAGTCTCGTTAAGATACAACAATATCTCAGGCATGAATCAGCCCGCTACATGCCTTTTCCCAAGGCTCAACATCATTCCACATTTATATAATTCCTTGACATATCTTATTTTCAGCTTGAACAATTCTTCTTCCAAAAATAAAAAATGCAAAGCCACAAATTTGTGGCTTTGCATTTTTTATTTTTGGACATTGAGTTTTATATTTCAAAAGTATTATTCTACAAGCATGTCTACTGGCTTCTTTACAAGCATGTCAAGAGACTGCTTAAGATCGCCTATTATGTCTTCTGGATTTTCAAGCCCTACAGAAAGCCTTACAAGGCCGTCTGATATTCCTGCAGCAAGTCTTTCTTCTGGCTCATATGGAGAGTGAGTCATTGAAGCCGGGTGCTGTATTAGGGTTTCAGTATCTCCAAGGCTAACTGCAAGAGTGCAAAGCTCAACGCTGTTCATGAGCTTTCTTCCCTCTTCCACTCCGCCTTTTAGCTCGAATGCTATCATAGCTCCTGGAAGACTCATCTGCTTTTTAGCAAGCTCGTACTGCGGATGGCTTTCAAGTCCTGGATAGTAAACCTCTTCTATTGCAGGGTGAGACTCTAGGAATTTCGCAACTTCCATTGCGTTAGCGCAATGCCTGTCCATTCTCACTTCAAGAGTCTTCATTCCTCTTTGAAGAAGATAAGCATCAAACGGGCTAAGAACCGCTCCTGTCATATCCTTCACTCCAAATAGCCTTACCTGGTTTATAAATTCTTGCTTTCCTACTGCAAAACCTGCTATAACATCTCCGTGTCCATTAAGGTATTTTGTAGCAGAATGAAGAACCACGTCTGCACCAAACTCTATCGGTCTTTGAAGATACGGAGTACAGAAAGTGTTGTCAACCATTACCATGCACTCTTCATTTTCATGAGCTATGTCCGATATTGCCTTTATGTCTATAACCTTTAGCGTTGGGTTTGCAGGTGTTTCAAGATAGACAACCTTAGTGTTAGGTCTCATGGCCTTTCTTATGTTTTCTGGATTACCAGCGTCAACAAATTCAACATCCACTCCAAATCTTGTAAGCCCGTGGTTTAAAAGAGCGAAAGTGCATCCGTAAAGAGTGTCCGAAGCTATCATGTGGTCTCCAGCCTTAAGAGCGCTCCAAAGAGATGCAGATATTGCTCCCATTCCCGATGCAGTTGACATTGCAGCTTCCCCGCCTTCAAGAAGTGCTATTTTATCTTCAAGCTGTGTGTTTGTTGGATTTCCAAGTCTTGAGTATATATATCCCGGCTCTTCAAGGGCAAATCTTCTTCCGCCCTGCTCAGCAGAGTCAAATACGAATGTTGAGGTTTGGAATATAGGAGTACATAATGCTCCTGATACCGGATCCTTTTGGTGTCCCGCATGTATAGTCTTTGTTCCAAAACCCATTTTCATAATTTTTTCGCTGTTCATCTTATTACCTCCCAAATTATTTTTTAGCTATTGTTTTATTACACATAAATGCATGTCTTTAACCATATTAAAATATATTAATCTCACTATTATTTATAATATAGAGCAATTTTCATGCCACTTTTTAAGTCAATCTGTTTTTTTATGATTACATTTTTTTGACTATTCAAACTACTGGCATGACAACGTTTTCACTCTTGCCTCATACTGTATTGTAATTCACTTTATATACTATGAATAAATACGCAAAAAGGAATGGCACGATTACGTGCCATTCCTTTTGTTTTCCGGCAATATTATTTGCCGCCTGGAAATTTTTATTGCCATTGTATATTGTATTTCTTAATCTTGTTCATTATTGTCGTGTGGGAAACCCCAAGGCCCCTTGCAGCTTTTCTTATGCTGCCGCTTTTCTTTAAGGCTTCAATTATAGCCTGCTTTTCGCAAATTTCCACCACTTGTGCAAGGCTCATGTCCTCTTCAAACCTGGATATTCTCTCAATCCTCTTTAAATCCTTTTCAAAATCTATTATAAGGTGATCACGAGTCAGGAGTTTTCCCTCGCAAAGGTTGATAGCCCTTTCTATTACATTTTCAAGTTCTCTGACATTGCCCGGCCAGTCATAGTCCATAAGCCCGTTTAAAAAGCCTATTTCAAAGCCGTCTACCCGCTTTCCTATTTTTCTCCCCAGCTTGTCCATAAAGAATTTCGCCAAGAGTCCTATGTCCTCTTTTCTCTCGCTGAGAGGGGGTATATATATTGGTATCACATTGAGCCTATAATAGAGGTCTTCCCTGAAACTCCCATTTTTTATCATATCCTCGAGATTCTTGTTCGTAGCCGCTATTATCCTCACATCCACGCTTTCTTCACTACCTGAGCCTATCCTTCTTATCTTGCCCTCCTGCAGCACCCTTAGGAGCTTTGCCTGAAGGGGCATTGAAAGCTCTCCTATCTCATCCAGAAAAAGAGTGCTTCCGCTTGCCTTTATAAAGAGGCCGTCCTTTCCCGTAGCAAGAGCTCCTGTAAAGCTTCCCTTTTCATATCCGAAAAGCTCGCTTTCAAGAAGGCTCTCGGGAAGAGCCGCACAGTTGATCGCTATGAAGTCAAACGAATTTCTGTCACTCAAATTGTGTATTGCCCTTGCAAAAACTTCCTTGCCTGTACCGCTTTCTCCTCTAAGGAGTATTGTGGAATTGCTCCTTGCAACTGTTGCTGCAATTTTTTTAACTCGCTCTATGGCCCTGCTGTTTCCGACAACTTCCTTGAATGCTCCTTGGTCTGTAACAGACACTATGTTGGCAAGCTCTATGGCCTTTTCAATATCTTCAATTGACGCTACGGCTCCAAGTATCTCCCCGTTATCGCCAAGTATTGGCCTTCCCGTCGTAAGGTAGTGGAGATGCCCGTTTTTAAAATCCATTTTAAATTCCAGGTTGTCGTATTTTTCTCCCGTATCCAGAAGGTTCACTATGGGCGCATTTTCAGTTATAAGATCCCTCACGTCAGTTCCAAGAACCTCTTCCTTTTTTATTCCAAAGAGATTCTCGCAGTATCTGTTGAATATCTCGACTTCAAGATTCTTATTCACGGCTATTATTCCCTCTGCAACAGCATCTATCATTGCAATAAGCCTTCTTTCATTTTCCTCGTATGAAAGCAGCTGTATAGTCTTTATTCCTATTACCCCGTCTATTTCCATTATATCCTTTTCAACTTCATGCTTTTGGATACCTGATATGTCGTCTATTCTTATGCATACCTTTTTAGGAAATACCTCAAGTGAGTTTATATTGACCTTTTTATTATAAAGCGCAGTGAGTATTGAAAGAGTCATTCCTATCTTGTCTTTTGTAGTAATTTCATATCTCAAAGGCCCAGCCATAAAATCACCCTCTACATATTTTTCTTAAGCTCTTCAAGATCTTCCCTTGTGAAGTTGTACTTGGAATTGCAAAAATGGCATACAAGCTCCGCTCCGTTGTCTTCGTTTATAAGCTTGTCGAAATCTTCCTCTCCTATTGTCACAAGAGCCTTTTCAAACTTCTCCCTGCTGCAATCGCATTCAAAGTCGACCTCATCCTTTTGAAGCACTTTAGGGCTTAGTCCGTCAAATACCATGTTCATTATATCTTCAGGCATATTTCCATCTTCTATTAAAGCCGTTATGTTTTTCATGGATACAAGGTTTTGCTCAAGTCTCGACACGATCTCTTCGTCTGCATCAGGCATAAGCTGGACTATGAATCCTCCCGCAGCCTTTACGGAAGAGTCTTTTTCTATAAGCACTCCAAGAGATACAGCAGAAGGCTGCTGCTCCGAATACGCATAGTAATGAGTAAGATCCTGCGCAATCTCACCGTTGAAAAGATCGTTCTGTCCTATATAGGGCTCTTTCATGCCGAGGTCCCTCATAACGCTTATCTTTCCGTCTATTCCAACAGCTCCGCCGACATCGAGCTTTCCGTCTTCTTTAAGCGGAACATCCACAGAAGGGTTTGATATATAGCCCTTTACCATACCTTTTGAATTCGAAACCGCAACTACAGAACCAGCCGGGCCTCCTCCCATGACCTGAAGAGTCAGCTTGTCCTTGTCGCCCTTCATCATAAGGCCCATTATGCTTGCCGCAGTTATAACCCTTCCAAGGGCTGCAGTTGCAACCGGAGACGCTTCATGTATAGTTCTCGCCTTTTCAACCATTTCAGTTGTAACCGCGAAAAATCCCCTTATATTGTTGTCTGCCGCCGATGTTCTTATTACATAATTACTCATTGATTATTTCTCCCTTCAAATTCCTCTTTACTTATAGTTGTTATTTTGCCACTTTATATTATAGTGTTATTCTTATGCTTTTTCCTTTGTTTACAGATCATTCTATAGATCGGAATGAGATTCAATCAGTCCCAAAGCGTAAGGCGTCCGACAGGTTTATACCTCGCATGCCCTACTTGACAGCTGCAAAAAACACTCTCTCGGACATTCCATTGTCCTCTTCAAAGCTGAATTCAGACAGTGCTTTTGAGCATTTGAATCCTGCGCTTTGAAGCATTTTTAAAATTTCCTCATTTTCATATACCCTTTGAACGTGCAGTTCGTCAAATCTCCTGTAAAGGCCACTATTCTCCCTCACAAAAAATGTAAGCTCCATATCAACCGTTTTTAAGTCCTCGTCATAATAGTTTTCCCATATATACGCCGTATCCTCGTCAACATGGGTGAATGTGGACTGTGATATTATATTTTTAAGCTTATGGCTGGAGCTTATGTCGAATATGAACGTTCCGCCTTTTGGAAGCATATTGTATACCTTTTCAAAAATAGAGCCTAGAGAGTTTTCATCTGTTATATAGTTGAATCCATCACATGCGCATATTACGCACTGGGCTCTCACAGCATCGTACTCAAAGTCTTTCATATCCGATTGAACAAGGCTTATTTCGAGCCTTTTCCCTTCCAGTTTGCCCTTTGCAATGCAAAGCATGTCTTCGGAAATGTCCATCCCTGTGACAGAGTATCCCTTTTGCGCCATTGGAATGGTTATATTCCCGGTGCCGCATGCAAGCTCGAGTATGTTTTCCACATCTATTCCAGAAAACTCATTTATGAGTGCTTCAATGTAGTCCGACCACATTTCGTAGTCGACATCCCCCATAAGCTCATCGTAAATATTTGCAAATTCTCCGTAGCAGTCCATACAGTCCTCCAAAATCCAAAATTTTAATGCCTAAATTATTACTGATGTGATATACAGATATAGCATAATGCACACAATCACAGGCATAAAAGCCATTACGTCCCCAAATGGCACAAGGCTTTTTTCCTCGCCTTGTATTATGGCGTCCATGCCATAGTCCCTCGCCAGGCTTTCCATAAGCTTTTTAAGGAGCGCAAGGCAAATCATGGCAATACCCGCTAAAAATGCGACTTGAATTAAGAGTACGTACGCATATGGTATTTTATCCAGCATTTCCTGGGTGTTTTGAGCAGAGTCTCCCGAGTTTTTAAGCGCCCAAAACCCTAGGGTCGACGCTATGGAATTGTTGAGTGCGTGGCATATCACAGCGGGCCATATGGATTTTGTAATGACAGTTACATATCCAAATACAACCCCGAGAATTAGGGGCCCTGCAAAATTATATATGTTGTAGTGAAAAAGTGCAAATAAAAATCCTGTGAAAAGGATGGAGTTTCTTATCCCAAGTTCTCTGTTCATGCTGAGGAAAAAGCCGCGAAATAGGATTTCCTCGCATATTCCTGGAAGTATTCCGATGATAGCTATATAGAGGATATACTGCGAAAGATCAGATGCTATTGGAACCTGTGGAATATCAGGCTGCTTGAACATGCTGAGTATGGTTATCACAACTACATTTCCAAACACAGCTATTGGATATGTCAAAAGGGTGATTCCTACGGCCTTAAACAGCGTAGATGGCTTGAATTTTCTGATTTTCAAAAACAGCTTGGCTGTAGAATCCTTGTAAATGTTCGCAAATACCACTGCTGGCAGAAGTACTATCAAAATCTCAGTGAGAACTATGCCTCTGTTTAAGTCGTCCCTTTGAAACTCGCCCCCCATGGTCACGAACACCAGCGAAAGCAGCAAAAATACCATGTTTGAAGCCATAACTTTTTTCATTATGTTAAATAATCACCCCTTTATAGTCCAAAAGCCTAGCATAAAATTCTATTCCATATAAAAGGGCTCTTTCGTCCATGTCGAATCCTGTATTGTGAAGGCTCTTTGTAAATCCCTTCTCCTCGTTCCTTGATCCCAGCATGAAAAACAGACCCGGAATACTTCTTTGATAGTACGAAAAGTCTTCTGCTATCATAAGCGGCTCTAGAATTTTTATATTCTCTTCGCCAACGGCGTTTTTAAACTCCTCAAACAGTCTCTGGTCATTATATACAGGCGGGTAGTCGTCTCTTATCTCAACCTCCACACTGCATCCGTATGTCTGCTCGAATCCCTTCGAAATCTCCCTTATCCTGCTCTTTATCTTTTCATACACATTTTCCTTGAAAGCCCTTATGGTTCCCTCAAGCCTTACATTCCCGCTTATTATGTTCCTCCTGCTTCCGCCTTCGATCTTTCCTATTGTAAGCACACCCTCGTCAAGAGGCCTTATGTTCCTTGATATTATGCTTTGGAGCGCCACTATATAGTTTGCCGCTATTACAACTGAGTCGTTTGCATCCTGAGGCATGGCTCCGTGTCCGCTCTTTCCTATTATGTCGATGTCGACCTCTCCAGCGCCCGAAAGAAAGTGCATGGGTCTTACCCCTGCATACCCTTCCTCTATTTCAGGATACATGTGAAGCCCGAATATCTCGTCTATGCCGTATTTTTCAACAAGACCTTTTTCCAGAAGTGGCTTTGCCCCGCCCGGAGCTTCTTCTGCTGGCTGGAATACAAATACAATATTATCGGCAAGGCTTTCTCTCTTTTTTACCACATATTCTATAAGCCCTAGTAGGACGCTCATATGCCCGTCATGTCCGCAAAGGTGTTTTACGGTTCCATCACCCGTATTGAGCCCGTCAATGTCTGCCCTAAATGCAATAGTCTTTTCCCCTTTGCTTCCATTTATAACGCCAGTCACAGAAGTCTCCATGAGCTCGTCGTACTCGACATTCAGTCCTTCTAAAACAGACTTTATGTATTTTGAAGTCTCATATTCGCGAAGCCCAATCTCCGCAATTGAGCTCAGCTTTTTTCTGTGTTCTGAAACCGTCTCAAAAAGCTCCTTTACATCTTCCCTTAAATCGCCAAACTTCATATAAAATCACCTCTATGTAAAAATATTTTCTTTCACGCGTTAAATTGTTGAATATATTCATGTTTAGTGTTAATATTGTATAAACTTTAGACTTAATGGGGGGTATCACAATGAAAAAACTAAATGTAGCAATTGTCGGAGTTACCGGCAACGTTGGAAGAACGTTCTTGAAGGTATTAGAGGAAAGAAATTTTCCTGTAGATAAATTATACCCTATGGCTTCAAAAAAATCTGCAGGAAATAAGATTAATTTCCAAGGGCAGGAATGGGAAGTCGAAGAGTTGAATGAAAATTCTTTCGATAAAGACATAGATATAGCACTTTTCTCTGCAGGCGGCTCTATAAGCGAAAAATACGCGCCTATAGCAAAGGAAAATGGCGTAATAGTAATAGATAACAGCAGCGCGTGGAGAATGGACGAGAATGTCCCTCTTGTTGTTCCTGAGGTGAACCCTGAAGACGTCAAGAAGCACAACGGAATAATAGCCAATCCTAACTGCTCTACAATACAGGCCGTAGTTGCTCTTAAGCCTCTTCATGACGCCTTTGGAATAAAGAGAATAGTTTATTCTACTTATCAGGCTGTTTCAGGCTCTGGCGTTAAGGGAATAAAAGACTTAGAAGAGGGTATAAAGGGCAACAAAAACGAACTTTATCCTCACCCTATAGCATACAACTGCCTCCCTCACATAGATGTATTCCTTGAAAACGGATACACTAAGGAAGAGATGAAAATGGTTCTTGAAACACAAAAAATTCTCGGAGACGATTCACTAAGAATAACTGCAACAGCTGTAAGGGTTCCCGTTTTAAACGGACACAGCGAATCTGTAAACGTAGAATTCAAAAATCCATTTGAGCTTGACAAGGTTCGTGAAATACTTGAAAATGCGCAGGGAGTTGTCGTAGTAGATGACCTTGCAAACAACAAGTACCCTCTTGCAATAGATGCTGCAGGCAAAGATGAAGTCTACGTAGGAAGAATAAGAAGGGATTTCAGCCTTGAAAACGGTCTTAATCTTTGGGTAGTAGCCGACAATATAAGAAAAGGCGCTGCTACAAACACAGTTCAAATTGCCGAACTGCTGATTCAGTACAATCTAATTTAATTTCGAAAGGATGATAGCATATGATATTCAAAGGTTCTGGAGTTGCCATAGTTACACCTTTTAAAGACGGAAAAGTTGATTTTGCAAAGCTTGAGGAACTTGTAGACTGGCAGATAAAAGAAGGAACTGACGCCATAGTTGTTGCAGGTACTACAGGCGAAGCTTCAACAATGAATGACAATGACCATCTTGCAGCGATAAAATGCGTCATAGACAAGGTAAACAAAAGGGTTCCTGTAATAGCGGGAACTGGCTCTAACGACACTCACCATGCAATAGAGCTGAGCCAGGAAGCTGAAAGACTGGGCGCGGACGGACTTTTGCTAGTCACTCCTTATTACAACAAGGCTACTCAAAAGGGCCTTATAATACACTACAAAGCAATAGCTGAAAGTGTTGACATACCTATAATACTTTACAACGTTCCAGGAAGAACAGGCGTAAACATACTTCCTAAGACAGCACTTGAACTTTCAAAAGTTAAAAACATAGTTGCCATGAAAGAGGCTTCTGGAGACATATCTCAAATAGCAAAACTTGCAAGCATAGTTCCTGAAGACTTTGCTATATACTCAGGCAACGACGACCAGATAGTGCCTATACTTTCACTTGGAGGCATAGGAGTAATATCAGTGGTTGCAAACATATGTCCAAAAGACACTCACGACATGGTAATGAAATACCTTGAAGGCGATGTTAAGGCTTCTACAAAGCTTCAGCTTGACATGAAATCCCTTATAGACGCGCTTTTCATAGAGGTGAATCCTATACCTGTGAAGACGGCTCTTAACGTTTTAGGCTTTGACGTTGGCGAGCTTAGGCTTCCTCTTTGCGAGATGGAGCCTTCAAACCTTGAAGTACTTAAAAAAGAGCTTAAAAACTACGGTTTTGAAGTTAAATAATAAGGAGGACTCTAATGCTTAATGTAATAATAAATGGAGCCCTCGGAAAAATGGGCAAGGTCCTTATCCAATCCGTGGAAGATAACCCCGGAATTTCACTTGCCGGAGCTGTCGACAAGGGTGCCGAAAACCTTTCAGAAAAGCCTGAGTGGCTTTACAGCTCTGTGTCTGACATAGAAGGTCCTGTAGATGCGGTTGTTGACTTTTCAAGACCCGAAGCCCTTCCAGAACTTGTAGGCTACTGCAAGGAAAAAGGCTGCGCTCTTGTTCTAGCGACTACCGGATATTCAGATGACGAACTCCAGATGATAAACGACGCTTCAAAGGACATAGCTGTTTTCCATTCATACAACATGTCCCTTGGAGTGAATCTTATGCTCAGCCTTGTGAGCCAGGCTGCAAAGGCCCTTTCAGAGTTTGACATTGAAATAGTTGAAAAGCACCATAATGAAAAAGTTGACGCGCCTAGCGGAACTGCTATAATGATTGCTAATGCAATCAATGAGGCTCTTGAAAATTCGATGCAGATGAACTATGGAAGATACGGTAACGACTGTAAGCGTAATGAAAAAGAGATAGGCATACACGCAGTGAGAGGTGGCACAATAGTTGGGGAACATACTGCGATTTTTGCCGGCAAGGACGAAATTGTGGAAGTAAACCACATGGCACTTTCAAAGAAAATATTTGCCGAAGGCGCCCTAAAGGCCGCTCAGTTCATGAGTGGAAAATCTAGCGGCTATTACAACATGCAAGATTTATTCAAATCATAGATTTATTCAAAGTATAAATGGAGGTTTTAATTTTTATGAAGAAAATGACAGATGCATATGAAATTGCAAAGTACATCAAAGAAGTTAAAAAGAAGACGCCTGTAAAGGTATACATGAACGCAGACTTTGACGCTTATGCTCTAAAGGAAAAATACAGCGAGCTTAAGGTGTTTGGAAATGACGGTTCATTCATACTTGTTGGCGACTATGAAGATGTAAAGGTAATCCTTTCAGAAAACGAAGCCAGCATAAGCGACTATCACATGGAGCATGACAGAAGAAATTCTGCAATACCTATGTTCAACAAGCTTAGCTCTTCTGCTAGAATAGAGCCTGGCGCTATAATAAGAGACATGGTTTCAATAGCCGACAAAGTTGTAGTAATGATGGGTGCGGTTATAAACATAGGTTCTGAAATAGGCGAAGGTTCTATGATAGACATGAACGCCGTACTTGGAGCTAGAGCCATGATAGGAAAGAACGTTCACGTTGGGGCTGGAACAGTCGTTGCCGGTGTTCTTGAGCCGCCTTCAGCCACTCCTGTAATAGTTGAAGATGACGTAATGATAGGTGCAAACGCCGTAATACTTGAAGGCGTTAAAGTTGGAAAAGGCGCAGTAGTTGCTGCCGGAGCAATAGTTACAAAAGACGTTCCTGAGGGAAGCGTTGTTGCCGGATCACCTGCAAAGGTAATAAAGATGAAGGATGAAAAGACTTCTGAAAAGACACAGCTTATGGACGACCTCAGAGGATAATAACTTCGAATCAGACCTTTAATCAATAATAAAGAGCTGGAATTTCAATTCATGCCGAATTGAAATTCCAGCTCTTTATCTATTTATTGCAGGTTATGTATTTGCACACTATTACATCTCTTCGTCTGTAACTGCAAAAACGTAAGGAACATTTCTGTAGTAGTCTCCATAGTTAAGACCGTATCCAACCACAAATTTGTCCTCTATTGTAAAACCTACATAGTCAGGCTTTAGGTCTACCTGCCTTCTGCTAGGCTTGTCCAAAAGCACACAAGACTTTACGCTTGCAGGATTTTTTCCCTGAAGATTCTCCATAACGCATTTCATAGTAAGGCCCGAGTCAGTTATATCGTCAACCACAAGTATGTCATAACCTTCTATATCATCAGATATTCCAGACATTTTAACCTTGCCGCTGCTTTCAAAATCATCTCCGTAGCTCGATGTAGTCATAAAGCCCAGTTTAACCTTAGTGTCTATGCTTCTCACAAGGTCAGATGCAAATATGAAGCTTCCTTTCAAAAGCGATATCACATATAGCTTTTTACCTTCATAATCTTTAGTAAGTTGCTTTCCAAGTTCTTCTACCCTGCTTTGTATGTCTTCCTTCGAACAGAGTATTTCCCATTTTCTTTTTTCTATATCCATTTCTTACCTCCACTACGGATTCTTTTATATTGCTCCACTCAAATAAAAACTCTGTTGAGTATACGGCTGAAAAGCATATATTCAACAGAGCCTATATGAGGTTAATTTTAATTTAAAACTTCCATTTTGTCAATAAGTCCTATACAAGTACCCCTTTATTTTTGTTCATGCCGTCCATAACATCAACTATGACATCGTCAGTTATTCTCATGCCCCTGCCGCTGACTTCTCCCAGGTTCCTTATGCTCTGCTCTACAGTCTCTCCAACTATTCCATTAAGCTTTGGAACAATCGAGCCGTATTTCACATTTATTGCACTTTGCATTGCTGCAGCTGCCGCGCTTGAAAGCTTGTATGCACAACCCGCCTTAGCTCCGTCGCATACCATTCCGCTGAGGTTTGCAATCATGTTGTTTATAGCACCTTCAACCCCGTCATATCCAAGACCCATAAGCCATGTTATAGCAGCTGCCGATCCCACCGATGCCGCAACTCCGCATCCGCATACAGCAGAAAGCCTTCCCGTGTAATTTTTCACATAAGATATTACAAGATGGCTTATTGCAAGGGCCTTTGCAAGCCTGTCATCACTCTGAGGATACTTGTCATTATAAACAGCTATCGGAAGTATTGCCGTAAGGCCGTGATTACCGCTTCCATTCGAGCTCATAACAGACATTTTCACTCCCGACATTCTGGCATCGGATGCAGCCGCAGTTACCATCATAGACATGTTTATAAGGTCAGCTGATATGAATCCATCTTCAATTGCCTTTTTAAGGCTATATCCAACACCCGCTCCAAGCTTTTGATAAAGACCCTTTTCCGCCATCTTCTTGTTCATGCTTATTCCCTCAATAAGGAATTCTATCTCCTTAAGCTCAAACTTCTCCACTGTCTCTATTAGCTGCCTTATGCTCAGTGACACTACAGGGCTCTCTTCTCCTTCTGATGCAGAGCCTGCTGCATTACTCATGCAAGTGTTCAAAATAGTCTCGTCATCCTTTTTGATAAGTATGAAATTGTCGTGCTTTGTGCTTATTACAGCCTCCGATGTACCGTATTCACTTTTTAGAACAACCCTTGTAAATATCCTGTCCCCTTCTTTAAGCGGAGAAATGTTTATGAATCCTTCGTCTACAAGTCTTTGCGCCTCATCTAATTGGGTTTCTTTCACACTTTCCAAAACATCAAGCCCAAGACCCGAATCTCCGCCCAAAAGCCCCATTGCAGCAGCTATTTCAAGTCCGACCTTGCCGTTGCTTCCCGGAATTCCAACTCCCATTCCATTTTTATATATGTTCGCACTCACCTCTATGCTGCACTCCTTGCACTCATGCCCTAGGACCTCTCTCGCCCTGGCAACTGCAAGCGCAACCGCTCCAGGCTCTGTGCACCCGAGCGCCGGTTTTACCTCAGATTTTAAAAGCTGTATCAAAACATCCTTCATATTAATCCCTCCAATAATCGCATCCCAGCAATATTATGATATTGTATATAAGAGCAATTATCGGGCCAGTTTAACCATTGCAAGCCATAAAATTTATATGTATTTAGAATCCATCCCAACACATATTGTATTCCAATACTTACATGATATTATGTTTTATTTTTAGACTTGTGTTTTTTTCGACTTTTCAAATCATTTTCAAATATACATTCATTTTTTTCTCAAAACAACACAAAAAAGTCTCAAAACGATACTTTGTATCATTTTGAGACTTAATTATAGAAAATTTTCACAGCATACTTTATATGCCGTACTCCTTTATTTTCCTGTAAAGTGTTGCCCTTGAAATTCCAAGTGCCTTTGCCGCCTTTTCCTTGCCTGACTTGTACTGCTCGAACCTGTCAAGCGCCTTGATTATCTCATCTTTTTCCATCTTCGCAAGCGGCCTTATTTCTTCACGATTCGCGCGCTTTTCACCTTCACCGTACTCGTCCGTTCCGCCTGAGAGTATCCTTTCCGGAATGTCTTCAAGAGCTATCTTTCCAGATGTATTCATATTTACGCTGTACTCTATGACATTTTGAAGCTCCCTTACATTTCCAGGCCAGCTGTATTCACATATCACTTCGAGTGCGTCGGGTTCAATTCCTCTTACATTTTTGAGAAGCTTCTCCGAGCACTCATTTATTATGTTTTCAACCAGCAACGGCACGTCCTCTTTCCTGTCCTCAAGAGAGGGTACATTTATAGGAATTACATTGAGCCTGTAGTACAGGTCGTCCCTGAACTCTCCAAGCTTTACCATTCTCCCAAGATCCTTGTTTGTGGCCGCTATTATCCTGACATCCACAGGTATATTATAGTCAGATCCTATTTTCTCTATTTTTCTCTCCTGAAGGACCCTTAGAAGCTTTGCCTGAAGGTGAAGGCTCATATCCCCAATTTCGTCTAGAAAAATAGTCCCCTTGTCGGCAAGTTCGAATTTGCCCATTTTACCGCCTTTTTTCGCGCCTGTAAATGCCCCCTCCTCATATCCGAAGAGCTCGCTTTCCAAAAGAGCCTCCGGAATAGCCGCACAGTTTATGGCGATAAACGGATAACCCCTTCTAAGGCTGCTGTTGTGTATGGAGCGTGCAAACAATTCCTTTCCCGTTCCGCTATCCCCAGTTATCAGTATTGTAGATGAAGATACCGACGCTATTTTAGCCTTTTCCTTTACCCTTTGAATCTCCCTGCTGTTTCCAACTATATCGTCGAATGTTATATTGTCTTCGAATGTAGCTATCTCGTTAAAGTCCTTTATTATGGACCTTGTGTCCAAGAAGTCAAATACAAAGCCTTCTACATTGTCCTCGAGTATTATAGGGTTTATATTGTATATACCTCTGAATGAGTACATACCTTTTTTATATATGAAATTGGTGCTCCTTTGCCTCTCCCTTATGTCCAGTATCTCGTCAATTTTTATGAAGTCAAGAATGTCAAATATGCTCTTTCCCTCTATGCCATCATCGAGTTTGAATGCATGGATGAATTTTTGATTCCACCTGTCTATCTTTCCCTTTGAATCGACTGAGACAACCGCCTTGTCCATATTGTTGAGAAGGGTTTGAAGCCTTTTGGCCTCTACCTTAAGCTCCACTGTCTTTTTTTCGGCCTTGAGCTTGCTTGATATAAGCTCCGACATCCTGTTTACAAAGTCGAGAAGCTGCTTTTTATTCTCAACCATTCTGCCCTTTTGCTCTTCGTCAAATGCTATAAGGCCTATCACCCCAACTGCGTGCTCTCCCAGCATTATAGGACAGCACACTTCCCCCCATTCGCTGCATTCTCCCTTCATGCTGCACTGCTTGCATATGTCGTCAATTCTGGGGTTTTCTATTATAAAGCTTTCGCCTGTATGTCTTGCTATCCCAAATGCAGACAAATCGCTTATCTGCTCGCCTATATTCTTTACATAGCTTCCTGTGCCTGCAATCCTGACAAGGTTCTCATCAACTATGGTGACGTCGATTTTAAGCGCTGATGATATTGCATGGGCAATATTTTGAATATCTTTTTTTATGCAGTTTAAATCCACCATATCATCTGTCCTTTGTATTTATTCCAGTCAAAATGTTTTTTATATCCTTCAAATGAAGCAGTATATTATTTAATGTATGCTGAATTGTCCCGAGTATTATAAATAGTATTATAGCTGCAACAATCTGATAGTTTATTTTCATCTTCCACCTCCATGTACGTAAAAAAGACTAGAAAAATTCTAGTCTTCAATTGAGTTTTTTTCCAATATATATATATTTGTTTTTTTCGACATACTTGAAAGCGCCTGCAAGGCCTATTTGTTCAAATCGCTTTTGAATTTCATGAGGGTAATAGAAAATGCACTTGAACCCCAAAATCTTTTTTGTAACCATAAACAGCTTCATGAGTATGCTCTTTGGGTCTTTTTCTTCAATTATAAGCTTTCCATCTATTTTTAATACCCTATATATTTCCCTTAACACTTTTTTTTCATTTTCAAAACTGTTGAAATGATTTAAAAATATTATCTTGTCAAACAAATCCTCTCTGAACGGCATATGCTCTATGTTCCCGTCGACTATGCTGCAGTTGCAGTTCTTTACAATAGCAGACATGTGGTCTTCTTGGGCGTTTTCAAATATTATTACATCCGCCCCAGCTTTTTTGAGATATTTTCCGTAGTGAGAAACATCTCCTACAAGCAGTATTTTCTCCCCCGGATAAGGCTGTATAAAGCCCATGAAATTACCTATGTTCTCCCTGCCTCTGCACGGGCATATGCTTTTTATAGATTGACTACAATTACTTGAAATAACCCTTTCCAAGGAAATCACCTTCTACCTTTTTTAATCCCCTGCCAATATGCATATTATATGGCATTTTCTCCAATCTATCAATACAGACAAAAAAAATTTTACATTATTTTTATATGAGTAGTTTTTACGCACTATTTAAAATACATATTATTGCTGTTTTGAGGTTCGAATTTCAAAAAATCAAACACCCCTTTGCTTCTGTCAAAGGGGCACTTGAGAAAGTATATGAAATTTTATATGAAAATTTACTATCCAGCAATCTTTTCAATAAGGTCTTTTGATTTTTTAGCGGCTCTAAGCATTGTAATCGAAGTGTACAGTATGACACATATTACCAGCCATCTCAATATTTCAAGAGGGAGCGTCTTAACTATATAGGCAGCTATCAAAACCCCTATTACTCCGCCTATTGTTATACCCATGGAAGCCCTTTTGTCATACGCCTCCTCTTTGACGAATTTCATTGAAGCCACAGGCATAAGGAATGCGCAAGAACCCATCATTATAGGGAATGCAACCTTAGGAGACATTCCAAGGAAGTATACAAGAGCCATACATGGAGCGTAAAGACCTATTCCCGCAGTCATCAGAGCTCCAAGTACAAAGTTTCCTATAACCGCGATCATAAGTCTTGAACCGGTAAGACCTATGGCGTCGCCTCCGCCCGGCATCCACTGCATTTGTCCTGCAAGCATTAGAAATGCCGTTGCAAACAGTGCCACTCCCATTGTGAGCTGCACCTTTTTTTCAGGAAGCTTTGCCACTATACCTGCTCCCACATACGCTCCTATTGTAGCCGCAGCCAGCATTGAAAGAAGTGTTACAGTTTCAACCTCTATTACGGTCATGAATATGAACGCCTCAAGCACAACAGGCACTGTACAAGAAACGTTGAGTGTTCCTGGAAGAACTCTGTCGTGAACCTGCTTGAATCCCTTGAGCATCGCTGTCAGCGGTGCAAATGATCCTATTCCGAGAGTATCGAAAAAGTTTGCCACAAAACCTATTGTAGTGACCTTTCCCCAAGAATTTTCCTCAAGATTTTCTTTATTGTTCATGAAATCCTTTACGAATACAGCTGCAAACCAAATCGTCAAAAAGCCCAAAACACCTAGAACTATCTTTATCATAAGGTTTCCCTCCCATACAGGTTTATATTTCATACAAGCTTACATCTGTTCAGTTTTTTAATTATCATAAAATTAACAAATAAAACCGCGCCTGCTGTAAAAGCAGGCTATTTTAAAATAAATCCGTATTTCACCGGGTCTTTTTCATCAAACACAAAGTGGTTGAATCCAGTAATATATGCGGATCCAGTTATCTTTGGAACTACTGCGTCAAATTCTCCTACCTTGGTGGTATCAATTATTTCACCCCTGAATAGAGTTCCCAGTATGCTCTCGTATACAAAAGGTTCTCCTTCTTTTATCTTGCCTTTAGAGTAAAGAGTTGCAAGTTTAGCGCTTGTTCCGGTTCCGCATGGAGATCTGTCCACCTGCCCCTGGCCGAATATTACTACATTTTTATAGTTTGCCTGAGGGTTTGTAGGCTTGTCATATATTTCAACAAGGTCCACAGTTTTTATGTGTTCAAGTGTAGGGTGCTTTATCTCAACAGTTTCGTTAACTATGTCCCTTATTAAAAGTGCAATCCTTGTAAGCTCTTGTACATTTTCAGGCTTTACATCTATGCCTATTTCATTTGCACTCACTATTGCAAAAAAGCTTCCTCCAAACGATATGTCCAGCTTTACATTTCCTATGCCGGGGACTTCTATTTCGACATCCTTTTTATAGTGAAAAGCCGGTACGTTCTTGAATGAGACCTCTGTAACCTTCCTGTTTTCAACCTTTGCCGTTGCTCTTATAAGCCCTGCCGGAGCTTCCAAAACCACGTTTGAATACGGTTCTTCCATCTCTACCATTCCGGTCTCAAGAGCAACTGTTACAGCTCCTATGGTTCCATGTCCACACATATTGAGGTATCCGCCGCCGTCCATGAATATTATTCCAATGTCGGCCTCTTCGCTTGTCGGTGCAGTGACTATGGATCCGAACATGTCATTATGTCCCCTTGGCTCCAGCATTATTCCAGTCCTTATGTGATCCATTTCATCTTCAAGATAAGCCTTTTTTTCTGCCATTGTCTTTCCAGGTATGTTTGGAACTCCGCCTGTAACTATACGTGTAGGCTCTCCCATAGTATGTGAATCTACCGCTTGAATGCTTCTTTGAAATTTCATATGCCCCGTTCCTCCTTTTTCATCTTTAGCTTCAATAGCGCCAAAGCCTTTTTGGCATCCAAATAGGCCATATTGTTTTCTCCTACAACCTGCGTCTCAATCCCTGCATCAGACTTATTTATGTCTACAACTGTGTCCATATACTTGTTTTCCACTACAAATTGGGCCTGCGTTCCAATAAAGCTCATTCCTACGACAGGAATGTCCCTCTTTCCTATCTCCTCTATTGTATTTGCAAAATCCACATGAGAGTTTCCCCATCCGTCAACGGATATTATTACTCCATCAGCCCTCATACTCTCTACCCAGGCCGCAGCCCTTTGTCCTACAAAATATTTTTCATTGTTGTCTTGAGGGGTTCCTACTATCAAAATCCCCATAACATCTATATCCTTGTCACATGACACCACTTCAATCAGCGGATCTCTGAAATGATGCAGCGAAGTCTCTTTTGTAGATGGTCCTATCCCCATTTGATCACCGTCCTAAGTAAGCGCCCTTAAGGCTCCATCCCTGTATTCATTCGGAGAAATTATCATAGGCACATTTCCAATATCTATTATGGAAATCCCTCCAGAAAGCCCGCTCGGTTCATTTGGAAAAATATGATTGTCGTACATTGCGCCCTGACCCGCTATTTGCTTTATTACCACTACCTTTTTTGCTCCATATCTTATCCTGTCGAAATACTCATGCGATTCATCCGCTCTCCTGCCGTCCTCATCCTTTAAAATATCTCTAAACTGTTGTATGAATTTATCACATGCTCCAAAAGCTGCAAGTGTAAGCTTTCTGTCAAATGGTATGTCTGATTTCAATGTGACATCAATATGAACTATATAGTCCTCCTTAGAAGGTGTCCCTGCTTTTCCAAGCACTATCTGCCTGCTTAGATTCCCTTCGGATGAACCGAATTCATGCATTTGATTCCCTTTGCTGTCAGCTCCCGTCAGCATCACATACACTCCTGTAAGTGTATGGGTTATTCCTTCTCCGAGCCTTCCGAGAACTTTTGAGGATATGGGGATTATGTCCATTATTGTATTTACATATCTGTCGTGGTCTCCCGGCTTTATTATTTCTATGGACACGTTTTCTATAAGATCGGATTCCGCAGCCATATTATTTGATATTTGTTTATCAATATGCATTATGCCTTTACAAAGCAAGTTCCTGTCTGCAAATTCAACTCCATTTATGTGAAATGCCTTTATTACAAGTCTCCTTAAAATTTTTTCATCATTCATAGCAATCCCCCTGGGATTTTTATTGTTTGCAGCCTCCTCGATTACTGTGGAGGAAGCTGCAAACCTAAAGCATTCCTATATATTTGCCGAATACTCGTATGGAAGAGGCATTATTCTTCCTGGCGTCTGTATTTCCATAAGTTTCGAAAGAGTATCTTTCACTATGCTGTACTGCATTTCCCTATTGTTTGGTTCTCCTGCATTTGCTCCCATAGGCACGAGTGGTGCAACTGCTCTTGGTGAACCGTTTTGTCTAACTACTGGAGGAAGTGCCGCTATTATTATGGTAGGTATTCCAGCTTCCTCTATCGCTCTCTGCACAATCACGGCAGAGCGGTGGCAGGTGCCTCAGCCAGCTGTCAGAAGAACTGCGTCAACTCCCTCTTCCTTTAGCTGCCTTGCTATTTCCGGACCAGTTTCATCCGTGAATTTCTGCTGGTCTCCCCCGCCGCCCATGAATCCAAAGTGTACAGGTGCAATCTCTTTTATAAATCCTTCATCTGCAAGCTCTCTAACCCGGTCTATAGGAAACATGCAGTTGATGTCCCTGTTCACGTCCGCATTGTCATATCCACCGTGAGACACCATCATTTCGCTAGTTGGAACATCTCCAGGTATCATCCTGAAGCTGAAATCTCCAGCCAGGTTAAACCTCTTGTCTTCTTTCAAATGCACACCGGCAGCTGTAGCCAAAGCAACCCTCATTTCCTTGAGTTCTTTAGTTACAGGAGTCCATACTGGTGGAGGTGTTATAGGTACGAATATCTCAGATTGAAGTCCCTTTACTACAGTAAGGCTCATTTATTTTTCCTCGCTTTCTATATGTTTTTGTTTTATGCGTCTTTTTCAAGTTCACGCCTGTGGTTTTCATTTATTATTTTTTCATATTTTTCATTCGGCTCCGGTCCTAAGACCTCAGGATAGCTGAGCAGAAAACCTACCTCCAACCCGAGTTTGAGTTCATAATCACTTATAAGCATTCTCATTGGTATCTTAAACTGCCCTAGTCTTCCTTTCAGGTCAATTGTAACGCTTCCATCCGTTATTCCAACTACTACTCCTTCGTATAATCTCTCTGTGGAAGTATATTTTAATCTGTCCATATTATCCTCCATTCATTTTTTAACGAACTTCTTCTTTTTCGTAAATCTCTCTTCTCTTTTTGCTTTTTTCAAGAACCTGCTCATTTTCAAGAATATCCACTTTCTTTCCTGTCTCTTTTTCTATCATTTCAATATTATTGAGCTTGACATTTGCGTTCCATTTTCTCTCTGCAGGCTTCACTTCTTCTCCCGCCATAACAGCCTTGAGCATGGCAAGTGCTCTTACTGCATCTTCCTCGCATAGAGTGTTGTTTGAGAGTATCTCGTTTTCTATTCCCTGCTTCGACTTGTTGTTGTCTACCATGTATTTCATGTACTCGTTTCCTACAACCAGCGCACCCTGGACTGCGGAGAAGCTGCATCCGACTACAGCGACATCTCTCATTCCTATCTGCTCATGGTGTGATGCAAAGTCTATGTGGTTGTTTCCAAATCCTTCAGTAGTTATTATGGCTCCATCCACATCCATTCCTTCCACCATCATTCCGAGTCTCTTTGAAACGTAGAACTTTTCTGAGTTAACCTGCGGAGATCCTATGAATATTACTCCCGCAAGGTCTATTTCTTCATCTTTCATGGCTTTCATTACAAGCGGCTCTCTCCAGTAGTGCCTTGAATTTTCCTTTGATGCAGGCCCTATGCATGTAAGCGCGTGTATTCCGCCATCGAGAACTTCAAGAGGTGAAAGCATCACAGGGACGTTTCCAAGGTCTACATTCGGCTTTGCTCCTATTGTTCCAACAGGCTCCACAGGGAGTATGAGGTTGTCGTGCATTGCTCCCTGTCCCATTATTTCCTTAACAACCACTACCTTTTTCTTTCCAGGCCTTCTATACTGGACAAGCTCCTCTGTATCTGCAACAGCAACATCCTTAGCTTCTTTGAGCACGTCTCTTATCTCCTGAGTTATTATGTCTGTAGCCTTATGCGCTGCAAGAGGTCCCGGTCTTTCCATATTTGTTCCGGCCTTTACTGTAACCTGTGTCTTTATAAATATGTCCCCGTAGTCTGGCGCCCCAGGTCTTCCCCACATTATATTCTTGTCGAGGTCGCCTTCCGAAGAGCCAAACTCTCCTATTTGTACTCCGTTTTCATCGGTTCCCGTAACCATCATTATTACGCCGTCCAAAACTCTTGTAACTCCTGATCCAAGCTCGCCTTCTTCCTTGACTGCTATAGGCTGGATGTCCATTATAGTCTCACTGTAAGTGTCGTACTTTTCAGGAGTTATTATATCGATTTTCAAATCTGTAACAAGCTCTTCAGATGCTACAGCCTCAGCGCATATGTCTTTTCTAATGTACAAGGTTGTTCCGTATATTCTGGTCTCGTCTGAAAGCTCCACCTTGTCTATCTTGAAATGCTTCTTAACAAGTCTTCTCATTTCCCTTGCTTCTGGAATTTCTGCAGCTGCAGCGGCCTCTGCGAATGAGTCTGCCTGAACACTGTCCAACTGTGCATTTTCTCTACTTATAAATCCCATATTAGACGCCACGCCAATTGGTATTTCAAGATCTATGTTTTTTCCCTCTCCTATGCGTATCTTGACACTTGCTCCTGTGGACATTGGAAACGGTTGTGCT
Organism: Peptoclostridium litorale DSM 5388; assembly: GCF_900141635.1. GTDB lineage: Bacteria > Bacillota > Clostridia > Peptostreptococcales > Peptostreptococcaceae > Peptoclostridium > Peptoclostridium litorale. The sequence continues at coordinate 151,074 of NZ_FSRH01000004.1, read as the reverse complement.
TCAAAAGCCATATCCACCACTTTATGGCTGTCCGCCGCTGCTACTTCGGCAACCTCTTCCCTTATTTCCCTTACCCCTTCAAGCATGTCAGCCGTAAGAGGGGTGAGTGCATCTACTGTCTCCTTCAATTTAGCTCCTAGGACTTCGCCTATCTTGAGGCCATTTGAAGGCATTTCCAAAAGCCCTGAATCTTCAAGGTCTGGCAGTATATTTGGATCTTCAAGATTTGAAGGCTCAATCACAGTACCCGCTTCAAATCTACAACAAGTTACAGCTGGATCGTTTTCATGAGCCTTAGCTGTTTCTGCAGTTATTGACATATCATTTCCTCCTCGTTCTATTTTTGGCAATTTTTTCAAAAGGCCGTGTGAATATACTTTATTCACACAATCGTATGACTATCTATTTTTTTCTTCTGTACAGATTGTGGCCTGACGCTCTAAGGACATGGTCAGTACTGTGGAAAACTTGAACTCCTAACCTAGGAGCTACCTTCATCACTGTGTTAGTTCAGTCTTCGCAAGTTCCTGTTATTATGGCCTGTGCACCATGCTTTTTGAGGTATAAAACAGTTTCAGCCTGTCCCGGACAGGTTCCAGGAAGATCGCATCTATACCTTCCCCTTCCGTCATCAGTCATTCTCTTGCATTTTTTTTCAGCCACTACCTCGGCTCCCATGCTCATTGCTATTTCTTTTAGCCTTTCTTCCTGGGCTCCGCATTCACATGCTATTATTCCCACTTTTTTGTTGTGCTGAGGGAACGGCATAGCAACTAGTATTCCTCCAAGAGTCTTTGTCACAGGCGAGTCTTCGCTTCCCTTCTTTCCTGTGAAAGGACCTCCAAGCACTATCTCCCCATGCGGTTTTACATATCCTCCGCATTTTTCGATATATAAGCCTGCCGGCATTCCCATCGGAACATCAAGAAAAACATGGCCCGTCTTTGCATACCCAACTCTTCCTGCAACTGTTATATCCTTTGTCATAACAGGCATCCTGTCGTCTATTGCCCTTGCTATGTTTTTGAGGGTTTCCACATTTATAACCACTGCTTTCGCTTCTATAGGAAGCTGTCCAGGCTTTAGCTCTACTCCTGTCATCTCCCTTACTATTACTCTTTCATCCCCTGCCGGATACATGTTAGGCAGGAATTTTACATTTATGTTTTTTATGTCCTTGCATGCTTTTGCCATAGACATTGCAGCATCCATATTGATTTTTTTGATGGCAATTATTCCTTGCGAAGCTTTTGTTATCTCCATGGCATATTTTAGACCCCGTACTACTATTTCTGGATTTTCTTCCATTAGCAGTGTATTGTGGCTTAGTATGGGCTCGCATTCTGCCCCATTTGCTATTAGCATCCCTCCGTCTTGAAGATCCGCTTGCAGCTTTATGTGAGTTGGAAATCCTGCTCCGCCAGCTCCTACTACTCCAGCTTCTTTTATAAGCTCCATGTGGTCATCGCTATCGCTTAATTTTACAAATTCATCAGGCTGGTCCTCGAATGCATCTATTTCAATGACATTTTCGCCAACGCTTGCAACCTTTCCATGCACGCTTGAGTGTATGTTGGCTCCCAATCCTTCGACGGCTGCGATAAGCTGTCCTTTTTTAACTTTGCTTCCTTCTTCTACCAAAGGTCTGCACGGACTCCCAACATGCTGTCTTAAGGGTAGAAATATCTTCATCATCTCACCTCCTCCTAAACTTTTTATATTTATGATAAATCTCAAGTATCTAATATCTCTTTACGCAATACTATTAGAGCAATCCCTGTGCCAACTTTTCTGAATCCAGTATAATTTTTTTCTATTTCCCCCATAAACTATTGATATACCTGGATTTATTTTTTCAATAAGTCCGTTTTAGACAATTAATATGTTCTATGGTTTCAATCCATATTTTTATCCTTATGTCAGTTTTTGTACATTCTTGTTTTTGTTTATTATTGATATTTTTTTCTCAACTCTTCCCTCACTCCCGCCTGTTCACTTGCATAAACTCCCTTTTTTCATTGCATATTTTTCCATAAAATAAAAAATGTCAGCGTACCGGCATCGCCGGTACGCTGACATTACATTTTATAGACTTCCATTTTGTAATATAGGGTGCTTCTTGGAATATTTAAGAGCTTTGCAGCCTTGGCTTTGTTGCCATCGGTCATTTCAAGGGCCCTTTTTATTGAATTTTTCTCGAGTTTTTCCATGGCAACTCCCAAATCCAGGGGATACTGATCCTTTATTTCCTTGACTGTTGCATTTTCAATTATATATTCCGGCACTATGGCCATGTCTATGTTATCCTCGCTGTTTAACACTATAAGATGCTCCACTGTATTTTTGAGTTCCCTTATATTTCCCTTCCACTCATAATTTTGAATGAGCCTTATCACATCTTTTTCTATCGTAGGCAAATTTCTTCCGCTCTTTTTGCAAATCTCATTCAGGAAATGTTCAACCAGCATCAATATGTCACCTCTTCGATCTCTCAGCGGCGGCAAATCAATCTCTACCACATTCAGCCTATAGAAGAGGTCTTCCCTGAACTCCCCATTCTCAACCATTTTTTTGAGGTCCTTATGGGTTGCCGATACTATTCTGGCGTCTATTTTTATCCTTTTCTCTCCCCCAACCCTCATTATCTCTTTTTCCTGAAGGACCCTCAGAAGCTTAGCCTGCATATACATGGGCATGTCTCCTATTTCATCCAAAAATATTGTTCCCCCGTTTGCAAGCTCAAATATCCCCATTTTGCCCTTTCTATTGGCGCCTGTGAATGCCCCAGGGTCATATCCAAAAAGCTCACTTTCAAATAACTCTCCCGGTATTGCACTGCAGTTTACCGGTACAAAAAGTCCTTTTTTTTCACTGTGCTCATGTATTGCCCTTGCAAACACTTCTTTTCCAGTGCCGCTTTCTCCTGTTATTATTATGCTCGCATCGCTTTTAGAGACTCTCCTTGCAATCTCTATTCTTTTCATGAGTTTGGGGCTGTTGCCTATTATATTTCCAAAGCTTCCTGAAAACCGCTTTACCTCGTCTTCCAAAAAACTCAATTTAGTCTTGGCGTTTTCAAGTTTTTGAGAAAGCTGCATGACCTCGGTAACATTTCGGTCTGTAGAAACCACCCCCACAAACTCCCCTCCCAAATATATCGGAAGGGCGCTTATGACTATATGCGTATCCTTTCTAGGTGAATGGTATTTATTGTGGATCTCTTTTTTGTTTTTCAGCACCTGTCCTATTGCCGCATCCGGGAAGAAATCCTGTACATTTTTTCCCAGAATATTTTCAACCGGCACCTTGTAGAGCTTTTCCGCATTTTTGTTCCAAATGTTAACTATTCCATCCGCATCCACAACACATATTGCCTCATGTATGCTGTCTATTATGTTTTTTAGCTTTAATCCCGCCTCTTCTATTTTCATATAGAAGAAATCCCTTATGTGCTGCGACCTTACAACTCCGACTATGTCCTCATTTTCTACAATTGGCAAGACCCCTATCGAGTTTTCAAGCATTATGTTCCTGCATTCCTTCAAAGTGTTTTCAGGGTCAGAAGAAATAACGCACTTGTTCATATATGTCTTAACCGGCTGCTCTTTATGATACTTACCTTCATCCTTTATGTTTGATACGTCAGTGAGAGTTAATATTCCAACGATTTGCCCCTTTTCATTTTTTACGAAAATATCCTTTGAATTTTTTCGAAGCATTCTCTCAATGCATTCATTAATGCTCCGGTTCTGGTCTATGACAATAAAATCTGTAGACATGACTTCTCTTGAAAGAACATTTTTCGAACCCAAAATAAACAAATCAATACACCCCTCTTTATTTTTTGTGTTCTGCATAATAATTCAAATATAAATTTTTCCAATGCCATTCATTATACCCATAGAAACCTATTATGAATCTGAACCATTATTTAAATATACCTTAAATTAATCGGTGGCAAATATATATTGAGTTTATCTACTTTTCTTCAGGAGCTTGTTTATCTTTTTGTTTAAGCAATCTGATTTATATGTCAAAAAATCAAAAACCCCTTCGTCAAAAGCAAAGGGGTTACTGATAAAATCCGGGAAATTTTGTATGTGGATTTACTGTTCTGCAATTTTTTGAGCAAGCGCTGCTGTTTTTTTAGCAGCTTTAAGCATTGTAACCGATGTGTACAGGATAACGCCTATTACTAGCCATCTCAGTATTTCAAGAGGAAGTGTCTTTACTATATAGGCAGCTATCAAAACACCTATAACACCGCCTATTGTTATACCCATAGATGCTCTTCTGTCATACGCTTCTTCCTTGACAAATTTTATTGAAGCCACAGGCATAAGGAATGCACAAGAACCCATCATTATAGGAAACGCAACCTTAGGAGACATTCCAAGGAAGTAAATAAGAGCCATACATGGAGCGTAAAGGCCTATACCCGCTGTCATAAGAGCTCCAAGTATGAAGTTACCTGCTACTGCAAATATAAGCTTTGCTCCTGAAAGGCCTATTGCTTCTCCTCCTCCTGGCATCCAGCCCATCTGTCCCGAAAGCATAAGGAATGCAGTCACAAAAAGTGCCACGCCCATTGTAAGCTGAACCACTTTTTCAGGAAGCCTCGATACTATTCCTGCTCCCACATACGCGCCTATAGTGGCTGCGGCAAGCATAGAAATAAGAGTTACAGTTTCAACCTCTATTACTGTCATGAATATGAATGCCTCAAGCACAACAGGTATGGTACAAGAAACATTGAGCGTTCCCGGGATAACCCTGTCATGTGTCTGCTTGAATCCTTTAAGAAGGGCAGTGGTCGGGGCAAATGAGCCTATTCCAAGAGTGTCGAAAAAATTCGTAACAAAACCTATAGATGTAACCTTTCCCCAGGTATTATCCTTCTCCAGATTATTTTTATTATTCATGAAATCCTTTATAAATACAGCTGCAAACCAAATCGTAAGAAGACCCAAAACACCTAGAACTATTTTTATCATGAGATTTTCCTCCTATACACATTTTTATTTTATAAGGAATATATAATCGACAGACAGTTTTATTATCACAAAATTAACAAATAAAGTCATGCCTGCTTATGCAGCAGACTATTTTAAAATGAATCCATATTTCACTGGGTCTTCATCATCAAATACAAAATGGTTGAATCCTGTGATATATGCTGATGCTGTTATTTCTGGCACTATCGCATCAAATTCATCCACCTTTGTTGTATCCAATATTTTCCCTTTGAAAAGCGTTCCTAGTATACTTTCATACACAAAGAGCTCGCCTTCCTTTATCTCTCCTTTTGAATGAAGCGTTGCAAGCTTTGCACAGGTACCTGTTCCACACGGAGATCTATCCACCTGTCCCTGTCCAAATATAACCACATTCTTATAGTTTGCATCTGGGTGGGTTGGGTCATCATATATTTCAACAAGATCTACAGTTTTTATATGATCTAATAGGGGGTGCTTTATTTCGACAGTTTCATTTATTATATCCCTTATCTGCAGAGCCACTTTTGTAAGTTTTTGAGTGTTTTTAGGTTCAACCTTTATACCAATCTCTTTGGCGCTTATTATTGCAAAAAAGCTTCCTCCGAATGATATGTCAAACTTTATTTTTCCTATTTCAGGAACTTCTATTTCAACGTCTTTTTTATAGTGGAAAGCAGGCACGTTCTTGAATGATACTTCTTTTACCTTCTGGTTTTCCACTTTTGCCGCTGCCCTTATTAGTCCTGCTGGCGAGTCAAGAACCACCTCTGTATAAGGCTCTTTCATTTCAACCATTCCAGTTTCAAGAGCAACCGTTACTGCTCCTATTGTTCCATGTCCGCACATGTTGAGGTATCCGCCGCCATCCATGAATATTATTCCAATATCCGCTTCTTCGTTTGCAGGCGCCGTTATTATAGAGCCGAACATGTCGTTATGCCCTCTTGGCTCAAGCATTATACCCGTCCTTATGTGATCCATATTGTTTTCCAGGTAAGCCTTCTTTTCCGCCATAGTCTTTCCCTGTATGTTTGGAATTCCACCGGTAATTATACGAGTAGGCTCTCCCATGGTATGTGAATCTACAGCTTGAATACTTTTTTGGAATTTCATTTAATTACTCTCCCCTCTTTTTCATTTTGAGTTTTAAAAACGCCAAAGCTTTTTTCGCGTCCAGATGAACAGCGTTGTTTTCGCCTACCACCTGAGTTTCTATGCCTTCTTCTGACTTGTTTATGTCCACAATGGTGTCCATGTACTTGTTTGTAACCACAAATTTTGCCTGTGTCCCAATGAAGCTCAGTCCTACAACAGGAATATCCCTCTTTCCGATTTCCTCTATCGTATTCGCAAAATCGACATGTGAATTTCCCCATCCGTCAACCGATATTATGACTCCATCAGCCCTCATGCTCTCCACCCAGGTTGCAGCCCTTTTGCCTACAAAGTATTTTTCATTGTTGTCTTGAGGAGTTCCTACAACCATTACCCCCAAAAGGTCTATGTCCCTGTCATCGCTTACTACATCAATCAGAGGATCTCTGAAGTGATGCAGCGAAGTCTCTTTTGTAGATGGTCCTATTCCCATATATTATCACCGCCTTAAGTAAGTGCTCTCAGTGCGCCGTCTCTATATTCGTTTGGCGAAAATATCATGGGCACATTCCCTATGTCAATTATAGACACTCCTCCCGAAAGTCCGCTTGGTTCGCTTGGGAAGAGTTGATTGTCATACATTGCTCCTTGACCGGCTATTTGTTTTATCACTACAATTTTCTTAGCCCCAGGTCTTATCTTGTCAAAATATTCATGTAATTCATCAGCTTCTCTTCCGTCCATTTCCTTTAAAAGTTCCCTGAAATGCTGATTGAACTTATCACAAGCCTTGAAGGCTGCAAGTACAAGACGTCTGTCAAACGGCATATCCCGCTTTAGCGTCACATCAAAATGAATTATATAATCTTCTTCTGATGGGGTTCCAGCTCTCCCAAGCACTATTTGGTCTTTAAGTATCCCTTCTGAAGATCCGAATTCATTCATTTGCTTTCCACTGCTGTCAGCTCCTGTAAGCATTATATACACACCTGTAAGAGTATGCGTTATTCCCTCCCCCAGGCAGCCAAGTACCTTTGTGGATATGGGGATTATATCCATTATTGTGTTTACATATCTGTCATGGTCTCCAGGCTTTATTATCTCTATGGAAACGTTTTCTATCAAATCATCTTCCATAGCCAGCTTGTTTGATATTTCTCTGTCAATCTCAAGCATGCCATTGCATATGCTGTTTCTTTCCCCAAGCTCCACATTTTTCATGTGGAATGCTTTTATGACAAGCCTTCTTAAAATTTTTTCATTGCTCATGAACATCACCCTAAGGTTTTTATTGTTTTAAAACTTCCCCCTGCAAGGCAGGAGGAAGTTTTAAGTCTATAATTATATTTCTGCTACGTATTCATATGGTAGCGAAAGTATTCTACCAGGAGTTTGAATCTCTACAAGTTTTACAAGAGTATCTCTTAGTAGGTTAGTCTGCATTTCTTTGTTGTTTGGCTCTCCAGCGTTTGCACCCATTGGAACAAGAGGCGCAACTGCTCTAGGTGAACCGTTTTGTCTAACTACTGGAGGAAGTGCCGCTATTATTATAGTAGGTATTCCAGCTTCCTCGATCGCTCTCTGCACAATCACGGCAGAGCGGTGGCAAGTACCTCAGCCAGCTGTCAGAACAACTGCGTCCACTTCTTCTTCTTTTAACTGTCTTGCTATTTCAGGACCAGTCTCGTCAGTGAATTTCTGCTGGTCTCCTCCGCCACCCATGAATCCAAAATGTGCTGGAGCAACTTCTTTTATAAAGCCTTCCTGTGCAAGCTCCCTAAGTCTGTCTATCGGGAACATGCAGTTTATGTCTTTGTTTACGTCGGCATTGTCGTATCCACCGTGTGATACCATCATGTCGCTAGTTGGAGCATCTCCAGGTATAATTCTGAAAGTGAAATCTCCTGCCAGGTTAAACCTTTTATCCGATTTCAAATGTACACCAGCAGCTGTAGCTAAAGCAATTTTCATATCTTTAAGCTCTTTAGTTACAGGAGTCCATACCGGTGGAGGTGTTATTGGTACAAATATCTCCGATTGGAGTCCTTTTATTACAGTAAGACCCATTTATTATTCCTCGCTTTCTGTTTGTTTTTGTTTTTCGGCTTCGCGCCTTTGGTTTTCGTTTATTATCTTTTCGTATTTTTCATTTGGCTCGGGCCCTAAAACCTCAGGATAACTGAGCAGAAATCCCACTTCCAATCCAAGCTTGAGTTCATAATCGCTTATTAACATTCTCTTTGGTATCTTGAATTGCCCCAGTCTTCCCTTAAGGTCAATTGTGACACTGCCATCTGTTAGTTCTACTATTACTCCCTCATACATTCTCTCTGTGGAAGTATATTTCAATCTGTCCATATTATCCTCCGCCTATTCTTAAGCCTCTTGCTTTTCGTATATATCTCTTCTCTTCTTGCTCATCTCTAGAGATTGCTCATTTTCAAGAAGCTCTATTTTCTTTCCTGTTTCTTTTTCTATCATCTCAACATTGTTAAGCTTAACATTGTTGTTCCATTTTCTCTCTGCAACCTTGACTTCTTCTCCAGCCATAACAGCCTTAAGCATAGCAAGTGCTCTTAGTGCATCTTCCTTGCAAAGCGTGTTATTAGATAGTATTTCGTTTTCTATCCCCTGCTTGGACTTGTTGTTGTCTATCATGTACTTCATGTACTCGTTTCCAACAACCAGTGCTCCCTGAACAGCAGAGAAAGTACATCCTACTACTGCAACGCCTCTCATACCTATCTGCTCGTGGTGAGATGCAAAGTCTATGTGGTTGTTTCCAAAGCCTTCTGTAGTTATTATGGCTCCGTCTACATCCATTCCCTCTACAATCATGCCAAGTCTCTTTGACACGTAGAACTTCTCAGAGTTTACTTGTGGAGATCCTATGAATATTACTCCTGCAAGGTCTACTTCTTCGTCGTTCATAGCTTCTATCACTAGAGGCTCTCTCCAGTAGTGTCTAGAGTTTTCCTTCGATGCAGGTCCTATGCATGTAAGAGCGTGTATTCCTCCATCAAGCACTTCAAGAGGCGAAAGCATTACAGGAACGTTTCCAAGGTCTACGTTTGGCTGAGCTCCTATTGTTCCAACAGGCTCTATTGGAAGTATAAGGTTGTCGTGCATTGCTCCCTGACCCATTATTTCTTTAACTATTACTACCTTTTTCTTTCCAGGTCTTCTGTATTGAACTAGTTCTTCAGTGTCAACAACTAGTGACTCTTCAGCATTCTTAAGAGCTTCTCTTATCTCCTGAGTTATTATGTCTGTAGCCTTGTGAGCTGCAAGAGGTCCTGGTCTTTCCATATTCATTCCAGCCTTAACTGTAACCTGAGTCTTTATGAATATGTCTCCCATGTCAGGAGCTCCTGGCCTTCCCCACATTATGTTCTTGTCAAGGTCGCCTTCCGAAGAACCGAATTCACCTATTTGAACTCCGTTTTCGTCAGTTCCTGTTACCATCACTATGACTCCGTCTATAACTCTTGTAACGCCCGCTCCAAGTTCGCCCTCTTCCTTGGCTGCTATAGGCTGAACGTCCATTATTGTTTCGCTGTAAGTATTGTACTTGTCAGGTGTTATTATTTCAATTTTCATATCTGTAACAAGCTCTTCTGAAGCTATTGCATCAGGACAAATGTCTTTTCTTACATAAAGAGTATTTCCATCTATCTTAGTCTCGTCAGCAAGCTCTACCTTATCTATCTTGAAATGCTTTTTAACAAGCTTTCTAATCGCTTTAGCTTCAGCAACCTCTGAAGCCGCTTCTGCTGGAACTACAGCTTGTGCTGCCGGCATAACAGCCGCTTGAGGAACTAGTCCCATGCTAGCTGCCACTGTAAGAGGTATCTCAAGATCTATATTTCTTCCCTCGCCTATGTGTATCTTAACGCTTGATCCTCCAGCAACAGGAGCTACAGACGATACTGGCGCTACTGTTGCCACTGGAGCTACTGGCTCTGCTGACACTTCTTCAGCTACCGGTGCAGCTTCTTCTGATTTGATTTCCTTAACTCCGTCAAGTACATCAGCTGTAAGCGGAGTAAGCGCATCTACAGTCACCTTTAATTTCGCTCCAAGAACCTCTCCTATTTTAAGGCCGTTCGAAGGTATTTCTAAAAGACCTGAATCTTCAAGGTCTGGCAGTATGTTAGGATCTTCAAGATTTGAAGGTTCAATTACAGTACCTGCCTCAAATCTACAACAAGTTACAGCAGGGTCGTTTGCATGAGCCTGAGCTGTTTCTGCAGTTATTGACATATCATTTCCTCCTTGATCTAATTTTAACAATTTTATTCAAAAGACTATGTGAATAATACTATATCCACATGGTCTTTTTACTTGGCTATTTTTTTCTTCTGTATAATTTATGCCCAGACGCTCTCAAGACATGGTCTGTACTGTGGAAAACCGGAACTCCTAACCTAGGAGCTACTTGCATCACTGTGTTAGTTCAATCCTCACAAGTACCTGTTATTACTGTTTCTGCACCATGTTTTTTGAGATACAGTACTGTCTCTGCCTGTCCCGGACAGGTTCCTGGAAGGTCGCATCTGTATCTTCCTCTTCCGTCGTCAGTCATTCTTTTGCATTTCTTTTCGGCCACTACTACGGCTCCCATGCTCTCTGCTATCTCTCTGAGCCTTTCCTCTTGTGCTCCGCACTCGCATGCTATTATGCCTACTTTCTTTACATGACTTGGAAACGGCATTGCAACGAGTATTCCTCCAAGAGTCTTTGTAACAGGCGAATCTTCGCTCCCCTTCTTTCCTGTGAAAGGTCCTCCAAGCACTATCTCTCCATACGGCTTCACAAAACCTCCGCATTTTTCGATGTATTGGCTAATTGGAGCTCCCATAGGAACATCCAGGAACACCTCTCCTGTTTTTGCACTTTCCACTCTTCCACCTACAGTTATATCCTTTGTTATAACAGGCCTCCTGTCATCTATTGCCCTTGATATATTCTTAAGGGTTTCGACATTTGCAACTACAGCATTTGCTTCAAGTGGAAGCTGACCAGGTTTCAGTTCAACCCCCGTCATCTCTCTTACTATAACTCTTTCGTCTCCTGCGGGGTACATATTAGGAAGGAATTTTACATTTATATTTTTTATGTCTTTGCATGCTTTCGCCATAGCCATGGCTGCCTTCATGTGAATTTTCTTTATGGCAATTATTCCTTCTGAGGCTTTTGTGATTTCCATCGCATACATTAGACCCTTTACTACTATTTCTGGATTTTCTTCCATGAGCAAAGTATTGTGGTTAAGTATTGGCTCGCATTCCGCCGCATTGGCTATGACCATTCCGCCGCTGCTTAGGTCTGCACTGAATTTTATGTGAGCCGGAAAGCCCGCTCCTCCTGCTCCAACTATCCCTGCTTCTTTTATGAGCTCTATATAATCATCGCTGTCGCTTAGCTTCACAAATTCGTCCGGCTGCTCTTCATGAGCTTCTATTGTGATACTGTTTTCATCCACTAGCGCAACTTTTCCATATACGCTTGAATGTATGTTTGCGCCCAGTCCTTCAGGAACTGCTATAAGCTGTCCTTTTTTCACTTCACTTCCCATTTGGACTATAGGCTTGCACGGACCGCCAACGTGTTGTCTTAAAGGTAGAACTATTTTCATCATTTCACCTCCTCGCAGATAATTCAATTATATTTTGAAGCTTTAATAACTAATAGCTTTTTACGCTATATATTAAAGCAAGCTGCGTGCCAACTTTTTTATACACGCTATAAATTTTATCTATACTTCCAGCAAAGCATTGGTATTGCTGGTTTTATTTTTTTCAATGAATAATCGCCAATCCATTAATCTCATTTATAGCTCCGCTTACTTTTCGACCAAACCGTCAAATTTTCGACATGTTTTTCTATGGATTATTATTAAATTTTCAACAAACTTCATCGCTTTTTCGCTAATTTCACCGCTTGGGTCATTTTTTGTTTTTGAATATTTTTTCACATACCGACACTGTCGAAATATCGACAGTGTCGGTATTTCGACATTACAATCCATGATTCTCCATTTTATAGTATAAAGTGCTTCTTGGAATATTTAAAATTTTTGCCGCCTTTGCCTTGTTTCCCATAGCCATTTCAAGCGCTCTCACTATAGCATTTTTTTCAACCGTCTCCACTGCCGCAGCCAAATCCAACGGATATTCATCTTTTTTTTCATTTGTTTTGACGTTTTCCACTATATACCTCGGTACTATGTCCATGTCCACAACATCTTCCCTGTTTAGCACTATGAGATGCTCTACGGTATTTTTAAGTTCCCTTATGTTCCCCTTCCACTCGTAGTTTTGAAGAAGCATTAGCACATTCTTTTCTATCTCTGGCACATTTCTGTTGTTCTTTTTGCAAAGCTCTTTTAAAAAATGTTCCACTAATAGCAATATGTCCTCTTTCCTATCCTTAAGCGATGGCAGATCTATTTCAACTACATTGAGCCTGTAAAAAAGGTCTTCTCTGAATTTCCCCTCCTCGACCATACGCTTAAGATTCTTATGGGTTGCTGATATTATCCTGGCATCTATATTTATCTTTTTTTCTCCCCCAACCCTCATTATCTCTTTTTCTTGAAGAACCCTCAGAAGCTTAGCCTGCATGTGCATTGGCATGTCTCCTATTTCATCCAAAAATACAGTTCCCCCATTTGCAAGCTCGAATATTCCCATCTTCCCTTTTTTATTCGCACCTGTGAACGCTCCTGGGTCATATCCAAAGAGCTCACTTTCAAAAAGCTCTCCCGGTATCGCACTACAATTGACCGGGACAAACAGCCCATTTTTTTCGCTGTGCTCATGTATTGCTCTTGCAAAAACTTCCTTTCCTGTACCGCTTTCCCCGGTTATTATTATACTTGCATCACTTTTCGCGACATGTCTGGCAATCTCTATTTTTTTTATGAGTTTCGGGCTACGTCCTATTATATTTCCAAAACTTCCTGAAAACCGCTTTACCTCGTCCTCCAAAAAGCTCAGCTTTGTATTAGCGCTTTCAAGTTTTTGTGAAAGTTGCCTGACTTCCGTTATGTCCCTATCTGTGGATACAACTCCTATGAACTCGCCATTAATATATATTGGAAGTGCGCTTATAACTATGTGGGTGTCCTTTCTGGGTGAATGGTATTCATTTTCTATCTCTTTTCTATTTTTAAGCACCTTTGCAATTGCTGCATCAGGAAAAAAATCAAGTATGCTTTTTCCAACAATGTTTTCTGATGACATTTTGTAGAGCCGTTCAGCATTTTTGTTCCATATGTTGACTATGCCGTCGGCATCTACAACACATATCGCCTCATGTATGCTGTCAATTATGTGCCTAAGCTTCATGCTGACTTCCTCAATCTTCATATAAAAAAAGTCCCTTATCTGCTGAGACCTTATAACCCCTGCTATTTTTTTGTCTTCGAGAATTGGAAGTACTCCTATAGAGTTTTCAAGCATGATGTTTCTGCATTCCTCTAGAGTGCTTTCAATCCCAGCCGTAATGACATACTTATTCATATATTTTTTTATGGGCTGACTCTTGTCATATGCACCTATAGTTTTTATCATTGAGATATCTGTAAGTGTAAATACTCCAATGACTTTTCCCTTAGAGTCTTTCACAAAGATATCATTTGCGTTTTTTTCGAGCATTATCTCCACGCATTTTTCAATACTCAGATTTTGTTCTACCAATATGAAGTCTTTAGACATCACATCTCTTGATAGTATGTTTTTCGAACCAAAAAGAAGCAAATCCATGCCCTCCTTTAATCTAATACCACCGTATTGATTTCTAAAATCTCTCCCATGTGAAAGTAGTCTAACAAACCGCTTATGTTTTCGTCAAGTTTCAATTGTAAATTACTTTATTAATACTGAATCTGAATATGTGGGATTATAACAGGAAATGTTCTGCCGCATAATATTTGAAGTATTCATCCGCACTAGTGCTGTGAACTTTTCATTTGGTATGCGAATGCATTTTAATTTTCATATGCCGAAATGGACTTTAGATGTCGTGCAAGCGTTTCGTTGTAAGGTTAGCAGCCCTCAAGCCCGCACTTTCGAAAGTGAAGAGTAGTTTATTTATAAGACATTTCTATAAGTTCAACAAATTCTTATATACCTATATTATACCAGTAAAGTTTGATATGCGCCAATTTTCTCTGCCCATCCACTTTTTCAGCATATGCCGCATTTTGTCAATATTCAAAATCATCCGTATTTATTAAATTTATAATCGGTACCTCTGGGTACTTTCATTTTTTCTCTAAATGGTTTAATATTATATAAGTAGAGATTTTTTGGGGGATGATTAGAATGTTTGAAAATTCGTCTAAGGATTCAGCTTTAAACAAGCTTTTAATCCTGTATATATTTAAACACATGGATGTTCCTGTTTCCAATTCACAGCTGACTCAGATGGTCATGGAAATCGACCTTTTGAATTATTTTGTATTCCAGCAGTTTATGAACGAGCTCATAGAAAGTGATTTGATTGACAGCGATGACTTCAAAAGCGGATACTATAAAATCAATAAGAAGGGCGTAGAGACGCTCAACTATTTCATATCGAGAATACCTCTTGATATTCGAAAAAAAATTGACAGTTATATAATCGATAACAAAGAAAATATATTGAAGGAAACTCAGATAAAGTCAAATCTCAAAAAAAAGAGCGCAAATGAGTTCATAGTCGAACTCAGCGTACTTGAAAATGAGTCTTCCTTAATAGATATAAATCTGAACCTTCCGTCGAACAAGCAGGCTCAGCTTATATGCGACAATTGGAAGAAAAACGCACACAGCCTCTATGGAGACATAATAAAGCTTTTGATACAATAATATTCACACTTAAATTCAAGGAGGACATATTCAATGTTTACATTCAAGACATCAGGCACTTGTGCAAGGGAAATTCAGTTTAAAATCGAGAATGGAATATTGGCCGACATAAGCTTCTGCGGGGGCTGCGATGGAAATCTAAAGGGCATATCATCCCTTTGCCAGGGCATGAAAATAGAAGATGTAATAGAAAGGCTTTCAGGCATAACATGCGGCTCAAAAAATACGTCTTGCCCGGACCAGCTTTCGAAGGCACTTAGTCAATACATCATAGAAAACCAAATAAGCGCATAATAAAAAATCCCGGGATTTCCGGGATTTTTATTGTGCGCTTATTTTATTTTTCATATTTGTTCCTTATTATTACCGCCACGGCATTTGCCGAAAGCAGAAGGATCATGAGCACTAGTATTCCTGCCGCTGCAATGTTTTGGAATTCAGCTTGAGGTCTTGAAGTCCAGTTGAATATTTGTATTGGCAGTACAGTGAACGAGTCCGTTATACTTTCAGGAAGGAATGATATATATCCTGCCGCCCCTATTATTATAAGAGGCGCCGCCTCGCCCATTGCACGCGACATCGCAAGTATTGTCCCTGTCAGTATTCCTGGAAGTGCATACGGAAGCACAACACCTGTTATAGTCTGCCACTTCGAAACTCCAATTGCATATGCCCCGTGCCTAAGCTCGTTTGGAACTGATTTTAAGGCTTCTTGAGAAGAAACTATTATAACCGGCAGTATGAGAAGTCCAAGTGTAAGGGCTCCCGATATTATACTTCTTTCAAAACCCATGAACCTTACGAAAACTGCAAGTCCAAGTATTCCATAAACTATAGAAGGCACTCCTGCAAGATTTGCTATGTTCACCTGAAGTATCTTGTTGAACCTTTTTTTCTTGTCTGAGTACTCCTCAAGGTATATTGCCGTTCCAACCCCGAGAGGGAATGAGAATAGGAATGTAAGCGACATAACCCATATGCTTCCCACAAGAGCCGACTTTATCCCGGCCTTTTTGGCAAATCTTGATGGGAAACTCGTAATAAAATCAATGTCAAGCCAGCCTATTCCTTCTTTTATTATGTTGGCCATGAGCACCATAAGCATCATTATTCCAAACATTATTGCACCAAAGAAGAACATTTCGAACAACTTACTCTGCATCCTTCTTTTCATTATATTTGATTTGCTTCCGACTCCCTTTATCATGCTGCTGTCCACCGCACTTTCAATCCCCTTCATATTAGTATTCCTCCCTGTATTTTGCTACTATGTGTCTTGCAAGTATGTTCATGAAAAGAGTCATTATGAAAAGCAGAAATCCAACCGCAAACACAGTCTTGTATTCAACAGATCCATGAGCTATGTCCCCAAGGCTTATGTTTACCATGTAGCCAGTCATGGTCTGTATACTTTTTAGCGGATTTAGTGTCAGGTTGCTGTTCGCCCCCGCCGCTATCGCAACTATCATGGTCTCCCCTACTGCACGTGATATAGCAAGAACGAATGATGAAACTATGTTTGAAAGCGCAGCTGGCAGCACCACCTTGACTGCAACTTCAAACTTAGTCGATCCAAGGGCGTATGCCCCTTCTCTTATTGCATCAGGCACTGCCTTCATCGCATCCTCGCTTAGGGATGCCACCATGGGCATTGTCATTATTCCAACCGCTATCGCTGCACTCATTGCATTAAACACCTCTACGTCATTAAAAACCACTCTTAAAAAAGGTGTTATGAAGTTAAGTGCAAAGAATCCGTATACTATCGAAGGTATTCCCGCAAGTATTTCAAGCACAGGCTTTACTACCTTTCTTACATTGGCAGGTGCAAATTCACTAAGGTATATTGCGCTTCCAAGTCCTATAGGTATTGATATCACACTCGACATAAGAGCTATCATAAGCGTTCCTATCACAAGGGGGATAACCCCGAAGTGCTTCGGCGCCAGCGTTGGTGTCCATTTTGTAGTGAACAGGAATTCAAATATTGAAACTTCTGTAAAAAAGCTCACGGTCTCCGAAAAAAGCGTCACAACTATGCCCAAAGTTACAAGTATGGATGCAGCCGAAAATGTTTGAAGAATTGTCTTTACGATTTTTTCCTGGGTGTACATCTTCTTTATATACTTGTCTGTAGTCTTGATTTTTACATTGTTAATCATTGAAAACCTCCACATTTCAAATCTGATTGTAGTTTGTATATCTGATTTAGCTTATTGAAAATCCATTTGTAAAGCGCCCTCTAGCGAAAGGCGCTTTTTAATTTTATAGACACAGTCTTGTTAATTGTTTTATATTCACTTCGTTTACAAGTTAAATTATAGCATTAAACGTTGGAATCTAGCGGTTAACATTGTGTTAACCGTGTTAAGTTCATGTTAAGATCATATTGTCCGCGTTTCAAATTAGTATACAAATATCCTTATTGATTCCTTTAAGTTTTGAGAAAGCCCGTCCAAATCATCGCTCTCCTTTTTCATGTCTTCCATTATCTTAAACTGAATCTTTGACTTTTCATTTGCGCTCTCGCTCATGGCCGCAGCGCTTTGGGCGATTTGTGAAATTTGCGAAACCGAATTTATTATTCCGTCTTTCATAGCATTTATTCTCGATATGTTTCCTTCTACCCTGTTTATGTCTTCAATCATACACATTATACTTTTTAATATGTCGTCAAATGCGATTTTTGTATCTTTCACCGCTTCCCGTTGTAGCTTTATGGCCATTCCATTTTCACTTGAAATCCTTGCCATGGAGTGAGTCTTTACCCTTATGCCTTCTGTTATCTCCTTTATTGTATCCGATTCACACTTTACCATTTCAGCAAGTTTTCTTATCTCCCCGGCTACTACAGAAAACCCTCTCCCCGCTTCTCCTGCCCTTGCCGCCTCTATGCTGGCATTTAGCGCAAGTAGATTTGTCTTTTGGGAAATCATGGCTATTGTAGCCACGATTTCCTGTATTCGGTCTATCTGATCCACAAGACTCTTCATTTCAGATTCAACTTCCATAGAGCAGCTATAGGCCGTATTCGATTTTTCCTCCATGATGTCCATATGCCTTACCCCTGAACCTATAAGCTGATCTGTCTGAGCGGAAGTCTTCATCATATTTTCAATATGACCATTTGTATGTGTTATAAGGCCGTCCAGATCCAAGAGCTCACCAGATGCATTTTCAAGCTCTGTAGTCTGATTCGAAGCTCCAATATAGACCTGCTCCACGACGCATGCCATATCATCTGTAAACTCACAGGCATTTCCTGAAATTTCACCTATATATCCCGATGCCCTGTTCATACTTTCAGAAGCTGTGCTTATGTTTTCAATGAGCATTTTGAGCTCTTTAACCATGAGGTTGAATACGTCATTGAGGCCCTTTATCTCCTTATTGACTGCAAAGTCGGCATTTACATTAAGATCTCCCTTTGCCACTTTATTCATAAGCTGTACTATTGATTTTATAGGCGTTTCTATATTTTTTGAAAATTTGAATGCCGAAGCCATGCAAATTACCACTATAAATGCTGTAAGTATAAATATGAAATTCCTTACTGCATACATTCCGCTTTCAAATTCGGATTTTTTTATGTTGGCCACCACAAGCCATGGTGCATTTTGAAGCTTTTCAAATGCTGCGGCGTTTTTTATTCCGCCTATTGTATGAAAACCAAATCCTGCTGCATCTGAATTTTCATCGCCCAGCTTTTCAATGGAATTTTTTATGAGTCTGCTGCTTGCATACTCATTCCCATTTTTTATGTCCTTGTTATAAAGCGTATTTCCGTCCTCATCTAATATGTATATGAATCCTGTGCTTCCCACCGATATATCTCCTATTGGCTGAGTAAATTTTTCAAGATCGTACATTATAATCATTACCCCGAGTTTTTGAGCAAGTGTCGATATAGGCTTTGCAGCTGGAATTATTGTCGTGCCCGTAGCTTCAGATATAAATGGCTTTCCGATTACAAACTCATCCCCGTTTTCTATGGATTCAAAGTATTTTTCATCGGAAAAATTCTTTCCCATGTACTGCTCATTGTGCTTTGCTCCACCTGAAATAACATTGCCTTTTATATCCGTTATAAGTATTGTTTCATAAAGTCCCCTTGATGACTTTACTGCGTTTTGGAGTGAAAAACTTATTTTATTGAGCCTTATCCTGTCGTCTATTTTAAGGTCGCTGTTTACATCCTCCATGAGTAGCGCCAAATCTGGCTGTGCTTCAATTCCCTGCATTACAGTCTGGGAGTTTTGTATCATGAGGTCAAGGCTTGTTTTGACTTCACGTGACTTTGCATAGAGCATCTCCTCCTGGACTGAATTTATCTGTCCTTGCACTTTAAAGTATGTAAACCCTCCCATTACCATTACTGGAATTACCGAGAGCATCACCATTACCAGCAGAAGCTGGAATCTAAGTGATATTTCAGGAGAGTTGAATATTCTTCTAAAATTCTTTAGCGCAAGCAACAAACCTTGCTTCACTGCTTTCTTTGTATCTGTACTTTTGATATTTTTTAACCCGCTGAATAAATTTGATATTTCTTTTTTGTCTTTTATTTTTAATCTGCTCACTGTAGTCCGTGCAACCATTTTTATATTTGTTGAATTGCATTTTATATGCGATGTGATTTTTTCAAGCTTCAATTTTCCCCTTATTCCCCTCATCAGACTACCTCCACATTCAAATAATCACATTTTAAAAGCGCCTTCATGTAGAAGGCGCTTTTTAGTTTTATATTTGCAATTTTTGTATATGTTTTTAATTTTGGCGTTATTTTAGAAGGTCAAGACCCTTTTGATATTCTTCATCCGGAAGAGCTACGTATCCAACCTCTGCAACAAGGTCTTTTGCACTTTCAAGGTAGAACTGTATAAATGTCTTAACTTCTTCTCTCTCAAGCGAAGCCTTGTTCACATATATGAAAAGTGGTCTTGAAAGAGGTGAATATTCTCCTGACTTTATAGTGTCAAATGTTGGCTCAACAGGACCGCTTCCACCATCTATCTTTACAATTTTGACCTTGTCCTTGTTTTCAGCATAGTAAGCGTATCCGAAGAATCCTATGGCATTCTTGTCTCCGCTTATTCCCTGTACAAGCACGTTGTCGTCTTCACTTGGAGTAAAGTCTGGTCTCATAGCTCCGCTTTCGCCGTTTATTTCTTCAGTGAAGTAGTCGAATGTTCCAGAGTCTGTTCCTGGCGCATAAAGCTTTATTTCTTCATTTGGCCACTCAGCTCTTACGTCTTTCCAAGTCTTTACCGTGCTGTCTGGAGCCCATATCTTTTTAAGCTCTTCAACGCTAAGGCTGTCAACCCAGTCATTTTCTTGGTTTACAACAACTGACAGTCCGTCGTATGCAACTGTAATCTCAACATATTCTACTTCATTTTCATTAGCCTTTGCAGCCTCTGAGTCCTTTATAGGTCTTGAAGCGTCGTTTATGTCTGTCTCGTTTATTGTAAACTTTTTAAATCCTCCACCAGTTCCAGAAACTCCAACAGGTATTCTCACATCAGGGTGCTCTGCACTAAACTCTTCCGCAACTGCTTCTGTTATAGGAAATACCGTAGATGAACCGTCGATTTTGATTTCTCCTGAAAGTTTAGCTGTCTCTCCTTCTGGTGCCTCGTCTCCTCCACCGCATCCTGCGAATGCAAGCATTGAAGAAAGTAAAATCATTGACAAAAATCCAAGTTTCTTTTTGAATTTCATTTTTAGGTTCCCCTCTCATGTTTTGTTTTTAATACGTGGACAATTCAGTTTTTATGTTCTGCCGTGTCCTTTGTATCCGATTTGTCTTACAAGTAAGATTATAGCATTAAACGTTGAAAAGTAAACCCTTCCAGCAGTTAACATTGTGTTAAGCGTGTTAAGTCCACGTTAACTTTATTGTGTTTAATTTACAAACCAAAATGAGATTGGCGCAGTTGCGCCAATCTCATTTTGGTTTGCATTCAATCTATTTTTCATTTAGTATTATGCTTCTCACGCTGCCTATCATATACAAAGAACCCGCAATTATTATGGTACTGTCATCTTTTGCAATGTCGACCGCCTCGTGTATTGATTTTCTTATGCTGTTATTGCTTGCGATTATGTGAACATTTTTAAACTCTTTTCTTATAATGCGTGAAAGCTCTGACGAATCCATTGCCCTTGGATTTTCGGGAGATGTGCATATTATGGTTTCAGCCAGTGGCACGAGCTGTCTTATTACCTTATCAACTTCCTTGTCCCTTAGCATGCCTAGAACCAGTATTGTTTTTTCCCTTTTGAAATTGTCCTTAATGAAGCTTGAAAGGGCTTTTGCCCCATGCAAATTATGTGCCCCGTCTATTATTATATTTGGCTCCGTTTTCAAAAGTTCCAGCCTTCCAGGCCAAACTGTCCTTTCAAGCCCCTTATACATGCAGTCCTTCCCTATGAAATAACCAAATGTCTTGCTGAGCTCCCACACAACATTAAGCGCCACTATGGCATTGTTTACCTGATGCCTTCCTATTAGCCTTATTTTCATGTCTTCGAAGCTGTGCCCATCTACTGTGCAGTTAAACACCTGGGCTGAAAGGTCGCTCATTTTGATATTGCTTTCTATGTCGGCTATTATAAGCTTTGAATCTTTTTCAGCAGCCACCCTCTTTATTACTTCCATGGCCTCTTTGCTTTGAGGATACACTATCACCGGCATTTTAGGCTTTATTATGCCCGCCTTTTCGTATGCTATCTTCTCGATTGTGTCCCCAAGCATGTCCATATGGTCCATGTCTATAGGTGTTATTACGCTTACAAGTGGCTTTTTGATTATATTTGTCGCATCATATCTTCCTCCAAGCCCAACTTCAAGCACTAAAAAGTCAACCTCTTTTTCGTAGTAGTAGTAAAAGGCTATAGCCGTTACTATCTCAAATTCTGTCGGGTGATCATACCCCATATCCAAAAGGGTGTCTATGGCCTTTTTAACTGCGCTTGCCGATTTTGCCAGCTCGTCCTTGCCTATGTCTTTAGAGTCTATTTTTATCCTTTCACAAAAGCTTTCAAGATATGGCGATGTAAAAAGCCCCGTCTTGTAACCAGACTGTGTTAGTATGTGGCTTATGAAAGATGAGGTTGATCCCTTGCCGTTTGTTCCTCCCACATGTATTATATTGAGCTTTTCCTGCGGATCGCCCAGTATTTCCATGAGTTTTTTTATCCGCTCAAGACCAAGAACACTGCCGAACTTGGATGTAGAGTGGATATATTCAAGCGCCTCCCTGTAGTTCATCAATTTCACCTCTATGTCGACAAAGCCGAAAACTGTATGTTTTCGGCTTATCATGTATTTAATATTATTTTCCTATTTTTTCATCTTTTTTTCAAGTGTTTCTAGTCTTTCAAGCACCATGTCCATCATTTCCTGGTATTTTGACTGCTTTGCCTTTTCTTCTTCTATGAGCGTTTCTGGTGCCTTTGCTATGAATCCTTGGTTTGAAAGCTTTCCAGATACTCTCTTAAGCTCGCCCTCAAGCTTTGCCTTCTCTTTTCGAAGTCTTTCTATCTCTTTCTCAAAGTCCACAAGCTCGTCAAGAGGCAGAAATATTTCAACTCCCTCTACAACCGAAGACATTGCATCTTCAGGGACCTCGCTCTTGTCGCCTGTAACCTTCACACTTGAAGCAGAAGCCATGCTCATGAAGTACTCCTTACCCTTGTCCATGCTGTCCATCTTGTCTTCAGAGCAAACAAGTATTATGCTTGCCTTCTTAGATGGCGGAACGTTCATTTCAGCTCTTATGTTTCTTATGTTTCTTACAGCTTCCATAACAAGGTTCATGTTTTCTTCTTCAGATTTGAAGTTGTTTTCCTCGCTGTACTCTGGCCAGCTTGAAACTATTACATCGCCCGAAGCTGTTGGAAGGTAGCTGTATATCTCCTCAGTTATGAAAGGCATGAAAGGATGAAGTAGCTTGAGTATGTTTTCAAGCACATACGTAAGTGTCCAAAGCGCAGCCTTCTTTGTCTTCATGTCGTCAGAATAAAGTCTTGGCTTAACCATTTCTATATACCAGTCGCAGTATTCAGACCAAGTGAATTCGTATATCTTTTGAACTGCTATTCCAAGCTCGAATTTTTCCATGTTGTCTGCAATGTCTTTTACGAATCCGTTAAGTCTTGAAAGTATCCACTTGTCCGCAAGCTGAAGGTCATCTTTAACATTTTCCCTGTCAAGTCCGTTTACCACGTCGTCTTCAAGGTTCATGAACACGAATCTTGAAGCATTCCAAAGCTTGTTTGCAAAATTTCTCGAAGATTCAACTCTCTCCATGTAGAATCTCATGTCATTTCCAGGAGTGTTTCCTGTTGCAAGCGTAAATCTTAGTGCGTCCGCTCCGTACTGCTCTATTATCTCAAGAGGGTCTATTCCATTTCCAAGCGACTTACTCATTTTTCTTCCCTGAGAGTCCCTTACAAGACCGTGTATAAGCACGTATTCAAACGGAACCTCTCCCGTACAGTAAAGCGCTGCAAACGCCATTCTTATAACCCAGAAGAATATTATGTCGTAGCCTGTAACAAGTACACTTGTAGGATAGAAGAATTTAAGTTCTTCTGTCTGCTCAGGCCATCCAAGAGTTGAAAACGGCCAAAGCGCCGAACTGAACCATGTGTCAAGAACGTCCTCGTCCTGTCTTAAATTCTTGCAGCTACACTTGCTGCAACACTCAGGTTTAGTCCTTGAAACCATTATCTCACCACATTCGTCGCAGTAATATGCAGGTATTCTGTGACCCCACCAAAGCTGTCTAGATATGCACCAGTCTCTTATGTTTTCAAGCCAGTGGAAATAAGTCTTGTCGAATCTTTCAGGAACAAGCTTTATCTTCTTGTCTTTAACCGCATCTATGGCAGGCTTTGCAAGGCCTTCCATCTTTACAAACCACTGGTCCGATACCATAGGCTCAACTACGGTGTTACATCTGTAGCAGTGTCCAACGTTGTGGCCGTGAGGCTCTGTCTTCACAAGGAATCCAGCATCTTCAAGGTCCTTTACTATTGCCTTTCTGCACTCGTATCTGTCCATTCCATCGTATTTTCCAGCATTCTTGTTCATTGTGCCGTCTTCGTTCATTACTACTATCTTTTCAAGGTCGTGTCTCGCTCCAACCTCGAAGTCGTTAGGGTCGTGCGCAGGAGTTATTTTAACAGCACCTGTTCCAAAATCCATTTCAACATAGCTGTCTGCTATTATAGGTATTTCCCTTCCCACGCCTGGAAGCACAAGAGTCTTTCCTACAAGATGAGCATATCTTTCATCTTCAGGGTTTACAGCTACGGCTGTATCTCCAAGTATCGTCTCAGGTCTTGTAGTAGCTATTACTATATACTCTTCGCTGTCCTTTACAGGGTATTTGAAATGCCAGAAGAATCCGTCAGACTCTTCGTGCTCAACCTCCGCATCCGAAAGAGAAGTCTTACAGTCTGGACACCAGTTTATTATTCTGTTTCCTCTGTATATGTGGCCGTCTTCATAAAGCTTTACGAAAAATTCTGTTACAGCCTTGTTGCAGCCCTCGTCCATTGTGAATCTTTCTTTTTCCCAGTCGCATGAGTCTCCAAGTTTTTTCATCTGGTTTACTATTCTTCTTCCGAACTCGTCTCTCCAGTCCCATGCTCTCTTTAGGAACTCATCTCTTCCAAGGTCGTATTTTGTCTTTCCTTCGTCTTTAAGTATTCTCTCTACAACCTTTACCTCTGTAGCTATGCTGGCATGGTCTGTTCCCGGTTGCCAAAGCGTAGCCTTGCCCTGCATTCTTCTCCATCTTATAAGTATGTCCTGAAGCGTATGGTCAAGCGCATGGCCCATGTGAAGCTGTCCTGTTATGTTTGGCGGTGGAAGCATTATGCTGTAAGGGTCCTTGTCGTGGTCTACGACTCCCTTGAAGTAGCCTTCGCCTTCCCATTTCTTGTATAGTCTTTCTTCAAAATCCTTCGGATCATATGTCTTAGGCAGATTTTCTATGCTCATCCTATCTCCTCCTGTGTATGTTATTCACATTGTTATTATTGCACCAAAAAACCCCCGTCCAAAAAATAAGGACGAGGGTCACAAATTCGCGATACCACCTTAATTCCACAGGCAAAACATACTTGCCCACGGCTCTCAAATGTTATAACGGCACAACCGTTTGACCCTACTCCACTTTCAGGCCAAAAGCTCCAAAGCTACCTTCCACCACTTCTAAGTAGGAGACCTTTCAGCCCTTGAATCTCCCTCTCTAAAAAAAGAAAATGATATACTCCTCTTCATCATCGCAGTCAATATGATTTTTAGTTTATTATATAATATTCTGGGCATTTGTCAACACCTGTGCATGAATTGCACAAATTGAAACCGGCAGAGCATATCATGGCCTGCCGGTTTTATATATTCTTTTCAATTTTATATGGCCTTAACTTTGGCGAAAGGCATATGAGGCATAAATCGGCCGGCTTTCTGGAGCTTTGCAAAGCGCAAGACGTCCGGACATTTTATACCTCATATGCCTTTAGTCTATTTCTATTCTCTCGCCCTTTGCGATATATATTATCATCTCGCATATGTTTGTAAGGTGGTCAGCCATTCTCTCGACATACCTTCCCACAAATAGAATCTTCGTGCCCTGATTTATATAGTCGCTGTTTTTGTGTATCGTTATCAGCATGTCGCTGTATATTTCCCTGTACAGATTGTCGACAAACTCGTCTTCTCTTCCGACCTCAAGTGCAAGCGTCGGATCCTCAAGCAGCAAACTCGACTTTGTCTTGTCCATCATTCCCAGGAATATGTCAGTCATCTTGAATATTCCTGACCACTTGCTTATGCACTCGTCGCCGCCCATCTTTATGACTTCTTTTGCTATGTTTACGGCAAAGTCTCCAATTCTTTCAAGGTTTGATATTATCTTTGTTATCGAAAATATCATACGGAGATCCTTTGCCATCGGCTGCTGAAGCGCAATAAGCTCTATTGCCTTTTCCTCTATCTCATACATTTTAAGGTCTATTATGTCATCCTGCTTTATTACCTTTCTCGCAAGAGCTGCATCCATTTCTCCAAGCGCCTGCACGGCAGTTTTAACTGCTTCCTCGACTCTTTCGAACATATCAAGTGCATCTGTTTTCAAATTATTAAGTTCTTTTTCAAAGCCTGCTCTAAGCATTTTCAGTGCCTCCCGTTTATCCAAATCTTCCAGTTATATAGTCTTCAGTTCTCTTGTCTATTGGATTTGTGAATATCTCATTTGTGTTTCCAAATTCGATGAGCTCCCCCATTAGGAAGTATGCCGTATTGTCAGATATTCTTGCCGCCTGCTGCATCGAGTGCGTAACTATGACTATTGTATAGTCCTTTTTAAGGCCCTCTATAAGCTCTTCTACCCTTGATGTAGCTATCGGGTCAAGTGCCGATGTCGGCTCGTCCATGAGTATTACCTGGGGCTCCATTGCTATTGCCCTTGCTATGCAAAGCCTCTGCTGCTGTCCTCCTGAGAGTTCCCATGCCGACTTGTTCAGTTTGTCCCTTACCTCATTCCAAAGGGCCGCACCCTTTAAGCTCTTTTCAACTATTTCGTCAAGCCTGTTTTTATCCTTTATTCCATGTCTTTTAGGCCCGAAAACTATATTTTCATATATTGTCTTTGGAAACGGGTTTGGCTTTTGAAAAACCATTCCGACATTTTTCCTAAGTTCCTCCACAAGCATGTCTTTTGAATATATATTTTCTCCGTCAAGGAGTATTTCTCCTGTAACCTTCGTTCCCTCTATAAGGTCATTCATCCTGTTGAGAGTCCTTAGAAATGTAGACTTCCCACAGCCTGAAGGCCCTATAAGCGACGTGACCTTGTTTTCCTGCACCTTTATATTTATGTCTTTCAACGCCTTGAAATCTCCGTAGAAAAAATCCAGATTTTTAACCTCTATTTTTGTAGGCATCCATTGTCCTCCCTGCTTTACTTTTATGATGACTCTGCGGCCCTATGCTTCTTATGACCTGCAATTAAAAGATACCATTTTAGGAGTAAGGCTTTGTTATGAAAATGTTAAATGCAGGTTATCTTTTTGTAAAATCATCTTCCAGCGAGAGTTTCTCAACAGCCTTTTCAAACAGCTCGAGCGCTTTGAGAACCGAATATTTGTCTTCCATGTCAACTCCCGCATCTCTCAGCTGGTCAAGAGGGTATTTCGACCCGCCGCTCTTTAAAAATTCTATATACCTTCTCTGTGCGCTTTCTCCGTCATTCATTATCAAAAAGCTTAAAGCCGCAGCCGCTGAAAATCCAGTGGCGTATTTGTATACGTAGAAATTGGAGTAAAAATGGGGAACCCTCGCCCATTCTATGGCTATCTGGCTGTCTATCTCAATGTCCTCCCCGTAGTATTTCTTGTTCAGATCATAATATATCTTGGAAAAATCTTCCCCTGTAAGAGCCTGTCCTGCTTCTGACTTTTCATGTATTGTCTTTTCAAATTCGGCAAACATTGTCTGTCTGTATACTGTAGTTCTGAACTGCTCCAGATGGTAGTTCAGTATATAGAGCTTTTCCTTTTTGCCCTTTGCATTTTTTAGCATGTACTCCATAAGCAACAGCTCATTTAGCGTGGATGCAACTTCAGCCACAAATATTTTGTAATGAGCATCTATATAGGGCTGCGAGCTTCTTGAATAATAGCTGTGTACAGAGTGTCCCAGCTCATGCACAAGCGTGAACATGGAATTCAGGTCTTCCTTGTAATTCATAAGTATATATGGCTTTGAGTCATAGCTGCCCCATGAGTACGCCCCGCCTTTTTTACCGTCGTTTTCATAAACGTCTATCCATCTTTCGTCAAATGCCTTTTTTATTATGCCTGTGTATTCCTCTCCAAGCGGCTTTAGGGCCTCGAGTATTATCTCTTTAGCCTTTTCATATGGAATTTTCATGTCCACGTCGTCTACAAGGGGTGCATATATGTCATACATGTGGAGCTTTTCAACTCCCAAAAAATCCTTTTTGAGCTGCACATATTTGTACATCGGCTGGAGCTTTTCGGAGACAGCCTCTATAAGGTTTTCATACACATCTATGCTTATGTTGTCCTCAAACAGCGACCCCTTTATTGCCGACTCATGGCCTCTCGCCCTTGAATAGAATATCTCCCTTTTTACAGCTCCCGCAAGAGTGGCTCCTATTGTATTTTTATATCCTTCGTATGTAGAGTAGAGCTTTTCAAACGCATCTTTTCTCGTCTCCCTGCTACTGCTTTTCATGAATGTCATGAAATTTGCATGAGTGATTCTTATCTCCTTGCCTTCTTCTTTTATATGCGGGAATTTCATATCCGCGAAAGAGAGCATCTCAAATGCATTTTCAGCAGCTGAAGACATGTCGCCCGAAAGCGCAAGTATCCTCTCTTCGTTTTGAGAAAGCACATAAGGCTTCTTCCTTATTATTTCATCAATATACCTTTTGTAGTATGTAAGCCTTTCGTCTTCCATGAATCCCGAAAGAAGCTTTTCATTCATTGAAATTATCTCTGGAATCACAAAAGACGTGGCAGTTGAAATCCTTGTGGAAAGCATTTCTGCCTTTCCCGAAAGAGCCTGGTATTTGCTGTTTCTGTTGTCTTCATCTTTTTTCATGTGCGCATATACATAGAGGTTTTCGGAAATCCTCATTATCTGCTCATATGTGGACAGGCACTCAAAAAGCTCGTCTGCCCCATTTGAAAGACACCCCTTGAAACCTTCTACTTTTTTTATCATTTCGTCAAGGCCTTTAAATTCTGCTTCGAATTTTTCTTCACTGCTGTAAAAGCTTTCAATGTCCCATTTGTATATTTGCTCTATCTTTTCTCTTTCCATAAGTCTATTCCCCTTTCAGTTTATTGTCTGAATTAATCATTTGGCGCCTAAGGTGTGTTTGCAAATCCGACTCTTGTTTTTTATTCGAAGTTTAGAGTGTAGCTGTCAATATTATACCGCAAAAAAGCGGTTTTAAAGATATTATCCTCAAAACCGCTTTGCCATTTAATATTTAAACTTGTCAACTTCCCCCTGGAGGCTATGCGCCAGCGCCTTTAGGTTTCCAGAAAGACTGCTGAACTCCTCCATTGTCGCGAGTATTTGCTCTGTGGACGCAGAAACCTCTTCCGTACCTGCCGAGTTTTCTTCAGCAGTGGCAGATATGTTTTGCATGGCGTCTATAATTTCATTTTTTCTAACAACCATGTCCGAGTTGAGATTTTCTATCTGTTCGACGTTTGACAGCAGCCCGTGGATTGTAGTTGATATCTCATTGAATATATCTTCCGTCTCTTCCACAGATGCCACCTGCTGCTGGACTTTCTGCGTAGCCTCCTTCATCCCATCGACTGCATCCTTTGATTTTCCCTGTATATCGTCAACTATGCTCTTTATCTGCCCTGTGGACTGGGCAGTCTCTTCAGCAAGCTTTCTTATCTCGTCCGCAACTACCGAAAATCCTCTTCCTGCCTCTCCCGCCCTCGCAGCCTCTATTGACGCATTCAGGGCAAGCAGGTTTGTCTGTTCTGCAATCTGGTTTATTGTCTGTATTATTATTCCTATCTCCTGGGAGCTTTTTTCCACCTCGTTTATTATGGAGTTGACACTTGTCTCCGCATTTATGGTTTCCTGAGTTGCCTGTGCAAGCTTTTTCACTGTGCCTATTCCTTTTTCATTGAGTTCGTTAGACTTTTTAAACATTTCAACCATGTCTTCTATTGACGATGAAACAGACTGGACGCTTCTTCCCATGTCGTCTGCCCTGCTGACACCCACTTCAGTCTCCCTAGCCTGTTCATTTGTAACTTCGGCGATTTCAGCTATCGCCTTTGCGACTTCTTCTGTAGTCTTGTTAGTCTGAAATGCCATGTTGCTTAGCGACTGCGATGTCACCGTAACCGTCTCTGAAGAGTCCTTTATGTTTTTTATGAGATATACGAGATTTTGAATCATTTTGTTGAAATTCGAACCTATCTTTCCAAATTCATCATTAGTCCTTATGTCAACATTTGCAGCCAGGTCTCCCTGTGAAGCCTTTTCAAAGGCGTCGTCCAGCTTCTTGAGATTCCTGGTTATCCACCCCGATATCATAATCGATATTATTATTGCAAGCACTACAGCTATGGCCACGAGCATAAGCGTGAATGTCCTTATTGGATTCACGTCGACTGCTATTTCATCTTCTGAAAACACTATGCCAATCTTGAATCGAGAGGATTTGTTTGTAAGATATGCAACAGCGTTGTTTTCTGAACCGCTTTTATATTCGCTAAAACCGCTTTCTCCTTCTTTTACAGCATCCCAAAGCGATTTTTCTGATTCCGAAATATTCTTGCCTACCAAGCTTTCGTCCGGATGTGATACTATTATTCCGTTTTCGTCAGTTATAAACATATAACCGGTGTTCCCAACCTTTATGTCCTTGAAAGTCTTTGAAAAATCTACAAGGCTTATGTCATACGCAACAACGCCGAGTACGCCCCCGTCTTCGACAGCCTTGCATACCGTAATAACCATACCTCCCGCATTTGCATCCTCGTAAGGATTCGTCAATACAGCCTTTCCGCTGTTTTCAAGCGCAAGGCTGTACCAAGGTCTTGACGTAGGGTCATATCCTTCCGGCAGATTACTTTCAGGATATATGTACATCCTCTTGTCCGCAGTCCCCAGATAAGATGACAGTATGCTCTCATCCACCTGCGCTATATTCAACAAAATGTCGCTTGCATACTCCTGTACAGCAAGGTCTTCAAGCTGCTTATTGCTGGCAAGCTCTTTAATCGACCTGTCCTGTGAAACCGCTTCAATGCTGTTTTCAAATCCATTTAAAAAGCCCTGTATTGAACTGTTTATATGGTTCAATACAGCATTTGAGCTGTACTCCAGCTTTTTCTCTATTATGCTGCTCGCTTTGCCATAAGATAAAAATCCAAGTGCAATAACCGGTATTATGATAGCTGCAATCATTATCACGGAAATTTTAGCCTTCACTCCTGAAAATAATTTCAATGTCATTTCCTCCTGTCTTCATTTGATTTATATAATTATATACTATTTTTAAGTTGAATCAAATGAATTGCTTAAATATTCATATATTATTTTAATTAACCGGTTTATTTCGACTTTTTTTGCATTTTAAAACAAAAATACCGCAAAATTAAACAGAGTTTATTTTTGCGGCACCTCTATATTCACATTATTATTTTGGAGCGCTACTAAACCTTATATAGTCATTTATAAGGCTGTCGATTTTTTTACTCGCCTTTTGTATCTCATCCTTAAAAATATCAGGATATTGTATGTACCTGTTTATATCTTCCCTAAGCTGTTCTATCTCTTCTTTTACTTCTCTTAAATCTTCATTTTCCATATCCATCACCATTTCACAAGAATTAAAACTACATATACATACATCATTCACATACTATGATATCAAACCATCTGCATTATTGTCAATATATAACATTTTAAATGTCATATTAATTTTTTAACATACTTTTTCATAAAGCCTGTACACACTCCTACAAAAATCCCAGTGGGAACAGCTATTCCCATAAGTACTGGCAGATAATAAAATATCTTTATGTTTTCAATAACCATTGCCGCTATAGAAAGCTGGCCTATATTATGCGCCACAGCTCCCGTTATACTTATACCCGTAGTGCCTATTTTATTACCAAATATTTTAATTACAATCCACATTGCAATTATGCTCAGCACCCCCCCTGCAATGCTGTATAAAAATATAGACATGCCTCCCCAAAAAAGCGAAGAGATCATGACTCTTAGAAACATTATTACAAATGCATCCCTGAGTCCAAATGTCAAAAGAGCTGTGAGGCTTACTATGTTTGAAAGTCCAAGCTTCGCCCCTGGTGCAACAAAAGGAAGCGGCATAAGGCTTTCAATAACATAGAGCACGAGGGATTGTGCCACCATGAGGGCTAAAAATACAAGCTTTCTCACATCCATTGATTTTTTCATAATATCATCTCCTACTGCGAAATGGCATCTACTTCATTATTTTCTATATCGCTTACTATTTTCACATACAACTTGTGAGGAAGGCATGCTATTATCTGTCCGTCATTTTCTATAAACCCCATGTCAACACATATGCCGTCTTTACAGTCGGCCTCTGTAACCTCTACGCCTCTGTCATGCACATAAACCACATTGTAACCATGTTCATTTTCGATTTTTATTTTTTCACTATACCCTTCCTTTATATCAACCCTCCTGTACAGCTGACCTTCTGTCCATATCTCTGCATGCTTTTGACTGCTGCTTTCGCCGCCCGTTCGCATTGCCCCCATTCCGGCAAAAGCTATAATCATAACTACAAATGCTACTATAAAATCGACTTTTTTCAATTTTCCAACTCCTAAATTCATTCTATACTCTGATGATATTTTATATATGTTTTTTTGTCAATTCACAAGTAGCCAGTATTCCAATATGGTTACTTGTTTTTTGCACGCAAAAGGCGGCTTTCAGCCGCCTTCCTTATATCAATATGCCACGCTATGGAATTACAAGCACAGGCTTTTTCGAATGATGAACAACATTGTTTGTTACGGAGCCCATGAGGTATTTTTTTATTCCCGTCATCCCCCTTGTAGCCATGACTATCATGTCTATATCCTCTTCTTCTGAAACCCTTAGTATTTCATCCACCGGATAACCCACAACACTCATCGTGGAAACTTCAATTCCCGGCAGCATGTTCTTTGCATTTTCAAGTATCTTCTGGGATATGTCCTTGAGGCTCTTTAGTTCGTCGTCAGTGTATGAATACTGAACATATGAGTACTCGACTTGGAGCGCACTTGGCATGTTGAGCTCTATTATATGTAGAAGCAGTATGCCTGAATTTTGGCTCCTTGCTATTTGTCCTGCCATCTCTATTGCCTTCTTGTTCGCTTCTGATCCGTCTACCGGGACTAGTATTTTTTTCACTTGCATAGAGTATCCCCCCTGTATTTTGCATATATATTTATATCCATAAATAATAATGTCATATCCATTTAATAAATACCCAGATACGTTTCATTTGTAACAGATATTACAGTTTTAAGCATTTTAAATAACTTGCAAGCCGAACTTAATATCCCGGCTTTCCAAGAAGCTTGAACATGCTTTTTTTGTATGATTCAACCCCTGGCTGGTCAAATGGATTCACTCCCAGCATGTATGCGCTTGCAGCACATGCCTTTTCAAAAAAATAGACCATGTATCCAAGTGTATTCTCGTCAACTGAAGGTATTTTAATTTGTATGTTAGGCACTCCCCCTTCGATATGGGCAAGCATTGTACCCTCTAGTGCCTTTTGGTTCACAAAATCCATATCCTTGCCTTCTATGTATCCGAGTCCGTCTGTATCGTCGCTTGAAGCAGGTATTTCCATTTTGCATTTTGGCTTTTCCACCCTTATGACAGTTTCAAAAAGTATTCTCCTGCCGTCTTGTATATACTGTCCCAGCGAATGCAAATCCGTTGAAAATTCTGCTGATGCGGGATAAAGCCCTTTAGAATCCTTTCCTTCGCTTTCGCCAAAAAGCTGTTTCCACCATTCCGCGAAATAGTGAAGCGCAGGCTCATAGCTTACAAGCATTTCTATTGACATGCCCTTTTTGTATAGTATATTCCTAAGAGCCGCATATTTGTATGCATCGTTTTTCATTACGTCTTTTTCTTTCAAGTCTTCCAGAGC
The DNA here is from genome assembly GCF_900141635.1 of Peptoclostridium litorale DSM 5388. Lineage (GTDB taxonomy): Bacteria > Bacillota > Clostridia > Peptostreptococcales > Peptostreptococcaceae > Peptoclostridium > Peptoclostridium litorale. Next base: position 117,384 of record NZ_FSRH01000004.1, on the reverse strand, counting down.
GTCGCATGCTCCTTGGAGCACCTTTTCTATGTCTATGCCGGCTACGCTCATCGGCAGAAGACCCACGGGCGTGAGTACCGAATACCTTCCGCCAACGTCATCCGGTATTGTAAATGTCTCGTAGCCATTTTCATTTGAAAGTTTTCGCAGAGCGCCTTTTTTCTCGTCAGTAGTAACAACTATCCTCTTCCTGGCACCTTCCATTCCATATTTTTTTTCAAGCATTCCCTTTAGTATCCTGAATGCTATTGCCGGTTCTGTGGTAGTTCCCGATTTCGATATTACATTGACTGAAAAGTCCCTGCCTTCAAGAACCTCTACAAGATCGTTCATATATGAAGTGCTTATGTTTTGACCTGCAAAAAGCACTAGTGGCCTGCCTCTTCTTTCCCGGTCTAATACACTGGCAAAAGAATGGCTCATCATATCTATTGCCGCCTTTGCCCCAAGATACGACCCCCCTATGCCCACTACCACGAATATTTCGCTGTTTTTCCTTATATTCGAAGCTACTTTTCGTATCCTTTCAATTTCATCCGCATTGTATCCGTTTGGAATATCCAGCCATCCCAAAAAGTCTGATCCCGGACCGGTTTTTTTATGTATGATTTCATGAACAGCGTCTACAACAGGCTGCATCAAGCCCAGTTCATGTCCCCCTATGAAATTATCCACTCCCAAGCAGTCTAATTTAATGCTCCCCATAATCTGTATCCCCTTTCAAACTCTTTCTATTTTTTTGATATGAAGCTATTCCCTTTTATGTAAAACCTAAAGTGAAAATCCTTCGCCTCCTGGGCATAATCTATATTTACCCTTTTGGAAGACACCATATCATCATTTTCGATATCTTTTCCCTGAACTATATAGAGCTTTCTACTTGTGCAAAGATCTTCTCCGTACAGGCTTCGGTCTATGCCCATTGCCATGCACAGCTTTCCGGGTCCATTTGTAATATTTTTTATGTTCCCGTGTCGGTTTTCATAATTCCCGAACCTGTTAATACACATTTGCTCGATCCCCTCAATCGGCTCGGCAGCCCTTATAAGAACGGCTCCCGCTTCCCCCTCCCCTCCGGTTACAATATTAAAGCAGCTGTACATTCCGTATATAAGGTATATATATGCAAGCCCGCCTTTTTCATATACCACTTTTGTACGATCGGTAATCTTGTTTCCGTTAAAATGTGCGGCCTTGTCCCCTGACCCCCTGTACGCCTCACATTCTACTATCATGGCAGACAAAGTTGTTCCCCCATGCTTTCTAACTATTATTTTCCCTAAAAGTTTTTTTGCAACTTCAACAGGATCCTTCATGTAAAAATCCCTTTCCAGCCTACCTCCCATGCTTCATTCCACCTTTTCATTATATTTACAATGAATCATGCCGATACCATTTTGCTATATAAAATCTGATGAAATTATATGCCACAGCCATTCAATCTGCAAGGACATAAATAGCCTTATAAATCAATAAAAGGTAAATCCTTCAATTTGAAGGATTTACCTTTTATTTTACCATCAATATGCTTTTATATCCATTTTATGCTGACTTTACAGTCAATGAGTCAATTACCGCCCTGGCAATGTTCGAAGCATGGTCCGCAATCCTCTCAAAATTACTTATCATGTCTAGGAATATTATGCCCGCCTCAGTATTGCAAAGACCCTTGTTAAGCCTGTATATGTGGTTCATCCTGTACGATCTTTCCATTACATCTACCTGCTCTTCTATCCTTATTACGTTCAGAGCCACATCCTTGTCACCTGTTTTCATGGCTTCAAGTGCTCCCTCGTAAGCCTCCATGGTCTTCTTGTACATTACTCTGATGTCATTTATGGCTTCATTTGAAAAGACAAGGTTTTTGTCAAGAACATCAAGGGCAAGTTCCGCGAGGTTGTCCGCATGGTCACCGACTCTCTCTATGTCATTTATTGTACTGAAAAGCCCGTCCACTATTTCCCTGTTGCCTTCGCCAAGTTCCTTGTTCGAAAGCTTCACGAGATAGTCCATTATAGACTTTTCCAGTTCGTTTACGTCTTTTTCTATTTTAAAAGTCTCTTTTATCTCTTCAACGTCCCTATTTATAAAACCGTTTATTGCATTTTCAAGGGAACTTTTTGCAACATTACCCATGTGAAGACATTCTCTTACAGTATTGGCAAGAGCAATACTTGGAGTTTCCATTATCCTTGGGTCAAGATATTTTGTAACCTTGAACTTCTCTTCCCCTTCTTTCTCAGGAACAAGTGTAGTAGCTATTTTCACAAGGAACATTGCAAATGGGAACTGTATTATAACATTTGTTATGTTGAAAAGCGTATGCGTATTTGCTATCTGCCTTGTAACGTTTCCAGGATCAAGCTGCGTAACTATGTGCGCTATAGGCTTTGTTAGCAGAACTATAAATAGAAGTGTACCTATTATGTTGAAGCACAGGTGCATTATGGCAGCCCTCTTTGCATTCTTGCTCGCCCCTATGCTCGAAAGCAGCGCAGTCACACATGTTCCTATGTTTTCTCCGTAAAGTATAGGAAGCGCAGAACTAAGCGGCATTAATCCTTCAGATGCAAGAGCAAGAAGTATACCCATAGAGGCACTCGAACTTTGAACTATTACAGTAAGTCCAAACCCTATAAGTATTCCCAGTACAGGATTCTTTCCAAAATTCACAAGAGCTGTCCTGAATCCCTCAAATTCTCTAAGAGGCTTTACAGCATCTTTCATGAAATCCATACCTATGAAAAGTATACCAAAACCTATAAGTATCTCCGCAACCTGCTTTGTCTTTTCCTTTGATGAGAAAAGGTATATTATCATTCCGACACCCACTGCTACAGGTGCAATATCTGTAAGCTTAAACGATACAAGCTGGGCTGTAACAGTGGTACCTATATTGGCACCCATTATCACTCCCACAGCCTGGCCCAGGTTCATTATTCCCGCATTTACGAAACCTACGACCATTACTGTGGTTGCTGAAGAACTCTGAATTATGGCTGTTACAAACATTCCCACAAGAGTTCCCGTAAACCTGTTGCTTGTAAGAAGCTCTATTATCCTTTTAAGTCTGTCTCCTGCCGCCTTTTGAAGTCCCGATCCCATAAGATTCATTCCATACAGGAACAGTCCCAAACCTCCTAAAATTCCAAACAGTATGCTAAAAAACATTTTAAACCTCCTCGAATATGATTCCTTCACTTCCCTGTAACATTTTATCAAAAACAAGGGGGTTAAATGTTAAGAACATGTTAAATATATTAAGAGAGTTAATTTTGCGTTAAATTTTTTCAAACTTTACAAATTAAAGCATGCCTTTTATGGATATTTTTAATTTCACTGCCAAAATAGGCCTGTCTGCAGCATTAAATTTATTTATTGAATCGCGTTACAGCTCTGCTGGAGAATAGCTTTTGATTATGCTCTGGGCGCTTCTTATGCCGTCTACGGCGGCAGATACTATTCCGCCCGCATACCCGGCGCCTTCGCCGCTCGGGTAAAGCCCCTTCACATTAACAGACTCAAGAGTCTCCATATCCCTTAATATCCTCACGGGAGATGACGACCTCGTCTCTATTCCCGTGATAACCGCATCATCCATTGAAAAGCCCTTAAGTTTTTTGTTCATTTCCACTATGCCTTCCCTAAGTGATTCACATACAAACTCAGGAAGGCACATTCTGATGTCCGAAGGCTTCACTCCTGGCCTGTATGTGGGATTTACAGCCCCTTCTATTGAATCTGACGGCCTCTGCTGTACAAAATCTCTTACAGTCTGGACTGGAGCAGTGTAGTCTGAACCGCCCATCTCGAAGGCCCTTTTTTCATACTCCTGCTGGAAAAACACCCCTGCAAGCGGATGGCTGCTTTTAAAGTCGCTTGTCTCCACATTTACAAGAAGCGCACTGTTTGCATTTTCTCCGCTTCTTGCATGGTAGCTCATTCCATTTACGACAAGCTCTCCTTCTGACGAGCTTGATGCTATGACTTCCCCTCCCGGGCACATGCAAAAAGTGTATGCGCTTCTTCCGTTTTGGCATCTGTGTGTAAGCTTGTAGTCAGCCGCTCCCAGCCTTGGATTGTCATAAAATTCTCCGTACTGGGCCTTGTTTACAAGCAATTGAGGATGCTCTATCCTTACCCCTATTGCAAACGGCTTTTGACTGAGTTCGACCCCTCTTTCATGCAGCATATGGAAAGTGTCCCTTGCGCTGTGTCCGAGCGAAAGCACTGCCGCCTGAACCGGCAGCTTCTCGCTGCCATTTATAGTTACAGAAGTTATTTTTCCATTTTCAATTCCAATGTCTGTGACCTTGCACCCAAACCTGACATCTCCCCCGAGCCTTATTATCTCATTCCTTATGCTTTTAACGACTTCTTTGAGTATGTCTGTTCCGACATGGGGCCTGTGCGAGTATCTTATCTCATTTGGCGCTCCAAATCTCACGAGTTCAAACAAGACATCCTTTGCCCTTTTGTCTTTTATTCTTGTAGTCAGCTTGCCGTCCGAAAAGGTTCCGGCTCCGCCTTCTCCAAATTGTACGTTCGACTCTGCACTCAGCCTTCCCGTCTCCCAAAACAAGTCGACATCGTCTGTTCTTTTGTCCACGTCACAGCCGCGCTCAAGCACGACTGGGCTGTATCCGTTCTGTGCAAGAGTAAGCGCCGCAAAAAGGCCTGCAGGTCCCATACCTATTACAACCGGCCTTTGAATAAGCTTCACTTCTCCTTTTTCCAGATTCTCTTGCCTTTTTTCTTCGCAAAGTGATATATCGCTGTTTTTCCTCTTCGACTCCCTTTTGAGCAGAGATTCTTCATTTTTTATTTTTGCATCTACAGTGTATACAAAATGAATGCTGTTTTTTTTCCTCGCATCAAGTGATTCCCTTACTATCGAGATATCCTCTATGTCTTTTTCATCTATTTTCAGCTTTTCGGAAATTTTCCTCCCTATATTCTCCATTTCATCGTCAACTGTCATTTTAATATTTGATATCCTTATCAATCAAAACACCTCCAAAACTATTTGCACATCAGAAAACCAAACTGCCGGGCATCAGCTAAAAAGCACGACAATTTGGTCTTCGTTTTCAAACTGTATTATTTCATCTTTTACAAAATCCATTATTGACTTTCTTAATTCCACTTTTGAATATTTGCCATTTTCAAAATCCTCAACCGCCACATAAAACATTTTGTCCGTCAGCCCCTTTTGGACATACACCTCATGGGGCTTTATCATTATTATCCTCACTGTGCATATATGGGACTCTGCATCTCCGAGCTGTATCTCATCGTCATATTCATAAAGACCATACTCCCATGAATTTTCATATGGCTGTATATTTTCAACAAATGAAAATTTCAACAAACTACCTCCTCACATATTTGGGCTTTTTTTCAACATCCAGCTTTGGCACTGTTATGTTTTCATATGCTCTCACATCGACATCCATGCCATATCTGCCCTTCATCTCGTCAATCATTATGCTGGTTTCATTAAAATACTTCAATAGGCTCTTTCTATCTCCAACTATACTTATTTCATAAGGCTGCACTATGGGTATTGAGTTCACGTTTATGTGGTTTCCCGCAAGTACCACCGCTGAATAAGGGCCTATCCTCTGTCCGTTTATGGACACTGTTTCGCCCCCATAATACTTTATGTCATTGAGAATTGACAAGAACCACTTTTTCTCCTCCATAAGAGGCCCTAGATTCACATCTTCCCTTATGTCTATCTTTACAATAACACCAGCTCCAGAAACCTGGGAATATCCAAGTGTCAGCTTTAGCTCTTCCACCTGCTCCCTAACCTGTTTTGTTTCTTCGCTTTCCTTCGAGCTGTTTTCAAACGCATTTATCTTCTTTTTTGCGTATTTCAACTGCCTGCTTATTTCTGAATTCCCCTGCTGCATCTGGTTTATCTGAGTGACTATCTCCCTGTCCATAAATGACAGCTCATATCTCTCGCTATAACCAGCCTTAAACTGTATTCCTATTGTAATTCCAAATAAAAATATAATCAGAAACATAAAATCGAATTTTTTAACCGCCTTTTTAGCCATCTCAGTATCACCTTTGCATTCTTTTATGTCGTCACCGCCAAACTCATCTAGTTTCTATAATGTCTCAAAAAACATAATCTACATATTAATCATATGATTCATTTATGTATTCTTCTATTTCTCTCACCTTTTTTTCAAGGACAGCTATTCTAGAGTCCAAGTCGTCGCTGCCAAATTTCTTATCTTTCATGGCTCTTACAATAAAAAAAACTGCCACTGCAGGGATTGCTATTATTGCCATAAGAACAAGTATATTTGCAAATTGTAATAAAAACATAATATTTTAATTCTCCATTCATGTTACGCCACAGGCTTTTTTCTATTATGATTATATCAAAAATAACCCCTTTATTGTATTTTATATTGAAATAAATGCCCATTTTATGATGCATATTTTATAACCGGGGGTATATAATAGTGTATAATACATAATAAAAAAGGAGAATGCCATATGGAATATGCTTTTCTGAAAACCGAAATGACTCAGCACGAAATGATACTGAACCAGCTCGGCGCGGATGTTAAAATAGTCCAAGGGATAATGTGCTATGTATCCATTGAAATAAACGGGATCCCAGTTGAATATGTCTACCAGATCAACAATGTGGGAAATTATTTTCTCCAAAGGCTTTCCCCATATCCAATGGTTGCAGGAAGCTTCGTATCCAAGGACGAAGTCATAAATCTTATAAAACACGACATAAGTCAATTTAAGAATGCCGCAAACTCTTCCGCATTCAAAGACTTCATAGAAATAAACAAAAATCTCACAAGACTTGCGAGGCAGTTTGAGGATCTTTACCTTTACTACAACGTTCCTCATGACACGCTCCAATCTATGAACGAAAGCCTTAAGTCACTTGACAGCCTTATTAAGGAGTGCAAGGTCACTTCCAAAAGGGTTTATTTCGAAAAAGACCCCGAGACGGTATAATAATCATTGCCTGAACAAAGCTCAAAATACGCTGTTTTTTACTGAATATAAAAACGACCTTCAAAATTTGAAGGTCGTTTTTATATTCAATAAAGCTTTTAGTTTAGCATGCTCCGCCGAAATTTGAAGCGGATACAGTGAAGCCTTTGCTGAACCACTTGGTAGAATAGTCTATTTCAAGTCCGCCCGTATTAGATGCCAGTTCCGAATCCATTATAAATTTGAATCCCGCTTTTTCAAACAAAGAGTCATTTTCTTTTAGCTCGTCCAGAGCTATAGACAGCACCGGCCCGCCTCAGCCATACCTTGATATATATACCCTAACCAGATCCTTCTGTTTGTCTTTTGACTTTTCGCCAAAATACGCCTCTAGCTTTTCAACTGCTGCACTGCTTATGTCAATTTTCATACTCTTTCCTCCTCGCCATACCTTTATGAGGTATTGTTTGTATTTTAATTATACCCCCTTCAGGTATCGCCGTCAAGTATCAAAATTGATTTTTTATATACATCATACGGCGATTATATAATTTTCATATTCAATTAACAATAGTCAATGTCGCTTTGAAAAAGCTTCTGCCGACTGTCTACAACAGACTCCATTCCTGATTTTGTAGAGTTCGTAAAAAAAGACCCCAGCAACCTGGGGTCTTTTTGCATTTATTAAATATGTCTTACTCTACTGTTATCTCATATCCGTTCTTTATGAATACGTCTGCGATTTCATTCCACAGCTCGTCTATTCCGGTCTTTTTAAGCGACGATATCGGAATTATCTTCTCGCCCGAAAGCCCCAGCTTTTTCCTTATAAGAGAAAACTGCTTTTGGTATTTGCCCCTTGTAATCTTATCGGATTTCGTAGCTACTATAAGGCATTCATATCCAAAATGTCTTGCCCACTCATACATCCTCTTGTCGTCTTCCTTAGGCTCATGCCTTATGTCCACAAGTATCAGTATGCACTTTAGCTCTTCACGGTCTGAGAGGTATCTTTCCATTATCCCTCCCCATTTCGCCTGCTCCGTCTTTGAAACCTTGGCATATCCGTATCCCGGAAGGTCTGCGAAGTGGAACTCATCGTTCACTTTGAAAAAGTTTATGGTCCTTGTCTTTCCTGGATTCTGGCTTGTCCTTGCTATGTTCCTTCTGTTCAAAAGGCTGTTTATTATAGATGACTTTCCTACATTGGACCTTCCTACAAAAGCCACTTCTGGAAGCCCCTCTGCAGGGTACTGATCCGTGTTTACCGCACTTATTATAAATTCCGCTGATTTAACCTTCATTTTTATCTTCCTCTTTTTTTACGAGCGCATGCTCCATGACCTCGTCCATATTCTCTACAATCACTAGTTCAAGATCCTTTTTGATATTTTGAGGTATCTCGTCCAAATCCTTTTCATTTTCCTTTGGCACTAGAATTTTCTTTATTCCGGCCCTGTGCGCTGCAAGAGTCTTTTCCTTTAGCCCTCCTATAGGAAGAACCCTTCCTCTAAGCGTTATCTCTCCCGTCATGGCAACATCGCTTCTTACAGCTATTCCAGTAAGGGCAGATATCACAGCCGTAGCCATCGTTATTCCTGCCGAAGGGCCGTCCTTTGGTATCGCACCTTCCGGTATGTGTATGTGTATGTCCGTGTTCTTGTGGAATTCTTCGTCAAGCCCAAGCTCTTCCACCTTGGATCTTATGAAAGACAGCCCTGTCTGAGCAGACTCCTTCATGACATCTCCAAGCTGTCCAGTTAGAACAAGCTTTCCAGTTCCCTTCATAAGGGCAACCTCTATTGAAAGAGTGTCCCCGCCAACAGGTGTCCACGCAAGACCTGTAACTATTCCAACCTGAGGATGTTCATTAGCCTTCTGGTATGTGAACCTGTGCTTGCCAAGGTATTTTTCAAGGTTTGACGATGTGATTCTAACCTGCTTGAGCTTTGGATCTTCAACATATTTCTTGGCAGCCTTTCTGCAAAGCCTTCCAAGGGTTCTCTCAAGCGTCCTGACTCCTGATTCCCTAGTATAGTGGGTTATCACATCCAATATGGTGCCGTCTGACATTTTCACAAAACCTTCTTCAAGATTGTGCTCCTTTATCTGCTTTGGCACAAGGTGTCTTTTGGCTATTTCAAGCTTTTCAACCTCTGTATAGCCTGAAAGCTCTATTATCTCCATCCTGTCCCTAAGAGGTCCCGGTATTGTGCTCAGGCTGTTTGCAGTGGTTATGAAAAGCACCTTCGAAAGGTCGAATGGTATTTCCATATAGTGGTCTGTAAACTCCTTGTTCTGCTCAGGATCCAGCACTTCAAGCATTGCAGATGCCGGATCTCCCCTGAAATCAGATGCCATCTTGTCTATCTCGTCAAACAGGAACACAGGGTTTTTAGTCTTCACTTCTTTCATGGCATTTATTATTCTTCCCGGTATTGCACCTACATAAGTCCTTCTGTGGCCCCTTATCTCAGCCTCATCCCTTACTCCACCAAGAGAAACCCTTACGAATTTCCTGTTCATGGCTCTTGCTACGGACTTGGCTATGGAAGTCTTTCCGACTCCCGGAGGTCCCACAAAGCAAAGTATAGGTCCTTTCATGGATTTTGCAAGCTTTCTTATCGAAAGGTATTCAAGTATCCTCTCCTTGACCTTTTCAAGCCCGAAATGGTCTTCATCAAGTATCTTTTGAGCTTCAATTATGTCCAGCTTGTCCTTGCTCTCCTTGTTCCAAGGAAGAGAAAAGAAAGTGTCGACATAGTTTCTTATTACCGCAGATTCAGCAGAAGACGAGGACATTGACGAAAGTCTCTTTATCTCCTTGCCTATTTTTTCCTTGACGTCCTTATTTATTTTGAGCTTTTGAAGCTTTTCCTTGTACTCCTCTATCTCGTCTAGAGTCTCTTCGTCCTCTCCAAGCTCTTTTTGTATGGCTTTAAGCTGTTCCCTGAGATAGTATTCCTTTTGAAGCCTGTTGACCTGCTTTTTAACCCTAAGGCTTATTGTCTTTTCTATTTCAAGTATTTCAATTTCCTCGAGAAGTATTGCGTATATAGTCTCAAGCCTCTCCTTGGGATCAAATATTTCAAGAAGCTCCTGCTTTTGCTTTGGCTTGAGGCTCATGTTCGAAGCCACTGTATCTGCAAACCTACTCGGCTCTTCTATGTCAGAAAGAGTCAAAAGCACTTCAGGAGTTATCTTGTTTCCAGTGTTCACATATTCTTCGAACGCATCCATGACGCTTCTCATAAGGGCTTCCGTTTCCTTGTCCCTTTCATCGTCTTGCTCGTATTCCGCCTCTTCAAGAATTGCTCTGAAATAAGGCTCTTCATCAATTATCTCTTTTATCTTGGCTCTTGATACACCTTCCACAAGAACCCTTATTGTATCTCCCGGAAGCTTTAGCATCTGTTTTATCTTGCATATTGTTCCAACATGATAAAAATCTTCCGTAGTAGGTATGTCTATCTCAGCTTCCTTTTGAGAAGTCAAAAATATAAGCTGCTCCTCCACCATTGCTTCTTCAAGGGCGTTTATTGATTTTTCCCTTCCCACGTCGAAATGGAGTACCATATATGGAAAAACTGCCAGTCCCCTAAGGGGTATGAGCGTTAGCGTGTGCTCTTTAAATTTGAAATTTTTACTCATTTTATCACTCCTCACTGCTTGAATTTATATGCTCCAGCCAAATACTGCATAAAAAATACGTCAAGCATAGCATTTATAGTCTAAATATTCCATAATTCCAAGTTATCTTAAATCCCTTACTATTATATAGTTACCACATTTTTTTTTCAACAATTATATGCTCAGTATATCAGTATAAATCAATATGTAGCAGATTCAAATTTTTATGTAAAAGCAAATTGCACATCCTAATTATGAATCTTGTTATTTTTGTAAATTTTTTGCTCAACAAAACCCGGCTGATTCATGTGTGATATAATACATTTATAAATCACATTTATAAGGAGGCTTTTTCTTGTTTGAAATTTTTTTGATTTTCCTCAAAATAGGATTCTTTACATTCGGTGGGGGATATGCGATGATCCCCATAATAGAAGATGAGCTGACCATAAAAAAAAACTTACTCTCCCCAGATGAGTTCGTCGACATAATATCTATAGCCCAAAGCTTTCCCGGACCGATAGCCGTAAACCTTTCCCTTCTGACGGGATACAAAATAGGAGGATATGCCCTCAGTGCGCTTTGCTGCATAGGGATAGTGCTACCTTCTTTCCTGTCAATACTCGCCCTTTCCTATATATACAGTGTGGGCAGTGAGCTTTGGTTTCTCAAAAGCTTTTTTTACGGGGTACGCCCTGTTATGGTAGCGCTTTTGGCTTATTCATTTACGAGGCTTTTTTCAAAAATGGATAAGTGCAGATTAAATATCGCCTTGTTTGCATTCTCATTCGCACTCGTTGCGGTTTTCAACATCAATCCGATATTCGTGATATTGACTGGAGGTGTTTTCAGCTTATGTACAAAATAATGATGCTGTATATTGCATTCTTTAAAATAGGTATGTTCAGCTTTGGCGGCGGCTACGCGATGCTTCCCCTTATAGAACGGGAAATAATAGAAAAGAACCATTGGATGAACTACTCAGAATTCCTCGACCTGCTTGCAATATCTCAAAGTTCTCCAGGACCCATAGCTACAAACAGCGCAACATTTATAGGCTTCAAGCTCCTCGGCCTTCCGGGCAGCATAGCTGCAACAGCTGCCGTAGTTTCATTTTCAATAATAACCCTTGGCATATGTTCGCCCCTTATGGAAAAGCACAAGGACTCGAAATTCTTAACCAGGCTATTTGGCGTGCTAAGGCCGCTCACAATAGGATTTATACTTTCAGCTGCCATTTCCATTTTCAAAAGAGGAGACTTCGACACCGCCTCCTTGTTTATAATGGCCTTTTCATTTTTTCTCATTCAGTTCAAAAAAATACACCCTATCCCGGTAATACTGTTTTTCGGATTTACCGGCATAATTTTAAAAGGGGCTTTATAGCCCCTTTTGCATTCATCATATGAATATTAAGCACTCTCTCCCGCTGTTGATTCCTCTTCACTTTCTTTTTTAAGCTTGCTGTTTTTAAATATCACAAGAGGCTCCTTAGAATCCGAGATACATTCTTTTGTTACTATAACTTTCTCAATATCGTCTCTTGAAGGTATTTCAAACATTACATCCATCATTACTGTCTCAAGTATTCCTCTAAGACCTCTGGCGCCAGTCTTTCTTTCTATGGCCTTTTTAGCCGTGTATATAAGCGCTTCGTCCTCAAATTCAAGCTCGACATTGTCTATTCCAAACAGCTTTTTATACTGCTTTACAAGTGCGTTTTTAGGCTCTTTCAGTATAGTCACAAGGGCATTCTCGTCAAGAAGGTCAAGCGATGCTATTACAGGAACCCTTCCTATGAACTCCGGTATCAAACCGAATCTCAAAAGGTCTTCAGGCTCAACCTGCGCGTATATCTTTCCAAGGTCTATATCCTTTTCACTTTCAATATCAGCTCCAAAACCTATCGACTTGTGCCCTGTTCTCTTTTGGATTATCTTTTCTATTCCGTCAAAAGCTCCTCCAACTATGAAAAGTACTTTGCTCGTATCTATCTGAAGGAATTCCTGATGAGGATGCTTTCTTCCTCCCTGAGGCGGAACATTTGCAGTAGTTCCCTCTAGTATTTTAAGAAGGGCCTGCTGAACACCCTCGCCCGACACGTCTCTTGTTATAGAAGGGTTGTCCGATTTTCTAGCTATCTTGTCTATCTCGTCTATATATATTATACCTCTTTCGGCCTTTTCTATGTCATAGTCTGCCGCCTGTATAAGCTTTAGAAGTATGTTTTCAACGTCCTCTCCAACATATCCGGCTTCTGTAAGCGAAGTCGCATCAGCTATTGCAAATGGCACATTTATTATCTTTGCAAGCGTCTGAGCAAGAAGAGTCTTTCCTGAACCAGTAGGTCCAAGCATCAATATGTTACTCTTTTGAAGCTCGACGTCATCTTTCACATCCGCATTTGAATTGAATATTCTCTTGTAGTGGTTGTATACCGCAACAGCCAGCATCTTTTTCGCCGTCTCCTGACCTATTACGTATTCGTCAAGTATCTTCTTGATATCCTGCGGCTTTGGAAGACCTGTTATCTCACTTTCTATAACGTCTTCAAATTCTTCCTTTATTATTTCCTGGCAAAGCTCAACACATTCATCACATATATATACGTTAGGGCCTGCTATAAGCCTTCTTACCTGATCCTGTGACTTTCCGCAGAAAGAACACTTCAGATGTTTTTTGTCATCAAATCTTGACATTTTTTCACCTCTTTAATTATTATAAGCTCTACACTCTTCTTTCAAGGATGTCATCAATAAGCCCGTAGTCCGCTGCTTCTTTAGCGCTCATAAAGTAGTCTCTTTCCGTATCCGCTTTTACCTTTTCGATATCCTGCCCACTTCTTTCAGCCATTATCTGGTTCAGCTTTTCCTTCATTTTCAGTATTCTCTCAGCATGTATTTGGATATCTGTGGCCTGGCCTCTTGTTCCTCCAAGCGGCTGATGTATCATTATTTCGCTGTTTGGAAGTGCGAATCTCTTTCCCTTTGCTCCCGCTGTCAGCAGGAACGCTCCCATGGAAGCTGCCATTCCTACGCATATTGTTGAAACATCCGGTTTGATATACTGCATTGTATCATATATAGCCATTCCTGAAGTTATAGACCCTCCAGGTGAGTTTATATAAAGATATATGTCCTTATCTGGGTCTTCCGACTCCAAGAAAAGCATCTGTGCAACTATCAGTGATGCCGTTACATCATTTACTTCCTCCCCAAGGAAAATTATCCTGTCCTTCAAAAGCCTAGAATATATATCGTAACTTCTTTCTCCTCTTCCGGTTTGCTCTACTACTACAGGTACAAGTGACATGTTGTAATCCCTCCCCTTTTAAGTTTGTTGTAAATTCTATTATTATATAATATACCAAATGTCTGCTGACTAAACATGTGTTTTAACATTATTATACTACTAAATAGCACTAAATGTAAATTATTTGAACCTCTATCCAACCAATCCAGCTAATTTTCAGGCTTTTAAAACCCCCTACCACTATTCCGCACTGTTTTTGGAATTTTTGTGGTATATACATAATACCTCAAATCAGAAATCTTGTCGACCTAACCGCAGTTCTAAATTCAGTTTCAGCCATATGAAACATTTTTTTATTATATACAATTTTATCACAACACTCATATATGTACATATGCTTGGGCTCTTTTTTTTATTTTTGGGCTACAAACTCAAAATCCTCCTGAATCCGCAGAGCATTTTACGGAAATTAAAAAGCAGCGGAAATGTCCGCTGCTTTTATATATGATATTTTATTTGATTAAGCTATCTTTGCGCTGTCCATAAGCATTTCTACAGCTTTTTTAACAAGCATGCTCTCTCTTATGCTCTCCATGTCCTGAGGTCTTAGAGAAGACTTAACTTTTTCAACTTCCATGTTGTAAGTTTTAGCCATTTCCTCGATTTCCTTCTCAAACTCTTCATCGCTTACTTCGATTCCCTCTGTCTTGTATATCTTTTCAAGAACTAGAGATCTCTTAACGTTCTTAAGAGCCTGCTCTTTCATTTCATCCTTAAGCTCGTCTCTGTTTTTGCCCATGTATTTCATGTAGCTGTCCATGTCAAGACCCTGGTATCTAAGCTGCATTTCAAAATCTCTAAGCATAGAGTCAGCCTCGTTTTCAACCATAACCTCAGGCACTTCCACAGTAGCAGCCTCAACTATCTTTTCAACAAGTTCGTTTTTCATTTCGTTTTCAGCCTGCTTTTTAGCCTCTTCTTCAAGCTGCTTTTTGATGTCAGCCTTAAGCTCGTCTATAGTGTCGAATTCGCTTATGTCCTTTGCAAATTCATCGTCAAGCTCTGGAAGCTCCTTGAATTTGATTTCCTTTACTGAAACCTTGAAAAGCGCAGGCTTTCCAGCAAGGTTTTCAGCGTGGTAGCTTTCTGGGAAGCTAACGTTAACGTCAAGCTCGTCGCCTACAGATGCTCCTATAAGCTGCTCTTCAAATCCTGGTATGAAAGTGTTCGATCCAACAACAAGGTTGTAGTTCTCCGCAGCTCCGCCTTCGAATTCTTCTCCGTCTACGAATCCTTTGAAGTCTATTATTGTCATGTCGTCGTTTTGTATTCCTCTGTCTTCAACGTTTATGTATCTTGCGTTGTTTTCTCTTTTTACTTCAATATCTTTTTCAACTTGCTCGTCTTCAACTGAAACTTCCTTCTTTTCTATTTCTACGCCTTTGTACTCTCCAAGCTCAACTTCAGGCTTAACTGCAATTTTAACCTTCATTACAAGGTCCTGGCCGTCTTCAACCTGCTCAACCTCTTCAATCTCAGGCATTGCAACAGGATCAAGCTCAAGCTCTTTTACAGCCTTTTCGTATGCGTCAGGGAAAACTATGTTTATAGCTTCTTCGAAGAATATTCCCTTTCCATAGTTCATTTCTATGACTTTCTTAGGAGCTTTTCCCTTTCTGAAGCCTGGTATGTTGAATCTTCCTCTTAGCTTCTTGTAGGCCTTGTCTACTCCCTTGCCAAATTCTGCACTGTCTACCGCCAGCTTTATGATCACTTCGCTGTTTTCTTTTGTTATCATTTCTGCGCTCATGAATACATCCTCCTAATAAAAATTTATTTTAATCCGGCCCAGATAAAACCATGCCGACATTCTCCACATTGATTGAACAATATCCTAAATACTTGAATATTATACCATACAACTTTAATATTATATCATACAATACCCCCTAGAAATCAAGTCAAAATATCGTTTTTGACCAATAAAATATATTATGGGCCTTTTGAAACCCGTCCTGTAAAATTTCCGTTCTATAATCTGTCCTATAATCAAGAATATTTCTGTGGTATAATCAAATTTAAACATCTTCAATACAGCTTCAAAAATCATATCAAATAATCATTGTTTGACTAGGAGTTGATAATCCATAATGTTTTCTCAAACTGCAATAGTCCTTTCAATTTTCATAGTGACTTATATATTCATAATATCCGAAAAAATAGACAGAACAATAATATCGTTTTTTGGAGCTACAATGCTCATACTGCTTGGGATACTCTCCCAGGAAGAAGCGCTCCACTTTATAGACTTCAATACAATAGGCCTTTTGATAGGCATGATGATAATAGTAAACGTACTCAAAACCACAGGGGTCTTCCAGTACATAGCAATAAAGACGGCAAAGCTTGCCAAGGGCGATCCCTGGAGGATAATAATGTTCCTTTGCATCGTCACAGCCGTTCTTTCAGCCTTCCTGGACAACGTCACCACAGTTCTTCTAATAGCGCCGGTGACTCTTGTAATAACTGAAACTCTCGAGGTAAACCCTCTTCCATTCCTCGTACCGCAAATAATATCGTCAAATGTGGGCGGTACGGGAACCCTGGTAGGGGACCCTCCAAACATAATGATAGGAAGCATATCCGGGCTTGGATTTATGGATTTCATTCTCAATACGGGCCCAATAGCGCTTGTAATACTGATTGTTACAATATTTATATTCAAATTCATATACGGGCGTAAAGTAACTGTAGATGAGGCCCAAAAGAAAAAGCTTCTCATGTTCGATGAGCAAAAAGCTATAAAGGAAAAAAGGCTGCTTATAAAATCTCTTTCTGTGCTTTTTTTGACCATTATAGGATTTTCTCTCCATGAAATGCTAGGTCTTGAATCCGCATCAGTAGCCCTCATAGGTGCAAGTACAATGCTGCTTTTGACCAGAGCTGACATTGAAGTCGTACTGCATGAAATAGAGTGGCCCACAATATTCTTTTTCGCATTCTTGTTCATGCTGGTAGGTGGTCTTGAAAAGGTCGGACTCATAGACATGCTAGCTGAAAGAATCACAGAAACCGCCGAGACAAATTTCTTCCTGACTGCGCTATTAATGCTTTGGGGATCTGCAATAATTTCGTCGTTCCTGGACAATATACCTTTTGTAGCGACAATGATTCCGCTTATAAGCAAAATGTCAGTAATGACTTCAATAGACGTAACTCCCCTTTGGTGGGCGCTTTCACTCGGAGCCTGCCTGGGCGGAAACGGAACCCTTATAGGGGCATCGGCCAACGTAATAGTTGCAGGCATACTCGAAAAGAACAAGTACAAGCTTTCATTCATAGACTATATCAAGGTTGGTTTCCCTATGATGATAATATCAATAATAATGGCAAGCGTGTATCTTATAGCCTTTTATCTGTAATACAAGTTTATGGTGTACCAAAGCTATATTCAGCAAAATATCCGAAACAGCCTTTGTAAATGGCTGTTTCGGATATTTTTTGTTCTGATAATCTTTTCTATTTTTTCTTTATCCTTCTTTTGAAGTATCCGCCTCTTATATTACGCACATCCTGGACCGTGGTGAAAGCAGACTTGTCAAATTCCGAAACTATTTTTTCAACTTCCTTAAAGTTCTTTCTGTCCACAACTATATTAAGCACATATATTCGCCCTTCTCTTCCAAAACCTTCAGTGCATGTAACCCCATATCCCTTATCCCTGAGGTGCTGTGAAAGTTCTTCATTTGCATTGTTTTTTGTAACAACCTGTATGATCAGACTTCCTATGGCCATTTTTTCTTCTATGGTAATGCCTACAAAATTGCCCGTCGAAAATCCAAGCGCATATGCTATAAGGTTGTATGGATTGTCCATATTCCCAAGAACCCTGCTTATTGCAAGGACATATATGACTATCTCCACAAGCCCTATGCACGCCGCAGTGACTTTCCTCCCCCTCACAACCATTATTGTCCTTATTGTAGCCATCGAAACGTCAGTTACCCTGGCCAAAAATATAAGAAAATACCCAATCAGATGACCCATTAGTTTTTCCCTCTCCTTAAACCTCAAACAATTCAAATTCTACATTTTCATCAGTGATGCTCAGCACTCCCGCGCTGCCATTTCCGCTTCTGGGCCTAGATGTGCTGCCGGGGTTTATAAACAGTATGCCTCCAGTTTCCTCAATATGAGGGATATGGGTGTGCCCAAAAACCACTATGTCGGCCCGCACTTCCTTTGCCCTTTTTTCAAGACCCATATTGCCGTGCTTCACTCCATATTTGTGGCCATGACAGAGAAATATCCTCTTGCCGCAGCTTTCAAACAGCATCTCATCTTCAACGTCTTCAAAGTCACAATTTCCCTTTACGGCTATAATCCCTATATTTGTATTGGAGTGAATAATGCTTGCATCCTCAAAATTGTCACCTGTGTGAAGTATCATTTCGCAACCTTTAAAATGCTCTATAGCTTTTTCAATGGACTCCATATGCCTGTGAGTATCTCCTATGATGCCTATTCTCATGGCTTACAGCATCCTGTTTTTAAACTCTTTTTTCATGTTTTCAAGAGCCTTTGCCCTGTGGCTTATCTTGTTTTTAAGCTCCTGTTCCATCTGGGCGAATGTCTTGTCGTGGCCCTTTGCTATGAATAGCGGGTCATATCCAAATCCACCCTCTCCCGCAGGCTCATATGCTATCTTTCCGGCGCATGACCCCTTTGCTGTAAATTCCCTTCCGTCAGGATATACAACTGCTATTACACATACGAATTTGGCCCTTCTCTCCTTTTCAGGCACCTCTTTTAAAAGTTCCAGCAGTTTTTCGTTGTTGTCGCCGTCTGTTGCGTCCTCGCCCGCAAACCTGGCCGAATAGACGCCCGGCTCTCCGTCCAAAAAGTCGACTACAAGCCCTGAATCATCCGCTATTGAAATCTTTCCAGTCCTTAGAGCAACCTCTCTTGCCTTTATGAGCGCGTTCTCCTCAAATGACTCTCCGTCTTCGACTATCTCAAGGCCTTCAAGCTGCACATCAGCCATTGAAAGTACGTTTGCGTTCATGTCCCTCAATAGCTTTGAAAATTCGGCAAGCTTCCCCTTGTTGGATGTAGCCACCACCATGTCTATCCTTTTATTTAGCACAAGACTTGTCATGGCATCTCCAAGCGCCTTTTTCTGTATGTCTATAAGCTCCCTGTTCCCCTTTTCAGCAAGTTCAAGTATTTCGTTAAGCTCGGCTCTTGTGAACGGATGAGTTTCCGCAGTTCCCTGGAGCTCTACAAACTCCCCAAGGTCCGTCATTACCACGTTCATGTCCACCTGCGCCGCCGAATCCTCTTCATAGCAAAGGTCAATCATTGGCTGCGAATTCACCACGCCTACGCTCACTGCCGATACAAACGACTTCAGAGGTATCTCCGCTATCTTTCCGTTCATGTATACCTTGTAGAGTGCGTCCACAAGCGCTATGAAAGAACCTGTTATAGATGCAGTCCTTGTTCCGCCGTCAGCCTGTATTACGTCGCAGTCTATCCATATTGTCCTTTCCCCGAGCTTCGAAAGGTCTACAACAGACCTTAATGCTCTTCCTATAAGCCTTTGTATCTCCTGGGTCCTTCCGTCGACCTTGCCCCTTGACGACTCCCTTACCTTCCTTTGGCCGGTAGACCTTGGAAGCATTGAGTATTCGGCTGTTATCCAGCCTGTGCCGCTCCCCTTCAAAAATGGAGGAACCTTTTCCTCAACAGATGCATTGCATATTACCTTCGTGTCTCCCATTTCTATAAGTACAGAACCCTCGGCATATTTTGTATAGCTTCTGGTTATTTTCACATCCCTAAGTTCGTCGTTTTTTCTCTTTCCTTTTCTCAAGTCCATCACCCTTTCAGATTTCGGTTCATATGTTTAGTGTGTTCGATATGTTCAATTCATGATATCGAATATATGACATACTCTATTGTAAGTCAATTCAAGTCAAGTTTCAATGATACTTGGTGATTCATTTGTATTTGGACAAAACAAAAAGGCCTGATGGCCTTTTTGCAATTGATCTCTTTAATTTTCAACCACGCTTATACCGTCAAATTCTTCGCCTCGCTGTTATATGTGTAGTCAATTGAATTTGCATTGACATCGCAAGGCTTCATTTCACCATTCATTATGAATCTGTTTTGCATTACATCGCCTTTTTCCATGCTATTTGTTATAGAGTATTTTATTATATAGTTGTTCTCAAAATCCGAGCTTTCAGGAAGTTTCAGTTTTATCTCTATCCTTCCGTCTTTTAACATCAAATCGGTTCCATTTGCTATTCTTTCGTTGATCTGATCCGGAGTCAAAGTCTCTTCAACTTCAACTTCTCCGGTTTTAGTTACCCAGATGTACTCTATTCCAGAAATCTCTTCAAGACCTTCAGCAGAATCCACTCTGTAAAGAGTAAAGTCCACGCTTGTAACGGCTCTATCCAAATTGAATCTTACGTCCTGGGCCTCGGCACTTCCATAGAACTTGAACTTAGCCCCGAAATCCGACTTGAAGTTTGGAGCCGCAGGTATGGTTACCATTGCACTTTCCAGCACTTTTCCGTTGGTGAATCTGCCGTGACCGTCTATTCCGGACTTGTCGTATATATTATACTCTATGTCCTGTTCGCTGTTTGAATAGTCCATTCTTACAGACTTCAAATTGCCTCCTTCTGCAACCATTCCACCAGGGAGCTGCAGCTCTACCTTATAGTTTCCTGACGGTATGCCCGTCATTACAGCCTTGCCGGTCTCGTCGGTACTTAAAGTCCTGCTGTATGGCTCACCTGAGTCGGTGGTGCCGTTTACAGCGACAGGTATATTTTTGTAAGGAAGCCCATCCTGTGTATTCGCCGTGACAGTCATCCTTCCCGACCTTACAGTCACCTTTTTAGTGGCACTCCTTACCGCCTGCAGGTTTTCAAAATAGTCGTATGTTACAGCCCCTGTTATGCTGAAGTCGCCCTCGCTGTCGGCTGTAAACTGGAATTTATTTTCTTGGTTATTATTGAAAATACGGTCGCCCGATATGATTATGTTGCTCATTTTCCAATCCAGACTTGTTGCTGGCGAAATCCCCTTGTCATGAGACATCTTAAATTCTATATTTTCTATGTCCGTACTTACAGTACTGTCTTCATTGTGTGCAACAGCCTTCATGTTCACGTCTATCTTGTCGCCCACAAGGCATCCTTCTTTCGCCTGAACCTCAATTTCCAGCCCGACATCCCCCTTGTCTATAAGTTCGAATGTCTCATCGCTTATGTTGTTTTCATACGAAAGGTTTACAACCCTGCTTGCATCTCCATTTACAATATACTCCTCAGGAAGTCCCTCTATTGAAATTTCGTATCTTCCCGATTTCATGTTTTCAAAGGATACCCTTCCATTCCTATCTAAATCCAATGTTCTTGGGCTTCCGTCCGGCATTTCAATCTTGACTCTGGCATTTTCAAAGCTCGAACCGTCACTTTCAACAACCTTTACGTCTATTACTCCCGATCTTACATTGACAGGATAGCTGTAACTTTCGCTCTGGTGGTCTGCGAGAGCACTAAATTCAGGACAGTTATATGAAACTGAATTTTCAACAGTGTATTCTCCAGCCCTTTCGAGACTGAAGTTGAATCTCTTTTCCTGGACTTCAGGACTTGGGTCTGGGTCAAACGAAACATTCGATATTCCCGTCCAAGATGAATCTCCCACAATCGCACTGCTGTCATAGTTCATTGAGAAGTCCATGCCCTCAATTCCTCTGTTTAGAACTTTTCCAGGCCCCTGGGCTGTTATGGACATTGTAATATTCGCGGTATCTCCCACAAGGTATCCGTTTGCATTTCCACTCTCCCCAATTGAAATTGTAGGGTTTGCAAAACGCTGTATTGTAAAGCTTGAATTTTCCTGAGCCATCGCCCCTTTGGAATCCTTGACCTCTATCCTTATTTCGAACGAGTCATCTGAATTTATTATGCTCTTAAGCTGCTGCTTTGTTATTTCAACCTTTACAGAGCCCCCGCTTTTTATGCTGCCTTCTCCATAAGTCTCAACCGGCACGTCGTTGATATAAACCGCTCCGGACATGTCGTCTCCGTCTATGTCCTCAGCCATAAAGCTGAATTCCAATTTCTCCTGTGAAGTTGATATTATCTCATTTTCATCGAGGTTGAAAACCTGTATCGTCGGAGCATGGTTTGCATTTCTCGCAGCCTTTACCATTGTATTTACAAAAAGCTTCTTTTCGTCCATAGAACTACTTGGGCTTTTGTGCCCCGTTCCCGAAAATGTCACATTTCCATTCGAGAAGGTATAGTAATGGGCCCTTGGCGAATATTTATATTTGTTTATACTTTTGTCATGGCTGTTTCCATTTTTTGTTGTGAGGGTGAACCACGGCACAACATCTTCATTTTCCAAGTCAATATCCCAGTATTGCTGGTGTGAAGGCGATATACTTATCTGCTCACCTATCATATACGGGTACATAGTAATTACGCCCTTGTTCAGCTTGAAAGCAACTGTTGTCTCCCATGAATTATCCCATTTCCCACTTCCACTTCCAGAATATGTCCTGCTGTCTGTGAATCCAACAAAGCCCTTTAGTGTTCTTGTAAGGTTTGGTGCATCGTTATAAAAATCTATAGGTCCTTGAGTGTCATGAGTAAACAAAACACTTTGGCCCGTCCCTATAAAGTTTTTCAATTCCTCTATGGCTGCTGAATTAGTAATATCAGATCCGTTTCCAAATGAATCTGCAAAACCAAGTACCACCATATCGTAGTTTCCATTAAGCTCTGTTCTAATTTTCTTTCCTCCATAAGAAGCTTCATTCGGATAATTTGCATTGAATATACTTACAGGAAGCTGAGTCACTTCTATTTCATATCCATCTGTACTCAGCATATACCCCATGCTTGAAATTGAAAAATTATTTCCATTAGGAGTAAGCTGAAGCACCCTTGTCTTAAGCTTTTTGCTCTTGTATGCGGGATATCCAACCTCATATGACGCAGCACCATTTTCCCGATCTACAACCTCAAGCTTCCACGGCATCATTCCCGTAAATGCATCTTTCAGCCTGTACTCCATTGAATAGTCTTCAACAGACATCACCGGCTGGCTGGTTTTTACAAGTTCATCGTCCTTGAAAAGCCCGTCACCGTTCAAGTCCATGTAAAGCCTTGCCTCAACAAGGTTTTTATTTCTGCCTGTCATATTGAGAGACTTCATGTCAAAATTAAATCTCATCACATTTGAATCTATATAGCTTCCATCTGTTCCATCATAGTCTTTAGGCTTTTCATTTATTGTAAGCCTCGGCCTCTTGTTTGATCTTAAGTAGTGAGGTTTAAATCCTTCAAACGTATCTCCATTAGGAAGATCTTCCCATTTAACAACATTTTCCCTGTCAATGTAATTCTCAAAAATATCTGCAATCATCGTACCAGAATTAATGTTGCTTTCAGCTATTACAAGCTGTCCCGATTCTATAAACTCTTTAAGCTCATCGGCTTTTTTTTGTGTTATGTCATTATCCCTATAGGCTCCATATGAACCCGCTCCTGGTATGCGCTCCCTATTAGTGTAATTATTCGTCTTATTTCCAATGAATATGACATCGTATTTTCCATTTACATCTTCTATATCGCCTATGAACTGACTCACGGGCATTTTCGTTATTGCAATCTCATATGTTATTTCGCCTTGATTTTGTCCGCTTACTGTGTATTTATTAGTATTTCCGTCAGCCGTACCTGTACCAGAAATGCTGTTTCCAAATCTGCTTTTTATATCCCTTTCATCCTTGTAACTGTCCGTCGGCTCTACTTCAAGAATCTTCACGACCGGCAGCTTCGGAATAAGTTCTATGCTTATATTTCCGAGTGGTTTTTGAGCATTTGCTCCGTCGAGATCAGTATATGAAACAAATGTGTTTTCATTTCCAAAATCAATTACGGGCTTTCTCGCATTTAATTCCATTGTCAATTCAAATTCAATCGGGTCTGCAACATACTTTCCATTTTCCCATCTATATGTTATGTCCAAATGATTTGAATTGAACGTAGTTTGGTGAGTCCCATCTTCGTTTGTCTTATCAGTAGTCGTTCCTATGCCGTTCACATCTTTTGGCGTCGTATTAATGTCGAACTCTTCCTGAACAACAAGATTTTCAACCTTCAGCTCTTTTCCCAGATTACTGCTTTCTATCGGCTTTGGACTTATCGTATATCTGAGCGTATACTCGCTGTCCTCCATAACCGAATCAAAACCGTCAACCGGCTCCCTCTTCACTTCAATCTGTGCTTTCGGCGCAACCACAAAAGGCCCGTACACTCCGTTTTTGTCTCCGTCCTTTATTCCTATATAGTATTTTCCAGGATCGGTTGGAAAATCAACTCCTGCATTTATTACAAACGTACTCTCAGCGTATTCCCCGGGAGTGTTCGTCTTTGACGGGTAGAACCAGTTCTTTTTAGCAGTCCCCCATGCCGAGCCATCCTCTTTATAGTAGAGCATGAATTTTCCATTTCCGCCCCAGTTGAAGTATTCAAGGTATACAGGATAGTACTTGTCCTTTTCAAGTTTCATCACGGTATATCCTGTTCCAGGTCCATTATATTCCCTCGGGTTTACAGCAGCGCTTGCTCCACCGTTTGTAAAATACCTGTCATGATTTGAAATTTCCTTTTTTTCGCCGTCGCTCATTATGTACCCATAGAAACCATCGTCGGCGTCAAATCCAAACTGGTAGTTTCCGCTTTCGTCTACTTTTATATATCCCCAGAACTTCGAGGCTTCCTTGTAGTCCTGATACGCCGCTAAATTAGGATGGGCTCCAGACTGGTTTATAAAAATATCCGAAAACCCGTAAAAAACAGTCTTTGGGACGTACCTTTTAGCCCCCACATATACATACGCTCCATATCTGTTGCCATATTCAGCAAAAAATTGCTTTACCTGTTTTTTAGTTCCGTTAACAGTTATTTGGTCATTTTTACCTACTTTGATGTACATCTTTCCGTCTATTTTTATACATGGCCTTCCATGGTATGTCGTTTCCTGAACCGCAGTTCTCACTGTCTCCTCAACTTCAGCCCCATTAACATTTTTTACTTTGTAATAAGAATTTCCTTTTTTCCCTACAAGCGTAAGTTCTTCGATATCCATGTACTCGTCTATATTTCTGTAGCTAGTGCCCAGATCCGCAACATCTGCAGGCTGATATTTTATATCATTATGCGGGTTCATGTATACATCGCTTCTTTTATTCCATTTGTAAGTTCCAGCACTGCTCGTTGTATCCATGTGGCTCACATCGTAGCTTCTCCAAGTCAGGTGTCCCTGCTTGTCCATCATTACGTCTCTCAGCTTCATTATCTCGTTCTTTTCCGGGTCAAGATTCTCCCAGCCTTCTATCTGTCCAAAATCAGTTCCCGATGGCTGGCTGTCCTTCTTGAAAAACTTGTACTTCACGCCGTTTAGAACTTCCTGGCTTTCAGATTCAAAGCTCACGGTAGCTTCACCCCTTATAGCCCAGTCTGACTCCCCCAGTATCCTGTCACTCCCTTCATACGCAGGCTTGTCTCCGATTGCGTCAGTGACTTTTACCTTGAGTCTTGTGTTTTCATTTGATCCTTCCTGTCCATTCGAATCACTTACAACTTCCACCAACCCTATATGTATGTCCTCTCGAGACGGCTTTATCTTGATACTTTCGCCGCTTGCCTGGTCTAATTTAGAACCATTTTGCAAGTCAGCCCTCATTTTTGTCAGTCTGTATCTCTTGCCATTGCTCTGCAAATTATCCTTGTCGACTTTTATGACAATATCATTTCCTGAATTTTTAGCCGTAACGGTGTAGCTTCCATCTAGTCCGGAAACTACAGTTTCATACGGTTTTCCCTGCTGTGCATTTCCATTTCCCCAGAGAGATGAAACTGAAATTCCACTTATCTTTTTTTCACCTGCATCCATTTTTCCATCTTCATCAGAATCTTCCCAAACTATTCCCCTTACAGTCTTATCCTGTGCCGCCCAGGCTATCATTTCCGGCTGAACCGTGGTTACCAGCATGCATAAAACCATAAAGACACTGAGCAATTTCCTCAATCTCTCAAACTTCATAGTATTCCTCCTCCTAATCCGCTTCCTTCCAGCTCACAAATTCCATTACGTCGTCAAAAGCTCTTTTCATGCTTATGGCTCCGTGGTTTGCAATCACCCTTTTTTCAGTTCCACCTTCTACAACTCCAATCCCCAGGTCATTCGAGCTTGTCTTTCCGCTTACAACTTCAAATTTCCTCCCGGTTTCACCATAAAAAACTCCATATAGCTCGTCGTCATCCGATACCATGTCTATGACTCTTCCTTCGTCATATGTTATCGTTTTGTTTTCGCTTCCGACAAACATGACATTTCCCCTTGCCACTATGGCGCCATTAAACGTTGTCTCTCCACATATGAATACATTTCCTGTCGTGAATATGATTCCCTTGAGGTCTTTGCCGCTAATCCTAAGGCCTTCTCCATCCCCTATGCTTCCGTTTACATATACGTCTTTATTCGTGAAAACCTTTATGCTTGATGGCTTTTCTGTCTCTTCTTTTGACACGTCGCTCTTGTACATTTGTTTAAATATTTCATTTATATTCTTGTTTTCGGCGTAATCTCTCTTTCCAAGAAGGCTTGTGTTCTCGTCTATCTCGTTCACCTTCGCGGCTGATTTTTCTGAAAAGCTTCCCAGGTCAATAAAGTTTCCTTTTGATATGTTGCCTGAAGAAACCTTCCCCGTCGGGTCATATATCTTTTCATTCGCCATTACCGCGCCCAGCGAATAGTTTTCGCTTCCTGACGAACCGTCCAGCCCGCTTATTTTAGCTTTCACCTTGTCTTTTGGGGAAATATACGAATTGTTCTCGTCTGCAAATTTCAAGTAGTGCTCTATTTTCTTGTCCGGGTCAATGTCTACAAACATGTATCCATTGCTTTTGGCATCCGTATACTCCTTGTATTTGACATCTTGCTCTCCCGTATACTCTCCCTGGTAAAAATACGAGTACTTGCTCATTGCAAGGCTCTCACCCGTCTGGTAGAGCTTGTCCTTAGAGTCCTTTACGTTCATGTATGATGTTCCCGCAAGAAATATCCTGTTTGCCTCGATTCTGTCGCCATTTCCACTCGAGTTGACTATTATGCTTCCGCTTCTTTCTCCGTATCCGCTGTCCGCCTCGTTTCCTGCAGGGTCTCCGTCAAGAATCGCCCATATCTCCCCTTCAGAAGGGTTCCCGTCGCTTCCCACTGCTATATTCCCATCGGATCCGTTGAGCTCCATGTCGTCATACATTATAGCGTTTCCGCCTATGTCTATTCTCGAGTTGTCAGCATTTTTGGCAAGTATCACCGAATTGCAGTAGGCGTTTCCAGGCGTTATTATCTTGTCTGCGGAAGAATTCGGCCTTATGACATAGTCTTTTTCATCTTCGTCATATTCAATTATTAACTTTTCCTTTTGGAGCATTTCGACATTTAGCTCGGACCCTGAATACCTCGCTTGTATGTTGGACTTAGTGGCTGCCGTTCCTCTTATGGTCAGATTTCCCTTGCCCTGTGGAAATGCGATTTTTTCGTCATCTCCCAAACTTTTGTTCTTTTCTATGAAGTCACCCGCGCTCCTTGAGTATCCACTGACTATTCCTCCGGTTTCCTCGTTTGAAACCCTGACTTCTTCTGGGTATGTTCCATAGGCGTATACGTCACCGTTCACCTCGACATTTCCGCCTACGGCGACTATGTCGCCTTGGCAGGTTATGGCCCTCAGGTATATGTCGTTTGTCTTGAATACCTTTGTTTCAACTGCTATCTCTTCTTCATCCTCTGTCTTTTTGACAAGGCCGGGGCTTATTATGTTCAGCTTCAATTCCGCATTCTTGCCCAGTTTGTTGTATGTTGCGCTCGATGTCAGCTTGACCTCTATTCTTTCGCCCTTTACATACTCCGATTCGACGGCTACGTCGCCCATTGAGCTCTCCTTGGAGTTTTCTGATTCGAGCTTGAAATCCACATTTGAAATTCTTTTCACTATATCAGATGCCAGCTCGCCGTCGGAAGTCAGCAGGTCAAAATACTTTTTCCTGAATTCGGCTTCAAGCCTGCCCTCTATGATTTCACGAGCCTCTTCCACCGTAAGGTCTACGTCCTCGTATACAGCCGCTATGAAATCCTTCCATTCGTCGGAATCCCTGTATTCTCCATTGACCCAGTCCTGCGAATCTCTTTCAGCCTTTGCAACCTCGGCGTGAAGCTCCCAAAGAGCCTCCTCTATGGCTCCGTCAGCCATGTAAAACGCCTTGTTTCTCTCAGTAGTTATGAGTCCTGTCTTCAGATTGCTCATTACAACCCCCATAAGGCTTACACCAAGTATTGTGAGCACAAAAACAATTAGGATGCTGTATATATACATGGAGCCTTTTTCATCTTTAATTTTTTGCCTGTAGTCCATATACACCACCCTAGTCCTTGTCTTTCCTGGATAGAGAGCTTATGCTCTCCACCTGTTTTCCATTGAAATACACCTTTATGTGCACCTCATAGAGTCCCTGCATTTCGCCCGGATCGCCATCGCCTCTTTCAAGCTTTTTATATTCCACTCCCGCCAGATAGCCGCTTGTAGCGCCTATGTCCTCCACTTCAATTTTGACTCCATCCGCAGTATAATACTTCATCTCACCTTCAGAGGGCTTTTTTGACTTTTCGGCCTTTTCCTTTTCCATTATCTGCTGGGCTATATAGCTTGCCTTTATCTTTCTCTTTACGTCATTGTTAGTCTTTGTTGCGCTCATAAAAAGGTTGAGCACTGCAAATCCCATCAAGGAAAGTATTGTCACAGCCAATACAACTTCAATAAGGGTGAACCCTTTTGATTTCATAATCTAAAACACCCCTTTAAAGCTTCTGAGTATTTACAGTCCCTTTCTTTGGCACTGCTCTGAATCTTGGTTTTGATGCATCATCTCCTGTAACGTATACCTTGACCGGCTTGTCAGTCTCGTTATATACATTCAGAACAAGCCCCGATGAGTCCTTTTCATTAAGCCTTGCCATTGAAAACACCTTTATCACTATATCGTCTCCGAACAGCTGAAGCTTTTCGTATTCCTCTTTCGATGCAGAAGGGTATCCATGTGAACTTGTTTCATACCTGAACATGTATTCCCCCCCTTCTTTTTTGATGTATATTTTAGCCTCTTTGAAGCTGTTTGAATCCTCATACACCGCCGTATACCTGTAAGGAGACTTACCCATTGTTACAGTGGGCATGTCGCTTGATATAGGCTTTAGCACCACATAAAAGTCAGAATCTACCGAAACAGCCGGCGTGGATTCCCTTTCGCTTGACACTGCATCTGTCTTTCTCTTGTTCTGGTTCAAAATACTCAGTCTTCCAGTGGAGAACGGGTCGATATTTCCGTATTCGGAAGCTATGCTCCAATCCCCATTTTCACCTTTCCTTCCATCCGGATAAAATGGAAACTGGAGAGTTATCTTCCCTCCTATGTCCATAGGGGTGTTGACCACGCCAAGGCTCTTTATTATTATTTTCTTCCTGTTTTGCTCTATCTCCTCGAGCACTTTCTTTAAATCCTCATATTTTCCTGAAAATGAAATGGTAGCTTCAAGAAAAAGGTAAGGCTTTTCTTCTTCTCCTTCCTCGCCATCTTCATCTTCCTTTTCTTCCAGCTTCTCTTCTTTTCCAAGCATCTCATATTTTTTGACGTCTATCTTGTTGCCCTTGTCCAGGTATTTCATATAGTCTTCTATGGCATCTTCCAGCGAGCCGCTTTCGACTTCACCTTTTTCTTCTCCCGGCTCCACAAAGTCCACAGTCAGTATTTCCAAATTGTTTTTTGAAAAAACATCATCTATATATAGTATGCTGTTTTCCTGGTACACTTCATGCGGAAGAGCCTGGTTGAGCTCGTCGACTACAAGCCTCATCGCCTCAACTTTTGCCTCTAGTTCTTCCTTGTTCAGCATATTCCTATCCAGCTTTTCTTTTATCTGCTCATTTCCGCTGAGCGCTTTCTTTTGAGTCTGCCACTGCTCTATTTTAGGCTTATACACATTGTTATATGTAAAATATAATGCTGTAAAAACAGCCAGCCCCATAACCATTATCTTTTCTCTTTTTGAAAGATTCACCCTTATTTCTCCCTTCCAAATTTGCAAGTGATGCTGAATGTGTAACCGCTTGAACCTTCTTCAGACTGTGTGCTTATGTTTGAAACAAAAACCTCTTTAAACATTTTTTCCGACTTCAGGTTATATAGCAATTCCGCTACAGACACTTCGCTTTGAGCAGAGCCGTTTATCACAACATCTTCGTTTTCATCGCCCGTTATGTCAATAAACCCTATATCCTTTGGAAGATTTTTTTCTAAAATCTTAAAAAATGCAGTAGCTGAAATATTGCTTTTTTCAATAAATTCCAGCACAAGTTTTTTCTCGTATATTTTTTCGTCTATGTTTTCCAGAAAATCCTGCTGGCTTTTGATTTCCTCAAGCTCCGATATGTTCTTTGAAAGTTTTTCATTTTCAAGTATTGTATTTTCAATTTCCTTGTCTATCCAAACATATGCCCCGGCCAAAAATCCCACTAAGACTATTGAAGCCGTTATGGACAGTGCCACATTCCTTTTTCTGTTTTGCGACTTTATATATTCCGCGGGAAGAAGGTTTATGTTCTTTCTTTTTAGCTTTTCAATCTCACTGTTTTCATTTTTATTCAGATTTAATTTGCCCTTAATGCTGAACTTTGAAAGTTTTAACACTTTATTTCCCCCTTAGCACAGCGCCAATTGCTGGTATTATCATTGAAAAATCTTTTTGGGAGTCCTCGCTTCCAAAACTCGAGCTCAACTCTTCTGGAATATCAGCAACGCTGACGGGCACATCCGCTATGCTTTGAATATATTCCGCTATTCCGTTCATATTTGAAGCTCCACCTATCATTATCACGTTATCTATTCTAGAGCTGAATCTTCTCGTCCTGTAGTAATCCATAACCCTTCTTATTTCCTGGGCAATTTTTTCATACGTCCTCTTTACAGCTATGTTAAAATACATGTCCTCTTCATCTTGCGAAAGATCCACATCGTCATTCATGACAAATTTTTCCGCATTCATCTTCTTTCTTTCGACGTCTTCGTCGCTCATATTCAAGAATTCCGACATTGCAAAATTAACTTCGTCTCCGCCTCCGTCAATTTCAAGCTCCGCAAAGTAGCTCTTTCCATTGTACATTATGAACTTTGTAGTCTGCGCTCCTATATCCACGACAAGCGTATTCATATCCTCTCTCAATATATATTTTTTTGCATAATTTGTTATGCAGCTTGACTTTATATCTATTGCCATGATTTTGAGTCCAGATCGTTCTATAAAGCTCCTATAGCTGTCTATAAGTTCACGTGGAGCTGCTACTATCAAAACCTTCAAAAGCTCATTTTCATCATCTGTGGATTTATCTATGACCCTGTAGTCGACAACAAAATCCTCCAGCGGCCCCGGAAGAAAACTTTGGGCCTCAAGTATGACTATCTCTCTAAGCTCCTTTTGGGGTACAAATGGGAGCTTCCTCTCCCTTATTATTATCTGCTTGTCTGATATTGTCAGACTGCATTTTATGCCCTTACATCCCATATGCTTTATCACGTCAGGAAGCTGCTGTGTAATTTCATCTTCAAAAAAAACTTTTGAATTTATGATTCCATTTGCTCCAAAAGCCGCTTTAGGAGTTTTCAAAATCTGGTGTCCATGAAGCGTAAATTTGCCTTTTCCAAGGCTTCCACACACTATTTTTATATTTCCTCTTCCTATGTCTATTCCTAAAACTTTTTCCGCCATTCCTGCTCCCCCTAGTTATTTCTCAGGTACACCTGCGTTTCTATATAGTAGTCCCCTATCCTTTTTCCCGTAACCGTTATCATAACCTTCACCCTTGCAATCTTTCTTCCGTCCGGCAAGCTGCCCGTGAGATCGTCTCCGTTATCTAGATATATTTCAATATCAATATTTTTGCCTTCCAGTTCATCCGCTCCGTCTATGTCATCAAAGGCATACGTTTCATCTATGCTTTTGCCGTTTACTTTTATTGAACTTTCGCTTACATATTCTATGTCGTAATAATACTCCTTGACCGTCTCTCCGTCTATTTTGACTGTCCTTTCAAGCGCATCGGCCTTTCTGATGGCCTCCACTGTTCTTTCCATGGCAGTTCTTGCGCATCTTGTAATCTTAACATTTTCGTCTTCCCTGTAGAAAGTGTCGTATCCCGCATTAAATATGCCTGCAAGCGGGATCAAAAGCGCTGTAATCACAGCTATTACAACTACAAGTTCGATAAGCGTGAATCCCACTTGTTTTTTGAGTATGCTTCCTGTTAGTTTAAAGTTTTTTTTGCGGTGATATCCTTTAGTTTTCATATGATCTCTCTCTTCCAACAAATCCTTTGCCCTACCAAAATTCAAAATTGAGTTTCTCTTCCAATATACTTCCCTAAAGCCTCATTACATACCAGTATATTATCTGGTTGTAAAAAAGCGCAGAGACAAGGCTTCCTATCGAAAGAAAAGGCCCAAACGGAATGTAGTCCTTCCTTCCCTTGAGCTTTAATATTATGAGAATAAGCGATATGACCCCGCCTATTATAAATGAGAGGAACAGCCCCAAAAGCACTGGCCCTGTTCCAATAAAAAGCCCTACAGCAGCCATGAGCTTTATGTCTCCTCCGCCCATTCCGCCTTTTGTAATTATCGCTATCAAAAGAAGTATCCCGCTGGCGGCAAAAAATCCTATCCCAGCGCTCTTCAGGCTCACATCTCTTGACATTATATTCAGCACTGCGCCGGCAGCCAATGAAAAAATGACTATTTCGTCCGGAATTATCTGATGCTCAAGGTCTATGAACGAAACCACCAAAAGAATGCACGTGAGCACCGCATATTTCAAAAAAACAGTTGAAAACCCTAAAACGCTAAACACCCATATAAACAAAAAACCTGTAAGCAATTCTACTACAGGGTATTTGATGGATATTCCAGCGCCGCAGCCTCTACATCTGCCCCTTAAAAGCATATAGCTAATAACCGGAATAAGTTCAAGTGGTGAAAGCTTTTTCCCGCAGTTTGTACATGACGACGGCGGAAACGATATTGACTTTTTGAGCGGTATCCTGTATATGCAAACGTTCAGAAAGCTTCCGACTACAAGCCCGAGCGCGAAAATGAATGCATAAAGCAGTATTTGTGTAATATCCATATGATCTCCTTTTATGTTCTCAAAACTTCTAAAACCTCTTGTTTGGACTGCAAAGCGGCAAGGCATGTGTGTTTTTATAAGGCGGTGGTAGCATGGCCGTCCCGGACGTCTTCCGATTTGGAGCAGCCTTACACCTCATTCGGCAATAGGTGGGAACCGTTTGAAACTCGCTTCGCTCAAACAAGTCAAAGGTTCCATCACCCATTGTCCGCATTTCGCTGGGCTGCTTCACAAATCTCCATAAAGCCAGACCGGCCCATGACACACACCGCCTGCTGCGAAGTCGACCCTCGCCAAACATTCCTGAATTGTAAAACAATAGAAATTATGTCTTTGTACTAAACAGGGAAGCGAATCAGTTCGCTTCCCTGCAGTTTTCAAATAATAAAATTCATGTAAGTATAGGCTATGCCAACAATCTTGTTATCCAATATGTTCGTAAGTTCGTGCCTGGCACTGGTTATTTGAGTAACAAGAAAAAGTTACTTGAATTGTTTATCTGCAAAAGTAACTTTTTTCCCTGACGGAAGGTCATCATCAGCATCTGATCTCAAATAAGGTCCATGCATCTTAGTAGCATCATTTTCATCTGCTATTCCAGCAGAATTTTTCAAATCAGTTATTACAGTTGCCGCACTCGTTATCGTAAGTTCACTTAAGTCAGTATCTCCAGACTCTGATATATACATTTCAAGCGCATTGTTCAAAATAGCAATCTCCTGCTTGTCAGAGTTTGTTTTTGCCTTTCCTGTTACTCCACCTATCCTTGGCACTGCTATAGCCGCTATAAGTCCTAACACTGCTATAACAACTATAAGTTCTATAAGCGTAAATCCTTTCTTGTTATTCATTAACTTTTTTAACCCTTTCATTATGACGCCTCCTTGTTATTTTTATTATATTTATTTGAATCTTTTATTAAACATACACCTTATTTAAACCTGCCGTCAGTACAAGTGACGGTCTTTCCCGACGGAAGCGTCGTAGTGACATCATCCCTAAGATAAGGACCGTATTTATTACCATGAGGGCCAGTAATCTCATCCTGCAAATCTTTTATTGTCTTGGCCGCATCGTCTTCATCTGTAAATTCGCTCAAATCCGAATCTCCAGACTCAGCTACATACATCTCAACCGCATTGTTGAGTATCGCTATTGTCTGCTTATCCGCATTCGTCTTAGCCTTCTGAGTTATTCCACCTACTTTCGGCACTGCTATCGAAGCTATCATTCCAAGAACCGCTATAACAACTATAAGTTCTATAAGCGTAAATCCTCTGTTTCCTTTCAACATCTTCTTTATGCCAATAAACATGCTTTTCATACATTCACCTCCCAATTCAAACCGACAACTTATTTCATTTAAAAATATTACAAGCGAGCAGACAACCATAACCGCTCTTTGTAAAATCGAAAATACAAACAAACAATGATTTATTACTTTAATTTTACTACGTTTCCGGCTTGTTTTCAAGGAAAATACTGTTAACCCACGAATCATTTTCAATAGGTCTTAAGTCTCATTTAAGGCCCATACCCTAGCCCTTTGTTGTTAATTTTTTTCAACCTTTTTTTCAGGCATATTTAATCTGTATTTATATTCTTTACAGTTTTTACCCAATATGTTGAAACATGTCGAACATAGGGAGCACTATCGCCATGACTATCGTCCCTATTATGACGGCCATAACTATTATCAAAACCGGCTCGAGAATAGTGGTCATTCTCGTTATGGCGTCGTCCACCTCCGCGTCGTAGTAGTCGGCAGACTTTTCAAGCATGTCGCTGAGCTTTCCCGACTCCTCCCCGACCTTTATCATCGATATGAGCATTGGCGGAAACACCTTGAGCGCGGCAAGCGGGTTTGCAAGGCCCTCTCCCCTTTTGATATCGTCCATTACGCTATCTATGCTCTTTGCTATCACCGCATTTCCTATGACTTTTTTGACTATGCCCATGGCCTGTATTATGGGCACTCCGCTGGCCATAAGGGTGGAAAGCGTTCTTGAAAACCTCGATGTCGCAACCTTTGTGTTCATCTCCTTTATTATAGGAAATGCGAGCTTGAACCTGTCGAGCTGGTATCTTCCCTCGTCAGTCCTCAGGTATTTCCCGAGGACATAAGATCCTCCAAGCAGCGCTCCGAACACTATGTACCAGTAGTTTTTAGTAAATTCGCCGACCTTCAGAAGCATCCTCGTCAGAAGCGGAAGCTGGACCCCTGCGCCTGAAAACATGTCAATGAAGCTTGGAAGCACAAAGCTTATGAGGAACCACACCACGAGCACCGCTATTGATATCACTATTACGGGGTATGTCATGGCCGACTGTATCTTTCTGTTTATTGAGTTCTCCTTTTCAAAGTGGACGGCCATCCTGTTCATTATCACGTCTATCTGTCCCGACACTTCACCGGCCTCGACCATGTTTATGAGTATTTCCGGGTATATCCCCTTCTCCTGCCTCATGGAAGCGGAAAGGGTCTGCCCCTTTTGAAGCTTTTGGTATACCTCCTCAAGAGACTGTGCGAGCTTTCTGTTTTCTGTCTGCCTTCTCAGGACCTCAACGCATTCGAGTATCGAAATCCCGGAGTCAAGCATCGAATAGAACTGCCTGCACATGAGCGCTATGTCCTTCACCTTTATCTTTTGGGGAAGGCTTATTTTTATGTCCCTGTTCGCCACCGTCTGAAGCTTTATGCTCACGGGGTACATCCCCTTTTCCCTGAGCTTTTGGGCCGCCTCTCCTTCAGACCTTGAATCTATCACTCCCTTTAGAGTCTCCCCTTTTCTCCCTTTTGCAGTATATATATATTCTGCCATTAACGCACCTCTTCTACACTAGTCTATACATATCTTGAAAATGCATCCTTGTCGAACGCGCAGGTAAGGGCATCCTCATAGCTTACTATGCCGTCCCTGTAGAGTTCTGCAATCGACCTGTCCATTGTGTGCATTCCGAATTTGACACCTGTTTGAAGCGAGCTCATTATCTGGTGGGTCTTCCCTTCCCTTATGTGGTTTCTTATGGCCGAATTGCAGACCATTATCTCAGTGGCCGCTATCCTTCCGTTTCCATCAAGCTTTCTTACAAGCTGCTGCGATACGACCCCGTGAAGCACGCTTGCTAGCTGGATTTTTATCTGGTTCTGCTGGGCAGGGGGGAAAACGTCTATTATCCTCTCTATTGTCGATACGGCCCCCATTGTATGCAGTGTAGAGAACACAAGGTGCCCTGTCTCCGCCGCCGTAAGGGCTATGGATATAGTCTCAAGGTCCCTCATCTCGCCTATGAGTATGACGTCCGGGTCCTGCCTTAGGGCGGCCCTTAGTGCATTGCTGTATGAAACGCTGTCGTTTCCTATCTCCCTTTGGTTCACAATCCCCTTGTCGTGCTTGTGAAGGTATTCTATGGGGTCTTCAAGAGTGAGTATGTGGCAGTTCCTGTTCTTGTTTATATGGTCTATCATCGCGGCAAGAGTCGTCGTCTTTCCGCTTCCAGTGGGCCCTGTGACAAGCACTAGCCCTCTTTGTTTAAGTGAAAAGTCCTTTAGTATCTCAGGAAGCCTCAGCTCGTCTATGTTCGGAATGTCAAGTGCCACCACCCTGAGTGCCATTGAATAACTTCCCCTTTGCCTGTATGCGTTCACCCTGAACCTTCCTATTCCCCTTTGGGAGTGCGAAAAGTCGACCTCACCCTTTTCAACAAGCATATCCCTGTGTTTTTCGTCAAGAAATTCAAAAACTATCTTTTCTATGTCGTCCGGCATTAGTTTTTGGTATTCATCGAGCTTTACAAGCTTCCCGTCAATTCTTACAACAGGCGGTATCCCAACGCTCAGATGAAGGTCCGAAGCCCCCATGTCAACCGTCTTTTTAGCAAGGCTTATTATATCCATACAAAATTCCTCCAAGCGATAATATTTTTCTTGTCCTATGTGTGTATGCTTCTCACATATTCTTCTATTGTTGTCTCACCATCAATTATAAGGCCTATGCAGTTGTCCTGAAGAGTCCTCATGCCCTGCTTGATCGAATAGTCCTTTATGCTCTCTATTTTACTTTCATCAAATATCATCTGTCTTATGTGCCTGTCTACAACAAGTATCTCGTGTACGGCCTTTCTTCCCCTATATCCCGTGTAATTGCAGAGCCTGCAGCCCTTGCCCCTTTTTATGGGCTTCCCCTCTATTCGCCATGAATTGTGAGACAGTAGCGCCAGCTCGTCTTCACTTGGAACATACTCCTCTTCGCAGTAAGGGCATATTGTCCTCACAAGCCTTTGCGCTACAATCCCCTTGACTGCGGCCGATACAAGATACGCCTTGATGCCCATGTCCAGAAGCCTTGATATTGAAGATGCGGCGTCGTTGGTGTGAAGAGTCGAAAGCACAAGGTGACCTGTTATAGCGGCCCTCATCGCCATTTCGGCTGTTTCGTGATCCCTTATCTCTCCCACCATTATTATGTCAGGGTCCTGCCTCAATATCGATCTTAGCCCGCTTGAAAATGTAAGGCCCGCTTTCGAGTTTACCTGTATCTGGTTTATATTTTCCATCCTGTATTCTACTGGGTCTTCAACAGTGACTATGTTTTTCCTGAAATCGTTCAGCTCATTCATAGCAGAATAAAGCGTCGTACTCTTGCCGCTTCCGGTAGGTCCGGTGACGAGTATTATGCCGTTTTTAAGTCTTAAAAGATTTTCAAACCTTTCTATGTTTGCATGCGAAAGTCCCAGCTCACTTTTTTTCTTTAGGAATTTAGTGTTGTCCACAACCCTTATTACGACTTTTTCCCCGTATATTGTAGGTATGGTGGACACACGAAGGTCAAGGTTTCTTTTTTCCTCATTCATCTCTATCCTGCCGTCCTGAGGAAGCCTTTTTTCAGCTATGTTCATCTTGGCCATTATCTTTATCCTGGTCACTATTGCCCCGTGGGTGTTCTTTTCAGGCTTCATTACGTCTGAAAGCTCTCCGTCCACCCTGAACCTTATCCTGAGGCTGTTTGCAGTCGGCTCTATGTGTATGTCGCTTGCACGGCTTTGGACAGCCTGCATTATTATCGAGTCCACAAGCCTTACTATCGGAGCGTCGTTTACTTCATTCAGAAGGTTTTGGTCTATGTGTTCGTCAGAAAATTCATATTCCCTTTTGAATTCCTCAACAGCCTTTCTTACATTCTCGGAGCTGTAATATTTTTCTATGGTGTTTTTTATGTCATCATCCGTTGCAATCGCCGGGCTTACCCTTTTCCCCAGCATCCTTTCAAGCTGGCTTATGGCTATTATGTCAAATGGGTCTGCCATGGCGACCATTACATCTTCATCGGATATTTTCACTGGAACAAGTATGTTTTCTCTCGCAAACTTTTCATTTATGAGCTTCGGGGCATTTATGTCTATGTCGTATGTTTCAAGATTAACATGAGGAATTCCCAGCTGGTACTCAAGAACCTCTATTATGTCCCTGTTTGTGACGTAGCCGAGGTCCGTAAGAACCTCCCCCAGCTTTTTTTGAACTTTCTTTTGAGTATCAAGAGCGTTTTCAAGCTGCTCTTGCGATATCTTCCCCACTTTCAGCAGGAGGTCTCCCAGTTTAATCATGTTTTTCATCCAAAATTCACCTCGCTATACTAATTTGCACACATTCACATTGCGGGCTGCATTGTAGCCCTCTTCAAACATGCCCCTGCAAAAATCCCTCTCGAACTTAAGAGTGTCCATGGGCTGTATTTTTCTGGTCGGCTTCAAAAGTACGAACTGCTCTTTTTTGTATCTGCATTTTATTTCTTCCGGAATCTCATATTCATTTTTGAGAGATATCATAAACAGCCTTTCGACACGCGTCTTTTCAAAAGGCTGTATGAAATTGTTGTTCAATATCCCTCCGTCAAGATTATATCCGTTATATGTCCCTTTTTCTATATCTTCTCTGAACTTTTCAAAAACTATGCTCGAATCAAACTCCCCCAGTATCTCTCCTATGGATTTTTCATCATCTATCTTGAGGGGAATGCTCGAGCTGTACGATATCTTTTCTATGGCCTCTTCGCTGGAAAGCGCTGCAATGTCGCTGCAGCATTCTCTGAGCCTTGAATCGGTGACATTCACATAGTTGACCTTAAGACTTTTGACTTTTTCATCCCTTCCCCTGAGGCTGCGCAGCGGCTCTATGAGGTATGAATTGTCTATTGTTAGCCCTTTGTGCATGCTGCCTCTTAGCATGTCCTCATCTACATCGTTCCAAAACCCCATGAGCTTTTCATACTCCCCCGTATACACGTAATATGAGTTTATAGCTCCTATTGAAGTTGCACTTATGGCGCTGAATTCCACTCCCATTTCGCGAAATGCGCATATGGCTCCCGCCTGGAATGCCCCCTTTGCACCGCCCCCCTGAAGAAAAAGTCCATTCATGTTTTATATCCCCTTTTTTATATCTATTTAAAGTTTCATTATATATATTTTACTACAAAAATAGGCTTTGAATGAAATTTAATATACATGTTCACCATTATACATTACACTATGTTCCAAATATTTTTTGCATATTCTGTTTTAAAAATAAAAAAACTGCACTAGAACGTCCCTGTGCAGCTGCATTGTCATTATAGAATTATAAAGTTTTACACTTGTCTTTTTATTTCGTGGCATAGAATATTATGCCGTTTATGAATTTTTTGAGGTTTATCTTTCCCCCGCGCTTTCCATTTCTCCTTATGCTGTCCATTTCCCTTCTCACCTGTTCAAAGCTGTATAGCCCTTTTGAATACTCAATGAATGTATCGTCCATGTAATCCTCTATTCCCATGTTAGCAAGATTTATAATCCCCACAGTGGCGGTTCTTCTCATCCTTTGCTCCATGGTCTTGTAGTTGTCGGTGAATTTAAGGCACAGCTCTTTAATCTTGTAGTCATCCATTGTTTTTCCCGAGTCTATTAGAAATTTTACGACTTTCATTATGTCGGCGCTTCCGCACTCTCCCGTTATCCCTATATTCCTCATAACTTCTCTTGTTCTGCAGTCAATGCTCTTTTTAGGCTCTTCGATCTCAGGCAGCGTCGATATGTCAAAAAATCCCTTCATCTGATTGAACAGCTTTTTCATTTCAAACTGCTTTTTAAGATTTTTAACTACATTTCCAACCTCGACTTCGTTTACAGGCTTGTATATGTAATAATCCAGCCCTTTTTTATATGCCCTTTCCACTATGTCCTTGGACGAGGCGTCTGACAGGGCTATTACCTGTGTGTTAGAAAGCTTTTTCTTGAGATTTCCTATAAGCGATATCCCCTTGTTTTCAGTCATGTTTATGTCTGCAATTACCATGTCCGGATTGAATTTCATTATCTTTTCCTCTGCAAGTTCAACATCGCTGCAGTGGCCTATTATGCTTCCCAGATTTCTGCCTTCGACTATCTTTTCCAGCCTTTCAACTATGCTGGCGTCCTTTTCAACTATGAAAACATTCACCTAAAACACCTCCGGAATTTTTATCAGTATTGTTTTCGGTTTTATTTTCGAAATATAAAAAAAACAGTATATGAATCTGCATGTAGAAACCCCACATGCAGATTCATACCCTGTCCTTTTATCTGAAAGATTCCCCAAGTAGCTGGGTTTCTTCTTCGATGCCCTTTACGGGTCTCTCCAGGGGCGTGTCCTGCCATTGTCTTTTGACCTGAGAGTTTCAAAACGGACCATCGCATTTCCATTCCTTGCTCCTTTGGTTACCCTTTTGGGTATCTCCAATGACATTCAGCCACATTTATGCCGTTTTATATTAATATTCTTCATCAACTTTTTGAAGTTTTCGAAACATTTCCGAAACTTTTTTTATTCAACGTCTACAAGTTTACATGGACGGGCTGTTTTTGTCAAGAACTTATACCTTACATAACTGTAAAGTGGAAACAGGCAATCCACACTCATGAAAAATTGTAATCATATGGGTATTGAAACAGCCCCGGCATATGTATGCCGCGGCTGTTTCACAAAGGGGGATCTATATGAAATTAAGCTACTGTCGACTCTTTCACTTCTTTCTTTTGCTTTCCTATGTTTCTCATGAAAAGTCCGAGGAATACTACTGAAACTGCTATTCCAGTGACATTTGACATTTGCGCCGGAAGGCTGAAGCCTTCTGGGGCCTGGAGTATATATGCCGTGGTCACGGCGCTCATGAATACCGCAGGGATGCTGCACATCCAGTGGAAAGCTCCCTTTTGGGCAAGATATGCCGCTGAAGCCCAAAGCACTATCATTGCAAGCGTCTGGTTAGCCCATGAGAAGTATCTCCATATTATTGAAAAGTCCATCATTGTAAGTGCTATCCCCACTGCGAAAAGGGGCACTGCAACCATGTATCTGTTTTTAGGCTTGTCCTGCTTAAGCCCGATAGAGTCCGATATTGCAAGCCTTGCGCTTCTAAACGCCGTATCTCCGGAAGTTATAGGACATGCAACCACTCCAAGAAGTGCAAGAACTCCACCTACTTTTCCAAGTATTGTCGATGAAATCTGATTTACCACAACCGCCGGTCCTCCGTTTGCAAGCGCTCCTGCAAGACCCTCCGTTCCTCCGAAGAACGACATTGCAGCCGCAGCCCATATCAGCGCTATTATTCCTTCTGCTATCATTGAACCGTAGAATATCCTTCTCGCTTCGCTTTCCCTTTGAGTACATCTTGCCATGAGAGGCGACTGCGTTGCGTGGAATCCAGATATTGCTCCGCACGCTATTGTTATGAAAAGAAAAGGGAATATTGAAACTGACTTAGGGTGAAGGTTTGCAAGAGTAAGTTCAGGTATTGAATACCCCTTTAGAACTATTCCCCCTCCAATTCCAAATGCCATTATCAAAAGAGAAGCTCCAAACAGCGGATATATCTTCCCTATAAGCTTGTCCACCGGTAGAACTGTAGCCAAAAGGTAATATACTATTATTATCCCTACCCATATTGTCGACTTCATTCCTGTAATATTGCTTAAAAGTCCTGCCGGCCCCATTACGAATACCACACCTACAAGAAGCAGAAGCACCACCGTGAAAACCCTCATTATCTGCTTTACATTGTCGCCAAGATAAAAGCCCACTATCTCGGGTATGCTGCTTCCTCCGTGCCTTATAGAAAGCATTCCCGAGAAATAATCGTGGACCGCTCCCGCGAATATACATCCGAATACTATCCATAAAAACGCCACAGGCCCCCAAAGCGCACCCGCTATGGCTCCAAATATGGGTCCTAGCCCCGCTATGTTAAGGAACTGTATCAGGAATATCCTCGGCCAGCTCATTGGAATATAGTCCACGCCGTCTTCCATCTCAATGGCTGGAGTCGGCTTTGAATCTTCAATTCCAAATACGTTTTCAACAACTTTTCCATATACCAAATAACCTATTATAAGAAGTGCAATTGAAGCGAAAAACGTAACCATAAAATTTCCTCCTCTTCATTTTGTAAAACGTTTTCTCAAACGCCTACATACTTGACTTGTTAATCTCATTATAGCCACGCTTCAAAAGTTTTCTGTAAATTACGCATGAGTTGCAAAAAAAAGCACATTATCTGCAATCAGATAACATGCTCTGTATTCCACTCATATTCCCATTATTTTTCTAAAGTCCTTTATGTTGCTCCTGCTGACAGGAACTTCTCCGACGTCGTCTTTAAGCCTTATATTGTATGTGTTGTTGAACCAGGGTATTATCTCCTTTATCTTGTC
Organism: Peptoclostridium litorale DSM 5388; assembly: GCF_900141635.1. Lineage (GTDB taxonomy): Bacteria > Bacillota > Clostridia > Peptostreptococcales > Peptostreptococcaceae > Peptoclostridium > Peptoclostridium litorale. Next base: position 74,457 of record NZ_FSRH01000004.1, on the reverse strand, counting down.
CAGATTGACTATATAAGACCTGTGCGTCCTGAAGAACCTGTCCTTTGGAAGCCTCTTGTAAAAGTCGGATATGCTTGTGTTTTCAATATAGCTCTCGTCCTTTGAATGCACTATTGTGTTTCTTTCGCTTGCCTCGCAGTAATATATGTCGCCAATGTCAAGCACTATTATCTTTTCGTCTTTCCAAAGCGTTATCTTTTCTATGGATTCCCCTGATGCCTTCGCGCTGCTTTTTTGGAGCTTTTTTAAAAGTCCTATTATCCGCTCTTTTGAATACGGCTTCAATATATAGTCAAATGCGTCTATTTCAAATGCGTCTATGGCATGCTCCCTGTATGCGGTTATGAATACTATTTTAGGTTTTTCCTCGAACCTGCTTATTATGCGTCCCAGAGAGATTCCGTCAAGCCCGGGCATGCTTATGTCTAAAAATATCACATCCACGTTTTGTTTTTCAATGTATTTTAGCGCTTCAAGCGGGCTGTCAAACTCCTCGAGTATTTCTATGTCGCTGAATTCCCTTATAAAATATTTGAGTTCTTCTCTTGCAGGATATTCGTCGTCAACAATTATGCAGTTCAAATCCCTCACCTCCTCAGCGTCTATTTGACCACAAAACTAATCCTTGTTCCTTTTGGGAGCCTTTCTATTGTTACGCCTTTCCCGTACATGAGCCTTATCCTGTTGTGTACATTCGAAAGGCCTATCCCTCCCTTGTCCGTCCTGCTCGACTCGGCGCCTGAATAGATGCAGTCTATTACATCCTTGGATATTCCCATTCCGTCGTCTTCTATCGAAACCACCACTCCTTCAGGAGTTTTCTTAGCATTTATTCTTACGGTTCCAAACCCCGCCCCTTTGAGTATCCCGTGTTTTATTGAATTTTCAACAAGGGGCTGTATTAGAAACGAAGGTATCTTTATGTCTATGTCGTCATCTATGTCCCATACCACGCTAAGCTTGTCACCAAATCTGGCCTGTTCTATTTTGACATAGGCGTTCACATGCTCCATCTCTTTTTTTATGTCGACAAGCTGCTCGTCGCTTCCTATATTGTGCCTAAGGTAAGTCGAAAGGTCTATTATAAGCGCTCTTGCCTTGTCCGGATCTATTCTTATGAATGAAACTATTGTATTGAGCGCATTGAACATGAAATGGGGGTTTATCTGGGCCTGAAGCGCCTTGAGCTCGGCCCTCGTGGCCATGCCCCTCAGCTTTTCTATCTTGCTCAGCTCCATCTGGGTGGATATCAGCTGCGAAAGCCCCTGAGCGAGTATTATGCTGCTTTGAAGCACTGCATTTTCCTTCCCGTAGTATATCTTTAGCGCCCCTATTACACTGTCCTGCTCTTTAAGCGGAACAACTATGGCTGATCTTAAAGGACAGTCGGGGTGGCTGCAGCCTATCTCAGAAGGTCTTTGAAGCACACTTACCTTGCCAAGCCTTATTACATCCTCAGTCGCATGTGTCAGTATGTTTTGGCCCTCTATATGGTGGTCGTCCCCAAGCCCCACATGGGCTCTTACGGTATCATTGTCAGTTATAGCGACCGCATCTGCGCCCACTTTCTCCTTTATTATTTTGCATACGTTTTCAAGTGACTTTGGATTTATGTCCCTGAAATACGGAAGGGTCATATTGGCTATCTCAAGTGCGAGTTTCGACTGCTTTGCGCCTATCTCCTCCTGCTCCTCAAATATGTTCTCTATCATCAGTATGACTATTGCTATCCCTCCCCCGTTGACCATCATCATTGGGATATATATGTCCTTTACTATCTGGTATGCCGTGTCGAAAGGCTTTGACATAATCAGTATAAGAAGCATGCTGAGGCTCTCCAGCAGTATTCCGCCTCCGAGGCCCCACACCCATCTGTTTTTCAGCTTGGCCCTTTTGTATATGATTCCTGAAAGCACTCCTCCCACCACGGTGGATATGGCGCATGGGATGGCCGTTATTCCGCCTATGTCTATGGCAATCCTGTGAACCGCAGCAATCATGGAAGACACAATTCCCACAAAAGGCCCGCACAGTATTCCGCCCACCATTATTCCTATGTTTCTGGTGTTTGCTATCGCGCCATTTACATCTATTCCCACATAGGTTCCCATTATTCCAAATGTTCCAAATATCACAGCAAGAAGCACCATGTCTGCCGCTTTGAATTTTTCCTTTATTATTATCTGCCTGAAACCCTTGAATCTGGATATGAAGAATGTTATTACTATTACATACCCCAAATTATTTACGAGATGCTGAAAAAGCTCCGCCAAAATAATCACTCCATATTTTTTCTGTTTTTCCCTGATAAAACACATGCAGGCTAATCTGATCAGCCTGCATCCATAAACTATATATCCAATTATATCACAAAACGGATTTCAAGAAATATTTTGCAAACTTACCCGTTTGATTTTTACAGTTCGAAAAATTTCAAAAAGCTCCTGTATATCATGCTGTGGTCCTTCACTCCGCCAAGCTCCCTTGCCGAATGCATGGCAAGCACAGGGCTTCCCACGTCAACGCTTTGTATGTCAAGGTGGGTCGATGATATAGGCCCTATGGTGGAGCCGCCTCTCTCATCCGACCTGTTCAGGAATCTCTGGCATGGGATCTTTTCGCCTTCGCATATCGATTCGTATATTGAAGCAGACAGTCCGTCGGTGGTATAGCTCTGGTTTGCGCTCAGCTTTATGGCAGGCCCGCCGTTTACTACAGGCCTACTCGTAGGGTCGCTCTTTTCGGGCTTGTTCGGGTGGACAGCGTGCGCGAGGTCTGCCGATATCATGAATGAATTGTACATTCCTCTGAAAAATCCGTCCCTGTCCTTTCCAAGTCCTATGCATATTCTCTCCATTACATTTCTAAGCATTGGCGAATCCGCCCCCTGCTTTGTAGAAGAGCCCACCTCCTCATTGTCAAATACGCATACAATGCTCACTCCTCTGTCTGCCCTCGAAGCCAAAAGGGCATTGAGGCTTGCATGCACCATTGAAATGTTATCAAGTCTTGGAGCCGATATGAACTCGCCGTCAAGGCCGCAGAGCATTCCCTTTTCGTATTCATAGAAATAGAGTTCAAAATCTATTATGCTTTCAATGTCTATCTCCAGCTCATCTGCAATGAGATTTTTTATGAACCCTTCCTTTTTGAACTGCTTGCCTACTGTAGACACAAGAGGAATCATGTCTATTTGCCTGTTTAGCTCTATCCCCTTGTTGACCTCCCTGTTCATATGTATTGCAAGATTTGGTATCACTGCTACAGGCCTTTTTATGTTTATAAGCGTTTCCTCCGGTCTTAGCGGACTTTTCCCCTTTGTAACAACCCTTCCAGCAACTGCAAGCGGCCTGTCCATCCAAGTATTCAGTATCGGGCCCCCGTATATTTCAGTGTTGAGCTTAAAATATCCCTCGCTTTGAACCATTTCAGGGCTAGGCTTTATCTTTATTGCCGGAAAGTCCGAGTGTGATCCTATTATCCCGAATCCTTCCTCTTCTATGTTTTCGCTGTTTACTGTAAATGCTATTATTGCAGATGAATTCTTCTCCACATAATACTTTCCACCCTTTTTCACGTCCCATTTCCCGGCAATATGCAGCCTTTCAAAGCCTTTTTCATCAAGCATGTTCCTGCACGTTTCTATGCAGTGAAATGCCGTAGGGCTTTTATATATGAATTCTATGAGGTCGTTTGCAAATTCTCTTTCTTTTTTCTCGATTTTCAAGCCATCATCTCCTCTGTCAATTTACGCTGTCGTATACGTCGCCGTCTCTTTTATATATAAATACATTGCTGTTTTTGTTGCCATGATTTCCAAATGTCCCTCCGCTTGGAACAACCGCATATATATCAAGCCCCATATCCCCGAGCTTTTCAAGCCAGTCCCTGCTCCACTGGTCACTTTCTATTATCCCGTCTGAAAGCCCCTCCCACATTACGCCGTCCACCATGGCCCCTGAATGGGTGTATATCGTTTTAAACCCCCAGTTTTGAATAATGTAAAGTTTTGAATAGTTTTTTCTTATCCTCATGAGAAAATCCCTGTACGAGTCCTTCATTCCCGATTTGACTCCATCGCTCCAATGCGAATCGTCTATGTCACCCACAGTGTCAATCATAATGCCGTCGAGCCCCTTGCTCACCACATGTGCATAAATCTGTCTCAACAGGAAGTTCTGGTATCCCTTTTCCCTTATGTCCATATAGTATGAATTCCACGCTTCATTTTTGATTTGCTCTCCTTCAGGCATGAAAAACCAGCCGTCCTTTAAAGATATGAAGTCAACGTCGTCCCCGTTTTGCTCCACTATGCTAAGGTATCCCAGCACGCGGCTTCCGCTTTTTTGGAGCTTCAGTACATTTTCCCTCGAAAAATTCTTGGGCTCTATTACAACTGTATCATATTCCGAGAGCTTTTGAACAGCGTCGCTGCTGTCGTCTCCATAGTATATTACATAATCGTCCTTTTGCTCCTCTAATGCATATCCCGATTTTTGCCCCCCCGGAGCTCTGCTTTGCATCGCCCAGGAGTCCTTAAAGTTGACATGTGCACCCACAAAGCACACTGCAATCACCACAACCGTAGCTGCTACCCCAACTTGAAAGCTAAGCATCGATGCCCCTCCTTTTTGCAGGCGCTCTGTTTCTTCCCGGCTCAAGCCTTTCTGCCATTCTCGTGAAAAAGCCCCGGCTTTTCGATTCAAATAGCGGCTGCTTTGCAAATGTGTGGTAGTCGAGCTCCTCCAAAAATATTATCATTGTGACTATGGCAATGCAAAGGCTTACAAATGAACCCGCAAAATATCCGAATCCATAAAATTCAACCCCCAGGGGAAGAAAATATAGAGTGAAAAGGCTGTTCAAAGCAAAAAAGCTCAGCGCTATCGCAAGGGCATGATTTCTTGCCTCAAAATAAAGGAGTATGAGTATTATTATGAGTATGAATATATTGCAAAGAGCCCCGAGCGTGCATATTCTGAATATGTCCTTGACTATTATCGGAAGCCCCAGCCTTGAGAACACAAATCCCGCCACTACTATGCACGTTATGGATATTATTGTCTGGTTTTCCATTATGTATATAAGGTTTCTGTATATGCATGTCTTCATCTCGTTTTTTGCCGACTGTATATCATCATATGAAGCGTCTTTTGTGGCAAATGCAAAGTATTTTCTGTATGTGTCGTAAAACTCTGTTTCCACAGAAACCATGAAAAGTATCATAGTCGGAATCACTGTAAGATATGCCAAAAAAACCCCGTTGTCGTAAAGGGGCGCATACCTGTACACCTCTTCTATGCTGACTCCGAGGCTGCTGTACCACATTATTATGTCATCCGCCCAAAGTCCGAGGGTGTAAAACAGGCCAGTGAAAAACAGGGCAGCGAACGAATCCATATACCTTATAAAGTCGTATTCCAGGGCGCTGTCCGATTCAAAATTCTTTAAAAAACTGTACAGCAGCAGGGCAAACGTCACGGTTATGCCTAGTGTGTACGCCAAAAGAAGATTCGAAGCCCCCGCATTTCGGGCGAATTCAATCGGATGTTTGAAAAGGATCGCAGATATGCCTATGGACACTATGCCTCCCGCCCCATACGCCCATGATATAATGGCATAGTTTTTCACAGCGCTCAGATATACCATGAGTATCCACACAATCGATATGAAAACAAACAGGTATACAGCCATTATCTTGTATTCAAGCGAAATGTCCTTGGGATAGTAATAAAGCGCCGAGACTATATAGCTTATTGCAAATACTATCTTTGAAAGACCTATTAGAGAAGGTCTTATGTGCGCATACTCCCTGTTATACAGCCTGTCTGATACATACCTCGTTATCAAAAGCTGCCATGGTGCCGTTATTATCTGCGAAAACACAAAGCTGTAAACCATGGTTCCCATGAAAAGGTCCCTTTGGGCAATTTCAACCAGGAAAAACTTTGAAAGCAGTATTATTATGTTGACCGTTACAACCGCCGCTATCCAAGGCCCTGCGCTCACAAGGGCCGAATATGCGTATGCCTTGCTCCTTGCAGAATAACTTTCATCTTCAAAGAGTTTTTTAAGAGTAAATCCAATGCCAGCCATTTAATCACCCAGACCTTCATAGAGCTGCACGTATCTTTCTATGAGCTGCTCTCTAGTGTAGTGTTTTTCCACCCTTTTTCTGCCGGTTTCCCCCATTGCCATTGCCGCTTCCCTGTCTTTTAGTATGTCTATTATCCCGCTCGCGGTCTCCATCGGCGATACTGGGGGGGTTATTATTCCGCACTTGCCCAGCTTGTCATCGCCAGCCCCTTCCACTATCTCCCTGCAAGCTCCTACATCAGTCGATACAAAAGGCCTTTTGCACGCCATTCCCTCAAGCATTACAAGAGGCTGCCCCTCCGATATTGAGGTGAGCACCAGAACGTCAAGCTTTTCCATATATTCTTTTATGTCCACACTGCCTGTTATGTATACGTCTGCTTCCAGCTCAAGGTTCTTTATGAGCTGGACAACTTCATCGTGGTACTCCCTGTCCTCGTCATACGGGCCTATGAGGTAGAGCTTTGCGTCGTAGATGCTTGACTTCACTATCTTAAACGCTCTCACAAGAGTCTTGACGTCCTTTATGGGAACCACCCTCAGTATGGCTCCTATGTTGTTTTCATGAACCTTTTTGTGGTCTATGTTAAGGTTTTGTATGTCTATTCCATTTGGCACAACCATTGTCTTTTCGATCTGAGCTCCAAGCTGTATCTGCACAAACCTGCTTCGCTCGAAAAGCGACACTATACTGTCTGCGTTTTCATATGCGCATGTGGATATGAAGTAGAAAAAGTCTATCCACATTTTCCTGTAGTCCTCGTCTATCCACGAAGCCTTTAATATCTCCTCTTCCCTCTCCCTCGCATATATCCCGTGTTCTGTAAGCACGAAAGGCTTCGAAGTCTTCGACTTGGCTATGCTCGCCATTAGCCCCGCATATCCCGTAGACACCGCGTGGTAAATATCTGCAGATGGCAGTTCCTGCTGCATGAGGTTTATTGCAGGAAGCAGCATTGACCTTACAGTCCAAAAGCTCTTGTTGAAGCCACGCCTGAACATGTGCTGAGAGTAAAATTCTCTATATACATCCCAAAACATCCTGCTTTGAAGAAACTGCACCGGGTTTCCAAGTCTGCCTTTGTCTGACAGTATATTGTTTATTGCATTCCAGTCTATGTCGCTTTCCATTTTCAAAAACTTTTCTATCTGCTTTTTTTCATCATTTCCTATATTCGGACTGAATCCTGAATACTGAGGGCTTAGTTCCTCATAGTCTCTAAGGCCAACAGTCTTTATCTCGACTACATTTCCAGGTATTTCATATTTATACTCGTCCAGTTCCAACAGCGAGGGCATTATGGAAAATATCTTGAATTTCTTGTCCGGCATTCCCCTTACAAGAGTGTGTATCCAGCTGGATACACCTCCTGAAACATAGGGGTATGAACCTTCAGCCAAAATGCAAATCTCCATGATTCACCTTCCTTATCAAGTCCAAAAATCCACCATTTTCATCTCTTTATCAGGTATTTTAATATCCATTTCCTTTACCTTTTTGGCGGTTCTTATTATAGATTTAAAATCTCTCTTCTTGTAGCAAATGTGCATGTATTCTATATAGACCTCATATCTGTCAGCATGCTTTGATCTGAGCTTTTGGAGTATTCCCAGCGCACCTTCAATATTGCCGTATTCTATATATTCCCTTGCAATCATTATGCCCATGTCGAAATCCCCACCGCTTCTTGAATCAAGCTCCTTGAGGAGGCTGACATATTTTTTTTCATGGGCCGGCCTTGAAATCTCATCGACAATCCCCAAACTCAAATACTTTTTGTATTCGGATATGAGTTCGTAAAGCTTTGAAGTCGTACTTCTTCTGGCGTACTCATTTTCCATATCCGAAAGCTTGTTTTCATATCTGTCATGTATGAAGCTGAGTGTGGATGCAGCGTAGTGTACAACTTCCGGGTCTTTATCCAAAAGCGCCTTTCTTAAAACTCCTGTTTTAACTTCGATGTCATTTGTATTGAGGCTCATTATGGCACTTTTCTTCTCCTCAGAAGATGAATGCATAAGCCTGTCGCCAAGGCTGAGTATGTTGATCTCCTTTTGGATGTCTATGTCCTTGTGAAGAGTTATAAACTCCTTGTATTTTATATAGTCTTCATACTCAGCTACTGCATTTTCATCTATTCTTAAAAACTTGTAGCAAATCTCCACCACTACATGCACGAGCAGTCCGCCCATTGGCATCATGAGTATTATCAAGCTTTCAAGGCTGTCTTTTCTGACCCCCTTCAAAATCCTTTTGGCCGCAAGCAGGGCAGCTGCGGCAATGATATGGATCAATATGAAATATTTCATTCCCACATTCGCCCAGACAGCCCAAATCTCAGCCGCCAAGCATATTATGCTCAAAATCGTATACATGAAATCACCTATTTTCATAGCCTATTTTTATATTCACATCCGCAGATGTGGCTTCCACTACATATAGTCCTCTTTCAATGTCCAAAATGCTGTATTTTCCGCCATCTATGCTGCTTATTTTGCCATTTTTCACTTTAAGCACGTGGTATGCGGGCGGCGACATGTTCTCATGGCTTATTCTTATATAGTCGCTCCCATACTCCACGTAAACATTCAGGTTTTCATTTTTTATATATTCCTCTACAGCCTGTCTGCTTGTCATCCCCCTAAGATACGGGAATCTTCTGTATATATCGCCGAATATTGAATCTATGTCCCTTTCAAGTTCTTCCCAGCTTCTATCTGAAGACCTTTCAGCGTCCAAAATGTCGTCAGGATGTATGAAGTGGTTGACTATTCCATAATGGGCTATGCCGCTGTATATGTCCCACATCACATATTTATTGTATTCGTAGCCAGAGCTTATCCTCGGAAGGTCGTATGCCCCTTCGATATCAGGGTCCTTTCCAAACTCCTGATAAAGCATTCCATTTTCAGGCATTCCCGTATAGAGTCCTGCAAACACCTTAATCTCTGGAAATACATTTTTGACAGCATCCTTGCCGTCTTTTGAAATTATGTTTGAAGGCGGTACATATGTGTATATATTAATGTCTCTCCCATACATGGCCTCAAGCGATTCTTTAAGCTTTAAAAGCCCTTCTTCCATCGCATCTTTTGATTCCCAGGGTGAGTACCCGTATTTGCCAAACTCCATCTGGCCATTCAGTGCAAGCGAGTTGTGGTTGTAACCGTGAATCCCAAGTTCTCCCCCAATCTCCGAAAGCTTCCTTCCAAAATATTTTATGTCCTGCGCGCCTTCAGCGTCTATATTAGGAAGAGGGCTTTTCGTCTCCAGGTTATAAACCCCTGTGACAAGTCCCGTGTATTTCATATGGTATTTTTTTGACATATTGTAGAGTGATGACCACCATATATTCCTGTAAAACATGTTGTTGTTCATATGATAATTCTCATATATCACATCATCTGTACCCGGCTTTACAGGTGCCGGAAAATCGTCTATGTTGACAATTTTTCCATTGAAAATTGTGTATATAAACCTGTCATTTGAAAGCGCAATGCTTTGTGTCATAATCCCCCTGTTTGCTTTGTCCATAAGCAATGTGGAATTTACATATACCACCCTTCCGCTTCCATAGTCATTGGTCCATAGCACAGGTGTTCCCTGGGCGCTTGCAATTAGCTTTGCACCGACTCCCAGCTTTACATCAAGCGACGAATGTGCTATCTTCCTGTCATCCTTACCCATGCTGATTTCATCCAGTCCCGGGAAGAATTTTTGATGGAACTCAATGCCAAATACAGTTTCCCCCATATAGCCGCCATTTTTCACTATTCCACAGAGCTTGTCAAGCCCTGGTTGGTAAGACCTCACCATGAAAACAGCACTTGTGCCGCTTTCAACCTTGGAAATAAGCGCATTGTGCAAATCATTGTACTTCACGTTCCCGAATTTTTCAGTCCCTACCACTATTATGTCGTCTTTCCCCGCGCCATTGACATTGTCGAGTACGCCTTCCGAGTCTATGTCTACCATTTCAAAATTAAGCCTTGCCATTTCAAGTATTTTTTCCATATTGTCACGCAGATCTTTTGAACCTTTATAGTCTTTTGAATATAATGCTATTACCTTCTGGCAGTCCTTTGGTATATTTTCAGAGGCGGTAGTTTTAAGAGCTGTCTTCACGCTCTCCTGGTTTATTGAGAACTCCTGTTCAAGTGTTCCGGTTCTTGCTACCTGTATGAATGCAGCGCTTATTAGAATTATTGCCAAAACATATATGAATACCTTTTTATTTATCATGACAACCGCTCCAATTCTACTGCAAGTTCTCCCTTAAGCCTTTCTTCCACTACATGGGTGACCTTTCGAGGGGTGGCCGGAAGCAGAATGTATAGTTCTTCTTTGGATTCATCATATCCTACGACATCTACATCCCTTATAAGCCCGGAAAGCGTATTGTCAATGTTCTTGATGCTCTTTTCAAAACGGTTGAATTTCAAAAGCCCATATTCAAGACCAAACCTTATCTTTCTCTTTTTTTCCTCAGCAAGCCTTTCGCTAAATTCATTGTATTTCATAATTCTCGTCTCTTCATAATATTTATCCCTGTTTATATGACCTTCTATGGCTATCGCCTGCGCAAGGGCCTTGTTTATCCATTCGGTTATCAGCTTGAAAAGATAGTATGAATAGTCGGTTATACTGTCAAACTCTGCATCTTCAAGGTTTATGAGAGCTATTGTCCTACCCTCGTATACTATGGGCGCTCCCATTATGGGCATATTCCCGCCGCAGTTCATCGAATGGTCGAATTTGACTGTCTGTTTTCCATCTATTATCTTTTTAACACACGGTATGCTGTTTATATCTATTGAGTTTAAAAGGCCTCTGCCTTCCCCCATCCTCAGCTTTAGCCTTAGAAAATCCCTCTTTTCATTTACAGTGTATATTGATACCGTCTTTGCACCTAAAAACCTCGCCATTATTCCCATGGTCTGGGTATATATCTCCTCCGGGTCCAAAGAGTCAAGTGACGATGCAATCTCATAAAGCGATATTATGCTGTTTTCAGAATCCACTATCTGCTTTTTAAGCTCCTTGTTTATAAACCTGTTTTTCTCATAAAGCTGCTCGAGATCTTTATGCTTTTCATTCAGCAGCCTGTATTTTTCACTGCTCATTTCCATATTGTATGTATAATTGTCCTTGAATCTTCCCAGCACAACCGCCGTCAAAAAAAACATTATCAGAAACTTGTAATTGTCAAAATCGACAAAAAAAAGGTACATGTCCCTTCCCAAAAATCCATACACATATACGAAGATTACAGATGTTATACTTGCGCTTATGACCCCCAGGTAGTTTCCATATCTGAGCGCAATAGCAGCGCTTACAATTACAAATGGATGCATGTTCATTGCAAAAAACTCTTCCGCCATCGGGTTTATTCGCCAGAATGTAAACAATATTATAATGTCCGCAGCAATTGTCTCTCCAATGCATTTTATAAGCCTTTTTAATCTTTCACTGTCCATAGTCGCCTCCAACGATTCAATTATATGATTTTCGCATATATATCGACTATACCTAAAAATCCCCCTTTTTAAAAGGGGGATTTTACTATATTTTTTCAAGTTTTACATATTCCAGGTTTATCATTTTTACGCCTTTGTTCTCAAACGCTATTGTCACATCATTTCCCGTCTTGGAAACTATGGTCCCTTCTCCGAATTTCGGATGCGATATCCTGCTTCCAAGCTCTATTCCGCTGTTGTCTATGTCTTTTTTCACTTCAGGCTTTACAGAAGATCCGAATGTGAAATTCTTTTTTATCTCCCTCATGTCTATATTGCTTGAAGGGTGGTTTTTGATCTTGTCTATTTTTGCATTATAGCTTTGAAGGCAGTCCTGTGGCAGCTCGCTCAAAAATCTCGAGTTTGTTCCATAGTTTTTCCTTCCATATATGGTTCTTTCGTTCGCATAAGTCATATACAGCTCCTGCTGCGCCCTTGTTATGCCGACATAGCAAAGCCTTCTTTCCTCTTCAAGCCTGTCCTCGTCAAGAACAGATCTGCTCGATGGGAATATCCCTTCTTCCATTCCAACCATGAATACCACCGGAAACTCAAGTCCCTTTGCACTGTGAAGGGTCATTATTGAAACGTAGTCGTCTCCCTCTTCAAGCGAATCCAAATCCGAGACAAGGGATATTGACGCAAGGAACGTCTCAAGGTCCTTTTCCTCGCTTATCTGCTCGAATTCAACAGCAGAAGATATGAATTCCTTGAGGTTTTCAATCCTAGTCTGGCTCTCTACGCTGTTTTCATTTTTCAGCTCTTCCATATAGCCCGTGTCTTCAAGCACCTTTTCTATAAGAAGCGATATATTCATGCATTCGTTCATGGCCATGAGTGTCGATATTATGCTTACAAACTGTTCAACTTTTGATTTTGCCCTTGTTGAAATGAGTCCGTCTTCCAGGTCGAGCATCGCCGAGTATATGTTCTCTTCCTTTGAATACGCAAAGCTTTCAAGCTTTTCTATGGTCTTGAGGCCTATTCCCCTTTTAGGAACGTTTATTATCCTCTTGAGGCTTATGTCGTCAAGAGGGTTTTGTATAAGCCTTAGATAGGCTATTATGTCCTTTATTTCTTTTCTGTCGTAGAATTTCAGTCCGCCGTATATCTTGTAGGGGATGTTTTGCCTCATTAAGGCTTCCTCTATAGCTCTCGACTGGGCATTAGTCCTGTATAGAACTGCAAAGTCGCCCATGCCATTGTCGCCTTCTGTAAGCTCCCTTATCTTTCTGGATATGAAGTCCCCTTCTTCTCTTTCGTCCATGGCCTTGAATACCTTTATCTTTTCTCCGCCTGACTTGTCTGTCCAAAGGTTTTTTGACTTTCTCTCGTTGTTGTTCTTTATTACTGCATTTGCGGAGTCGAGTATGTTCTGGGTGGACCTGTAGTTTTGCTCAAGCTTTATAACTACGGCTCCATTGAACTCCTTTTCGAAATTCAGTATGTTTGTAATGTCGGCGCCCCTCCAGCCGTATATGGACTGGTCGTCGTCACCCACAACGCAAAGGTTTTTGTGAAGCCTTGATATGAGGCTTACGAGCCTGTACTGTGCCCTGTTCGTATCCTGGTACTCGTCAACCATTACGTATTTGAACTTCCTCTGGTAAAACTCCAGTACTTCCTCATTTTTCTCGAAAAGCTCCACAGTCTTCACTATTATGTCGTCAAAATCAAGTGCGTTGTTCTTTTTCAGGTTCTTTTGGTACCTTTCGTATATGGCCGCTATTTTTGACATCTTGAAATCGTCCCTGTATGTCTTCATGAACTCCGCCGGGCTTATCAGTTTGTCCTTTGCATCGGATATGTGACCTATTACCATTTTAGGGTCGTATAGCTTCTCGTTCATGTCGAGCTCTTTTATCGCTCCCTTTAAAAGGGTCAGCTGGTCGGATCTGTCGTATATTACAAATGAGCTTGTGTACCCCAGCCTGTCTATATTCTTCCTGAGTATTCTTACGCAGCACGAGTGGAAAGTGCTTATCCACATTCCGTCGCTTTCATCTCCAAGTATCCTCTCTACCCTTTCCTTCATCTCCCTTGCGGCCTTGTTTGTAAATGTTATCGCAAGTATGTTTGATGGAAATACGCCATTTGTATCTAGTATGTGGCCTATCCTGTTTACCAGAACTGTTGTCTTTCCACTGCCCGCTCCCGCAAGTATGAGTAGCGGGCCTTCCGTAGTCATAACAGCTTCTCTTTGCTTTTCGTTTAAGTTTTGATAGCTGCTTTTACCGCCTTGAATCATCTATATATCACCTATTTCCCGTTTTTATTTTACAAAAGCAAAAAAGAGGAGGCCTCCTCTTTTTTACATTGTATATTATATTTACATTATACTTTAAAAAATAGCCTTAAGCCACCCCGTCTTTTAAATTCCACGAAATGGGATTTAATATTCCATTCCATCATGCTTGTAATTAAGCGAATAGACATCGCGTCTTCTGTGCTGGAGGAGCGGAAGCTCCTGCCTTACCTTTTCAACCATTTCAAGGTCTATCTCCCCGTATAGTATGTCTTCCTTCTCGTCGGCTTCCATTATAATGTTGCCCCACGGATCTGCAATTATGGAGTGTCCGTATGCTGTATAGCTTGACTTTATATTCCTTGCAGGAGACACCGCTATGAAATACACCTGGTTGTCAAGTGCCCTTGTCTTGCAGGTGGTGCTCCAGTGGGCTGGCCCTGTAGTCATGTTGAACGCCGCGGGCACTATTATCACCTTTGCTCCTCCCTTTACAGCCATCAGCCTCATTAGCTCTGGAAATCTCATGTCATAGCATATTGCAACACCTATATTGCAAAACTCTGTTTCAAATACAGTGCACTGGTCGCCGCTTCCAAGTACGTCTGACTCCTTGAATGTAATCCTTCCCTTTACGTCTATGTCGAAAAGGTGCATTTTCCTGTGCTTTCCTATGCACTCTCCGTCTCTGCCAAATACATAGCAGGTGTTGTATATGCTGTCCCCATCTTTTTCAGGTATCGAGCCCGCAACTATGTATATCCCAAGCTCCTTTGCAAGATTTGAAATAGCCATTGTCGTCTGCCCCGGATAGCCTTCAGCGTACTCAGGAAAATATTTGTTGTCGTACGGGCAGTTGAACATTTCTGGAAGCACAGCCATGTCTATCCCGTTTGAAGCGGCTTCTCTTATAAGACTTTCCGCCTCTTTTATGTTTAGCTCCTTGCCTTCCTCAACACTCATCTGGCAAAGAGCCATATTGATTTTAGCCATTGTTTGGTCCCCCTTGTCTTACTTGCAATTCTCTCCATATATTATACTGCTTTTGCAATGTTTTATCATCCCCAAGTGTTTTTTTTAAAAAATTTTTTATTACATTGCAAAAATAGATTATTGAAATATATATTTCATTTACCCCTGTCAATAATGCATACTAGGTTAAACATTTATAAATGATTCCACAAAGTCAGCCGCCGTATTCTTGTCAATAAGGACAGCTCTCACAGGAAGGGCCTCAACACCTTCTATTCTAAGCGGCAGAGCTATAAGTACATATTCCCCTGCCGGAACGTCCCTTAGCCTCAGCCCCTCCATTATGACTATTCCATTTTCAAGAAGCGCCCTGTGAGTAGGATGCCCCGCCTGCCCCCTCTCTATCCCAAGCGAGTCTATCCCCACTCCCCTCACTCCTCTTTTCGCAATAAGTATCGCAGCTTCCTTGTCGAGGTATACAAATTCGGGATTGAATTTTTCAGAAAATGAATTTCTGGTCTTTAAAAGCAGAAATTCCCCTTCCTTCACTCCCTCCCCTTCGATCATCTCCCTTGTTATACTGTCCTTCGCACCCGTCATGTCTATCACCCGGCAGCTTCCCATCAGCCTTGTGATATCCAATTCGTCAGAACTTGCCCCGCCCTTTATTATGTGAAGGGGCATGTCTATGTGAGTGCCCGTGTGAAGGTTCATGTGTATTTTCGACTCATGTGCGCTTGAGTCTTCAAAGCTTCTGACCGTTTCAATCTCCGGCCTGTTTTCATCCCTGTTTTTGTATACGCTCATATACTCGCCTATTCTCATCGATATGTCGTAAACATTCCCCTTTTTCAAATGTTCCACCACCTCCTGCCTTCCCTTTGCAGGAGCTCTTCTGACTCATCAGGTCCCATGCTGCCGGCTTCATAAAATTGCATGTTCTGCTCTTCCCTTGTGCAACCGCTGAGTATTTCATCTATTATTTTCCACGAGCCTTCAATTTCATCCCATCTGGTGAAAAGCGAAGCGTCTCCCTTTATGACGTCCTCAAACAGCCTTTCGTAAGCCTGGGGCGTATTCTCGCTGTACTCACAGCTTCTGCAGTAGTCCATCTGCTGCGTGACTATCTCCTCTGTGCTTCCCGGCTTTTTCATGTTGAACTGGAAAAACACCCCGTCTTTCGGCTGGACTCTTATGACAAGCAGGTTAGGCATGGGCTCTTTGTAGGGCTCGAAGCCGTGTATCTGGCAGAAGGTCTTGAACTGCACAACTATCTGGGCAAGTTTTCTGCTCATGCGCTTTCCAGTCCTTATATACACGGGAACTCCCTTCCACCTCCTGTTTGCCACTTCAAGCTTCAGCGCCGCAAATGTCTCAGTTGCCGAGTCGCTTGGAACACCTTCTTCATCCCTGTATCCAGCCACATCCCCTCCATCGACATTTCCTGCAGAGTACTGCCCCAACACCATTCTTTCCTTTAAATTGCCACCCTTTATTTTTTCAATATGCTTTATTACCTTCACCTTCTCGTCCCTTATCTCATCGGCCTCAAGCGATATTGGGGGCTCCATGCAAATAAGCGATATCATCTGCATTATGTGGTTTTGGACCATGTCGCGAAGGGCCCCAGCGCCGTCATAATAGCCGCCCCTGCCCTGCACCCCGTCCTTTTCGCATACTGATATTTGTATGTTGTCTATATTGTCCCTGCTCCAAAGCGGCTCGAATATCGCATTCGAGAACCTTATCCCCATAATGTTTTGTATCATCTCCTTGGCAAGATAGTGGTCTATCCTGTATATGTCCTTTTCAGGAAACACCCTGCTTATTTCACAGTTTAAAAGCCTTGCGCTTTCAAGGCTTCTGCCGAAAGGCTTTTCTATGACGAGCCTTCTGTACGAGCCCTTTGCGCCCTTGTTCATGCCCGCTTTGCCGATGCTGTCTGTTATGAGTGTGAAATAGTCTGGAGATACCGCCATATAGTATATCCGCGACCCGCTCAGCCCCTTTTCATTTTCGAGCTTTGACATTTCAGCTTCAAGTCTCTCATAAGCCGCCCCGTCCCCGAAGTCAAAATTCCTGTAGTATATCCTTGACGAAAGGCTTTTCCAGGCCCTTTCGTCCCCGCCAAGCCTTGAATTTGAAAAAGCCCCTTCCTTGAGAGCTTTAATATACTCCTTTTCATTTCGTTCCCTTCTTCCTATTGCAAATACATGGCAGTCTTCAGAAAGCTTCCCCTGGCACTGGAGATTGTAAAGGGAGGGCATGAGCTTTTTTCTGCTGAGGTCGCCGCTTCCACCAAACAATACAATCAGACACATATCATCACCCCTGCCTTTTGGTTACACTGTGGCCGCCGAACTCATTCCTAAGCGACGCTATTACCTTTGCCGAAAATGAGTCCGCATCCTTTGAATAGTATCTTGCAAAAAGGGACTGCGCCATTACAGAAGCGGGCACCTGAAGCCTTAGCGCCTCCTCTAAGGTCCAAAGACCCTCTCCCGACGAATCTATCACCCCCCTCACACCCTCAAGGCAAGGGTCCTTCTCAAATGCCCTTCGGCAAAGCTCCATGAGCCATCCCCTTATTACAGAGCCGTGACTCCACACCTTTGACAGATCCTCAAAGTCTATGTCAAAATCGCTCTTTTGTATTATTTCAAACCCTTCTCCTATCGCCTGGAGCATTCCGTATTCTATGCCATTGTGGATCATTTTGACGTAGTGGCCGCTTCCGCTTCTTCCAATATATGAATATCCGTTCCGTACGCAAATCTTCCAGAATACTTCTTCAAGCTTTTCAAACGCCTCATCGTCGCCTCCTATCATCATGCATGCCCCGCTCCTGGCCCCTTCCATTCCTCCGCTTGTTCCAATGTCAATAAATCTCACTCCGATTTTCGCCAGCTTCTCGTATCTTCTTATCGAATCCCTGTAGTGGGAATTCCCTCCGTCTATTATTATGTCTCCTTTACTCAAATTGCCCTCAAGCTGGCTTATGACGTTGTCTACAATTTCTCCAGCCGGCACCATGAGCCATATCACCCTTTGCTCTTCAAAGCTTTCACAAAGCTCATCTATTGTGTATACGCCCTGAATGCCTTCTTCTTTCATCATGTCCACCTTTTCAGGCGACCTGCTGTATGCAACAACGTCTATGCCATTATCTTTCATATTCAGAGCCAGATTATGACCCATCTTTCCAAGCCCTATCATACCTATTTTCAATCTGCACCCCTCCCAAAGCCATTTCTTCTATTAATACCCAAATGGAAGATTGCAAACAAAAACCCGCCGGAATATCCGGCGGGTTTTAAATTTATGATTTGAATTTTTCAAATTAACTATTTACATTTTTTCAAGCTTTATTCCTGTGTCATGTCCGTTAAGGTTTTGAACTTCCATTCCCTCAAGCTTTGACTCTTCCACAGACTCTGCAAGCGTTTCAGACATTATATAGTCCTTGTGCGCCGCCACGGCCTTGCTTATTTCTTCGTTTCCATCGAAGAATACCTTTATCTTGTCAAGCATGTCGTATCCGTTTGACTTTCTCATCTGCTGAACCTTAGATATGAACTCTCTTGCATATCCTTCGTCTATAAGTTCTTGAGAAAGAACAGTGTCAAGTATTACGAACAGGTTGTTTTCCATTATTACGTTGAAGCCTTCTTTTGCCGATATTGTTATCATCACGTGCTCTTTTTCAAACTCGAAGATTTCGCCTTCAAGCTCCACGCTTATCTTTTCTCCAGATTCAAGCTTTGGAACTGCTTGAGAAGCGTCAAGCTCTGAAAGAACCTTTCCAAACGACTTGACTTTATTTCCAAGAATCGACCCCACCACCTTGAAGTTAGGCTTAAGGCTGAAGTTCATGAACTCGCCAAGGTTCTTCTCGAATACAACTTGCTTCACGTTAAGCTCCTCCTTTATAAGAGGAACCACGTCAGATATTGTATCTTCGTATTTTCCGTCTACTATAACCTTTTGTATTGGCTGACGAACCTTTATCCTTACAGATTCTCTCGAAGCTCTTCCAAGAGTTACAAGGTTTCTTACAAGATCCATTTTTTCCTCAAGCTTTTCAAATATAAGCTCGCTGTTTGATCTTGGATAGTAGCTTGTGTGAACAGAAGTCTCCCCAGTAAGGTTTTTGTATATCTCCTCTGATATGAATGGAGCTATTGGCGCTATCATCTGTGCAAGCTGTGTAAGTATCTCGTAAGTCGTATTGTATACGGCCTTTTTGTCCTGCGTCAGTTCCGGCTCCCAGAATCTTCTTCTGGATCTTCTTATATACCAGTTTGAAAGGTCTTCGTTTGTGAATTCCTGTACTTTTCTTACAACCTTGGTAAGGTCGAATACATCCCATTCTTCTTCAACTGCCTTTTTAAGGCTGTTGAATCTTGAAAGTATCCATCTGTCTATTTCAGGTCTGTCACTGTACTCCACGAAGAACTCTCTCGGGTCTATTCCGTCAGTGTTGGCGTAAAGAGTAAAGAAGTTGTACACGTTCTTTATTGTTCCGAAGAACTTGCTTTGAACCTCTTTAAGTCCGTCTATGTCAAACTTTGTAGGCGACCATGCCGGAGACACGTAAAGAAGGTACCATCTCAGCGCATCCGCTCCGTACTCGTCGAACAGCTCGAATGGGTTTACAGTGTTTCCTCTCGACTTGGACATCTTCTTTCCTTCCTTGTCAAGCAGAAGGTCGTTTACAAGAACGTTCTTGTAAGGCGCCTTTCCTTTCATGAATGTAGATATTGCAAGAAGCGAATAGAACCAACCTCTTGTCTGGTCTATACCCTCGCATATGAAGTCTGCCGGGAACAGCTCTTCATCGAAGTTTTCAGCGTTTTCAAAAGGATAGTGGTGCTGAGCGTAAGGCATTGCTCCCGAGTCAAACCAGCAGTCTATTACATCAGGAACCCTGTTCATGGTGCCGCCGCATTTGCCGCATTTTATGTGAACATCGTCAACATATGGTCTGTGAAGCTCTATGCTGTCGTCTATGTCTTCTATGGCTCTGTCTGCAAGCTCTGCTCTCGATCCTATAGACTCAAGCTCTCCACACTCACATCTCCATATGTTTAGAGGAGTTCCCCAGTATCTGCTTCTCGAAAGAGCCCAGTCGTTAAGGTTTTCAAGCCAGTTTCCAAAACGCTTTTCTCCAACGTATCCAGGATACCAGTTTACAGTGTTGTTGTTTTCTATAAGCTTGTCCTTAAGCTTTGTCATCTCTATATACCAGCTTGGCTTAGCGTAGTATAGAAGCGGAGTGCTGCATCTCCAGCAGTGAGGATAGTTGTGGGCAACCTTCTCCTTCTTGAAAAGCTTTCCTTCAGCTTTAAGCCATTTTATTATGTCAAGGTCCGCGTCCATTACGAATGTGCCCTTCCATGGCGTGTCGACAAATTTTCCTGTCTCGTCTACAGGCTGTATTACTGGAAGTCCGTATGCTCTTCCAAGGTTGTAGTCGTCTTCTCCAAATGCAGGAGCAGTGTGAACTATACCTGTTCCGTCTTCCACAGTTACGTAGTCGGCGCAAGTCACGAAGAACGCCTTCTTGTCCGGCTGTATGAACGGCATAAGCTGTTCGTACTCCATGTATTCAAGGTCTTTTCCCTTTAGCTTTTCTATAACCTCGAAGTCTTCGCCAAGCACCTTCCCCGCAAGAGCCTCAACTACATAGAATACATTTCCCTGAGCTTTTACCTTAAGGTATGTCTCTTTAGGGTTTACAGTAAGCGCTACGTTTGAAGGAAGTGTCCAAGGCGTAGTTGTCCATACAAGGAAGTACTCGTCTACGTCTTTTCTCTTGAACGCAACTATTACAGTATCGGTCTTTATCTCCTTGTAACCTTGTGCAACCTCGTGAGAAGCAAGCCCCGTTCCACATCTTGAGCAGTATGGAAGTATCTTGTGCCCTTCGTATATATAACCTTCCTTGTTGAACTTGTCAAGTATGTGCCAGACACTCTCTATATAGTTGTTGTCAAGTGTTATATATGGGTTGTCAAGGTCTATAAGATAGGCCATTCTCTCGGTCATTTCTCTCCACTGTTTCTCGTAAGTGAATACTGACTCCCTGCATTTTTCGTTGAACTTCTCTATTCCATATTCCTCTATATCCTGCTTGCTCGAAAGGCTAAGCTGCTTTTCAACCTCTATCTCAACAGGAAGTCCGTGAGTGTCCCATCCCGCTTTTCTCTTAACCTGGTATCCGCTCATTGTCTTGTATCTGCATACTGAGTCCTTAAGCGTCCTTGCCATTACGTGGTGTATTCCAGGATTTCCATTTGCAGTAGGAGGCCCCTCGTAGAATACGAAAGGAGCCTTTCCCTCTCTTGCCTTTATACTCTCATTTAGTATATCCACATCATCCCAAAATCCTCTTATCTTCTTTTCAGTCTCATTTACATGACTGCACAGGGATTCAAATTTACTCATACAATTCACCCTTTCTGATTTTACTTGATAAAATTAAAAAATCCCAAGCCTTACGGCTTGGGACGAATATTTTCGCGGTACCACCCAAATGAAAAACCATGCATGCTGGAATCTGCTCTGCTGCAAATCCTCATATACACAATTTGACACTCTTGGGATTTAACGCATCCCTATCGTGAAAGCTTATTCTCATGGAACTGCATGATTTCAGCCGTCCGGCTCAAAGGTGATATTCAAAAGAAACTGTGCTAAGAGCCTCTCAGCAAATGGCTCTCTCTCTTAAAGCGTATTCCCTTCTACTGTCCTTTTCAAAGCCTTTTTGAAAATTCAGTTTTAATTTTTCAAAAATTTCAAACAAAAAATTTACCTTATTTAAATATATTGAATATCGTGTAATTTGTCAAGTGCTGCATATTATTTTGAATTTTCTGTATTTGCATGGCGGATTACAAAACGCAATCAAGGGTATAATATACTCAGCAAATTTTCACATATATGTTTTAAGGAGGGATTTTTATGTATTTGCCAACACCTTTTGATCGAAAAAAAGAAAGTCTCATGAGGTATTTCGACAAGGTATTTGAAGAAGATTTTTGGAACTTTCCAACACCTGATTTTTTCACTGAAGGCTTCATAAGAACGGATATAAGAGAGACCGAAACGGAATATATTCTCGAGGCCGATCTTCCCGGGTTTACAAGAGATGATGTGAAAATCAAAATAAAAGACAACTACCTTATACTTTCAGCCGAAAAAAAACAGGAAATCGAAGAGAGTGCAGAAGGATATATAAGAAAGGAAAGAAGCTACGGAAGCCTTAAAAGATCTTTTTTCCTTGAAAACATCAAAGAAGACGAAATATCGGCAAAATTTGAACACGGGGTTCTCACAATAGTACTTCCAAAATCCAAAGAGGAAAAGAAAGAAGAAAGAGCCATAGATATCGACTAAGGAAGAGGCAGGCGCAAAAAAGCGCCTGCCCTTTTTCAATATAATAAAACCGAACTGCCAGCTGTTATCAGGCAATATCCATCGAGCCCACCTGGTTCTGTATGAAGTTTTCAAGAAGCATCTGTACCGTTATGTTCTTGCGCTTGCAGTAATCCCTCAGCTTTTCAGCCTTTTCGCTGTCTATTTTTATTACAAGCTCTTTCTTCTCATCATTGTCCTCATCTTTGCTTATGAATATAATTGGATTTTGTTCTACCACATGGTCTATGTACTCCGTCACCACTTCATGGGTGCTTTTTCCCATGTGTCTACACAGAGTCTTGAACTTTCCAAGGCTTTCCTTTTCAACCTCTATAAAAATCTTGTCATCCATATAGCATCACTTTCCTTTCAGTTTACAACCTTGCCCATATTACATTGTTTCCCGACCAGTCAAGAAATTTAATAAAATCATACACGCTTATGTTCACTGTGGCAGTATTTACATTTGGATGAAAATTAACTGAATCTGCACTTTTGATTTCTTCATCCACTATGACCACAACCTCGTTATCTTCATCGTTTATTATCCCAAAAGGCGATACAGCCCCTCGCTCAAGCCCCAAATATTTCTCAAGCCTTTTTTCGGATCCAAAACTCAACTTGTCCGAATTGATCTTTCGCGCAATGTCTTCAAAATCCAGCTTTTTGTTTTCATTCATGACCACAAGATAGTGGTTTTTCCCTTTTTTGTCCCTGAGAAACAAATTTTTGCAGTGCATTCCATCTAAGTCACCCCAGTACCGATTTGCCTCTTCTACCGTATATACTGGAGGATGTTCGTATTTTTCATAATTTATCCCAAGCATTTCAAGCGTTTCAAATACTTTGTTGTCGCCTTTCATAAGATCCCCTCCTCTTTCGTTTTTATACCCCTGTGCATCTGTTTTAATTTGAGTATATCACCGGTAAATAATAAAAATCCATATTGCCTTAATTAAAAATTTGGATAAATCATAATAAACCCTATATATCCCCGCACCTTATTTGAATAATATGTAAATTCCAGGGTAAGATTTTATAAGAATATATTTTTCGGTATAAACAAAACTAAAGCTTGTTTTAATCAGTTAATAACACGAAAAACACCCCATACTCACTTTTTAATATAAAAATCCAAAACAGACAGGAGGAATAGCATGTTAACTATTATTAAAAACAACCGCGGCAGTACAATCATATT
This sequence comes from Peptoclostridium litorale DSM 5388, assembly GCF_900141635.1. Classification (GTDB taxonomy): domain Bacteria; phylum Bacillota; class Clostridia; order Peptostreptococcales; family Peptostreptococcaceae; genus Peptoclostridium; species Peptoclostridium litorale. Next base: position 51,007 of record NZ_FSRH01000004.1, on the reverse strand, counting down.
TATTTCGCTGACTTTGAGCATAATGCTGATGTTCGTATCTTTTGCCGTTGATATTGGCCTGCTTGTGTACAACAAATCAAAGCTCCAAAATGCGGTTGATGCCGCATCACTTGCCGCAGCCCAGGAAATCCCTGAAGATACCTCTTCTGCCATAGATATTGCCAAGCAATACATTGCCAGCAATGGTTTTGATTTGAACGAGCTGGCGTATTCCATAGATTTTGAAGAAGATAACTGCAAGGTGATTGTCTCAGCAAGTTATAATATGGATTTTTTGTTTGCCTCAATCATCGGAGTAAATTCTTCAGGTATATCAGCAAAAGCTTCAGCCATAAATGCACCAGCAGAGCAGGTGCTTGGAGAAGCGAGGCCGTTTGCGTTAAAATGGGATCCCGTTGATGATAAAGGAAAATTCAAGCCCGGCGAAACATATACGCTCAAGTATTCATCCAAGACAAAAGGAGGAAATCCCGAGTTGGGACCTGGCAATTTCGGTGCTGTTCAAATCAACAAAAAACCTGACGGCAAATTTGAATCCGGTGCTAAAGTATATGAGGATACAATAGTTAAAGGTAATAGTACAAAACTGAAAATCGGAGACACCATATACACTGAGACAGGGAACATGGTCGGTCCGACAGAAAATGGAATGGAAAGGCTTTTTGAAAATGAAGGAACTCCTGTAACAATCTACATACCCCTTGTTGAGAGTTTGGATATGAATGGCCATAAGCCTTTAAATATAACCGGATTTGCAGCTTTTAAAGTATCTGAAGCAAATTTTTCAGAAGAAGAGGAAGGAGAAGGAAAAGACAAGGTCAAAACAGAAACAGCGGAGATAAAAGGTGCTTTTGTAGAGTTCACAACACTTGGAACTGGTGGAACAAGCCTAGAGGACCACGGTCTTAGGGTTATAAATCTTGTCAAATAATAATAAGCCATCCTAGCAGGTGGTTTTATTTGTACAACAAATGGCGCCCAAACCATAAGGGCGCCATTCACATATCTAAATTATCTAAATTATCTAAGTTTCATTTCAACTCCAACTATGTTTTCCCAGTTGTCAGCTATTTCCTTTATTATCCCTATTCCTATTTTAGATATGAAAACTATGCTTGAATCCGGAGCCTCCGATTCAAACTCCTTGTAATCTATCTTGCTATTTACAACGTCGACCTGGTTCCAACCTTCGTCAAGCTTTGAAAATCCCTTTATCCTGAATGTGCTAGGTGAAACAGCGTCTAGAAATTTAGTAAGGTTTTCCTTAGGTATATCTCCCTTGTATCTAAGAGTGAAAGTTCTTGGCTTGTTCTCTGTAGTGTTTGTAGTATCTTGAGACTCAATCCATTTTTCCTTTACAAGGTCTTTTTCAAGGAAAGACCTGTCTATCTTTCCAAAAGACGTGGGGTGGATATCCACATAAGGATTTATCTCCTTAACCCTCTTTGTTATGCTTTCAATTGTAGGTTGGTCTATAAGGTCTGACTTGTTTATCACAACAAGGTTACTATACAGCGCCTGTCTTTTTATGGTTTCAAGTTCGTCAAGCTGCTCAAGGAAGTTTCTTCCGTCAACAATACATATTGCTCCCCTGTAGTCGTATGCGTCGTCTCCTGCAAGCCTTCTAACCGCATCCATTATTTCGTCTATGTTCGAAGGGTCTGCAAGCCCCGAGCTCTCCACAAACAGATAGTCTATATCCTGGTTTGACATTTCAACCATGGCCTGTACAAATGATATCTTAAGGCAAGAGCAAAATATCGAACCCCTGTCTATTTCGGTAAGAGTTATACCGTCTTTTTTTACAAGAGTTCCGTCTATTCCTGTCTTTCCAAACTCATTCATTATTATTCCAACTTTTTGGTCCGAAAGGCTGTCTATTACACTTTTCAAAAATGTCGTTTTCCCTGCGCCCAAAAATCCAGTTAACAGATATAGTTTTTTACTTTTATTCTCCATCGTAAAATCCTCCCGCGATATATTCAATATATTACTATACTCACACATCTCATTCAATCAGAGTTTCTTTGCCTATTATTTTGAAGTTATATACTTCTTTATGGTCTTAACGTCAACAGATTTTCCCGCAACCTTGACCTCTCCGTCTATAACTAGAGCCGGAGGATTGAGCACCCCATGCTGCATTATCTCCACAAGGTCGTCAATTTTAATTACATCTGCCTCTATGCCCAGTTCTTCAACTGCTTTTTTTGCATTTGCCTCAAGCTTGTTGCATTTGTCGCAGCCTGTTCCAAGTATCTTTATCTCCATATCCCATCAACCTCCAGTCAGAATTATAATGCTCATACTTTATTGTTAAAACGCTCCATATATAGTTCAATAGGTATCTCTCTATACAATATTAGTATATTCACTTTCACTCATATATTACCCCTTATATTACTGCTTGTCAATATCATTCAAAAAAAACCTTATGATTTTTATTATCATAAGGCCTTTTTTGATAGGCTTTTTTTATTCATAATCTACATGCTCGTGCCTCTCAACTTTGAATCTGTATATGTCATATTTTTCGCCTTCTTCTATTCCCGCCTTTTTCTTCACTATTTCAATCTGCCTTTCAACTGAATCTACTCCTTCTAGTTTCGGAAGAAGCACTCCCTTCTTGCTCCCCGAGACAATTATGACGCCGTAATCATTCTCGTCAAGTTCCGACTTTGACTGTACCAGTTCAGGATCTCCAAGCACATCAACCTTTATATCGAGTCTTTCAATCTCATCGGACCTTATAGGAGAAAATCTCGGATCATTCGAAGCCGCACTTATGGCATTTTTTATTATCTCATGGGCTACATTTTCCATAACGGGCTCCATTGTCCCCACACATCCCCTGAGCATCCCTTCCTTGTATATTGATACAAACGCCGCGGCCTTTCTCATTTCCATAGATTCAGTATCGATTCCGATTGAATCACCTGCATAATCCAAATCTATTGTCCGCCCTTCTTTTACCCAGCTTTCAACAGCGTGTCTTGCAAGCTTTATATAGTCATCCTCACTTTGCCTTTGCGCCTTCATTTCGGCCAAATCCCTGCGTTCCAGCATGTCCAAAAGGCTATCCTTTTTCTCTCCCTTGACATCCAAAAAACCCGTCATATATCCGACTCCAAACGGCCCCTCATAGGAATATATTTTCACATCCACATCCGCCATATCAACAGACCCAAGAGCCATGGCTATGGACCTGTATCCACATTCCCCAGCCGGTTCATATACGCTCCTTGGTATTGAAATCGCTCTTTCAAAATCCCCATGTCTAAGGGCATCCACTATCTTCCCATCAAATACAGCCCCTTTTGGATTATATGAATAAGGCCCCGTAGAGCTTAACCTGTGCGAAAGATCTCCACTTGCAACTATTACCGTATCCCTGCCTGACTTTTCAATAGCCTTTGCAAGCGAAACGCCTGCTCTGTACATATCCATTATGCTCAGCATTCCTATCGTCATGTGTATTATCTTGAATTCATTATATTCCTTTTGGATGTAATAAAGCGGCACAGCGCATCCGTGGTCTATTTCCATGTCAACCATGTACTCCTGTGCTTTTTCACCGTCAATAAATATGTGCTGTACTTTATCTTTTTCGAACTGCTCCCTTATAACATGTTGAAGATCTTGGTCAACCTGTCTTTCAAATCTCACATCCGGCCTTGCAAATTTTCCAAGATCCCCCCTTAAGACCTCATCGTCAAGTATGCAAAGTCCATCTGAAAACACATTTCCGTGCGGCGTTATAAGCACTATAACCTTCGGCGCTTTGACAGCCACATCCTTTGCCATTTTTTCCATTCCCTCTATGGTCTTTGACGCCCCTTTTTCCTCACCCATTCCAACTTCAGGTATTATTATGGGGGGATGAGGCGAAAATGCCACTCCCTTCAAATTCATATTCCTTTACCTCCTTTCAATAATCTAGCTTAGAAGTAGAAGTTTTCAATATATTTCATTTGTCTTTTCGTATTCTAGCTGTTGAAATCCTGCTGCTGTTTTATTAACCAATGCCCTACCATATGTTCCCCAGGTATACATTGTCGAGGTGTTTTTTAGCTTTTTCATGCATACTTCTCATGAACTCAACGTCAGTGGGAGGCTCATTATACTTATATGCCGGAAAATACCTTGTTATGTGAAGCGGTATTCCCTTGTCCACTCCCGCCAGCCACTCGAAAAGCTCTGTAAGCTCCTGCTCATTGTCATTCATCCCTGTAACTATGAGCGTTGTGACTTCAACATGGCATTTTTTAACCGCAAGCTTTATGGTCTCTTTTACAGGATCCAGCCTTCCGCCGCATATTGATCTGTATGTGTCTTCTCTGAAAGTCTTAAGGTCTATATTCATCGCATCAATATATTCAAGCAAAAGCTCCAGCGGTTCTCTTTGTATGAACCCATTTGTCACCATTATGTTCTTAAGCCCTTTTTCATGGGCCAGTTTTGCAGTATCCAGCATGAATTCATAAAATACGGTGGGCTCGTTGTATGTGTAGGATATCGAAGGATATCCCTCTTCAACAGTCATATCCACTATTTCCTCCGGAGTTTTTTCCACAAGGTATGAAGGCATTTCATGGGCTATGTGATAGTTCTGGCAATAAAGACATGAAAAATTGCAGCCGTAGCTTCCTATTGAAAGAGTCTTTGTCCCCGGCATGAAATGCTTCAGCGGCTTCTTTTCAACCGGATCTATGTTTATAGCCGAAAGCTTTCCGTAGTTGAGTGTGTAAAGCTCCCCGCCTATGTTCTTTCTGACCCCGCAAAGCCCCGTCCTTTCAGGCTTTATAACGCAGCCGTGTGCACACAGCTTGCATGCTGCGTTTTCTCCTCTTTTCTCATAAAACATGGCCTTTTTCATACTCATCCCTCACTTTCCAAATATTTTCAATTCAATTTCAAAACAATGCCATATAGCCGTTTTCACATGTCCTCTCAAGGGTATTTTATTTATAAGCATTTTTTTATTTATACCTTAAAAAATATATGACAATCTCGGCATATAAATTATATTGTTACAAAAAGGGGGTCAGCATCATGCCATATGGTAAAAAAGACAGGCATCACAAACGTGTAAGGCACGAAGATCGTGCTCTTTGCTACAGGTATTATAATATGGAGGAGCTTATAGAGCTTGATCAGCCCATTGAGCTCTTTGTAGTTGATATCTCCGCTGGAGGTGTCGGCCTTAGATCCAGGCAACCTCTTAATAGCGGATTTGTACTCATATTTGATTTGAATTTCGGCCTTTCCACATACAAGATAATGGCCAAGGTCATGTGGAGCAAACAAAGGGATTCTTACTACAGAAGCGGCCTTGAATTTGTAAGCATGCCGTACAAGCTGAGAGGTGAAATAAAAGCCCTTACAAGTCTAGACCAAGCGCTATAATTTCATCTTTTTTTAAGTTCACATCTTCTGCAAAAAATGTAAAAGCCCTTTATGCAAGTCTGACAGACTTGCATAAAGGGCTTTTACATTTTTTCAATTTTCAAAATATCTCCTTCTTCAATTTCACATGTCATTTCATTCCTTGAGTCAAATTCCACTATGAAATATGCGCCTTTAACCGGCATCACCATTTTTTTAGGGGCAATGCCCCTGATGAGCTTCACAACCTTGCATTCTCCGTCTACAAAAATCACATCTATCGGAAACTTCATGAAGAATGTGTGTATGCTGTTGCAAGGTGTTATTATAAGGCATTCCTCTTTTCCAAGCCCCCTTTTTCCCATGAGACCCCTAAGCCTCTTAAAGAAACTGTCTGCCATATTTGCTTTTGAGGCTATTTTGCATTCTTTGGAAACATTGTAAAGTCTCATATAATCACCTTAATAGCATGTTTTTTATCTGTATGAATGCCGGACCGAGTATAACCACGAACAGCCCCGGAAATACGAAAAAAACAAGTGGAATTATCATCTTCACCGGAGCCTTTAATGCAAGCTCTTCAGCCCTTTGCTTTCTCTTTATCCTCATTTGGCCCGCTTGAATCCTCAGAACCTTTCCAGTACTGACTCCCATCTGCTCAGCCTGTATTATCGAAGATATGAAAAGCCTCACATCATCTGCATCACACCTTGTCGCCATGTTCTTGAGTGCTTCCCTCCTCGTCTTCCCGAGTTGCACTTCATTTAAGACCTTTTCAAATTCCTTCGCAAGCTCTCCATAGTTTTTTTCCACAACCTTTGCAAGTGCACTGTCAAATGAAAGTCCTGATTCGACGCTTACAGTGAGTATGTCAAGTACGTCAGGAAGCTGGCTGGTCACAAGCTTTCTTCTCATCTTTATTTTTGAATTCAGCATGACTTTTGGAAATGCTATGCATATTATAATTGTAGCCCCTGAAAGCAAAAACTTATTAGAAAGTACAGATTCTCCCTTGAATATGAAGGTAACCAAAAAAAGTGGAAGTAAAACTGAAATGGCAAATTTCATTACAAGCCATGCTGAAATTCCAAAGTTGTAAGGTCTTCCTGCCTTTTCTATTTTCAACTCAAGTTGCTCTATAAATCCCTTTGGAGTCTTTTTCCTTATCTCATCCCTAAGCCTTCTCTTCAGCGGTTCAATTATCCTTTCAGCAAAAGGAAGCTTCCTTTCGTCATCTATCTCAGCATGTTCTCCGTATGCCCTGTCAATATGCTCCATTCTTCTTTTTATGCTTATAGCGGGAGAAAGCACAGCCCCCAAAACCATATAGCATATATAACTCATTCCCAATCCTGTAACCACAAAGGTCCAGTCGCCCATGAGCTTCACCTCCCCAATGTCCATGATTCCCAACAGCAGTACTATAGTTTAATATTTTATGTCCATTATTTTTCTCACAATTAAAAATCCTACAAACTGGCCCAAAATCGCCATCATTACCATTATTATCCCTAATCTGTCACTAAATAGCGTAGCCATGTGATTTGGATTTATCATTGTTATTATTACCGCAAATCCAAATGGAAGAAGTGAAACTACAATCCCAGAAGCCCTTGCCTGGGCTGTCATAACTTTTATTTCCCCTTTGAGTTTTATTCTTTCTCTTATTGTAGATGAAATATTTTCAAGTATCTCAGCAAGATTTCCTCCTATTTGCCGATGGATAAGAACTGATGTTACAAGGAGTTCAAGATCGTCAGTCCTGACCCTGCCCAAAAGGTCTTCAAATGCCTTTTCAAGGGGCATTCCCATTTGCATTTCCCTTATGACCTTTGAAAACTCTCTTGATATCGGTTTTGGCATTTCCCTTGCAACAGTATCCATGGCCTGCATGAAGCTGTAGCCTGCCCTTAGTGTTCCGGACATCATATCCATCGCATCTCCAAGCTGCCTGTTAAACTCTTCTATTCTCTTCTTTTCCTTCAGCTTTACAATCATTACTATTGATATTACTACAACCAGTGAAAGTACAATGCCTCCTATTATGCTTGACGACATCTTATATCCCAAGTAAAGTGAAAGTAAAACTGCTCCAAAGCTTGCCAACAGGAACTCCTCAACGGTAAAAAGTATTCCCGCCATTGCAAGTTTGTTATCAAGCTTTTCTCTTTTCTGCCTTAAAAAACCTATATTCTCCGCTGATCCTTCAAGCCTTTGCCTGTAGTTTTTGAACTCTTTCAGATTCCAATGTTTGTCCGAATTTTTATTTTCATCCAATTCAATATAGTGGCTTTTTTCAAGGTATCTGTTGAGCCTTATTATCGGCTTTTTATACATGATATGCCCCAAAACCACGGACGACAATATTAAAATTTCTATAAAAATCACAGCAGTTACAGCATAAATCATATGCCCGCCCCCTTTTAGAGCATCATTTAAATATGTCCTCGTTTATCTTAACTCCAGCCTCTCTTATGCTATCCAAGACTTTAGGCTTTATTCCGGTACTTACAAGTTCCCCCCTTATTCTTCCCCTTGGATCCTTACCATAAGTTTTAAACCTGAATATCTCCTGAAGTGTAACGACATCATTTTCCATTCCCTGTATTTCCACTATGCTGACAATCTTTCTGCTTCCGTCCTTAAGCCTTGACTGCTGAACTACCAGATCTATGGCAGAAGCCACCTGTTCCCTTATCGCCTTAAGTGGCAAATCCATTCCCGCCATCATGACCATTGTCTCAAGCCTTGAAAGCATGTCCCTTGGTGAATTGGCGTGTCCCGTAGTTAGCGAACCGTCGTGACCTGTATTCATTGCCTGGAGCATGTCCAAAGCTTCTCCCGAACGGACCTCTCCAACTATTATCCTGTCCGGCCTCATACGAAGGGTATTTTTCACAAGATCCCTTATCAAAACCTCTCCTTTTCCCTCTATGTTGGCCGGCCTGGACTCAAGCCTTACAACATGGTCCTGATGAAGCTGAAGCTCCGCCGCATCCTCTATTGTAACTATCCTCTCATCCGACGGTATGAATGACGAAACCACGTTGAGCGTAGTAGTCTTTCCGCTTCCGGTTCCTCCTGATATAAGTATGTTTAGCCTGGCCTCCACGCAGGCCTTTAAAAAATCTACAATTTGAGGAGTCATAGTTCCAAAACTTACAAGGTCGGCAGCCGTAAATGGGTCCTCTGCGAATTTTCTGACTGTGAGCACCGGTCCATTCAGCGAAAGCGGAGGTATTATTGCATTAACCCTCGACCCGTCCGGAAGCCTTGCATCAACCATTGGCGAAGCCTCATCTATACGCCTTCCAAGTGGAACTACTATTTTTTCTATGACATGCATAAGCTGCCTTTCATTTCTAAATTTTATGTCAGTCCTTTCTATCCTTCCCTCTTTTTCAACATAAACATAATCGGGACCATTCACCATAACCTCTGTAATTTCAGGATTTTCTATAAGCGGACTTATTGGTCCATATCCAACTATCTCATCCATAGCGCGGCGAACTATTACGTCCCTCTCGTTTTTATTGAAAAACGAATTTTCCTCTTCCATTATTTTTTCCAGTATTTCAACTACCTTTTCTTTTATTTCAATTTCATGCATGTCCTTTTTCTCTGTCGCCTTTATAAGAATCGCCTGAATATTGTCTATTATCGAATATAGTTTTTCAGATCGTTCAAAAGTCTCTTTACCCTTTTCCAAAGTGGTATCTTCCGAATTTACTTTGCCCAGTCTGTCAATAAGTCCCATAAGACCACCTCCACTAACCTTTTATTATAAAGTCTGAAATCTGGGATATCCTCTTCGAAACAGGCTTTTTCGACTGCTTCACTACAAAGGGCTCTCCAGTATTTATAGAGTTTATGACAGTTCTGTCATCCATAGGAACTATTGCAGATATGTCCTTTTGCGCCGTCTTTTCAAGGTCCTTTATGCTTATTCCAAATTTTTTATGGTATCTGTTAAGCACCATGCTTATTTTATTGTCTTCGTAGTTGAGCTTTCTCATTATATCCAGTCCAATCCTTGCATTTTTTACAGTAGCTACGTCAAGAGTTGTCACAAACAGTATCCTGTCCGACATGTCAAGCGCCGCAAGGTTTATGTCTCTAAAAGACGGGCCGGTGTCTATTACAATATAGTGATACCTGTTTATTAGAACCTTAACTATCTTTTCAATATTTACTGGAGTTATATATTCAGCCTGTTCAGGGGTCACCGGCGCCGGAAGCACGCTTATACCCGAGCTGTGCCTCACAAGATATTCATCCATTATTTCAGAGTCCAGGCTTGGAAGATCCTTTATAAGCTCTGATATTGTCCTCTTCGGATATAGATCGAGCATTATTGCAACATCCCCAGAAGAAAGATCAAGGTCTATAAGAGCCACGTTCTTTCCTGTCTTTTCTGCAAGTGATACCGCAATGTTTATTGCAAGTATGCTCTTTCCCACCCCTCCCTTTGTGCTAAAAACAGTTACCACTTTGGAGTCTATTTGAGGCGTTATTTGAGAGCCTGATTTAATCTGAAAATCTTCATCCTGCTTCAGCGCCCCTCTTCTTTTGTTCTCCATTTCATAGAGGTTCACAATCGTATCTATAAGAGAGTTGATCGTAAATGGCTTTACTATATAATCCCTAACCCCTGCCGTCATAGCCCTTTTAATATGGTTTTTATTTTTTTCCGTGAATACCATTATCACAATAGTTCTCGGGTTTTCATTAAGAAGCATCTTTGCCGCCTCGACTGCATCAATACCTTCTATTTCAAGGTTCAGAAGAATTACATCTGGATTCAGTTCATTAGACATTTCCACTACTTGGTCTCCCTTTTCAGCTCTCCCAACCACCTCGATATTGCCCTCTTTCATAAGACTCCTTTTCATGCTGTCCCCAGCTTCATAAGTGCTGTCTGCAAGCAAAAGCCTAATGCTCTTTTTCATCTGAATCCCCCCTATCTATTTACTATATCCTGTTTTACTGCTCCATTAGTCTCTTGTATGTCGTTGTCTTCAGGATTTCTAAGTGCAAGATGTACCTTTCCCTCTTCCTGTGCAATAACCACCTTTTCTGCATCCCAGGCATTCACAGAAAGTGTTATTCGTCTTTTTCTTTCAGAATCTTCAACCTCGGCTGCCGGTGCTTCACTTCCGAACTCGAAATTTTTATCCACTGAAAGCACAAGTACTTTTTGAAGCATATCCTTCGAAGTGTCCGGATGCACGCTCTTAAATCCCCCGGCAGTGGTTTCATATTCTTCAAATAAAACCAATACGTCCACATAGTCTCCAGGCCTTATAAGATCAGCAACGCCGCTCACCTGATCCACCTCAACTGTTATAGCCCTTTGATTTTTGGGTATGTTGAATGAAAAATAAGTCTTTTCAACATCTGCAACCTTTGAATCTACAACCTGTTCTCCTTCGACAAGACTGTAAAGCGCATATTTGCCCAGGACGTCATTTTCGTTTGTAACTGCCCCATTTGCCATAAGATCCGCTCTTACCTTCTTTTTCTCCAGCATTTCCCCAGTTATCTTTGTCTTCATAGGAATCTCCTGGTTTGCAACCCAGACTTCTTTAAAATTCGCCTCGTCATTTGCGCTTATCAAATTATCCATATACCTGTATATTGCAAAAGTTGTAATAAACGCCACCACAACTGATAAAATCATAATTCTTTTGTCCGTTTTCAAGAAAATCCCCCCTTATTCAACAAGATTTACCGACCTTACGCCATAATCAGTTCCACCCATATCTCCAACACCTGTCGCCAATACGTAGTCTACAAACTCTCCTACCACTATCTTTCCATACGGAAGATTGTCTCCCTTTCTCACTCTGAATCCTGCAAATCCTATTATTTTAACCGTCTCACTTCTACCCGCAACGCCAAGTGTATTAACTATAGGAATAGTTATTATGACTTCGTCTCCATAGTCGTCAAACAAGCCTTCAAGACCTTTTTTCATATTACCTCCGCTAACGCCGGGTTCGGTGTTTATGAAATCACCTACAGAATATGCTTTTGTAGTTCCATAGTGGATGGCATCTTCAATTGCATTACCCGTGTCTTTGCCGTTATAGTCAAGACCGACTGTTCCGGTGTTTCCGGGTCCGACTTCATCCGGTTCCCCGTCTTTGTCTTTGTCTCCTCCCGGGGGATTGATCTGCAGATGCACCAGTCCTGATTTTTTGGTATCCTCATACAAAACCCCGAAAGGTCTCAGTCCATCACTCATTTTTTCAGTCGGAGCATTTATTGCCGCCGCCCTTACCGAGACATCTGCCGAATCTTTTCCAAGAACCTTTGCAAAGAAGAAGTCGACCCTGTATGTCGCTTCCACAACTATCTTTTTGTTAGACTGTTCAAAGTATATGTTGTGGCTCACAAGGCTGGCTACATCCTCGCCATTGTTCGCCAGATACTCCTGAGCAACACTGCCTCCCTGCGTTGTGCTTTCAGGTATCTCATGGGCGCCCGCAAGTGCCGCCGCATCCACTGCGTTTTGAAGTTTTCCCTTATGGTATGTCATAAGTCCCACATCAACTGCAAGAGCTCCGAATCCAATAAGAACTACCATGGATATTGCAATGAATATTATCGCACTTCCCCTTTCATTTAGGATTTTTGTCTTCATAAAGCCCACCCCCTACTCTTTCTCCACCCTCATGGAAGTTGAAACCTGAAGCTGATAGTTCCCGTCACCATCAGGATCAAGTATTACATCTATAAGTGGGGCTATAATTGGAAGCTCATAGTTTACGGTGACTGTAACCTGATCCCCATAATCTCTTGACCCCTTGCCTGGATTTATGTTTATATCCCCCTCTTCCAGTCCCAGTGAGGAGGCTACATCCTTGACTTTAGTCCTTACATCAGAGTCGGCTTTCCCGACTGAAGCCTGCCTTGCACCTTCTCTTGATGCATTGGACACAAGTACATATGCGTTAAAAACCCTTCCAAACTCTATTATTCCAAATACCAGCATGAGAAGTATTGGCAAAACCAGCGCAAGTTCGATAAGTGTTTGACCTTTTCTATTTTTTACCCATTTATCCTTTGACATAGTCACCACCCCTCGTATATAAAGTATTTTTTCCCAAATGCAATTTTCGCCATGTCTATCCATATCTAAAATAAAGCCTTGCCTTAATATTAAGGCAAGGCTGATCTGATTTTCACCACTATTTTTTATTATTATAATCCAAGCGAGTCTGCTATGCTTTCAAAAATAGCGCTAACACTGGTTCCTGTAAGTGTAAGAGCTGCTATTACAACTATTGCTATCAATACGATTATCAATGCGTACTCAACTAACCCCTGTCCTCTTTCGTCGTTTACATAATATCCGAAATAATTCATCAATGTCCTCAACATGGTTACCCCTCCTTTAATTAATATAACATTATATACATACATCAATCTCTTGTATTTTCTGCAAAATTCTCCCTGGATATTGCAATCATAATAATGCTTCTATGGCATCCTTGATATTCTCATATATGCCTCCCAGGTCGACGCCAAATACCCTCAGCGCCACAATCACCGCTATTGCTATAAGTAATATTATCAGCGAATACTCGACAAGGCCTTGTCCCTCTTCGCCTGTTGTCTTCTTTCCTGTACAGGTTTTTAAAAAAAACAAAAGATTTTTCATGGGCATCACCTCTCTCGGTAACCCCGAGATTTTTGTGGAACCGACTCATTTTCAAGTTCTTTGTTCCACATTGCTATTTTTTGTATTTAGTCTATATATACCTTGACAAATCTTTTCTAATCGTATTTTTTTGATATTTTTTCAATAAAAATTTAATTTATTTTTTATCATTCCAGTCAATATGTAAGCCATTTTAAAATATTTATTGAAGTTAATCGGTTCCCCTGGATAGCTTTTCCATGTATTCAGTTTTGTATGTTTCGTAGATTTCTTTTATGGGCATTACAAAAATTATTTTGGAATTTATAATTTTATTTCCCCTCCCCCGTATTATGTCTGGATTCATAATCTCGTAGTTCAAATCATAATAGCCCTTGCACACGAAGTAGTCATAAAACTGTGATATTTTTATGAACTCCTCTTTGAGGAAATGCCTGCAGTTTGCCTTCAAATATTTTTTTGTCTTTTGCTTTAGCTCTATGGAATCCCTTGCGTATATTCTCGATCCCCTTTGGAACTTTACATAGTCAGAATCAATGTGAGACAGCAGCTTCATGTAGGAATACCAGTCGTCATTGGATATCTCTTTTCTTAAAAAGTCGTATCCGCTCGCCTTCTTGTAAATGTCCTCGTATATCCTTTGAATTGGATATATCATTATCTTTGATGACAATTTTTTGTTTCTCATATAGTCGTAATACCCGGGCTCTTCGAAAGTATAGTTGTTTTCAGGCCTTAGGGCCTCTTCAATTCCCTTTGGAATTCCTTGTCCGTTTTTTTCAATTATATGTTCCTTCACCTTCTGTACGAGTTCATCCTGACTGATTGCATGTATGCCTGAAAATGCATAGTCATATTTGTTGTCCGGGTCAATTTCATTCATGAAATTCTGGTACTCATACCACGTTATATGCTTTTTCATTTTACTATTCCCCCAATGGCGGTATTTTTTCTCTATTCACATTATTTCCATTGTCTTTTCCAAAAGCCGTTAAAAAGAATGACCCAATTCCCAAAACAACTACAATAAGCGACATCAACTTTCCTGCATAAGGTATATTAGCAATAAGCATTATTATGGCCATTCCTGTAAAAAATGATGCATAAGAGCTTTTTCCTGAAAAAATGAATTTCCCAAGCACATGTGCAGCCGGTATTTTTGAAATGTAAAGAAGCACTCCATATCCTATAAAAGTCAAAACAGCCAAAGGCATTCCTATAATAGTCACCAATAGTATTATTGCTGCAACCGGAATCACTATAATTGCCGCAAAGCCCAGCCCCATTGAATACCAAGGCTTTTTGATTATATTTTCAGATGTACTTTCTACAAATGGCCTGAAAAGTCCATAAAATACCATTGTGGCAACAACATATCCGAGCCCGAAAAGTATTTTGGATACCATAGAATATTTTCTTGACTCCCTCTCAAACTTGTCCATATCCACATTTCCATCAAATATAGGCGCCCTTCTTTCGACTTTTCCAATCACCACGCCTTCCGGGATACTTATTTCAGCATTGCTTCTGTATATGAAGTCGCCTTCGATTCTCGCTTTTGGCCCAAATCTTATGTTATCCGCTTCAATACCGACATCTCCATTTACAACGCCATCTATCACTAAGGTCTTAACCGCGCCCCTGATATCACCTCCTATGCTCCCATTCATGCTGAGCTCCTTGCCCGCTACCGAAAGGGTCCTTCCTATAGTCCCGTCTATTTCAACAGCTCTTGCGAATATAGTCGCATCCTCCGCAATGATCCCTCCTACCTCAACTCTTTCGCTTGCAAGCCTGACATCTGCTCCGACACTTCCGTCAACTCTTATATAGCTTGCTGCTGCAATTATGTCTCCACTCACTATTCCGAAATTGTAAAAGCTGTTTGAAGCGCAAAAAAGCTCCCCTCGTACTTCTCCCTTGTTTGTAAACGCCCCTGTTGCTATGAAAAGGTCTTTTTCAATTTTTTCCCCTTCCCTTATCCCCACCATTTCGCTTTTGTCGATGTCTTTTATGCCTGACTGCGAAAAAACAGCGGTTCCTGTAAAGACAAGAATAGCCGCTGCCATGAGTAGTGAATATATTTTTTTCATAAGTCTGCCTCCTATACAGGTATTCCCTTTTCCAGCATCATCTCTTCGAACTTTTTTTTCAGGTCGTCGCTGATGTCTTTTGAACATTCAACAACTTCAAACGCCTCTATCATCATCTCTTTGTGCTCTGTTGTTATATTGAGCCTTCTCTTTTCAAAGTATTCTATGTAATTGCGAATCGCCAAGTTGTCCATCCCTTCTAGAAGTTCCTTTTGAACCTTGTAAAGCCTTTCGCTCTCCCTGCTAAAACTGAATGAACCCATTATAGAAAGCACAGAAAAAAATATAACCCCAAATATTACAAGCTGCAGTAAAAGTCTTTTTTCATCCATCGGTTCATTCCCCCTTTTATATATTAATACTCAAAATAAAAAGACTTTAAACAAATCATATTCAATGGCATTTTGGCCTTTGATACTATTTATTTTGATTTTACTATTATTTTTTTAAATATTTTTTAATTTTCATTGAATATATTCCGCACTTGGCATATAATGGAATTGTAGGCCAATTAAAACATCACAAGGAGAGTTCTTATGAAAATTGAAGACAATAAGATTATCATAGAAGACATTGAAGAGCAGCGAATAATTTGCTGGGCTCTTGCCGAATACTGCGGAACATACCATAAGGATAACAAAAAAGCAGTATCAATGCTCGACTCCATAAGAGAATACATGAATGCTACTATATTTAAACAGTGTAAATAAGCAAATTCTACTCAATAAAATATGCAAAAGAAAGGGACAGCAGCTGTTCCTTTCTTTTGTATGTCTGGAATCCCTGCTAGAATGCATTTATCTGCTTATATTACACAAGTTTATACTCTCATACTATAAAAATGAATAATTTAATTCAAAAAAATAGAGGAGGCTTACGCCCCCTCTATTTTATATCGTCTAATTTATTATATTACTTTTTCTTCAGTTATTTCCCCAGTCTGAAGCTCAAAATCCTTAACCGACTTTCCTAGGAAGAATACTGTAAGTCCCGTAGCTATTATCGAAACAGGCATTACTATTACCATAGGAACCCCAAGTCCTGCAGGTATATATCCAAATACTATTGATATTCCCGCAACTGTAAGTGCATAGACCATCTGGGTTCTCGTGTGCTCAAGATGGTCGCATGCAGAACCCATTGATGAAAGTATTGTAGTATCAGATATAGGAGAGCAGTGGTCTCCGAATATCGCTCCTGTAAGAACCGCTCCTGCGCTCATTACAACATAGCTGTTTTCAGGAGATATCGCATATGCAAGTGGTATTGTAAGGGGCATAAGTATACCCATTGTTCCATAAGATGTTCCAGTTGCAAATGATATTATAGATCCAAGTATGAATATTATCGTTGGAAGAAGGAACTTCGGTATCGAGCCTGAAAGAATTGACACAAGGAATTTCGCAGTTCCAAGCTCCTTTATAACTCCTGAAAGCGACCATGCAAGAAGAAGTATTACCCCTGTTATTACAAGAGACTTCATTCCGTGAACCCAAGTGTCTATAGCCTCTGAAAGCGAGAATATCTTCTGCTTCAATCCCATTGCCATTGCAACTATACTTCCTATAAGCGCAGCTTGGAAAAGAACTATGCTGGCGTCAGAAGCCCCGAATGTCTCCCTTATCGCTATAAACGAAAATGGCTTTTCCATTACCGCTGCCTGCATCTCCGGTGAAAGTGCAAGGTATCCGTTGTAGTAGAAGCCTACGAATGCAGATCCTATAAGAACTCCTATTGGTATTATCGCATTCCATATGCTCAGCTTTATTCCCGCTTTAGGCTCAAGTTCTGTAGTCTCGTCTGAAACCATAGGCTTTGCTCCGTCTGGAAGAAGCTTTCCTGTCTCTCTCGCCCTTTTTTCAGCCTTGTACATAGGGCCGAATTCCTTAAGCATTACCGCCGTAAACATTATGAAAAGAAGTATAAGTATATTGTAGAATCTGTATGGTATTGTCTGAACAAATATGCCGTATGCATTTACGCTTTGTCCTATTCCATCATACGCTTCTTTTATAAGACTCAGCTCGTATCCGACCCAAGTCGATATAAGCGCTATTCCCGATATAGGTGCAGCCGTTGCATCTATTACGAATGCAAGCTTTTCCCTCGAAATCCTCATCTTGTCGGCAACAGGCCTCATTATAGGTCCAACTATAAGCGAGTTTGCGTAGTCGTCAAAGAATACAAGCATTCCAAGAGCCCAGGTTATAAGTTGGGCGCTCGTTGGAGACTTCGCCTTTTTTGCAAGTGATTCTGCAACGGCCTTTGCTCCACCCATCTTTGATACGAGCGCTATAAGGCCTCCTATTGTAAGGCACTGAAGTATTATTCCCGCATTCCAGCTGTCTGAAAGCGACCCAAGCACCTGGTCTATTATCATCATGAAACCGTTGAATATTGCCATAATTATGTTTGAGCCATTAAGCCCTATCATGAACGTTCCCGAAAAAACGCCTATGAAAAGTGAAAGTACGACGTTCTTAGTTACGAACGCAAGCACTATTGCAACAAGCGGAGGGATTATAGTCCACATTCCGAACTTGTCTGCATTCGCCTGCGCCACCTCTGGGTCTACCGCAAATGCGCTTCCCGTCATGGCAAGTACTAATATGATGGTTAAAATTGCTGTGATGTTTCTCTTTTTCATGTTTAGTCCTCCTTTTTGTTTTTTGGTAAAAACTGTAACCGCTCTACGGAGGAAAACCATATTTCAAACCAGAAAAAAATAAAATCTCCGAAAGATTATTCGGAGATTAGAATGTGCACGTCTGCGCGCAGCCTGAAAAAATCCAGACTGCCTTTCCAATTCGAATAATAGCCCTCCACAATAACCTGTGACAGTCCTGCACATATTCTATGCAGGCCCAACATATGGCCTTAAAGCGTCAGCCATATATTTCGGCAACATTTCCTTTTCCAAAGCTTCATTGTGCTTTACTCTGCTGAGGTACTCTTAAATGCTGCTCCTCTATTATTATTATTTGAACAGTAGTTTTTAGTTTTTGAATTGTCTCATAATTGAACTATACGCTCATTGTAATATATATATATTATTTTTGTCAACTTGTAAAAAATTATTTTTATGGTTCACCTATATTTTTTAAATGTTTATTTCCCTATGCTGTCCATTATGTTCGCCATCTCTATTGCAGACATTGCAGCGTCCCAGCCCTTGTTGCCGGCCTTTGTTCCCGCTCTTTCTATGGCCTGCTCTATGTTTTCCGTAGTTATTACTCCGAAAGATATCGGAATCTCTTTTTCAAGAGATACGCTTGCCACTCCCTTTGAAACCTCGCTGCACACATAGTCGTAGTGCGAAGTCGCCCCTCTTATTACAGCTCCAAGTGCTATTATTGCGTCATATTTTGAAGACGAAGCAAGCTTTTTGCAAACAAGAGGTATTTCAAATGCTCCCGGAACCCAAAGTACTTCTATGTCTTCTTCTGTAGCTCCGTGTCTTTTAAGGCAGTCTATAGATCCTGAAAGAAGCTTTGAAGTTATGAACTCATTGAACCTTGCAGCAACCACTACGAATTTTTTTCCTTTTGCTATTAAATTTCCCTCATAGATTTTCATAATATATTCCCTCCAGATTTTAGTTTTTTATATTCAATTTCAAAATGTGATTTTTATGGCCCTAATTCAACAAAAGGCGTGTTAATGTATTTTACACTTCCTTAAGAGTATGGCCCATCTTTTCCTTCTTGGTCTTCAGGTAGAAATGGTTGTGGCTGCAGCTTTTTATCTCTATTCCTTTTATCTGCTCAACCTGCATTCCGTATTTTTGGACACCCTCAACCTTTTCAGGGTTGTTTGTCATAAGACTTATCTTTTCCACCCCAAGGTCTTTTAGTATCGAGTAGGCTATGTCGTATTCCCTCAGGTCCTCGTCGAATCCAAGCGCCAAGTTGGCCTCTACAGTGTCCATTCCATCGTCTTGAAGACTGTAGGCCTTAAGCTTGTTCAAAAGCCCTATGCCTCTGCCTTCCTGCCTCAGGTATATTATCACTCCGCAGCCGTTTTTCTCCACTTCCTTCATTGCCATTTCAAGCTGTTTTCCGCAGTCGCATCTTAACGACCCTAATACGTCCCCTGTAAGGCATTCCGAATGTATCCTCACTATTGGAGTGCAGTTTGCCACATCCCCTTTCACAAGGGCTATGTGCTCCTTGCCGCTTACCAGATCCTCATATCCCACTATTTCAAATGTTCCGTGCTCTGTAGGCATGTCTGCGCTTGCCACTCTTTTTACAAGAGCCTCCGTCTGCTTTATATACTCTACAAGGTCTTCTATTGTTATTATCTTCATATCGAATTCCTTGGCCATCTCGAAAAGATCGTTCACCCTTGCCATGCTTCCGTCTTCCTTTATTATCTCGCATATGACCCCCGCTGGCTTGAAACCTGCAAGTCTTGAAAGGTCAACCGAGGCTTCCGTATGCCCTCTTCTTTCAAGAACTCCCTTTTCCTTTGCTATAAGAGGGAATATGTGTCCAGGGCTTGTAAAGTCCTCTTTTTTAGAGTCCGCATCTATTATAGTTCTTATGGTAAGGGATCTTTCATATGCCGATATTCCAGTCGTGGCATCCACATGGTCCACAGATATTGTAAATGCAGTCTCTTTCCTGTCGGTATTGTTAGCTACCATGTTTTCAAATCCCAGCCTGTCTGCCATGTCTTTTCTTATAGGCATGCACACAAGGCCCTTTCCGTGGGTTATCATGAAATTTATCGCCTGCGGGGTAGCGTATTCTGCCGGTATATAAAAGTCCCCTTCGTTTTCCCTGTCTTCATCGTCAACTATTATTACCATCTTTCCCATCTTTATGTCTTCAATTGCGTCCTTTATGCTGCTAAACATACAAATCTCCTCCAGTCAGGTTGCAAAGTATTATGCGATACATACAATCTATAAAAATCCGTGTTCTCCTAAGAACGATGTACTTAGAGAGCTCTTCTTTTTTTCCTGCTCCCGCTTTGAGAATCCCATGAGATTTTCAACGTGCTTTCCTATTATGTCGGCCTCAAGATTGACCATGTCATCTTCAGACCTTATGCTCAGTGTTGTGTTTTCTGTTGTATGGGGTATTATCGAAACCTCGAAGGCCCCGTCATGCACGGCGCTCACTGTAAGGCTTATGCCGTCTATCGCAACAGAGCCCTTCATTACAGTATATTTCATGACTTCCGCCGGCGCCTTTATCCTGTATATCCTTGATATGCCTTCTTTTCTTATGCCTTCTATTGTTCCCACGGCGTCTATGTGGCCGCTTACAATGTGGCCTCCAAACCTTTTCCCCATGGCCATGGCCCTTTCAAGGTTGACCCTTGACCCTGACGTCAAGCTTTTAAGGTTGCTCCTTCCAAGTGACTCGCTCATTACGTCCGCACAGAAAAAATCACTTCCAAATTCGGTCACGGTAAGGCAGACTCCATTTACAGCTATGCTGTCTCCGAGTTGTACGTCCTCAATCACTTTTTTTGCCTCTATCACAATTCGTACTCCCTTGTCTCTTTTGGCAATCTGCTTTACTCTTCCCATTTCTTCAACTATACCTGTAAACACTGCATCCCCTCCTTCGTGTATCCTGTTATGAGTATGTCGTCCCCTATGCTTTCAGCTTTCATGTCGTATATTCTGGCCGCATCTGCCATTTTGTGAGGCGAATCTCCCCCGAAGCTCCCCATTGAATCTCTGCCCGTGAGTATTTTGGGAGCCATGAACATGTATACCTTGTCTACCAGGCCTTCATTTAAAAAGCTCGCATTCACGTTTACTCCTGCCTCTACAAGTATGCTGTCAAATCCTCTATCTGAAAGCGCTGATACAAGGCTTTTTATGTCCACACCTTTGTCTCCCTTAGGTAGTACCATCACTTCGGCCCCCGTATTTTCGACAGCCTTTATTTTCTCACTGTCTGCGCTGTCCGTTACTGCCACTATTGTGCTTTCAGGCGAATCCACAAGCACATTTGAATGGAGGGGTATGCTGCAGCTGCTGTCCAGCACCACTCTCACAGGGTCTTTCATCCCTTTTTCGTGCCTTACATTCATAAGCGGGTCGTCCGCACGCACAGTGCCTACACCGGTGACTATGCAAGAAACCCTTCCTCTTAGCCTGTGCACATATTGTCTTGACTGCTCGCATGTTATCCACTTAGAGTCACCGTTTTCACAGGCTGTCTTTCCGTCCATGGTTACGGCTGTCTTTAGTATTACGAAAGGGCTTTTTTCCCTTATGTGCTTTATGAATATTTCATTTAAAGCTATGCTCTGTGCTTCAAGCACTCCAGCTTCAACCTCTATTCCAGCATCAACGAGCTTTTTTATTCCATTCCCGGCAACCCGAGGGTTCGGGTCCTTCATTCCCACTACAACCCTCTTTATTCCGCTTTTTATTATCAAATCCGTGCAAGGGGGCGTCTTGCCGTAGTGGCAGCAGGGCTCAAGGTTTACGTATATGCACGCTCCCCTTGCCTTTTCGCCGGCGTCATTTATGGCATTGACCTCCGCATGGGGCCCTCCGCATATCTTGTGGTATCCACTTCCCACTATTTCTCCGCCTTTGACCACCACTGCTCCTACAAGAGGGTTGGGACTTGTCCATCCCCATCCCAGCATCGCAAGCTCCAGAGCCTTTTTCATGTAAAGCATATCTGCTTCCTTCACAAAATCCCTCCTCACACAGCCTTTATATTCCAAATCCATATTAATACAATAAAAAAATCCCGAGTCTCTTCGGGATTTATGAGTAGTATTATGTAAACTTCAGCCTTGCACGTCTTATTCTTATTGTGCATCTGACATTTATTCGGCTGTGCATTTAAATAAAAAACCCTGAAGCAATGCTTCAGGGGAATATATTCTATGCATACAGACCAATATGGCTGCAAGTGATCTTCTCTCATCCAGACTATAACTGTCGGCACTGGAATTACACCAGTTCAACCGCATAAGCGGTTCGCGGGCTATACCGCCGGTAGGGATTCACACCCTTCCCCGAAGAAAAATAGCTTATTTAATTTTTACAACTTCATTCTATAACATCACAGCACCGATTGTCAATATAAATTTAATCAGACATGCATATTTTTACCATTTTGAATTTTTAAGCGCAGTGCATGCTCCTCAAAATAGATTATGCCGCTGTCATATGTACGGCCTGGCACTATTCTTTTATAAGCTCGTTTAGCTTTGTCACAGTGGCTTCTTTTTTAGCCTTTGCTATGAACTCTATGTCCTCTACTGTAACCTCATATTCCTTTGTAAGGTCGACATCTTCATTTGGATTAACGCATTTTAGCACTATGTGAGCTTTAGGGTAACTGCTGGCAAATTTTTTGACATTCTCATCCATGCTGTCCATTAGTTCCATTTTGTCTAGCGTCTGTCTTACTTCTTTTGCTTTTTCTATTATATTGCTCATATTAAAATCTCCTCCTGTCTTATTTTAAAGGATATCGCCTTTACGTAGCATAGGCTTATTACTTCTTAGTATAGATTATACCACTATTATCTGCTGCTTTGCACAGTCATTTCAACGAATTTTTTAAATATGCCCTCCTGCTCTTCATACTCATCAGCCATGAATTCAGGATTCCACTGTACTCCCATTACGAAATCTTCACCTTCAAGCTCCACAGCCTCTATGACTCCGTCCGAAGCCCTTGCACTGACTTTGAGCCCTTTGCCAATATCCTTTATAGCCTGATGGTGGAAGCTGTTTACAAATATTTTTTCTTCGCCGAATATTTCATAAAGCTTCGAATCCTTTTCTATTGATATGCAGTGCGACTTTTCACTGCGCTTTGACTCTTGCATATGCTTTAAAGCCCTTTTTTCCATATAGCTCACGTCCTGATAAAGCGTTCCTCCAAGGGCTACATTTATAATCTGTATCCCCCTGGAGAGTCCTAATATAGGCACATGGGACTGTATGGCTTTTTTTGTGAGCTCCACATCGAAAAAGTCCTGCTTGGTGTTGAAGTATCCAGTCTTTTCCATTGGCTCATCCCCGTAGAACATGGGATTTATGTCTATTCCTCCCGAAATGACTATCCCGTCAACAAGGTCAAGATATCTCACAAAGCTTTCAACATCAGAGGTATGAGGAAAAAGTATGCAGGTTCCTCCGACATTTTCAATGGCCTTTACATAGTCGCTTTCAAGAAAATATCTCTCCTGCCCGGACAAGAGACCTTTTTCCGCCATCATGAAATTTGTAGTTATCCCTATTAAAGGTTTCATATCTATCCCCCCTAAAAAATTCTTTATTATGTGTCTGTATGATATATACCCACACTGCAAAGGTAAATAAAAAAAATTTCCAAACCATTCGACGCAGGGCTTAATTCAATTAATCTAAATTTATTTTTGAACATAAAAAGCCTGCATGCGGCAGGCTTCATGTCATAATGTGTTTTCAGTTTTTCTATGTTCAAGTCTTTCCAAAGCCTTTTGGATAAGCTTCTCCTTTGTGTTCACATCCGGGTATTCGAGTACAATTTCAAGCAGCCATGCGAGTGCATCTCCTATCTCTTTCCCCTCGCTGTATCCTATGTCTATAAGGTCATTTCCCCCTATGGCCAGATCTTTTATTCCCAGGGGTTCCTTTCTGTTTATTATTGCGTGTACATTTTCCATGAAAGCCTCAAGATCGCCAAAGTCAAAAGGGCCAGCGCACCCCTTTATGTCCGCACGTCTCAGGTCGAAAAAATCCTCGAGGTTTTCACTTCCTATCCTCTTTATGAACCTTTTTATTCCCTTTTCAGTGAAGTGATCCAGATTTATCATGTGCTCCCTTATGAGCATCGACACCGACCTTATTGTCCTGTTATCATACTTGAGCTTTTTTAATATGTCAGCTGCAACTTCGCTTCCGACTGAGTCGTGCTCGTAGAAATGTCCCATTCCCCCGTCATCCAAAAACATGCACCGCGGCTTTGAAATATCGTGAAACAGTGCCGCAAGCCTTACATTCAGCCTTTTGGGTGTGCTCTCAATCACATTCATGGTATGCTCGAAAACGTCCTTGTCGTGATAAGGGTTTTTTTGGTCAAATCCTACAATTTCATAAAGCTGCGGCGATATGAAGTTCATGAGCTTTGTATCCATTAGAAGCCTTATCCCTCTTGAAGGACTGTCGCTAACCATTATCTTTCCAAATTCCTGCCTTATGCGCTCAATGCTTATATTCTGCGCAAGCCTCCAGTTTTTGCATATGGCGTCAAATGTTTCTTTTTCTATATCGAAGCCTAGCTGCGCTGAAAACCTTATTGCCCTTAGCATCCTGAGTGCGTCTTCCTCGAACCTCTTTTGTGGGTCTCCCACACATCTTATAAGAGATCTTTTTATGTCTTGAAGGCCTTTAAAAGGGTCTATAAGACCCTCGTCGTCGCTGTATGCCATTGCATTTACAGTAAAGTCCCTTCTTGAAAGATCCTTTTCTATATCGCCTGTAAAAGATACTTTCGAGGGCCTTCTTCCATCCATATACTCACCGTCTATTCTGAATGTGGTGACTTCGTAGGCACTGCCCCTGTACACGAGCATTACCGTTCCATGCTTCAGGCCCACAGGGACTATCTTGAAATCCTTTTCCACGCCGAATATGTCCATGACATCTTCAGGCCTTGCGCTGGTGCATATGTCCCAGTCGTTTATATCCCTTCCCAGAATGCTGTCCCGCACGCAGCCTCCGACAATATAAGACTTATGCCCGGCTACTCTTATTCTGTCAATTATGGACTGCACTTCCTGCGGGATATTTATTTTTTTCATGCACATCACCTCAAGCTGTGTCCAATAGTATCCACAAATTACGGCAGTCACCTCACAAGGCGCATGTCATGCGGTCTGCTTTACGATTTCGACTTGTTGAATGCGCAGTTTCCAATGCTGTTCCCCGCTTTATTCACAATAACCATGAACATAACGTTTATTCCTATCGCAAGTATCGTCATTATGACTATTACACCCTTGTACATGTTTTGTGCCATGTATGACACTGGAAGCATCACAAAAAGCACCACGCTTGCTGCAACATAAAACTTCACCACCGAATCTGCCCTGTCCTTAAGCACGCTTCTTCCTTCAAATTCGCATATTTCAATTATGGCCTTGCATACATAGTATACAAGCATCACATTCAAAACTATTATGCACAGCCTCATAACAGTTGCCACAGGAGACATAAGTCCTGTAAACAAGTTTATGTACTGGCTGTTTGGCGCATGGTATACGTCTATTATGCTAAGCACCGCCAAGAACGTCGCAGGCATTTTTGCCTTTTTGAAAAATTCATGCTGCGAAGCTAGTATAGAAAGTCCAATAACAACGAGTATGTAGCCTATCGAATCTGGAATAAAGTTTATATTCCCCCTGTTGAAGTCAAATGTCGCCAAAGCCATACCCAAAAAAAGCTTCTTGTATCCTTCCCTGTACATGAAACACCTCCAAATATTAGTATTTTTACAGCTTTTGTCTATGTACATTATATATTTAAAAGCCCATTATTACAACAACCGGCGAAAAGCGGCTCATTTAGGAGAGCAATATTCCGGACTTTCATTCCTCACATACCTACGCACAAGTTATTTCATTGCATATTACGCACTTATGAACATATTCCCCAAAAGTAAAAGGCGCCGCAAACTTGCGGCGCCAAATATTCACAAACTACTTCTCCATAGGCATTTGAGCGTCTGCCGACCACTCGTATATAGAAGCCTCGTAGTTTCTAGCCTTTTCAAAGCCAACGGCTCTGAGGACCGCGGATGCATATCCGGATCTTATGCCCATTGTTCAGTAAACTACGAAATCATCTTCAGGAGTTACTCCCGCATCTGCCATTATCTTTATTATTTCATCTGGTGACTTTGGAGTTGCATTCTCGTTTAGAAGGTCAGACCATAGAAGGTGCTTCGCGCCCTTTATGTGTCCTCCTCTTGCCTCTCCGGCATTTTGGCTTCCCTTGAATTCTTTTTCTGTTCTAACGTCTATTATAACAGTATTTTCAAGGTTTTCGCCTATATGCTCCTTTGTAGCCCTGTAGCTCTCGTCAAAATCCTTAAGCACAAGCCCTGTAGAAGGCGCAACCTCAGCTGGAGCATCCTTTGTAACCTCGTATCCAAGCTCTTTCCAGTAAGGCATTCCTCCGTAAAGAAGCTTTACGTTGTCAAGTCCCGCCATTCTAAGCTGCCATACGTTTCTACCGTCAGGTCCCGGCCCTGGAAGTACGTCCGAGTAGAATACAACCAGCTTGTCATTGGTCACTCCATATGATTCAAGCTTTTTTGCAAGCTCTTCCTTGTTCAATGAAGTTCCCCAAAGCGGATCTCCCGGTTTTCCCTCTACATTCGAGAATGAGTGGAAACCTACGTTTATGGCTCCTGGTATGTGCCCCTTTTCATAAGCACCTTGCTTGTTTCCATCAAAAATTATTACATTCTCATCTCCAAGCTTTTCGTTAAGCTCTTGAGGCGTTATGAATATGTCGCTGTTTTTGTAGACTGAAAGATCCACTCCAGCCTGAGGCGAATCCGCAGAGTCAGAAGTACTCTGCTTGGAACCTGTACATGCGCTAAGAACAAGCATTAAAGCCATAATAAGCGTCGTAAGGCTTAGCAATTTCTTTTTAAGCACTTTTTTTCATCTCCTTCCAAATTTTTCTGTCTGGCTTTGTCTTCCCAGACCTTTTTAAATAAAAATATTATAATGCTCATTGAAAATAGCATCAGTAGAGCAAATACAAACTTCTTGATTCCTCCAGAAAGCATCTCGCCTATATATGAATATATAAGCGTGGCAGGAAGCTGTCCAAGCCCTGTCGCCCAGAAGAACTCCCAAAATCCCATTGAAGTAAGCCCTGCTCCGTAGCTGACTATGTCAAATGACATGAACGGAAGCAGCCTTGCCACTAGTATTGCGTATTTGCCATATCTTTCAAAAAATTTGTCTATGCCTTCAAGCGCAAATTTGCTCGTAAGCTTTTCCACTACTTCCCTTCCATAAAGCCTTGCTATGTAAAAGCACAGCACTGCGCCAGCCATGGCGCTTG
This sequence comes from Peptoclostridium litorale DSM 5388, assembly GCF_900141635.1. Classification (GTDB taxonomy): domain Bacteria; phylum Bacillota; class Clostridia; order Peptostreptococcales; family Peptostreptococcaceae; genus Peptoclostridium; species Peptoclostridium litorale. Next base: position 23,805 of record NZ_FSRH01000004.1, on the reverse strand, counting down.
ACCACGAAAGCATGGCCCCCTTCACCCAGCCGAAGAGGCTCGCGTTTGCAAATGTTATTATAAATGCTGGAAGCGGCGCCACTATTGACTGGAGCACCATAAGTAAAAATGAAACAGTGGGGGCAAGTATTCCAAATGACTTTATGTATCCTTTTACAAGTCCCACATCTACGTTTTTCATTATGAAAAGCGCCTGCTTAATATTTCTCCTCACCGGCTCTATCAAAAAGTATGCCGCTATTGCAATAGCGATTATCCCTATTTTTAAGAATAATTGTTTCTTTTCATTCCCTTTCACAAATATTCAGCTCCTTTCTTTTTATTCAAAATAATCCTTCAAATAACCATAATATAGAAGGTATTATCATTTAATAAATTTTATCATCAAGCAGTCAAAATAAATGCCATGGAATATTATATTCCATGGATGAATACAATCGGCTTCACAGCCAAAATATTAGCGCATACCCGCAATGAAATACATTTAAACAAAACATGCCTGTCAACAACATTGATTATAATAAAAAAAATCACATCTTTTCAACATGAAATATTAGCATGATGACATGCCCTCATTTACCAAAAATCAACAGCAAATTAGCTCTTGACTTATTTTTTCTTTTGTGTATTATTAAGTTGCACATACTCATAATATCCATTTCTCTGAATCACAGTTGCCTACCTTTTCCCCTGCCTGGGTTTTGGGTTTGTATTCGGATGAATATTTTATTTATCAGCTGCAGGTTCACCTTGGATTTAATGTGAATTTTAATTTTTAAAGCATGGCGCCGCAATAGAAATGGTTTATCCATCAGTATCTACTGATAAGAAATTTCTATACTAATTTAATATTATAAAAGAGGTTGTGACTATGGATTTTTTCAATTCTACAAAAGAAATAATACAAAAAGCATGCCGGTCGGCAGATGAATGCATAGACTGCAAGCTGTGCATGAAAAACTGCCCCATGCTGGATGAGTTTTGCTCATCCCCCAAAGAGCTTTGGAGTAAAATGGCACGCGATGAAAAACTGCCTATATCACTGCCTTATTCATGTGTCCTTTGCACATACTGCTCGAGCGTGTGCCCCAAGGGCCTCGATTTCAAGGATATTTTCTTCCACATGAGAAAAGAGATACTCCCCTGTGAAAGTACGAGGTCAAAAACTCTTTCAAAAGGGCTTAGGGCGGTCGCAAACCACCAGAAACTGAGCTTTTCAAAGCCATTCACCTCTGTGAATGGGGCATCTGGGTCAAAAAATTTCAAAGTGGGATTCATGCCTGGCTGCAGTCTGGTCTCATACAGACCGGATATCATTCCTCTAATATATAATTATATGCACTCTAATTTTGAAGACTGCGGAATACTTCTCCACTGCTGCGGAAAGCCCACAAGTTCAGTCGGAGACGAGTACTCTTTCAAGCAGTATTACGGAATGCTTGAAGATTCCATAAAAGCTTGCGGATGCACTACTGTAATAACGACCTGTCCGAACTGCTACAATACCGTTTCAAAAAACAGCCCGGGCATTGATGTAATATCCCTGTGGGAGTTCATGGCCGAAAAAGGCATTCCAGATGGTGCTGCGTGTGCGGACCTTTTTTCTGACTTGAAGTTTTCACTACATGACCCCTGCCCTACAAGAAGTCTCGAGTCGGTTCACGATTCAGTCAGAAAACTGTGCAGCGAGCTAGGAATAAATACAGTGGAATTTGAAAGCAACAGATCAAAAACCCCTTGCTGTGGGCAGGGTGGAATGGTCGGACTTACAAATCCACCAATAGCAGTGCGCCAGATGAAGAAAAGGGCCATGCAGTCGGACGCAGACTGCATATTGACTTACTGCCAGGCCTGTGCCGAATCGATGCAAATCGGAGGAGCCAAGACTCTCCATCTGCTGGATATTCTTTTCCCCCCATCAGAAAAGGCTTTTGAGCTTGATCAAAAAAGGCCGGGGCTGCTTGGCAAATGGATAAACAGGTACAAAGGCAAGCTTCTGGTCGACAGGATTTAGGAGGTATAATATGAACAATAAAAAATCTTCAATTGTTAAATTTGCGGCTTCAGTTTCAATTGTTCTGATGCTGCTTTATGCTCTAAACAAGTTCAATGTCATAAAAGGTTTCGGGCCTGAAGAGATAAAAAATTACGTGGATTCATTCGGGCCGCTTGCTCCAGTTGTGTTCATAATACTGTTTACTCTTGTTCCCCTTACATTCTTTCCGGATTCAATACTTGCAATAGCGGGAGGCCTTATATTCGGGATTTACAAGGGATTCTTGCTTATAATGGTAGGCGCGCTTTGCGGAGCCACGCTTTCTTTTTGCATAGCACGGTTTCTTGGAAAAGGAGTGATAGCGAAGCTTGTAAAGCACGACATATCCAAGTTTGAAAGGCAGCTTGAAAAAAATGCCTTCCTTATAATACTTCTTTTGAGATTCATCCCTCTCTTTCCGTTTGACGTTATAAGCTACGGCGCAGGGCTTTCAAAGATTAAGTTCAAAAATTTCATAGCCGCTACAATGGTGGGAACCATCCCTGGGATATTCGCATATGCAAACCTTGGCGCACAGTCCGCCCATGTGGGTTCGAGGGGATTTTACATCTCAATAGTCATAATAGTGGCCCTGTTTGCCGTTGCCGCATTTGTTAAAAACAATTTCCTGTCCGGCCGATTTGAAAGCACTCCAGAATAAAAATAAAAAACAATAGGCTCGTGACCCTAATCAACTTGAATTGTGATCTTTTCATTAGTCAACTTAAAGCCTTCGTATTGCATACGGAGGCTTTATTATGTATATTATAGTTGTTAAATCATATATGTTAGGGGGAATTACACTTGTGGACCATAATACTATTCCTGTTTGGAGGGATATCCATAGGCTATTTCAGGGGGCTTGATGAAAAAAGCAAAAAATTAAATTCCAAAATGCAACAGCTTGGGGTCGTATTCCTTTTGTTTTCCATGGGATGCTCAATCGGGGCTAATGATGACATAATAAGAAACATATCAAAAATAGGCAAGATATCAGTTTCATTTGCGCTTCTCACTTCGCTTTTCAGCGTGGCATGCGTGTTCGTGGTTAGCCTTAAATTTTTGAAGGGGGCTGATTAAATTGACTTTAACAATAGTGATTTCAATAATCGCCGGAATATTCTGCGGAAAATTCATGCTGCCCGATATCATGGTTTCCCATCTTGACAGCATGGCTACAATTTCGCTTGACATTCTGCTTCTCCTAGTTGGAATAGAGGTGGGCTCAAACAAGAACATAATAAACGACATCAAAAGCAGCGGAAGGGCTTCTCTTATAGTCCCTCTTTCAATAGTTGCCGGAAGCCTTATGGGCGGACTTTCTGCCGGAATTATATTCGGCATTCCAAGCAATATAAGCCTTTCTATAGCTTCGGGATTCGGATGGTACAGCCTTTCTGGCATAATGCTTACAAACCTTGCGGATGCACAGGTTGGAACTATAGCTTTTTTGACAAATGTACTTCGCGAAGTAACTGCCGTAGTGTCTATTCCCTTCATAGCAAAATATCTCGGGCACTACTGCGCCATAGCTCCAGCCGGTGCAACCTCAATGGACACGACGCTTCCCCTTATATCAAGGTCAACCTCCCCAGGGGTCGTCATAGTGTCCTTTGTAAACGGTGTTATTTTGAGCTCGCTTGTTCCGCTTTTGGTTTCATTTTTCTATTCTATATAACTACATAGCTACACTCTCCTGTATATTATTGGGGCGGAGCCGAAAAATGTTCCTTCTTTATAGGTCCTGACTTCCATATCCATAAGCTCTTTTGCGATATGGGTCATGTTCCTCAGCCCGGTAGGCTCCATTATCCCTTCCACCTCAACGCCTGCCTTCTTTTTGTAAAATGAATAGTTCTTCCAAAGCATGTGCTTTATCCTCTCAAGGCTTGAAGGCCTTCTGAGGATCATGAGTATCCTGTTTTTTATGTCCTGTGCAAATTCCTCATCAAATCCCTTGATGCCTGCGATTTCCCGGCCTATTGTTTTGGCCTGCTCATTGTCTATTTCCTGGCATAAAAACTTTATTATATGCCACATGTCATAAAGCTTTACAGTTGAATCCAACTCCATATTTTTCAGCCACACGAAAGCATGCAGCCTCCTTCTCCAGTCCCATCTCCTCACAGGGCTTTGCATGTCTGCAGCAGGGATCAGGAAAAAGCCCTCGTTCAAAAGAAGCGCCCCGAATACTCCGGGCGGCTTTCCTATCCTCTTGTTTTTAAGCGTTGTCCTGTAGACGCCGCAAGAAGGACTGCCCTCCATGAACACATATACATATACCCCTGCATTTTTAAGAGTCTCCATGCATATTCTGGCGCCATTTTTGACTTTTTCTGTTATGTCCTCTCCCCTGCTTGTCTTAACCCTTGCCTTTCCATTCCAGACGTCAAATCCATTTCCGCCTGTAATCCTTATTGCGTCTCTTGGAACCCCAAGACCCGACATGCACTCTGGGCACATTGGGTGCCATATGAATGCCTCCCTTTCCCTTCCAAAATAAGTCAGCATGTCCCAGCCCTTTTTGTTGTACCTGACTTCACAGCCGTACATGCATGCGCTTATTCCAACCTGGACCTTTTCACTGATTATGCTCTCCACAGTATCACCCCTACTTTCATAGTTTCACCATATTCTACCATTATATATCTACCCAAATCACGCCCATTTCCAAATAAATATTGTTTTACAGCACCTGTGGGTATATAAGCTATACAGGTTAAAATAAATATGCTGGGGGGATAGACATGGCAAATTCAATAAGGATAGGAAGCATAAAAAAAATAGACATAGAAATAAATTACAACTGGATAATCATATTCCTTTTGATTACATTCATGTTTTCAAATTTTTACTTTCCATTTTATTTTCCAGACTGGCCTAATTTTCTTTACTGGGTAGAAGGCGCAGTTCTTGCAATAATGCTGTTTGTTTCAGTCCTTCTTCACGAGCTGTCACATTCCATGGTTTCAATGCACTATGGAATACCCGTGACCAAGATATCTCTTTTCATATTTGGAGGACTTGCCTATATCGAAAAGGAAGCCGACTCTCCTAAAAAAGAATTTTTAATAGCAATAGCCGGCCCGCTTATGAGCGTTTTCCTGTTTGGAGTGTTCACGCTTGTAGGAAGTCTATTGCAGTCGGCAGGCATGCCCGACACAGTCACCGCTCCTTTGCTTTTCATAGGACAGATGAACATTGTGCTGGCGATATTCAACCTGTTTCCGGCACTTCCCCTTGACGGCGGACGCATACTTACAGCCATAATATGGGCGGTAAAAAAGGACAGGGTGTATGCCACAAGAGTCGCTGGCTCTTCGGGCACAATATTTTCATACGCCCTCATGATGCTTGGAATACTTAATATTCTTGGTGGCAACCTTGTAAACGGGATATGGCTTATTTTCATAGGTATATTCATAGGCCAGTCATCGCAGACATCATATCAAAATGCGCTTTTGGAAAAGCTTTTCAACAACCTCACTGTCAGGGACATAATGACGTCTCCTGTGCTTACAGTAGACCTTCATATGAGCGTATCTGATGTTCTAAGGGATTTTTTCTATCACTACAAACACCCGTTTTTCCCTGTGGAGGATGACGGCATGATAGTCGGGGCTATAATGCTAAAATCCCTAAGGTCCGTAAACGAAAAAGACATGGAAGACATACTCGTCCAGCAGGTGTACGAGCCGCTTGACAAACGGTTCATAATATCTCCCGACGAGCCCGCCCAAAACGCCCTTAGGATGATGGCAGGCAATGAGCTTGGAAGATTCATGGTAATGGAAAATAATATCCTGATAGGAATACTCTCAAAGACAGACCTCATAAAATATATTTCAATATATAATGAGCTTCACAGCTGACAAAAAAGCGACCTGCAAGATTTGCAGGTCGCTTTTTTATTTCTTATCATCTGTTCATACAATGGCCTTTTTTTCAGCCTCAACTTCATCGTAAACTCTTATTCCATTTATTTTGACTATCTTTCCAGGTATTCCGACTACCGTGCTGTAGGGAGGCACTTCTTTTAGCACTACAGAATTCGCCCCCACTTTGGAGTGGGCACCTATTTTTATTGGCCCTAGCACTTTTGCCCCCGCCGATATCACTACATTGTCGCCTACTGTAGGATGCCTTTTCCCCTTGTCTTTTCCAGTTCCACCAAGAGTCACTCCGTGGTAAAGAGTAACATCGTCGCCTATTTCAGCGGTCTCCCCTATTACTATTCCCATGCCGTGATCTATGAAAAGCCTCTTTCCGATCTGAGCTCCGGGATGTATTTCCACGCCCGTTAAAAACCTCATTATTATGGAAATCACCCTAGGCACGAAGTTTAGTCCCTTTTTGTATAGGAAATGCGAAAACCTGTGTACCAGTGTAGCATGAAGTCCCGGGTAAGTCAGCAGTATTTCCAGCGCGCTGTTTGCAGCCGGGTCTTTCTCCATGTATGTTTTTATATATTCTCTCATCCCATTACCTCCCAAGTTCATATTATTAGTAAAGTTCAGTGCTCAGGTATTTTTCTCCTCCATCAGGTGCTATAACTAGGACCTTCTTCCCTTTTCCAAGGCTTTTAGCCACGTCCAGTGCAGCCTTTATCGCAGCTCCTGAAGATATTCCAAGGAATATGCCCTCTTCCTTTGCAAGCTTTCTAGCAGTTTCAAATGCCTGCTCGTTTGTAACCCTTGCAACCTCGTCTATTACATCCACATCAAGATTCTTTGGAATGAACCCTGCTCCTATTCCTTGAATCTTGTGCCCTCCTGGCGCATCTCCCGATATTACAGCTGAATCGTCAGGTTCCACAGCTACTATTTTTACGCCTTCTATCTCTTTTTTAAGAACCTCCCCTGTTCCCGTAAGAGTTCCCCCAGTTCCAACTCCTGCAACAAACGCGTCAAGCTTTCCATCCATATCTCTTATTATTTCAAACGCTGTCGCCTTTCTGTGTGCATCTGGGTTAAACTTGTTGTCAAACTGGCCTACAAGCACATATTCTTCATTTTGGTCTACAAGCTCCTGAGCCTTTTCTATAGCCCCCTTCATACCCTTGTCAGCCGGAGTGAGCACAAGATTCGCTCCATAGGCTGAAAGTATTTTTCTTCTCTCCATACTCATGCTCTCAGGCATTACAAGGACAACCTTGTAGCCCTTTATCGCCGCAACCATAGCTATTCCTATTCCAGTATTTCCGCTTGTAGGCTCCACAAGAGTATAGCCTGGCTTTATAACCCCTTCAGATTCCATTCCCTCTATCATATTGAGTGCTATCCTGTCTTTTATCGAACCTCCTGGATTGAATCCTTCCAGCTTCACATACACATCTGCGCTGTCTTCTCCTGCCATTTTTGAAAGCTTTACAATTGGTGTGTTTCCTATAAGTCTAGTTATGTTTTCGTATATCATATTATACCCTCCCGTAATTATCCCTTTGGTTTCAGTTCAAATAGTCTCTTGTGAATGTGTTCAATCGTTCATGTTTGTAGCTGGTCCATCTTGCGAATGAACCGTATACTCTCCATGACATAAAATAACCCCTCGTCTCCATTAAAGAGGCAAGGGGGTCTCGCGGTTCCACTCTTTTTCAGGCGCAGATCACATATGCACAAATGCACACTGCACCTTCTCTTTGCGGTTTAACGGCCTCGCCGGGCTTTCCTACATGATTCTCTTTCAAAAAGCCTTCTCCGGAATGCACTTCACATACTTCCTGACCGCCGGCTTCCACCTATCCCGGCTCGCTTTCGCCATTTAGCATGCTACTTTTTTCCTTCACAGAATTTATAAATTGTATTTTCAGTTTTATTTAAGTCCCAAAGCACGTATTCAGCTCCAATCAGCTGAACTTTTCATTAAAAAAAGCCTCGCTTCCTGCATATGCAAGAGGCGAAGCTTTGGCTCGCGGTTCCACTCTTTTTTTTGGCGCAAATTATATATGCATAAATGCACACTGCACCTTCTCTTTGCGGTTTAACGGCCTCGCCGGGCTTTCCTACATGATTCTCTTTCAAAAAGCCTTCTCCGGAATGCACTTCACATTCTTCCTGACCACCGGCTCCCACCTACCCCGGCTCGCTTTCGCCATTTCGCATGCTACTCTTTCCTTCACAGAATTTATAAAAACTATATTTAACTTTTGGTAAATATTATATTTAAATCCTAATTTACATTGATTATAAAATATATAATTTATTATGTCAATATTTTATCTTTAATTTTTTGTGATATTATTATTGTATCGACACTATCATACAGGAGGAATACCATGTACAGAGCACTTTCAGACAGCGACAGAAAAAAGAAAAACGATTCAAAGGTATGTTCACAGGAGATAAGCCAGGACGAATTCGAAGCACTTCTCCAGTACCACGCCCAGGGGCTTTTGGACTTTGAAATAGCTCAAATACTGTCCTTAGACGAGGACACTGTGACAGCAATACTAAGAGGGCTTGGAATGAGATATTTTTAATGATAAAAAACAACTGTGCTTATCTAACACAGTTGTTTTTTATCATTATTTCTATTTTTTCACCTTGCTTTTTTCCTTTTCCGTTTGGAGCATGAACTCCCTGGCATTTCCAAACTGATCTATGGACTTTAAAAAATCTGAAAGCATCCTGAACTGATAGTCTGTCTTTTTAAGCATTGCCGTAGCCGTATATAGCTCTTTTTTAAGCTTTGACTTGCACTCAAGCTCTTCGTCCTTTTCTTTTATTGTCTTCACGGCCTCGTTTAGTTCGCCCTTGACCCTGTCATTTTCCTTTTCAATACGCCTTAATCTATTTTCAAGTATATGCTGCCTCTTTGAAATATCCAGAAGTTCTTCAAAATCCTTCTTGTCTATTAACATTTTGCCCTCTTGCTCGGCTTTTTTGTCTTCCCTTATCTCCCCGAGCTTATCCAAATCGAACATCATTTCCTCTATTCGCCTGAATACTCCCTTGAACTCCTTGATTTCGCATTCAATTAAGCTTTTCCTGCTTTCAAGTTCGTTTATGCTTTTTTCAAGCTCTAAAGCTTTAAGTTTTTGTATTTCTATTCCCTTGCATTTATCCTCTGGATAATTCATTTTGCGACTTCCCCCTGATGACATATTATTCATATTATAATATTATTCTGGTATTTTTATCCATTATATTTCTGCTTCAATTTTCGAAGCACTTCTTTTGAATACTCTTTTGCCCCAAACAGGCACAGATCCCTGTAGTTTCCGCACTGGACGGGATTTGCTGCCGGAACTTCTTCCGATCTTAGTATCTTTTCAAGTGAACTCATTAGAGCTTTTGCGACCATTTCTTCGCTAAGCTCCCCTACGACAATTAAATAAAATCCAGTCCTGCATCCCATAGGAGATATGTCTACAACCCCTTCCAGCTCTTCCCTTATAAATCCGGCCATGAGATGTTCTATTGCGTGAATTGCACCTGTCGGCATGACCTCCTTGTTGGGCTGCATGAACCTGAGGTCGAATTTTGTAATCACATCCCCATTTGGAGTCTTCACAACGCTGCATTTTCTGACAAAAGGAGCCTCTACTGCAGTATGGTCCATTGTAAAACTTTCCACAACTATGTTTTTCAAATAAACCCCTCCTTTATGCAATTTATACATTTCATTATACCTCATTGCAGGCCACATATCCAAGCGGGTTTATTCTGAAATAATATGCTGTGCTTGCCAAATCAATCTATTTCTTCGTATTTGAAGCCTTTTCGCAAAACTTGCCCCTTTGGCTGATTTTTACTATGCACTTTTCAGCAAATCCTATTGTAGACATTTCAACACTGTCTATTCCACCAAATACCTTGTCTGAAATATAAAAAATATTCCTGCACAGGGGCATATAGATGTCATTTTTTATGTGCATCCACTCCTGTGAGGGATCAACATATATACGGACTCCATTTTTAAAGTGAGCGGTCTTTAGTTTTGATATTGAATATATTAAAATTCCAACTATAAATACAACCAGCGAATATGCTGCTGATTTAATGCTGTAAAAATAAATTTTACCAGGATGTATATCCATTCCCATAACGCTGCTTCCCGCAATGTTCAAAATGGCGTGTGGCCTTACAGCTACTGCAATCATAAACATGCATATCAAAGCCATAGGAAAATATGCAAACTTCAAATCGTTTGATTTCGAGGGTTCATGTTCCCCTGAATGCTCGCTTTCAAAATCCTGCCTGAAAACTGCCCTGAAAAGCTTTATAAGATACGCCGCCGTGATGCCCGAGCTTATTAGGAATATCGTCTCAAGAAAAGTTCCCATATACTTAATGCCGCCCTCATAGTATGACAGGCTATGGTGAATCATTGTTTTGCTTACGAAGCCGCTGCTGCCTGCAATCCCCATGTTCGAAGCCGCCGCGAACATGAATGTTGCCGTGATGAATATGTTCCCCTTTCCTGTCAACTTCAAATCGTTTACGTTACTACTTTTAGCCTTAGCGCATATTATGCCAAAAGCCATAAATATCGCCCCTTTGAAAAGAGCATGGTTTACACAGTGGTATACAGCCGCCATAATGGCTTCTCCGCCGTGAGAGTCTGAAAGCCCTACAGTAGATACTACAAGTGTTATATAACCCATCTGGCTCATGCTTCCGTATGCAAGCTTCTCCTTGACGTCCGTTTTAAGAAGGGCAAGCACTCCCCCAAGCAGCATGCTTGTAAGTGCAAGCGCCATGACCACATGTGAAAAATGCCTGTCCCATCCGAGTATGAATCCCACTGTCATTATCCCGAATATCCCCGCCTTCGAAAGCACAGTCGAAAGTATTATTGTAACGGGCATTTGTGAATGGCTGTAAGTGCTTGGAAGCCATATGTGAAGTGGGAATATGCATGCCTTAGCCAAAAAACCAAAGCTCATTAGAAATGCAGCTGCATATTTTGCATTCCCCATGGTCCCGGTCGACTTTTCAATATCGGTTATTGAAAGGCTTCCCGAGTGGGTGTAAAAAACAACTATTCCAAGCAGTGTCACAAGAGCTGTTACTATTGATACCGCAAGGTAAAACTTTCCAGATTCATGGGCGCTTTTGCCTTGGCTGTGCACTACGAGCACATATGACGTTATTGCCATGATTTCAAAAAAGGCAAACATGTTCACGACGTTTTCCGACATGAAAACACCCGTAGTCGCCGACAGCGCCATCATGTAAAATGCATAAAACCTTTGATTTCCCGATTGCCCCTTCATATGCCACATGCAGTATATGCCGCAAAGCAGCCACATTGAGGCTCCGAGCAGGACAAATACAGCCCTGAAGCTGTCCATTTTCATTTCAAAACCCGTTGTCATAATGCCCGGGGCATGAAATACTATTTGAGAATATCTAACCACGCAAAGCATATATGCTGCAGCTGCCGTTTCGGCTGCAAGAGATCCGATGACTGCTGCATCCATAAGTCCACAGCTCCTTTTGCCAATCCAGTATACTGCAGGTGCCATGGCTGCAGGAAAAAACAGTATAAACATCATCAAAAAAATATTCATATCACTCCCCCTAATATCAACTTTAAAATACTACAGTCCGACTCCGCTTACTATTGCACTCACAAAACCTACAAGCGCTGAAGGATACACTCCAATAGCCACAGCGGCAAAAGTCAAAGCCACAAGCGAAAATACAGTAGCAAATCCCATCTCACATTCATCCGATTTTTGCTCGAATTTGCAGTCTCCTTTCTCTTTGCAACCGTTGCATTCACAGTCATAGAAGAAAGACTTTATGACCACTGGCATCAAATATGAATCAGTAAGAAATGCGCTTACAAGAAGCACCGCCGCTGCGATTGTCTTTCCCGAGTCTATGCTGGCCGTCACAAGATACCACTTGCTTACAAAACCGTTTGTCGGAGGTATTCCTATTAGAGATACAGCCGCTATTGAAAAACATCCCATTGTTACAGGCATTTTCTTTCCTACGCCTTTCATGTCAGACACGTCCTGTTTTCCAAGGCTCTTATACACAGCTCCCGCACAAAATAAAAGTATTATCTTGATAAGGGCGTGGTTTACAAGATGCAGTATCCCTCCCGTAAGGGCATTTGAATCAAGCATGAACACTCCAATAAGGATATATCCAAGCTGCCCTATTGTCGAATATGTCAGCCTTTCCTTGAGGTTTTCCTTTTTAAGGGCGGTAAATGAACCCATTAGTACGGTGAGAGCCGCCATCGAAATTGCAATTGACTGTACATCCATGTCCCTGAGAAGCTTTGCCCCGAATATGAAATAAGAAATCCTTATTATTGCAAATATGCCTGACTGCACTACTAAAGCCGCATGGAATATAGAACCGGCAGGCGTTGGAGACTTCGCAGATTGTGCAAGCCATGAGTGAAATGGAACCATTGCCGCCTTTGCGCCAAATCCCAAAAACATCAGAACAAACCCAATCGCCAGTATCAGCTTTTGCGATTCAATATACGAAACTCCGCTGGCCGCAAAGTCCATATTTGGACTCACCGTGTATACTGCAATAATGCCAGCCAGTATAAGCACTCCTCCCTTTAGAGAATATGCCAGATATTTTATTCCTCCTCCGTCTTGTTCATTGTGCGCCATGAGCGGAAATGTAGAAAAGGTAAGCATGAAGTAGAATATGCACATGGTAAGCATATTTCCCGAAAATGCGATTCCGATCGTGCTTCCCAGCGCTGCCGAAAAAAATGCAAAAAATATTTTTGCATTTTCATACTCCCTCATGTACTCCATTGAATATATCAGTGTGAATATCCAAAGTATGCATGCAAGCGTTGAAAACAGCTGCCCTATCTTGTCAATATTTATATATATTTTGAAAAATTCCCCTGTTTTGAGTATTTCAAGCTGCATTTTGTCATTAGAATAGATAATTAAAAGAATTGCTGCGATACAGATTACTCCGCCTGAAAGGGAATACCTATGGGCTCTTTTAAAATCCATATCTTTTTTCAATAGTATATATCCAAATATCAAAAATGGTATTATTATTGGAACTGCAAGCAAAAAATCATTCATGCGCGCCACCTCTGTTTCAAAAATTTTATACTCATGTCACAGACTTCAATGTTATATCGTTTTGGAATAATATAAAATCTCAGCTAGAGGCATGTGCATGTGTGAGAAGTTCGGATTTATGGAAGCTTTGCAAATCTGCCCATTACATTCTGCTGAAATCTGATTTGAAATTCCGTATATATATAACATAGCAAAAATAATGCCAACTTCGATAAGCTGTTTGTATAAAGCTCTCAAAGCCGGCATACACGCCATTATAAATTTAATTGTTTTTTAATCAGACATCTTCAAATGCTTTTGTAAAAAGCAGATAGTAAAATCCGTGTCATTTTAATACGCATTGTTCATTGTATACTTTTTATAATGCGTATCAAAACAATACATAGGTTTCATTTTGATACGCATATTTTACTATTCTATCCCGTATTTCTCCATTTTCCTGTACAAAGTGCTCCTGCCTATGCCCAGTATTTTTGAGGAGAGGGCTATATTTTTACCGGTTCCTTTGAGCGTGTTTATTATCGCCGCCTTTTCTATTTCCTCAAGGGAATATAGCTTTTGTTCTTCCTGCTCATTATCCGATAATGCCTCGCCTTTTATATTATCGGGTATATGCTTTTCAGTAATAATTTCTCCGCTTTCAGCCATGTTTATTACGAGCTGCATCACGTTTTGAAGCTCTCTGACATTGCCCGGCCAGTCATATCCTCTCATTCTCAAATAAAAGCTCTCGTCTATTCCCTTTAAGTGTTTACCCATGCTGGCATTAAACTTTTCAAAGAACACATCTATGAGAAGCCTTATATCTTCCCTTCTGCTTCTGAGCGATGGGGTGTTTATAGGCATTACATTCAACCTGTAGTAAAGGTCCTTTCTGAAATTCCCCTTTTCGACCTCTTTCTCGAGGTCCTTGTGCGTAGCTGCAATTACCCTTGCATCTATCGGTATTATATTGTGGTCCCCTATCCTGACTATCTTTTTTGTCTCGAGAACCCTCAAAAGGTTGGTCTGGGCGTCAAGGGGCATGTCCCCGATCTCGTCCAGGAAAATGGTTCCCTCGTCGGCGAGTTCGAATTTGCCGGGATGCCCCCCCCTCTTTGCTCCTGTGAAAGCCCCTTCCACATATCCAAACAGCTCGCTTGCCACGAGCTCTCTAGGTATGGCCCCGCAGTTTATAGTCACAAAAGGCTTGTTTTTCCTCTTGCTCTCATTGTGTATTGCATGAGCAAACAGTTCCTTTCCCGTTCCGCTTTCACCGTTTAAAAGTATGGTAGTGTTTGACTTTGCGGCCTTAAGCGCCATGTTCTTTGCGCTGAGCATGTGCTCGCTTTCCCCAAGAATGTCGTCAAAGCTGAATATCGCCTCTGCCCCCGTTATCCTGTTTACAAGGTTGTGTATTGTCTTTGACTTTCTGAATGTCACAACCACCCCTTCGACATTTCCGGCAGTACAGTCTATTATAGGGGTGAAGCTCACTATGCAGTACACCTTTTTTGCTCTTTTATTTTTAAAGTACATCTCGACTTCTTCATGCTTTTTACCTCTTTTTATTACATTCTTCAAAAGCCTAGACTTCTTTTCACTTATGAAAAGGTCTATGCTATTTCCTATTATGTCTGCCTCTTCAAGCGACAGCAGCCTTCTTGCAAACAGGTTTATGTCTTTCACTATGCCCTGCTCGTCTATTCCTATGAGACCTTCTGATATCGATTCCATTATTGCAAAGAGGTGCTTGTTTGTGATTTTGAGCCTCTTGTTTATGTCTTCAAGCATCAGCTCGTTTTCTATTGCCTCGGCTGCGGCTACAACCATTCCGAGAGTGTGGGGATGCACCTTGTCGCAGGGTCCCGTAACACTTATGACCCCTATCACCCGTCCGTTTTCATCCCTTATGGGCGCAGCCGACGAAGTCCACTCGTGGTATGCCTTGGAGTAATGCTCTCCTCCAAGCACCTGCACAGGGCTTGCCTCTATGAGCGCAAGCGATATTGCATTCGTGCCCATGTATTTTTCGCTTATATTGCAGCCCTTTGTCACCATGAGGCTCTCATCCTTCTCGTAAAGCTCACTGAAGCATTCAAGCACATACCCGTCCTTGTCCGTAAGCCTTATCACTATAGTCTTGTCCAGCACGGTTTTTTGGAGTATTTTCATAAAATGAACGCCGGCATGCAAAAGCTGGTCGTACATCTCACGCCTCTTTAAGAATTCGTCATTGCTTAAAAAGCATCCCTCGTTGCTTCCATGAGGATTTACCCCATGCTGTTTGCTCCTTATCCAGGATTTCGCTATTTCATCCCTTACAAGGGAGCTGTCTATTTCATCACTTTTTATGAATTTTTCCCACGCCTTTATGCTGTCCCTGTTCTGGCTTAAAAGCATTTCATTTGGCAAATACAACCACTCCAATCAATACTATTTCTCATGATATTATAACATTAACTCCTGTCTATATTTAATAAAACATTTATATATTGCGATTTCCACTGGATGAGATGCCTTTTATGGGCATAACTGTACTTTTAAAACCATATTAAAAATACCCGCAAACATAAAAAGGCAAACCAGCTTTTTTGCCGATTCGCCTATTCCTTAGAAGTCTTTTTAATTCTTATATAGTATTTTGCAAGCATCTTTATTACCGCATATGCCGGCACCGCTATGAAAGCCCCTATGATTCCAAAAAGTGATATTGCTATTATTATAATGAATATTATTGTCAGAGGATGCACCTCAAGCTTTGTCCCTATTATATTGGGTGATATGAACTTGCTTTCTATCTGCTGTACCACTAAAGAAAGTATTCCTATTTTGACTATATAAAACATGTCTATTGTTATCCCGACAAGAAGTGCAGGCAGTACCCCTAAAAATGCGCCTAAAAAAGGTATTATGGAGGTTATCATTGCAAATATCGAAAGTACGAGCGCATTCGGAAGATCTATGATAATGTACCCTATATACATGAGAACCCCTATTACAAACGCTACCATGAGCTGGCCTGTGGTATATCCAGCTATAACCCGGTCTATGTCTATCAGTATTTTTTTCGCATCGTCCCTGTGCCTTTCAGGAAAAACATTCAGCATTATGGGCAAAAACCTGTGTCCGTCCTTTAAAAAGTAAAACAGTGCAAACGGTATCAGTATTAGCTGCGTTCCTATTCCAGCGATTGTCGGGAAAAGGCCTAGTATGTTCTTTCCGAATTTCGAAAACATCACTTCAAGTATGGACACAATGTATCCGGTTATGTTTTCAATCAATAAAACCGGTATGTCTCCTTCCCCGAATATGCCCCTTGTGCTTTGCCTTGCGCCGCTGATCTGCTCATTGAAATAATCGTAAAAGTCTGCAAACTCTTTTCTTATTGAGTTCCCCCCGTATATGGCTATGCCCGTAAGTATTATCATCATGCCTAAAAGCACTATCGTAACGGCATGCTTTCTTCCTATTCGCCTTTTTTCGACCATATGCACAACGGGTCTGAGCATATAGTAAAAAAGCCCTCCCACGAGTATTGGGACAAGTATGAGAGATGCCGCATCCTTAAGCGGAATAAGGACAAAGTCAAGCCTTCCCAGAAGAAATACTATTATTAGGGTAAGTATTGTATATATAAGATATTCGAATGTCTTTTCCTCGTAAAACATATGGATTCCCCCAGCCAATTATGTCCGTACATATATATTTGCATATACTATATATACTCCAAAAGAAAGTTTTTACACATTGGCTGTGTCTATTTTTCCCGATGCTCTGCAGGCAGTTTTGAGCTTTTCCACTTCGCCCCGCGGACTATTTGACTCCATCACAATACTCATTACAGCGGCACCGTCAGCCCCTGCATCAATAGCACTCGTTATATTGCTGCTGTTTATTCCGCCTATTGCAAACAGGGGTATGTTTACAATGTCTTTTATATCCTTTATGAATTCAATCCCTCTCGGCTCAATGCCCGCTTTGCAGTTTGTATGGAATATGTGTCCGGCAAGTATGTAGTCGGCCCCAAAATGCTCGGCTCTCGAGGCCTCCTCTGCTGAGTGAATTGACACCCCTATTTTCATGAATTTTTTAATGTTCATCATTCGGTCTCTATCAAGACTCATGAAATCTCCGAATGAAAGGTGGACAGCATGCGCCCCTACCTGCTTTGCGGCATATACATCGGAGTTTACTATGAGCTTTGTTCCATGCTCCCCAATTGCCTTTGAAACCTCAAGTGAAAGCTCCAAGAGTGCTTCTTTGCTTAGTCTTTTTTCCCTTATCATGATATAATCAGCTCCGCCTTTTGCCGACTCCAAAAGACACTTTGAAATATCCACCTTGCAAATGGAGCTGCTTGACACCACAATTATCATGCCCGTATCTCCAATCATATCCTCTGCCAGTTCTTGTACAGTGGCTGGTACCCCCTGCCTAGTATTGCATTTTCAACTTCTTTTACACTTCTCTCATCCGATATTTGAAACTGCGCTTCAACCTCGGAATCACTTGAAGAATAACCTCCAACCTCGGTACAGCTTCCCGCTGAAAACTTGTTTATGCCAAGCGGTATGAGGTTGTCCCTAAACTCCCTGCTTTCCCTTGTTGAAATGTTTTGTGAAACATGCGGCATAAACAGCCTTGCCGCAAGCATTATCTGTACAAGTTCTATGTCATGTACCCCGGCGACGTCTTCAAAGGCTCCGGCATGGGGTCTTATCCTTGGAAACGATATACCAACCTCCACATGGGGATATTTTTCCTGTAGGTATTTTGCATGAAGCCCTACCATGAAGGCATCCCTTCTCCAGTCCGAAAGCCCCAAAAGAGCTCCTATGTTGACTGTCCTCATGTTTGCCATGCATGCCCTTTCAGGAGTGTCCAGCCTGAATCTGTAGTCCTTTTTAGGCCCGCTCAGGTGTACCCTGTCATATACTACTTCGTCATAAGTCTCCTGGTATACGGTCATTCCATCGACTCCGGCCCTTTCTGCAGCTCTGTATTCTTCAACCGTAAAAGGGTTTACCTCTATTGCCACAGAGTCAAAATGCCTTTCCATCACCTTTGCAGCTTCTATTACATATTCCACTGGAGAATCCTTTGGAGATTCCCCCGTCAGGAGAAGCACATGCCTTATCCCTGTTTTCGAAAGCTCTATGGCCTCTTTTTCAATTTCTTCCATTGAAAGCTTTTTTCGCCCTATGTCGTTGCTGCAGTTGAATCCGCAGTATGCGCACCTGTTCACACAGTAGTTGGATATATATATCGGAGCATAAAGAAGCACTGCCTTTCCAAAATGCCTGAGCGAAATGCTCCTCGCCTTTTGTGCCATATGCTCAATATATTTTTTTGCTACAGGTGAAATCAATGCAAGAAATTCCAGTTCGTCTATGCTCTCCTTTTGGAGTATTCTCTCTATGTCTGAAGGCTTTATTTCTTCAAAAAACCTTTCGTATTCAAACTCCTTGTACTTTGACACAATTTCATAAAATCCCATTACTACCCCTCCTTCTCTTATTCGTGTAAGAACCCTGTAAGCGGAGAAGATGCCTCGGCCTTTGCCAAAGATCTTCCAAGTCCGGCCCTGTAGGCAATCCTTCCCGATTCAACCGCCATTGAAAATGCCTTTGCCATTTCAGCCGGGTCGTTAGCCGTCGCTATCGCCGTGTTGACAAGCACTGCGTCCGCACCCATTTCCATTGCCTGCGCCGCATGCGAAGGCGCCCCTATACCGGCATCCACTATTACCGGCACCTCGTTTATTTCATCTATTATTATCCTTATCATCTCTTCCATCTTTATACCTCTATTTGTTCCTATAGGCGCTCCAAGAGGCATTACAGCTGCGGCTCCCGCCTCCACAAGCTTTTTGGCACTCATGAGGTCCGGATTCATGTATGGAAGCACAACAAAACCTTCCTGCGCAAGTATTCTGGTCGCCTTTATAGTCTCTTCATTATCTGGAAGAAGGTATTTGTTGTCTGATATGACCTCTATCTTTATCCAGTTTCCACAGCCCATGGCCTTCGCAAGGCGCGCTATCCTAACGGCCTCATCCGCAGTTCTCGCCCCCGACGTGTTTGGAAGGAGTATCATATCCTTTGGAATATATTCTAGTATGTTGTTTTCCTGCCTGCTTGTGTCGACCCTTCTAAGTGCTATTGTCACTACCTTGCTTTTGCAGCTTTCTATCACGCTGCTCAGCATGTTCTTGTTTGGAAATTTTCCCGTTCCTATAAAAAGCCTGTTTTCAAGCTCAACTCCGCCTATTTTCAACTTGTCCATGTTAATCCTCCTATAGTCTCTATTTTTTTATACTGCAAAACTTCAGCAAGGCATGTGTGTGGTATGAATCAGTCCGGCTTTCTGGAGCTTTGAAGAGCTGCTCATTGAAATTCTGCCCGCGAGCCGACTGGAACCTTTGACTGTTTGAGCGTAGCGAGTTTCAAACGGTTCCCGGCTGTCAGGCAGAATGAGATGTCAAGCAGCTCCAAAGCAAAAGACGTACGGACGTTTATATCACCGCTTGCCTATAATACATTGTTATACAACATTATTCCTCTTCGCCAATCATAATCCTCACCGCTAGATGAGCCTGCTTGCTTGCAGCTATTGCAACTCTTGTAGCCATGAGCTTTTCGCCTTCTACTATGCCTCTGCCCCCATCTCCTACGACATAAAGATTTGAAAGCACCTTTTTGGAAACTATCTCGTCTCCCGGGCCGTGTCCTGCAATTCCAGATGCGCAGACAATCTTTTTGCCTGTGTTTTTTAGAACCGCCCCAACCATGTCGGCCTTGCTCTTTGGGTTGTCAAAAGCCTCTATGACTATGTCCGCATCCTCGAATATCTCGCAGGCGCGAGTGCCGCTTAGTTTTTCATCAAATGTGTCTACTTGAACCCTGTCGTCTATCCATTCGATTATCTGCCTTATTGCATCTGTCTTTTTCATACCTATCTGAGTTTTAATGTACTGCTGCCTGTATATATTGCTCTCGTCCACAACGTCAAAATCTGCAAGTATTAGCCTTCCAATGCCGCTTCTTGCAAGCAGCACGGCAATGCTCGAGCCTAGCCCCCCAAGGCCTCCTATGCCTACTGTGCATCCTGAAAGTTTTTCCCTGATTTTCTTTTCCATTTAGCCCCCTCCCACAAATGCAACTATTTCAACCCTTGAAGACTCGTCAAGGATATGAGTTTCATAACTGTCCTTTGGCAGTATTTCAAAATCCACTTCTACAACTACAACGTCTTCGTCCACGTTCATATGTGACAGCAAGTCCTTCACACTTATATCTCCATCGAATTCCATGTTTTTGCCGTTTACAATCACCTTTTCATCTCCTCTCATTTTTTTCCAATAAAAAAACAGACTCCAGGGCCTGTTTAAACAACGTTCATAAAAACATTCCCTACGTTGGCATTAACCAAATCAGGTGATAGGAGTAAGCGGTAACACCGCACTCTCAGACTGTAATTACAGACTCCTCCAGTTTTTTTGCAATTTCTATTTAGTTTTGTAAATTAAAAACGGGCCTGCCAAACGGCAAGCCCTGGTTATGTCATGACAACACAAACAGCAAGCTTCCCTACGTTGGCATTAACCAAATCAGGTGGTGGGAGTAAGCGATAACATCACATTCTCAGCCTGTCTTTACAGGCTCCTCCAGCTCTAAAATCAAAATTATTCTCTTCTTAAAAATAATTATACCCCTGTTTCAATGTGTTGTAAATATATTATTTTTTATCTCATGCTATTGAGTTCGTTCATAATGTCTATAAGCGAGTCAACGGCCTCTTCAGGCAGCCTGTCGAACCCTCCGCCCTCTACAGACTTTGCATTAAGAAATTTGATTCTGTCATGAATCCTTTTTGAAAGCTGGCTTACATAGTCGCTGTCTTTCATGTTTGGAATGAACCCGTCTATTTCAAGTATGTCTATGTTTGAAAATTCCGCCCAGTTTTTGAAGCTGGCTTTTTCTTCGACTATCTCTTCAAGTATGCCCAGGGTTACTTCCTTAGGAATCTTTCTGTTCATGAAAAATCCCGTGTTCAGTATATAGCACTCAACATTCCTGCTTTCAAACAACATCTTGAATTTTTCATAGTCATTCTCCAGCGGATATGTCCTGAAAGGATTTGCATATGGTTCAACTACAATCGCATTTGGATCTACTCCCGGAGCCAGCCTTTCCGCAGTGGTTCTCTTTGTAGCAAGCGTAGCCCCCATTGTCGCTGCAAGCACTGAGCTTTTTATTTTAAGAACCGGAGGAAGTGTAGGATCCTTCATAAGCCAAAATATGGCGTTTACAGGCTCTTCAAACTTGTCCACCCTGTTTGGCGCCCACAGCTTTGACTTTATGGCCCTTCCGTTTCCATTTCTTATGTCCTCTGTGACTATGACTATCTTGCCGTCTTCATCCCGTGCCGCTCCGCAGTTTTGAACCGTTATCAGATACTTGTTGTCATCAGATGTAAGGGGATAGTCCTGGGTCTTGTCAAAATATGATGGCTCAAGTGCAACTGAAGATCCATTTTCAGTGGATATCACAAATGCATCGTCGTGAAGCACCGTTACATCGTATTTTCCATCGTGCTTTGCATGCGTTATTGTTGATTTTCCTGAACCCGAAAGTCCGAACACTCCTGCTACGAATTTTTTCCCAGCTTTAAGGTTATATCTCTTTTGGCCTGCATGGCATGCGGCAAACCCATTCCTGTTTGCACAGCCCCAAGCAAGTGTCAGAGTTCCTTTTTTGTGTTCACCGAAATATTTCATGCCGAGAAGCGCAGCGCAGTTGTGCGTAGGGTCAAACAGCGTAAGTCCCATCGGATGCTCATCGTGCTGCCAGTCAGGGTCTGAAAATACGTATATGTCACCTTCATTTTCGATGATCTTTGAAGCCTCATACATATCCACATATTCTTCAGTTACATATTGGAAGTTCAAAAGCCAGTTGTATGCTATGTTTTCATGGCCTTCCGGAACCAAAAGATGCGCCCTTACCATAAAGTCCTTGTCAAGCCCTATGTAGGCCTGTGCATGGTAGAGCTTTTTATATCTTGACTTGTATATTGCATCCCTCAGCTTTGTGGCATATTCATCCTGGCTTACATTATGCTCCCCTATTATCCTTCTTGCCGCTGCACATCTTCCATTTACAGCCCCGTCATTGAAAAGAAGTATCTTTGCATCTGGATCGAGCCCTAAATCCTCAGGATTGTGTACGGGCATATCGGTTACTACAGTGCCTGGTGAATTTTTTGCAAGCTTGTACGCCTCTTTGAGCGAATTTAAATCTATGATGTTATTTCCCAAAAATGCAGTCTCTATGGTAGTCCTTATCTGTGAAAATATTGGATTTTTTGAATTTATGTCTTTTCTATTGAATTTCGAACTCGTTGCCAAAATGACCACTCCTTAAAATATGTTTATGTATCACGCAACATATTATATTTTAATATAAATGCCGCAATAATGCCATATATTTTTGACATTTATCCACTTTTAATCCGATCCTCGAACGCCTTGCAAACACTTGGTTCTAAAGATATGTTCATAATTCAATTTTATTTTCACCTCTTTTATAGTATATATCATTTAAATTTTTGACATACAATTGCCCCTGTTTTTTCACCTTTAATATGTTTTAGTATTATTTTGTATGTTTTTGTACGAACTACATGCAGCTATGGAGTAAATATATCCCTATTATTGTAACCAATATTGCTACAAAACAAAAGCCAGCCGGATATTTTTATAAATACCCGACTGGCTTTTGTTTATTACACATTTATTTTTTACACGCTTAAATAATCACTACTTGCTCTTTACGTATTTGTCTATAGCTTCAGCAGCCGCTTTTCCAGCGCCCATTGCAAGTATAACTGTAGCCGCTCCTGTAACAGCGTCTCCACCTGCGAATATTCCTTCTCTTGAAGTCTGTCCGTCAGCCTCGTCAGCAACTATGCAGCCCCACTTGTTTACATCAAGTCCTTTTGTAGTGTCTGTTATAAGTGGGTTTGGAGATGTTCCAAGTGACATTATTACTGTGTCTACGTCAAGTATGAATTCAGATCCCTCTATAACCTGAGGTCTTCTTCTTCCTGACTCGTCAGCCTCTCCAAGCTCCATTTTCACGCACTTCATTCCCTTAACCCATCCGTTTTCATCTCCGAGGATTTCAACTGGGTTTGTAAGAACGTCGAATATTACGCCCTCTTCTTTAGCGTGATGCACTTCTTCAGCTCTCGCTGGAAGCTCGGCGTCTGATCTTCTGTACACTACGTGTACTTCAGCTCCAAGTCTTAGCGCAGTTCTTGCAGCGTCCATAGCAACGTTTCCTCCGCCCACTACTGCAACTTTCTTTCCTGGTCTTATTGGAGTGTCGTAGTCTTCTTTGAACGCCTTCATAAGGTTGTTTCTTGTAAGAACCTCGTTCGCCGAGAATACTCCGTTCAGGTTCTCTCCGTCTATTCCCATGAATTTTGGAAGCCCCGCTCCAGATCCTATGAATACGGCGTCGAATCCTTCTTCTCCAAGAAGCTGGTCTATTGTTATAGTTCTTCCAACTATTACGTTTGTCTCTATTTTAACTCCAAGCTTTTCAAGGTTTTGAAGCTCTGGCTTTACAACGTCTTCTTTTGGAAGTCTGAATTCTGGTATTCCGTAAAGAAGAACTCCGCCTGGCTCGTGAAGCGCCTCGAATACTGTTATTTCGTATCCCATTTTAGCAAGGTCTCCCGCACATGTAACTCCTGCAGG
>NZ_FSRH01000032.1 GCF_900141635.1 Peptoclostridium litorale DSM 5388 | reverse complement strand
CCAGTAATCGGATACATGGCTGACCAGGTAAACGCTGGAGTTGAAATAGCTGAAATAGAGACACAAGTAAACGAATTCCACGCAGAGGGACTATACAACGACGGAACTCTTGTAGGATGCGTAAAGAGAGCTCACGATGTTGACATCAACCTAAACTCTCATACAATGCTTGAAAACCTTGCAGTTAAGGCTTCGGGAGCACTTTCTCTTGCAAACCTTATAGCTAAAAACAACATAGACCCACTTTCAATAGACTATGTTATAGAGTGTTCAGAAGAGGCTTGTGGAGACATGAACCAAAGAGGTGGAGGAAACTTCGCTAAATCACTAGCTGAAATGTGCGGATGCAACAACGCTACAGGATCAGACCTTAGAGGATTCTGCGCGGCTCCAACACACGCTCTTATATCAGCATCAGCTCTTGTAAAATCAGGAGTATACAGTAACGTAGTAATAGTTGCAGGTGGAGCTACGGCTAAACTTGGAATGAACGGAAAAGACCACGTTAAGAAAGAAATGCCAGTTCTTGAGGACTGCCTAGGCGGATTCGCTGCACTAGTTAGCGAAAACGACGGAGTAAGCCCAGTTCTTAGAACAGACCTAGTGGGAAGACACACAGTTGGAACAGGATCATCTCCACAGGCTGTAATAGGCGCTCTAGTTAAAGCTCCACTTGCAAAAGGCGGACTTAAGATAACAGACGTAGACAAGTACTCGGTTGAAATGCAAAACCCAGACATAACTAAGCCAGCAGGAGCAGGAGACGTTCCAGAGGCTAACTACAAGATGATAGGAGCTCTTGCGGTTATGGGCAAAGAGCTTGAAAGATCTCAAATAGGCGAATTCGTTGAAAACCACGGAATGCCAGGATGGGCTCCAACACAGGGACACATACCATCAGGAGCGCCATACCTAGGATTCGTAAGAGAAGACCTTACAACTGGCGACAGAAACAGAGCCATGATAGTAGGAAAGGGAAGTCTTTTCCTAGGAAGAATGACTAACCTGTTTGACGGATGCTCTATAGTAATAGAAAGAAACAGCGGAGTAGTAGAAGAAGGCGGAGCTTCAAAAGAGGAAGTAAGAAAAATGATAGCTGAGTCTATGAAGGAATTTGCAGCACATCTACTCGCAGAATAGGGGTGAGACCATGTCAGAAAACATTAAAAAAATGATAGGCGAAACTTTCAAGGACATAGCTAAGGCTATAGAAACTGGAAGCTTTGCAGCAGGAATAAGAGTTGGAATAACAACACTTGGAAGCGAGCACGGCGTAGAAAACCTTGTTGCAGGAGCAGAGATGGCTGCAAAGGAAAGCGCAGGCTTTGAAATAGTACTAATAGGACCAAAGGTAGACACAGAGCTTGAAGTTGCAGAAGTTGCAACAGAAGAAGAAGCTCACAAGAAAATGGAAGAGCTTCTTGACAGCGGATACCTAAGCGCATGTGTTACAATGCACTACAACTTCCCAATAGGAGTTTCAACAGTGGGAAGAGTAATAACACCTGGAAAAGGAAAAGAGATGTTCATAGCTACAACAACAGGAACATCTGCAGCTCACAGGGTTGAGGCAATGGTTAAAAACGCGATATACGGAATAATCACTGCAAAAGCTATGGGCAAGAAAAACCCTACAGTTGGAATACTTAACCTTGACGGAGCAAGAGCAGTAGAAAGAGCTCTTAAAGAGCT
>NZ_FSRH01000018.1 GCF_900141635.1 Peptoclostridium litorale DSM 5388 | reverse complement strand
CCGTTTGTTATCGGTCGCAAAAATTATCTATTCTGCAAATCACCTCATGGAGCAAAAGCCAGCGCCATGGCATACAGCATAATAGAAACAGCCAAAATGAATGGCCTGAATCCTTTTTACTATTTGAAATACCTGTTCGAGCAGCTTCCGAATACAAAACTCAGCACTCCATACGCACTGGATCATCTTCTTCCGTGGTCTGAAACCCTGCCGAAAGAGTGCCTTAAAACATTTGAATCTAAAAAATAGAAAACGTCCTATTTGTGAGTATTATCTCATAGATAGGACGCTTTTCATATGTGGGTTGTATTTGACGGATACAAATAGAAGCCATTCGTCTTGAATACAAAATCAAAAATGCAATCAAAAATGCAAAAATAAAAAACCAAGCGGGGCTTCTCCGGTTGAAAAACAACCTTCAAAACCGCTGCTTGGTTTTAGCCTTGTCCACAGGAGGCAAATGGGCGATTCTTCCGGCTGAGCAATGCACCAAGAACCGTCCCCTTGATTTATATGGCACTCCCGTCTATTCTATGGTGAACTTCATCCTTATCCCCCTGCCGAGAGATTCCCCATTTTCGGATCTGACTCCTTCGGATATGAAAAGGTAGTACACTCCGCCGCTTTCCCATCCGTCCACAGGTTTTATTTCAACCTTGCTGCCTTCGGCCAGTGTCACGCTGGTGTCAGTCTTAAGCAAAACCCCGCCGTCGCTTTCACCCACGAATACATTCTCGCCGTTTACAGAGCCCTCGTCCAAGGGCTTTGTAAACTCCACAGTCCAGTATTTGCCCTCGGGCTGGCCTGTCTTTTGCGAAAAAGGCTCTTCCCAGCTATAAGAAGGGTCAATTTCAAGCTCTTCCCTGGCATCTTTGCCAGGCTCCTCTTCAAGCTGGATGTACTCCTGCAGCCCTGTGCTGTTATTGGTATATGCAAGTCTGCTTCCATCCATGTGAAGGTCCGTGGAATGGACAGTGTTGAGCTTTTCCTCCACGGTTCCGTCCTTTTTTATCTTGTATATGTATCCTCCGTTTGAGTAGTTGCTGTAGTATATCCAGTCCCCGTAGCACGCCATATAATAGGATTTGTAATTGTTGAGCTTTATGTCGCCGCTTCCGTCTACGGATATGCTGTGGAGAGCTCCACCGTCCAAGTCGCTGCTGTAGTATATATGGTCCGAGTCAGAGAACGTGTATGACATGTCGTGGAAATAGGAGTAGTCGTCGCCGCCCGTCTGCTGGTAGTTAGACTTTTCCCAGCTGTGGTCGTCATCCAGGTATTCCTGCGTCACCAGAAAGTACTTGTAGCTGACGTTGTATTTCCTGTCAGGCAAAGGGTCGTTCCAGGTCGAATCTATGAAATACCAGTTCCCTCCGATATTGACGCTGTTCCACGCATGGCCCACTCCTCCTGCGTTTCCGACAACGTACCTGCGTTCGAATCCCAGCTTCCCGAGCATTTTGTACTCGAGAAGTGCATACGCCTGGCAGACCCCCTTGCCTTCGGTGAGTATCGCATAAGGCGAATGGGCGCTTGCAAATGTTTCTTCGCTGTACTGTGTGTTCAGCACTATATAGTCGTTTACGGCCTTCACCTTTTCAAGGTCGGACATTCCCGGGCTTATTATTTCAGAGAGTATGCTGTCTGTTTCGCTTTCAATGTAGTCTTCGTCCGATTTGCTGTGAAGGTAGTCCACGTTGAAAGTTATGGTGGCATCGTTCACATAGCCCGTAGCAGACCACGAATACCAGCCTCTCGAATTTGAAAGGTACTCGTCCTGCGCATCGATTTCAGCCATTATGCTTTGCAAATCGGGTTTTAGGTTGCTTGTATCCCCGGTATAGTTTATTGCAAAGCTCGCATTCCTGTTTAACATGTTGTCGTATATTATGTCCTTGAGGCCAAAAAGGCTTCCGGCGCTTTCTACGGCCGCGGGTACTGCGGAGCTCTTTGAGATTACTAAAGCCCCTTCCTCGCCATTGTATGTAGTGTACGGATTCTCCCACGAGTCAGATTCGAAAACGGCTTCTCTTTGCCCCTCTGATACGGTTTCTATTGATGCAGTTTCCAGTGCTGCTGCTTTTGCCTCGATAGCCTGAATTGGCTGGGGCTGCATCAGCATAATCACTGCAAGCGCCGCCGGCAAGAACTGCTTTATAATTCTGATTTTCATGTGTGCCTCCTTTAGATTTTCGCTTCCAGCATGTTGAGGAGCTTTTCAAACAGTGGTATGTAGCTTACGATAATATCTTTGCTTATCCTAACTGCAACAGCCTCACTATATATGTGAGAAGTGAGATTTCTATCCTTCAGCATTGAAATCCAAACATCTTCATGGTCTATGAGATTTTGCGCATACGCTTCCTTCAGCACCGCCTTTGGTGCGTTTATGTCCTGAATCCCCTGATCCTCCATGTATGCCTTCAAAAGCTTCCATATCATCTCAAACGTGAATTCAAACCTTTGTATAAGCGCATCACGAAAAACATCAGATTCGACAGTTTTAATATCCTGAAGCTCCAAAAGCTTATTCAATCCCCTCATGCTGTTTTCATACTTTTTTCTGATCCTGTCCATACAGTAGCACCCCGTCTCTTTCTATGTTTTCAATCAATTCCCTTTCCGTATCTTCATTTATGACTGCTATGTCGAATTTAAGAAGAGTGTCAATATCTTCGATTTCAAGCCAAAACGCCGCCTCTTGCTCAAAGGGACATTCCTTTGGAAACACGGCAATGTCAATATCGCTTTTTTCCCTGTTGTCTCCTCTTGCTCTTGACCCAAACAGCATAACCTTTTGTATGTTTTCATATTTCGCAGCTATATTTTTAATTTCTGCATATATGTCGGATATGTCCAAAACCATCTTCCTTCCTTGTCTACTTGTAAATCTATATATCGCTTCTATCTATACAGCTCCATTACCTTGCCTGGTTTTTTTCTTACAAAGAATTATAACACAAAAACACCCCGCAAGTATCTCTACCCGCGAGGTGTCCTGTTGTTTCATCTGTTCAATTGCCATTCCGTCGCCTTAAACTCGATTACGAAATAACTTCGTAAGTTCGTGCCTGGCACCATGCTTAACGCTCCGTGTTAGTTAGCGTCTGTAATCGCTAAAGCATTTCCTCCTGTTACACTTGCAGTTGGAGACGCATTTGGAGTCGTTGCAGTATCAGTAACTCCTGTTTTGGCTTTTATAAAGTCTCCTGCTAGAATATCTACAGCTCCCGCAGTAGTAAATGTAACTTCAAGTGTTTTTGCATCTGTCCATGTTGCTGACACTGCTGTCGATGATGCAACAGTATGTTCAGTTGTATCAAATGTGTTTACAGTATCAATATCTAGTAATGCATCTATAGCTGCAGCAGTTGTAACTGCTGCCTCATTAGTATCCTCACTAAATGTTATAGTTATCTTCTCGCCGTTTTCTATGTTACCATCGTTAGTAGCAGAATCATCAAATACAGCTGTAAGAACTACCGGTCCAGCTTTATCAGTTTCAGTAACCGTGCTTGGTGTAACATCTGCAAGGTCATTACCCGCAATATCTGTAATGTTTAGACCATCTGCACCTTCTGCCAACAATAAGTCAACAACCCCAGTACCGATTGCACCTCCATCAGCAGTAGTGAATATAAGTATTTCATCATCTGCAGCTGAACCAGTAGCTACATTGGTGATAGCTTGACCACCAATAGTATTTGTACCATTACCCGCAACATATGCAGTTGCAGCCGCATCAGATATCTCTTCTGAGAATGTAACCGTTGCTGTTTCGATAACACCATCGGCATCAGCATCTGTTAATACAACAGAAGTGATTGTCGGAGCCGTGGTGTCGAGACCTATAATCCTGCCTAGCTGCCTCATGTTGCCAGTTTGAGTCTTTTGTCTTATATACAGGTATTTTCCGTTGTCCGCTTTTGCAACACCTGATATATTTGCATCTGTAAGAGCTGTCCATGAACCTGTTATGCTGTTTTGGTTTGCAGCCACTATATATTCAAATATTGTATAGTTAGTTGCCCCTGTAAGCGTTAAGTTTATTCCGGTTGCATCTTCTAACTGCGAGTTTATAGATAGAGCTGTAAGGTCTGCACTTCTCGAAACGTCGAATGTGATGTCATCTTCAAGGCTCGAACCGGCCTCAACCGTTCCACTCACGATATCATCGATTCCGGTAACAAGTGTTGAACTCTCTACTGTAAACTCGACTTCATCAGTAGTTAGATTGCCATATACAAATTCACTTGCAGGAACTATTATCACTGCTATTTTATCACTGCCTATAAAGCTTACCGACGCATTTGCTATATTTCCTGTGAATTCTAAAGGAGTTGTGGCTCCAACGGCTGCATTTACTGCAGCTATCAATTGAGTAGTCTTGCTTGTATCAAATTTGGATTCTCCATCCAATCTTAGAACTATTCTAAGTCCTCCTGCTTCTTCAATCTCTTTTCCTGTGCAGTCTGATATTGTCATTATTTCAAGGTCACTCTTAGTTCCGTCATCTACTGCAGACGTGTCTTGTTCCACATCTGTTTTTATGTCGCTTGGAACATTAGGATCTACAAACTCTCCAGAAAGCTTTATGACAGGAGAATCAGTGTCTACGTTTTTCACGTTTATTACTGTCACTGCAGAGTCTCCGACTGTAGAGGCATTTACAATTTCAACCTTGTTTGCCGCCGCCTTTGGCATTATGTCCATCTGGTCTATCTGAGTAGTTCCCTCGATTATAACTTTAACGTTTGTATTGTTTGCAACTGTCACCTTTTCTACATCTGAATTGCTTATGTGGACGCAGTTTTGATTGTCTGATGATATAATTTTTATTTCATCTGCCGTTACGTTTTCAAAATAGGCCTTTCCCTGGCTTGAAACGTCCACTGTTATCTTTCCGTCAACCTCTATGTCGCTCATCCTAGCAACCGCAGCCCCAGTATTTAAAAGCTTCATGTCCCCTGTATAGGTATTGTTTTGTCCGTCTATATACATAGTGTCGTTGTCGAAAGTGAGCTCCGCATTTGAGATCATACTGCTTGTAAGCATTACATGGTGTACATCCGGATCAACGAATGTTTCCGCAAGCTCATGTATGTTCGATACGTATCTTACACCTTCACTGTTCTTGTATGAGACTTTGAGCTCATCAAGGCTTGTAAGGTTGTTGAGCATTGCTTCGAAGTCGTCAACATTTCCGTTCATTACATCCGCAACGCTGTTTTCGCTTCTGGATAGAATTCCACCGGCCGGATCTTCTTGTCCGTCCCCGTTGGATATCATAAGTATTGTCTTTTCATTTATGAACTTTCCATTACCGTCATATGAATAAAGGGTCATGTCTATTTCTGAGTCCTTTATTCCCACAATGCTGGTTTTAAATACATTGGCTGTAACAACACTATCGTCAACATTACTTCCACCTTCAGTAGAATAAAGCAGCATTTCTTCATCTTTGCTCACTGTAGTTCCTACAAACTTGATTTTAAGCTTTTGAACCTCTGGAATTGTCTTTACCGTTATGTTTGTAAGATAGTTTGCATCTGTACTGGCTTCAAGCTGTTCATGCGCTACATCCACTTCAGTTATTGTCTCCCCTTCATAAGTAAGGGTTATGTCGTCAAAAGTATTTCTTGCAAGTATCTCATCATTTGTATGACTTGTATTGCTGGAGTCTACAAATAGTGTCTGCGCCCCAGGGTTTATGTCTCTTGCAAAGAACTCCACCGTGTATGCCACCGGCTGTGTGAAGTTACTAAAAGTAATTGCTCCCGGATTGAAAGTCAACTCATATCCGCCGTCTTTGTATCCAATATCTGCAAAGCTTATTGTTATTGTGTCTCCAGAACCAGTATAAGCATAGTTTGCGGTTGCCTCCGCATAGGCGTCGTTGACATCGATGTCGCTTTTAACAACTCCACTTACAGTCTTTCCTGGAAACTTCATCTTTATTACCTTCTGGCCCGTAGCCCCTCCTGTGCCCTCTTCAAACCAGTATGTATAAGGTGCAGAGTAGGCGTCTACTGAATATAGAGTTGCAACCGAACCAGAAAACACCGATAGAACCATCAGCATAGTCATTAAAACCGAAAAAAATCTCTTAGCTTCTTTTCTGATCATATGTTTATCCCCTTTTTATTTATTTTTGTTCTGATTGATGCTCAATCTATGTCAAAAAATCAAGGCAAAGCCAAGGCCTCACCTCTTGATTTTAAATTCTTTTAACTAAATGGAACATTTATGGTCTTGGATTCAAGTTCGCTTCCATCAGACGCGTAAAGCTTTATCTGAGCAGACGACTGCCCCACAAGCTCCGTAGTGTATAGTATGAATTCCTTTGAGCCCTTGTAGTTCATTTTCTTGCCGTTGACTTTCACATCAGCCACTCCGCTTTTGACAGTTACTTTTATCTCATGCAGATCATTTCCTGCAAATTCTATGGCCTTTATTGAGTAGCTTTCTATATAGGTAAGCACGGCTGGCACTATTACTGCACTTCCGGCATCTACAGTGCTTGCACCCTTGTACGACACAGAATATTTGACTGATTGTTCATCCAGTTGCTTTGACACGCTTTGGACTCCAAACGATGCGCTCTTTCTGTCTGCTGATATTTTAAGGTTTGCAGTTGAAAGCCTTTGAGAGTAAGCTCCTGAGTCAATGCTCCTTTTCACCTCAAAGTCTGAAAGATATACCTTCTCGCTTGGGAAAAACGCCTTGTCGAACGTTACAGTCACAGTATCTATTTCGGAGCCTTCATTGTATGCAACAACTTTGGTTATATTCCTTTGAGTGTCCCCGTCTTCTATGTCTTCCTGTGAGTCCCCGGGCACGCTAACCTCTATAGGTGTGCCTGGAGGCGTTGTTGCGGTTTCCTTCTCCCTGACTAGTATGTCCTTGCCCTCTACAGTTTCGGGAAGGCCGCTTTCTGGATTGTAGTCAATCCAATTGTCGCTTCCTACTTCCTTGTACTGGTATGTCTTTTCGGAGTCAAGCCCCTGAAGCTTATTGTCGTCGTCAACAGGAGTCGACGGTATTGAAGGTGCAGGTGGCACCGTAGTTCCTATGGCTGTTCCCTTGAATGTTTCCGAAACCGCCTTTCCGTCGTATGTAAGTGTGTATGTCTTGCTTGAATCCTGGCTCGATGTCGTGAGCACTACCGTCTTGTTGCCGCTGCCACTTTTTATATTTGAGCTCTCAACCGTAAGGCCGTTGTTAAAGCTGAACTTTTCCTTTACATACTCTGCCGCTTCCAGTGCATTTTTAAACGCCACCTCAGCGGATGTATTTCCAGTGGAGTATACGCTTGTTACTGAGTTTGATTCTGTTTCGCCCCCTCCTGGTGATATAGCAACGGTATTTCCACTCCCGTCCAGCATGCTGTTTGGAGCTGCTGCAGTCTGATTTGCAGGTATGCTTGCAAATTCGTCGAAATCACTTACGCCTCCAGACAGATAGTCAGAAAACTTCGCCGACTTCCCGTTAAAGTCAAGCACCACAGTTTCAGCGGCTGCCGGTCCGAATATGTCGCCAAATGCTACCTCGTTTGCAATTATGTACTCCATGCTGTAAAAGACATTCCCAACCTGTATACCATCTATGCTTTTGCCCTCGTGAACAAATGCATGAGCCGGCAGAGCCTGGCCAAATATCATTGCCATTGACAATATCACAGATAGTGCCAGTCGCTTCACATTTTTAATTACCATGTCATGCCCTTCCTTTCAAATTTTATGGATTTATTTAAACTACTCCGATTCTATCTCTATCTCCTCCAAAAGTGTTCCTCCCTTGTAGGCCCTCACCTTTACCTTTGTCCCATTGCTCAGTCCCGGAAATACATTCCACGAAAACTCACCATTTATAATTTCTGGTGATTTTATATTCCCATCGTACTCAACTTCAATACGGTCCGCCTCATGTACATTTCCGGTGATAGCCGTGGCTATACTGCCCTCGGCGCTTGCTCCGCCTATATATTCACCCTGTACAAAAAATTCGCATATTGTGCCTGTTTGAAGCGCATCACCACTTGAAGACCTTATCGAATCAGCGGCCACTTCAGGTGAGTGTATTATAAGATAGTATGAACTCCCCTTTTGAAGTTCTAAAACCGGAGAGACCTTCAACTTGTTTTTTCCTTCAGCGCTTGTAACCGTCTCCACAAGGATTGACTTTGTCTTTTCGAATATTTGGATTCCGCCTAGTGCATAGGCATCTATATCCTTTGAAAAAACTATGTTAAACTCCTTTGACTTTGAGACCTTCACTATCCCATCTCTCATTTCGTAGCCATACTGACTTTTAAGTTGCTCTGCCATATCTGCTGCAAATGTACTGCACGGCACTGTAAAAATCATTATTGCAGCAATCAATGCTGTCATAAATTTCTTTAATTTAAAACTCAAAATAACACCTCCGAATATCCTAAAACCTTAATAATAATTCAAAATCTTTCCGGTGTCTTCATCTTCGGAAACATCCGGTATTGCACAATATCCCTACTCAACATTGACACTAACTTCTATGGCAAGTGTGTCCCCTTCATATCCCTTTATTGTCACTTCAGTTCCGCTAGCAAGACCAGGGAATATGTTCCATGAAAATGACCCGCTTTCAAGCGTGGCTTCCTTTGTAACTCCCGAATAAACTATTTCCACTTTGGTTATAGTATCGGCATATTTTCCACTGACTGCTGTAGCCGTGTTCCCAACAGCTTTTACATTTGAAACCTTTGGAATCTGTGCCTCTTCCCCAACTGTGATTTCAATCGTTTCAAGCATCTCTTCTTCTGCATAAGCTTTTAGCGTAATCTTTGCTCCATTTTGAAGTCCAGGGAATATATTCCATGAAAACTCCCCGTTTTCAAGCGTGGCTTCCTTTGTAACTCCCGAATATATGACCTCAATTTTTGTAACGTCATCTGTATACATTCCACTAACAGAAGTCGCTGTATTTCCTATGGCCTGAGCATATCTTATCTTTCCGTCATCTGATGGAGTCTGCCCTCCGCTTTCCTCGTAAGATGTCTGCTCTCCGTCAAGCGATATCCAGTCTTCACCTGCAGGTGTGGACACGTCATAAGTTCCGGATTCAAGACTCTCCCTGTACTGCTCGTCTATTTCAAAAGTTGTAAGAAGGCCCTTTTGAAGTACGCATGTGGAAAGTATCTCTAAATCACCCTTCCTCAGCACAAGCTTCTTTCCAAGTGTGTACATTTCCTCATCCAGAATTAGTGTGAACCTTAGGGTCTCTGAATCTATGTCCCCAACCCTGGAAGATCCTATCTTCGAAAGGTCTTCTTCTGCTATTTCAACATAATATCCATTTTTGATAAGAGATTTGACGCTGGCATCTCCTATGTCCAAAACCCCGCCTGAATAATAGTTGATAACACCGACTTCTCCAGCTGCCACAACAAGTTCTACAGGACTTTCCACGTTTATGTTTTGGAACGGCTTGCCATCCTCTCCTGAAAGCTCAACTTTTTCAAATGCAGGAGTATCTATGTATACCATGTCCACTTCGCCTTCAGACTCGACATTGCAGCCCGCATACAGCCTGAGCGCCGAGTCAACGTCTGCCTTTAGCTTAAGCTTTAGTGTCCCATCCTCCATGGAATTGGATGAAACCTCTATCCTGCCGTATGAACCTTCCTGGGAGCTCAATGTTACAGGGACAACTCCAAGGTCTATTATGGTCTTGTATATCTGCGATTTCGAGTCTGTATCATTTATCTGGACATATGCCCCCATTGAGCTTTTTATACTCAGTATGTCGGTTTGGAGAGAGTCTATCCCTATTGCTTTTTCAGTCGATATCCCCGAAAGTATTTCCACCCTTTGGGCTGTCACATTCTTAATATTACATTTTCCAGATATTCCAGGGTTTATATATAGTGTTCCATCCACTTGAACATCTTCCAAAATTATTCCACTAGCCCCTATGTATAGGTCTCCCCTTATAACTGCATTTTCGACAGACTGTTCCTTTTCAATGACCGAGACTGAAGCCGCGGTCTCCTTTTTTATGTACGGCTGCTCCCCGCTTATGTACGCCCCTGAATCCGTGTACATAATTTCTTTTGTATAATCCCCTCCAAGGCTTTTAAACTCGGAGCTTTTTACATCCTTGGATACAAAAACATCAACCTTCTGTTCTTCCCCAATCTCTTGCGAAAGAGTCAGGCTCACGCTCTTTCTGTCCGAAAACACGACGGCGCTTTTAGGAACGGCCCCTGCCACCTCGTAGTTTTCCACCTTTGAAGCGCTTTCTATGTTCAATTCATCGCTGAAAACTATCTTTACGTTCTTCCCCCCTGTAAAATAGGCGTTTTCAAGTACAAACCCCGTATACTCTCCCTCCGACTGCACCGTCGCCTTTGCAAATAGACCTTTTGATATGATATTCTCTCCGGCACCATCGTCAACGCCAGGGTCTACAACAACGTAGTACTGCGCCCCCTCTTCAAGGCTTTGCTTCGGTGTGAGCCTGAATACATTGGGGTTTACCTTTTCTTCATATGTAGAAACTTCTGATCCGTTAATATCCACAAGCCTTATGTACTTTCTGGCACTGTCGGTGTCAAATTCCCTGCTGAAGCTTACATTGAACCGCTTATCCTTTGAAACCTCGTAAATGGACGGGAATATGGCATAGCCTTTGCTTTTTAGAGCATCTTCAAAGCTCTCGGCATATGATACTGGCATTTGGCAAATAAGTGCTGCAACTGCCGCCAATGCGGCAAGTTTTCTCTTTGTGCACCTTCTTATACTTTCGAATATTTTGTCTATATTAATACATTTTTTTACATTCAATTCCATCACCTCATATATTGTGAACATTATACATAATTATAATTATTACCACATTTTTGAATAAATTGCCATGCTCGAGCGCAATACAGGATTATAGTACTATTATTTTTGATTCTGTTAGTAATTATATCGTATACTCTATTGATTTCTTTAGCACTTTTTGCTTATCAAATTATGTTGTAAAAAACATATGAAATTTTCCATTTATACAAATTTCGCCTGTCGTTTTTTATAAGAAAATGTCTTTTTAATATTATTTTTCAAAACATGAATACGCTTTACATGCGAACAAAATTTTCCAGCTTGTGCCAGAAACATCAGTTCGGTATAATAAAGACACAGGAACATTTGTTTGGATACTTTTTTTCATGTGCTTCTATTCGAAAGGAGATGCTTTAAAGTGGCCGATGATGTCAAAGAATATGAAATTACGTCGCTGGAATCTCAAATGCTTGAGTATATCCGCGAATGCCAGCAGGTTTACTGCTGCTCCCCCACACAGCGCGAGATAGGGTGCAGGGTCGACAGATGTGTAAGCATTGTAAACAGGCATTTGAAAAAACTCGAAAACGCCGGAATTTTGAAGCTTAGGGGGGTGAGAAGAATTGAAGTCGTTTCAGCCTCAGGAGATCGAAAAATACGAAATGATTGAGGAGCTTGCAATAAAAGCTTCAAAAGGCTGCTCTCAATCAGAGTCAAAGCTTTTGGAGCTTTTCACTCCTCTTTTAATTTCAAAATGCAAGTTCTATTTCGGCAAATACGATGAAGACCTTATTCAGGACGGAAAAGTCAGGCTAATCGAGCTCATAAGGCTTTTCGACCCTGAAAAGGGCTCTCATTTTTGCGGCTATGTCAAATATATGATAAGTACATTCTACTGGAACGCCAAAAGGCACATTATGGCCCTTGGCGACGTGGAGGGAGTATGCGGAAGCGAAGGCGACTATTCCAGCAGCGCCATATCAGATTTCAGCGGCATAGAATACGCAGAGCTCCATATGCTCGTGGACTCTCTTCCAAGCATTCACAAAAATCTCATAGGGCTTGTATTTTATGAAGACCTAACTATACTGCAGGCCTCCAGGTCAATGGGGATTTCATATTCATACGCGCTGAAGATAAAATCCGATGCCATGGGCATGCTGAGAAGTTCCTATTTCCATAAATAGATTCAAATCGACGGGAGCTTGGGGGACGGTTCTAATGAAGCGCAGCCAGAACCGTCCCCTTGGTTCGGCCCGTGAACTCGGCTTTTGCGTTCGCCGTGCTTTTTGTAAAACGTATTGCGAAAACTTTTTAAGTTTTTTTAAATTTTTAGTATAGGTTTTGCCTCCGGGATGAATATATAAGGGTGAAAGTAAAAAAATACACAAGGGAGGAATTGGCATGGCTACAGTGACAAAGCTTTCAAGCGGCATGCAGCTCAAGTATTCTATGGGGACTGACGGAAACGGGAAAGAGGTTTTCAAGAGAAAGACTTTCAAAAACTTCAAATCAGACGTACTCGATGACGATCTTTACGCTGTATCTCAGCAGTTCAACGTTATTCAGGAGCCTTCGGTGGTGGAGGTGAGGAGAATCGACGAGTCTGTAATAGACGCGTAGATTCCATATTCCTTCGGGGCCGCATGCGGCCCCGATTCGCCCAGTCTCACTTAAAAGGCAAGTTACAATGACAAGGAGGGTTTTTTTATGGACAGGATAGTTGAAATGAGCTTTGTAAAATCGGACGGAAAGAAATTCACGTTAAGGCTCGACAATGCTAAAGAGAATTTGGCCGAAGCAGAGGTGAATGGTCTCATGGACCTTATAGTCCAAAAGGATGTGTATTCATTCGATGGAGCCACAATAGCCGAGAAGGAAGGCGCAAATCTTGTGACAGTTCAGCAGACTCCGTTTGAGATGTCTTAAATCGAACTGGCTATGTAACAATCCAATCGAAAAGGGAGCCCTTCGGGCTCCCTTTTTATAAATGTTCATAAAGGCGGTGAATCTATTGAACGATTTCGTATATCTGCTTTCCAATGTGGGCTTCCCCATAGTGATATGCCTTTATCTTCTTATGAGGATAGAAGGTAAAATAGAGGCTCTCACCGGAGCGATACTCGCACTCGAAAGCACAATATCTTCAAATCACGAATAGCCTTTGTTCCTAATATCACTTCATCCATCACTCCAGGCATGCAGCGGCATGAGCCGATGCGGCTTCAAATCGCAGGACGTCCGCAAGATTCATTCCCTGCATGCCCCTGTTTCCTACTTTACAATGTACGGCTCCAGCTTTTCAGCAATATATATTCCAAATGTAATGACCGCCGATATCAAAAGGGTGGCGTAAAAGCTTATCAGCCTCCAAAGCAGTATCGCATACCTTAGCACCCCCCTGCCGAAAACCATCCCGAATATTGAGTAGAATCCTATCTCCCCGGCCCCTAAAGTTCCCGGCGCTGGTATGAACGACACCGCCATGTAGAGGAATGACTGGAGCGACACTATCTCGAAAAACGAACTCCCATGAAGGCTCAGCGCCCTGTATACAAAATATGTTATCCCGAAATACGCCGTGAGCTGAACTCCCGTAAGCAAAAAGCTCTTTGCTATCAGGAATTTGTTTTTCGCTATTGCATCTATGTCGGTTTTGTATTCATCCACATATCTTGAAAATATCTTGTACTTCCTCCTGTGGCGCCTTATTATGTGGATATTGTGAATGAATCTGAGGAAAACATATACTATCCTCTTGAGTTTGTGGGGGTTGTAAAGAAGCATTATCACACAAAAAAGCCCAACCGTGTTTATCGAAAGCCCGCATATCACAAACAGCATGGCCTTTTGAAGCACTGCGGATATCTTGCCGAAATTAAACAGAAAAAGGACAAGAGAGTACACGGTGACTCCAACTTGGAAGAATATGAACTTATTTGCAAGCACTGCGCTCGACTTCGAAAGCGGTATGTTATCTTTCTTCATGACATACATCTGCGCCGGCTGTCCACCGCTTGCAAACGGGGTTATGAGACTGTAGTACTGGCCCACTATTGTAGCCTTGAAAGATATCCACAGCCCCTTGACCTTGCATATCTCTTTTATGAGGTCGTCCATTATCCACATTTCTATGCCCACATATACCAACAGGCTCAAAAATCCCATTACCACGAATTTCATGTCTACTCTCTTTGCTATGTCCGAAATCTCCGCCAGAGTCATGTTTCTCATGAGAAAATACATCGTGGCCACCATCAAAACCACGGCAGTCAAATATCCCAAATGCCTAGCATGTTTTTTCATATCCCTACCACCTGTCCATAAGCTCAATTACAGAGCTTGTCACTTCGAAGGGCCTTAGAGTCTTTTTAAAGTTAATTATTGACCTTTTCATATCTTGAATGCAACAGGGGTTTTCAATTGCGCTTTCTATGCCTCTTATAATTTCATCTGCGCTGCCCCTTACCATGCCTATTCCCATATTCTCTATGAATCCCGCATTTTGAATCTCCTGTCCTATGTGCGGCTCCCTGCACACTACGGGGGTTTCACAGCTTATGGATTCAAACAGAGTCACGCCTCCGGGCTTGGTTATTATTATCGAGCTTTCCCTTATGACCTGGGCTGGATCGTGCACATAGCCCATGACTTCCAGGCTTTTGAAGCCTCTTGATCTGAGCTGGTCATAGAGCTCTCTGTTTTTGCCCGTTATGATAGTGGTCTTGACGCTCTCAAGCCCCGCCAGATAGTCGAACACCTCTTCTCCTATCTCAAAAAGGCCTCTTCCCCCTCCCATGACTAGCACCCTGTTTTCACACAGGCCGTTATCCGGTTTAATCTCCCCTTCGCTTCCGTCCGGCACATATTCACCTTTAACACCCGCAAATGCCGAGGAGTCCTGAGATCCGAAGAATTTCATAAAGCTCCTTCTAAGAGGTATTCCAGTCACGCTTATCTTTCCAGGCTCAACACCTTTTTTGACAAGGCCGTCCCTAACGCAGCCCGCAGGCACAAAATACCTGTCAGTCTCTTCGCTGACCCACTCCCAGCTGTCCACAACATCTGTTATGCACGTGACAAGCGGAACTTGGCTTTTATATTTTTTTTTGAATCTGGATACCACGTTTGAACATATGGGGAATGTCGATATTATCACCCTCGGCCTCTTCACCTTCACATATTCCGCAAATTTTTGAAGGCCTATAATGCTTGTTATCTCGTCTATGTAAAAGTCTGGGATGTCCTTTTTCCTGTTGTAAAAGAAATTGTAAAATTCGGGCATCTCCCTTGTTATAAAATTGTAAAAATCATATGCATAGTTTTCTATTATGGGATTTGTTATGCTGAAAAGATCCTGTATCTGAACGTCGAGCGTGCTGTCTCTTTCCATAAGCTGCTCCCTTATGGCCTTTGAGACCGTATAGTGGCCGGCTCCAAAAAAAGCCGTAAGTATAAGCACATCCATTTTATTACACCTCCTGAATCCAGCCGGCTCTAAAAGCCCGCCTAGACTGCATTTTACCACATACATCTTAATATATTCGAATTTTCATGGAAATTTAATCTACATTTAATGTGGTACCCAAAGTACCCTCCCTCCTAAATGTTTATACAAATTTATATTATGTGCTCCAAACAATTAATTTTGGGTATATTATAAAAACATGGGCAAAACATTGCAAACGGCTCACATTTCTTGCAGATTGATATTGTTTTGATAGCTTCGAATTCCATGCTCACCAGGATAACCCATACAAATATTGAATATACACTGGTCGCATGTGCGCTTTGAACTCATCAAAAGCAAAAATATTCATCCCAAATCATGTTATTTGTATGTTTAACATGGCACTTTTGTAAGACTCTCTTTGTATTGTGTAACAGTATACAATTTAGTCGTTTATGTTTTGTCATATTTATTCAGTTCCCCCGTTTTTCAGAAATCGTTTTCACAGGTTGATTTATAAGCAAACAGCACGTTTTTTGCAGTACGGGCTTAATATATATGCATGCCTATTATTAAATTCATGAATATTCCCATTAGTTTTGTTAATAACAAAATTAATGGTTTTTTTCAGATTTTTCAAAATTTTTCATGTAGGCAGTGTATAAAAATTCATCCGCCAGGCCTTCATTTTTGCAAATTCATACACCGTACCCATTGAAAAAATGGGATTTTTAACATAAATGCCCTTTGTGTGTATCTTGAAAGTACAAAAGTACCTTTATTATTAACAAATTAACATTTGTTCGAATCGCTTCAGCTGCATGCTATAATTATCATTAGCCGATCCTAAGAATGTATTTTTCACATACAAGACATATTCAATATATTATATTTTGAGATCAGGAGTGATTTTCATGGAAAAAGTAAATATAAAAATCGACGGGATTGATGTTGCAGTTCCTAAAGACAAAACTGTACTTCAAGCCGCAAGAAGCATGGGAATAAACATACCTACTCTTTGCTATCTTGAGGGAATAAATAAGACTGGCGCATGCCGAATGTGCCTTGTTGAAATAGACGGAGATAAAAAACTACATACCGCATGTACTCTTGCTGTATGGGATGGAATGGTCGTAAAGACAAACACAAAAAGGGTAAGGGATGCAAGAAGAATGAACCTTCGTCTTATACTTGCAAACCACCACTGCGACTGCCTTTCATGCTCCAGAAGCAAAAACTGCGAACTTCAGGACATGTGCAGCGACCTTGGCCTTTCAGATGAGTACCTTAAGGCTCTTCCAAAGGAAAAGCTTCAGCCGGTCGACGCGCTTTCACCTTCGATAGTGAGAGACCCCAACAAGTGCATACTTTGCGGAAGATGCGTCGCGGCCTGCAAGGACGTTCAAAAAATAGAAATACTGCTATTTGCAAACAGAGGCCTCGAGACATCTGTGGAGCCTGCATTTGGCGACAGCTTCAAGGACACTCCTTGCATATACTGCGGTCAGTGCATCAACGTCTGTCCAGTCGCGGCGCTTCGTGAAAAGAGCGAAATAGAAAAGGTGTGGGAGGCCCTTGAAAACAAGGATCTTCACGTTGTAGTGCAGGAAGCACCTGCAGTAAGAGCTGCTCTTGGCGAAGAATTCGGACTTCCTATGGGAACGCCGGTCACCGGAAAAATGTACACTGCGCTTAGAATGCTCGGTTTCGACAAGGTGTTTGACACAAACTTTGGAGCAGACCTTACTATAATGGAAGAGGGAACAGAGCTCCTGCACAGGATAAAAGAAGGCGGAAAGCTTCCTATGATAACATCCTGCTCTCCTGGCTGGATAAGATACATAGAACACTACTATCCGGATCTTCTTGAGCACCTTTCAACATGCAAGTCCCCTCAACAGATGACAGGTGCCGTTCTAAAGTCATACTATCCTGAAATCGAGGGACTCGATCCCAAGAAGGTGTTCGTGGTTTCCGTAATGCCTTGCACTTCCAAAAAATTCGAGGCTGCAAAGGAGGAAATGCTAAACGGCCACGGTACAAGAGACGTGGACGCGGTTCTTACTACGAGAGAACTTGCAAAGATGATAAGGG
Source organism: Peptoclostridium litorale DSM 5388 (assembly GCF_900141635.1). GTDB lineage: Bacteria > Bacillota > Clostridia > Peptostreptococcales > Peptostreptococcaceae > Peptoclostridium > Peptoclostridium litorale. The sequence continues at coordinate 38,927 of NZ_FSRH01000018.1, read as the reverse complement.
AAGCTTCAATAGATTTTGCAAGCCTTTCTGACGGCAAAGGCGACGACATATTCTCAGACTACACAGGAGCTGGAGTAATATTCGGAGCTACAGGCGGAGTTATGGAAGCCGCAATAAGAACTGTTGCAGACATAGTTTCAGGCCAGGAGCTTGAAGAGATAGAATACCATGCCGTAAGAGGGCTTGATGGAATAAAAGAGGCAAGCATTCAAATAGGCGATATGACAGTAAAGGTCGCTGTTGCCCACGGGACTGAAAACGCACAAAAGCTTATGGACCTTATAAGAGAAGGAAAAGCGGACTACCATTTCATAGAGGTAATGGCATGCCCTGGAGGATGCGTTGCCGGCGGAGGACAGCCTCACGTGCATTCTTCTCAGATGGTTAAGATAAACGTTAGATATGAAAGGGCGAAAGCGCTTTACACCGAAGACTCTGGAAACGCGAAGAGGAAGTCTCACCACAACCCTTCAGTTCAGCGTCTTTACAAGGAATACCTCGGCGAACCGTGCGGACACAAGTCTCACGAGCTGCTTCACACCCACTACAGTGCTAGAACGCTTTACTAATATATTATCGATTCGGAGGGTTTGTTATGGATACAACTTACACAAGTAATAAAACTGCTATAAATGGCGAACTTTTGGGTAAAATACAAGGGATAGTCGAAAAACACGGAAATTCAAGGGACAACCTTTTGGCAGTACTTCTGGACGTGCAGGCTCTAAGCGAAAGGCACTACCTTTCAAGGGAGGCCATAGTAGGGGTCTCAGAAGTTATGGACATAAGGGTTCAAAACGTGTACGAGGTGGCTTCATTCTACCACGCGCTTTCTACAAGCCCAAAGGGAAAATACGTAATTCAGCTTTGCCAGGGAACTTCCTGCACCGTAAACGGACAAAAGAGCGTAAAATCCGTTCTTGAAGCCGAGCTTGGAGTCAAAATGGGCGGGACTACAGGCGATGATATGTTTACTATAGAGTATACTCCTTGCTTTGGAGCCTGCGACATTGCTCCGGCAATGAGACTCAACGGAAAAGTATACGGAAACCTTACGGAGCTTTCCGTTCTTGAAATACTAGATGAGTGCAGGAGGGGTTAGAATGAGTAAAACTGTAAGCATAATATCAAAAAATTTCGGGACCGTTAATCCCGAGTCTATAGAGGAATATATAGCTGCCGGCGGATTTGAAGGCTTCAAAAAAGCCATAAGCATGACTCCTGAAGAAATAATAGAAGTCATAAACAGCACAGACCTTCAGGGCAGGGGAGGAGCCGCCTTCCCTGTTGCAAAGAAATGGGCCGGCGGGCTTCGTGTGAAGGCCCCTGTAAAAGGCGTCATATGCAACGCCGACGAGGGCGAGCCTGGAACATTCAAGGACAGAGCCATACTGGAGTTCAACCCTTTTAGCGTTATAGAGGGAATGCTTATATCAGCTTTCACTGCGGGCGGACGCGAAGAGAACCACGGAAGAATATATATAAGAGAAGAGTACACATATCTTCACGAGCGTGTCAGAAAAGCAATAGACCAGGCAAAGGAAAAGGGCTTCCTTGGAAATAACATACTTGGAACAGGACTTAACATGGACATGAAAGTGGTTTCAGGTGCGGGAGCATACGTATGCGGGGAGAGCTCGGCGCTTTTGGAATCTATGGAAGGAAAGGCCGGAAGACCTAGAATAAAGCCGCCAAGACTTAACAACGTCGGACTTTACAACCTTCCTACACTTCTAAACAACGTCGAGACTTTCAGCATAGTTTCTATAATACTTAGAGACAAGAGCGAGTACGTTTCAGTTGGAACCCCAAAGAGCATGGGATGCAAGCTCATAAGCGTTTCAGGAAATGTAAAGAATCCCGGAGTATATGAGATTCCTTTTGGAACCACCGTAAAAGATGTAATATACGACATAGCCGGAGGACTAAAGTCTGACAGACCTCTAAAGTTCGTTCAAATAGGTGGCGCTTCAGGCGGGGTAATGCCCGCAAGCCTTATAGACACTCCAATATCATACGAGGGACTTTGCGGCATAGACATGTCTGTAGGTTCCGGTGCTGTAGTTGTTGCAGACGATTCGAACTCCGTGGTCGACTACATGGAGTCTATATCCCATTTCTTTGCTGAGGAGTCATGCGGAAAATGCACCCCTTGCAGGGAAGGAAACAGACAGATAGTCGACATAGTAGGGCTTCTTGAAAAGGGAGATGCCACTATGGATGACTTCGATAGGCTTGTCGAGATACTTGAGTTCATGAAGTATGCGTCTTTCTGCGGACTCGGAAAGACAGAACCAGCTCCTTTCCTTGACTTCATAAAGCACTTCAAGGATGAGATACTTCAGTCAGTAAAATAATAGCGGCGTAGCGGCGGCTGACTTGCAATTCAAGCTAAGCAGCGGCATTGCGCCATCACAGTAAGCGCGATGCTTAAAATTCATTTGAGCTTCCGCCTGGGATTGACCCCATTTCAGCCCGGGCGGATTTCAATAAACCTTTTTTTGAACTATTTTGAACATTGAAACAAGCAATAAAAAAGACCCCGCTCTCAACTCGGGGTCTTTTTTATTTCATTTTTTCCGTATTCTTATGTTACATCAAGAATATATCGCAGGCATTTGCAGGTTTGGACAAGTCCGGCTTTCTGGAGCTTTGTGAAACTGCTTATGCCATTAAATCTTGAACTTGTTTATGGACTTTTGAAGATCCTGGGCAAGGTCCGCAAGCCCTGAACTTGCATTTGATATTTCTACCATTGACGCAAGCTGCTCCTCTGTTGATGCCGCGGCCTGTTCTGTTGACGCAGCGTTTTGCTCCGCTATTACAGAAAGCCCCTGTATGTTTTCAAGTATTTCATCCTTTTTGCTCACCATGTTGTCGCTTGCATCTATAAGCCTTTCTATTGCATCCTCTGACATTTTCATGGCATTTGATATGTCCTTGTATTTCATTTCAGTAGTTTTAACGCTTTCTATCTGGCTCTTTATAAGCCCCGAAACCTTCTTTATCGTCTCTACCGATATTCCCGAGTTCTCCTGAAGCTTTACAACCGAGTTGTCTATAGTCCTTGTAGACTCTGTCGACTGCTCTGCAAGCTTTCTTATCTCATCTGCAACTACGGCAAATCCTCTTCCGTGCTCTCCAGCCCTTGCGGCCTCTATGGCAGCATTTAAGGCAAGGAGGTTTGTCTGCTCCGCTATTGACGCTATGAACTGGCTGGCTTTTCCTATGTCCTCGGCGCTTTCGTTCGTCTTTAGTATTATGTCGTAAACTTCCCTTATAGCATCGTTGTTCTCATCAGTCTTTTTCGAAAGCTCCTCCACTATTTCAAGGCCTTCTCCTATGGATTCGGCAACTACCTTTACCGAAGATTCTATGTCTGAAACATGCTGCCTGTCTTCCTCTATAAGGTTTCCAAGGAACTCGGTCTTTTCAGACCCTTCTCCGGTTTGAACAGCCTGGTCTGTAGCACCCCTTGCTATCTCCTCTATAGTGCTTGAAACCTGCTCTGAAGATTCAGCCGCCTGCTCGGATGTTGCCATGAACTGCTGAGCTGAAGCCGCAACATGCTGCGCTGATTCCGTTATCTCTCTTATAAGGCCTCTGAAGTTTTGGGTCATTGCATCGAACGCCTTTGCAAGCCCGCCTATTTCATCCTGCCTCTTCAGCATGTCCTCGTCTATGTTGTCTGTAAAGTCTCCCTCCGAAAGCCTTTCAGAATGCCTTGAAAGCCTCACTATAGGGCTTGCTATCTGGTTTCCTATCACATATGCAACTGCAATTGCTATTGCTATGAGCGCTGCCGCAGCAAGTGATATGTTTCTCTTCATCACCCCAAGTTCCTTGAACACTTCGCTCAAAGGGGCAGTTGCAGAAAGAGACCAGCTTGTGCCGGCTATAGGGGCGTATCCCATTATCTTGTCTTCGCCCTTGTACCAGTAGCTTCCCGTGCCGCTTTCGCCGGCAATCATCCTTTCAGAAAGACTTGCAAGCTCCTCCATCTTTTTGTCAGACTTTGCGGCATTCAAGAGGTTAAACTGGTCCATGACGACCTGCTTGTCCTTGTGTCCTATTATCTCTCCCTTTTGGTTTATCATGTACGCATAGCCCTGTTCTCCTATTTTTATGGAGTTGACTATAGTGCTCAGTGCGTTTCCGTCCCTTATGGCTATAAGCACGCCTGTTATCTGTCCGTTATTAGTTATCGGAACGGCATACACTATTATTATGGAGCCGTCTTCCTTGCTTACAAGAGGGTCTGATATGTTGCTCTCTCCCTGTATTGCCTTTTGGAAGTATTCCCTGTCAGAAAGGCTTAGAACTGTTCCCTCTGTATTCGTTCCCTGTCCGTTTGGATCAATCACATACATCCTTAAATGTCCGCTTCTTTCTTTTTCCTTGCTTAGGAGAGCAAGCTTTTCCTCAATCGGCACTTCAGGACTGCTTATGTCATGGCTTGCCGCCAAAATTTCAAGCTTACCGAATTCAGCCCCTATTCTTGCCTCTACGAATTTAGATGATTCCACAGCTATTATTTCCAGGTTACTCTCGACGCTTTCAGAAAGCCCTTTTGACGCCGCATAGTACGATACGAATCCAAGTACGAGGCTCAGTGCTATAATAAGCGCTGAAAATGAAGCTATAAGCCTGTTTTTGATACTATTCATAACATCACTCCAATCATTTGTCTTTTTTTAAGTTTTTTACACTTTTTTAACCTAATCTAGTATGTACTTATCATTGTATATCATTATACCCTTGTCGACAAATGGTGAATCTAGTCTATTATTGATAATTGCTAAATCAGGACTAAAGAACTACTTTTATTTTGAATACTGTATTCTTTTTTTACTTCACTATACATGTATAGACTTTCAAAGCACGAAATTCTAGTCACCTTGACATTGTAATCATATTTTTTATAGGCTCTAATATCCAGCCGGACAAATGGTTTTTTGTACGACATTAAAAACAAGGCACCAAAAGTAAAACCCCGGGATATCCCGGGGTTTTACTTTTGATTTAATTCGGCTGGGTTTGAATCGTCAGAAAATAGAGGGATTTTCTAACAATATCTGTAATACTTATATTTTTATATTTGGGTTTTTGGCTTTAATTTAAATCGCTAATCTTAAAAGTCAGATTATTTATGGTTTGTTGCAAAGGCTATGCTCGAATCAGCTCAATGCTATGCAATCTGCTTGTCCTGCTTCTCCTTCAGTTCTTCGAAGTACTGCTTTGTCTCTGAAGCTATCACACCGCTAAGTCCTATTATGGCTATAAGGTTTGGTATCGCCATAAGTCCGTTAACTATGTCTGCAACTGTCCATATAAGCTGAAGCTTTAGGAAAGGTCCTATTGCAATAAGAGCTATGAATATATATTTGTAAGTCTTTATTCCCTTTACTCCGAAAAGATACTCCGTACATCTTTCTCCGTAGTAGTTCCATCCAAGTATTGTAGTGAATGCGAAGAATATAAGCCCTATTGTAACTATAAGCTCTCCCACTATTGGCATTGCTGGAAGTCCCGCTCTGAACGCTGCCGTTGTAGCACCAGCTCCTTCAACGTTAGGGTTGTTCCACATTCCAGTAAGAACTAGAGTTATACCAGTCATTGTACAAACTATTATAGTATCGAAGAAAGTTCCTGTCATCTGAACAAGTCCCTGTCTTACGCATGATTTCGTTCTTGCTGCCGCTGCTGCTATAGGTGCTGATCCAAGGCCTGATTCGTTCGAGAATACTCCTCTTGAAACCCCGCTCTTAAGAGCAAGTGCAACTGTTGATCCCATGAATCCTCCTGCTGCTGCAGTTGGAGTGAATGCGCTCTTTACAATGAATGCGAATGCTCCTGGAACCGCGCTTGCATTCATTATCAGTATTATTATAGTACCAAGTATATATGCTCCTGCCATGAAAGGAACTACAAGCTCTGAAACCTTCGCTATACTCTTTATTCCTCCAAGTGTAACCATTGCAACACTTATAGTAAGTATTACACCAGTTATTATTATAGGAACATTGAAAGCTATCTTTACCGCTGATGTTATAGAGTTAACCTGTGCAAATGTACCTATTCCGAAGAATGCAACTCCTATTCCGAATATCGCAAAGCATTTTGCAAGGAATTTGTTTTTAAGACCTCTTTCTATATAATACATAGGTCCACCGGACATCTGTCCGTTTTCATCTACAACCCTGTATTTAACTGCCAGTAGCGCCTCTGCATATTTAGTGGCCATTCCGAAGAACGCCGCCATCCACATCCAGAAAAGTGCTCCCGGTCCGCCCATCCTTATCGCTGTAGCAACTCCGACTATGTTACCTGTACCGATTGTAGCCGATAAAGCCGTACAAACAGCTGCAAACGCTGATACGTCACCTTCTGCTGCCATGTCCTTGGCTTCCGGGTCATCGCTGAACAGATACTTAAGCGCCAGTGGAAGCTTGAAAACCTGAAGGAATCCCAGTCTGAATGAAAGGTAAATTCCCGTTCCAACAAGTAGTATCAGTAGTGGCGGTCCCCATAAAAAACTGTTGATTGCCTGTGCAATTTGATTGATCTTTTCCATAATACTTACCTCCTGCTTTTAATTTGGTTTTTTTGATAAAAAAAGCAGGGAAAAATCTGACATATGTAAGAAAACGGCTTATGAAAAATAATAATAGCCTCATAGGGTAAGCTTGCTTCGGTCGACCTTCCCCAAATATCGTTTTCTCATATTTCAAATTCCCCTGTCCTTTTGCCTGAGAGTTTCACAGTTCATATGCAGTATACTGAATGGTGAATGCATCATATTAAATACATTCATAAGTGCATATATTCCTGTTTGCTCCTTCGGCGCTCACTAGAGTCTCTCCAGAGGTTTGTCCAACAGCGGTCTTGCAACCTGAAAGTTTTACTTCTTCGGTGATTCATATGAATCTCTCCCGCTGCCTTCATCCAAAACTTTTTCTTGTTAAATTTTATACACCCATTATATCTTTCCTCCCGATGTTTGTCAACAATATAACGAAATGTTTTTTTAAAAAATCATATGCATAATTATCACATGGTCAAAATCCCATATTCAGCCTATATTCTCATTTTTTTAATTATTTATACCCTTTTTTCCGTATTTTATGCAGCATATAATTTTATTTTCACGCCCTTCAGCCGCCTTGCACAGCTGTCTTTTTATGAAACTTTTTGATGTCACATGAGTTTCGAATTATGAATCATTATGCCAGCCCCCCTTCAATGATAACTTTTTATCAATTGCTGGTATGTTTTTTTGTATACTCGCATTATAATTCGTGTCCATGCTGGCAGCAATATTTGCAGCCCAGCATCCATGCCTGTTGCGCAGCATCTCAAAGTATTTTCATTTTTTTAAAAAAAGTATAAAAAAAGCCTTATTAAACCTATCGGGCGATTTAACAAGACTTTTATCTTTTGCAGACTCTTCAAAATATTGCAGTTTTATAAGCGTTATACTTCATATTCATTATTGAATGTAAATTTAAAACGCTATAACTTATAGGCCTGCTTTTACACATTTATAACATTCCTTCTCTTAATATGGACTGTAGCTGTCATATATAAGTCTCAACTTGTCTCCAGCCTCATCCGCACTCAAAGTATTGTTTCCAAGTTTTCCGCTCTTTATTGTCCATGATCCAGACCCATTATCATATTCCGTTATTTTAAATGTTATTTCAAAAATTTCAGAATCATTTGAAGGCGAACCCAAAACATCCCAGATACTGCCGCTTTGCGAAAGTGACGAACCTTCCTTTGTAACCCCTGTGAAAACCACCTCGTCGTTTCCTATAGGAGCCCATGGTTCGAATCCATATGTATTGAAAGAATATGAATATCCCGTGCTCTTGAAATATTGCTCCAAAACAGGACCCAGATCATAATTTTCTCCGTTGAGCCTGGAGTTCTTTATGAAATCTATGTACTCATCTCCAGAATACACTGTCACATTGACCGCATTGCTCTGATCTGACTCTATGCCGTTTTTTACAGCGGAAATCTTGTAATATTTCGACTGAGCATATGGCAGGTTCAATATGCTCACGCCGTCTTTCACCGAAGATCCCTCACTACCTCTCCACTCTTCACTCCACTCGTAACCGCCTTCGCTGTTTGCCACCCTTGTGTATTCTCCGTAAAGCTCATTGCTTTCATATATGCGATATTTACAGTCTGACAAATCCTCACTGTAATACCAGTTCAGCGAAATACTGTTTGCACTGGTTTTTACAATGTACGGACTCCATGGCGCGTCTATCGAAGTGCTGAATGTCTTATGTACATCTTCACTTAAATTCTCCCCGCCGAACGACTTTATGCCTGCCAGCACGTTTATGGTATATGCCTGTCCCAATTCATAAGGTGTCTTTGGCGTAAGCACTATAATCTTTCCATCATCCTCGTAGCCTATGTCTTGCTCCACATTATATCCATTCTGGTCCTGGACATATATGTTACCATTTATCGACGCGGGATTGACAACCTCGTTAAACTCGATTCTCCACTCCTTATACGCCCATACGTCCTTCTCTGCAGGCAGTTCCTTCGCCACGGCAATAGATGTTGAAACAATCAATGTCAATACAAAAACAATTCCCAACCTGATGCTTTTTTTCATAAACTTCCCTCCCCATTCTTATTCTAATACCTGGGATGACTCTATTTCCCATTTAAATTAGTATATGTATTCACCTTTTTATACCACATACACAAAAAATAATCAATGTATATACGACTTTATACCTTAAAAAGCCCCTATAATGTTTAGTTTATCCATATATATTTTTCACCTTGCATTTTATGATTTCGCAATAATATAAAACTCACGCTACTGTATATCACATGCCTGTGATATACAGTTTACAGTTCAATAAAAAAACCCGCCTTTTGGCGGGTTTTTTGTTGTATTCAGCAAGCTTTAGTCAAGCACGCATCTTTTCTGTTCAAATATTTCTTTGTTTATAGTTACATGCACCTTGTCCGCCTTTTTAAGCGAGTTGACATCCTTGTGAGCATTTATTTTTATAGATCCTTCTTCTTCAAGGAATGCAAGAACAGATCTTATCTCAGATATCTTTACCCTTGTAGTGTTTTCTATGTGGCCCACAGTCGACATAAGGCTGCCGTTGTTGTTCAGAACAAGTGTAAGAAGCATGTTGAATGCGTTCTGGTGTGCAATCTCGAACTTTATGTTCTCCAGTGCCTGTTTCTCCTCTTCGCCTATTTCAAGCACATCTTCAGGCTTTGGAACAGGAAGTGTGTACATGTACTCAAGCTTTCCTTCGCTGTTTTTCACAATAGTTACAAGTTTGAATCTCAAAAGAAGCTCAAGGTCTTCCTTTCTGTTGTTTGGATATTCAAATCCAAGGCTTGAAAGTATTCTCTTTTTCTCCTCTATTATAGCAGGATTGTTGTTTTCAACTGGAAGGTTAGCTCTAAGAAGAAGGGCTGTAGCCTGCTCCCCTGCTATTTTTTCAGTCTGAAGATATCCCACCATTACATACAGCTTAAATGTAGTTTCAGGAAGATACCTCGTCCAAAGATACTCATGTATCTCTTTAGGCATCTTTATCTGTCCCTTATTTTGCATATCTGTATTTCTCCTCTCAAAATTTATATTTAATGCTTTTTCATGAGCCTTTTTTCAGCTTTCGGCCTATCACATATACATTATCTCACATGCGGGCATTTTTTTCCATAGTGCGCTTCCAAAACCGCCCCTTAGGACCATTTTTACGTCATTATCTATTATATTATGACACCATGAAATGTCTAGTCATTATGACCTTGCTTTGGCCTATAACCCTGAATTCATATCTTCCCTTGTCCCAGCCTTTTTCACCCGGATCGAATTTAAGGTTCAGTTTCCCTGAATTTTGAATAATTATTGGGACATTCGCAACCGCCTTTTGAGTCTCTATGTGTACAACCTGGCCAATGAACCTCACTTGCGGCTTCTCGCCGTCCAGCTCCTGTCCTGCATTTTCAGCAGCATCTTTTTGCAACTGCTGCTTTATGTCGAAGTTAAGCCCTATAGTTATAGTTTCATCCTTAGAGTGCTCGTCCACAACCATGAAAGGCATAGTTATTGCAGAGCCTTCCTTCGGCTGAAGAATAAGCTGGTAGAATCCGTTTTTCCATCCGTCTCCAGGACTTTGAAGCTTTAAAAGCGCCTTGGAATCCTTTACAGGCACCTCGAATTTCACAGGCTCTTGCCCCTTTACAGGGAATGCAAGTGCTGCGGATATGCTGTCTCCGTCATATTTCGGGAAGTTCATATCAAAAGCTATCATGGATTTCTTGTTGGAGAAGAATCTTACGCTTTGAGAAACACTTCTTCTTTCCTCCTGCTTTCTCTTTAATGCTTCAAGGTCTGCCGGCTCATCAACTATGAAATTTATTATAGATGCTTCCTGCCCCGCAACAAACACCTTCACCTGATGCCATCCCTTTAGCCAGTCCTTGTCCTTTGGCTTTTCAAGATGTACAGGGAACTTGCCCGTTACAGTCAGTTTTTTGCTGTGGCTCTCTATTTTCTCTTCGAATCCATTGTCCATGTAGTAAAGCGCATATTCAGCCGATATTTCTTCCGTAGCGTTTATGTCGACATTAAGGCTTATAACTGGCAGGTTCGCCGGAACCTTGATAACGTGCTTTCTGCTGAACTTGTACTTGTCCTCAAGCTCGCCGACTCTTTCCGCTCTTTCCTCTTCTCTATGCTTGCCTTTTTGCGCAAGGAGCTTCATCTTTTCTTCAAGGTCCTTTTCAACCATTTCCTTTGTAGCAAGCGAGAGCACCATCCTCACCGTTTCCCTCTTTATGCTTTCCATCATGGCTTCGAACATGCTGAAGGCCTCTTTGTTGAACGCCCTTACAGGGTCCTGCTGCCCTATTATCTGCATGTATATACCCTGTCTCATCTGCTCCACAAGGTCAAGGTGCTCTATCCATCCCTTGTCTATGCTTCTCATCAGTGTAAGTCTTTCAACATATCTGAGTTCTTTCTCCTCAAAAGCCTCTTCCTTTTCAGCATATATCTCAAGGCCCTTTTGCACCACCATATCTTCAAGCTTTTTGCTGTCAAGCGCTTCGATTTCTTCCTCTGTAAGCTCAGAAAGTCCGGCCCTTCCGGCAAATACAAACGAATCGTTGAGGTGCTCTTCAAGGCCCTGTATGTCCCATTCCTCCGGATATTCGCTTACAGACGTATATTCGCTTACAGCGTCTTTGATAACATCTGCTATTATGGACTTTATGAATTCGCTCTTGTCCTCTCCGTTGAGTATGTCGTTTCTCTCTTTGTATATCGTTTCCCTTTGCTTGTTGAGTATCTTGTCGAATTCAAGCGTGCTCTTTCTTATTCTGTAGTTGTTGGCCTCAACTGTAGCCTGCACGTTTTCAACCGCCTTGGATATTAAGACGTCGTCTATATAGTCTTCTTTTGTGAATCCGGCCTTTTCAACCATTCTCCATATCCTGTCCAGCTTGTCCTTTTCTATCTTCTCAAAAAGGCTGTCTTCAAGCGATATGAAAAACTGGGACTCACCAGAATCTCCCTGTCTTCCTGAACGCCCTCTGAGCTGGTTGTCTATCCTTCTCGAATCATGTCTTTCAGTTCCAAGCACGTAAAGCCCGCCAAGCTCTTCAACGCCTTCTCCAAGCTTTATGTCAGTTCCCCTTCCGGCCATGTTTGTGGCTATTGTAACCGCGCCTTTTTGTCCCGCCATGGATATTATTCCAGCCTCGTCCTTGTCCTGCTTTGCATTAAGCAGCTTGTGCTTTATTCCCATCTTGGAAAGCTGCTCGCTTAGAATTTCAGACTGGTCTATATATATGCTTCCCACAAGCACAGGCTGGCCCTTTTCATGTCTCTGCTTGATTTCTTCCACTATTGCCTTTGTCTTTGCCTTTTCACTCGCAAAAAGCTTGTCTTCCCTGTCAACTCTTTTAAGCGGCCTGTTTGTCGGGATTGCAACGACCTCCATGCCGTATATTTCCTTGAGCTCGCTTCTTTCCGTATATGCGGTTCCCGTCATTCCCGATATCTTGTTGAACATCCTGAAATAATTCTGGTATGTTATAGTGGCATTAGTGTTGCTTTCCTTTTGTATCTCCACGCCTTCCTTCGCCTCTATTGCCTGGTGTAGTCCGTTGCTAAAACGTCTTCCCGGCATAAGCCTTCCGGTAAACTTGTCGACTATCATTATTTCTCCGTCTTTTACAACGTAGTCCTGGTCTTTTCTCATTACATAGTTGGCATGAAGACTCTGTCTTATGTGGTGAAGAAGCTCCATATTCGCAGAATCCGCTATATGCCTGAGTCCGAAGAATTTTTCAACCTTGTCCATTCCTCCGTCGTTAAGACTTATAATCCTCGTTTCGCCGTCAAGGTCGTAGTGCTCTTCCTTTTTAAGACTCTTCACGAAAAGGTCCACAGTCTTGTAATACTGCGATGGCCTGTTTCCCTGGCCTGTTATTATAAGAGGGGTTCTCGCCTCGTCTATGAGTATGGAGTCGACCTCATCTATTATCGCATAGTTTCTGCTTCTTTGAACCACATTTTCTTTCACTACAGCCATGTTGTCTCTCAGATAGTCAAATCCGAATTCGCTGTTTGTTCCATAAGTTATGTCGCATTCATACGCAAGCTTCTTCTCACCCGGACTAAGCTCCCTGTGTATAAAGCCTACCGAAAGCCCCAGGAATTCGTGCACCCTTCCCATTTCTTCCCTGTCACGCTGAGCAAGGTAGTCGTTCACTGTTATTACAAATACTCCGTCACCTGTAAGGGCGTTAAGATACGCCGGAAGCGTCGAAACAAGAGTCTTTCCTTCACCCGTCTTCATCTCCGATATGTTGCCTTCGTGAAGCACTATTCCTCCCATTATCTGAACCTTGAAATGCTTCATTCCAAGCACTCTGAAAGAAGCCTCCCTGACAAGCGCAAACGCCTCTTCCAGTATGCCGTCCAGACTCTGGCCACCTTCCAGCATTTCCTTGAACTCCATTGTCTTTCTTCTCATCTCGTCGTCAGAAAGAGCCGCCATTTTATCTTCAAGGGCAATTATCCTTTCAGCCCTTGCCTCTATGCTTTTAAGCTTTTTTTCATATGAATTAAAAATGCTTCCTAAAATGCTCATCTATAATTTCCTCCCAATGTCTTATGCTTATTTATTTGTAAAGCCTGTTTTTAAAAACCATTCTGAGCGCTGTAGAGCCTGGCCGGCATCGCCTGGTCTATCTCTCCCTTGTCCGTCTCCAGATTTTCTATGACTATTGAACATCTTCCATAATAAAGCCCGCTATTCAATCCCAGCTTGACCATTGCGCCCTCATCCGTGGTTTTTATGCTGCCAAAATCCATCCTGTATCCGTCTGGCCCCCTTATATAAAGGTTTTCGCTGTGCACCTGCCCTATCGGCTTGACACCTGTTATGGATATTAGGATTTCACTTTCAGGCGTTATTGAAAATTCGCCAAATTCGCTTTTCACGAATGCGTCAAATGTCTGTTTGTCAATATTTATCTTGACAGTACCTCCCGGAAGCTTTTTTTCCGTACTTATCTGTACATAGCCTTCCTGAGGATATGTCACCTCAGCCTTCAGAGGCTCTCCTTCATATTCAACGCCGGCAGTTGGCCTGTATCCCGCTGCGGCCTTGTATTTTATAAGAAAAGCGCTTCCTTCGAATATGTTTTTGGGGCCGTCTACAAGCTCTATTTTTCCCTGCAGCGCAAATCTTTTCGAAGACATCCACTTCCCGTAGTCTATTATGCCTTCTCCAAAATACGGGTCGTATCCCGCTGCTCCTGCATCCCTTGTGTTCTGCTCCAGAAGATATTCAATTTCATACGGAAGCAGCCTTTTGTCGTCAATCTTTAATATGGATGCCGCTGCTGATACAAACGGCGCAGCCATTGATGTTCCGCTCATGACTGCATATCCATCCAGAGGTCCGTCGTTGTCCGCATCAAGAGTAGTGGAGCTTACTATTCCCACACCAGGAGCCGCCAGGTCCACTTCATCCCCGAAATTTGAAAAGTCTGCAAATCCGTCATACTTGTCAGCCGCGGATACCGTTATGCACTGCTCTATCCCCGCTGGGTAATGTCTGGAAGTATCGTCGGAATCATTCCCTGCCGATACTACAACCACCACCCCGTTTGCGCCGGCGTATTCGACAGCCTCCTCAAGATACAGAGAATATCCATTTCCCGTAAGGCTCATATTGATTATGTCTGCTCCATTGTCCACCGCATATCTTATGCCTTCGCCTATCACAGAGTCATATCCGCCGTCCGAGTCCATTACCCTCACCGGCATTATCTTTACAGGAAGGCCCTCTGTAGCCGATGCCACTATTCCCGCAACATGGGTTCCATGGCCGTCAGTGTCCGAAGGATCGCTGTCACCGTCAAAAAAATCATACCCCGGCACTGTCCTGCCCTCTAGCAGCGGGTGGTCTATCCAAACACCCGTGTCGAGCACTGCAACAATCACTTCTCCGCCTACGCCCAAATCCGAAGCTTCAGCCACAGCCCTGTCAAGCCCGCTCGAGCTTATCCCCCAGTTTAAATCCGCTTTTAAGGCAGGCATTGAATCAGCAGCAGCCTTTTGCCTTTTGAAATCCGCTTCTATGTACTCGACCGATCCAAATTGCAAGGCCTTCTGGATCGCCTCCTCACGGCCAATGCCTTCAGACTTCACGCTGTACCATTTTCCGGCCAGCTGCTCGACTTCTTCTGGATCAGATTCGCTCTTGTTATTTGCATTTTTTTGGGGCCTTGCCTTTTGGGATGAAAACTTTACTATATATCTTTCGCTGGGGATTTCTTCTCCTTGAGAACCTTCGCATATAGCAACGCCCTCGCGTTCAAAATCATTTGCCAGCTCCTGAGCAACTGCCGCATTCGCAGCGGAAATCATTCCCAGCGCCCCTATAAAGCAGGTTACTCTAAAAAAAGTTTTCCTCATTAAATCACTCCAACCTTAAATTAAGCCGATTCAATGAATCAGCAACTTTAGCCGGGCTATTTGGCCCGGCTAATCAGTTTAGTGTGTGTCTACGTTTATCCTGTCGATGTTCATCTTTGCATACTGGTTGTCCCCGCAGTACTCAAGCGCTTTTTTAAAACTAGAAAGCGCCTCTGCGACTTTTCCCCTGTTGCCGTGTATTATCCCCTTTATATTGTATGCATATGATATGCTTTCAATAGTTTGCTTTCTTTTGGCATCCAGAGGTTGCGACGCCCCTTCGGCAATTGCTGCGTCAATCTTCGCCAGTTCTTTTTCCTGAATCTCTATGCATTCTTGTATTGATTCAAAAGCACCATCATAATCTTTTTTCTGATTTGAAAGTATCGCCTTATAGTAGTAGACCGCTGGATTTTTTTCATCCTTTTGAGCCGCCATGTCTATCTGACGCTTCGCCTCATCGAAATCGGGCTCATCCGAACTTATGGCTTTGTTTGCAAGTCCAACATAATAGTCGGATAGGAATCTTCTCATGTTATTTTCCCATACAAGCCTGTACTTCCCATCCTGACTTACGAGCATCCTTTCAAGTTTTATCTTTTTCTGCTCTCCGCTTTCAATCTGTTCGAATATCTCTTCGACTGGAACAACCACGGCCTTTTTGTACTTGACACTGCCCGCCTCATTTACATTTTCAATCTCCTTGGGGCCTCCAGGCGCATAGCCCTTGAACTTTGCAGTTTGAGATACAACATCATAATACTCCGTGAATATATCGTATGGAAGATCTTTTTTCACATCATCAGAAAGACATTCATAAGCATTCTTGTATTGTCCATTTTCTATGGAGTTATAGTATTTCTTGAGTACATCCTCGGCAGACTCCTCGCTTGAACTACACCCAGAGGCAAATGGTATCATAATTACCAAAACTAGCGACAACAGTATTCTTTTGAAAAAATTCATCAAAACTTCCCCCAATATTCCTTTTGCTGTTTTTTTTATCTATTCTTATCTACCCATATGCTGCGTATTTCATCAGTATATCTGTTGTATACAAATTTTATATTAGGTTTTTGACCTCCAAGACTGTTGCTGAATATCGTTGTAATGTCAGAATCGTTTCCATAGTCACCCTTTTGGAGATACCCGTCTCTGAATACATAATCTGCATTCCCATCATTTGCATATACCTTTTCGACTCCATCCACCTCTATTGTGAAGCACTCGTCGTAGTCATGAGGGTCTACATTGACAAGAACGCCTTCTCCTATGGTAAGGTCCTTTTGGTCTCCAAGCAGCTCCACGAGCAGTATCTTCGCATTTTTTTTGTATGCGGCTACAAGCTGGTCTTCTTCAAGGCTGTCCTTATCCCGCTTTGACTGTCCTTCAAACACCTCGACATCGGAGTGGAGCCTGTAACTTCTGCCCTCTATAGTGACCTCGTTACCTTTTATATTCTCGATTTCTCCAGATATGAATTCAAACTCGTCGTCCTCTTTCACAACCTTTATGTCTGATCCAGTGGTAACCTGGTAAAGCAGTAGCCTTCCTCCAAGAATCATGTCCTTGTAGTCATCCTCAAGCCTGTATTTCGAAAGGGTCTGATTCCCAAATCCATATATTTCAACATATCTGCTGCTTCCAAGGCTGAAATTGTCAACAGCGTATCCCACCTCAGTCTCAGCCATTATGCCTTCCATATTGTCCCAGATAGCCATCATTCTGACGTAGTCGTCGTCTTCTTCTATTATAACCTGTACGTCATCTACAACTTCCCTGTTTTTAAACTTGTCCCATGTAAGCTTTTTGACCTTGTCCGGATTGTGCTCCGTATAGTCAAAAAATACAGTGTCCGAATCCACAGTCAGTATTTTTCCCTTTACCGTAACCGTGTCCTCGCCAAAATCATCGCCAGCCTCTATAACGTCTATGTCATCCGTACTTATGACAGCCTCGGACAGGTTGTCGCTTATCTTCTTTATCTTTCCAGATTTCGCAAGGGAATACTTGAGTATAGAACCCACAGGCGTGTCTTCCTTGAGCAGCTCATATTCGTCCGAGTCCTCGAATGCGTATACCTTTTTTGATCCCGTGTGCGTATAAAGCTTTATCTCTCCACGAACCGCATCCCCATAGTTTATCAGGACACCGTAAATATCTGAATTGGAACTGAACTCTCCCTGTATATATACTATGTCTCCCTTCCAGTTCTTGTATATCTGGACGTTTTCATTATAAAAGTCCTCAAGGCCTCTCATTGTATCATAGCCTCTGTTTTCACCCTTCCTTACCCTCTTTCCCAAATTGTATGAATATGAGAATTCAGTTGGAAGTTCAAAAAGCTCCGGCTGCCCCTGTATCCTGAATGTAATCTTCTGGCCGTTCATTCCTCCAGAGACTCTTTCAAATCTTCCTGTTAAAGAGTTCCTCCACACTACTATCTTCCTTTTTTCACCCTTTTCCTGCTCCTTGCTTATGTTTATCATATCTCCCGGCAGGAGCTGTTCTATTGTTATATTCTGTTTTTGACCATTTTGTATCAGTATTATCTCATATCCTTCGCTGTATTTTGAAAGTAAAAGCTTAATGTCGATATATTCGCTGGTAGATATGCAATCAAGAGTCTGCTTTGCCGCATCGATCGACTTGACATACAGGTCCTCCTGTTCCCATGAAACAAGGCTTGCATATTCAAGTTCTTTACTCTTTATTATGAAGCTGCCGAATACATCTTCGCCAAGAGCATCTTCCAGCTCGTCACTTTCAATTTCCTCCCCGTCCAAATATATATGGGCGTCGCCGGCTATACCTATATAGTCGCTTCTCGAAGACACCTTTATAAGGCCTCTCGGCTTTTGGGAATATGCATTTGTAATATAGTCAAATTCCAGGTCCCCATCTGCAACAACCGCTCCTGTCTCAGGCGCTATTTTAACGTCCCTCTTTACATAGAGTATATTGTCAGAGCTGTCCACATAAAGGCTTACATCCTCGCCGTTTATGAATGTTTGGGCTGACTTCATAAGGAGAGTAAGTTCCTCATCCTTTGAAAATTCCCTTCCATCGAATTCCTCGTCTTCATTGAATATGATTTTTACATACTCGCCTTCTTCTGCAGGGTATCTTTCAAGCACTTTTACATTTTCAATCTCATATATTCCCATCTTGTCTTCAAGCAGCGTCTTTTCTGATTTTATGCCGTCCTTTATGGGATGTGCGTCAAAAGCCCTGTCTACAATAAGTGCCACAATACCCCTGTTAAGGTTGTTGTCGTGCTTTATCATTATCCCTCTTAAAAGCCCAAGCTCTCCCGACTTTGCAATATAGTTGTTTGGCCAGCTTCCCACAAGATGTTCATCCCTATATCCAAGCGCCCTCACTATTACAGTAACGGCTTCTGCAAGCGTAACATTCCTCCTAGGCATGAATACGCCGCCTTCATACCCTTTCATAATGCCACTTTGTGAAACCGCATTCACATACGGAGCAGACCATGCTCCCTTTGCCACGTCAAAAAAGCCCGTCTCCGTCTCAGATGAAAGTATGCTTTGCTCTATTCCCATCATTGAAACAACAAGCTTTGCAAATTCCTCTCTTGTCACCGGCTGTTCAGGGTGATACTGCCCGTCTTCTTTTCCCTGTACAATTCCAAGTGCCATGAGTTTTTCCACAGACCTGTTTATATCTTGCTGCATAGTATCCATACTTGTTTGGACAGTATTTGCCCCAGAAACCGGCTGCTCCTCGGCATATGAAACTACAGATGCAAGCATCGAAATTGCTAAAATACACGCCAAAAAACGATTATATGCTTTTGTCATAAAGTCAATAACCTCCAAAACTCCACAAATCTTTGGTTTTTTAAATTTTTTTATACATATCATTATAAATCAAACCTTTTAAAAAGCCAATGAATATATTCACCGGCTTTAACCTTATTCTAATTTAATGCTTTTGATATTACCTTTTTAGCCCTGCCGATCCTATATACGCTTCAAAAAACGTACCTTGACCAACCTCCTGAGGACTTACTCCAAACTCTATCCTAAGCTTGCTTGCTCCTGATACGTCCACTGACAATTCCTGCGGCATTAGCCCAGCCTTTATCTCCTCATTGCTGTATACGAGGTTCTCATCAGCATATATCTTGACGTAGCCTTCTCCCTCCATGAATCTATTTTCACCATTTATGACAAGTTTTCCGCTGAAAAGAGAATATTCTCCACCCAGGTAATAGTCAACATAAACCTTGTTCTTTGCCGGATAGGCTATATCTGAGCTTTCATTTGTAAATTTTGCCCCTATTGCATTCGTGTGCTCATATCCAGTGTTGTCTGCAACCTTATCCAGAGTCAATATCTCATATTTGTAAAGCCCTTCCTTTATATGCTCTTCCTTGTCAATGGGCTCCGTCTTTGAAATATAAAAAGGAACATCATTGGTCTTAAATGTTACTGAAATACCTTTGTCTAAGCATATTCCATTTTCCGCCACTATGTCAGTATTCGCATATATAATGTAGTCTTTTTTAGGCATGTATGGATTTACAGGCTTTATCCTCACTCTAGAATGGTCAGCACTGTCAATCTCGACATCCGCTGCTATCCTGTTGCTGTTAAAGTCCAGTATCCCTATGTTCTCAGGCGTAAGCGTAGTTTCATCAACAGGTGTTGTAAATTCTATAGTCCAATCCTTATCCAGCGCTACGTCACTGAACGACTTGGGATAAGCATATGAAAATGTTCCCTGCAAAAATATTGCTATTAAAATTGCAAAAACATACGATTTTCTCTTCATCCAAACATCTCCTCCGAATCTAGTCATTATACTATATATGTAAAAATACATTATTGAAAATACATATCTTTATCATTATATCATAGTTTATTTATTGGAAAATATATTTAAGGAAATTATAATGTGTCATGACGGCTTCAAAATACATTAATTTTAAAATCAGAAAAAACTTCTAAAGTGTGGTTTTAGTTTCTACTTTAATTGGTATAAAAGTGGTATGAATGTATCTTTTTCAATATCATATTTCAAAGGGGGTTTAATCATATGTCTATATCCAAAAACACTCAGTTTAACAACTTGAGACTGCACTGCATTTTTGCTTTTTCAATTTTGATTTTCTTGTCTTCCTGTGCGTTTTTCAATGCGCATGCAGCTCCAGACGAATCGCTTTATGAAGAATTTTATCCTTCATACGACACAGTTGCTTCAGAATACATATGGAACGTAAAGTTCTCGGATTCCGTAGATTTGGATTCGGCCAAGACGGGAATATCCATATACACAGTGGATTCTTCAGGAGGCCTCCAGGAATTCCCCATAGTCCCGGCTCTGGATTCTTCAGATCCTACTGTAATCAAGCTGAATCACGCTTTGGCATTTGAAGGCAATTCTTCATACAAACTGTTCATAGACTCAAGCGTGAAAAGCCTGTCCGGCGACAGCCTCACCGAGCCTGTTATTATGAATTTTTCCACATATCCCGAATCAACCGGTGATTTTTCAGCAAGCACAAGCAGTGTTCTCAAGCTGATAAGCAATGATGAAAGCAATCCTGCCTACAAAATAAATTCAGCCTACCCTTATATTGAAGTCCAGTTCAACAGGCAGATTCATGCCGACACGCTTTCAAGCCCGGGCGGATTTTTGCAAGAACCCGGAGGAATCACAAGCGGCGGAATGCCACATAATCTTTATGTCAACGGCAAGCTTACCGATGCGACAGTCGTGGACTTCGAATGGGCGGATGAAAGTACGGCGTATCCGAAGCTGTATATGGAGGTGCGCGGAGCCGCTAATATAAGCGAAGGCTCTACAGTAAAGTTCTCATTCAAGCCAAACACCATAAAGGACGCATCCGGAGAATACCTTCCAACCGAAGAGCTTTCTCAGACTGCTCAAAACTTCAGCACGCCAAAGCCAAGCAGCGTACTCTTGGCAGAGAGCATATTCCCAGGATCTATTAAAAACGACCCCACTAACGCTGGAAACGGTCACATCCAGATATACTTTCCTTCCGGCACCGATCTGAGTCCGATAATCGCAATGGACAAGGATCTTATAATGACAAAATCAGACGGTACACAATATACCGCACAACTTCACATGGACAATGCAGGCATAATAGAGTACGGAATATACCACATAATGGACGTCAATATAAACGTTCCGTTTGAAATAGGGGATACATTCACATTTTCAGGACTGGACGGCACGAATCTCAGTTCTCTAAAGCTCATAGTCACAGAGCTTCACTAAGCTCAACTCCCGGCCGAATGTACGTCCATTCTGTTGCTATTTGATAGTGAATCCTCAATAAAAACAAACCGCCCCGCCGCAGCTTCACCGCGGGGCGGTTTGTTTTTGTTGAAGCCCTTTTTTTAATACTATATAATTTAATTAAAGCGATACAAAATACTATATGATGACTATTTAAGGGGTTATGCCCCAATATTTGTATGGGAGTGATTGTATGATTCGAAAATTGTTTTTGACTTTATTTGCAGCAGCAGTTTTGTATTTATTTTCTTTTTCATCTTTTGCAGAGGAGTGGAGCTCCATTGAAACAGACGGTATTCCCTACCTCAATCCTGAAGGCATCTATTTTGATAATGACGGCGGCAGATGGATCACCGGCCAGAGCAAAGAAAAAGGCAGTGTGTTTTTCTGGTCTGAAGACGGAAGCCACGAATATTACGACAGCGCATATACCCGTGGGAATATAAAAAACGACGCCCAGGTTAAGGACATGCTGTTTGACGAAAAGGGCTCAATGTGGTTTGCAACCTGGGGCGATGGGCTTAAGATCAAAAAATCAGATGGAACATGGCTTTCATTCAACCAAAACGACGACTATGACAAGTACATAATGTCTGACGAGGTCATTCAGATACTGGATGCGGGCGCAGAAGGGAAATGGATTCTGACCTACGCGGGCGCATATCTTGTATCTAACGATTATGAAGTGGTGTCCGGCAAAAGCCATATCCTTTCAGACCTGCACCCAGCGTCCATTTTCAGGGACAGCAGCGGATACCTGTGGATAGGGACTGAGTACGGAATTCTTACGGATTCAAATTCCGAAAACGGATATCTCGATTATGTCAGCAACATATATTCAGGCTCCAACGTTCCTCCCGCAGACTATTCCCATGCATTTTCAAGCATCGCGCAGGACGCGGACGGAAACATTTGGTTCGGCTCCAGCAACTACGGCATAGATGGAATATACAAGCTGAGTGCTGGCGGCCAGTGGAGCAAATACACGGACTCCGACCCTTCAGTGCCGTCTGTTTCAGTGACCGACATGGAATATGACAGTGAAAACGATGTGATTTGGGTGAGCACATACCACGGCGATCTTATAAAGGTTTCCTCAGGCTCTATTCAGTCTTACAGCGGCGAAAGCCTCGGAATATCCGGGGATTCAATCCATTCCCTAAGGCTTGACTCCGATAATGGCCTCTGGCTGATATGCGACGATTTCATGTCCAGCATATATGAAATAACGGACTTTACAGCAGGGCTATCCAGCAAGTACAACATAAACTCCACATCGAATTCGCTTGTATCTTACAGAATCCACGACATGAAAATAGACAAAAGCGGCGGCCTATGGGTTGCAGGAGACGACGGAGTTTCAAGGAGAACGCCTGATGGCGAGTGGATTCAGTACAAAAATCTCGGGCCTTTCCAGGCAGGCGGGATCACGGCTGATTCAAACAACATAGTCTATATAATAATGTGGAAGGGTGAAGTGAAGGCATACGACGTCCAAAATGAAAAATGGATAGACATAGTTCAGCCTCCCGTGGAGATATTCGCCGCATATGGAGCATATACCGATTCAAAAGACGGCAAATGGTTCTACACCGGAGACGGAGTTTACTACCTGAGCCCCGACAACGGTTCATGGGAGATATACTCATACGAATCTACAGGCGGCGCCATTCCGGATAATATAATAAGCTGCGCATACGAAGACAGCATCGGCAACATATGGATAGGCACCAGAAACGGGGCTGCTGTAATGTCAATCGACGGAAGCTGGAAGGGCTTTTCCTCGGGCGACTCCGGCTTCATGGGCGGAGAAGTAAACAGCTTTGTGGAGTCCGATTCAGGCATACTTTACGCCTCAGGATCTTATGGGGTTCAAAAATATTCACAAAGCGGCTGGACTAACGTTGGCTATAGCGATTTTCCCGGCGGGCTGGCTTTGAAGATGGAAAATGGAGACATCTGGTCCGGCACCACTCTCTTGAAGAAAAACGGAGAGAAAATAAAATACGACAGCGATTCTACAGGCGGCGTTATTCCCGAAAGCAGCTATCTCGGAGGAATTCTCAAGTCCTCAGATTACGACCAGTACGGAGATGTCTACTTCGCATACATGTACGACGGAATAAAGGTCGTAAGCGGGATTCAATGGGACTCTTCTCAAATCGGCGACACCCCCGTGGACGAGAGCAAGTATTCCCTGTGGAATTCACAGTCCACTCCTGCTGTAAGCACAGGCTATATATGGAGCATAGCCCTTAGCGGCGAGGCCGACAAGTCCACTGTAAACAGCTCGAATATATTCGTGTGCAAAAATGGAAGCTCAGTTAAGCATGACGTCTCTGTAGCACTGAACACTTCAGATCCTAGTACGATTGAAATAAGACCAGTTTCGCCGTATCAGCCTTCGTCGGACTATGTGATATATATTGGCGATTCCATAAAAAGCTCAAACGGCAAAAGCCTTTTGGAAGCCATAAGATTTGAGTTCAAGACAAATTAATGTAAATATGGAGCATGAGCGTTGGAAGCAACTGCCCATATGTGATACAAGGATTCTTATATATCCATATCCCCAAAACAAAAATGAGCGTCCGTGGGGATCAGCCCCACGGACGCTCATTTTTTGCTCTTCAATGCCGCAATCAAAATCAAATAAAACATCTATTTGCATTTCATTCAAAATACTGCTCAGCAAATCCAAAAACAATTACAGACAGTCTATTCGACAGATATGACAGCTCCCTGCTCATCATACCTTGTTGTAGCGACTGATATGACCTGACCGCTTTGGAACTCTGTGACAGTCTTTGCGCTTAAAGCTCCGTTTGGATAGTAGCCGCTGTAGTAAACCCAGGTTCCGTCCTTTTGTCCGTTCACATAGCTACCTTCCATTTCAAGATTGCCTGTCCATTCATCCCATCTTTTGTACATTCCGTGGTACTGTCCGTCTTGATAATTCGATTCCTCGACAAGTTCTCCCGATGAAGCGTACTGGCGGTACAATCCGCTTCTTTTTCCCATTGAATAGGTCTCATTTTTTATAAGAACGCCTGCAGAGCTGTATGTCAGCCACTGCCCGTCCTTTTTCTCCTCGTAATAATACCCTGTCTCAAGCAAATAGCTTCCCTGAACTAATATCTGGCCGTTTGAATGCCATATCTTGTAGGGTCCGGTCATATATCCATCTATCCTGTATGATTTTTCGTAAAGCTGGGATTTTGATGAATCATAGTATATTTCGCAGGCCCCCTGCCACCTTTTCAGATCATCGTCTTCATAATACTTGAATACATAGTATTTGTCTCCCAGCTGGGCCTCTTCCTCTACTATCCTTAAATAGTCAATATCCATCTGTTCCTCGTAGTCCTCTTCTCCGCCAGTTTCATCCTCGTCTTTATATCCCGGAATATTTATGAACTGATACTCATCCGTATCCGCCCTTTTAACCTTCAAGAGCGCATCCCCCGTATTTGCGAACATGTCAAAGCCCCATGAAATGTCATTTCCGCCTTCAGCGAGCTGGGCGCTCTTCCCGTGTATCACGCCCTGACCGCCGACTATCGATATGCTGAATATGGAGCCTGGCTCGGCCTGGCTCGAATCAACCGAGACAGTATAGCTAGGAGCTGACCCTGAAAGAACCGCGCTGAACGAGGCCGCACTGTCTGTCTTATCTTCGCTCTTGTCCTCCTCGGGCTCTATGTCCGTCTGCTCGAATGTCTCTCCATCCTTCATCTCAAGCTCTGCATCCTGCGTTATTTCCTCTGTAGTCGCGGATGAATCCGCCTTTTCCTTCAGCCAGTTTTCAAGACCTTCCTTGACGCTGTCCTTTACAGTGTCCTCTATCTTCAGAACCTCTATCTTCTTTGGAGGGTTTTCTCCCGGCTCTTCCCCCGGTGCAAACACAGACTCGTCTGTCACCTTTATTCCAAATAGCTTGCCTTCCTGGAAGGCCTCCCTTTCCATGTCTGCGACCATGAATGTATTGCATACCCAGTCCGCCGCCGACGATGTGTTTTTGACATTGTAAAATCCCATTACCCCGGCAGCCGGAGCCGTCACGCTTCTGACCTCCGTAACCATCGCAGTGAATCCGTTTCCTTTCCCAAAAGCTATGCCCGCACTGTCGGCAGACACCTCAAGCGCAAGATCCACCCCAGACATGACAAGTGTTGCACCTCCCTGCCTTACTATCTGCGCAAGCCCAGCCTTGCCCGCTGCCGTAACGGCGGCTCCCGCCTGACTTATAGTCATTCCTCCCGAAGCAACTCCACCTGTTATTATCGCTCCGCCTACAAAAAGAGCCACCTTGCTTCCATCCTTTATGACAGTGGCGGTGTTTTCAAGGACTTCCATGGTATCACCCTCATTGTTCCACGCCTCTGCCTTGAGCTCTTCCTGTGACATCTTAAGCATTGCAAAAGCCCTTCTGGCGTCAACCCCAAGATGATTTGCAAGAGTCTTTATCTTCCTTCCCGCAGGCGCGGCGTCGAATACAGCAGTTATTTCATCTTTGTCGTACGCGCTGGCGACAACCCTTTGAGCCGACACCTCATACGGCTGAGCCTTTTGTATAAGCGCATCGCACTCAATTTCAAGCTGGGCGCTTTCCATGTCGACCTTGTTCCAAAGCCCAAGGGCGCAACTTACCGCCTCGCTCCACGTCTCGTAGCTGACCTTTGCGGGATCTACTTCAAGCACCTTGGCCGTAATCAGCGCAGCCTCCTGGTAAGTCTGGGCCGCATTGTATGTACTGTACTGGACAGCCTTCAAATCCGTGTTTACATCCTCCGGCAGAACCTCGCCGCCAGTGGTCACCATGTCCATCTTCAGCTCATCGTACGACACCGTAGTAAAACTCTTTTGCACCTCGTTTGAAAGATACTCTCCTTCGACAGACTTCAGGCTCGACTTTACCAGTATACTGTACTCCTGGCCGTATTTCACCGAATCAATAGGATTGATATTCACCTTCTCACCTTCTATTGAAAGCTCCGTCCTTATTTCGCTTCCGGCCTGGTCCGTTACAACCACATTGTCGCTTACAGTATACGGATCTACATCTTTGCTGAAGCTTACAGTCCACGCCTTGTCAACCGGAACGTCGTAAATTGGCGAAAGCACCGTGGCTGCGAATGCAGACGCGCTTGAGAATACGACAAGCCCTATAGACAGTACAATCCCTGTAGACCTTTTCAGTAAATCCGCAGCAGTTTTTTTCATAACACCAGCTCCCTTTCAATTTCACTTTTACAAATAACTTCCAACATATTCGCATTGCACGCCTGGCATAGAATGCCACACATTTTATTTTTGCCGCCATCTTAATTCCTATTGCCATAACATTTTTACACTATTTTACCGTAAACTCCATATAAGTTCCATTTCCAATGTTCCTGCCGCTTGAAGACTTCAGATTTTCTCCTATGCACAGTCTGTATGTTCCAGCGTCATATCCGCCCGAATGAGGGTTTATCCGGACCGAGCTGCCTCCTACGACTTCAACATCAGCATCCAATGTTTCTCCCCACTTGTCTGTGACATAAATTCCGCCGCCTACTGCAGAGGCCCTGTCCACGCCGTCGCTGAATCTCACCGTCCAAACCTTGTTTTCAGAAACGGTCTTTTCAGATTCCTGCCATTTTTCAAAATTGGCATCCTGGTAATTCCTGACCATATAAAATGCAGCTGCAACGTCCTGGGAGTCCACAATCCCGCTGCCGTTTATGTCGCAGGAATCATATTCAAATCCCATTCTATCCCTTATTAGCTCTATGTCATCCATGGTATTTCTGCCGTCCCCGTCTACATCACCGCTTTTGGCCTCCTTGGCCCAGTTCATGGCAACCCAGCCCACGCCTTCGTCGTCGCCTATCACCTGGACATTGTATCTGATATAGCCGCCGTGAAGCTGCGGCCCCTTGACAACAGCCATCACATATCCGTTTGAAACGTTCCCTATTTTATTCCAGCCGTCGTCCCTAAGCACAAGTCCGCTTACAGCAGTGCATGCAATCACGTCTCCCGCCGAATACTGCGCAAATTTTTCGCTGTGGGACGGCCTTGGCGTTGAAAAATTTGCGTACTTGTCGGGAAGGCCGCTTTCGGGAAGGTCATTATCATCCACCGGTGTTATTGACTGTCCAAACTGAGAATAGGCATATCCAAGCACCTTGTCCTGGTAGGCCTCCCGTTGAACCCATGTCGCATGATCGTATGGGATCATATTCGGATTGTTGCTTTGGGACCATCCGTTGTAGGCCCATATGGCAAAATACCAGTTTTCAAGGACCCTCGGGTCGCCGTCTCCTATTGTAGGTATTAAGGGGCTGCTTTTAAACGCATATCCCCATTTTTCAAGTAGTATCGCCGCCCCCGCCTCTATGTTGTACCTTATGTCGTATTTGAGCCTGTTCAAGTCGTATGAAGTGTGAACGCCCGGGGTCACCTGCATTATGCCGTAGCTCACCCCGTCAAAGCTCACAAGCGGGCTTCCCCCGCTGAACTGCCTCATGCCGCTTTCAGTCCAGGCTATTGCCTTCAGTATCACAGCTGGAATTCCCTTTTCGCTCGCTACATCCTCTATAATGGCCTCTATTTCGCTTCTTGCCGGATTGGAATACCCTTCCGACGACTGCATCGACACCGGCCTGTGCTCCTTTGAATCCTGAAGCACAAAATCGCCTCCATTGTATATGTACCTGTCGCGCCTTGTCATTGAAGGCTGGGCATTTGAGTCTCCCTCCTCGTACACGGGAATCCTTTCAATCAACGCCCCACCTTCAACGTCCAGAGTTCCCCTGTATATCCCGCTTCTTTCAAATATAATGTCGGCCCTTCCGTCATCCATGGAATACACCTTGTACGAAAGGCTTGACGAACTGCCCCTCTCCTTCGAAGCCACTACCATCTCATCTTTCCCGTCTCCGGTCACATCTGCTGAAAACGCCCTGTAAAAGTCGCCGTCAATATCAAACTCAATTCCATATATTACGGCATTGCCTGCGGTCGTGAATATGTCGTCATCCACCCCGTCGCCGTCAATGTCAAAATATACATAGCCCGATTCAATTTCAATATCGCCCGTCTCATTCTCATATGCCAGGCATGCGCCCGGTGCCAAAATCAATATATAAGCCGCCAGACAAGTAATAATCCTATTGAAATTCATAAAACCCTCCTTTCAAAGCACTTCTATGAGCTGTTTGCAGCTCTTTGCCCGTACTACTATCATTATACCAAATTCACGGCGCCAATCGACACTGTGCAGGCAAATGAAACACAATTGAAATATAATATGCCAAGCTGTAAAAATAAAACAGCGAATCAGTATGAAAAATGAGAAAATCGCTATAAAAGACCGGCCTTTCAAAGGCCGGTCTTTTTCAGTCCGAATCAACTGCATCAGTCTATGACATTTTTAAAAATTCCATACTTTGTAAGCTTAATGAATCTAATTTTCAACTGTAAACTCCATTCTCAAAGGCTTTTGGAGCTTTTTGCCCGAGTCCGACATGACATCCTTTCCTATCTCAAGGATATATGTTTTTCCCTTTTCATACCCGCTCCCAGGATGTCTTGCTGTAACCTTGCTTCCGTCATCCGAAATTGCAGCCTCTACAGGCAGGCTCTGCCCCGTGAGCTTGTCGAATACAAGTATACTGGATGAGTTTATGCTCTTGGCATCCAACTTGCCGCTAAAGTCTATAGTCCAGTCCTTTAAAGCACCGACATTCTTTTTGGGGCTCCAAATCTCATATCCCGAATCGTCCCATTCAAACGGCTTCGCCTCTTCCTTCACATTGTCCGCATACGCCTTGAGGCAGACATTTGCCTGTTCGTCGTATTCAGCCAAATCACTCCAGTTATCACCGCCGCCGCTTATGAAGCTTTCAGAGGCATTTGCGCTTGCGGCGCTCAAATAGCCCTCTATGTTTTCTTCAACCGGTA
The DNA here is from genome assembly GCF_900141635.1 of Peptoclostridium litorale DSM 5388. GTDB lineage: Bacteria > Bacillota > Clostridia > Peptostreptococcales > Peptostreptococcaceae > Peptoclostridium > Peptoclostridium litorale. The sequence goes on along the minus strand of NZ_FSRH01000018.1, from coordinate 9,682 downwards.
TAGGATATCCCTCATCAGGAGTTACAATCCTTACCGCAATTGCAAATTTGCCTCCCGCCTTCACATTCACTGTTTCGCCCATGTCAACAGTATGGTATCCTGGCATTTTGAGAACCCCTTCCCCGACCTTTGTCATGTTCGAAAGGTCATCCTCCGAATGATAGTCAGCCGCTGCATACACCTCGTACTCCGAGTTCATCCCCTTCGTGTAAAAGCCCGCAGCCTTTACCTGCTGGTCATATTCGGCCTGAAACACGTTGGCGAACCAGTTTTCCCCCTCGCCGTATCCCATGTATCCCGTGGCTCCGTACTCGTCATGCTGGTATATGTATTCGTAGTTCGAAACATCCTCTACCCCTGCATATACGGTGTTTCCCGTAGCTATTGTCGTGTCATAGTACGACACGTAGAAATATCCGCCCTCGCCCCAGTAGTCTCCCCAGCTGTTCCTGCATATGTACGCGCCGTCGCCTTCAGGCTTTATGGTGAAGTGCTCCTTCGGGAAATTGTCGTCCCATCCTATTATGTTTATCTCGTGGTCAGTCTGTGCGTCCTCGTCAGGGCAGTAAAATGCATATGCCTCCTCATTGTAGTACTGTGCATTGTTTTCAGGGTCGGCACCCAGCACGCCTGTGCTTATGGCTCCGTAATCCATTATCATTTTCTTTATTAGCTCCCTGTCTTCCCTCGGAACAAAATAAATATCCTGGACGTGCTTCTTTATGTCAAGGCTTGCAGGCGATGAGTCAAATTCTTCCTCTGTATACGGATCGTCCGCCTCGCCAACAGGCCCCGCCCATCTAATGTAATAGGCCGCAGCCATGTCGCCGTTTCCACCAGCATCTCTTCCACCTTCAAAACCGTTGTTGTTGAGAAGGTTGTTTTCAGAAAAATCCCACTCCTCTCCAGGAAGCAGTGACGATTCAAGCGCAGCAGTGTTTCCAAAAGTCCAGCACGAACCCAGATTTCCCTGATCCTTTACGGGAGTCTGCCTTCCTTCCTCCCTCAGGTCAAACCTCACGGGAAGCGCAGCTGACGCCCTCAGCTTCTGGTAGCTTCCCGAAATTTCTACGGGAGACGGCACCCTTCCCGCACGGGATTTTTTAGCAGACGAAGGCCCAAAATCCGGCTTGTTGTTCAACTTGTCCATGTACTCCACAAACTCCGGATTCAGCGGCGCGGCATCCGCCATAGGCTGTCCATAGGCAAACGTCTGCGGCCCAATGCACACAGCCCCCGCAATACAAATCGCACATACTCTTTTAAAAATATTTTCAATACTCATACTTAACATTTCACCCCACATGGCTTATTTTTAATTTTCACCTTGATAAATTATATCACACAAGGCTCACATCAAATGCATACACGCCCCAAAGTTAAGGTAAATGTAATGTACCGAATCCCTATAAAATTACATAAAAAAGACGGTTGATTTACAAACCAACCGTCCCCTTTTTTCAAGATTCATACCACATCGAGCGTCCCATGGCCATATCCGGGAGAGTTCACGGCTTTTATTTACTCCGCCCCTATCGGAAAATCATTCGATTCGACAACATCCAGCTCGCTGCTTGTTGAAAGGGTTTTTACAGTTATAAAGACTGCGTTGTCCTCGTCCTTAATCACAAATATGCTCTTCTCACCAATTGGGGTCACCTGAGTAAGCATTTCCTCTCCGCTGAATACCGCATAGTATTTGGCGCTCTTGCTTGAAGTCTGGACAAGAGCCCTGTAAAAATACGGCAAAGAGCCCGATCTTTCAATGGCCAGCGTGATCTCTCCGCTTTCATGCCCAGCTTCAAAACTCATCTTAGCCGCTTTTTCAAGCTTTTCACCCTCTTGTGAAACTATTTCACTCGACGTGAAGAGGGTGTACTCCACCCCTATCTGCCATCCCTCTTGAGGCGGCCTCAGCACCAGCACATAGGGCCTTGAATGTTCATAATGCACCTTTGTCCCGGCAACAACATTCCCATTCTTGTCTTTCACATATACGTCAGAGTCATTTATTCCGTGGAAATATACAGGTCTTGTAAACTCCACAGTCCAAGACTTGTTTGAAGGCACATTCTCCTTTTGGGGAAACTCCTTATATTGCTCCCCCTCTTCCTGTCCAAAGGATATTGAAAAACTAAAACTCAAAATCAAAACCGCAATAAAAGCAGCGACAGCTCCTCTTCTCATATCCCACCTCCATGACTATATTTATACCCATGCAGGCGCCCAAAACTTTATTTTTGTAAATATATTCATGCTCTAAAGGGTACAATTATAACATGTGAGCAGGACGCATATTCTCACTCCAAACATAAGTATGAAAGGTGGTAATTATAATGGGATTTGCCAAAAGAGTCATAACGGCTCTAGTGTTTTCGCTTCTCACGGCAGCATCATCATTCGCCCAGCTTCCAAACGGATCCATAGTTATTTACAACGAGGGTTACGACATCAGCCTTCTCTTCAACAGCGACTATGACGCTCAGATAAATGCGGCTGCAAGCAGCCATCCAGAAAACATATACTACAATATATCAGGCACCTGGACCGAGGTCTTTTCCGGGGAAACCGCAGAAGATTTCAAGTCGTGGCCGCAGATACAATATAATGACCCAGACGGTTTCACAAGGCTTTACGGGCCTCAAAACGGCAGCCCCATACAAAGCGACCTGCTGTGGAGCCTCAGCGGTGAAATCCTCATAGACGGGCCCGACGGCGATCCTGACTCTGAAAACTATATGCTGTTGAAGTTCAACAAGCCCCTTGCACAAGGGGACTACACATCCCTTATTGATGACCTTGGAAGCGGCCAGTTCCTTTCAGTAAACAACGATATCGTGCTCAGCAATATATCGGCTGTCGAGTGGAGCCCCGAGTCTCCCGACGAGCTTGTCCTGTATGTATCAGGCGCCGCAAACATTCCAAGCCCGGCCACCATAAGCTTCAAACTTAAAGGCGGACTTATCAAGGGCCAAGACGGAAGCGCCCTTTCGCAGGAATATCTTGGTGTGAGCAAGACGGTATTTAACAGCCACTACGGCGAATGAACAGGTGAATCAAAAATCCGGACTGCATAAACAGTCCGGCTCTCATTTTTCAATTTATTTTCGGAAGTATCCTGTGCAGTATTCCGTGGCTCTCCACATCCTTTTCCACAAAGAACATGGACACGGCTCCAAGCCCCACATGTATTCCAACCGCCACTCCCATCTGCATTATATATATTTCACCAGAAAAACCCGTTTCATCCTCAATTAGCTTTTTGAGGTTTTGAGCGTATTTCTCATCCGAAGTGTATCCTATTATTATAAAATCCGTTACGCTCTCGTCGTTTCTCCTTTTGAATTCATTGAGATAGTGCCTCAAAACCTGCTTTCTTCCTCGCTCCTTTGCCACTATTGCCCCTTTTCCGTTTTTCATGCTCATTATGGGCTTTATCCTGAGTATCTTTCCTATGAACGCGCTTGCATTTGTAAGCCTTCCGCTTCTTATGAGATGGTCCAGATCGTCCACAGACAAAAAGTGCTTCACCCTCGTCTTATGCTTTTCGTTGAATTCCACAATCTCCTCAAATGAATCCCCCATCTCTCTCATGGCTGCGCTTTTGAGCACCAGCCATCCGCTTCCGTGGCTCATGCACCTTGAATCCACAACGTGTATTTTGGCGCTTGAAGAGGGACTTTCCTCATAGTAGTACTGCCTAGCTATTTCTGCCGACTGGTATGCTCCGCTAGTGCCGCTGGACATGCATATGCACAGTATTTCATCAAACCCTTTTGCCACAGCCTCTTTGATGGCATCAATGTATTCCGCCGGGCTGGGCATGGCGGTTGATATCTGATCCACTTCCTCTATCATACCGTAAAGTGTGTCCGGGTGTATATCCACCTTGTCCCTGTACTGCTTCCCCTCTATGTTTATTGTAAGTGAAGCTATCCCTATATCGTATCTTTCAATCATCTCTGCAGACAAATCGCACGTCGAATCGGCAATAATTTTTATCATCGTTTCCTCCATTAATCTATTCGCTTATTCCTTTGCTTTGTAAGCCTTTTTTCGTCATACATCCTTGAATCCGCAACATGCATCACCTCATCAAGGGTATATCCGTCGGTTGGGTACGAGGCGAGCCCCAGGCTTGGAATAATATCAATTTCTATGTCTTCGTATTTGAACCTAAACTCCGCCTTCGCCCTTATATTTCTCTCCACATGCTTCAAATCCTGAAGCCCCTCATTTCCCGAAACCAATATGAGAAATTCATCCCCTCCAAGCCTGAAAACCCTCTTATCTTTGACTCCGACCGACTCGAGCAGCTTTGCAAATTCAATAAGCACAATGTCCCCCACCTTATGCCCGTAGCTGTCGTTGATCTTTTTGAAGTTGTTGATGTCCAAAATGAAAATCCCAACCAGCTCCCCGCTGCTGTCAGAAGCCTTTGTTACAGCCTGGTAGTGGTGATCCAATACGTATCGGTTATTGAGGCCTGTAAGGCGATCTCTTGTCGCCTGGTATTTAAGCTGATACCTTGTATAAAGAACCATATGTAATAGAAATCCTATAGTCAGGCCTACAATGACCGCACTAGCCTTTAGCATGCCGAACTTTGCCGAAGTTTCCTCCCATCCGCCCAAAGGTTCCACCGCAACCTTCAATGTATTGTTCAAAACCTCTACGTCCAGCTCCAATCCGCCGCGGTCCAGTATCTCCCTATCCCCGTAAAACGGCTTGAGGGGAAATTCATCTTCATTGAAAATGACTATGCTCAGCCCCAAATCGTCTGCTATTGAGTCCATCTGCTCCAAATACCTGTCACCGTCAATGACTATGCTCATCTGCCCCCAGTAGCTTCCCCCTATAATTACAGGATCTCTTACAATAAACCCCATTCCTCCCTGAACAAGCTCTACAGGGCCTACGAAAAACTCCTCAAGGGTTTCTTTCACGCCCAGCACTTCTTCACTTTGCCCTGGTATTTCAGAAAGGTCTACGCCTATTGCCTTTTCATTCCCCGCCTTAGGATAGTTCCATATTATAGTTGTATCCTTCATTATCCCTATGTTTCGAATAAGAGTCTTCTTATCCGACAGAAGCTCGTCCAAGTACCTCTTCGTATCTTCTTCAGACATTCCAGGATTCGTCTGTATATACGCCAGGTATCCCTTCATCAGATTTACGCTCTCATTGATTGTAGACTCTGCACCCGACTGAAATCTTAGAAACCTTTCCATCACCTCCAGCCTTTCCCTCTGCCTGTCCCGGTTTTCAAGAGTATCTATTGCAAATAAAAACACCATTATGCTTAGAGTGCTCACCATAGCGCATATGCTGAAAATGCGCAGCGCATACAGTTTATTCGCTTTTATATTCAAATCACAGTCCCCCCGCTTCCATTGCAATTAAACATTTTTCGACACAATTCAATTTCTTTATTTGATTATACAACATTTTCATATCCATCTGCCCTGAAACTTAATAATTATTGCAAATCATTCATCAGTACAGACAAAAAAGAACCAGCCTTATGGCTGGTTCCTTGTACTCTCAATTTATTTGCCGCTTGGCCATTCCAGACAGCCGGCGGCCTGCTTAAGCCGCCTCGACCCTCATCTTCTCAAGATATGCGCAAACTATAGAAAAGCCTAATAGCAAAAATCGCAGACGCTTTTACTTTCGCGAAAAGTAACCAGTCATCATGTCCCTCGCAATCGGAGCGGCGCTTGCGCCTCCTGTAGAGCCCATGTTTTCAAGCACTACGACAACTGCTACATCCGGGTCGTCTGCGGGCGCGAAGCCCACAAACCATGCGTGCTCCTTTTCCGACTCGTTTTCGGCAGTTCCCGTCTTTCCTGCGACCTTGACGCTTCTGATTCTGGCGTTTTTGCCCGTGCCGCTTTGAACAACGCCTACCATCATCTCACTTATCGCTTGCGCCGTAAGCGAATCGGTCACCGTTTTAAGGGTCTTCGGCTCGATAGACATTATTGTCTTGCCATCGGCGGATACTACCTCCTTTACTATGTGAGGCTCCACCATCTCCCCCCCGTTTGCAATCGTACTCACTGCAAGCAGCATGTTGAGAGGTGTCACTAGCACCTTTCCCTGCCCTATCGCCGTGGCGCCAAGCTCCGCCTTAGACATCCTCCCTGCTGGGAACACTGAGTTTTTGGTCTTGAGGTCAAAAGGTATCTTCTCGTTGAACATGTATTTCTCGGCCTCGCCCCTGAGTGCGTCTTCTCCAAGTTCAAGCCCCAAGCTCGCAAACGCGCTGTTGCAGGAGACCTCCATGGCCTTTTTAATGTCCACCCTGCCGTGGGCCTTCCCGCCGTAGTCCCTGAGCTCGTATCCGTCTATCACTATGCTGCCCTTGCAGTCGTAGCCTGCGCCGAGAGAATTTTCAAGAGCTGCGGTCGCCGTTATTATCTTGAATACTGAACCCGGAGCGTAAAGCCCCATTGTAGACCTGTTCAAAAGGGGGCTTTCCTCGTCTTCAACTATTTCGGCCCAGCTTTCACCCAGATTGGCCGGGTTGAAGTCAGGATTGCTCACCATCGCATATATCTCGCCTGTTTTGGGATTCATGAGTATTATGGAGCCCTTTTTGCCAGAAAGGTGCTTTTGCGCCTTCTTTTGCAGCTCGTGGTCTATTGTAAGCACCAGTTTGTTTCCGTTTTCACTCGGCCCTGTTATCTTTTGAGCTATCTCCTCAAGTGGGTTTCGGGATGCGTTTACAAGGTAGCTGTTGTATGAGTTTTCAAGCCCAGACTTGCCGTACTCCCTGTAGCTGTAGCCTATGACGTGGCTGTAGAGCCTCCCAAACGGATATCTCCTCGCCTGGCCGTTTTCGCCCTTTTCGCTGTACGCCAGCACTGTCCCGTTCCTGTCCAGTATGGAGCCCCTCAAAACACTCTCCTCGCTTGCCCAAAGCCTTTTGTTGTAGCTGCTCTTTACGATTTCAGCCGCCCTGAACATCTGGAAATAGCTCAAATACACCGCAAGGCTCAAAAACATCACCGTAAGCGATACGAGCACCTTTATTATCCTCTTGTCAGTCTTATCCATTGCAAACTTCACCTTCCGCCCCCGCGCCTACCTTTTCCGAGGCCACCTGCAAAATCCCAAGCGCAGCAAGGCTTGAAACCAGCGAGCTTCCCCCGTAGCTAACAAACGGGAGGGTGACTCCGGTAAGCGGGATCATGTTAGTTACGCCACCTACTATTACAAAGGCCTGAAAGCCTATCATCGAAGTGATTCCAAGGGCCATTATCTTGAAGAAAACGTCCTGCTGGCTGAGCGCTATCTTGAATCCCCTGTAAGTCAGTATCATAAAAAGCATTATCACTCCTATGCCGCCGAATATGCCCATCTCCTCGCATATTGCCGAGAATATGAAATCCGTGTGGACTTCAGGTATGGACTGGGGGTATCCGAATCCTATCCCTGTTCCAAAAAAACCACCCGAAGCTATGGCAATCATAGACTGTACAATCTGATATCCCCTGCTGTCCGCATACTTCCACGGATCAAGCCATGCACTGACCCTCACCTCCACGTGCCCCACAACGAAGTAGCTTGCAAAGGCTATGACGATTGCGGCCGCTATGTTGCAGTATATGAGTTTCCTGTCGGACTCGAATATATAGAATATGGTCATGAACACGAAATAGAATATCATTGCCGTGCCCAGATCCCTTTGCAAAAACAGTAATCCTATGAACGCATACACCGCTGCGATGAGGCAGTAAGAGTTCATAAATCTCTCCTTTTTGCAGTAGTATGACGCCATGAAAAACACGAATACTATCTTGGTGATCTCCGTAGGCTGGATTGTAAATCCTCCGACCCTTATCCAGTTGGTGGCACCCTTTATCCTGACTCCAAGCGCAAGAGTGGCTATGAAAAGTAGAAATGACACAATCATGTACTGTTTGGTCCAGTTCCTCCAGCCCTTTACCTTTTTGACCAGGATGTATGATGTGAAATATGTGAATATACCCGCTGCAAGCCATGTGACCTGGCGGATTCCATACTCGGGGTCTATCCTGTATATCATTATGACCCCTATTACAATAAGCATGCTCATTATCATGAATATATAGTGGTCCCCGGCCGACACCTTAAGCAGTATGAAGTTGGAGGCGTAAAGAATCACGGCCAAAAGGAGCCCAAATCCGAGAACCAGTCTGTCGAAGCCCCCGCCCCGGATGCTGAGGAGAAGCGCCGCCATGATGTTGATAAGCATTATGAGGTTTTGAGGCGTTTTGTAGTCTAATAGTTTCCGAATCATGATTACCCCTTCTCTACTTTGATACGAACAAGAACTCCACCTGTCCCATTCTTATCCTGTCCTGGTTCTTAATATGAGTCCTGCCTTCTATGCGCTTACCGTTGACATAGGTCCCGTTTGCGCTGCCTGCGTCGTCTATGAAGAATTCATCCCCGTCCTTTATTACATTCAAATGCTCGCTTGAGATGAAAGGGTCGTTTATGACTATGTCGTTCCCCTTATTCCTTCCTATTCTCACGGACCTGTCCAGAAGGTACACCTCTTCGATGTCAAACGGGAGATATTCCCTAAGCACTATGAGCCTCAGGTATGAATGGGCGCTTTTGACAGCGCTGAAGCTCCTTATGTCAAGGTATATGAGCCTTATTATCGAGAATATGAAAAAGTAGATAATCAAAATGAACAAATAGCGAAATATCAGAGATAGTATATTGAACATGATAACCCCTGCCTTGTTTTTTATTATATTCTTTACAATATCACTGTTTGAATATAAAAGCCATACACCAATTAATAATTATTTTTCAGTTTGAAACTGCGCAGCTGCATAGCTTAAGCTTAATCCAACAAATGTTTAGGTTAATTATCCCCCCTTATCCCCGGTCTTTTACAGCGAAAAGCCGCAGGCTTTTTTCACCGCCTGCGGCTTTTCGCAAATCAGTTTGTATTCATTTTTGATAGGGTAATCTGTACTATTTTTCCAGAAGCTCGTCGTAAGGCCATCCGCCTTGACCGTTTTCAAGTATGAATAGTCTTTCAGCCTTTATTCCTTTTTCTTCAAGGTGCTGGACAGTTCTCTCTGCTCCGCCTTTTCCTCCCGGACAAACAACTATTATAGGATTGTCTCCTTCAAGCTGAGGAAGCACTTCTGAGTGCCAGCTTTAATGAACGCTCTTTTGCTGATATGACCACCCCGTTCAGCACCAGCCCTTCCTGCCATGTGTTCCCGTTTGAAATTCATAGGGAAAACTCCTTGGAAACAGGATACTTTATTTAATCGTAGGTGGTCAATTCTATTCGTTAATCAGTGGTCACTTTTAAGTGTAAATCTATACCGTGGGGCTATACTTGTTTTCCGTATCCGTCAAATACAACCCACATGGACTCCAAAAGTAAGAAATGAGATAATACACCAAAGATATTAAATCGGAGGTGTTTTTATGAAAATAGATGAAAGTAGAGAAATTTGGACTAGCCGCGTAAGCGACTTCAAGTCAAGCAATCTCACTCAAAAAGCCTGGTGCGAAAAAAATGACATCAAGGTCAGTACTCTAAGATATTGGATCAGGAAGATTCGCAGTGCAGCATCCACTCCGGAGGAGGATTTCGGATTTTGCGGATTTGAATTTGCAAGCGTTTGTGTTTCTGAAGCGTTAGCTCCGGCTCTTGTAATAG
>NZ_FSRH01000009.1 GCF_900141635.1 Peptoclostridium litorale DSM 5388 | reverse complement strand
CCACGTGGATACCGCTACGGGAGTTGCAGCACCTATAAAGGAAATAGGGGATGTAGTCAAAAAGTTTGAAAACACAATATTCATAGTTGACGGGGTATGCGCAACAGCTGCAGAGGAAGAGTACATGGGAGACATGGGAATAGACGTGCTGCTTACGGGTTCTCAAAAGGCGTTTGGAGTGGCTCCAGGACTGTTCCTTGTAATGGCAAGCAAGAAGTCGCTTGAAAGAAGGGCGTCGCTGGGAACAATACCAGAGTTCTACTGCGATTATGAAAAATGGCTGCCAGTAATGGAAAATCCGGCAAAATACTTTGCGACTCCTGCAATAAACCTTATTTGGGCCATGAAGGAATCGGTTGAAATGATAAAAAGGGAAGGCGTGCAAAATAGATACGACAGGCACAAGAAAAATGCAAGAGCCATGCAGGCTGCAGTAGAGAGCCTTGGGCTTAAAGTTTTGGCAGAAAAAGAGCACAGGGCGGTTACGCTTTCGAACATAATATACATGGACGGCGTGGATGATGCACAGTTCAGAAACATACTGATGGAAGAGGGAATAATAGTTGCCGGAGGACTTGCGGCATATGCGGGCAAAATGTTCAGGCTGGGCCACATGGGCAACATAGACACTCATGACATGGTTTCCACTGTTGCAACCATAGAAAGGGCGCTTCACAGGGTTGGAAAGCATGACGATATGGGAAAAGCCGTAGGAGTGCTGATGAGCGAGCTTATGAAATAGATTTCAGTGCAGGGAGGGGAAAATCGGCTTCGCATTCTCCTCTCTTTACAGTATCAATTTATAAGGAGGACATGTCATGACCTATTCGCCTGCGTTATCATCAGCTTTTAACAATACAAAAAATAGAAGTACAAAGCTTTCGCCGCAATCAGGAATGTGTTCCTTTTGTACGGAGGATTGCGCTGGAACTTGTGAAATTGGACTTGCGGCAGTACTAGGAGCCCAGGCAGTATATCCCACAACAACAGGAAGCAACCAGGTTGCTTCAGAAAAAGACTATCCAATTGACTATTCTCATTTTAACATAAACGGCCGTGTCTTCGGTGCGGTAGGTGCAAATCCAACATATGACGAAGCAAATATTTTCAATGTGAATCTGGGACAGGAATTTGGAAAAGTGCATCCCGTAAAGCTCGCAATGCCAGTGATTTTGCCTGCTCTAATAAAAATGAACTGGGAAGATTACTTTGCAGGGGCGGCTATGGCTGGAGTGTGCTGTGTCATTGGAGAAGAGGCCAGGGACAAAGACCCCGAGCTACAGGTAAAAGATGGTAAAGTCGTCCATTTTCCAGCCTTGAAAAAGATGCTTGATGCCTTCCGCAAATATGACAGAGGCTACGGCCAGATCATACTGCAGTGTGATGTTGAAGACGACATGCTGGGGGTTCCCGAGTACGCCATAAAAGAGCATGGCGCTGAAGCTATTGAATTCAAATTCGGGCAGTCTGCAAAGGGAACCCAGCCGGCAAGACGTCTCAAAGACATAGAGGAAGCTTTGAAAAAACATGGTATGGGAATTCTTGTACACCCGGATCCTAGCGATCCGCAAGTAGTTAAAGCATATGGGGAAGGGGTTTGCCCGAACTTTTACAGCTACGGAAGGCTGCCACTGTGGGATGGAGAGTACCTGGTGTCTCGCATTGCGGAATTGAGAGAGATGGGTGCAAAAAATATTTACTTTAAAATGGCAGGCTATGACACTTTTGACTTGGAAGAGGTGCTTCGAATAGGGAGCAAGGCGGGAGTGGACATGATTACATTTGATGGCGCAGGCGGAGGCAGCGGTTACAGCCCATGCAAGATGATGAATGAATGGGCATTGCCGACTGTTGTCATGGAAAATGAAATCTGCAGTATAATACAGAAGATGAAAAAAGAACTGCTTTGGATTCCCGCTATAACTGTGACAGGTGGATTTGCTTCAGAAGACCAGGTATTCAAAGCGCTGTCATATGGAGACGGGGATGTAACGGCCATTGGCATTTGCCGTGCGGCCATGGCTGCTGCGATGAGCGGCAAAAAAATGGGTGAAATGATTAAAGCTGGCAATGTGCCGGACAGTTTAAAACAATATGGAAGCACCATTGAAGAAATTTACGGGGATTTGGCGGATTTGCGTTCCCTGTATGGAAAAGACGCCAATGATTTTTCACCGGGCGCAATTGGAGTTTTTTCGTATTTGAATAAGATTGCATTTGGATTAAAACACTTTGCAGCGCTGAATCGGAAATTTGACGTAAGCTATTTGGACAAAACAGATTTAATCCCTTTAACCCGAGAAGCAAAAGAATTGATCAAGGGAAAATGGTTTGAATAAGCCTCTTAGAAAAATATATTTTATAGATTTGTAATTTGCATTAAATAAAGAGGCAGGCAATTGTTATTTTGCCTGCCTCTTTATTTAATTTGAACTGGATATTTTTTAAAAAGCCCAGTTACCATTCTTGAATATTGCAACTATCTCCCCGGATTCAGTCTCTCCGCTTATGTCCATGTCAGACGAGCCTATCATGAAGTCCTCGTGCACAAGCGATTTGTTGGCTCCAGCATTTTCAAGCTCCTCTTCGCTCATTGAATCTCCGCCCTCTATACATGTCGGATATGCCATTCCAAATGCAAGGTGGCACGATGCGTTTTCGTCAAACAGAGTGTTGAAAAACACAGTGTCCATGTTTGATATAGGAGAGTCGTAAGGCACAAGCGCAACTTCTCCAAGGTAGCAGGAGCCCTCGTCTGTCTCTATAAGCTTTTTGAGGATTTCATATCCCTTTGAAGCGGCAAAGTCCACGATTTTTCCGTCCCTGAATGTAAGCGAGAAGTCGTCTATTAGGTTGCCTCCGTAGTTGAGGGGCTTCGTGCTTTTCACGTGTCCGTTTACGCCTGTTTTAAGAGGCATTGTGAATATCTCCTCGGTAGGCATGTTGGCCACGAAATACACGCCGTCAGGGTTGAACTCCCCCCCGCCTGCCCATACATGGCCCTTTGGAAGTTCCACGCAAAGGTCTGTAACGCTTGATTTGAAGTGGAGCTTTTTGAATTTTTTGCCGTTGAGGAATTCCACTTTTTCGCCGAGGTTTTCAAGATGTTTTTTCCACTCTGCAACGGGGTCTTCCCTGTCTATTCTGACTATCTTGAATATGCTGTCCCAAAGCTTTGCAATTGCATCGTCTTCCGGCATACCGGCGAAAACCTTTCCAGCCCAGCCGGCAGTAGGTATTGATATTACAGACCATGAAACCCTGCTGGCCATTATATAGTCCCTGTATGCCTTAAGGGCCTGTGATCTTGTCTTTGCGGCTGTGGATATCCTTTCTGGGTCCACATCCTTTAAAAGCTCAGGATCCTGTGCGTATATCGAAAGAAAAGCGGCGCCGCCCTTTGCCATCTCCTCAAGTCCGTTTGCCTTCCACATTGGAAACTCCTTGAATGCCTCGTCAGGCGCACTCATATATTTTATAAGGGCCAGCTTTTCGTCATTCCATTCAACGTGAACGTTCTTGGCCCCCATGTCGTATGCGTGCTGAGCTACAAGTCTTACAAACTCCGCAGACTCAATAGGGGAGTTTATAACAAGAGTCTGGCCCTTTTGAATGTTGACTCCTATTTCCACTGCAAGCTTTGCGTAGTTTGAGACCATATCACTGAAATTATACATAAAAAACCTCCTGATCGATAGTATATAATGATAGTTTAACCCAAATAGAGCCCCAGTGCAAAAAAATGTTGGAATGATAAGAGCCAAGGCTATTGTCAGTCCATAAATCCAACAAGCCTGTCAATTTTGTATTTCAGGGATTCTAGCCCTATGAACCTCGACTCCCGTATAATCTCCCGGCCGTTTGAAAAGATTATTACGGTGGGCGATGCGAACACCGTAAGCTGGCCTGATATCTCGTTTGGAGAGCTTGTTTCGACAAGAGCCAGAGGGATAGAATCATATGCCTCTGCAAGTTTTTTGACCTTTGGCAAAAGGTCTGTGCACGGAGCTCAAAGCCTGTTCGAAAAATACACCATGCATAACGGATTGTTATTTATAAACCTATTTAACGAATCAATATCTGAAATCTGCTTCACTATACCACCCCTGAGTATATTCTGTATCAGATATTTTACCACGTATGCGACAACATGAAAATGACGAATAATTTTCCATAGTGGAATGAAAATGTATTCATTTTTTCTATTGGACATTTTAATTCTGCTGAAATAATATATAGGTGGCGCCGGATTAATATGGTGCAAATGCAAAAAAAACCGCAAATTGGATATTTGCGGGCATGTTGAAAGGGGAATGCTGCGATGAAAAAGAAGATTATGGGAATTTTAATGTGTGTGTGTATGATTATTATATCGCTTGTAGGATGCGGGGGTGCAAACAAAGCCGAAGACGCGGCAAAGGCCTCGGCGGCTGGAGAAAAGCCTGCAGCAGAGGAAAAGGTCATAAGAGTTGGAACAGGCGGCACGTACAATCCTTGGTGTTTCAAGGAAAACGACAAGCTTCAGGGGTTTGAGGTTGATGTTTGGAATGAAATAGGAAAAAGAGCGGGATACAAGGTTGAGTTTACTGTGTCTAAGTTCAGCGGACTTGTTGGGCTTTTGGATGCGGGACAGATCGACACTGTTGCCCACCAAATGTCTATAACCGAGGAAAGACAGGAAAAATACAATTTTACCCAGCCATACGCTTACAGCAAATATGACTTCATAGTGAAAAAAGACAGTCCGTATACAACGATAGAAGACATGAAGGGCAAGAAGGTGGGAGCTTGGCTTGGCGGAAACGGAGAAAAGACTCTAAAGGCCCTTAACGAAGAGTACGATCTTGGACTTGACATGAAATTCTACGATGGAACGCCTCTTGAAAAGGAAGTTGAAACAGGAAGACTTGACGCGTGCTGGCAGGGAGCTATAAAATCTCAGACAGTCATAAAGGACGGAAACCTTGATGCAAAGCTTATGGGAGCCCAGACAGAGATCGGTTCGGAAGTAAACGCATATCCATTTGCAAAAACTGAAGAGGGTCAAAAAATGGCTGAAGACATAAGCAAGGTAATAAAGGAGATGCATGAGGACGGAACATTTTCCGAGCTTTCTCAAAAGTGGTTTGACCTGGACACTACTAAGAAATAAGGAGTTTGAAAATAACACAAGTTCAAATGCGCCTGACAATATATTGAGTGATTGGTGGTAAATCGATGGAAGTTTTCAGTTTTAAATTTGCAGTGGGTCTGATCCCTTTGATGCTTAAATATTTGCACGTAACGCTGTCCATGTCAGTGCTTTCTTTGATATTCGGGCTAATGGTCGCAACTGTTATTGCACTTATTGTTCAGGCCAAAGTGAAAATTTTGTATCCAATCACAAGGGTGTATGTTTCATTTTTCAGGGGCACACCCCTTATAGCCCAGCTTTTTTTCCTGTACTTCGGGCTGGTTCAGATTTTTCCAAGCCTCAGGGGGATGGACGCGTTTACTGCGGCTGTAATAGGTCTTAGCCTGAACGCATCGGCGTACATGGCTGAAACCATAAGAGGGGCGATATCTTCCGTAGACAAGGGGCAGCGGGAAGCGGCGCTTTCCTGCGGAATGACATATCTTCAAATGATGAGAAGAATAGTCCTGCCCCAGGCTGCACGGGTTGCAATACCAGCGCTTTCGAATAATTTCATAGACATAATAAAGGGATCTTCCCTGGCATTTGCGCTGGGGGTCACTGAGATAATGGCTACGGCCCAGATGGAAGGGGCGGCCGCGTACAGGTTCTTTGAAGCGTTCACGGATGTGATAATAATATACTGGGCCATAATATCGATAATGAGCTTTGCCCAGAAAAAACTCGAACAAAAATTAAACTCGGCATATTAGGAGCAGCAATATGATAAAGGTAGAAAATTTGAAAAAGAGTTTTGGAGATATCCAGGTATTGAAGGGTGTGGATATTGAAATACAAAAGGGCGAAGTCGTTGCAGTCATAGGTCCTTCGGGAACGGGGAAGTCGACCCTTTTAAGGTGCATGAACTATCTGGAGACTCCGGATGCGGGTGTCATAAGCATAGGAGATCTGACTGTATATGCAAAGAGCGCCGCTAAAAATGACATACACGAGCTTAGAAAGAGAACATCCATGGTTTTCCAAAGCTACAACCTCTTTAAAAACAAGACGGCGCTTCAAAACATAACTGAGTCCCTTACAGCGGTCAAGAAGATTCCTCGGGAAGAGGCCGATAAAATAGGGATGAAAATACTCCAGCAGGTGGGCCTTGAAGACAAGAGGGACAGCTACCCTTCGCAGCTTTCAGGAGGGCAGCAGCAAAGGATCGGCATAGGCAGGGCGATGGCGGTAAATCCAGACATAATACTTTTTGACGAGCCGACATCGGCTCTTGACCCCGAGCTGGTAGGGGAGGTTCTCGATGTGATAAAGGAGCTTGCAAAAAAACATATGACCATGATAATAGTGACCCATGAGATGGGATTTGCAAGAGAGGCTGCGGACAGGGTCATATTCATGGACGGGGGATACATAGTGGAGCAGGGCAGACCTGAAGAAATATTTGAAAAACCTAAAAACGAAAGGACTGCAAAGTTTCTCAGCAAGGTATCAAGAATGTAAGTATTTCAAAGCAACGAAATAATTTCAAAAATGCAAAAATAGACAACATGATTTTAAATTAGAGTCTATAACATGTCATATAGGGAAAATCGATTTAATTTCCTGGAAGTGAGCATATATACTTAGATTTGAGATATAAAGAAAACTACTATATAACTAAAATTAAAAGAGAGGGAGCTTATCTGAAATGAAAAAGTTAATAGCCCTTTTACTAACTGGAGTCATAGTATTGTCCATGGCAGCCTGCGGCACTCCTGATGAAAATCAAAATAGGGAGAGCGCATCGACGCAGGACAAAAAAGAAATTAAACTGGGATGAATGTCAAGCTTGGAGCCATATATGCAGGTGCTTGCAGAAAAACTTAACGATAAGGGTTATGATGCTAAAGTAGTGCTTTTCGATGCGAACAACATGGCGGCAATTGCAGCAAAAGACGGCGATATTGACGGCTTTATGCACAATCACCTTCCGTGGATTAAGACGTTCAACGAGGAAAACAACAGTCATTTAATCATGCCTGAGCCATTGTTAGCATATTACCGTACGGCTATGTACTCTACAAAATACAACAGCGTTGACGAACTGCCTGATAATGCAAAAATAGGATATCCAAATGACCCTACGAATGTGGAAAAAAGCTTGCAGATGTTGGAACGCATAGGTCTAATCAAATTGGGCGAAAAGCAGGATGTATTTTACAATGCGTTGGATATTGTAGAAAATCCAAAGAACATTGAGCTTGTAGAAACGGAAATTTCTACAACTGCAAGAATAATCAACGATGTAGATACGGTTATCTGTCCAGCGACTAGAATACTTCAGGCGGGTTTGGATCCAAATGCTTTTATTGTGGAAGATGAGGCTGCAGTTGACCAGGCGGTAAGCTTAACGATAGATGAGAAGAATTCAGATCAGCAATGGGTGAAGGACGCTATGGAACTTATGCACAGCGATGAAATGAGAGCAACTTTTGATGAGCTTTTTAAAGGAACCATAATTCTTTATGATAAATAGAAACTACAGACAAAGATAAAAAAGTGGCGTATATATTATGCCACTTTTTGTTTTGGGGCTTGGGAGGAAAATTAAATGATAGAAATCAGCTGTCTAAAGAAGAGTTTTGGAGATTTGGATGTATTGGATGATATTAATTTGAATATACAAAGGGGATCTATATATGGCCTGGTCGGCAGGAGTGGAGCGGGAAAGTCAACATTGCTGAGGTGCATGAACGGGCTTGAAAGTTATGATGAAGGCAGCATTCTTATTTACAAAAGAGGATTTTGTGAAAGAGAAAGCCAAAACAATAGCAAATACAATAAATTACTGTGTTCTTGTGAAATCGGCGATGGAAGGGCATGATTTAAAGGTGACTGGAGACCAGCTTGCATGCAAGGCTGGAGCAAAAGCAATTGGACTGATTGAAATGGATGACTATCACATATCGGGACAAAATGGAAAAAAGCTTGGGCTATATCACAACCAGGTTATTTCAAAGAATGTCCGAGAACGCATGGCCTACTGCAACCATAGCGCTTATGGGGTTTTGATTAAGCCTATAGAAAGCTATACTGATGAAGAAGAACCGGATGTGGTTCTGATAGTGACGAGGCCGTACCAAGTTATGAGAATAGTACAAAGCTATTCGCACTATTACGGACTGCAGCCTGCATTCCAAATAACAGGAAATCAGGCAATTTGTTCTGAATCGACTGCATTTCCGTATATGAATGGAAGCCTAAATGTTTCAATGCTGTGTATCGGAACACGCCACAGAGCCAAGTGGGATGATGATGAAATGGCTGTTGCATTTCCATTTCACCAATTGGAAAAAGTTTCTGATGGATTGATGAAAACAATAAATATCATGGACGATAACGGGAAGAAAAAGGTAGTTGAGAAAAAAATGGATCAGTGCAGATTGCAGGAACCGAAGATCAAGTATGATTTCAACTACTACAATTTAATTTAAAGAGCGGGCAGAAACATAAATTTTGTAACAATATTGTAACTATTTTCACTCGCTAAAAGGATATAATGTCTATATAAGAGATACGAGGAGGGATAGACATGAAAAAAATTATTCTTATTATGATGCTGGCGCTTGGGTTGCTTGCTTTTTCAGGATGCTCGAAGGACGAGGAAGCTCAGGAGCCCGCAGGCGAGACGGAAAATGAAGCTGCCCAGCAGGAAAGCGCAGCAGGTGAAGCTGAAATAATGGGCTCTTTCGACAAACTGCTTTCTGGAGAGTACGAGGAGAAGGACATAATAGCTTTTGCAGATGAGAATATAGACATGCTTTCGCCTGAAAACACATCAAATGTGATATTAAAGCTTGAAGAAGCTCAAAGAACAATGCAGGAGAAGAGGATGAGCGAGCTGTTTGAAGGGGACATACAGCAAAAATTTATGACTCAGCTTCAAAAATCTGTAATATACTCGGCAGGGGATGTCAATGACGAAGAACTCAAGGAGATAGTTCAGGAAATGACAGACAACGGGTATTTTCTTATGATGATGGAAGGCGACTTCTATCCTGTGATAAACTATGAAGCCTACAAGAAGTACTCAAAGAATGCGACTGACGACATAAAGGCATACGTGGACATAGTTGCAGATGAATACTCTGAATTTGCAAGCATGGACGCCCACCTTGCAGTGTCGAGGGACGAGCTGCTTGAAAGGATATTCAGGTCAGAGGACTTCCTCGAAAAATATTCCGATTCGCAGAAGTTTGACGAGATCAAGGAACTGTACAGCCAGTACGCGGGATTCTATCTTTACGGAATGTCATTTGAGCCGCCTGAAGACAAGCTTTCAAAGGATGCGATGGAGAGCTATGAAAAGGCTGTAAAGACTCAAAAGGACAGCAATTTCATAAAACACTTCAAGGGCTACTATGAAACTGTAAAGAGCGAGGGATACAAGAGAACTGAAAAGGTCGAAAAGGAGAGACAAGATACGCTCGGCGGCATAATGGAAAAATACAATTAAAAATAAACAGCATAAGAGCATTTGACGCATATGGCGATTGAAGCATACTAACTTTATAGAGCAAATCTAGCCAAGTGTCTGCCTGCCCGGGAATTCCCGGGCTTTTTTGATTTTTTGAAAAAAACATCCTATTATGGGTATAAAAAAAACTATCTGCTTAAGTTTTACATTATATCCGAAGAGGTCAAAAATACATACATGGAGAATTCAAGCCGGGGAGGGATGGAATTGAAAAATATAAACATAATAGGAGCAGGGGCCAGCGGGCTCTTTGCCGCATACGAGATTAAAAAGACTGCAGGGGACAAATTTAACATAAGGGTGTTTGAACAGGGTGAAAGCATATACGACAGAAGGTGCCCCATAGTTGAAAAGATGACTAAAAAGTGCATAAACTGCAGGCCGTGTGCCATAATGAGCGGGTTTGGAGGCGCGGGAGCGTTTTCCGACGGCAAGTACAACATAACCACACAGTACGGGGGCTGGATTACAGACTATATGGACGAAAAGAGCGCCACTGAGCTTATGGAATATGTGGATGAGGTGATAATAAAGCTTTCCGAGGAAGAGATCGAGGGGATATACGAGCCCAAAAGCATTTACAAGAAGGAGGCTCTTAAATACGATCTGCATCTTCTCCAGGGCAGGGTTAGGCACCTTGGGACAGAGAAGAATCTGAGCATACTAAAGAGCATGTATGAGTATCTTAAAGAAGAGGGGGTTGAATTCCTATTCAAGACAAAAATAGAAAGGGTGAGCGTCCACCAGTCGGATTACAAGCACAAATTCAGCGTACAGAGCATGGACGAGACATTTGAAAGCGACATTCTCATAATAGCGGTGGGAAGAAGCGGTGCGGAGTGGTTTTCCAAACAGTGCAAGGATGGGCTCGGGCTTAGGCTCATAAACAACCAGGTGGACGTAGGCGTCAGGGTGGAGGTTCCCTCGGAAATACTTGAGGACATAACGGGCGAGATATACGAGGCCAAAATAAAATACAGGACAAAGGCCTACAGCGACGTTGTAAGGACTTTCTGCATGAATCCGAACGGCTATGTGGTGACAGAAAACACAGACGGCATAATAACTGTAAACGGGCACAGCTTTTCAAATAAGAGCCTTGGAAGCCGCAACACCAACTTCGCCCTTCTTGTAAGCAACAAGTTCACAGAGCCATTTGACGACCCTTATGCTTATGGAAAGAGGATAGCTTCTTTTTCAAACCTTCTCGGGGGCGGCGTGCTGGTTCAAAGGTTTGGAGACCTTGTAAAGGGAAGGAGGACAAATGCCCACAGGCTTTCACAGAGCTTTACAAAGCCCACTCTTGACGCGACTCCGGGCGACCTTAGCCTGGTGCTTCCTAAAAGGCAGCTTGACGACATAATAGAGATGATATACCAGCTTGACAAGATGTTTCCAGGGCTGGCGAACGAAAACACCCTTCTTTACGGGGTGGAGGTCAAATTCTACAGCTCAAGGCTTGAGCTAACTGACGAGCTTGAAACCTCAATAGAGGGAATGTATGCGATAGGCGACGGAAGCGGAACCACAAGGTCGCTTTCACAGGCAAGCGCAAGCGGAGTCCACGTTGCAAGGATAATAGGGAAGAAGGGGTGATGATATGATACATTTCAACACTGGAAAAGAGGAGCTGGACAGGATAATAAACTCGATACCAAAGGACACTGCAATAGGCGAATTTTCAGGGAGGGACAGCGTTGCGGCAATAATAAGGGCGTTTGAAGAGCGGCCTGATATAAATGACGTGCTTCCAGTGGCTACATTTGCAGGAACTGAATATGGAAACGTGGACGATCTTTTCCACAACCACGAAAAGCTTGTAGAGAGAATGAGGGACATGTTTGGAGAACAAAAGAGGATACACCCCCTGGTTGTCCACAGCAATGTAGAGCTTTGGAGCGCTATAAATGGAAGGTTTGTAAGCAAGCTTGTTGAAAAATTCGGCTTTTACAATCCCTGCATAGGCTGTCATGCATATCTTCACATAGTGAGAATACCCATGGCAAAGAGGCTGGGCTCTAAGATAATAGCGGGAGAGAGGGAGCTCCACGACAGGAGGATAAAAGTCAACCAGCTTCCGCAGTGCCTCAACACATACAGGAATATACTCGAGTATTTCGACATAGAGCTGGTGGAGCCGCTTAGAAGAGTGCTTTCGAGTGAAGAAATCGAAAAGATAATAGGCTGGGAGTGGAAGGAGTCGGCAAAGCACCCTTCGTGCGTATACAGTTCAAACTACAGGGATGTTGACGGGAAGGCCATGTTCGACCCCCACCAGCTTGTGAAATTCCTGGATGAATTCGTATACCCTGCGTCTGTTGAGCTCACAAGGCTTCTTCTGAGAGACGAGAACGCTGGGAAGGAAGAAATGATAAAAATTATAGAGGCGATGCTATGAAGACCATTGTGATTCTACTTGACGGACTTGGGGACAGGACTCACGCGGAGCTTTCAGGAATGACGCCTCTTGAGGCGGCCAAGACCCCGAATCTGGACAGGCTCTCCAAAATTGGGCAGACTGGGATAATGGTTCCGTTCAGGCAGGGGGTTCCACTTGGAACGGAAATGGCCCATTTCCTCCTATTTGGATACGGGGCGGAGGAATACCCAGGAAGGACAATAATAGACGCAATCGGCGAGGATTTGGACATTGAAAGCGGAAGCATATACTTTAGGACATCGTGGGCCTGGACTGAGGAATATGAAGGCGGATACCTGCTTAAGGACAGGTTCACCCAGGATCTTTCCAGGCACGAAGCTCTTGAGCTTTCAAAAAGCCTGCCCAAGAGCTTTGACGGCTGCAGATTCGAGTGGATTTTCTCCTATGACAGCCACGGCTTTCTAAAGGTCACGGGGGATGGCCTTTCAAGCATGGTTTCGGACTCAGACCCCTTTTACAGGGAGCAGTTCGTAATGAGGATAGAGCCTTTTGAAACGGAGGAACAAAGCGCCATGAGGACTGCAGACGTCATGAACAGGTATCTTTTAAAGTGCAGCAGTATACTCTATGATCACGACATAAACAAGAGAAGAATAGAAAAGGGGCTTCAACCTGCGAACTTCCTTATGACCAAGTGGGCGGGCGAGAATGTCCACATTGAAGGGTTTGAAGATAGAAATGGAATGAAAGGGGCAATAATAGGAAGCAGCAAGCTCATGAAGGGCCTTGCGGGACTTTTAGATATGGACTATGTTAAAAGTGCTATACTGAAGGAGTCCATAGACATTGCCCTCCAAGGGGACTGGGACTATGTGCACGTCCACACGAAGGCCCCAGACGAGGCGGCCCACACCAAAAATCCTCATAACAAGGTCAGGGCAATAGAAGAGATTGACAGCCAGGTTGGAGAGCTATGCGGTTTGGATGAGGATGTGCTCCTTGTGGTTACTGCAGACCATTCGACCCCTAGCAATGGAATTCTCATACATTCGGGCGAGCCCGTGCCAATAATGTTCATAGGAAAGGGCCTCAGGACCGACTCTGTGGAAAGCTTCAGTGAAAGGGCCTGCGCATGCGGAAGCATAAGGATGAACGGGTCTGACTTAATCCCAATGATACTTAACTCCACGGACAGGGCAAAGCTTTACCACCTGAGGGCAGGGCGAAAAAAAAGGCTCTATACTCCAAGTCATGTCAACAGGCTTACAAGGTATGAGTGATGAGGCATGAGAGGAATGAACCTGCTGGACATCCACAAAAAAATGCTCATGCATTTGAACTGCCATCGGCTGCTATAGAAAAAGTCTATAGCAGCGTGGGCTCTGATAAAAACAACTGATGACAAAGCCTGCATCTACTCTGATATACTAAAACTGTAATGTTAAAACTATTTTAAAATGAGGGGGTATAAAATGAAAAAGATTTTAAGCAGCGTATTGGCGCTTGTAATGGTTATTACTCTTGGACTTACAGGCTGCGGACAAACAGAACAAGAGGAGGCCGCGCCTCAGTTCAAATCGCAGATACTTTTCAAGGGATCTTCAACACTTGCACCTGTAGTTTCGCAAATGGCAACTGAGTTCATAGAGGAATATGAAACATGGGACAAGGTTAATCCTGAGTTTCCTGAGGCAAGCCTTGATATATTCGTATCTGCCGGAGGGTCAAGTGCAGGGGTCAAGTCTGTGATAGACAAGACAAGCGACTTTGGAATGGTTTCAAGAGAGGTAAAGGACGAGGAAAAGGAAAAGGTAGCAAACTACAGCGAATATAAGCTTGGGCTTGACGTGCTTACAGTGTCTGTAAATCCACAGAACCCTATAGCGGGAATGAAAGATGATCTTACAACTGAAGAGATAAGGAAGATATTCTCCGGAGAGTACAAATACTGGGATGACGTTGCAGCGGGGCTTCCTCACAACGAAATAGTAGTAGTTACAAGGGACCTTGGAGGTGGAGCCCACTCTGTATTCCAAAGCAATGTAATGGGAGACACTCAGGTCAAGGCCGAAGCTATACAGGAGCCTTCAATGGGAGCTCTTGTCGCAAAGATAATGGAGAACAAGGATGCCATAGGATATGCGTCTTACGGAGTGGTAAACCAAAACGAAGGCAAGGTAATGCCTTTGAAGGTTGACGGGATAGCGCCGACAAAAGAAAACATAGTGAGCGGTGCATACAAGATTTCAAGACCGCTTCTAATAGTGAAGGACGGAGAACTTCTTCCTCAGGAAAAGGCGTTTATGGACTTTGTAATGTCTGAAGAGGGCATGAATATGGTTGAAAAAATGGGCTTTGTACCTGCAAAATAATATGAATCTGATATAATAAAATCCAGAAGGTTTCTTCTGGATTTTATTATTGAATTTTAAATGCGTTCAAATGGATTTTAGTGCAAAGATTCAGTGACGGTGAAACCAAAGAGCGCTTGGGAAAGGAATAGATTATGAATGGAGAAAGGCTTTTTTCGGGCATTGTAAGACTGCTGACTCTTTTGGCAGTTTCAATACTTGGATTTATAATAGTATTCATAGCTCTTGAGAGCATGCCTGCCATAAAATATGCAGGTTTGAAAGGTATGTTTGGATTTGAAAGGTGGAATCCGGTGGGAAGCCCTCCGGTAATATCAATACTGCCCATGATAGTGGCGACCGTTTATGTGTCGCTTTTGGCCGTGGCGATAGCGCTTCCGGTGGGGGTGGGGTCTGCGGTGTTTTTGTCATGCATTGCGCCAGACTGGCTTAGAAAAATGCTAAGGCCGTTTATAGACATAATGGCGGGGATACCCTCCGTTGTATACGGATTCATAGGACTTATAGTGGTGGTGGGAAGTATAGAGGATTACACTGAGCTTTCATCTGGGGAAAGTGTGCTTGCGGGAGGAATAATACTGGCGATAATGACACTGCCGTACATAGTGTCGACATGCGACGAGAGCATGGTTGCAGTTATAAGGCAGTATGAAAAGGCATCAAAGGTGCTTGGAGTTTCAAGAGGACATATGATAAGCCATCTTGTACTTCCCGGCTCTAAAAGAGCCATACTTGCGGGAACGGTGCTTTCATTTGCGAGGGCGAGCGGAGAGACCATGGCGGTAATGATGGTAATAGGCAACAGTCCCATATTTCCAAGGCTTATGGGAAAGTCGCAGACAATACCGTCTCTGATAGCGCTCGAAATGGGTGGGGCCCAGATTGACAGCATACACTACCATGCCCTATTTGCAGCGGGACTGGTATTAATGATAATAAGATTTGTAATAAACATGGCATTTTACTACATAAAAAAGGGAATGCAGATATAAGGGGAAGATTATCAAATGAAGAAAAACTCAAGCCTTCCGATAGTGATATGGAGCATTGTAAGCACCGGAATAATGTTTTTTTGCATATCGTTCATAATAGTATACATATTCATAAAAGGAGCCCATGTTGTCGATATGACATTCATCATAGACAGGCCAAGGGGATTTCCCCTTGGAAGCGACGGAGGGATATTTCCGGCTATAATGGGAAGCCTGATGTTTACGGGTATAGCCTGTATTGTGGCGTCGCTTCTTGCGATATCGACGGCGATATATATTGTGTTTTACTGCAAGAACAGCCTTATTGAAAACATTGTAAGAAGTATAATAGAGTCGACTGCGGGAATACCTTCAATAGTGCTTGGACTCTTTGGGTACACTTTTCTCGTGCTACACATGGGGCTTGGGATATCGCTTCTGTCGGGAGGAATAGTCCTTGGTATAATGATATTTCCGTTCATAGAGGTGAGGGTTGAAAAGAGCCTTGAGGAGATAGACAGGCAGATAATATACTCATCGTATGCGCTTGGGGTTTCGAGGTCATATACAATAATAAAGCTTGTCATGAGGGAGTCCGTATACGACATAGCATCTGCCATAGCCCTGTCTAGCGGATTCGCCATGGGAGCCACTGCGCCCATAATGCTTACAGGCGGAGTTGTATACTCGGGGGTTCCAAAGAGCATATTCTCCCCATCAATGGCGCTTCCGTACCACCTGTACATACTGATAGGGGAGAGCATATCGCTTGAATACGCGTATGGAACGGCGCTTGTGCTTGTAGGAATACTGATTGTAATAAACTTCATGGCGTTGCTTGCAGGATTTTTCAAAAGGGGTGAATAGTATTGAACGGGCAAGATAAAATAATGAGCATAAGAGGGCTGTCTTCATACTATGGGGACAGGGAGATAGTAAAGGGTGTAGACATTGAAATAATGAAAAACAGTATAACAGCCATAATAGGCCCTTCAGGATGCGGCAAGTCAACCTTCATAAAAAGCCTCAACATGATGGTTGAAGAGGAAAAAGACGGGAGGGTACAGGGAAGCATAATTTTTGACGGAAGCGACATAGTATGTTTGCCAAGGCAAAGGCTCAGGGAGAAGATAGGCATGGTTTTTCAAACGCCCACTCCTTTTCCTCTGACGATATACCAGAACATGACATACGGGCCGACGTACCACGGTATAAGGGACAAAAAAAGGCTTAAAGCCATAGCGCAGGAAAAGCTCATGGCCGCTGGGCTTTACGACGAGGTCAAGGACTGCATGGACATGCCGGCCAAAAAACTTTCTGGAGGCCAGCAGCAGAGGCTTTGCATAGCAAGGGCGCTCACTGTAGAGCCATCAATGCTTCTTCTCGACGAGCCGTGCTCCGCGCTTGACGTTAGAAACACCGCAAACATAGAGGCGATGCTTCGCAGGCTATCGAATGAGTACACAATAATAATAGTGACTCACAACCTAATGCAGGCAAAGAGGATCGCTGACTATACAATGTTCATGTTTGACGGGGAGATAGTGGAGTATTCAGACACCAAAAGCCTTTTCGAATCTCCCGAAAACGAAAAGACAAGGCAGTATATAGAAGGTGTGTTTGGATAGACATCATATACAAAATCAATCGATGATTGTACTGTTATAAAAATAATTTATGTGAAGCTGCAATCTATTGTCAATATGCATGTGTAAGTGTTACCATTCATGGGGAAGGAAAATACACCTGAACATGTTGAAAAAACTTATCATATTGACGATTGGAGGGTTATACGTGGAAAAAGTGCTGGTTGAATTCATAAATACATGCGCATGATGCGACCATTTCGGAGGCTTCGTTGAAGACCTGGAAATCAAGTACCCTGGAAAAGTTGAAGTTGTAATATACAGGGCCGGCAAGGATTTTGGATACATCAAAAAATACGGAATGGTTACAAGGAGCATGATAGTAATAAATGAAAGGACGAAGGTTCAAAACCTTTCTGAGGCTAGTATAACCAAAGCCGTGGAAGAGGCGGTGAACGAATGCTGATTTTTATTAAAAAGACCATAATGTCTGGGCTGAGCATACTAAATGGGGCTTCCCCCTGGATAGTCATGAGCTACATACTTGCAGGAGTGCTTCACGAGGTACTCTCACCAGACAGGTTCCAGAAGATGCTTGGAAACAAAAAGGTGTCTTCAATATTAAAGAGCACCGTATCGGGAATGCTGCTTCCCATATGCAGCTGCGGCACAATTCCGCTTGGGATAAGCCTTTACTATTCGGGGGCTTATCTGGGGCCTGTGCTTGCGTTCATGACGGCGACTCCCATAATAAACCCCATAGCCGTAATACTGAGCTTTGGGCTTTTGGGAAGCAAGGTTGCTACAATATACCTCATAGCCGGATTTGTGGTACCGCTTGTAATAGGTATAATAGGGAATGTATTCGGAGGGCCTGAGATAAAGGCTCCTGGAGTGGAAGAACACATACAGGCGAGGATGATAGAACTTGAGGAAGGCGAGAAAAGAAGCCTTTCCCAAAAGATTAAGGAAGGCTTGAAGTGGTCTTACGGAGACCTTTCTGTCACAGTCAGCAAATACGTAATACCCGGAATGCTGCTTGCGGGATTCATGCTCACGGCAATCCCTCAAAGCTATATACAGGGATATCTCGGGGACCCGGACCTGATCTCCCTTGGTAGCATAGCAGTGCTTGCCGCAATAATGTATGTCTGCGCCGTAGGGCATATACCGTTCATAGCGGCACTCATAGCAAGCGGGGCGGCACCTGGAGTGGCCGTAACATTCCTGATGGCGGGAGCGGCTACAAATCTCCCCGAACTTATAAGCATGTACAAGATAATGGGAAAAAGGACTGTGATAATATATAGTTCTGTTGTCGTTATGACGTCTCTTGGATTCGGATACATGACAAACAAGCTCCTAATGCCCGGGTTTGAGCCGGTAATCAATTTTGACAGGACAACAAGCACTATAAACGCCGCGAACAAGCTTATACTTGCATCGCCTGAGCCTGTGAAATACATATGCTCATTCATAATATTCCTATTCTTCTTAAAAGCCATGAAGCCCAATGTGGACAAATTCAAACGTATGATATCGGAAAAAAACAGGAAAAAGGCGGCTTAAATAATTTTGCGAGGTATTGATATGACTAAGAGAAAGTCTATACTCTATATGATTTTGATTTTTATGTGCGTGACGCTTATGGGCTGCTCGCAGGAAGAGCGCAAAAATGTGGACATGGGTGTTGAGCGGGACAACGAGCTTTTTGTCCACTTTCAAAAAAAATACCCTGAAAACGCGGTCATAAAATGCGGGTATGAAGACGTCACAAACGACGGGGCAAAAGACCTTGTGGTCATATACAACATAGAAAAAGGCAAAAATGGAATGAAGGTAGTAGTCGGAGGAGACGAGTATTCCATATCGAATGAAGTTCCGGCTCCGGCTGAGGACCAGATAATAAAGTTCAAGAACATAGACGACAAGGACGAGATTGAATTCATAGTCTCGGGCTCGAAACACGGGAACGTGGGCTATGCCATATTCAGATTCCAGCAGATGGAAATTATAAACCTTTTCGGCCAAGACATGGAGGACTGCTGTTAGCGCAGTCCATAATCCGCAAAACAAAATATACACATGACAAGTATAAGGCCCCTGCGTAACGGATTTTTTCAAACCGGAATGCGGGGGCTTGTTGGTTGCAAAGAGGAATGCGTGCCGCGAAACAGGTCAGGGCTGATAACTAGGGCATGTACAAGAGATGCATATATGATATGCAAAAGCGTAAATATAGATGCAATTAATGGAGAATCATTATCCATTGAAATGTTTAATACCAATGTGAAAAAACTTGTCATTAAGCTCAGTGCGGTGATATATTCATTAGGGAATTGTTGTATATTTTGGAATATGCGCCATGCAGTGCATTTTCAGTGCGACAAATTTTGGAATCATCAAAACAGGAGGAGAGAACATGAAACTACCTAAAAAACTGGCACTTATAATGTCTATGTGTATCGTATCGGCTTCACTGCTTTCAGGATGCGGAAACACTGATGATGCTCCATCGGAAGAGCAGGCGACAAAGGCAGTTGATGACTATGTGATAAAGATGGGTTACTACAACTGCGATCACATGACTGCGGCTCCGATAGCTAAGGATGCCGGAATATTTGAAGAGCTCGGACTTAACGTCGAGGTTACTGGAAACGGAAAGGTTCCTCAGGCGATGGCCGCAGGACAGATGGATGCGGGATACATAGGCGTAAACGGACTTATGAGTTCGGCTGCAAAGGGAGCGCCGATAGTCATAGGAGCAAACAACCACAAGGGAGGGGCTTACTACCTTGTAGTTTCGAACGACATAAACAGTCCGCAAGACCTTATTGGCAAAAAGCTTGGAATAGGAAACGAGCCTGAGAAAAACTCTGAGGCTTGGATACAGTTTGCGAAGGAAATGGACATACCTGTTGAAGGCTCTAACTATGAGTGTGTAGGATTCGGTTCTGACTCTGACAAATACCTTGCGCTCAAGAGCGGACAAATAGACGGGTATACAGCATGTGATCCGTGGGGTTCAATGGCTGAATACGAGGGAACTGGAAAGATACTTGCGGTTAACTCTCTTCTTGAAGGAGAGTGGGGAGTTTGCTGTACATTCTCACTGAACAAGAACTTTACAAGAGAGCATCCGGAGCTTTCTAAAAAGCTTGTGCTTGCCCACACCAAGGCTATGGAGTTCATATACACAAACCCTGCTGAGTCGGCAAGAATATTTGCCGCAAACTACAATGTGCCTGAAGAGGTTGCGCTTATGACTCTTTACAAGAAGACTGTAAAAGAGGGCAGAACTCTTACTTGGGTTGTAAACCCAGACGAAATAAATCGTGAGATAGACTGGAAAAAAGAGCATGGATTTATTGACGAGTCAGTTACATACGACACGGTTGTTGACACTTCTTTCCTTGAGGCTTCAGGAGCAGATGATTTTGACACATTCATAAAGGAAAAGGTTGACCCTGTATTCCCGGTTGGAATGAGCTATGAAGACTGGAAGGCAAAAGTTCAAGAACTGGACAAGAAATAATATGGTTTTGGAAAAACAATAGCATATTTATAGGGCAAAAAGGCCGGGTTCAGATTTGAATCCGGCTTCTCGGCGTTTTTAAAAGAGTTTAACAGATTTTAATTTAACTGCGCAGTCAGTATTTAGTTACAGCAGCCAATATTTTACGTGAGGACCAGGAGGTGACTTATGGAACATATTAAAAAGATATTGATTTCAACAGCCGCGGTATTTTTTGTATTTGCGGTGTTTTTTTTGCTGCCCAAAGAGCAGAGGCTAAGCGCCAATGTCAGGATAGCGGCATCAAATGATAGCTCGGGGATGTTGCTTGACTATATGATAAGAAACAAGGACAAGAGCGGGAATATAAAAAACCTAGACGTTGAATCATACATACTTGGGGACTGCTGAAGTCCATCGGCTCAATGGGCATTGAGCTCGGATTCTGTGGACATGGCAATAATATGTCCGGACTCGGCGGTAGAATTTTTAAAGTCGACTGACGAATATGTACTTGTAGGAAGCTGCATCCAAAATTCAAGCATAATAGTTTCAAAGACGGGCATGCCCGCAAGAAGGGTCGGATACGCTCAAAATAGGCCGCATATACAAAGCATGGTAGATAAACTCTATCCTGAAGCGGTAGAAAAAAAAGCCCTCATAATGCATGCATTGCCGTATTCCCTTGAAAATGGCATGGTTGACACTGTGCTTTTAGACATTACCACGGGGCTTTCACTTTCAGGAAAAAAGAATAATGCAAAGCTTGAGAATCCTATAGTAACGCATGTTATCGTAGCGAGCAAATCGTTTATTGAAAGGGAGGATTTCAAGGGATTTGTAGAGCTTTACAACGAGTCTGTAAATGAACTTGCAAAACCAAAGACATTCAAAAGGGCTTTTGAAGATTATAAGGGAGCAGCACTTTCTGATAAGGACTATGAATTTATAAAACAGGCAAATATAGAGTTTGTGCAGATAGAGCCATAAAAAAAAATTATAAAAGCATATATATGCATTAAAAATACAAATTTTACAAAATAATTGTTTAGATATAAAATTAATGCTGTGACATTTGAAAAAAAATACTAAATAAGAAAAAAGCTTCTAATTGAAAATGATTTTGAAGGGGTTTTGCAAATAATTATTCATGTTGACAAGCTTGGCTGAAGGTATATAGGCTAAGTTCTAATTTTGTAGGGGTTTTATAACAAGGGAGAAAATGGAGGAACAGTCATGAAATTTTTTAATCAGCATAGAAAAATGAAAAAACTTGCATGCATGCTTATTATGGCCTCGCTGCTTGCGACGTCTGCGGTTGGATGTTCAAAAGGGACTGAGGAATCAAGTGTTGCAAATCAGGCATCACAGCAACTTGAAGCATATACTGTGAATCTGGGATATTACAACTGCGACCACATGGTTCCGGCCTGCGTGGGGGAGGCGGCAGGCATATTCAAGGAGCTTGGGCTGGACGTTAAGATATCTGGAAACGGAAAGGTTCCTCAGGCCATGGCGGCAGGGCAAATGGATGTTGGATACATAGGAACAAGAGGGCTTATGGCGGCAAGGCCTAAGGGGTCTCCTATAATGGTGGCAGCAACAAATCATATAGGAGGTTCGATGTATCTTGTGGTTTCAAATGACATTGAAAAACCTGAAGACCTGCTTGGACAGCCTGTGGCGATAGGGTCTGACCCGCTGAAGAGTGAGTCATGGGTTTGCGGATATTCTCAGGATACGGGACTTCCATCTGATCCAAGCAATTACGAATGCCTTTCATTTGGATCTGATGCAGACAAATACCTTGCGCTAAAGTCGGGCAATATAAAGGCGTATACCTGCTGCGATCCATGGGGGTCCATGGCGGAATACGAGGGAACCGGAAAGATAATGTCTACATACATGGAAATGGATGGTGCAATGGGGGTCTGCTGTGCATTTGCAATGAACAGCAATTTTGAAAAAGAACATCCGGATATTGCAAGGAAGATGGTTCTTGCACATACGAAATCAATCGAGTACATATATACTCATCCAGTGAAGGCGGCGAAGATATTTGCAGACTACTACAATGTTCCTGAAGAGGTTGCAATGATGACAATATACAAAAAGACTGTTGCCGAAGGCAGGACCCTTACTTGGAAAATAGACGATACGCAGTATGCACATGCAATGGAAGGTTATAAGAAATATGACCTCGTAGACGAGCTTCCTGAATATGATGATGTCGTTAAAAAGAACATATTGGCTGAATCCGGAGCAAAAGATTTCGACGAGTTCATTAAAAACGATGTCGATGAAATATATCCTGTGGGAATGAGCTACGACGACTGGAAGGCCAAGGCGATGGAGATTGATGCATAAGAGCGCTGCAAAACATGCGAATAGGGAGGTTGGTGTTTTGGAAAAAGCTGAAAATAGAGCTTCCATATACAGTGGAGTGTTGAAATATAAAAATGTTACAAAACAGGACGCAGTGGAAAACCTCTACAAGGTATTGGTGGCTGCGATAATGATAGGGGCATGGCAGGCCGCCGCTATGAAAATAGACAACCAGCTGCTTTTGCCCTACCCCCTTGTAACAGCTAAGGCGTTTGTACACTGT
Source organism: Peptoclostridium litorale DSM 5388 (assembly GCF_900141635.1). Lineage (GTDB taxonomy): Bacteria > Bacillota > Clostridia > Peptostreptococcales > Peptostreptococcaceae > Peptoclostridium > Peptoclostridium litorale. Next base: position 119,510 of record NZ_FSRH01000009.1, on the reverse strand, counting down.
GTGACAGATGCTGAAACTGTCAAAAATATACTCATAACCCTTCAAAGGGTTTTAAAGGGATTTTTATATGCGCTTGCATTTGGGCTTCCGTTAGGATTTTTAATGGGATTTTCAAAGCTTGCGGACAAGCTTATGGGAGGCTTCATAGACTCCATAAGGCAGGTGCCCATAATGGCATGGGTGCCTCTTACAATAGTGTGGTTCGGCATAGGTGACGGCCCTACAATATTTCTCATAGCGTTTTCTGGGATATTTCCTGTAATACTAAATACAATACAGGGGGTAAGGGGGATATCAAAGGACTATTTCAACGCCGCAAGAAGCATGGGGGCGGGAAGGCTGAGCATATTTTTCAATGTAATCCTTCCAGGGGCGCTTCCGGATATACTGACATCTGCAAGAATAGCGATAAGTGCGGGATGGATGAGCGTTATCTGAGCGGAGTTCATAGCTACGAGTGCCGGTCTCGGTTACTCCATGGTTGAGGCGCAAACAAGAATGCAAACTGAAACTCTTGTGGCCCTCATGTTCTTTGCAGCTTTTGTAGGATTTGGAATAGACAGGATGATACAGTACATGAATAAAGCTCTTACCAAATGGAGGTATGTTGAATAATGAATCTTGAGGTAAGAAATATAGACAAGACATTTATAAACAACAAAGAGGAAAACAAGGTGCTCGGCAATATAGATTTTAAAGTTGAAAAAGGACAGTTCATATCCCTTCTGGGACCATCAGGATGCGGAAAGACTACGCTGCTTACAATAATGGCGGGTTTCCAAAAGGCCGATTCCGGGGAGATACTGCTTGAAGGAAAAAAGGTTGCAAAGCCCGGCCCCGATAGGGGCTTTGTGTTCCAAAACTATGCCCTTTTTCCATGGATGAACCTAAGGCACAACATAATGTTTCCCATGAAGCAGCAGGGTGTGCCAAAGGCTCAAAGAGAGGAAAGGATGCTTGAGCTTCTCAGGATGGCTCAGCTTGAAGGAAATGAAAAGCTATATCCTCATCAGATGTCTGGCGGCATGAAGCAAAGGGCGGCTGTTATAAGGGCTCTTGCATGCAAGCCTCAGGTGCTTCTCATGGACGAGCCCCTTGGGGCCGTGGATTTCCAGATGAGGCAGCTGCTCCAAGAGGAGCTTGAAAGCCTTGTTATGAAGGCGAACATAACCGCCGTCATGGTTACTCACGATGTTGACGAGGCTGTGTACATGAGCGACAGGGTAATAGTGATGTCGAGAAACAGGGGAAAGATACTTTCTGACATGAGCATTGAAATGGAAAGGCCGAGGGACAGAAAAAGTGGAATATACGCCAAGTACAAGGACGAACTCACAGCGGTTCTCAAAAGGGCGCTTGATGGAGAATGATTTTAAGCAAATGGAGAGGATTTTATATATGAAAAGGTTTAATTATGAACCAGCGTCAAGGGTCAAGGAATACGTAAATGGAATGGACTTTAGGTATTATAAGCCTGAAAGACTTATAATAGACAGTATAGATTCAAGGCTTGACTCGGATGAAAAAAAGGTGAGATTCTATATAATGGACAGGATAATAGAAAACGGCATGCCGTTTAACTTTGCTGTCATACCTGAAGCCATGCAAAAGAGCCTCAATATGACTGAGGGCATGATAAGGGAAACAATAGACAGTCTTGCAGCAAAAAATGCAGCAGTTTCAGATGAAAATCAGAACATAAATTTCATATATCCCGTTTCAGGATTTCCTACAAACCATCATATAGAACTTGCAGACGGCAGGGAATTCAGCGCCATGTGTGCAGTTGACGGGATGGGATGCGCATTTACATTCAGGCAGGACATAAAGCTTACATCAAGCTGCAGTCAGTGCGGCGAGCAGGTGAGAGTCGAGATAAGTAACGGGGAGATAGTGAATCTTCTGCCGGAAGACGCACATGTACTCCATGTGGACCTCAACAAGAATCAAAACTGGTCGGGCAGTTGCTGAAACATAATGAATTTCTTCTGTAAGAAGGAACATTATGACCAGTGGATTGCTGAAATGGGAGTTCCAAATGACCAGATATTTTGCCTTGAGGCACAAGAGGCCATATGGGTTTCGAGAATGCTTTTTGGACTTGAGGGAGATATATAATATATACCTTCATGCGCCAGCTTCCTCTTAGAGAGGATTTCTATAGTCATATTACAAATAAAGGAAGACCGCCATATGGCGGTCTTCCTTTATTTGTAATATATTTTGATAGGCGTAATGGATTACATTTTAGAAGCTACAAGGTTTACCATGTCAACAACCCTTACAGAGTATCCCCACTCGTTGTCATACCAAGCGGCAACCTTAACCATGTTGTCTCCTATAACCTTTGTAAGCTCTGAGTCAACTATTGAAGATCTGTCGTCTCCTCTGTAGTCTATAGATACAAGTGGCTCTTCGCAAACCCCAAGTATTCCCTTAAGGCTAGTTTCAGAAGCTTCCTTAAGAGCGGCGTTTACCTCTTCGGCAGTAACGTTCTTGCCAAGCTCGCAAACAAGGTCAGTTATAGACACGACTGGAGTAGGAACTCTAAGCGCATATCCGTCAAGCTTTCCTTTAAGCTGAGGAAGAACCTTGGCAACGGCCTTTGCAGCTCCAGTAGTGGTAGGTATTATAGACTCAGCAGCAGCTCTTGCTCTTCTAAGGTCTTTGTGAGTCTTGTCAAGTATCTGCTGGTCGTTTGTATATGCATGTATAGTAGTCATAAGACCTTTAACTATTCCGAACTTTTCATCAAGAACCTTTGCTACAGGAGCAAGGCAGTTTGTAGTGCATGAAGCATTTGAAAGTATGTGGTGGTTTTCAGGATCGTAGTCATTATCGTTAACTCCCATAACCATTGTGAAGTCTTCGCCTTTTGCTGGAGCCGTAAGTATAACCTTTTTAGCGCCCGCTTCTATGTGGCCTGAAAGGGCCTCTTTTGTCTTGAATACACCTGAAGACTCTACAACAAGGTCAACTCCAAGCTCTTTCCAAGGTATGAGCTTTGGCTCGCTTGCATGAAAAACCTTTATTTCTTTTCCGTCTATTACAACAGAATCTTCTTTTGCAGTAACATCGTATTTGCATGTTCCAAAGCAAGAGTCGTACTTGTAAAGGTGCGCTATTGTCTTAGCGTCCGCCCTTGTGTTTATAGCCACGATCTCAAGATCGCTGCCGAGCTTTTCCTTAGCAATCCTTAAAAAAAGTCTTCCTATTCTTCCAAAACCGTTTATACCTATTTTGATGGCCATGAAAATACCTCCTAAAATATATGTAATAGTTGCCTTTGGCAATGCATCTTCATAAATGTGACATACTGTATAAAAAATATTACATATTATTTATACAGTTTGTATACATTTTTGTCAAGATTAAAAGGGCATATACTTGAAAATTTAAACAAAAAATAACGGGACTACAAAAATAGTGCGCAACTTCTCTGAAAAGCACATACTTAAAGTTTATACCCTCAAAAATGAATACGTAACAGGGCGTGAAAAATCAAAAAGTATGTCAAAAAAGGCTTTCAAAAATTAATTTGATGTTTAACTGACATTCGTGGTTGGTATATTTATTATTATTAAAAAATATTTTCAATTTATTTTGAAAATTTGCTGGAGAGAGGCTTGTTCGTAAGGACTGGCTGTCAACATAGAATACTAAATAATGGAGGGCGTTTGGGATATGGAAAAGAGGATAACTGAAGACGAGATAAGGGAAATTGCAAATTTGCTTTCGGGGCTTAAGCTTACAAAACCGGGAGCGTTCATGTTCAATGACATAAGGACAATAAACAGCTTCTACCTAAAGGCAACGGGCAGCGGGCTGTTCGATGAACACCATATAGATGGTCTTGAAAGAGGATTTTAATATTGATGCAGGCGCCGGGGATTACTCCCTGGTTTTTTTATTGTTGGCCCAACATATAATAATCCCTTATGGATATATAACAAATCGTGATTTCTATTCCGCTATTAATACTGCTATACTCTTTTCGGAGGCGATATCATGAAAAAGATAAATGAACTAGCGGCGGGACTGTTTTTGGTGATTGTTATAGCATATGTCTCAAAGGGCATTGAAGGTGTTTTAGCGCCGTACATAAGGATTGAGGCCCTCACCATAGGGATACTCATGGGCATGGCATACAGGCTTGCATTTGGGCTTGGAGAAACATTCGTGGGAGGGGTTTCTTTCTCGCTTAAGAAACTTCTAAAGGCAGGAATAGTCCTTCTGGGATTCAAGCTCAGTTTTGGGAGCATAATAGAGCTTGGCCCAAGGCTGCTTCTCACGGTAATAATTTTTGTGGCGCTGGTTATGGCTCTTTCTGTAATGATTGGAAAGGCTCTGGGTGCGGACAGCAGGCTTTCGGCCCTTGTAGGGGTTGGGTCATGCATTTGCGGCGCATCGGCCGTTGTGGCCATGGGCCCGTGCATAGATGCAAAAGAGGACGATTGCATACTTGCTGTTTCAGTAGTCAGCTTTTGGGGGGCTGTGGGAGTTATAGTATATTCTGCTGTGGCTGCCGTGTCGGGCATTACTGATGTGCAGTATGGGATATGGTCAGGACTTTCTCTTCATGGTGTGGCTCACGCAATCGCAGCAGCATTTGCAAGGGGAGATGATGCCGGGAACATAGGAACTGTTGTGAAAATGGCGAGGGTGCTTATGCTCGTGCCCCTGTCTATTATCCTCAGCGCTGTGTTTGCGGGAAAAGAAGAGGGCAATAGGGCAAAATTCCCCATGTATGTGGGCTATTTCATAATTGCAGGGGTACTATCTTCATTGGGAATAATGCCTGAAGTGGCGGTCGGCTTTCTTTCAAGCGTGAGCTCGTGGTTTATAATGATGGCCATGATATCCATGGGCATAATGGTGGATTTCAAGCAGATAAAAAGCAGGGGAATGAAGTCGATTGCAATAGGCACTGTGCTTTTTGTGATAACGGGCCCGCTGTCATATGCGTTGGTTCTTAAAATGTTCTAGGTTATGCCTGCACTAAAACGATGCCAGAGTTAATCACATAAAAGTCACATAAGACATAAAAAATCCAACCTCAGTGCGGGTTGGATTTTTTGAAAGCTGTTTTTAAGATGAGATATAAAGACATATCGATTAATGGTGTTACCTTGTATACGCTATTCTATCACTATCACTGAGGCCTGTCCTATTTTAACCCAGTTGTACAGGAACTGGGCATGGGAAGTGAAATTCCTTACGCACTTGTGTGATCTTGGAACCGTCCCAAGCGTTATTATGGACTCCTTGTGCCCTGGGTCTATGAGCTGGCCGCCTGATTTTATATAGTCAACCGGAACCCCGTGTACATATGCTCCTCCTGTAAACCTTATTGCATATGGAGCATATCCCGATATTTCCTTCGTTATATCGTCGAGATACAGGAATTTTGGCTTTCTCTCTATGGCCATGAAGTAGCCAAGAGGCGTCTCGAGCTTGTATTTTGCCTGAGCGCCCGTGGTTGCAAATGAATATGATATCATCTGCCAGCCAAGGTCAGTCCACTCGAAAACTGCTTCATTCTGATTTTTCCTGTCTACAACTATGACCTGGGACAGGGTGGAAGGCGCATTTTTTGTGTAAACATATTTTTTTGGAACCCAAAGCGCCTTTGCATAGTCAACTGATTTGACCTTGTAGTATGAGCCCTGCTCATCAAGTATTGAAAAAAGAGTCCCATCGCCAAGGTATATGAATTCCGACTTGTTATTCAGGTTGTAATATGCGGGTGCGCTTTGGTCCCTGAGGTTTCCGAAAGCATCAGAGGTCGAGCTCTTGTACAGAGGAGCCCTGCCGGCTCTGTTCTTGTAGTTTGAAACATATCCCATTTTGCTGCTGTCGACAGCGCCCTTGAGCGTGTCCATTGAAGACTTCATCTTGTCGAACTGGAAAGTGCGCCTTTGGCCTAGCGACGAGAGCATGTATCCAAATTGCATTTTTCCGTCCTTATACCAAAAAACCTTGTACCATATGTCGGAGCCGTATGATGATATATACTGACCCCTTACGGATTCTATTATGTTCAGCTTTTCGAAATATGCGGCGGTCCTTAAAATTTTCGACTGTGTAGTCGGCTCCTGCCTTATATTTCCCGCGGATCTGTGAAGCAGAACGTAGTCGTATGCAGGAAGGTGCTTGTCGTATTTCAGGTTGAGAAACATTCCTTCCGGAAGATTGGTATTATATTTTGCTACAAGGGGATAGCCGGAACCCGACAGAGCGATTTCGACCTCTTCGACTGCTGGTTCTGCTGGCGCTGAAACCTCTTCTTCAGGCTCTTGCTCGAGTGGAGCTTCGCCAACTTCCACTTGTGAGAGCTTATCGTCTTTTGAGATATCTTCAGCGTTTATGTTTTCCTCCACGTCATATTTTTCAAGGTCAGCACCATCTACGACCTGCTGGCTGGCTGCGGCTTGGATATGCGCCGAGGCAGCACTCACAGGAACCCTTATGACGTCTGTAGAAGTGCATACCGGAGCGGAGCCCAGAGTTGAGAGTATAAGCATTTTGACTAAAAGCTCATTCATTTTACCACCATCCTGATTAGATATAAGTATATAAAATTCCTACTTAAAAAATTATACCATGTATAAGGACGTTGTATGAATTTTGTAACAGTATTGTAAAGATATTAATTCATGAAAATTCCGACAATAATTTAGTGTAATGGGTTTGCGTCTGCAGGTCGTGGGTATATAAGAAACACAGTTGGATTAATCCGGATGGCTGATGCAATAATATTATATGTCTGTTTAAGGGATCGACATAACGGTATAAATATAAGAATATATTATTAAAGGGGGATTTACTTATGAAAAAGATACTTTTACCTGTTGACGGATCAGAGTTTTGCACGAAGGCCTATGATATGGCGAAGGATTTTGCTAAAAAATTCGGTGCTGAAATAGCGGTGATTCATGTCGAAAACATAGAGTCAAGCTTTTCGTATGCATATACTACTACTAACTTCCAGTCTATAGACGCATATATAAAGGAAAAGTCTGAAGAGATAATAGAAAAGGCTAAAAAGCATTTTGAAGGAGAAGACTTCAAGGTGACGTTTGAGACTACAACAGGTGACCCCGCTTCTGAAATAATAGACTATGCAGAAAAGGAGAACTGCGACCTTATACTTATATGTACACACGGAATGTCTACTACAAGGAGATTCCTGATAGGTTCGGTTGCAAACAAGGTGGTTCACCACGCTACAGTGCCTGTATTTGTAATAAGATAGATTGTAAGTCCTTGTAAAGGCCGATTGCCCTGCCCATGGCAATTGGCCTTTATAAATGGAGAGAGGCAAATGTACTGCGCTTTCAAATGATAAAAAAATATCAAAATCAAAAACTTTGAATAATCCATTTGGATTTGGGAATAGAATAAATAGGCTGCTAAGATTTAAATTTATAAAACAAGGGGGATTAAGTTATGGCGGAAAAAGTTACAATTTCAGTTCAAAAAGGTCTTGGGGATGTCGCTGATTTTCTGAGGGAAAAGGGCTATTCAGTATGTGTTATGGGTGACTGCAAGAAGAAGGCTGACATAAACATAGTGGAAATACACGATTCGGACTGGGAGGAGATAAGCTCGGCTCAGTGCAGGCTTGACGGCGACCAGGAGGTTCTAGTTATAAACGCTGCAAAGTATTCAAAAGACGAGATACTAAAGCTCGTTGAAAACAACATGTGCAAAAAGCCAGAGAGCTGGATAAAGATGGAGCTTTAAGCTGATCGAATTGAATAGAAGCACATGAAAAATGAGTATAGGCCATTTTTATTTTAGATGGCCCATACTCATTTTTGTATTCCGGTGTTTTGCTGACATAGGACTATCTTGGTATTAGTCCTATCTTTTTTTGCATTTTCCTGAGCGTTTTGGTCGCAGCGTAGTTTGCCTTGTCGGCGCCCTTCTTGTATATTTCCTCAAGGTAAGCCTTGTCTGAAAGGTATTCGTTGACTTTTGCCTGTATAGGCTGGAGCTCTTTCACTATTATTTCAGCTACGTCGGATTTAAGCTGGGCATAGCCGCATCCATTGTACTTTTCGACTATTGATTCAGGAGATTCTCCTGTTATGGCGCTTATTATGTTTATGAGGTTTTTTATTCCCGGCTGCTCGTCTGTGTAGTTTATCTCGCCCACAGTGTCTGTAACGGCTCTTGATATCTTTTTTCTTATTACATCAGGAGGGTCCATTATAAGTATATAGCTGTTTGCATTTTCGTCAGATTTGGACATTTTCTTGGCAGGATCTTGAAGATTCATTATCTTTGCGCCCTCTTTAGGGATATACCCGTCTGGAACCTTGAAAGTAGGGCTGTACAGATTGTTGAACCTTTCTGCCAGGTCTCTTGAAAGCTCAAGGTGCTGCATCTGGTCTTTTCCAACAGGGACAAGGTCGGTATTGTAGAGTAGTATGTCAGCTGCCATTAGCACAGGATAAGTGAAAAGTCCCACGGGAATGCTCTCGCCCGCCTTTTGGCTCTTGTCCTTGAATTGCGTCATTCTTGAGAGTTCGCCCATGTATGTAGAACAGTTTAGCAGCCACTGGGCCTCGCAGTGTGCAGGCACGTGCGACTGTATGAAAAGAGTGGCCTTTTCAGGGTCTATGCCTGAAGCAAGGTATATTGCCAGGACCTGAAGCGTTCTGGCTCTTAGGTCTTTTGGAACCTGCCTTACAGTTATTGCGTGAAGGTCCACGACGCAAAAATATGATTCATATTCTTCTTGAAGCTTCACCCAGTTTTTTATTGCCCCTAGATAGTTGCCAAGCGTTAGTTCGCCTGAAGGCTGAATACCGCTGAATATAATTTTTTTGTCACTCATTCTATCACCCTCCAATATTCATAATTCTATATACTATCATAAGTTTTTTTTGACATATAGGCAACAGTATAAGGCGAATTCATATGCATATAGCCGAATAAAAAAGCATAAAATTAATTGTTAAAAAATATACAAATCTTACCGGCTTTAAATTTTGGTTTTTTTAATTTATAGTATGGAAGACGTTTAAAAAAATATTGATTTTTATTTTTTTAATTAGTATAATAGTCTGGCGTTTAGTTTTGATAAACATAGAGTTTACTATTACAAACCTGAAAAGCATGCGCAATGCGTGGCTTGAAGTGAAAATAAATTGCATGTGAAATAGCAGACGGCAGTGCTCTGAAACAGGGAGAAGCTGATCTGCGGCAGTATTGGCAGGAAAACAGCATTCAAACGGATTATAAAAAATGCGTTTGAACAGTCTATATAAAGATATGTGAAAAGGAGTGATTTAATGGTGAAAGACCAAAATAAAATGCCTCTTTTTGAAGCCGTGAAGGCGTACCATGACAAGAAAGTGGTTCCATTTGACGTCCCAGGACACAAGCATGGACAGGGGCTTTTGGAATTTGCTGATTTTGTTGGAGAGACAGTGATGCAAATAGATGTGAACTCGATGAAGCCGCTTGACTATCTGAGCAATCCGGTGAGCGTAATAAAGCAGGCCCAGGAGCTTGCAGCACACGCGTTTTCAGCTGATCACTGCTTTTTTCTTGTAAACGGAACAACATCAGCAGTGCAGGCGATGATAATGAGCGCATGCAGCCCTGGGGACAAGATAATACTTCCAAGGAATGCACACAAGTCTGCAATAAATGGAATAATACTAAGCGGAGCCCAGCCCGTATACGTTCAGCCCGAACTGGACAAGGAGCTTGGAATAGCAATGGGAGTGACGCCTGAGGCCATAGAAAAGGCCATAGATGAAAATCCCGATGCAAAGGCGGTATTCATAATAAACCCGACATACTACGGATACACGAGCAATCTCAGTGATATAGTGAAGCTGTGCCATGAAAAGGGCATAATAGTGCTTGTAGATGAAGCTCACGGAGCCCATTTTTCATTCCACGAGTCGCTTCCGCAGTCTGCCATGAGCGCAGGAGCAGATATGAGCTCTGTAAGCCTTCACAAGACGGGAGGATCGCTTACACAAAGCTCTCTTCTTCTGATGAAGGAAGACCGCATACAGGAAAGCCTTGTAAGGGCCATGATAAACCTTACACTGACAACAAGCGCATCGTATCTTCTGATGTCCAGCCTTGACGTTGCAAGGAAACAGCTTGCAGTCAGAGGGAAAGAGACACTAGACAGGGTGCTTCAGATTTCAAGATGGGCAAGAGATGAGATAAACAAAATAGACGGCCTTTATGCATTCGGAAGGGAAAGGATAAACGGCTGCGGCGTATTCAATTTTGACGAGACGAAGCTTGGAATAGACGTGAACGGAATAGGCCTAACTGGATTTGAGGCCTATGACATACTAAGGGACGAGTACAATATCCAGATGGAACTTGGAGACGTGTGCAACATACTTGCAATAATAAGCGTTGGAGATGATGAAAAATCCGTTAAAGCGCTTGTCGATGCAATATCTGACATGGCTAAAAGATACAGGAGGGAAAGCCTTGACATAGGAACTCTTCCTCTTGAAAATCCGGAAGTCGTTGTGTCTCCGAGACAGGCCTTTTACGGAATGAAAAAAATGGTAAGGCTTGAGGAGTCTGAAGGAATGATATGCGCAGAGTCCGTAATGGCATATCCTCCCGGAATACCTGTTGTGACAATGGGAGAGAAGATAACCAAGGAGATAATAGAATATATACAGTTCATGAAGACACAGCATACAACTCTTTCGGGAACTAAGGACCAGTATATAGAGAATATAGAGGTTCTTGCATTTTAGTTTGAGGCTGCAACATTGGGATTTTAATGCTTTAAGGCTTGCTGAAGGGACACGTTACAAAAAAATATTGACAACATGAAAAAATGTAGTATATTTATTATATATAAACACGAAGTTTATTTTTAGTAAATATAATATGCTTATTTTGATTCTTTATGAAATCATTGCTGCGAGTTGAATGTCAAGGGGTATCCGCCTGTTGCCAAAGAAACTCGCACGCGGTGATTTTTATGGAGATTTTTTTATGTGACATAGTTTAGTAATAATAAGTATTATAAACAGTATAAGTTGATTTGATAAAGGAGAATGGGAATGAAAATAGAACAACTGGGAAGACATATAATAGCGGAATTTTACAACTGCGATAGAGAAATAGTAAACAACCACGCCCTGGTTGAGCAGTACATGAACGAGGCTGCAGAGGCTGCAAATGCAACAATAGTTACAAGCGACTTTCACATGTTCAACCCATGGGGAGTGAGCGGGGCTGTAATAATACAGGAATCGCATCTTACAATACACACATGGCCTGAATACGGATACGCGGCTGTTGACCTTTTCACATGCGGAGACAGCGTAAACCCTTGGGTTGCATTCGAATACCTTGCTGAAAAGTTCGACGCACAAAAGACTGAATCTACTGAAGTTCCAAGGGGAATCGTGGAAAAGATAAAGATGTTCTCGAACAGAGAACTAGGCGAGATTAAATACAAGACTGAAATAGATGATGAAGAAATACAAGATGCGGTATAATATATTTGAAAACTAATTAAGGCCGCATAGGCAGAAGGGAAGATTGCAATGGAACTTTGGTTTACAGAAGAACAGACTGACAACGTAAGATTTTCTATAAAGGTGAAGGAGCATCTTTTTACTGGAAAGAGCGATTTCCAGCAAGTGGATGTATTTGACACTGACGAGTTTGGAAAGGTGCTTGCGATAGACGGGCTATTCATGGTTACTGAAAAGGACGAGTTCGTATATCATGACATGATAACTCACGTCGCTATGGCTACGAACCCGCAGATCAAGAACGTTCTTGTGATAGGCGGAGGAGACGGCGGAACAGTAAGAGAGCTTGTGAGATACAAGGGAATAGAGCATATAGACTTTGTTGAAATAGACGGGCTTGTAATAAAGGCGAGCAGGGAGTACCTTCCGATCACGGCATGCGGAATGGACGACGAGAGAGTTGACATACTTGTTCAAGACGGAATAGAATTCATAAAGGGCAAGGAGAATGTGTACGACCTTATAATTGTCGACTCGACAGACCCGATAGGGCCTGGAGAAGGGCTTTTCACATACGAGTTCTACGAGAACTGCAAAAAGGCCCTTACTGAAAACGGAATACTTATAAACCAGAATGAGAGTCCTTACTATGAAGGAAACGCAAAAGAGATGAAAAGGGCCCACAAGAAGATAAAAGAGGTATTCCCTATATCAGAGGTTTACCAGTACATTCTTCCAACTTATCCGTCGGGACACTGGCTGTTTGGATTCGCATCTAAAAAGCTTCACCCTGTAAGGGACTTCAAGCCGGAAGTTTGGAACAGCCTTGGACTAAAGACTAAATACTACAACACCGACATACATGTGGGGGCTTTTGCACTTCCTACATATGTAAGGGAGATGCTTGACAGTGAATAAGAACATATCCACATTCATAGGATTTGACAATGAATATGGCGAATCTGAAATAGTGGTTTTTGGAAGCCCTTTTGACGGAACCACTTCATTCAGGCCTGGAACGAGATTTGCGCCCTCGATAATGAGGCAGGACTCATACGGCCTAGAAACGTATAGCCCTTATCTGGACATGGACCTTGAGGATGTAAATGTTTTTGACGGCGGGGACATAGATTTTCCTTTCGGCAACACAGGCAAGGTCCTGGACATGATATACGACTATTCGAAGAAAATAGTGGAAGACGGCAAAACTCCTGTTATGGTAGGGGGGGAGCACCTTGTGAGCTATCCGGCTATAAAGGCGGTGCATGAAAAACATGAGGACCTTCACATAATACATTTCGACGCCCATACAGACCTTAGGGACGACTACATGGGAGAGAAGTTTTCTCATGCAAGTGTAATAAAAAGGGCTTGGGATATTGTTGGAGACGGCAGGATATACCAGTTCGGAATAAGATCTGGAGAAAAGGCTGAGTTCGAGTGGGCCAAGAGCCACACTAGTCTTACGAAGTTTGACTTTGAGGGATTAGAAGGCGTGGTAAAGGCACTCAAGGGAAAGCCTATATACATCACAATAGACCTTGACGTTTTGGATCCTTCGGTATTTTCGGGAACGGGCACTATAGAGCCTGGAGGAGTGACTTTCAAGGAACTTGTAAATGCCATATGCGCGCTCAAGGAGCTTGACATAGTTGGAGCAGATGTCGTGGAGCTTTCTCCGCACTACGACCAAAGCGGAACTTCAACTGCGGTCGCATGCAAGGTGCTCAGAGAACTTGTGCTTGCAGTTGCATACAAATAACATGAAAATACGCATAATCAGTGCATAAAAAAAGGGCCGCCCAGGCATGTGAAATTGGGCGGCTTTTTTCGTAAAGTGGCTAAAGACGAAATATTAATACAATTAAGAATACAAATGTATTGATTTTTAAAGTGCATATAAGTATAATAAATAATCGGGTGGTTTAGTAATTATAAACTTTATATTTAATATTGCATATATAAGCATAATATATGTTTTAGTGAGGAGATTTTTTATGGAAATCGGTAAAAAAATAAGGCAGCTGAGGATGGCAAAAGCACTTACCCAGGAAGAGCTTGCAAACAGGTGCGATCTTTCCAAGGGCTTCATATCGCAGGTTGAAAGAGACCTTACTTCACCGTCGATATCGACCCTTGTGGACATACTTGACAGCCTTGGGACCAATCTTAAACATTTTTTCAACGACGAAGAGGATGAAAAGATAGTTTTTACAGGGGAAGATGCATTTGGAATAAAGGATGAAGAGCTTCTGTATAGCATAGACTGGATAGTCCCGAATGCCCAGAAAAACTCAATGGAGCCCATAATGCTCACGCTTGAGCCGGGGGGAAGATACAAGGAAGAAGAGCCCCATGAAGGCGAGGAATTCGGATATGTCCTTACGGGAACGGTGGAGATACACCTTGGAGCCAGAAGGCACAGGGCGAAAAAGGGAGAATGTTTTTACTACAAGGCAAAGTCGAATCACTACATTTCAAATTATGGAAAAGGCATTGCAAAGGTACTTTGGATAAGCACCCCGCCTTATTTTTAACATGCTTACATTTGGAGGTGGAATTTTTTGAACAAACACATGATAGAGCTTAAAAACATAGTGAAGGAATATGACGGCACAAGGGTTCTTGACGGCATAAACCTGCATATAAAAGAGAATGAATTTTTGACACTTCTAGGGCCGAGCGGATGCGGAAAGACGACTACGCTCAGGATAATAGGTGGATTTGAGCAGGCCACTTCGGGAGAGGTTTATTTTGAGGGAAATGTAATAAACGATCTGCCGCCTTATAAAAGGCAGATAAACACGGTTTTCCAAAAATACGCCCTTTTTCCACATATGGACATATATGAAAACATAGCTTTTGGCCTCAGGATAAAGAAGATGACTGAAAAGCAGATACAGGAAAAAGTGGAGAGAATGCTAAGGCTTGTAAACCTCAAAGGTTTTGAAAAGAGAAGCATAGATTCGCTTAGCGGAGGACAACAGCAGAGAATTGCAATAGCAAGGGCTCTTGTGAACGAGCCCAAGGTGCTCCTCCTTGACGAGCCGCTTGGGGCGCTTGACCTCAAGCTCAGAAAGGAAATGCAAAGGGAGCTTAAGCAGATGCAACAGGATCTTGGGATAACGTTCATATACGTAACTCACGACCAGGAAGAGGCCCTTACCATGTCGGACACGATAGTTGTAATGGACAAGGGGCAGGTTCAGCAGACAGGATCTCCTCAGGACATATACAACGAGCCTGAAAACAGGTTTGTGGCAAAGTTCATAGGAGAGAGCAACATAATAGAGGGCACAATGATACGCGACTACGAGGTTGAGTTTTCAGGACACAAATTCAAATGCGTAGACAGCGGATTTGGGGAAAACGTACCTGTAGATATCGTGGTAAGGCCTGAGGATTTGAAGATTACAGACCCTGAAAAGGGAATGATAAGGGGAAAGGTCGTTTCTGAAATATTCAAAGGCGTTCACTATGAAATGCTCGTAGACTGCGAAGGATTCGAGTGGCTTGTGCACAACACTATAAGGGTTGAATACGGGCAGACTATAGGGCTTAGCTTAGAGCCAGAAGATATACATATAATGACGAGGTCGGAAAGTTGAAAAAGTGGACGGCATCGCCGTACATAATATGGAGCGTAATATTCATAGTATTCCCCCTTTTCCTAGTGCTGGGGTTCAGTCTGACAAAAGCAGGCCACGTGGGTGCGACCTTTGAAAACTACAGGAGGCTTCTCGACCCAATATACATAAGCGTATTCACGCGCTCTTTAAATCTTGCGTTGCTTTCTACGATCATATGCCTTGTACTGGGATATCCCCTCGCTGCAATACTTGCAGGGACAAACAAGAAATACAGAAATATAATAGTGATGCTTTTCATACTTCCCATGTGGATGAACTTTCTTCTCAGGACGTATGCATGGATGGCGATACTGGGGAAAAACGGGTTTATAAACACGACACTTAAGCTCGTGGGGCTTCCGACTGTAAAGCTTCTCTACACCGACGGAGCCGTGCTTCTGGGCATGGTTTACAATTTCCTGCCATTCATGGTGCTGCCCATATATACAGTGCTCAGCAAAATGGACAAGAGCATAATAGAAGCGGCCCAGGACCTTGGGGCAAACAGGCTCAGGGTTTTTATAAAAGTCATATTCCCGCTCAGCGCTCCCGGAGTGCTTTCTGGAATAACAATGGTATTCATGCCTGCGGTGAGCACATTTGTGATATCAAGGCTTCTTGGAGGCGGACAGTACATGCTCCTTGGAAACCTTGTGGAGCAGCAGTTCCTATGGGTTGGAGACTGGCATTTTGGATCGGCCATATCCATAGTCATGATGATAATAATACTGATATCAATGGCTGTCATGGCGAAATACGACAAAGATGAAAGTGGTGCTGGCCTATGGTAGAAAAAATACTAAAGAGAATATACATGATGCTGATTTTCATATTTATGTATGCGCCGATAGTCGTGCTTGTTGTGTTTTCGTTCAACAACTCAAAGTCGAGGAGCAGCTGGGATGGATTCACACTAAAGTGGTATATTGAGCTTTTCAAGGACAGGCAGATAATGAAATCGCTATACTATACGGTTACCATAGCGGTGATGGCATCAGTGATTTCAACGGTTACGGGAACAATAGCCGCAATAGGCATATATGACATGAAGAAGCTTCCTAAAAAGCTTCTTTTAAACATAAACTATCTTCCCGTATTAAACCCGGACATAGTGACCGGCGTAGCGCTTATGACGCTTTACATATTTGCGGGAATGAGGCTGGGATTTATGACCATGCTGCTTTCGCACATAACATTCGACATACCTTACGTAATACTGGCTGTTCTTCCAAAGCTCAGGCAGCTTCCCAAAAACACTCTTGAAGCTGCAATGGATCTTGGGGCAACTCCGTTTTACGCACTTAGAAAGGTAATACTTCCGCAGATAAAGCCGGGCATAGTCAGCGGGCTTTTGATAGCTTTCACAATGTCAATAGACGACTTTGTAATAAGCTTTTTCACTACGGGATCGGGAGTTACAAATCTTTCGATAACCATATATTCAATGGCAAGAAGGGGTATAAACCCTAAAATAAACGCGCTTTCAACACTTATGTTTGCGACGGTTCTCATGCTTCTTTTGATTTTGAACAAGAAGTCTCCAAAGGAGCTTATTGGAAAAGGCAGTGATGAGCTTTACTAAAAATACAAATATTAAAATGAAAGGGAGTGTATTTATGAAAAGAGTATCTAGGTTTATAGCGATTATCACAATGATTATGATATTCGCAGTGTCTCTTGCGGGATGTCAGTCAGGCAAAGGAGACAAGGTGGTTCTCAACGTATACAACTGGGGAGACTACATAGACGAATCAGTGATTGGCCAGTTCGAAGAGGAAACCGGGATAGAGGTTAACTACGAGACTTATGCGACTAATGAAGACATGTATGTGAAGATAAAGACCGGCGGAACGAGCTATGATATAGCAATCCCTTCAGACTACATGATAGAAAAGATGGTAAAGGAAGACATGCTTGAAAAGATAGACTTTGAAAACGTGCCAAACTATAAGAACATAGACAGCTCGTTCAAGAGTCTTGGATTCGACCCTGAAAACGAATACTCGGTTCCATACATGTGGGGAACTCTTGGGATAATATATAACAAGACAATGGTTGCAGATCCAGTTGAAGGCTGGGACATCCTTTGGAATGAAAAGTACAAGGGTGAAATACTTATGCTTGACAGCCAGAGGGACTCTATAGGAATAACTCTTAAAAAGCTTGGATACTCGCTTAACACTACAAATGTAGCTGAGCTTGAGGCTGCAAAAGCTGAGCTTGTAAAGCAAAAGCCTCTTGTGCTTGCTTATGTAGGGGACGAGGTAAAGGGAATGATGACAGGCGAAGAGGCCGCTATTGCAGTGGTATGGTCTGGAGACGCCGTTACAATGATGGAACAAAATGAAAACCTTGAATATGTCGTTCCGAAGGAAGGTACAAACATATGGTTTGACAACATAGTAATTCCAAAGGGAAGCGAGCACAAGAAGGAAGCCGAGATGTTCATAGACTTCCTTTCGAGACCGGACATAGCTCTTAAGAATACCGAATATATAGGATATTCGTCGCCGAATGCAACGACTGTGGAAATGCTCGACGAAGAGACTAGAAGCAGCGATGTTTCATATCCTGACACGGACAAGCTTAAAAGCAGCGAGGTGTTCCTTGACCTTGGAGATTTCGTGAAGGAATACGACAGGATTTGGACTGAAGTCAAGGTTCAGTAGTAATTAATAATAGGAATCTCTAATATATGACACGTCATATTTAACTGAAAGCTCTCTCAAAAACTCCTTTACCAAGTGTAGGGGAGTTTTTTCATTTCTATAGGACGAAAGAAGGCCCCTGAATTTTTCCCGTTCGCCGTCCCCTGCTGCCTTTTTGAAGTATCCCCATACGTGTTCGAGTGAGTTTGATGCCTGCCCTGCGTCTTCGGGAAGGCTCAGTATCTCATTTATTCGAATGAACAGTTCGCCGGATGGTGACGGACATTTTGCAACTGCATTCCCGATTTCCTTGTAGGCTGAATACGACTTCTCCATGACGCTGTATTTGTACTTTGCCCACTCGCGCTGCATCTGCTCTTTATCCCCACGCATCAGTCCTATTAGCTTTTCGGCGGAAATGTTCTTGTCCTTTACTTCTAGCATTATGTCCATGTCGAGGCCTTCAAGGCCGCTTGTAAACTTGAAAAACGAGTCGGGCATTATGGTCTTGGAGTGGGCTCCGGGCCTTTTGGAGCTGTCCTGCTGGGAATAGTGCATCTTGGGTATCCCGTCGCATGCCTTCCAAGTCTTTGCGAACTTTCGAATGAGGCTGTACTCGTTGTAAGTACTTGGATTTATGCTGTTGTGGAGATTGTCAAAAACTGCAGGCGCGCCGGTGAGAGAGCTTACATGAAGCACGTCATGTGCGCTGTAGCTCTTCTCATCATTTTCTATTACAAGCCTGTCCCTTATGCACTGTGAAAGACTATTGTAGTTTTCGACAAATCGATTTACTGCAGAATTTTTGTCGCCATACACCCCTCCCACATGGAGTATTATCTTGTGGATTTTGGAATCGGTAAGGGCGTCTAGAATGCGGCAGTGGTACTCCAGGTCAGCTATGGCATTTCTTACCACCTCGGGTTTTGGAGAGTTGAGGACGGTGTACTGGCCCGGATGCATCGAAACCCTCATCCCACTTTCTTTAATGAGCCTCGCTATTATATCAAGCTGGGGCTTGTAGTCGTCCCACCACTTGATTGTGTTTACGGGATGGGATGCGAATGGTATTAGGCCAGAGCTTATCCTGTAAAGCCCTATTTTCTTTTTTATATTGTATTGTATTATATTTTCAAGTCCAGAAAGGTTTGTTTCTATGAGATCTCTCAGCCTTTTTTCGGTGGCATTTTTGAGTATGCAGCTTTTGCTTGTCGGGGCGTCTATAGAAAGGTTTATGCATGCATATCCTATTTTCATATTTATCACCTCTGTTTGTAGTATAGTGAATAAGAGTGCCAGCTAGAATGGAAAGTGGCATATGTTACTGAGTTGTTATACCCACGTTGGGAAAATGATACACCATTTTTAGCATTTCGACCAATTTTACACCTTTACTCCCATAATTTGCTGAAATTATGGGAGTAAAGATGTAAAATGATATTGTCGATACTTATGTAAAGGAGTGTATAAATATAAGTTGCGGGGTGGTCAAATGAAAAGGTTGGGTTTTTCAAAACAGATAGTACTGCTTCTCATGTCACTGGTGGTAATATGCATCGCGTTGACGGAAGTCATCAGCTACAATATGACATCGGACCTGAACAACCGCTTGGTGATGGAGAATCTTCAAACTCTTACAGATTCAACATACAATCTTATAGATTCGTCTGTAAATGTGTCCATTAAAAATTACCTTAAAGCAATTGCGGAAAAGAACAAGAATATTGTTGAGCTTTATTACGGCAAATTCATGAAAGGGGAACTGTCAGAAACTGAGGCGAAGCAGGCCGTAGCAAATATTTTTGAAACCCAGAGCATAGGGGAGACTGGATACATATACATTGTGGACTCAAAAGGTGTATTGGTGGAACACCCTGCTTTAAGGGGGGCTGATATTTCCAATTATGACTTTACAATGATGCAAATTGAAAAAAAGGAAGGCTATATGGAATACCTGTGGAAGAATCCCGCTGATGACCGGGAGCGGGAAAAGGTGCTGTATATGGTGTATTTTGAACCGTGGGATTACATAATATCGGTCACATCATACAAGTCGGATTTCATAGACCTTATCGACACAAATGATTTTAAAGACAATATATTGTCTGTCGAAATAGGTAAAACGGGATACATGCATGTTATGAATTCTCAGGGCGAACTGATAATACACCCAAAGCAGCAAGGGGTGAGCATTTACGATTCTGTAGACACGGCTGGAAATCACTTCATACAGGAGATCATAAAAAATAAAAATGGAAGCATAGTTTATCCATGGAAGAACCCCGGTGAGCTCTACTACAGGAATAAAATAGTAATTTATAAGTACTATGAGCCCATGGACTGGTATCTTTGCAGCGGGGTCTATATAGGTGAAATTACAGAGCCCGTTGAACTGATGCAAAGGAAGATGATTACGGTATTCATACTCATATTTGTGGTGACGGCCGTAATAGCCCTCATATACAGCCGTATAATACTCAAGCCCATAAATCAGCTCATATTGGCGATGGAAAAAGTCATAAGCGGGGAGTTTGACATCAATATAGACAGCAATAGGAACGATGAAATCGGCAGGCTTACCAATATATTTAACGACATGATATACAAGGTTAAAAATTACATGGATAGGCTCAGTGTATCAAACTCCAGGCTGGAAGAGATAAACGAAACTTTGGAGAATAAGGTGAAAGAGAGGACCTGTCAACTTGAACTCTTGTCGAATCAAGACGGTTTGACAGGCCTGTTCAACAGAAGAAAACTGGACGAATATTTAGAACAATCATGGACTGAGTCGCTGGAACTCAAAGAGCCGCTGACGCTGTTGCTTATAGATATTGACCACTTCAAAGGATATAATGACACTTATGGACACCCTGCCGGCGACGAGTGCCTAAAAGCAGTTGCGGGGGCGATAAATGAAATGTCGCGAAAAGAAATCGACTTTGTGGCACGCTATGGAGGGGAGGAGTTTCTTGTCGTATTGAATGACACGGATAGAGATACGGGAGTCGACGTAGCAGAGCAAATTAGAAAAGCAATTGAGGATTTGAAAATCCCCCACATATCTTCAGCTGTTTCCGATTACGTTACAGCCAGCATAGGAGCCTGTACGCTAAGCGGATTTGAGAATAGTGATTTGAAAGGGTTTGTGGAACTTACGGATGAGGCCTTGTATAATGCGAAGACAGCAGGCCGGAATCGAGTGAAAGTAAATAGCTATTAAGCGATGAATACAGTTGGTGAAAAACGAAGGCGATATCATTTGAATGAGATTGCCTTCGTTTTGATTTTCATTGGTGATTTGGTTACTCAACAACTTATTCGAATATTACATAATTGCTTCCGGGAAGTTTTTTGACCCTCTTTTTCAGCTTTGTCATGTGATTTGAGATATGGTCGGGCCCGTTGAAGCTGCTAGGGTCACCTGAAAATCCTGCAAGCGATATGGAAGTGAGGTCGAACCTCACGGTTTTTCCGCTTCTGTCCCATGTCTCTATGAAGCCGTTGTTTTTGTCCAGCTCATTGAAAAACTGGAGAACCTCTTTGTCGAAATCATCTATTATGTCCCAGCACAGGAGATTTGAATCCTCAATACCGCCTTCTGTGATGAAAAGAAAGTCATCGCCGCCTATATGTCCTACAAAGCAGTTAAACGGATGTTTTGACTTAACTCGTTTTTCTATTATATTGGCGGCTAGCTTTATTATCTTGTCTCCGTTTTCAAATCCGTACACGTCATTATATGATTTGAAATTGTCGAGGTCCGCATACACTATGCAGCAGTTTTTGCTGTAGCTTATAGTATCCGTTAAAACCCTGTTTATTATTACATTTCCCGCAAGCCCTGTAAGGGGGTTGAGTTCTCTGGCATAGCTCTTTTCCATTGCGGTTGTGTACTGGAGAAGTTTTTTTATGGACACTAGGCCGCTGTATTTGAACCCTTTTGTGATAATTATGCAGTCGTATATCCTGGCGCTATCCCTGTCCATGGCGAGTTCGGAAACAGTATTTATGGGGGTGTAATAGTCCACTATCAGGGGATTGTAATCCATTATAAGTGATATGGGTTTTCTGGAGTACAGAGGTATTCCGTACTGCTTTGCCATTGCGGAATTGAGGTTGTTTTGCATTATAAGACCCTTGGGTATTTCGTCTTCAACCAGGCACACCCCGTCGAGAATGTTTTCGTCCAGATGTCTTTTCACATCAATGCACAGAGTGTCCTGTCCAAGGGCTTGCTGTTCTTCTGTTATGGCTCCGATATAGTGATAAGTGCTGCTGTAGTCAAACACGTTGTTTGAAAGCGAGTTGTATTTGGCTATCTTGTTTTTTATGACTTCGGGTATTTCAAGGAAAGTCCCGGCAGGGCGCTGTAGGAAATACCCCTGCCCGGCATACACTCCGAGCCTTATTAGCGTTTGAAGCTCTTCTTCCGTTTCTATGCCTTCGGCTATTATATTTATATTTGTAGAGATGGAAAGGTTGACGAAGTTTTTTATAAGGGCCTGTTTGAAAGAGTCCCTGTCTATGCCCCTTATTAGCTCCATGTCTATTTTTATGTAGTGGGGTCTTGTCTTTGTTATTGTCTTAAGCCCGGAATATCCGGCCCCCATGTCGTCTATGGCTATCTTATAGCCCTGCCCCGTGTAGTTTTTCAATACGTCGCAAAATGCCGCATAGTCTTCTATGGCAGTCCTTTCGGTTATTTCGAATATTATCGATTTTGGAGATATATTGTGGTTTCTTAGGAACTCCTTTGTAAAGCCTCTCCTGAACTTCTCGTCTTTTATTATGTTTGGGTCTATATTTATAAAAAGGTATTTGTCGGACTTTATGCACTGGGATCTTTCAATCGCCTTTGTCCTGCATAGCAGCTCGAGGTCCCAAACCATTGAAAGCTCGTCGGCGGTCCTGAACAGAACTTCTGGAGAAGTGAGTTCTGAATCCAATGGGCCTCTGCTGAGAGCCTCATATCCTATTGTATTTCCGTTTTTTAGCGACACAATTGGCTGGAACACAGTTGTAATGTCTGCGGTCTCTAGAATTCTTTTGAATTCGTTAAATCTTTTTTGTCTTCTTTCTTGTCCGACAACGTCCATGATATTCACCTCTAAGTATATTTTATAAAAAAAGGGACATTTATAGGATTGAATCCATGTTAAGTTTGTAAACTGGAGGTTAAAAATAGCTATATGAAAATTTGCAGGCATAAAAAAAGACGTCCAGACAAAGACATCTTGCTAGCACGGCAGGAGATGACTCTAAGCTATCTCCTGCTTTTTACTTTTGATCTTTTGGGCGTATCTATTGATTTCGATTTCTATCTGGTGCCAGTCGTATACGCGCTTTGCATTTTCAGGAAGAGGTCCCTTGTTATATTCGCAGTTTATAAGAAGCACATCGAATCCGGCATTTGAAATCTCCACGGCGTTTTCATACCTGTCCTCTATGAATATGTCACAGTCGAGTTCTCTTGCTTTTTCAACCTTGTAGTGGGAACCAAGAAGATGAAGGCTTCCAAGCATTATGTCGTGCTTTTTAAGCCAATTTTCAGTAGTAAGTTCAAGTGATTTTTGCCTTGCAGTCACATAGTTTACACTGCAAAATGACGACAGTCTGGATATGATGTCCTTTGAATGTTCTCTTATTTCAGATTCCATGTGAAGCTCGTGGCAGCACTGATTGTAAAATTCAACATACTCCTTATCGCTTACGCCTATTACCTTATGGATTTCATAGCTTGTAACATCACAGGGCTTAATATCGCATCCGAAATGGCTGTTTGCTCTTTCAAGCCAGTAGTAAGGCTCTGTTACAGTACCGTCTATGTCTATGCACAAATTGATTTTCATAATATCACTCTCCTCATTTTTATTTTTATTTCTGAGTCCATTTTACAGCCGTATCTTTAAGAAAATATTACGTAGGTGTTAAGAGGACGTTAAAAAGCTTTAAAAGTATGTAAATGTGCTTGAAAGAGACTTCTTATTATATTAATCTTTAATTGGAAAAGCTGTTGATTGTATATAAAGAGGAGGAGAAAAGATTGAATTTCCTTATAAGCATAAACCATATTGGATTTGACTGCGCGCCTGAAATGCTTGTGCAGATAATGAAGTGCGCAGACATTTCAAACGCCGTTGACGGCATAGAACTGAATGTAGATGTATTTTGTGAATTCGAAAGGGCATACATGGAAAGAATGGCAAGGACTCTGAAGGAAGAGGGCATGATACTCCAGGTGCATGCGCCAAATCCTGAAGGGCATTTTAACGACAGGGAAAAAATAGCCCGTATGCTGAGATTTTACAACGAGATTGCGGGCATAATGGGAGGCAAAGTAGACGTTGTTTTCCATCCGATGAGCGGCCATAGCGAGATGGAAGCAGTGAAAAATACTGCTGAATATGTAAATATGCTTCTGCATGAAATAGATTCAAAAGGCCTTGCCATAAACCCGAGCCTTGAAAACCTAAACAGCACAAAAAATCATATAAGGCTTGGCACAAACCATATATCAAGTATAATAAAAAACAGTCATATGGGGCTTTGCTGGGACATAGGCCACGAGGTTGCGTCAAACAACCATTCATACAGGCTTGAAAAAGGCCTTGAATCCAGAATAAGCAACATACACATACACGATGTGCAAGGAAGCGACCACTGCCCATTCTACCATTTCAATACGGACTTTATAAAGGCCATGAAATACTTGGACTCAATGGGATATGAAAACAGCGTGGTGCTTGAAATCAACATATCCAAGCTGAACTCAAGCTCACTTTTCAAAAAATATCATGAATATGTTGGAAACCTTCTAATGCTCAAAAATTACGACAATCCACTGCTTGTGGACGACTTCACCCCTAAATTCAATCCGCCTGTCAGGGAGGTAATATAGCTTTTCGCATAGAGATGCATGAAAATGTGTTTTATCAATCCAAAAGGGTATATATATCCTATAAGATGCACAGGAGGGAATATAAACCATGCAAGAAATAGCCGCAGACAGGATGGACATGCTGTTTGAAATGATACAGGGCCAGGATGATAAGCCTGATTACTACGAAAAGCTCAAAACATCAATAGATGAAAAAATAACTCTATACACAAGCCTCATAAGGGAAAACTAACTTATGGGGCTGTTTTTTTGACACCTTTCGACTTTTGGAATATAGTAGTTATATAAGAGTTGTCTGATGCGGTTTAAATTATATTTATAGGGGTAATTTAAACCATATAATGGCAAAAAAAGAGTGCATTGATGAAAAGGGGTGATAAATATGAGACTTGTAATAGTAAGGCATGCAACGGCCCAGGAAAGGGGCAGCGTTAAGGACGATTCAAAAAGAGAGCTTGTGTCAAAGGGCGTAGAACAGGCTGAAAACACCGCACTGCAGATAAAACCTCTTGTGACAAGATGCAGCAATGTATATATATGGACAAGTCCTCTTACAAGGGCTTGGCAGACGGCAAAGATAATAGAAGACGTTTTGGATATACACTATATTCAGCAGAAGGATTTTATCGAAAACGGAACTTCACTTCAACTTATTGAGGAGATGAAACAGCTTGATGGAACGGACTGCCTTATAGTGGTGGGGCATGAGCCTAATGTGAGCGAATGGACGAGCGATATAACCGGAAGGCAGGTGCACTATAAAAAGGGACAGGCCGCACTTTTGGAGTTCAAGGACAGGAAATATGTCGAGGATTCGCTTGTAATGCTTCAAAGGAAAGAGTAGAGTTAAAATATCTGTGTACATGTGGCGGTAGGGATAATATAATTGTCTTGGCGGCATAAAAATATTTTAGGAGGACTACAATGGAAGAAAAAAACATGGTAATACTTAAGGATGAAAATGGAAACGACGTTGAATTTGAACTTGTAGAAGAATTAGAGATGGAAGGTGTTGTATACGTGCTTCTTGCAGATCCGGGAGACGAGGATGACGCATACGTGTACAGGAAGATAGAGGAAGACGGAAAATTCAGATATGAAGCTGTAGAAGACGAAGACGAATTTGAAAGAGTTGTTGAAGAGTACGATTCATATTTTGACGAAGAATAATTCTAAAGGAGACTTAGCATATGGAGCCATTTAGAATGATAGTTATGGAAAAAGACATTGAAACTGGGATTTTGGAAAAAGAAATAACAAGCTATGACATAGAGAAAAACGGAGAGATAATAGGCGGAATATATGCCGAAAAGGCAGATGAGGGCTACGATATAGTTATGAGGCTTACAACAGACAAAGACCTTGAGGACTGGGAGTTTGTGGCTGTATTTGACTACTATGACATCTCTGAGATAGAGGAAAAGGCAAAGAGTGTTGAAGAGGATGATTCTTACTTCAATCCAGTATGGGCCATAAGGCTTGAAATGGACGAAGATGATGAGAAGATGGAGCAGGAGATACAGGGCATTGTTAATATTCACATAGAGCAGCTCCAAAAGGCATATGAAGAGATAAAGGATAAAAAAGAGGACTACTCGGAATTTGACGAGCAGCCTCACGTATACTAGCATTTGAAAGAAAGTCTTAGGACTTTCTTTTTTGATGGTGTCTTAATGATGATTCGAGCTATATGGAGAGGACTACTGGGCAGTGGTCTGAGCCGTGCACTTCATCTAGAATGTCTGCGCCTTTGACCATGTCAATCATGTCATCAGATACGAAATGGTAGTCTATTCTCCAGCCCGCATTTCTCTCCCTTGCCTTGAACCTGTAGCTCCACCACGAATACTTGACCTGCTCAGGGTGAAAATGCCTGAAAGTATCGACATATCCGTTTTGTATGAGCTTGTCAATCCACTCCCTTTCGACAGGTAAAAATCCGGAAGTCTTTGAATTTGCCTTTGGATTTTTAAGGTCTATCTCCCTGTGGGCCGTGTTGTAGTCCCCGCATATCACGAGTTTTTTGCCATTTGACCTCAGGCCGTTGCAGTATTCGAGCACTGCATCATAGAATTCAAGCTTGTATGAAAGCCTGTCATCGTCCTTTTGGCCGTTTGGAAAATATATGTTCAAAAGGATGAACTCGTCGTAATGGGCGATTATTATCCTGCCCTCCTCGTCAAATCGTTCTATGCCTATTCCATACTCCACAAGATTAGGCTCGACTTTGGAGTAAAGCGCCACCCCGCTGTAGCCCTTTCTTTTTCCAGAGCAGAAATACGAGAAGTAGCCTGGTATGTTTATCAGGCTGTCTTCGAGTTGTTCTATATGGGCCTTTGTCTCCTGAAGGCATAGTATATCGGGGGCGGTAGTGCCAATCCACTCGAAAAAGCCCTTTTTTGCAATGGACCTTAGCCCGTTTACATTCCAAGAGTATATAGTCATAATATCACCATCCATATGTATTTTAAGCCATGACTATATAATACCATATGGAAAGGGAATGTGTACATTTTAGGTAGTGTATTAGTTGAGCTGTTTGGCTTTTATTAGTCGTCATTCCTAAGGATGTTTATATCCTTGCCTGCCATAACCCTGTTCATGGTTCTCACGGCGCACATCTTTCCGCACATTGTGCATGAGTCCTCATGTGCAGGAACAGATGATGCTCTATATCTTCTAGCCTTTTCAGGGTCCATTGAAAGCTCGAACATCTTCTCCCAGTCAAGCTCGGCTCTAGCCTTGCTCATGCTGTTGTCCCAGTCTCTTGCACCAGGTATTCCCTTTGCTATGTCAGCTGCGTGAGCTGCTATTCTTGAAGCTATTATACCTTCCTTCATGTCGTCAAGGTCAGGCAGTCTAAGGTGCTCTGCAGGTGTTACATAACATAAAAAGTCTGCTCCGCTTGCCGCAGCTATGGCTCCCCCTATCGCGCTTGTTATGTGGTCGTATCCTGGAGCCACGTCTGTAACTATAGGTCCAAGCACATAGAATGGCGCTCCGTGGCAAAGTTTCTTTTGAAGAAGCATGTTTGACTGTATTTCGTTAAGGCTCATGTGTCCAGGTCCTTCAACTATTATCTGAACGTTCTTCTCCCAGGCTCTCTTTGTAAGCTCTCCAAGCAGAATGAGCTCCTTTATCTGGCTTGCGTCTGTAGAGTCGGCTATGCTTCCAGGTCTGCATGCGTCTCCAAGGCTTATTGTAACGTCGTACTGCGCACAAATGTCAAGAAGCTCGTCGTAGTACTCATAGAATGGGTTTTCGTTTCCTGTAAGCTCCATCCATGCGTAAAGAAGAGATCCTCCTCTTGAAACTATGTTTGTAAGTCTTGAATTTCTCTTGAATATGTGGGCAGTTTCCCTGTTGACTCCGGCGTGTATAGTCATGAAGTCAACTCCGTCTTCAGCGTGCTTTTTCACGACGTCCAAAAATTCTGATGCAGTTATATCTTTAAGTTCCTTGTCGTAAAAGCCTACAGCATCGTACATTGGAACTGTTCCTATCATTGCAGGAGACATTTCTACGACTCTTTTTCTGAACTCTTCGGTCTTTCCGAAAGAGCTAAGGTCCATTATGGCTTCAGCCTTCATGTCTATTGCCTTTTGAACTTTTTCAAGCTCAGTGTCTATGCAGCGGCAGTCCTTTGAAATTCCAAGGTTTACGTTTATTTTAGTCCTAAGCCCTTCTCCAACGCCTTCAGGGCTTAAAGATACGTGGTTTTTGTTGGCAGGAATTGCAACCCTTCCGCTTGCAACCAGCTCCATAAGCTTTGAAGTTTCCATTCTCTCCTTTTTTGCAACTGCTTCAATTTCTTTTGTGATTATGCCTTTTCTTGCGGCATCCATTTGAGTCGTGTAGTTTTTCATGATATATTCTCCTTTTCGATTTTGTATATGATGTCTAACGTTTGATTTTATATAATTCAGGCTCTGGGGCCGGTGAATCTGTTTGAATTATTTCTACAAACTCTATCTTGCGGCTTTTATGCTCTTGAAAACTCCTGAAAACTGTGCGGATTTCAAAATAGCAAGAGCTATGAGGCTTCCCCCTATTGTACTTGCCGTAAATGGAATTATGAAAAACAGCGCTCCGACCTGTTTGCCCATTATGAAGTATGCCATGGGGAATGAAAGAAGAGCCCCTATTATTCCAGTGCCTGCAATCTCGCCGGCTGCAGCGAAATACATGTTTCTTGACTTTAGGTATGCAAACGATGCAATAGCCGCTCCTATCATGCTTCCTGGGAACGCGAGAGGGGAACCTGTGCCGAGTATGTTCCTGAGTAGCGATATCAAAAATGCGTTCGCCAATGAATACCAGGGGCCAAGAAGAACTGCCGATATTACATTTATTGTGTGCTGCATTGGGAAACATTTGGCAACGCCCACGGGGATATATACCATGTGTCCCGTTATGGTGCCTATTGCCACAAGAAGTGCTGAAAAGGTGAGTTTTCTGACATTCATATGATCTTCTCCTTCGCTTGAAATTGAAAAAAGTTTCAAATTTGCCGAATGCTGGCATAAAGTCGGGAGAGAAATTTTAGCGAAAAGGATTTGTGAAATAAAAAAAGCACAAACCCAGTATAAGGATTTATGCTTTGAGTGTAATGCACATCATCGCCCAAACTTCCCTACGCTGGCATTATCCAGATCAGGTTGAGGGTTAAAGAAATGCATCTTTATCTCAGCCGGTCTATCCGGCACCCCTAGTTCTTTAAAAAACATTAAATTCAAATTACAGTTAGATGATAACACAATAGCATTTTTAAAGCAAACGTTTTTTGTCAAATTATTCATTGTTTGTTCACAGTATTGTCACAAAAGGTGGGCATAATGAGAGTAACAAATAAAAATAAGCCGCTTCAAATAGACAGGGCAGACAAGGGCAAGGACACTTACTTAGCAGATGAAACGGATATTTTTGATTTGTATATTGGGCGGCAGGCTTAAAATTTTGAAAGGAGATGTGTATAATGAAAAAACTTAAAAAATTGACTAAGATTATAATAGGTGGAGTGATGGTCATATCACTTGGCGCGGTAGCATTTGCCGATTCGGTTATGACACCGGCGCAGGTTTATTCAGATGTTACAGGAAAGACGGTTGAAGAGGCCTATGAGGACAGGCAAAGCGGAAAGACTTACGGAGAGCTTGCCCAAGAAGAAGGGAAATACGAAGAGTTCAAGGAGCAGCTTCTTGAAAACAGAAAAGCGCTTCTCGAAGAGAGGGTTGAAGATGGAACTTTAACCAGGGAACAGGCTGATTTAATGCTCCAGAGAATGGAAGAGTGCGATGGAACTAATCCAGGGCAAAATGGATTTGGACTTGGAAGAGGAAACGGCGGCTGTGGAAATGGACAGTGCGGCTTCGGAGGTCAAGGACGAGGATTGGGCCAGGGAAGAGGAGCGAGCAAGGGATTTGGACAAGGCCAGGGACTTAGACAGTTTGAGGAAAAATAATATTTAGATTAAAGAGAACCCGCATGGGTTCTCTTTTGGGTTGCGGGGATATATAATTTCAGAAGGATATGAAACTTTAGGCGAGGCATTTGCAGGTACAAATCAGGCAGCTGTATTCTGGAAAATGGGGTATACTAATTGTATTAAATGTAGCTGGAGGTGGTTTTTTGAACGGGCAGAAGATTCTAATAGTGGAAGACGAAGTCAGGATGAGGATGCTCATATCGGATTACCTGAAACGAGAAGGTTTTGAGATACTTGAGGCAGGGGATGGCCAGCAGGCTCTTGATATATTCGAGCAAAATGACCTGGACCTTGTGGTCCTTGACATAATGCTTCCAAAATATGACGGTTGGACGGTATGCAGGAACATAAGGAAAAGCTCAAATGTACCCATTGTGATGCTGACGGCAAGATCCGAAGAGTCTGACGAGCTGTTCGGGTTTGAACTGGGCGTAGACGAGTATATAACAAAGCCTTTCAGCCTCAAAATCCTTGTGGCAAGGATAAAGGCCCTTCTTTCAAGGACCTCACCGCTTTCGAATGATGAAATAAGCATAGGGGCAATAGTCATAGACACATCTGCGCATATTGTAAGTGTAAACGGGCAAATAGCAGAGCTCACTCCAAAGGAATACGAGCTTTTGATATATCTTGTCAAGAACAAGGGCATAGCCCTGTCGAGGGAGCAAATACTCGATGGCGTATGGGGGTATGACTATTACGGCGACCTGAGGACTGTGGATACTCACATAAAAAGACTCAGGATGAAGATTGGAGAAAGCGCAGTCCTTATACAGACTGTAAGGGGAATTGGATACAGATTCGGAGGACAGATATGAAAAAATCCATAATGGCGAGGCTGTTTGTATATACCACAGGGATAGTATGCTCAATACTTGTGCTATTTTTGATTTTGAATTCGGTGTATTTTGAAAGATATTACACGGGCATAAAAAAGGGGCAGCTCCAAAGCGGTATAATTAATATAGAAGAGATTATAGGCGAGGGCTATGCACAGACGGAAATTCATGCCCGAATTTCAGAGATTGAAGAGGAGAAGGGTATTAAATTTCATATCCTGACTGTGGATTATGAAACTGTGTATCCCGAAAGCTTTGGCAGGGGAGCCATGATGGGACAGGGCGGAATGGCGGGGGTAAGCAGAGAAATAGTAAGTGCCATGGAAGAGAAAGGTGAACTGTTTGGAATATACGAGCATCCCATGCTGGGAGCCCAGTTTTTGACCTATGCAAGAAGGCTTGAAAATGGATATGTAGTAATAGCCCAGTCGTCAATGGGGGCTATTAGGGAAAATGTATATGCAAACCAGCGGTTTTCGATATATGTGTCATCGGTGGCCCTTTTGATAGGGCTGGCTGTATCTTATTTCATGGCGAGAAGCATAGCCGATCCTATAAGGAAGATAGGAGAGGTTGCAAATTCAGTTGAAAACCTTGACTTTAAAGCGAGGTATGAGGGGGAGCGCCGTGATGAAATAGGAAGGCTTGGAAAGAGCATAAACAGCATGTCATCCAGGCTTGAAGCTGTAATAGGCAGCCTTAACAGCGCAAATGAGCAGCTGAAGCTTGAAATAGAAAAGGAAAAGAAGATAGACAAAATGAGAAAGGACTTCATATCTGCCGTATCGCATGAACTCAAGACTCCGGTTGCTCTCATACAAGGCTATAGCGAAGGCCTTATGGATAATGTCGCCGACGATGAGCGGAAAAACTTCTACTGCGAAGTCATACAGGACGAGTCGGGAAGGATGGGAAGCCTGGTAAACGAGCTTTTGGAGCTTTCGAGGCTCGAGTCGGGAAAGGCTGAAATGAAAATGTCGGAGTTTGACATGGTTGAGATTGCAGTCGAAATATCCAAAAAGCACAGCTTGATGGCAGGGGGAAAAAATGTAGAGATAAAAACGGATATAAAAGGCGAGGATTTTGTTGTGTTTGCAGACCGGGGGAAAATAGAAAGAGCTATTCTCAACTATATTCAAAACGCCATAAAAAACGTGCGGGAAGGTGGCGAAATAGAGGCTGCAGTCGAAGAAAAGGAGGAAGCTGTAAGATTTGGCGTATACAACTCGGGAAGCAGCATACCTGAAGATGAGATTGACATGATATGGAGCTCTTTTTACAAACTTGACAAGGCGAGAAGCAGAAGTAAGGGTGGAAGCGGACTCGGGCTTTCGATAGTGAGAGAGATAATTAATATCCACTCTGGGAGCTACGGGGTCTTTAACAGGGACGAAGGCGTCGAATTCTGGTTTGAAATCCCCAAGAACATAAAAACATGATTCGCGTGGAACAAATGGCCGTCGTGAATTTCAAATGAGTTCATAGGGGTCATTTTTTATTGAGCAGACTGTGAAATTATTGACTTGCAAGGATGGACTTTTTAAAGTGAAAAGAAGGAATTCTGCTTGGGGTTATGGGGATAGACATTAAAGTGGACGATTTGAAAACCACAATTGAGAAAGTGCAGGTATACTAGATTTGGAGAAGAAATAGGCGGAATTGCAAAGTCGATACAAGAAGTTGACTCAAGTGCCAAGGAGGCTCGGAATCTGGCTTTTGAAAGCAGCGAAAGCATGGAGGCACTTGTGGAGTCAGTAGGAAAAGTGAGAGCTTCATTTGATGATTTTGTTGTCAAGGTTTCAGATTTCGGTGAAAATATGGGAAAGATAAATCAGATGACAAATGTCATAAATGGTATTGCCGAAAAGACTAATTTGCTGGCTCTTAACGCATCTATTGAAGCTGCAAGGGCTGGAGAACATGGAAATGGATTTGCAGTAGTGGCAGGGGAGATAAGAACCCTTGCAGAGCAATCAAAAGCATCTGCGGAAAGCATAAATGTTTTAGTGGATATGATATCTAAGGATATGAACACAATGATTGATACGACGGAACTGATTAAGGGAGAGTTCAAAAATCAGACCGGTGTTATAAATACAGCCATGGATTCGTTTGAAAAGATTATTGAAGGAGTGGAGATGGTTGTGCCCGAAATTGAGACTGTTAACTTGCTGGCTTCCAGTATAAATGGCAAAAAAGAGGAGATTTTAGAAAAGGTAAAAAATGCTTCATATGTTGCGCAGGAAGTTTCAGCTTCATCCGAAGAAATAGCGGCATCGGCTGAAGCAATGAGTGCATCCATAGAGGAGGTTTCTTCGGGGGCGCAGTTGTTGAGCAAAATGGCTGAAGAAATGATGGAACAGGTGGATAAATTTAAGTTATAGTGATTAGTATCGGCATTGTATTGCCATAATAGTTACAGCTATACACATATGTGCTTAATATGGTATATTTAAATGAGTAAGTGAAGATACGATTTTTACAGGCTTGAATCTTTAGGACGATATGCTGCAGTGTATTAAACAGGCATGTCTCTGATTGATCAAACCCTTGAGTTGTCAATGGAAATCAGATGAGTAATTTGACTTGGAGGAGATTTTTATGGAAAAAAATAATGGATGCGGCTGCGGTTGCGGTTGCAATGAAGAAAAAGACGCATGCAACTGCACAGGACACGAGCGTGCTCATGATCACGATCATGAATGCGGATGCACTGGAGAAGACGAAAGAACTATAGACCTTGTGCTTGAAGACGGTTCAAGCCTTAAGTGCATAGCACTTGGAGTTTTCGATATTGAAAACATCCCGGGAAAAGAGTATATAGCACTTCTTCCTCAGGGGCATGAAGACGTGTTCCTTTATGGATTCAACGAGAGCCAAGAAGGAGTTGAACTTTCCAACATAGAAGATGATGAAGAGTTTGACGCTGTTTCAAAGAGATTCATGGAGCTTTTTGAAGACGAAGACGAAGAATAAAAAAATACGACCAGTTGATTATGCGACTGGAATATTAAAACCCCCGCATCTGTAGATGCGGGGGTTTTAAAAAGATAAACCCACCAGCTTGGCTGATGGGTTATTATTTTTAGTATAGGATACTGATTATTTACCTAATTTTTCTTTGATAGCGGCATGTGCAGCTGCAAGTCTTGCTATAGGCACTCTGAATGGCGAGCATGAAACATAGTCAAGACCAACTCTGTGACAGAATTCAACAGATGAAGGCTCTCCTCCGTGCTCTCCACATATTCCAAGGTGAATGTCAGGGTTTGCTTCTCTTCCAAGTTCACAGCCCATTTTTACAAGTTTTCCTATTCCGCCTTGGTCAAGCACTTGGAATGGATCTCTTTCAAGTATTCCCTTTTGCTCGTACTCTCCAAGGAATTTGCCTGCATCATCTCTAGAGAATCCGAAGCCCATCTGAGTAAGGTCGTTAGTACCGAAGCTGAAGAACTGTGCTTCTTTTCCTATCTCATCTGCAGTAAGTGCAGCTCTAGGGATTTCTATCATTGTTCCCACAAGGTATTCAAGCTCCACGCCAGATTCAGCTATAAGCTTGTCTGCTATTTCAGTTATGAGAGCCTTAACGTAAGAGAACTCTTGAACAGTTCCTATAAGAGGGATCATTATTTCAGGCTTTACGTCTAATCCTTCCTTCTTAACTGAAAGCGCACCTTCTATTATACCTCTTGCCTGCATTTGATATATCTCTGGGTATGTCACAGCAAGACGGCATCCTCTGTGTCCAAGCATAGGGTTGAATTCCTTAAGGTCGTCAACTCTTTGCTTTAGTTCTTTTTCAGATATATTCATGCTTTCAGCAAGAAGCTTTATGTCCTCGTCATGGTGTGGAAGGAACTCGTGAAGAGGTGGATCGAGAAGTCTTATTGTAACTGCTCTTGATCCCATAGCCTTGAATATCCCTATGAAGTCTTCCCTTTGCATAGGAAGAAGCTTGTCAAGCGCTTTAGTTCTTGCTTCAAGAGTTTTTGCAAGTATCATCTCTCTAACAACAGGGATTCTTTCGCTGTCGAAGAACATGTGCTCAGTTCTACAAAGACCTATACCTTCAGCTCCAAAGTTTACAGCTGTTTGAGCGTCCTTAGGAGTGTCCGCGTTAGTTCTTACCTTAAGTCTTCTTGCTTCGTCAGCCCACTTCATGAACACTTCGAAGCTTCCTGAAAGCTCAGGTTCAACTCTAGGAATCTCTCCAAGATATACTTCTCCGTTTCCGCCATCTATTGAGATGTAGTCGCCTTCTTTTACAGTGACATCGCCAACTGTGAAAATCTTTGCGTTTTCATCTATTTTTATGCTTCCGCAGCCTGCTATACAGCATTTGCCCATTCCTCTTGCAACAACTGCTGCGTGAGAAGTCATTCCGCCCCTTGCAGTAAGTATACCTTCGGCGCAGTCCATTCCCTCTATGTCTTCAGGAGAAGTTTCAAGACGTACAAGTACTGATTTTTCTCCATTTGACTTTGATCTTACAACATCGTCGGCGTTGAAGTAAACCTTTCCTGAAGCTGCTCCAGGAGATGCCGGAAGACCTTTTGCAAGCACTGTGGCTTCGCTTACGGCTTTTGCTTCGAAATTAGGGTGTAAAAGCTCGTCTATTCTGTTAGGCTCTATTCTGAGTATTGCATCTTCCTTGCTTATACGTCCTTCGTTAACCATGTCAACTGCCACGTTTATTGCAGCCTGAGAAGTTCTCTTTCCGTTTCTAGTTTGAAGTATATAAAGCTTTTTGTCTTCAACAGTGAACTCGATGTCCTGCATGTCTTTGTAGTGATCTTCAAGAAGCTTTGTGATATCTACGAACTGGCTGTAAACATCAGGCATTATGTCGTTCAGCTGCTCTATTGATTGAGGAGTTCTTATTCCGGCAACTACGTCCTCGCCCTGAGCGTTCATAAGGAATTCTCCAAACAGCTTGTTTTCACCTGTTGCAGGGTTTCTTGTAAAGGCAACCCCTGTTCCGGAAGTTTCCCCAGTGTTTCCAAATACCATAGACTGCACGTTTACAGCAGTACCAAGGTTGTGAGGTATTTCATTAAGATTTCTGTATGTCTTTGCTCTTGGGTTGTTCCATGAGCTGAACACAGCCTTTACAGCAGTAAGAAGCTGCTCTAGAGGATCAGAAGGGAACTCGCTTCCAGTTTGCATTCTATATATGGTCTTATACTCGCCTACTATATATTTAAGGTCTTCAACAGTAAGCTCGGTATCGTTTTCATATCCTTTTTGGTCTTTCACTCTGTCAAGCACAGACTCGAAATTGTATTTTGGTATTTCCATTGCCACGTCAGAGAACATCTGTATGAATCTTCTGTAGCTGTCATATGCAAGTCTTTCGTTATTAGTAGCGTTTGCTATTCCAACCACAGACTCGTCGTTAAGCCCAAGATTTAGTATTGTATCCATCATACCAGGCATTGAGATAACAGCACCAGATCTTACAGAAACAAGAAGAGGATTTTTTGAGTCTCCAAGTTTTTTACCCATTTTTCCTTCGAGTTCTGAAAGCTTTGCCTTTAGTTCGTTTAAAAGTTCGTCCCAAAGCTGTTCATTCTGGTTGTAATATTCTGTACAAGCACCTGTAGTTATTGTGAACCCTGAAGGAACTGGAAGCCCTATTCTGCTCATTTCAGCAAGATTTGCGCCCTTTCCGCCAAGAAGGCTCTTCATTTCCTTTGTTCCTTCTGAAAAACTGTAAACGTATCTTGTCATCGTAGCACTCCTTCTTCATAGAAATTTCTAATTTAGTGTTTAAAATAGACTAAAGCAAAACGTATTCAATTTCAATATAAATTTTAATAAAGTATCATATTTACATATAAAAGAATTTATATGTTGGTTCTGCCTGGAAGCACACTGCTTCCACCTTGAAAATCATCAATATATAGTTGCTTTATTTATAAATGTCTACAGAATAAAAATGGTGATGGCGCGTATTAGTATGGCTTATTTGCGTTTAAAACACGAAAAATACATAATATTTATACCCTATTATAACCTATATAATCAAAAAGGTTAACACATATTTTATATTTTTTAAAAATTTTTGCTGTCATTCCTATAATAAAATGCTCCAGGGGTATACTTATATAAATTTTACGAATTACCAAATGTGTTTGGTTTCAGATACATCCAAGAGTGAAGCTGTGGATATGGAGGATGCTATGAATATAGGTGTGGACATAGGGGGAACGAATATAGCTGCTGGGATTGTAGACGATGGTGGGCGCATAATAAAAAAAATCACCGCATCCACAAACAGAGGGCGTGGATATGGGGCGGTTGTCAAAGAGATTTCCATAATTTTAAACGCTCTTTCAAAAGATTTTGAAGGGGGGCGAAAAGTGGCAGTGGGGCTCGCCATTCCCGGGGTGGGGGATGAATATGGTAATGTCATAAAATGTGTGAACCTCGGCTGGAGAAATGTGCCACTTTCGGATGACATAAAAAAACTTACGGGGATGGACTGTGTGATTGAAAACGATTCAAATGCTGCAGCAGTCGGGGAATACAGGTTTGGAAGCATGAAGGGGAAAGAAAGCTTTGTAATGCTTACGCTTGGAACAGGACTCGGAAGCGGGATAATAGACGGTGGGAGGCTAATGAAAGGTTTTCACGGAGCGGGGGCGGAAATTGGACATATGGTTGTAGGCGAGAACTTCTACAACTGCACATGCGGAAAAAACGGATGTCTTGAGACTTTTGCATCGGCCAGTGCGCTTGTCAGGTACTTTAAAAGAATAGCCTCGGCTGGAGACGAATACACTGTTGCAATAGATATGGCGGGGGGAGACGTTGAGCTTGTGGATTCGAAGATTATAACCCAGGCCGCAATGCGGGGGGATGTCCTTTCGCTAATGGCTTTTGACAGGCTTTGCAAATACCTTGCTACTGGAATAGTGAACATAATAAATGTAATTGATCCCCAGGAAATAGTCATAGGGGGCGGACTGTCGGGGGCAGGAGATTTTCTGCTGGAAAAGGTGGACTCTTATGTGAAAAAAAGCATATTCTACAATGAGCTCACACATGCGCGAGTCAGGCTGGCATTGCTAGGAGATGACGCGGGAGTGGCGGGAGCTGCGGCGCTGCCGGAGTTTTTAAAGTATCCCATATGAATGGGATTGACATTCAAAATTTGAGGTATAAATTGTACTGCAGTGAATTTTAAATATAATTTAAAAACGTAACACGAGTTACAGATTTATGGATGGTGTTGTTGTAGTATTGAATAAAGCTGTTTGGAAAATTAACGACCTATTAAATTTTACATCGAGACGCATCGATGTAATGGACATGCGCAGGTATCAATCGAGTTTATATTGAATATATTATATAAGGAGGAGTAATGTATGAGTATGTTTTGCTATCAATGTCAAGAAACTGCAATGAACAAGGGATGTTCAATGAAAGTGGGGGTATGCGGAAAGACTGAGGACGTAGCTAACCTTCAGGATGTACTCATCTATTCCCTAAAGGGAATGGCCATTTATGCCGTGAAGCTCAGGGAGAAGGGAGGCCTGCCAACGGATGAGATCAAGGTGTTCATGGCTGAAAGTCTTTTTTCGACAATAACAAATGCGAATTTCGACAGGGATGTTTTTGTAAATAGAATAGGCGAGGCCCTAAGACTTAGGGACGAGCTGAAGGCGATGGCCGAAAAAGCAGGCGCAGACCTTTCAGATGTGGTTCACGACGCTGCGCTTTGGAGCGGGTCTAGTGCTGAGGACTTTGACAAGAAGGGCGAAGAAGTTGGAGTCCTTATGACAGAAAATGAAGACGTAAGGTCTTTAAGGGAACTTACAATTTACGGTGTAAAGGGAATGGCGGCTTATACTACTCACGCCCAGCACCTTGGATTTGAAAACGAGGAGCTGTTTGCGTTCATGGAAAAGGCGCTTGCGGATACTCTAAACGACAACTTGAGCGCTGACGAGCTTGTGGCCCTTGTCATGGAGACAGGAAAGTTCGGAGTAGAGTCAATGGCTATACTGGATAAGGCAAACACCCAGACCTACGGAAATCCTGAAATAACAAAGGTTAACATAGGAGCAGGGGACAGGCCGGGAATACTAATAAGCGGACACGACCTCAGGGACATGCAGGCACTTTTGGAGCAGACAGAGGGAACTGGCGTTGACGTATACACTCACAGCGAAATGCTTCCTGCAAACTACTACCCTGCTTTCAAAAAATATTCTCACTTCCACGGAAACTACGGGAACTCGTGGTGGATGCAAAAAGAGGAGTTTGAAAGCTTCAACGGACCTGTGCTTTTCACTACAAACTGCATAGTGCCGCCTAAAAAAGACGCTTCATACGCCGACAGGGTGTACACTACAAATGCATGCGGCTACCCGGGATTCAAGCACATAGTTGAGGATGGAAACGGAAAGAAGGACTACTCTGAAATAATAGAGCACGCTAAAAAGTGCAAGCCTCCTGTTGAAATAGAAAGTGGAGAAATAGTCGGCGGATTCGCTCACAATCAGGTTATCGCCCTTGCGGACAAGGTCGTGGAAGCTGTGAAAAGCGGGGCCATAAAGAAATTCTTTGTAATGGCAGGCTGCGACGGAAGGATGAAGGACAGAAACTACTACACTGAATTTGCGAAGGCGCTTCCAAAAGACACTGTGATACTTACTGCGGGATGTGCAAAATACAGATACAACAAGCTTGACCTTGGAGACATAGGCGGAATACCAAGAGTGCTTGATGCTGGTCAGTGCAACGACTCTTACTCTCTGGCGGTGATAGCTCTCAAGCTCAAGGAGGTGTTCGGGCTTGAAGATGTCAACGAGCTCCCTATAGCCTACAACATAGCCTGGTACGAGCAAAAGGCTGTAATAGTACTTCTTGCGCTGCTATACCTTGGGGTTAAGAATATACACCTTGGACCTACGCTTCCGGCGTTCCTTTCGCCGAATGTTGCGAACGTGCTGGTTGAAAAGTTTGGAATAGCTGGCATAGGAACAGTTGAAGACGACGTAAGACTTTTCATGGGTGAATAATCAAAAGCATCCATATGAAAACAAAGCAATTCAGGGAAGCCCTTTCGGGCTTCCTTTTATATTTTTTGAAAAAACTGAGCTTCTAAAATAACGATGAACATGCCGCAACATACGCTCTCTCTGGCGTGAGAGTGCAGATTAGAGGCGGCGGAATTCCATAAAACAAATTGATTGATACTAGTAGTATCCATTTCATGAATTATAAGCGAGATTTGTGGTATACATAGCATATGAGAATAAAACAAAGTTTTCATAACATGAATGGAGGGATTGGGATGAAAAAGATACTCGTGCCAGTTGATGGTTCAAAGCACTGCTTCAAGGCTCTTGACTATGCAAGTAGCATTGCCGAAAAATACGGTTCTAAAATACTGCTGCTCAATGTTCAGGAAGGGTATATACCGCTGATAGTGGGCGTTACATACTACAGGATAACTGAAACACTGTCTCCGCAGGAAAGCCTTCATCCAAGGCCGCTTGAAAAGACTTATGAATCCGGACGGATAGAGCCGGACAACAAGGGCATACATACAGACGAGCACGAGGTCAAGGGAGCCGCCATAGTTGAGGAGGCAAAGCGCTATATAGAGGAAAACTCTCCAGGGGTAGATATTGATGTGGTAGTGGCATTTGGGATACCGGCGGAGGCCATAATAGAGATAGCTGACAGAGATGATTGTGATGCGATCATAATGTGCACTCATGGGATGGGTGGGATTAAGCGATTCACAATGGGAAGTGTTACAAACAAGGTTGTTCACACTGCAACTGTGCCAGTTATGGTAATAAGGTAAGGCTGTATTACAAATCTGAACAGTATACGGTGCAATAGCAGGCCTGAAAATAAAAAGAAGGCCCAAATGGATTTTGGGCCTTCGATATAACATAACATGCCGTTTTGCAATATGGTTTTTTAAATTTAATTTTAAAACAAATGGAAATGCAAGGAGGATTTTGGAAATGAAGACTGATTTTTTTGTACAGCACAAAGGTTTGCAGGTTTGCAAAAACGACATTGTAAGGACTATAAAGGATTCTTGGATGGAACAGGGCAGGCTGATAAAAGATATAAAGACCCTTCAGATGTACTATAATGCAGATGAAAGCAGGTGCTACTGGGTGATAAACGGCGAAGAAAAAGGATGCATACAAGTATAGATTTGGAAAATAAAGCCGGCACATTTGTGCCGGCTTTTCAAGTATATCTATTTTAGCTCTGCGCGGTATGATTGTAGTTCCTTGATTCTTGGAGTAATCATTTCGACGGTATTGTTTATTATAGACGCGAAAAGTATCCCCGCCCAAGAGCCTATGAAAATATATCCGGCTGTATAGGTGAGAAACACAGTCCACATATTAGAAGCGCCTATTGAAAGCTTTATTATATCCAGAGCTATACATGCCACTCCTCCTGCAAAAAAAACCTCAATGGACCCCGTAAAAAAGCCTATGAGAGACCACAGTATGGCGGAAATTTTAAGAATCATAAAAAACCCCTCCCTGTATAT
The DNA here is from genome assembly GCF_900141635.1 of Peptoclostridium litorale DSM 5388. Classification (GTDB taxonomy): domain Bacteria; phylum Bacillota; class Clostridia; order Peptostreptococcales; family Peptostreptococcaceae; genus Peptoclostridium; species Peptoclostridium litorale. Next base: position 77,985 of record NZ_FSRH01000009.1, on the reverse strand, counting down.
GGAGCAATCAAAGTATCCTATTTAAATAAATACTTATTGAGCGTGATTATATGTATTTATTGGTTATATATATATTATACCTCAAAGACTCTATTGGAATCATAAATAGTCGTATATGCAAATAATATTTTGATAATATAAGGGGGGAGACAGATATGATAAAAAAAATACTACTGCCTGTGGATGGCTCTGAATTTGGAATGAAGGCGTATGAATACGCATTGGAGCTTTCCAAAGCGTATGACGCGGAGATTTTAGTTCTCAATGTCCAGCCTAAGCATGTGCCGAGTTCGGTAGAACTTGCATATGACAACGAGGGGATATACCAGTCGGACACAGTTGAAAAAGACGATGCCAACCACGAAATAAGAGGAGAAGAGACCGCCAAAAGGGCTATGGATTATTTTTTGGAAAGGGACGTAAATGCGAGCGCCAGAGTGCTTTTGGGAGACCCGGCAGAGATTATAGTGGAAGTATCCAAGAATGAAAAATTCGACCTGACTATAATGTGTACACACGGCATGGGATTTACAAAGAGATTTAGGATGGGAAGCGTTACAGACAAGGTTGTACACCATTCATCTGTGCCGGTTTATGTAATAAGATAGGGATTGTGAATCAAAAGGGTATTTGCATAGAAATTTCTTATGTATAAAAATTATACTTTAAAAACAGTTTTAAAAAAGGCTTTGAGGGTATAAAATTACTAAGCTCATGAGCATTATACAAGGGGATACTACGAATGTTGATTAGGAAACCAGAAATATTAAAAAGGGGTGTATTTTATTGAAACTGCTTAAGATAATAAAGGACGGCGATGATAAACTCAAGAGATTCATTGACACGCTTAAAAGATATAATATGACAATAGAGACAAGGGACGTAGATGCTGAAAAAGCATACATAAGGGTATATGAATACGATTTGAACAGAATACACCAGGTGGCGAGGAAAAACAGGGTTCAGATACTTGAAGCTTAATATGAAAAATTAACAGGGGAAATGCAATGGGGAGGGGCCAGGTCTTTCCCCTGTTTTTATGGGAAAGAGAGCTATAGGCGACATGAAAAACAACAAACAGGGGGTCTGCGGATTAAGCGCGGCCCCCTGTTTATTGTTTACAGATTTTCAGTGAGTGTTTCAAAGGAAGGTATAGGCTTAAGTTCAATTATGTGTTCTTTGTCAGGATGGAGAAGTATTTTTTCGGAGTGGACGTGTAATTGCAAGGGGTCTCCAAAATTCAAAACGAGTTTTAAAAGCTTTTTACCAGATTCACCCACAGCCTCTATGCTTATTGATCTTCCGCTAAAGTTGAAAGAAAAGCCATATCCATCTATCCCATCTGGAATGAAGGGGCTCATATTCAAAACACCCTCTACTATACGAATGCCTGCAAATCCAAAGGCAATGCATGTATAGGCTCCTGACATGCTTGTGATGTGAAGCCCGTCTTTTGTGTCTCGGTTTACATTGTAAAGGTCCAAAAATATGGCCTGTATGAAAAATGACAGCGCCTTGTCTTCATATCCGGCGATTGAAGCTGTTATAGAGTGTACGAGAGCGGAAAGCGAAGATTCATGGACTGTCAAAGGCTCGTAGAAGTCGAAATTTTTTTTGACTACGTCCTTTGAAAACTTGCTTGGAAACATGTAAAATGTCTGAAGAACGTCGGCCTGCTTTACAAAGCAGGACCTTAGTATCCTGTCCCATGACCAGTTCATCCAAAGGGGAAGATTTTCGGTTGGAATAACGCTGGATGGACGGATATCCTTGTCCTTGAAGCATTCATTTTGCTCGAAAATTTCCTCGCCAAGCATGGGAATGAAAATATTAGAGGATATACTCCTCCAGTTTTCTATTTCGAAATCACTTATGCCAAGGCTAGCGCATTTTGAACCGTAGAGAACGGTATCCGATTTTTTCAAATCGTCTAAAACCTGCGCGGCATAGCCCATGTTCCAAGATGCCATGTAGTTTGTGTAGAAATTGTTGTTTACATTGTTTTCGTACTCATTGGGACCTGTCACGCCGAGTATTACATATTTTGATTTTGCGCTGCTCCAGTTGACCCTTGAGGCCCAGAATCTGCAAACCTCGACTATTACATCAATTCCGCGAGTGAACATGTAGTCCATATCGCCCGTATACTGCGAGTGCAGGTATATGGCATGAGCTATGGCCGCATTTCTGTGTATTTCTTCAAATGTTATCTCCCACTCGTTATGGCATTCATCGCCGGTCATTGTGACCATGGGATAAAGCGCTCCTTCAAGTCCTAATTTTTTTGAATTCTCAATAGCTTTTTGAAGGTGGGAGTGCCTGTACTCCAAAAGATTTTTGCTTAAGGACTCGCCAAATGCCAGAAGATAAAATGGAAGGCAGAAGCTTTCGGTATCCCAGTAGGTCCCCCCGCCGTATTTTTCACCCGTAAAGCCCTTGGGACCTATGTTCAGCCTGTGATCGTGCCCTGTATAAGTTTGAAGGAGATTGAATATGCAAAAGCGAACTCCGCCTTGAAGTATAGTGTCGCCATATATTTTTACATCGCATTTTTTCCAAAGACCTTCCCAAAACGCACAGTGGTTTTCAAAGAGAGCGTCATACCCAAACGATGCAGCAAGCTTCGCCTTTGAAGCAGACAAATCTGAAAGGGAGCTTTCGCTGTGGTCGCGACTTGTCAGGACTGATACGTATTTTTGTATTTCAACAGTATTGCCTTTGCTGCAAAATGAATTGAAGCTTGAAATCACACTTTTTTTTGTTTCGGTTGATGAAAATAGCTCGTCTTCAATTGCTGATGAGTTTATATATGCTTTGCACTGCATAGACATTGACACGGAAAAGCCGCTTTTTCTTGTCTTCACAGTCAAACCCCCCTGATTTTTGAAGGCGTATTTTTGAATTTCTTCCCAAAAGGATTCGCTGTAGTTGGAGTCCTCGTTTGAGACATCGCCATCGAGAGACATATGTGCGGATACAGTGCAGTCACAGTCCAATGGGGTTATGCTGAGACTTATGCAGGCAATCTCCTTGTCATCCATGCTTAAAAACCTGCAGGATTCAATGCGCACCCTCTTTAGCGGAGCGTACTCAGCCACTGCATATCTTGTCAAAAGGCCTCTTTTCATGTCTAAAACCCTTTTGAAATCAGTTATTTTCAATTTGGCAAGATCAAGCCTCGCACCGTCTATATGGATGTCTATTCCAAGAAAGCTCGGGGCGTTTGGAATTTTTGCGTAAGATTTTGGATATCCGTTTTTCCACCAGCCGACCTTTGTCCTGTCGGGATAGTATACGCCAGCTATATAGGTCCCCTGCAGACTGTCTCCCGAAAAGAACTCCTCCAGATTTCCGCGCATTCCCATGTGTGAATTTCCCGTTGACATTATGCTTTCATAAAACCTGTTGTTTTTAAGATCCGGGGAAATTTGCTCTATGCTCCAGTCTTTTATTTCGATATTTTTCACTGTGACACCTCCAAGTCATAAGGTTTTATGCTGTAGCTTGTATACCCAAGCCGCGCAGTGCGTCAACAGCGTTTCGGAGACAACCTGAGGGGTATCTAGTATAGACGGGGGAAATGGGTATGAATCTGGTATAATGAGTATAGTGTTAATTGTCACAGAGTAAATGACTAAAGGACGTTTATATGGGGGAGAGAGATGATTAAAGCGTGCATATTTGATCTTGACGGTGTTGTTGTGTATACTGACCAGTACCACTACCAGGCGTGGAAAAAACTTGCAAACCACATGGGATATGATCTTACGCCTTTTGAAAACCTGATGCTCAAGGGCCTTTCTAGGAGAGATTCGCTTGATACTCTTCTCGAGATGAAGGGTATAAGGGCGTGCGAAAACGAAAAGCTTATGCTTTCAGAGCTTAAGAACAAATGGTACAGAAGGCTTCTAAAGGACATAGACATGAGTGCGGTTGCAAAAGGGGCTGAAGACCTGATACATGATCTTCGGAGCGCCGGCATGAAGACTGCCCTTGCATCTTCAAGCAAAAACGCCGGAATTGTGGTGAAGAAGCTCAGGCTTGAAGGACTTTTTGACGTGATAGTAGATGGGAACATGGTTTCGGCTTCAAAGCCGGATCCTGAAATATTTGTAAAGTGCGCGGGCATGCTGAAGGTCGATCCGAATAAATGCATTGTATTTGAAGATGCTCAGTCTGGTATAGACGCGGCTAAAAGCGCCGGCATGCATACTGTCGCAATATGCGAGGAGACAAGCCTTAAGGGTGCGGACATAAGCGTGAAAACCATTTCGAATGTAAGTTCCAATGAAATAATTAAATTCAACTCAAACAATCAAAACTAACCAGGTACATGGTATTCCATACTGATTGCATATAAAACGGGGCTTTTGACGCTTGATGTGCAGTGGTATAATGGAGAAAGCAATAACTATGCCGCTGCGAAAATGCTGCGGGTTTGTCTGAAAAGCCAATAGCAGTGAGGAGAATAAAACATGAGAAAAAAACTTAAGTTCAAGACAATAAGCCTTCCTAAACTGAACGGACTGTCGCCTTCGCTCGAGAGCACGGCGCTCAAGGTTGCTGAGGAACAGGGGGAACTTGCACGTGCAATAGGGAAATTCAGGGGTATAAACGGTGAAAAGGTCAGCATGAGCCAAAAAGAAGTACTTGACGAGATAGCAAAGGAGCTTCTTGACGTTGCACAAACCACCATATCCATGTGCTTTGTGCTGGAAGAAGAGTACGGAGTTGACATAGATCAGAAAATAGACGAGCACATTAAAAAGCTCATGGACAAGGGATACATTCAAGTTATATAGTAATGAAATAGCATGCTACTGCAGCCGCGGCAAATCGATAATCGAATTGCCGCGGCTTTTAATTGTCTTTCAATTGGGTATTAAAAAATGTAAAAATGAGGTTAAATATACTGAAAATACTGGAAAAAAATCTAAATATATAGTATAATGGACTTGGGGTTAAATGAATTGTTAAAAGAAATTTTTCTGTGGGCTTTAATTTGACAAGGGGGCGTGTCAATGCTTAATGGAAGCAAAATCAGGGAGTTCAGAGTGAATCTTGGATACACTGCAAGAGACATAGAAAGTATAACCCAGAATCCCAGATATTCTACAGCGATATCCAAATCCTATTTGGAGGAGCTGGAAAGAGGAGACAAAAAAAACCCTAGTTTTCAAAAGGTAGTAGTGCTTGCGTCTGTACTTGGATGCAAACTCGACGAACTTGTTATGACAGTTTAATTTAAAATGTAATTATTTAGACACACCGGATACGGTGTGTCTTTTTTGACTGGATAGATATACGGCAAATTTAAATCGAGGATATATTGACAATGTGTATTAAAAGGAGTATTATTTGAGTATGGAAAGTATATGCGCGTATGCTCATATACGAATTAGGATAAGACAGGGGGAGTTGACATGTTTGACTGGCTAGACAGCTTGGTTAGGATTCTTGTTGAAAACACATTTGATATTTCAATGTCCACAAGACTTGGCTCAAGCGTTCACTTTTTTATTTACGACACCATAAAAATTATAATACTTCTTGGAATAATGATATTTATGATATCATACGTGAGAAGTTATTTTCCGCCTGAAAAGACTAAGCGAATACTTGAAAAATTCAAGGGAATACAGGGTAACATAATGGCATCGCTTCTTGGAATAGTGACTCCGTTTTGCTCGTGCTCTTCAGTGCCCCTTTTCATAGGATTTGTGGAGGCGGGCATACCTATAGGGGTGACGTTTTCATTCCTCATAACATCTCCAATAGTAAACGAGGCCGCATTCGCGATACTTCTTGCGGCATTCGGCTGGAAGGTAGCCCTGACATATGTGGCGGCAGGTGTGGTAGTTGGAGTTGCGGGGGGAATAATAATAGACAAGCTCCACATGGAAAAAGAGGTTGAAGAATACGTATACAATATGCAGATAGGAAAGGGCGAAATAGTCGACATGGACAATGCACAGAGGCTGCGTTTCGCGTTTGACAATGTAAAGGAAATAGTGGCTAGGATATGGATATTTCTCATGGTTGGGATTGGAATAGGGGCTGCGATACACGGCTGGGCTCCGGCGCCTCTTCTTGCGAAGTATGCAGGCCCGGACAACCCGTTTGCAGTGTTTGTGGGGGTCGTGTGCGGAATTCCTCTTTACTCGAACGCCCTAGGAACAATACCGATTGCAGAGGCGCTGATGAACAAGGGAGTCGGAATAGGAACTGCGCTTTCATTCATGATGGCTGTTACGGCGCTTTCGTTTCCTGAAATGGTGCTGCTTAGAAAGGTGATAAAGCCAAGGCTTATATCTACATTCGTAGTTATAACGGGAACGGGAATAATACTTGTAGGGTATCTGTTCAATGGAATAGGCCATTTGATTGCCGTATAGTAATGGAGACGGAGTGTAAATGCCGGCCAAAAATGATATTATAGCAGGAGCGGATTGAAAGTAAAAAGCATTGTATTGGAGTGATAACATGGAAAACAAAAAGATAGTTGCATTCGTATGCGTTCACAATTCATGCAGGTCCCAAATGGCTGAAGGCTGGGCGAAAAAGCTTGGATCTGACGTGCTTGAAGTATATTCTGCAGGAACTGAAGACTACCACGAGGTAAAACCGCTTGCAGTCCAGGTGATGGAAGAGGCCGGAGTTGACATGAGCGCCCACAGGCCGAAGCTTTTGAGTGAGATACCTGAGTCTGTGGATGTGCTTGTAACAATGGGATGCAATGTGCATTGCCCGTTCCTGCCACACGAGCATATGGAGGACTGGGGTCTTGAGGATCCGTCGGGAGGTCCTTTGGATGGATACAGAGTGACCAGGGACATGATAAAAGAAAAGGTCATAGATCTTATAGACAGGGTGAAAAGAGGAGAACTGTAAAGAATTCAATTAAAAAAGCCCCCAACTTTTAAAGTTGGGGGCTTTTTTGGCAAAGAGAGATATTTACGCTTTGCGCATTATTCCTGAATGTCTTTTTGGGGTCTTGGAGGCCTCGGTCCGAAATACTGGTAGAAATAGCATTTTATCCTTCCGTTGTAAAGCTTCCTGTTCTTGCTCGACCTTTTGCCAAAGCTCTTTTCGAATTCCTCGCTTGACGTTATCACGTAATAAGACCATGTATCAAGCTTTGAAAAAGCCTCTCCCATTGTAGAGTAAAGCTTTTTTACGCTGTCCTTTTCACTTAGCCTTTCACCGTACGGCGGGTTGCATATTACCTTGCCGTATTTTTTAGATGAACTAAGATCCTTAACGTCCCTTGCCTGGAAGTGTATGAAATCCTCGACACCCGCGTTTTCGGCGTTTTCCATGGCAACCTTTATAACCCTTGGGTCTAGGTCGTATCCTTCTATGCTCATTTCAACATCGTGATTAATGCCCTCGTAGGCGTTTTTCTTGACTTCCTTCCATGAGCTTTGAGGGATTATGTGCCAGCCCTCAGAAACGAATTTTCTGCCAAGGCCTGGAGGTATGTTAGCGCCTATCATGGCGGCTTCTATAGGTATTGTTCCCGAACCGCAGAAAGGGTCTATAAGGGCTATGTCACTTTTCCATTTGCTAAGAAGCACAAGAGCCGCAGCGAGGGTTTCCTTTATAGGGGCCTCCGAGGCCCTTTCCCTGTAGCCCCTCTTGTGAAGGCCTGTGCCGCTTGTGTCTATTGAAATTGTAACATTGTCCTTTAGTATTGAAACGTGTATTGGATATTTGGCGCCGTTTTCAGGGAACCACTGGTTTCCGTAAGTCTCTTTCATCTTTTCGACAACCGCCTTTTTGGTTATGGCCTGTATGTCTGAAAGGCTGAAAAGCTTGGATTTTACGGATTTGGCATCAGCCACAGGAAACTCGGCGTCTGCAGGCAGAATTTCAGCCCATGGAAGACCTTTTACCTGCTGGAAAAGCTCTTCAAATGTAGTGGCTTTGAATTTGCCCATGTTCAGATACACCCTGTCCGCACATCTCAGCCATATGTTAGCCTTTGGAACGGCGTATTCGTCCGCTGCGAAAGTTACTTTTCCGTTTTCGACAGTGAGATCGCTGTATCCAAGAGATTTAAGTTCGTCCGCAAGCACGGATTCTATGCCGAAAGCCGAAGTGGCCATAAGCTCAAGTTTAGCCATTTTATAAATCAAATCCTTCCGTTTTTTCTGATTTGCACTGCTGCATACTCGTTCTCAGACTATTATACAATATAGGAGGGGCCCGAAACAGCTTTTTGTCATTTTCATTGATGTGTTTATGGGTATAAATAAATCACCATTAGGTCGAAATTTGTATCCATGGCAAGGGGAGATGAACATGTTTGAAAAGATAGACCTTTCGAAAAAGCTCAGCAAAAGCGAATACAAAAAGGTGATGAAGGAAATAGAAATCAGGATAGGGCAGCTTCAAAGGCAGGCACACGAGATGGATATTCCGGTCATGGTAGTTTTTGAGGGCTGGGATACATCAGGAAAGGGAAGTGTTATAAACGAACTCATACTGCCAATGAATCCGAGACATTTCACAGTATATTCCATGCACGAGGAAAACGACGACGAAAAAAGAAGGCCGTTTTTGTGGAGGTTTTGGATAAAGACACCAGCAAGGGGTGAAATGGCCATATTCGACAGGAGCTGGTACAGGAGGATAATGGACGATGTCGCCCAGGGCGAAATAAGGGGGAAGGAGCTTGAGGGTACATACAGGGAGATAAACATGTTTGAAAGGCAGCTTTATGAAGACGATTTCGTTATAATCAAACTCTTCCTGCATATAAGCAAGCAGGAGCAGACAAGAAGGATGGAATCCCTCATGAAAGACGAGTCCACAAAGTGGAGGGTGTCCAAATCCGATTGGGTGGAGAATGAAAACTATGAAGAGTACAAGGAGGCCATAGAAAAGGCCATACAGGAGACGGACACGGGATATGCTCCTTGGACAATAGTGGAAAGCGAGGACGGGCGCTTTGCAACTGTCAAAACTCTAATGCATTTTATCGAATTTATGGAAAAAAACATAGAGAGGATATCCAGAAAAAGGGCCATAGTGGAGCATGCGGCAAGCGCCATTGGAGAAGGTGAGAATGAAGGAGCCACATTTGAAAGCGCAATGCCGAGCATAAAGAATCTCAATTCATCAATGCTGGACAAGGTTGACCTTTCAGTGTCAATAGAAAACGGGGAGTATAAAAAGGAGCTTGCAAAGCTTCAGAAAAGGATGAAAAGCCTTGCAAACGAGGTATACCTGAACAAGATACCCGTTGTAATAGTCTACGAGGGATGGGATGCTGCAGGAAAGGGCGGAAACATAAAGAGGCTGGCAGCCTCTCTCGATCCGCGGGGATACCAGGTCATACCCATAGGAGCGCCAAATGACATTGAAAAGAGACACAACTACATGTGGAGATTTTGGAATCAACTCCCCAAAACAGGCCATTTTGCGATATTCGACAGAAGCTGGTACGGAAGAGTTCTGGTGGAAAGGGTAGAAGGGTTTGCAAGCGAATGGGAGTGGAAGAGGGCATACAGGGAGATAAGGGAATTCGAAGAGAGCCTTGTCAATTTTGGAGCGGTGCTTATAAAATACTGGATTCACATAGACAGGCAGGAGCAGCTGGAGCGGTTCAATGCGAGAGAAAACGACCCCAACAAGAAGTGGAAGATAACACAGGAGGACTGGAGGAACAGGTATAAATGGGACAACTACAAGGACGCGGTGGACGAGATGCTGTTTAGAACCAGCACGACATACGCCCCGTGGACAATAGTGGAGTCCAATTCCAAAAAATACGCAAGGATAAAGACTTTAAGGCATACGGCAGATGAGCTTGAAAAGGCTGTGAAGGCGGCAAAAAGCAGAAAATAGCACAAAAAAGGCCCTCGGACAAGAACTATTCCGCGGGCCTTTTACAGTATGACTATTTTCCATATACTATGTCAAAGCCTGAATCTGTTATTTGGACCTTGTAGCCTGTATATCCCATTTTCAGGAGATACTTTTGCTTTTCTATGTCGCGGTGGTCTATGTTTATTGAATCCGCATACAGCATCTTTGGCTTATCGCGAAAATCCATTGTCAGAAGAAGCCTCAGCTTCCCTTCGTACTCCTCGTTGTCAATCCTTTTGAGTCCTCTTACAGTAAGCCCCACATTCATTATGTTTTTTATGCTTGGATAATTGTAGGGGGATATGGTTGTGCAGACGTGGAGCATTCCGCGGGCCTTTCCGAAGTCGAGGGCATATCTTGACATCTTTTCCTGGAGCGAATTTCCGCGGAAATCGGGATGAACCACAGTTGCTTCAAAGTGCATCACTCTCGAAAGCTCGTCTTGGGGGATGTTTTTATGGTCTTTCCCAAAATTTCTGGCTGAATTCATCGGAAAGCTTACGCTCCTGTACGCCACAAGTTTTCCCTCGCAAAGAACTCCTATCAAAAGCCCTTTGCCGTCGAATATATTCTCCATAAAGAAGTCTTTTGAATCCTTTATGAACAGGTCTTCCCTTTCAAGAAGTGACACAACAAGCTTTGCAAGTGAAATGACGTCGTCTATATAGCTTTTATCCAAGAATTTCATTTCATATGGCGCAGGAATTTTTCTATCGGTTTCTATCTTATTCAAAACGCCGGTTTCAAGAATGTCGGAAATTGTCTCTCTGGAACTTGCTTTTTTCAAAAGCTTCATAAACCCACTCCCCTCGGATAATCAAAAATGATAGCAGTTGTAATATGTTTAATATTATTGCCATAAGAGCGGATGGTTAATCAGTATAGAAGAAAATTATAGCGAAAATAAAAAACGATTATAAAAAAAGGTGAAAATGCCGCATCGGCATGGAATTACATATGCAAGTCATGGACCGCTATAGGTTTAAAATGTATTATGTTTATGGTAAAATGAGTTGTTATAGAAAAATACAAATGGGCTTTTGATTGAAAAAGAATATAAATATTGATATAATATCCTCAAGTATTAGTACCAGATACTAAAATTAACTATTAATTTCTTACTTATATTTATTATGATTGAAAACGGGGAATTCCCCTTAAATTTGGAGGTAAACATGCTGAATGTAAAAGATATAAAAGAGCTTATAGAGGCGATAGACAAGACGAGCATACAACAATTTGAAATGGAAGATGGAAGCTCCAAAATAAAAATAAGCAAGTGCAAGGAAGTTGTAGGAGCCGCAGTATTCAGCGCACCAGCACCTGCAGTGGCATCGCCAATTCAGGTTGAGGCCGCTACTGTGCCTGCAGAACCACAAGAGGCAGAGGATGTCTACATAGTGAAGTCTCCTATAGTGGGTACATTCTATGCATCATCAAGCCCGAATGCAGACCATTTTGTAAGAGTTGGAGCAAAGGTTTCAAAAGGAGACACACTTTGCATAGTTGAAGCGATGAAGATAATGAACGAGATAGAAAGTGAAGAAAACGGAGAAGTTGTCGAAATACTTGTTAAGAACGAGGACATAGTAGAATACGGACAGCCTCTTATGAAAATCAGGAGGGCGTAGAATGTTTGGCAAAATACTGGTTGCAAACAGAGGCGAGATAGCGCTCAGGATAATAAGGGCATGCAAGGAAATGGGCATAAAGACTGTAGCGGTGTATTCGGAGATAGACAAGGACTCACTGCATGTACACGTTGCGGACGAAGCTGTATGCATAGGGCCTGCACAATCTGCAAAGAGCTATTTAAGCATGGACAGCATAATAAGCGCGGCGCTTACAAGGGGAGCAGACGCCATTCATCCGGGATACGGATTTCTTTCAGAGAACCCTCAGTTTGTAAAAAAGTGCAAAGAAAACGGTATAACATATATAGGGCCAAATGAAGACCACATAATAAGCATGGGAGACAAGGCTCAGGCGAGAAGCAGCATGATAAAGGCCGGAGTCCCTGTTGTGCCTGGATCGCAGGGCTGTGTAACAGACATAGAAGAGGCTGCAAAGCAGGCCCAGGAAGTGGGCTTTCCGGTAATGATAAAAGCCGTAAGCGGCGGCGGCGGAAGAGGAATGAGAGTCGCAAGGGACATGCAGGATTTCATGAAGCAGTTCAACGTTGCGCAGGGAGAATCTGCAGTCGCATTTGGGGATTCTTCTATGTATATTGAAAGGTTTGTTGAAAATCCAAGGCATATAGAGGTTCAGATAATCGCTGACTCTCACGGCAATGTTGTTCACCTTGGAGAGAGGGACTGCTCGCTTCAAAGGAGAAACCAAAAGGTTCTTGAAGAGGCTCCGAGCGCTGTGATATCGGATGACCTCAGAAGAAAGATAGGAGAGGCAGCAGTAAGCGCCGCAAAGGCCGTGGGCTATATAAACGCAGGGACGGTGGAATTCCTTCTGGACAAGAACATGGAGTTTTTCTTCATAGAGATGAACACCAGGATACAGGTCGAGCATCCAGTAACTGAAATGGTTACAGGGGTTGACATAGTAAAGGAACAGATAAGGATAGCTGCAGGCGAAAAGCTTTCATTCACTCAGGAAGACGTAATAATAAACGGACATTCAATAGAGTGTAGGATAAACGCGGAGGACCCGAGGAATGGCTTCAGGCCGTGCCCAGGAACTATAATAGACTTTTACTTCCCTGGAGGATACGGGGTGAGGGTTGATTCGCACGTATACAGCGGATACAGGATACCTCCGACATACGACTCTATGATAGGAAAGCTCATAGTGTGGGGCAAGGACAGAAACGAGGCAATAAACAGGATGAAGAGGGTGCTTGACGAGACTGTGATACTGGGAATAGAAAGCAATATAGATTTCCAAAGGCACATCATTTCAGACGATGATTTCGAAAACAACAACATAGACACAGGCTTTATAGACAGGAAATTTTTCAAAAATAACGGGAAATAAGAGTATTGACGAGGTGGTATGATGCTTAAGGATCTCTTTCATAAAAAAAATTCCCAGGACAAGGGATATGCTGTAATAACTGTACAAAAGGAAAGAAGCGCCAAAGAACTTGACTATGCTGCAAAGTACAGCTTTGAAAAGAAAAAAGTCGAGGAAGAGCCCCAGGAAGGGCTTTTGACTTGCAAGGGCTGCTCCGCAAAGCTTAACAAGGACGAAGTGGCAAACAACAAGGGAGTTTGTCCGCAGTGCTCTCACCATTTCAGGATGAGGGCTATAGACAGGATAAACATGACAGTGGACAGTGGAAGCTTCATAGAATACGATACGGACATAAGAACCGTAAACCCGCTCGAGTTTGAAGGCTACGCAGAAAAGCTCGATCAGGCGAGGGAGAAGTCATCTCTTGAAGAGGCAGTGGTCACAGGAGAGGCGAGTATAGATAAAAGCCCCTGTGTAATTTGCGCTATGGACTCGGCGTTCATGATGGGAAGCATGGGATCTGTAGTTGGAGAAAAGATATCAAGGGCGGTTGAAAAGGCCATAGAAAAGAGCTTGCCGGTTATAATATTTGCAACATCCGGCGGAGCCAGAATGCAGGAGGGGATGCTTTCGCTCATGCAAATGGCAAAGACTTCGGCGGCGCTTGGAAAGCTTGACGATGCAGGCCTTCTCTATATATCGGTTCTGACAGACCCCACTACCGGAGGGGTGACAGCTTCATTTGCAATGCTGGGAGACATAATAATAGCTGAGCCAAAGGCCCTTATAGGATTTGCAGGGCCTAGGGTAATAGAGCAGACGATAAGGCAAAAGCTTCCGGAGGGATTCCAAAGGGCGGAATTCCTTGAGGAGAGAGGATTCGTGGACATGATAGTCCACAGGCATGAAATGAGAGATAAGCTTTCAAGCCTTCTTAAAATCCACTCGATGGGAGGGGATATAAATGAGTAACAGACTTGACTTTGAAAAACCAATAGCGCAGCTTGAAGAAAAGATAAAAGAGCTTCAGAGCATAGTTGACCAAACTGGTGTTGACCTTTCAAGCGAGATAGAAATGCTTTCAGGCAAGGTGGCAAATATGAAGGACGAGGTGTACCTTCATCTTTCTCCTTGGCAGAAGGTCAAAATAGCAAGGCTTAACGAAAGGCCTACCACTCTTGAGTATATAGACAGGATAATGGACAGCTTCATAGAACTTCACGGAGACAGGCTTTATTCAGACGACAAGGCCATAGTTGGGGGAGTCGGCGTGATGGATGGAATGCCTGTCACGATAATAGGGCACCAAAAGGGAAAAGACACAAAGGACAACATAAAGAGGAACTTTGGAATGCCTCACCCTGAAGGATACAGAAAGGCCCTTAGGCTTATGAAGCAGGCCGAAAAATTCAAAAGGCCCATAGTAACATTCATAGATACTCCGGGAGCTTTCTGCGGACTTGGAGCCGAGGAAAGAGGCCAGGGAGAGGCTATAGCCACAAACCTTCTTGAAATGAGCAGGCTCAAGACCCCCGTGATAGCAATAGTCATAGGGGAAGGCGGAAGCGGAGGAGCTCTTGCGCTTGGAGTGGGAAACAGGATAGCAATGCTTGAGCACTCTGTGTACTCGGTAATATCGCCAGAGGGGCTTTCGAGCATACTGTGGAAAGACGCGTCAAAGGCACAGGATGCGGCAGGTGTAATGAAGCTTACGGCACAGGATCTGAAGGAGCTTTTTGTAATAGATGACATAATAGCAGAGCCAATGGGGGGCGCGCACAATGACGTCGACTTCATGGCGGCCAACATCAAGGATTATGTAAGCAAGTGGCTAAAAGAGCTTTCAGCTGTTTCAGGAGAAGAACTTTCGAATCAAAGATATGAAAAAATAAGAAAAATGGGAGTGTGGGCATAAGCCCCCTCCCTTTTGTTTTGGAATACTTTTGAAGTATTTTGAATATTTGCTGTTTCGCATACAGGCATGCATGGTATTAATACAATAAGTGAATTGTTATTTTTATCTTACTGGAAAGGGGCGGTATATATGAAATGGATGACGTTTTTTAGATTTGATAAATTTAAACGGAGAGCTCAAGAAAAGGCTCCTCAAAAAAGAAAAGGCGACTATGGGAAGGTCATATATGTCGACTTCGCACAAAAGTCAGTCGAACAGGAGACTTCAGAAGAAATCCAGCTAGAAGAGGCTAAAAGACATGTATAAAAAAAGACATCTGCTCCTTTCGTTTATTGCAGGAGGAAGCTTGGGCCTGTTGTTTTTTTCGCTAATCAGAGCGGCAGCGCGAGGTGAAAAAACTTACGGAAAGCAGAATTGACTGACGATTCGGGAAAAACGGGGTGGCGATGTGCATGCCCAGATTAAATATAAAGTTTTGAGGAGAAAGAATATGTTGATTGAAGAAATCCAATAGAATCCCTTTGCCATATATGATGGTGAAGGGATTATTTGTGTCTAAATCCAGACATTCCATTGGGTTTGCCATTCCAGGCGGCAGCTGCCGTGGCAGGAAGATCTGAAAACAGCATTTGATGAGTCCGTTGGCGCAGTTTGCATGTTTTCACAAATATATTTACGGGTATAAAATATATTCGAGGAGCTATCCAAACTGTCCGGCGTTCAATTTTTAATCTTACATTAAGGATTACTTAAGAATTATGATGTATAATCCATATAAAGAACAGGCGTTAAATATAATGAAAGACATTGTGAATTGAGAAAATACATAATATGTAAATATTAATCGGAGGGAAGATATGTTTAATTTCAAAATACACCAGGAACTCTCGTGCATAGCAGAAGGGGACGGGTATTTCTACGCCAAGGCGGGAGCCATGGTGGCATACAAGGGGCAGTTCACCGCGGAAAAGGTGCTTTTGGACCCGAACCAGAACCAGAGCATGCTAAAGTCGTTTGTAAACCTTGCGGCAAGAAAGCTCTCGGGAGAAAATATTCCTATAATGAAAGTCAGCGGAAACGGCGCATACTATATGGCTAATAGGGCTCAGCACGTGAGCATAATAACTTTGGACAAGGGCCAAAGCCTTGGGGTGGAAAGCGAAAACCTTCTGGCATTCACCCCGGACTGCAAGTACAGCGTAAGGTTCATAGGAAGCGGAGTAGTATCCCAAAAGGGTCTTTTCACTTCCAATTTCACAGCAAACGGGCCGAACGCACAAGTGGTTGTAACAACAAATGGAAACCCTATAGTTCTTGAAACGCCTTGCGTTGTTGATCCTGATGCTGTAGTTTGCTGGACGGGTCCAGACCCGGGCTTCAGGGCGGATGTAAACTGGAAGACATTCCTCGGACAGACATCGGGAGAGTCGTATTTCATGGAATTCAACAGCCATGGCGAAGTGGTAATAATACAGCCTTCAGAAAGATTTGGAGGAATAGACATAGGAATAGACTAAAAAAGGGCAGGTGAAAAGCATGAATATAGAAACTGCCAAAAAAGAGCAGATAAAGCCCTTTCAAAATTCTAAGATAAGGGTTGAATACGGAGAAAAGCTCCTCCATTCGGGAGAAATTGACTTGAGGCTTTCAAGAAGCCAAATAGCAAGGGACATATCAAGCCCTGCTGGAAGAGGAGCAATGAGCTTGAACGCGGGCCAGACTCAAAAAGCTGTGCCATCAGCTGCGAAGGCAAGGACGGCAAAATCTCCTTATGGAGAAGGAGCAAAAGAGAGCATAAAAAGGGGCCAAAAGCTTCCGGTTCCGGATGAAGTTCTAAATGGAATGCTTGTAGGACTCAGGACGGTTCAAAAGACGGCAGGAGTGGAAATAGACGCATCGATTTTCATGGTGGACGACAGGGGAAAGACAGGCGAGGATGAATTCATATTCTACAACAACCCCATTAGCCCTTGCAAGAGTGTCAGGGTAAGTGCAATGGCACAGCAGGATTACTACAGCCACACTGTGGACATAAGCCCTCAGGGTATTCCGGGAAGGATAGAAAAGCTTGCAGTCACACTGACCTCGGACGGAGGAAGCTTTTCGGGAACTGAACAGGCGCAGGTTGACATAATAGACAAAAATTCAAAGACTGTGATTATGAGCTTTGATTTCAGCAATGGGATTTCAAGTCAGACTGGAATAGTGGTGCTTGAGATGTACAGGAGAAATGGACAGTGGAGAATAAGCTTCATAGGAAATGGCTTTGAAGGAGGGCTTGAGGCTCTCTGCAGGGAATATGGAATAGACGTTGAGGACTAGCGGCTGGAGATGATTTGCATAAATTCGAAAGGGATTGTTTGCAGCTGAGTCAAATATAAAAATATAAGGGGGACTTGCAATGTCAATAATACTTTCAAAAGGCCAAAAGATAGACCTTTCAAAATCAAATCCGGGGCTTAAAAAAGCCATAATAGGACTTGGATGGGACACAAAAAGATACGACGGGGGATTCGACTTCGATCTTGACGCATCGGCATTCATGGTAGGTGAAAACGGCAGAGTGAATAGCGATATTGATTTTGTGTTCTACAACAACCTTGAGCACCCGAGCAAGTCTGTAATGCATACAGGTGACAACAGGACCGGCGAAGGCGAAGGCGACGATGAGCAGATAATAATAGATTTTGAAAAGGTGCCGGAGTCCATAGAAAAGATAGCCATAACTGTTACAATACACGAGGCGCCTGAAAGAAGGCAAAACTTCGGACAGGTTTCAAATGCATTTGCAAGGCTTGTGGACAGCGCTACAGAAGAAGAAGTGCTCAGATACGAGCTTACAGAGGATTTTTCAGTTGAAACGGCGCTTGTATTCTGCGAGATATACAGGCACAACGGATCATGGAAATTCAGCGCCGTGGGAAGCGGATTCGAGGGAGGCCTTGCATCTTTGTGCAGGACTTATGGGCTTCAGGTTTAACCGGATTGCCAAGGCATTTACAGTCAGGCAAATCAACTGAGGGGAGAAAAATTACATATGCTTAAAATACATCACGAAGGCCTTTCAGCAGAGCAGGTCGAAAGGTCCAAAAGAGAGCATGGAAGCAACAGCCTTACAGAAATAGAGATGGAGACGTTTTGGGACAAGCTCAAGGGGAATTTAGAGGACCCTGTGATAAGGATACTTATAGTGGCGCTTCTCATAGATGTTGTATTTTTCTTCTTGGGCCACGTGGAATGGTTTGAGCCGCTTGGAATAGGCATAGCGGTTGTCATAGCAACTCTTGTGGGGACTTTCTCGGAGTACAGCAACGAGCAGTCATTCCAAAAACTCCAGGCGGAGGCATCTAAGATAAAGTGCAAGGTATACAGGGATGGGAGCCTTCAGGAAATAGGGATAGATGACATAGTAGCGGGGGACCTAATACTGGTGCAGACGGGCGACAAGATACCCGTCGACGGGGTACTGATTGAAGGCCATATAGGGGTCGACCAGTCAACTCTCAATGGAGAAAGCAAGGAGGCTTCGAAGCGCCAGCTGGATGAAGGATACGAATACAGCGGCGAGTCGGCTGACTTTCTGGACGAGTGCAAGGTTTTCAGGGGAACAGTGGTTGTGGAAGGAGAAGCCGTTGTAGAGGCCAGGACAATAGGGGACGAGAGCTTTTACGGACAGCTTGCAAAAGAACTCCAGTCGGAGGACAGGGATTCTCCTCTTAAGGTCAAGCTTTCCACACTTGCAGACGGAATAAGCAGATTTGGATACATGGGAGGAACGATGATAGCCCTCTCGTTCATGTTCAAAAAGGCCGTTTTAGACAGCCTGGCTGCAGGAATACCCATAGCGCAGTATTTTGACAATGTTCCAAAGGTTGCAAGCGATGTAGTGACTGCCGTGATACTTGCCATAATAATAATAGTCGTGGCTGTTCCGGAAGGACTTCCCATGATGATAGCAATGGTGCTTTCGCTCAACATGAGAAAGCTGCTTCACGACAACATACTCGTAAGAAAGCTTGTCGGGATAGAGACGGCGGGCTCATTAAACATACTCTACAGCGACAAGACGGGTACCATAACAAAAGGGCAGCTTCAGGTGATATCATTCTACTCGGGTGACAACGCGCAGTACAATTCGTATCACGACATACCTGAAGGGCTGCGAAGAATGGCTGACCTTTCGCTTTCCCAAAACACCAATGCCGTTTGCAACATACAAGAAGACGGAAAATGCAAGATACTGGGCGGAAACTCCACTGAAAGGGCGCTTTTGGAGTTTGCAAGCGCAGAGATAATAGAATACGATGTGCAGACTATAGGGACAATACCTTTCAACAGCAAGGACAAGTTCTCCGCCACTCAAATAGACGGAGAGTACAAAATGACACTTGTAAAGGGCGCTCCCGAAAACATAGTGAAATACTGCAAAAGATATTATGACCAGTCTGGAGTAGAGCAGCCGTTTGGGGATTCTGTCATAAAATCGATTGAAAAGAGGATGGACAATCTTGCGGAAAGGTCCATAAGGATGATAGCGATTGCAACGACTCCGAGGACTTTGCAGGAAAACCTGTTTGAGGACATGACTCTCGTGGGAGTAGTGGGAATAAGGGACGACCTGAGGGAAGAGTCGGTTGAGGCGATAAAAGAGACCATGGACGCTGGAATACAGGTCGTAATGATAACCGGGGACAAGAAGGAGACCGCCATGGCAATAGCCAAAGAGGCGGGCCTTGTCAAAAGGGCTTCAGACATTGCGCTCACATCTTCAGACATAAACAGAATGAGCGACGAGCAGCTGAAAGAGGCACTTCCAGACATAAGGGTGATAGCGAGGGCTCTTCCTACCGACAAGAGCAGGCTCGTAAAGATATCCCAGGAGATGAATTACGTCGTTGGAATGACAGGGGACGGAGTCAACGACTCTCCGGCGCTTAAGAAGGCCGATGTCGGATTTGCAATGGGATCTGGAACAGAGGTTGCCAAAGAGGCCGGCGACATAGTGATACTCGATGACAATTTCAACTCAATAGCAAAGACAATACTGTATGGAAGGACAATATACAATTCCATAAGAAAATTCATAGTGTACCAGCTTACTGTCAACGTAGGGGCGATAATGATAGCGTTCCTCGGACCTTTTGTGGGAGTGGACCTTCCGCTTTCAATGACTCAGATGCTGTGGGTCAACCTTGTAATGGATACGCTTGCAGCACTTGCATTTGGAGGCGAGGCGGCGCTCATGAGATACATGAGGGAAAAGCCAAAGAGCAGAACGGAGTCCATAATAAACAAGGACATGTGGAGCTCAATACTCTTAAACGGCTCGTTTGTAGCGGGAATGAGCGTCTTTTACCTCAAGACTCCAATGTTTAAGGAACTCATAAGAAGAGGGCCTGCCGGCAGGGAAGACATATATTTCCTCACTGCGTTCTTTGGATTCTTCATATTCATGAACGTGTTCAACATGTTCAATGCAAGAACAGAAGAAAAGAATCTCTTCGCAAACATCACAAAGAACAGGGGATTCCTCAAAGTAGCCGCAGGAATAGCCATAGTCCAGGTGGTAATGACTTATATAGGGGGCGACATACTCAGGACTGCAGGGCTTACTATAGACGAATGGATGGTAATAGTGCCCATGGCATTCCTCATAATACCGCTTGACCTTGCCAGAAAGACTGTGAGAAACATGTTTTTCAGACAACAAAAGGCAGAGCCGCAGGCGGAATAGAAAAGGCATGTTAGGTATAAATCAGACTGCTTTTGTTCATGCCGCTCCTGAGGCGAAAGTATAACATTGTCAATAAGAGCAATTAAATATAAAGAAAAAAATAATTAAGAGAGTGAAAGGAGAGATTATAATGGCTATAAGCTTGAAAAAAGGACAAAAGGTGGATCTTACAAAGGGGAATCCAGGACTTAAAAGTGTGGTAGTGGGACTTGGATGGGACACTAACAAATATGACGGAGGCGCTGATTTCGACCTTGACGCAGCTGCATTCATGCTGAAGGAGGACGGAAAGGTGAGATCTGACAGCGACTTCATATTCTACAACAACCTTAAAGACGACATGGAATCTGTAGTCCACCTTGGGGACAACCTTACAGGAGCAGGAGAGGGAGATGACGAGCAGGTTAAAATAGCACTTGCCAATGTTCCAGCGGAAGTTCAAAAGATAGCATTCACTGTTACAATACACGAAGCAGCCGCAAGGAACCAAAACTTCGGACAGGTTTCAAATGCGTTCATAAGAGTGTTCAACGAAGAAAACTCCGAAGAGCTTGTAAGATACGACCTTTCTGAAGACTTTTCGATAGAGACTGCAGTTGTGGTGGGCGAGCTTTACAGACACGGCGCTGAATGGAAATTCGCAGCTGTGGGAAGCGGATTCGAAGGCGGACTGGCAGCCCTTTGCGGAAACTTTGGAATAAACATTGCATAGAAAATAAAGCTGCACGGACTAAAGAGCATATACTATAAATGGAGGTAATTGACATGGCGATAAATCTTCAAAAAGGCCAAAGAATAAGTCTTACAAAGGAATCTGCGGGCCTTTCGAGCATAATGGTGGCGCTTGGATGGGACCCTGTGAAATCTTCTAAAAAGGGGCTTTTAGGAAGTCTTTTCGGAGGTACGGAAGCCGACATTGACTGCGACGCATCTGTATTCATGCTCAGGGAAAACGACAGGATAACGGGAAAGCAGGACGTGGTTTACTTTGGAAACCTTGCAAGCAGCGACGGAAGCATAAGGCACATGGGTGACAACCTTACAGGCGCCGGAGAAGGCGACGACGAGCAGATAATGGTTGAACTTAACTCCGTACCTTCCGACATACAAAAGCTTGTGTTCGTAGTAAACATATACAACTGCGAAAAGCGAAACCAGCATTTTGGCATGATAGAAAATGCATTCATAAGGATAGTGGACACAAAGGGATCGAAAGAGCTTTTAAGGTTCAACCTTACTGAAGACTATGGCTCAAAGACTGCTCTTATAGTGGCGGAGCTTTACAGGCACGGTACGGAGTGGAAATTTGCAGCTGTAGGAGAGGGAACCACAGACAAGAATATAAGCGATATGCTTAAAAAATACAGATAAAAGCCAAATGTAAATATTGAATGTGATCACCTGGGCGCCTTGCTGAAAAAGCTTGGCAAAGCCCTATACAAAGACAAAAGAGATGGGCGATGGCCCATCTCTTTTGTCAATATGACTGGAGATATTGGTATGAGACATTTTGAACATATAAGCAAAGAGGACAGGGAAAAGATATTCATGAAACAGCCTGAAAGCTTCACAAGATATGAAGACAGGGAAAAACTTTCATACGCCCTGGGAGCCACCATATACACGCCGGCGCTAAGGCCTGAAATTGCAAAAGACATAATCCGGAAAAAGCACAGGGGAGTGCAGTCCATGGTCATATGTCTCGAAGACGCTGTTGGGGACCTTATGACAAACGAGGCGCAGGAATCGCTTTTAAGGACCCTTGCTGAAATAGACTCAGCACTTGCAAAAGGGGAGATAAAGGAGGAAGAAATGCCCCTTTTATTTGTAAGGGTGAGGGAGCCGGTTCAGATTGAGAGGCTATCCCAAATGGCGAGGCAGAAGATGGGGATACTTTCAGGCCTGGTTTTCCCAAAGTTTTCGAGTCGAAATGCCATAGACTACATGCACTATCTTGAAAGGGCAGAGGAAATCACGGGGGCATCACTTTACGCCATGCCCGTGCTTGAAAGCATAGACATACTAAACTGGGACACCAGAAAAGAGGCCCTGCGGGCCATAAATGGAATAATAGATGGAAACAGGGACAAAATACTCAATTTGAGGATAGGGGCGACGGATTTTTCAGGCTATTTTGGAATAAGGCGCAGCCACGACACCACGGTATACGACATACATATAATAAGGGACTGCATAACAGACATAATCAATAATTTCTGCAGGCCTGAAAGGGATTTTGCCGTCTCGGGACCCGTGTGGGAGTACTTCTGCGGAGGGGACAGGGTGCTAAAGCCGCAGCTTCGGATGACTCCTTTCAGGCAGGCTTATGGAGACATGGGCGAACAAAAAAGAGGCCGCCTTATAGACCAGTACATAGACGGGCTAATACACGAAGTCATACTCGATAGGGCGAACGGCCTTGTGGGAAAGACTGTAATACATCCAAGCCATATAGCACCTGTGCAGGCGATGCAGTGCGTAACCCACGAGGAATACATGGACGCAATGAGCATAACTCAGAACTCTTCTGGAAATGTTGGAGTAATAAAAAGCACATATTCAAACAAGATGAATGAGATAAAACCTCATTCCATATGGGCAAAAAAGATTCTTAAAAGAGCAAGCATTTACGGGGTGCTAAACAGCGGGTATGACTTTGCCAGCCTCATATAGAATATTTGAGCCGTCTGTCCATACAGCTTGTATCCAATGTCGTAAAACAAGATTAGAATAATACATAAAGCAGGGGAGGCGCATATGAACAGCTATGAAAGAACCATATTGGACGGGATAGATATGAAAATAAGCATAAATTCAAATGAATACGGGATACCTCCCGAAAACCTCTTTTCGCTTGCGGCAAGAAAAAACAAAAAGAGAAGCTTTTTGTTTGTAAGCAAAGTGCTCGGAAAGCACATACCGGTAGACCCGAATGTTTCGTTGGCCACGGGAAGGCTTCTTGCGGCAATATACTCAAAGCAGGAGCTTTCGGTAAATGCGGGATTCGAGCATGCCGCGGCAGATATTTTGAAAGCTCACAGACATGCGGCGACAAAGGTTTCTTCGGCAGGCGGGGAAATTACGGAAAAAGGCGTTTGGGAAAAGGTCCATATCGAAGAGCCTACACTTTTCATAGGATTTGCGGAAACGGCCACGGCACTCGGCATGAGCGTTTTTGAATCGTTTTCAGGAAATTCATATTATATGCAGACGACAAGAAAAGAACTCGACATTGAGTGCATAAAGTTCGATGAGGAGCACTCGCATGCCTCGCTTCACATGATGTATCCGCAAAAGGGACTTCCGCTTGGGCAGATCAAAAACGTGGTATTTATAGATGACGAGCTTACAACAGGAAAGACAGTCATAAACATAATAAAATCCATAAAGGACATTATTCCCGCGAAGAACTTTTCGGTGCTTACAATACTTGACTGGAGAGGCAAATCTCATAAAGACAGTTTTGAAGATTTTGAAAAAAGGCAGGGAATTAAGGTGGATGTAATGTCGGTTCTACAAGGCGAAATAGAAGTGGACGATTCAAAGTGGAAGAAAAGGCTTGAACATGATATGCCGCAAGGGTTTGAAAGTCACGGTGGGAATTCGGATTCAGCTGACACGGGCGGCGCCAAATGCAGCAGTACAAGTGGCGAAGGCGAGCATGATTTTGAAATAGAGCAGATTTCACTTTCGCATTTTTTCAAGAAGAATGACATACAAAGCGGAGCGCTAATAAGGCACTCGGGAAGATTCGGGCTTTCGTCGGCAGACACAAGCTATATAGACAGTGCAGTAAGAAGAAGCGCTAAATTTTTGGAAAGAAGGATATGCGGGGGCAGGGTGCTTTTCCTCGGAAGCGGGGAGTTCATGTTTTTGCCCATGAAAATAGGGAGCTTTGTGAATAGGAGAACGGGCAGGGACATAATGTATCATTCCACTACAAGAAGCCCCATATATCCGGATACCTCAACGGGATACGCGGTTAAAAACAAGGTGGAGTTTAACGATCCAGAATCAAGCGGCATAAAAAATTTTGCATACAACATGCCAGAGGGCGGATATGACCAGGTTTTCATATTCATGGAGGAAAAGCCTGACGAAAAGGGCTTGCTGGAGATGAAAAAAATAATAATGGCCTCCGGGGCAAAAGAGGCGTTTGCAGTATATTTTGCAGACCCGCTTGAAAATATGGAGGCCGGGGATATTGGAAGCTATAATCGGGACGAGGTTGACTTTCTGCTGAAGGACATATCTGGCCTTATGGGCGAGAAGGGAAACGAATACAGGGAAAAGGCCATACAGTCCGGGGCTCACTACTCCGAAATGCTGCCTGTGGAATACAGGCCGTCGAGCGAATACATGAGGCTTTTCGAGGAGTCTCTTTTGCAAAACTCAAACAGAATAGCCCGCTCTGTAGAGGCGGCCAGCAGGGCCATAATAAGAGAAAAGGGAAAAGACGTGGTGCTGGTATCGCTTGCAAGGGCCGGGACTCCTGCAGGCATACTTATGAAGAGGTATATGAGAAAGGCCTACGATATAGACCCCATGCACTACAGCATATCCATAATAAGGGGAAAGGGATTTGACGAAAACGCCATAAAATTCATATCGCAAAGGCACGACACGTCAAATGTCCAGTTTGTAGACGGATGGACAGGAAAGGGAGCCATAAAAAGGGAGCTCGAAAGGTCGAGCGATACTATGCTTGAAAAATACGGGATAAAGCTGCCGTCAGACCTTGCAGTTATCGCGGATCCCGGGGGATTCAGCGAAATAGCAGGAACGCGGGAGGACTTTTTGATTCCAAGCGCATGCCTCAACGCCACAGTATCGGGACTTGTGAGCAGAACTGTGCAAAGGGATGACATAATAGGGCCGTGGGATTTCCACGGAGCCAAATTCTATAAAGAGCTGAAGGAACATGACGTGTCAAACAGGTTCATAGACAGCATAAGCGCCCATTTCGGGGAAAGTGATGCTGTGGATTATAAAGGCTGTGAATCTGGACATTGCGAGGCGATGGAGTGTGACATGAAGGGAATGCAAGATGTGGAAATGGTGAAAGAAGAGTTTGGGATTGACGACATGAATCTCATAAAGCCCGGCATAGGGGAGACTACAAGGGTGCTTCTGAGAAGGGTTCCGTGGAAAGTTTTAATATCAACAGACATGGATGATGTGGATGTGGCCCATATAATACAGCTGGCAGATGAAAAGGGAGTTGAGATAGAGCAGTATCCGCTAAAAAAATATAAATGCTGCGGACTGATAAAAAAGGTCAACGGGGGGGACGTATGATATTTGCGAGCGATTTGGACAGGACTTTGATATATTCCAAGAAATTCATAAAAGAAGGCAATAGACAAGATGTAATGGAAGCGGAGGTTAAGGACGGGAAGGTCATAAGCTATATTAGCTCAAAGACTTTTCAAATGCTTGGGAAAATCAGCAGAAAGGTTCAGTTTGTTCCAGTGACTACAAGGACAATGGAGCAGTACAAGAGGATTGGGATTTTAAGGGAGATACCGCATAAATACGCCATAGTTGCAAATGGGGGAACCATAATAGAAGGCGGTAAAGAGGATGAACAGTGGAAAAGCATAGTCGAAAAGAGGCTTGAAGGAGAATGTTTGTCCCTGTCTGAAGCTATGGACAGATTCAAAAGGATATCATCGCCGGTCTGGGTGGAAAAGACCAGGACGGCGGACGATCTGTTTTTCTACAGCATAGTGGACACCCAGATGGTTCCGATGGATGAGCTTTCGGATTTTGAAAAGGAGATGGACGCTGGTGGCTGGAGGATGGTCCACCATTCGAGAAAACTCTATTTCATACCCAAATGCGTAAGCAAGGGGGATGCCCTTCTTCACATATCGAATAAAATAGACGGGTTGAGGGATGTCATAT
Source organism: Peptoclostridium litorale DSM 5388 (assembly GCF_900141635.1). GTDB lineage: Bacteria > Bacillota > Clostridia > Peptostreptococcales > Peptostreptococcaceae > Peptoclostridium > Peptoclostridium litorale. Next base: position 51,589 of record NZ_FSRH01000009.1, on the reverse strand, counting down.
CATCTGGGGACTCGGTGCTGGATATTGAAATGGCAGGTGTGTCTAAGTATTTCATATCCCCTCTTCACGCGGAGATATACAAGACCATGGGCGATATTGCAAAGGATCTTAATATAGCGTTTACAAATCAAAGTGGAATAGAATCATCGGAAGAGATACTTCAGTTTGTGGAAAATAGGATTTCTCAAAAATGACATAGGCTTTTGAAATTTAAAAACCGCCAGAACAATATCGTATTGGTCTGGCGGTTTTTTGCGCGTTTATTTACTGTGATAGGGGCACCGTATTAACCATAGAAATAAATGATTGGAGGTAAATGTCACATAAGAAATTCTTATAGAGACCATTGAAAATGAATATGACAAATAAATTAGCAATTGAATTTTATTGAGCACAGACTTTGAAATCATCGAAAAATGACGAAAAAAACAAAAAAGGATATAGACAATATCCATGAAAGCTCAAACTTGTATAAATTCTATCTATTAGACAATAGGAGCGTGTATATTGTAGACTAATCTTGCCGGAAAGAAGAATATAACCGTGCAAAAGTCCGAATGTTCGCACTTCGCGACGAGGTGAAACATGGATACAAAAAAATACGGCACATGCAATGGAGCGATATGATATTGACGCTTTTGTCTTTATCGTGTTTAAGTGAAAAAACAAAATTTAAGGAAAAGGAGAAAATGGACTTATGAAAAAAATATTATCTGTTTTAATGATGGTGGTCCTCATGGCGACTACGCTGCTTACGGGATGCGGGCAAAAGGCCGAAACGCAAGGAGCTTCTGAAGCGGTGCAGGCAAATGCAAGCGGATCGCAAAAAGAGCTTCAAAAGATGAACATAGGCTATCTTGCATCGCCTGAACACCTTCTGTATTTCGTAGCAAAGGAAAAAGGATTCTTTGAAGAAGAGGGGATAGATGCAAATCTGTTTCTTTTCACAAACTCGGCAGAAGGGCTCAACGCCACTATAGCTAAAAAAGTGGATGTCGGAAGCTTCGGGGTTTCGGCACCTCTTGTGTTCACTGCAAAGGGAGCGGACATACAGGTTATAGGAGGTCAAAACTCTGGAGCGTGCGCTCTTGTATGCATGCCTGACAGATACGACGAACTCAAGGACATAAATAACTACAAGGGCAAAAAGGTTGCTACTGTAAGGCTTTCAACTGCAGACGTAATATTCAGGGGAGCTCTTATAGATGCAGGAATAGACTACAGAAAAGGCGATGCCGAGATAATAGAGCTTGAATCTCCGGCGGCTACAATGGAGGCTCTTAAAAAAGGTACGGTGGATGCGGCGCTTATATGGACTCCGTATGTCGCGATGGCTGAAGACCAGGGTGTGAAAATAGGTATGTACATAACAGACCTTTTCGAAAACAACGTGTGCTGCCGTCAGGCCGTACTCGGCTCTGAACTTGAAGCAAACCCTGAGCGTTGGGAGAGCTTCATGGCAGCCCTTATAAAGGCGTATGACTTCTACATGACAAACCACGAAGAAACTGTTGAAATAACATCTAAATACGTAAAGGTTGACAAAAAATACCTTGATAAGGAAACGTACGATGCTGATGCTACAATGGTATGCAGCCCTGACCCGCTTAGAAACTCAACTTTGAAATACTGGGACATAATGAAAAAGACAGGTTTCATAGAAAGTGAATTGGACATAGACGAGCACATAAACACAGATGTGTACAAGAAGGCGCTTGACAGGATGATAAGCGAATACCCTGACAACGAAAACTACAAGGCTCTTCTAAACGATTTTGAAATGAACAACATTTAATTTGAATAAAGGCCGCAGCAATTTTCATAACTTGGATTGAAAACTGAATTTTATTAAAATCAATATGCTCGAAGCCGTATGTCCTAAAATCATGCAGATGATTTTGATATAGAGGTTTCGGGCATATGTCGTAAAATCCTCTATGATTTTACGACTGTAAATAAGACCCCCGCGGTAGATGGCGGCGCGAGCTGAAACTAAAGTTGGATTAAAAATGAAAGATGGTGATTTTGTTGTCTAAAATTATTCTAAGGGATATGAACTTCTCATATGAGCAGCAAAACGAAAACATAAAGGTCATTGAAAATGCAACCATGGAGATAGAGGAAGGCCAATTTGTCAGCATAATAGGCCCGAGCGGATGCGGAAAGAGCACACTACTCAGCATGCTCTGTGGCCTCAATTTTCCCCAAAGCGGGAAATTTGAAATAGACGGTCAAAGGGTCACAGGCCCTGGGCTTGACAGGGGAGTCGTGTTCCAGCACTATTCGCTTTTCCCGTGGATGAGTGCCAAAGACAACATACTGTTTGGGATGGAACAGCTCAAGGATGGAAAGACACGCTGTGAAATGGAGGAGACGGCAAACAGGTACCTTGACCTTGTGGGGCTTGAGGGTGTCAGGGGTAAATACCCGTCCCAGCTTTCGGGAGGAATGCAGCAAAGGGTTGCGATTGCAAGGGCATTTGCAATGGATTCACCCATACTTCTTATGGACGAGCCTTTCAGCGCAGTAGATGCTAAAAACAGGATGATGCTCCAGGAGCTCCTGCTTAAGCTTTGGGACAGCGGAGAAAAGAGGAAAACAGTAGTGTTTGTAACACACGACGTGGACGAGGCAATACTCCTTTCAGACAGGATAATAGTGATGTCTGCAAAGACCAAATCGGTCAGGGAAGAAGTGCGGATAGATTTTGAAAGGCCTAGAAGCAGAAGCTCTCTTTCCAAGAGCAGCAAATATATAAACCTTAGAAATTCACTCGTGCAATCACTGTTTGACGATCTGATTGACGATGTGGAAAACGCAGTCTAGGAGGGGTGGAATTGAAAAGGATATTTAATATCGCAAATGTAATGTTCATAGTTGCCCTGGCCGTAACTTTCATGCCTTCAAAGAGGGCTGAATCCGCCGAGTATGCGCTTTATCTGGCCGGGGTCATAGTGCTCATACATGCTATGGCTCAGGGGAAAAGGTTTATGAGCAGTGACGAAGACAAAAAACAGTCGGTATGCGACGTGATAGCAATAATATACGCCTGCATAGTGTTTTGGGAAGTCATAACTTCAAAACTAGACAGGCTTGAGCCACTTCTGTTTCCTGGGCCGGGGAAAGTCGTATTCACATTCATACAGGAGATACCATATCTTCTGGAAGGCCTTTTAAGCTCTATGAAGCTCCTTTCGGCGGGCTATGTCCTGGCGCTTGTGACGGCTGTGCCCCTGGCCCTTGTAATAGGATGGAGGAGAAGGCTTTTCAGGGCTGTAAATCCGTTTACAAAGGTGCTGGGACCCATACCGCCAATAGTGTACATACCATATGCCATAGCGCTTCTCCCGACTTTCACGAGCGCATCCATATTCATAATATTCATAGGGGCGTTTTGGCCCATATTCATAAACACATTGAACGGGGCTTTCGACATAGACAAAAAATATGTGGATTCAGCAAAGGTTCTGAATGTGGATGAAAAGACGATGCTTTTCAAGATAATACTTCCGGGAATAATGCCTTCCATAATAAGCGGAGCCACAATAGGACTTGTGCTTTCGTTCATATTGCTTACAGCGGCTGAAATGATAGGCGCGTCTTCAGGACTCGGATGGTATGTGAAATACTTCTCCGATTTTGCGGATTACCCCAAGGTGGTAGTAGGCATAATATTCATAGGTATGGTTGTAACCGGAATAACATATTTCTCCGACAAACTTGAAAAAAGGCTTCTGGCCTGGAAAAACTAAAGCTGACGTATGCTCTCCTTATATACCTGTGAGGAGAGATATTCTTTTTGTATGGGAACATTGCAAATGACAAAATATATCAAAAGGAGGATGTCATGAGAAAAGACATTATGACGCCAATTGAAAGGGCAAAGGCCATGGCGAGGGGAGAATCGGTCGACAGGCTTCCTTGCAACCCAAACGCTGCAAACGGAGTGGCGAGGGTGTACGGATGCAAGATATCAGAGTTCAATACATGCGCCAGGACTATAGCAAACGCCCAGATAGCGTCTTACAGGGAATTTGGATATGACGGGGTGAGGATATTTACGGACCTTTTCCCCTGGGCCGAGGCAATGGGCGCAAAGGTGATTTTTCCGCAGGACAACACTGCGGATCTTGGAGCTCCCGCGATAGACGACATATCGGAGCTGGGCTCGCTGCAGCCGGCGGATCCCTACAGAGACGGGAGGCTGCCTGTTCACATAGAGGCCATGAAGTACCTTATAGACGAGATTGGCGACGAGGTTGGATGCGCGGGCGGAATAGTGGGGCCTTTTACAAACGCATTCTTTCTGATAGGAATAGAGAAGATGACCAAGCTGTTTTTCAAGAATCCAGAGGCCGTGCACAGGCTCTGCGAGGTGTCTCTTGAAACCTGCATAAGATATGCAGATGCAATACTGGCTCAGGGTCTTACCCCTACAATATCGGAGCCCATGTCCTCTTGCACAGTGGTAAGTCCAAAGCATTTCAGGATTTTCGGAGCCCCATACATAAAAAGGCTCGTGCAGCACATAAAGAGCAAGGGCAAGCCTGTGACAATGCACATATGCGGAAAGACGGACAAGATATGGGAAGACGTAGTGGACATGGGAGTGGCCGGCTTTAGCATAGACAATGTTGTTGACCTGAGGCAGTGCAAGGAATCCATTGGAGACAGGGTGAAAATACTCGGACACGTAGATCCGGCTTCTATAATGTATGCAGGAACCCCTGAGGACGTCAGAAGGGCTGTGGCGGAATGCACAATGCAGGCCTGGGACTCTCCGAAGGGATATGTGATAATGTCGGGATGCAGCCTTCCCGTGGACACTCCGTTTGAAAACATACACGCCATGATGGACGCAGCAAGGGAGATCGGTTATCCCGTAAAGACTGACAAGCTGGAGCAGATGATTGGAATATGAAAAAACACATTGAACGTATAGATTATAAAAAAGCTCTTCCCTGGCTGGTTCTCATTGCAATTATGTTTGCATCAAAGCTTGCAGGAGAGCACTTCATAAGCGAGCCCATGCACAGGGAAAAGATCCCTATATTTTACCTTGTGATACTCTTTTTCGGAGGGCTTGTAATAATAGGTGGCAAAAAGGGACTCAAATCCGTTATAACACTTATAATAACAGTGGTTGCGGTTGTAAAGATATTAATACCGCTCATACTTGCGGGATATGACCCCATGATGGTCTCCATAGTCATATGCATAGTCAACATAGTAGTGGCGCTTCTTCTGATAAGCGGATTCAACAAAAAGACCCTCTGCGCCGCAATAGGGACTAGCGCAGGAGTGGTAATAGCTGGAATCACCGCTTTTGTGGTGGGAAATATGATACAGCTCAACGGCCTGAGCAGTGATGAGGCAATACACATAATACTCTATTCAAAGGACATAGACTTCAAGGGCATACTTTTTGCGGGCATAATAATAGGCGCCATGGGAGCCGTCATGGACGTTGGAATGTCAATAGCATCTTCAATGAACGAGATAGAACAGGCAAATCCGGGAATAGGGACGAAGGAGCTTATAAACGCCGGAATGAACGTTGGACGCGATATAATGGGTACGATGGCGGACACGCTGATACTTGCGTATGTCGGCAGCAGCCTAAATATAATGCTCATGTTTTCGACATATGAAATATCACTTATCGAGATAATATCTCTCGACAACATAGCCGCTGAGATAGTAAGGTCGCTTGCAGGCAGCATAGGACTCATATTTACAGTGCCTATCACTGCCGCCGTGGCCGGATTTCTCAGGGATAAAAGCATTTGTCAAAAAGAAGAAAAAAAGACAGCGTAAGTGAGTAGAAAGAGGGGAATATTTTGATAAAGGTAAACATAATATCGGGATTTTTGGGTGCCGGGAAGACCACATTTATAAAGAGGCTTCTGAGTGCATGCGAGGGTCAAAAGACGGTCCTTCTTGAAAATGAATTCGGAGAGATAGGAATAGATGCTGAAATCATACAAAGGGAGGGCTTTGACGTAATAGAGCTTTCAAGCGGCTGTATATGCTGCAGCATGAAAATGGACTTTGAAAAGTCCATAGTGGAAATAGCCGAAAAATTCAAGCCCGACAGAATAGTGATAGAGCCTACTGGTGTGGGCATGCTGAGCTGGATAACTCCCATACTCCAAAAGGAGAGTATAAAAAGCTCATGCGAGCTCCAAAGCTGCACTACAATAGTCGATGCTGTGGACTACCTCGAGAATGTCGATGCGTTCGGAGAGTTTTTCAGGGACCAGATAAGCACTGCCGACACTGTGGTACTGAGCAAGGTTCAAGAGACTGACAGGGAGACTGTCAGAAATGTTGCAAAGGCCGTAAAAATATTGAGCCCAAACGCCACGGTTGTAGATGAGCAGTGGGACGACATAAAGGACATAGAGTTTTTCGGCATGATAGAGGGAAGTTTTGGCAAGGAGTACGGGAAGCTTTTTAAAATGGATTTTGAAATGAATGAAAAAGAGAGCTGCTCCTGCGGTTGCGGTAGATATGAAGATCATTCATGCTCACATGAAGGGTATGATCGTTCTCGCGGACACGATCACAGCCATGAAGGGAATTGCGATTGCGGCTGCTCTTGCGAAGGACACGACCATGAACACAGAGACTCTGCACAGGGACTCATGTCGGTATCGGTTGTTCCACGCATGGGAATGAGCGCAGACGAACTTGAAAAAAGGCTCAAGGCGCTTTCACGAGGGGGCTATGGAAGCGTAATAAGGGCCAAAGGGTTTGTATCTGGCTATGACAGCGCTGTTGAATTCAGTTATGTCAACGGAAGATATTCCATATATGGCGATGCAAAACCAGGAGCGCACGGACTTTGCGTAATAGGAAAAGAACTTGACGAGCAGGGGATAGTGGATATGTTCAAGGGATCGATTGAATAGATTCGTCCTGTGCACAGGCTCTCGCTGAGGAATAAATGTGAAGGTATATAAAATCTCGATATGATAAGGCTTGATGGCTTTATTGCATCGGGATTTTATATGTGAAAATATTTATTTTTAATGAATAACATAAATTTAATTTGATTCCCTTATGTTTTAGGTGTAAAATAGTATAGTGGCTCAAAAAAAGAGAACGGATTAAAAGCTCGAACCCGCTTCATAGCTGGGTTTCGCAGGTTGAGATATATATTTCAAAGAAAACTTGATAATTTAAAAAGGAATGGTAAACTTATGCAAAAGAGAAAAGGAATAATAAACGTGGCCGTAATAGCCCACGTAGATGCTGGAAAGTCGACTCTTGTAGATGCATTCTTGTCTCAAAGTGGAGTATTCAGGGAGAACCAAGAAGTAGTTGACTGCGTAATGGACAGCAATGACATAGAGAGAGAAAGAGGAATAACGATATACTCTAAAAACTGTGCCATAAGCTACAACGGAACTAAAATAAACATAGTGGACACGCCAGGTCACTCTGACTTCTCATCTGAAGTTGAGAGGGTTATAAAGACTGTCGACACGGCTATACTTCTTGTAGACTCGAGCGAGGGCCCAATGCCTCAGACTAGATTCGTGCTTAAGAAGTCTCTTGAAATGGGAATAAAGCCTATACTTTTCATAAACAAGATAGACAAGAAAGACCAAAGGGCGGAGGAAGTAGTGGACATGGTTCTTGACCTTTTCATAGAACTTGACGCCACTGACGAGCAGCTTGACTTCCCTATCATATTCGGTGTGGCTAAGGAAGGAATAGCAAAACGTGCCATGGAAGATGAGAGCACAGACCTTTCGCCGCTTTTCGAAACTATAATAAACCACGTTCAGGAATATCCTGACCTTGACGAAGAGCCTCTTCAAATGCAAATATCGGCTCTTGGATACGACGAGTATATAGGAAGACTTGGAGTGGGTAGAATATACAAGGGAAAAGTTAAGCAGGGTCAAACTGTTGCCGTGCACAAGAGAGACGGAAGCATAGAGAGAGGAAAAATAGCAAAACTTTTCACATATGAAGGACTAAGCCAAAATGCTTGCGATGAGGCAGTAAGCGGCGACATAGCAGTTATTTCGGGAATAAGCACAATATCAATAGGGGAGACTATAGGAAACAGCGAAGATACGCTAGAGCCTATGGAAATGATAAAGATAGAAGAGCCTACTCTTTCTATGAACTTCCTTGTAAACGACTCTCCACTGTGCGGAAAAAGCGGTAAGTTCATTACTACAAGACATATAAAGGACAGACTAGAAAAAGAGCTTGAAGTCAACGTTGGACTTAAAGTCGATCCTCTTGAAACTACTGACGGATACAAGGTTTCAGGAAGAGGGGAGCTTCACCTTTCTATACTTCTTGAGAATATGAGAAGAGAAGGATACGAAGTTTCTGTATCGAAGCCTCAGGTTCTTATGCACCATGAAGACGGAGTTCTTATGGAGCCTGTTGAAAGGGTTATAGCGAGCGTTCCAGACGAGCATTCTGGTACTGTAATATCAAAGCTTAACCTTAGAAAAGGTATGATGGAAGCTATGGGAACAGAAGAAGGATACACTAAAATGGAATTCGTAGTTCCTACAAGGGGACTTTTGGGATACAGAAGTGAATTCATAAACGATACAAGGGGAGAGGGAACTCTTGTAAGGTCTTTCGAAAGATTCGAGCCTCACAAGGGAGAGATTCCTCACAGAATCAACGGAGTTCTTATATCTCAGGAAAACGGAACGACAATGGCATATTCTCTTTACAACCTAAGTGACAGAGCTACTATGACGGTAAGCCCTGCTACAGAGGTTTACGAGGGAATGATAATCGGAATAAACAGCAGAAAAGAAGACATGACTGTAAACCCTTGCAAAAACAAAAAACTTACAAACACAAGAGCTTCAGGTTCGGACGATGCAATAAAGCTTGCCACTCCAAGAACATTCACTCTTGAAGAAGCGCTTGAGTTCATAGCTGACGACGAGCTTGTTGAAGTTACGCCTGACAGCATAAGACTTAGAAAGAAAGTCCTGAACGAGTCGGACAGAGTCAAATACAACAAAAAGAGAAACGTTCAGTAATAAATACAAAAATGAATCAAGGCCGATATTGAATTTTTTCAAAATCGGCCTTTTATTCTGTAGTTTCTTCTAAGCTATTCATATTTTGGTGGAATCACATCCTATCTTTTGAATTAGAAAGATCACTTTTTTCTCTTTCCGTAAGGTCTTGGTAAGGATTATATTCTATGGTGGAATCACATCCTATCCTTTTGAATTTGGGTAAATCAACTTTTCTCTTTCCGGAATGCCATCTATAAAACACTTATTCATTTTGGTGGAATCACATCCCCTTCTTTATGAATTAGAAAGATCACTTTTTTCTCTTTCCAGAATGTCTGTATGGTATTATGCCAGTTTTGGTGGAATCACATCCCCTTCTTTTGAATTAGAAAGATCACTTTTTTCTCTTTCTGAAATGTCTGTATGGCATTATGATTGTTTTGGTGGAATCAGTCCCTTCGGATGAATTTTCTAAGTCTTAGAAGTTAATTTGTTTTGTATTGTATTTATACCTAAGTGATATTTATTTAAACACAAAAATATAAAAAAAAATCAAAATATCATAAGTACCGGGGTTTTGGCGAACGTGTAAGCCTTGCAAAAGCCGGGGTTAAACAAAAAACAAAAAAGTCTGAATATTTTGGAATATCCAGGCTTTTTTGTGTACATTGCAGCCCGTTGCAAGTATTGGACCGGGCTTGCACCTTTTCGTTGAATCTATAAAATTAAATGATATTTGAATTTATTGCAGGTATGTGGTGTTAGCTTAAGAGACAAATGGGTAAAAAATAATCATATTTGAAAATATATTATATAAAAATATCTAAAAAAAGCGCTGCGCAGTGGCGAAGTGCAAAGGGGAATAATTTTGACGAGGAGGAATATGGAATGAAGAGGCTTAAGACCAGTTTCATGGGGATACACCTTAAAACTCCTATAGTAATAGGGGCCAGCAATCTTTCATCAAATATAGAAACTATGAAGAGGCTTGAAAAGGCCGGGGCTGCTGCTATAGTATACAAGTCTGTATTTGAAGAGCAGATACAGCTCGAGAAGATGGAGCTTGAAGAGGATCTGGAGGCTTTCAACGAAAGACATGCGGAGATGATAACAACTCATCCCCAGCTGGAGCACGCTGGGATAAAAGAGCATCTTTTAAACATCAAAAAGCTCAAGCAAAATCTCGAAATACCTGTTATAGCAAGTCTTAACGCCGTATACGAGGAGTCGTGGGTTGAATATGCCAAAAAGCTTGAAGAGATTGGCGTAGACGGGCTCGAGCTCAATTTCTACTCCGTACCAAGGAGCTTGGACGAGACTGGGGAGTCAATAGAAAAGGCCCAGCTGGACATACTTTCAAAGATAAAAAGGGAAGTCTCGATTCCGGTGTCTGTAAAGCTAAGTCCTTTTTATTCAAATGTCATGAACGTAGTATCTAAAATGGACAATATGGGGGCTAATGGATTCGTGCTTTTTAACAGGCTTTTCGAGCCGGATATAGATGTGAAGAATGAGAAAAACACTCTCACACTCAATTTCAGCAATCGGGAAGACATGAAGCTTCCCCTGAGATATGCCGGACTTTTGGAAGGGAAGATAAGAGCTGACATATGCTCTTCCACTGGAATAATGAGCGGCGAGGATGTAATAAAGATGCTGCTTGCAGGAGCAAATTGCGTACAGATAGTAAGTGCAGTATACAAGCATAACGTAGGCCATGTGGAGAAGATGATAGAGGACATTATAAGGTGGATGGAAGGCAAGGGATACGAAAAAATAGAGGATTTCAGAGGAAAGCTTTCAAAGGGGAATCTAAAAGACCCTTATGCATATGAAAGGGCTCAGTATGTGGACTTTTTAATGAGGCCGTATGAAGCCAAGGAGCCTGTCAGATAGAGGCAGGGTAAATTTAAAACTTCTGCAGGATTTGAATTTTCAGTCCCGCCGCATATGCGGCGGGACTTTTATATTTTACTCTGATTGTCCGAAAAGAGAAAGGCCGGGTAAAGCTGAAATTGAAGTGTGGATATACAAAAAGGGTATAAGGATATTACTGAATATTAAAATTTTGAGGGCGGGGTGAAGTTATGAAAAAAATCGTCTCATTCATATTGTCGGGAATAGTGATTGCGGCGTCTATGTTTTACACTGTTTCAAGCGCAGCTGAAATACAGGCCCAGTACTATATAATGAACCACGACAAGGATGCCTGGGGAATACTTTCCCTCTACGCATCGGACAATGACGTTTCGGAATATGGATTTTCACAATCTGGGGATTCGACATATTCAAATGCCATGAGGCTAATGGCGCAAAAAGCCGTGGGCAGTGACGTATCGGCAATTGCGGCGAGCATAAGAGGAGCTCAGATGGAAAACGGTCAATTTGCAATGTATCCCGGCTCGGGTGAAAAAGGCGACCTGAAAGCGCATATATGGTCGATAATATCGCTTTACAGCGCATGGGACAACGGATATGACAAGTCGGCGGCTCTCAGGTGGCTCAAGACGAATCAAAACAGCGATGGAGGGTTTGCAGTGAATAAAGGGGAAAAATCCGATCTCAAAACAACGGCGCAGGCAATACTGGCGTTCAAGAGCCTCGGCATGGAATCTGAAGAAAGCGTCCAAAGGGCGCTTGGATTTTTAAGCCTTGGGCTTAAATCTGAAAAGGACTGCGAAACCCTCTCGTGGGCGCTTATGGCAAAGTCAAACCTTGGCCATAAGGACAAGGGGCTTTTGGACAGAATAAGGACATACAGGCTTTCAGACGGATCATTTTCAGACGGCAAAATCTCCGGAAAGCCGGATTATAAGGCCACAAGCATAGCTTTGGCGGCTGTGACGGACTATGAAAAGGAATATTCGGTATTCAAAAAGCTTCACAATGCAGACATGTTCAGCGATGTTAAAAGGAGCGATTCGCATTATCCGGCGGTAATGGAAATTGTAAACAGGGGAATAGCGTCGGGCTATCCGGACTATACTTTCAGGCCCCAAAACAAGGTCACAAGGGCCGAATTTTCAAAATTTCTAATATACGCAATGGAGTTTGAAGGCCAAATATCTAAAAAAACCACCCCTTTCAAGGATGTTAAGGAGCACTGGTCAAGCCCCGTAGTGAGCCTTGCCTATTCGAAAGGGCTGGTTTCGGGAATTGAAAAGGACATATTCGCTCCAGACCAGAATGTAACCGGAGCCCAGGTTATGACAATGCTGGTGAGGGCTAAGGGGCTTGAAGGCATAGCAGCAAGATTTTCGGGGGAGAAATGGTATGACGGTTATGTAAATGCCGCGCAGAGAAGAGGGCTTTTATACGAGGGGTTCGACCCTGATGAATATGCCACAAGAGCCCAGTGTGCGCAGGCGATAAGCAGATTGCATTAAACTTGGGAATTTAAAAAATAAGAAAGAATTAATATGGAATGGGTAATTTTTGTATTAGAATAGTATGGGTAAGCATTAGTAAGTATGTAAAAGCGGCTGCGGACTGGTATTGGATAAGCGTCGCATGAACAAAATTCAAACCAAAAGGAGAATGGTCTATGGCATCAAAAATTGCATCAGGATTAAAAAGATTCATAAAGGACATAGTAAAGAGGTTCTATACCCTTTTAGTCACATCAGCAGTAGTAGTGATAATCGCGGTAATAGCGTTTTGGGGAATAAAAGTTATTTCCTCGAACATAAAGACTATAGATCCGGGAACATACGTTGAGATTTCAATGCCTTCAGATCTGACTGAGAACCCGTACATGTATGTTGACGACTGGGCGGTTGAAAAGGATATTTCCATGTTCAATATGCTGTCTGCCATAAAGGCGGCGGGAACAGACCCGAATGTGGAAGGTCTAATACTGGACATGGACTCTCTGGGATTTTCAAGCCAGCATTATGATGAATTTGAAAAGGCAGTGGAGGAATACAAGACAAGCGGAAAGAAGATATATGCGTTTGGAAACGGGGCTTCCCAAAATTCATACAGAAATGCCCTTCTTGCAGACAGCATAGTTATGACGCCGTCTCAGTCGGCAAGCTTTAATATAACAGGATACTACGCCTCGTACTCATACTACAAGACACTTTTTGACAAATGGGGTGTGAGCTATACCGTTGTAAACACAGGACCATACAAGACGTATGGAGAAAGCTATGTGAGGGATTCGATATCAGACCAGCAAAGAGAGCAGGTGCTTGAGGTCTATGAAAGCAGACTTAAAAACTTCATAGAAGACGTGTCTGAAAAGAGAGGGATAGAAAAGGAAAGGGTTCAGCAGATGGTGGACAGCGGGGAGATATACCTCATAAGCCCGATAGAGGCGAAGGAAAAAGGGCTTATAGACAATCTTGACTACCGTGAGAGCTTTATTGAAAGCCTTGCGAAAGGCGATGAGAAACCGCCTGTAATAGGAATCGAGAAATACGTTTCGACCAACTACGCTGAAAGCCATATGAAAAATCCGGCATCGGACAAGATAGCGGTAATATATGCCGAAGGGGGAATATACATGAGCGACATAAACCCTTCGATAATAGACAAGGAGCCTTCGATAATACCATCCAGGATATGCGCCCAGATAGAAGCGGCTGCCAAAGACGATGAAGTAAAGGGCATAGTGCTGAGGGTCAACTCGCCGGGAGGATCGGCCCTTGCATCTGAAATAATACACGAGAGCATACAAAGGGCAAAAGAGAAAAAGCCTGTATACGTATCTATGGGGCAGGTTGCGGCATCAGGAGGGTATTACATGTCAGCTCCAGCCGACAAGATATTTGCAGGAGAAGATACGGTTACAGGATCCATCGGTGTTGTTGCAGTAATACCGAGTGTTGAAGGGCTTTTCGAAAAGATAGGAATAAACCAGGATACAATATCAAGGGGGGAGAACGCATCAGTATTCGACATCTCAAAGGACATGAGCGAAAGCGAAAAAAACGCGCTTCAGGCAAACATAGACAAGGTGTATGCGGAGTTTAAAAGCAGGGTGTCCACTGGAAGAGGGATTGAAATGGAGCAGGTTGAGAAGATTGCCGGAGGAAGAGTATGGACAGGAAGTCAGGCTCTTGAAAACGGCCTTGTGGACGAGCTGGGAGGCCTTGGCGATGCAATTCAGGCTCTTGCAGACCAGCTGAAGCTTGAGGAATACAGCGTGGAAGTCGCACAAAATGATGCGGGATACAAAAAAGCTGCATTTAAAATAAGGGAAAAGGCTGCAAAACTTGCGGGAATGGATCGAACTCATATCCCGGCTGAGCTTCAAAAGGTGCAGGAATTTTTGGACGAATATGACAGGCTTGAGGCTTGGAGCAAAAAACCTCTTATGCTGATGCCGGTTGAAATTGAAGATTAGACAAAAGAAAAAGCCTTCGCAGTATGCGAAGGCTTTTTCTTTTGTTTTATTACTTGTTGGATCTTTTGTTGATTGCAGCTTGTCTCTCGTTAGAGTCTTTAGACCACTGCTTAAGCATGTCTTCAAGCGTTCCTGGGTTTGAAGAAGCACGATTAGGCTGTGACGGCTGCGAAGGTCTTGCCGGTCTTGTAGGTCTTGGTTGGAATTCCGGTTTAGGACTTGGCTTTGCATCCTTTATTGAAAGAGAAATTCTCTTTGAATTCTCGTCAATAGAAAGGACTTTAACCTCTACCTCGTCGCCCACAGAAAGAGCTTCGTTTATATCCTTAAGGAATCCATGAGTAACCTGTGAAATATGAACAAGTCCCTGGGTATTGTCATCAAGAGCCACAAATGCTCCAAATGGTTTTATACCTGTAACTTTTCCCTTTACAACTTGTCCCACTGTAAATTTTTCAGACATTATAACACTCCCATTATTATTAAAATCTCTATATTATAATACCATATTAGGCTTCCATTTAACCATAAAAAAGGTTAAAAAATAGTAAAAAATAAATAATTCATGCGATAGAAGCTTTTTTTGAAAGTGAAAATGAATCACATTATCCTAGCTGAGATACAAAACAAGTGCGAAAAGTGAAGCTGGCAAATAAAAATATTGCATATAAATTTTTTTATACATAAAAAAATGAAAGGAGGATATGCGGGAAATGAAAAAACAAAACTGCATTCATTCGTTTTCGGGTAAGTGAAATACAAAAAGACAAGTACTGCAATTGTATTTTTGTATTTTTATGACGAGGGATACTTATTGGATACAATATTATGATTGGCTGAAAACCGCTGTTTACAATGTAGGTTGGAAAAAAAGTGTGTTGAAATGTGAAAATTGTATGCAAGTATTAAACATTTCAATTGAATAAAGTGGCGTTTGTGTGATAGAATATTGTTGTAATAAATACATAAGTTATTCGCAATTAAGCGATAAGTGAGAATATTTTGAAAATTCAAAAAAATAAAAGGAGGACAATGAAAAGATGAAAATTACAAAAAAAATCACGGCTATCATACTTGCACTTGTTGTAATAATGGCCGC
Source organism: Peptoclostridium litorale DSM 5388 (assembly GCF_900141635.1). Classification (GTDB taxonomy): domain Bacteria; phylum Bacillota; class Clostridia; order Peptostreptococcales; family Peptostreptococcaceae; genus Peptoclostridium; species Peptoclostridium litorale. The sequence goes on along the minus strand of NZ_FSRH01000009.1, from coordinate 36,126 downwards.
TACGGTTGGATGTTCAGATGGAAAAAGGTTTTTCAACATAACCACTGGAGGAACAGGCGGAACGTACTACCCTGTTGGAGGAGCTCTTGCGGAAGTGCTTTCAAACAATGTTGAGAATCTTGCGGCGACGGCGCAGGCAGGAAACGCATCCGTTGCGAACTGCAACCTTATACTAAACCATGAGACTGAGTCTGCATTCGTTCAAAACAACGTTGCATACTGGGCTTACGAGGGAATAGGAAGCTTTGAAGGAAAGAAAGTGGAAAACGTAAGGGGAGTAGCGAGTCTGTACCCTGAGGCCATACAGCTTGTTGCGCTTAAGGATTCGGGAATAAATTCAGTAGAAGACCTTAAGGGAAAGAAAGTTTCAGTTGGGGAGCAGGGAAGCGGAGTTGACTTTGACGTTCAAAACATATTCAACGCTCACGGACTTACTTATGAAGATGTGCAAATAGACTACCTTTCATTCTCTGAGGCTGCTCAAAAGATAAAGGACAAGCAGATAGATGCGGCATTCGTTACAGCTGGATACCCGACATCGAGCATAATAGACATATCTCTTGCAAGGGAAATAAACATAGTCCCTATAGCTGAGGAAAAAATAGACAAAATGATTGAAAAATCACCTTACTACGCTAAGGCTGTAATCCCTGCGGGAACATACCAGGGACAGGATGCGGATATTGTAACTGCCACTACAATGGCGATGTGGGTTGTAGACGAGCAGGTTGACGAGGCTCTTGTATACGATGTTACCAAAGCTCTTTGGGAGAACAGGGACAGTCTTGAAGCGGCTCATGAAAAAGGAAAGAGCGTAACTATAGACACAGCTCTTGATGGAATGGCCATACCGCTGCACCCAGGTGCCGAAAAATACTACAAGGAACAGGGCCTTATAAAATAGGCGACTGTCCAGTCCAAGCAAAGGAGATGCCGGGTATTTTCAACAGGATGCCCGGCTTTTTTGTGAGGAAAAAACTCTTTATGATTTCAGCGCTTATAGTGCTGGTTTTGGCTGCATGCCCGGTCGACACTCTGGCGGTGAGGGGCTTTAAAAAAGGAGACATAAGGCATGTATCCAGGGTTTCAAACGGCGAACCCATAGTTTTTTCATATATACATTCGGTATCCAAAACGCCCATAGAGGAAACTCTTGAGGTTTCAAACGGAAAAATACGCCTTGTAAAGGTATCGTATACAGATCAGGGAGGAGCTGGGATGCCCGAATTTGAATGGGGGAGCGAGAAATTCAAGATCGAAGGCGGCAAGTTTGTGCTTGAAGGATTTCAAAGGGAGTTTAAGAGCATGAACATAACTGTTCAAAGGGCGTATGACGACAGGCTTGAAATAGGAGACGAAGCGATAGAACTCATACAAATAGCACGCGAAGGCGAGAACATAAGAGTATCCGTCGAAAGGACAATGCTGGCGGCATATTTGTTTGAAGAAATAGCATCCGGTTTAAAAGCGAACATATAATGAAGTTAATGGAGTTTGCCAAGAGGCAATCGACGACATCTTATCAAGGAGGTAATAGAGTTGAAAAGCAAAGACGAAGTACAAGAATTCAATTCTCAAGATCTTATGAGCATTGAAGCGGAAAATGTGGACATGGAAGCGATAAAGGCCATGGACAACGAATCAAACTACAGAAAACTAAAAGGAAAGGCGGGAATGCTCATAACGGCGATAGCGGTTTCAATGTCGCTTTTCCAGCTTTACACATCGGGTTTTGGGCTTTTGCAGGCAAGGCTTCAGCGTTCAATACACCTTGCATTTGCAATGGCGCTTATATTCCTGCTGTTCCCTGGATCGAAAAAATCACCTAAGGGAAAATTCACGGCAATTGACATGATTTGGGCTGCGGTGGGAGTCACAGTCAACATGTATATAGTCATAAACTTCCAGGCTCTTGCATATCGTGCGGGAAATCCTAATGGACTTGACATAATCATGGCGATACTTGCTGTAATAACTGTTCTTGAAGCTGGAAGAAGGGTTGTCGGAATAGACCTTCCTATACTTGGAATGATATTCATTGCATATGCATTTTTCGGAAGATACCTGCCATGGATATTCGCTCACAGGGGATATTCGATAAGCAGGATATCAGAATACATGTACCTCACTCTCGAAGGAATATACAGTACACCTCTTTCGGTTGCAGCGACATATGTGTTCCTGTTCGTACTGTTTGGAGTTTTGGCAAGCAAGACGGGGCTGGGACAGCTGTTCATAGACATAGCGCTTGCAATAGCAGGAAAGACTACCGGAGGACCTGCGAAGGTATCGGTAATATCAAGTGGACTTATGGGATCTATAAACGGAAGCTCAATAGCAAACACAGTTACAACTGGAGCATTCACAATACCTCTTATGAAAAACATGGGATACAAGGCGAGATTTGCAGGAGCGGTAGAGGCTGCGGCATCTACCGGAGGGCAGATAATGCCTCCTATAATGGGAGCGGCGGCATTCATAATGTCGGAGTTCCTTGGAATACCCTACACAAAGATAATAGTGGCAGCTGTAATACCAGCGGCGCTTTACTACCTTGCGGTTGGAACCATGGTACACCTTGAGGCGGCGAAGAACGACCTTAAGGGCCTTGAGAGGGTACCTCACCTTTTCAACCTGCTAAAGACAAGGGGATACCTTCTAATACCCCTGTTCATAATAATATGGCAGCTTGTAAACGGATACACACCTCTGAGCGCAGGTTTCTACGGATCGCTTTCGTCTATAGTCATATACCTTATAGAAAAGGTAATCGTGGACAAGTCAAGGTCAAACGGATACGATGGATCTGAATTTGCAGGAACGTGCAAGGCTTGGGGAAAAGACATACTTGAATGCCTTGAAGAGGGAGCTAAGGCTTCTCTTGGAGTTACCGCATCATGTGCGGCTGTAGGATTCATAGTTGGAACATGTACGCTTACAGGACTTGGACTTACATTTGCGGGAATGACAGTAAACCTTGCAGGCAACGTTGTAGCTGCGCTTTCCGCGATAGGGCTTGGATTTATGGATACTCCGGGAGTACTTTTGTTTTTCACTCTTTTCTTTACAATGCTTGCTTGTACAATACTTGGATCGGGAATACCTACAACAGCAACATATATAATACTTGCCATGATAGCTGCGCCTGCGCTTGAGAAGCTTGGAGTTACACCGCTTGCAGCTCACATGTTCGTGCTTTACTTCGGAGTCGTGGCGGACCTTACGCCTCCTGTCGCGCTGGCGGCATATGCGGGGGCCGGAATAGCGGGATCAAATCCTTTCTGGACAGGATTTACCGCGGTAAAACTTGCTCTTGCAGGATTCATAGTTCCGTATATATTCGTGTACAACCCTGAAATACTTATGCAGGAGCCTGTAGGAGCGCTTGTGCTGGTTCAGATAATAATAACATGCGTACTTGGAATACTTGCTCTTGGAGCAGGGGCTGAAGGATACCTGAGAACTAACACCAACATCGTTGAAAGAGTTCTTCTTTTCGTAGCCGCAATAATGCTTCTTATGGTTGGAATTAAGAGTGACCTTATGGGAGCAGCGATGCTTGCTCTTGTATTTGCAAGTCAGACCATGAGAAAAAAGAAAAGCATTCTAGAGGTTGAACAAAAGGCTGCATAAGCAATTGTTTGACAAGCTGAAAAAGAATAGTAGTTCTGCTTTGCGGACACTTCAAAATGAGAGCCCCTGATTACAAAATCAGGGGCTTTAATATTGCGGCAAAAATGCAGCCAACCGGAGACTAGTTGCGGGCTTATGGCTGCATTTTTGCCGGGTAGGACAAGGTGCATTATTGGAAAATATAAAAATTGACTATTAAAGAGAAATAAAGATTTTAAGATAGCAAAACAGAAAGATATTATTTAAAATAAAAATAAATACGTTAGAAAGCAATATTTGATAAAATAAGCCAAAATATGATATTATATATGTAGAGATATAAGCGGAAAGTGATAACTTTTCCCCAAAACATTTCGATTTTCTTTCGAATTACAACTTACCCCCAAAAGGTTAAATCCATACTTGCTCAGAAGTCATGGACGGCCTTTATCTTCTCGAAACAGATACTTATAGAACCTGTGTGACAGCTAAGGTAAAAAACAGAATTACGCAAAAGTATTTTTGTGAGGGTTTGCATCCATATTTATCCAGGGTGGTTTAAATTTGGAATGATAAAAGCTCTAATTATAATATTCAAATTCTGAAAATGAAATAGAAAGCAAAAGGGAGGAAATTTTATTGAAAAAAATAGCGATACTTGGTGGTGGAAGCGGCGCGTTTGCAGCTGCGGCAGATCTTACACTTGCAGGACACAGAGTTACACTTTGTGCGGATGAAAGGCATAGGCACAGAATAGAGGAAGTTATTGAGAACAAGACCATAAAGCTTACCGGAGTCGGAAGGACAGGGGAGGCTCTGATTTATGATGTGACAACTGATCTTGAAAAGGCTTTTGCCGATGTTGACATAATAATGCCTGTAATACCGGCCTATACGCAGGCTGAGGTTGCAAGAACCATGGCGCCTTACATAAAAAAGGGCCACAATATAATACTTGCCCCGGGAAGCACGGGGGGAGCACTTTTAACGGCTAAAATACTACACGACATGGGCAGGCTTGACGGAGTGAAAATAGCTGAAATGCACACGCTTCCATATGCCGCCAGAAAGACTTCTCCAAGCAGCGCAAATATACTCCTTGAGTGCACCAAGCTATACTTTGCAGCATTCCCGGCAAAGTATAACGAGGAGATGTATGAGCTTGTAAAGGATGTATATCCATCATGCGAGCTTGTAAACGACGTGCTCGAAACATCGCTTAACAATGGAAATCCGGTTTCGCACCCGGCTCCTGTAGTCCTCAATGCCGGAAAGATAGAATATTTCAAAGGGGAGCATTACCACTACAGAGAAGGGATAACGCCTTCTGTTGCCAGGGTCAACGAAAGAGTGGACAGGGAAAGACAGGAGATATGCAGGGTGCTTGGGTACAAGGTGATAGATATAAAGGACAGGCTGTATGCAATGGGATACGCTCCAAAGAGAGAGACTCTTTACGAGTGCTACAGGGACAGCAAGGCATTCGATCCGCTTAAGGGCCCAAAGGACCTCAACGACAGATATCTTACAGAGGATACTCCTTATTCAATGGTTCTTCTTTCTAGCATAGCAAGACAGGTTGGAGTTTCGACTCCTGTAATGGATTCGGTTGTGACGCTTGCTTCGGCGCTCAAGGATGAAGACTACTGGGAGAATGGAAGAAGAGTCGAGCACATAGGAATAGACGGCATGGACATAGATCAGATAAAAAGCTTCCTGTATAATGGATATGAAGCGTAAAAGCCAGGAACATAAAATATAAAGTTATAATAGAAGAAATCACAGCCGGCCCGCATCGGGGCCGGCTTTTTGCTGTTGAAATATGGCCGTGCATGTGATATAAACTATTTATTATAGAAAAAGCTTATAAATAACACTTGAACTATAGAATATGCTTATAAAACGGGTATACATATTAAAAATATGCTGTTTGCATCGAGTATCCCTTCAGGGCGCATGGAACGGCTCCGGATTTACCCGTGCTGTTTGTGCGATATGCATATGTAATATATGTAATCAAGAGGTGATGAGATTGAAAAAAATACTTCATATAATAAGCCAGAGGCCCAAGAAGACGGGAAGCGGAATATTTTTAAGCGCACTAGTGGAAAATGCCCAGGAAAAAGGATATTCGCAGGCTGTGGTGTCCGGGATGGTCAGGGAGGACATTGAAGGCTGGAGAAGCGATGTACCTTTGTATCCTGTCGAATTTGAAAGCGAGAGGCTGCCGTTTCATGTAGTTGGAATGAGCGATGTAATGCCTTACAGCAGCACAAGGTATTCTGAAATGGACTGTGAAATGCTCGAAAAATGGAAGATTCAGTTTGAAGGCACTTTGGAAAAGGCTATAGATGAATTTCAGCCGGACATAATAATAAGCCACCATTTATGGATACTTACATCAATGGCGGCAAAAAACAGCAGGGGAATACCTGTGATTGGAATATGCCACGGAACGGATCTTAGGCAGCTTGAACTTTGCCCGCATTTCAGGGAACGGGTGATTGAAGGATGCAAAAACCTTTGCGGGGTGATGGCCTTAAACGAGCACCAAATGGATAAAATAAGCCGAATATATGGGATTCCAAAGTCCAGGATAAGCGTTTCGGGATGCGGATATGACTCGTGTGTATTCAATTTCGACGGAAGGGCGCAAACGGATAAAAGAGGAGTGGACATTGTATATGCGGGGAAACTCAGCTTTTCAAAGGGCCTTATGCAGCTTGTGGATGCTGTGGACGCTATTTGTGCCAAAGAAGACATAAGGCTTGTAATTGCTGGATCGGGAAGCGGACATGAGGAAAAGAGAATAAGGGAAAGAGCGGCAAAAAGCGCTGCCAAAATAGAATTTGCAGGAATGCTCAGCCACAGCCAGCTGGCGCAGTTGTTCAAAAAAAGCGACATATTCGTGCTGCCGTCTTTTTATGAAGGGCTGCCTCTTGTAATAGTGGAGGCGCTTGCGAGCGGGCTCAGGGTTGTTGCTACGGACATACCAGGAGTCAGGGGCTGGATGGGAGAAGATATAAACAAGAGCACAGCAATTGAATATGTGAAACTTCCAAGGCTGATTACCGACGTTCCGCATGAAGACGATGTCGATCTCTTTGTTCAAAGGCTCAAAACGGCAATAGAAGTCCAGATTAAAAACACAAGGGAATATGGAGATTCATGGATTGAATCTGTAAGGGATGGAATCCATTCGAAGAGCTGGAAAAGTGTTTTTGAACAGATAGAGCTAGCAATAGAATATTCTCTATAAGGAAGAGTTATTGAAAAAATAACAAGTATTAGTAAAAACTATTTTCAATAACACTTTCAAGAGTGTATAATCGTATTGCCGGCATAGTTGTGCAATTATTTTACAGCGCTCTGCAGCCTGCAGAGTTCAACTGGGACTAAAAAATAGGAATGGAGGAAAGGTCGATGGAAAAGAAAGCATCAAAGGGGAGTGCATTAGGACTTTTACCGCTTCTGGTTTTTTTAATTCTTTTTATAGGATCGGGAATAATAACCAAGGATTTTTACGCGATGCCAGTTCTCGTAGCTTTTGTAATAGCTACTGTCGTCGCGATAGGCATGAATACTAAAGTTTCGCTTGACGAAAAAGTAGAGGTGTTTTGCAAGGGAGCGAGCGATCCGAACATAATACTCATGTGCATAATATTCGTACTTGCGGGTGCGTTCGGTGCGGTTTCAAAGGCGATGGGAGGAGTTGAATCGACAGTCAACTTCGGACTTACAATACTTCCGCAGAATCTGCTTTTGGCGGGAACGTTTGTAATATGCTGCTTCATATCGCTTTCGATGGGAACCTCAATGGGTACGATAGTTGCACTTGCACCAATAGGCGTGGGAATATCGGAGCAAACTGGAATACCCGTTGCGCTTGCGCTTGCAGCCGTAGTGGGAGGGGCCATGTTTGGCGACAACCTTTCCATGATATCGGATACTACAATAGCGGCTACCAGAACGCAAGGTTGCGGAATGAAAGACAAGTTCAAGATGAACTTCATGATAGTTCTGCCTGCTGCTGTAATAACTGCGGCAATACTTGCGTTTTCGGCAGGTGGAGCGGCAAATGCGGTTTCGCAGCCTCATCCTTACAGCCTTGTAAAGATAATCCCGTACGTAGCTGTATTAGGGGCGGCTCTTATGGGGGTCAACGTTCTCGCAGTGCTTACGGGCGGAGTGGTGCTTTCGGGTGCCATAGGAATAATGAACGGAAGCTTCGGCATTATGGGACTTCTTCAGGCAGCCGCTCAGGGTATGCAGGGAATGGAAGACCTGGCCATGATAGCCATAGTAATAGGTGGGCTTGTTGAGCTTATAAAGCTAAATGGAGGAATAGACTTCCTTATATCGTTCATACACGGCAAGGTAAGCGGAAGAAGAGGCGGGGAATTCGGAATAGCCATTCTTACAAGCCTTGTCGATATATGCACTGCAAACAACACGATAACAATAGTCATGGCGGGACCTCTGGCGAAAGACATAGCCCAGGACTACGACATAGACCCAAAAAGGTCTGCCAGCCTTCTTGACATATTCTCAAGCTCTTGGCAGGGAATAATACCTTATGGGGCACAGCTTCTTGTGGCATCTGGAATAGGCGGTATCGCATCTTTTGAAATAGTCAAATACATGTACTATCCTTTCCTTACTATTGCAATGGGAGTGCTTGCTATAGTGTTTGGAATCCCCCAGTTCAAGGATTCTGAAAAGGGAAGCGAGTCAAAAATCGCCTAAAGCCCAAGCCTTGCGGACGTAAAATTGAATTATTGGCATTATCTCAGATGAAAATGTAAAATGCGGCCGCAGTGACTACTGCGTAGCCGCATTTTACATTTTGACTAGGCGCTTCCATATGGATTTTTGTGAATGTTTTAAAAGATTGGGTATAAACCAAACAAGTGAAAAATCGCACGTGCAGGGGATTATTGGCGGTTGTAACATAAGCATTAAGTCTGCATTGGCGATTGAATGTACATTCCAATCAAAAACAAATGGGGGGTATTATCATGGGTGTAATGAAAAAACTAGGCGAAAAGACTAAAGACGCTGCAAGCGCAATAGGCTCAAAAACTTCGGAAGCTGTTGAAAAGCACAGCCTTAATGTGGAAAAAGGAAAGCACGAGAAGGAAATAAAGGAAAAGAAGGACTCAATAGGAGAATACGTCTATTCTGCTTACTCAAACGGTGAGGAACCTGACAAGGCAAAGCTGCTTACAATGGTGGATGAAATAAAGAAAATAGAAGTGCAGATAATGGAGATAGACGAAAAGCTTAAAGAAAAATAGAAAGGCAAGTGCGGATTAATGTAGAAAGTCATAATGTGAAAAATTCCTCGGACAACTAAGCCGGGGAATTTTAATGAGGCGATAATGCATGAAAATTCTAAAATTGACCGATATTGAATTGTTTGCAGAATAAATATAAACTATGCAAATAATTATAATAAAATACAATAACAACTACGAAAGCCATTAAAAAAAGGTATTGGACAATTGCTAAAAACGGAATTAAAATGAACAAGTCGAATAAAGTTTCAAAGAATGTGAAAAACAAAACAAAAATAATTTCAAAATGCATGGAGGGGTAGCATGAGAGGCGTTAATAAGACACCTATTGAAGAACTTAGGTTTTCAATAAGAACCTATAACTGCCTTAGAAGGGGAAATATAAGATATGTCGAGGAGCTTTCGGAAAAAAGCAAGGAGGATCTTCTTGCCATAAGAGGGCTTGGATACAGCACACTTAAAGAGATAATGAGTGTCATGGGGGGAGATATATCCCACTCGCTTAAAACATACAAGACGTGGGAAGTTTTGAAAATGTTAAGCGGCAATCCAAACAGGGTATTCAGGAGTGATTCTGGGGAGCACATTACGCTCAAGAAAAGCGAAAACGACAAGAATAAGTTTGAATTGTTCAATCCGGTGTCAGGGGAGAACGTATGCATAAACCACATATATTTCGACAAGAGGCAGTGTCAATGGGAAGAGATGAAAAGCGATGTCAAAGCCGCCATTTAAAATGGCGGCTTTGACATTTGGGATAAAAGTGTATTACCAGCCGCTTATAATATGCAATTGAAGCGATGGGCCGGTGCTGAATTTTAATAAGTAATATTACGCCAAATTGTGATAAAATATAAAAAACGAAAAGTCAAAATTCAGACACAAGTATGCAAATGCATACACACATATAAATTTTAGAAGGGGGTTGCTAAATAGTGGAACATGGAGACATATCGTATATATCGCTGCTCGTGATAGTTCTTTTGGCGCTTTTTGTGCCCATAGTCATAAATAAGTTTAAGTTCTTGCCAATACCCATAGTGGTGGGGGAGATAATAGCGGGTATGATAGTGGGAAAGAGCGGACTTGGTCTTATAGAAGAATCGTCGTGGCTGACATTCCTATACACTTTCGGACTTGTGTTTTTGATGTTTCTGTCAGGGCTTGAAATAGACTTCAAGTTCATAAAGCCTGCAAGAAGGGAAGGCCAGAAATGGCACAAGGATCCCGTGGTAACGGCGATCATGATATTTGTAATGACACTGAGCTTCTCGTTTGCAATATCTTCACTGCTCAAAAATATGGGACTTGTGAGAAATGCGTATCTGATGACTCTCATACTCAGCACTACATCGCTGGGCATAGTGGTGCCCATACTGAAGGAAAAGAATCTCATAAATACGGATTTTGGACAGACTATACTGCTTTCGGCAATAGTCTCGGATTTTGGAACAATGACACTGATAACTTTTTTCATAGCGTTTTACACTTCCGGAGCCACGTACAAGGTTCTTCTTTCATTGCTTCTTTTCGTCGCGTTTTTCGTGGTGCACAAGGCGGCAAGCAAGGTCACAAAGAACAAGGTGATAGAGGATATTTTGCATGAGCTTTCGCATGCCACCTCCCAGATACAGGTCAGGGGGACGTTTGCGCTGATACTTGTATTCATAGCGCTTTCTCAGGTTCTGGGAACGGAGATAATACTCGGGGCGTTTTTGGCAGGGGTCATAGTGTCGTTCATCACGGAAGGGGAAGGCTCGCAGCTCTCGTCAAAGCTTGATGCGATAGGATATGGCTTTTTCATACCCATATTCTTTATAATGGTAGGGGCCAATTTCGACATAAAGGATGTGCTTTCAAACCCTAAGGCCGTAATACTTATGCCGGGGCTTTTGGCTGCCGCATACGCCGTGAAGTTCATACCGGCGCTTATGCTAAAGAGAAGCTATCCTCTTAAGATGGCTTCGGCTGCGGGATTCTTGCTCTCGTCGAGGCTCAGCCTTATAATAGCTGCAAGCGCCATAGGCCTTAAACTTGGAATACTGAGCAAGGAAGTCAATGGAAGCGTGATACTTGTTGCAATAGCTACATGTACGCTTTCACCGCTTTTCTTCAACCATATGATGGGAAAAGTCGAGGAGCCTGAAAAGAAGAAGACTTTCATAATTGGAATAAATGAAAAAAGCCTTCTCATCATAAGGAGGCTCAAAAAAATCGGAGTGGATGTTGTCGCAATAGCGTTTAGAGAAGACAAAATCGACAGCTCGGCATATGCAGGAGGAAGCCTTCACATAGGAGACCCTTCGGACATGGAATGGCTACGTTCCACCGGGATAGAGCAGGCAAAGACCGTAGTGGTTTCTTATGCCGACGAGAATATATACCCCAAGGTGTGCAAGATATGCGACGTTTTAAAGAGGGATGTGGGAATAGAAAAAGTGATACTTGCCACTAACAATTCCAAAGTCCCAAGCTGCATAGACCTTGAAAGCGTAGTGGCGATATCGCCTGACTTTGCAAGCGCGCTTATAATAGAAAACCTCATAATAGCGCCGAATGCGACCGAGATATTATTCCAGCACCAGGACGAATTCTATGTGGCGGAAATAAAGGTTCACAACCTAGACATTGCAGGAAGGGCCATATCAAAGCTCAGCCTGCCGGGAGACTGCCTGATACTTTCAATACTGAGGGAAGACGAAAAGATAATACCTCACGGAAACGACGTTCTCGAATTTGGGGACACTCTGATGATTGTTGGAAGCCGCGAAGATGTCGAGAGGGTGAGATTCATGTTCTCCGGAATACAATACCTTGGAGGGGCGTAGGTGGAAAGTGCCACTGTGGTTTTACAGCGGGCCCCATTTATGTTAATATGACATTAGCGCGTGAGCATAAAAATTGATTTAAAAGGAGATTACTGCACATGAGTGAAAACAAAATACTTGCAAAAGTTAACGGAAAAGAAATAAAGCAAAGCGATTTGGACTTCCTGCTTCAAAGCCTGGGACCTCAAAGAGCCATGCAGTTCCATTCGGAGGAAGGAAGAAAGCAGCTTGTTGACGAGCTTATACATCAGGAGCTTTTCTACATTGACGCACTTGAGAGCAATATAGGCGAAGATGAAGAATTCGTAGCAGAGCTTGAAAATGCAAAAATCAACCTTCTTAAGCAGTACGCTATAAGAAAGCTTCTTCAATCGGTTAAGGTTGAAACTGAAGAAGTTGCAAAGTACTATGAAGAAAACAAGGACAGATTCAAGACTGAAGAAGCGGTTCAGGCAAGCCACATACTGGTTGAGACAAAAGAGCAGGCTGAAGATGTAGCAAAAGAAATAGGCGAAGGACTTGACTTTGCAGAAGCTGCTGAAAAATACTCTAAGTGCCCATCTAAAGGAAACGGCGGAGATCTTGGAGAATTCACAAAAGGAAAAATGGTTCCAGAATTCGAAGAAGTTGCATTCGTACTTCCAGTTGGAGAGATAAGCGAGCCTTTCTCTACGCAATTCGGATTCCACATAGTCAAGGTTACAAACAAAACTGAAGGTTCTCAAAAATCACTTGAGGAATCAAAAGCTGAAATAGCAAGAATGCTTCTTATGAAGAAGCAGCAGGAAGCATACGTTGCAAAGACAGATGAACTTAAGGAAAAGAACAGCGTAGAGGTTCTTTAATATAGGACTTTGATATATACCGGCCGTAATCTTGCATTTTGGGATTTCTGGCACATAATAAAGCCCCCATTCCGTTTTGAAACTCTGGCTGTTCGAGCACAGCTAGTTTCAAAGTTTTCTGGAATGGGGGCTTTCGTTTATCCCTTTTGGCGAAGGCCGACAGGGAATTATATCTGGCAAACGTTTTACATGGACACAAACTCATTTGTTCGGAAAAATATTCAAATTAACCGTAAAATAACTTGCAAGTTTTAAAATTTAAATATATAATTGAGAAGCCGGCAAATCGTAAACAATCGTAAACAATGGGAAGCATGGCGCCAAACGTAGGCGCGGCATGGATATGTTATAATCGAAAGGAAGTATATATGGAAAACAATGGATTCAAAAAACTAAACCTGTCAGACAAGGTGTTAAGAGCGGTTTCAGAAATAGGCTTTACAGAGCCGTCAGCAATACAGGAGAGCGCAATTCCACTTGTTATGCAGGGTAATGATATAATAGGACAGGCAAAGACGGGAACAGGAAAAACAGCGGCATTTGGAATACCAGCGGTTGAAGCAGCGGATCCAAGTGACAAGAGCGTTCAGGTTCTAGTGCTTTGTCCAACGAGAGAGCTTGCGGTACAGGTTACTGGAGAGCTTAAGAAATTTGCGAAATACAAAAAAGGAATAAACACACTAGCCATATATGGCGGTCAGTCTATAAGCACTCAGCTCAAGGCGCTTGGAAAGGGAGTCCAGATAGTTGCGGGAACTCCTGGAAGAGTAATGGACCACATGAGAAGAGGAAGCCTTAAGCTTGACAATCTTCAAATGCTTATACTTGACGAAGCGGATGAAATGCTTGACATGGGCTTTAGAGAAGACATAGAGACAATACTTGCTGAAACTGGAAGCGAAAGACAGACTGTATTTTTCTCGGCTACAATGCCTAAGGAAATAATGCAGATGTCCAAAAAATACCAGAAAAAAGACAGGCAAGTTATAAAGGTTGAAGGAAAGAACCTTACAGCCGATGCTATAGAGCAGGTATACATGAGAGTAAGACAAAAGGAGAGGGCCGAAATGCTTTCGAGGCTTCTTGAAATACACTCTCCAAGACTTTCTCTAGTGTTTTGCAACACTAAAAGAGGCGCTGACGAGCTTTCGGACGCTCTTTCTGCAAAAGGCCATTTTGTTGACGCCCTTCACGGCGACATGAGCCAGCAGAGAAGAGACAGCGTAATGAACAAGTTCAGGAACGGAATAATAAGGGTTCTTGTAGCTACAGACGTTGCGGCAAGAGGACTTGACGTAGACAATGTCGATGCGGTATTCAACTTCGAGGTTCCTCAGGACATAGAATACTACGTCCACAGGATAGGAAGAACCGGAAGAGCCGGCAACAAGGGTAAATCGTTCACTTTTGCATGGGGCGGAGAAGCTGGAAGGCTTCAGAGAATAGAAAAGTATACAAAAGCTCCTATAAACAAGGTGAACCCACCTTCAGCGGAAGATGTTCAAAAGCTTAAGCTTGGCTCTGTAGTTGAACAAATCATCCAAAAAGCAGAGGAAACGCCTAAAAAGGCCTACCTTAAAGCGGCAAAAGATCTTCTTGCGAAATCAGACGCTTCACCAGAAGAGATCATAGCTACATTCATAGCGATGAACTGCAGCACGGGCGCAGAAGAGCCTGTTGAGGCGGTTGACAATGCATTTGAAGATACAGGTGCAAGAGAATCGGGAATGGTAAGGCTTTTCCTTAACGCCGGAAGAAGACAAAAGCTAAGAGCGAGGGATATAATAGGCGCGATAGCTGGAGAATCCGGAATAGAAGGAAAGAAAGTCGGAAGAATAGACATATACGACAAATTCACATTTGTCGAAGTTGCAAAAGACTGCTGCAGACAGGTTATTAGAAGCATGGACGGAGCAGAGATAAGAGGAAGCAGAGTTTCAATGGAACCTGCCAACGCAAGATAACAAAGTAAAAGTGCAGCCCCTATTCCCAAGTGGAATAGGGGCTTTTTTATTGTATGATCACAGCGCTCATAACCACCACGAACCCCACTAGAAACATGCACGCATTTGCAAATGAAACATCAAAATGCCTTATATTCTTTACCCACACAGGATCATGCTTTAGCACAAGCTTGTAGAGTGCAAATCCCGCAAACATCGTAAGAACATACTCCCCAATCTTTCGGGGCGATATTATAATTATGTCCGGAACTGGAACCTCCACAAGTAAGTTTGCCATCTCTATATAAAAGGCCGCCGTGACTATGCACCCTATGGAGAGTATCAAAAGGGGTACGTTTTCTGTTATCCTTTTTTTGCGCCTCATTGAGACCCCCTTTACATTTATGAAGAATATCTGGGAGAGCTTTATGAAAGATGCCGCAGTTCCGATGTTTACAAGCTGGAGAACAATAAGCTCCCAGGGCGTCTTCTTGAGTGAGTATGCCACTATGCTCTTTCCGACGTATCCGTTGAGATAAGGCATTCCGGTTATTGAAAGCATGCCTATTATCATGAATATTGAAGTCATGGGCAGCCGTGCAAAAACGCCCCGTATCTGCATTACATTCTTGTTTTTATACTCCGATATTATTATTCCGGCGCCCAGAAACAGCAGCGACTTGAGAAGGCTGTGGTTCATAAGGTGCAAAAGCCCTCCAGAGTATAAAAACCCCTTGAAAGGCCCTATGCCCATGAACATTATGCCTATTTGAGATACTGTGCTAAACGCAAGTATAAGCTTTATGTCATTTTGGCAAAGGGCGAACAGCACCCCTAAAAAGGCGGTCAATGAGCCGAGTACGGCAAGGGGCATGTCCATTGAAGAATAGTGGAAAACCTCGTTCAGCCTTATGAACTCGTACAGCCCGCTTTTGACAAGAAGCCCGGAAAGAAGGGCTGAAATTGCCGAAGGAGCCGCGCTGTGAGCTTTCGGAAGCCATGTGTAAACCGGGAAGAATGCGGACTTGACGCCAAACGCCGCGGTTATCATGACATATGCCATCCTGACCGAAAAGTTGTCCTTGAAAGGCCCTATGGACGTCTTTATAAGCTGGAGGTTTAGAGTCCCGCATACCGAATATATTATTATGAACGCCACAAGATAAAAAAGCATCCCTGCGTTGTTGAATATCAGATAGTAAAATCCGGCCTTGAGTGCGGCCCCGTCCTTTTTGAATGTTATCAGCATCGTGGATATTATGGTCACTATCTCTATGAATACAAAGAGATTGAAAAGGTCGTTGCTCATGAGAAGCCCCATGAAGGTCCCCTCCAAAAAGAGTATGAAAAACAGATAATTGCTGCTGTATTTTTCATAGAAAGCAAATACTATTACGCACCACCATATTATTACGCTCATTACGGCGAAGCTCATTGAAAGGTGGTCGTTTCTAAGCGTTACGCCTGCAAAGCGGGCCCAGCCCCCTATTGAAACTATATGCATGTCCATGTTGAATATCCTGTAGAAATAGAAAGTGCAGGCGGCGGAAAGCAGCATCTGGCATGAAACGGAAACCAAAATGGCATGGCGGCTGTGTATCAGGTAGAGTATAAGCGATGAAACTATAGGTATGAATATTATGTATATGGGAAGAAGGTCGAGTCCCAAAATTTCATATTCCATCATATTTTCCCCTTTCTGAAAAGATCGGCCCATTCAAGCGTTCCGTATTCGTGGAAAAGCTTTATGGATATCATAAGGGCAAGCGACGTGACCGATGCCCCTATCACTATGGCTGTTATCATAAGAGCCTGGGGGAGAGGATCTACAAACGAGGCGCCAATAGTCCCTACAATGGGGATGGAGTCGCCTTTTGAATGAACTATGCCCAGAAAAAGAAGTATTATGCCCGCCTGGGATATGTTCAGGCACACCACGGACTTTATCAGATTTTTGGAGTTGCAAAGGCCGTAAAGCCCTATTATTATTACAAGAGAAGAAAAGTATATTTCCACCTTCGAAAGCCCCCTTCGAATTTACTGTCTGCCTTTTTTATATTTCATATACAATGTTTTATATCCTGCTGACGGCCGTTCATACAACAGCGGCCGCTACCCATCCTCTTCCACGAATATTGAGAATATTGAGGTTATGCCAAGCGCGACCTTGAAGCCTATGAATATGTTCATAAACAGCAAAAACAGCCGCTTTGTATCAAGAGGAACGCCTTTTGGGAAAAAGTTGGTGAAAGCCTCGCCCCTTGTAAAAACGGACACAAGAGAAAGAAGTATTATTCCCAGATATAGAAGTTTTTCAAGCTTTATGAGGTTGTGAACGTCGAAAGTCTGCCTGCCGCTGGCTATGTAGGAGGCTATATATGCGCTTGCAAGTATTGCGCCTCCTTGAAATCCACCGCCGGGAGAGCTGTCCCCGAACATTATCACGTACACTCCGAACATTAGCATGAACGGGTGCAGGAACCTTGCCATGTATACGAGCAGCAGAGAATGCTTCAACTTAACCGCCTCCTAGTCTATTGAATCTTCGGATTTTGAAATATGAAGAACGCCGGCTATTGTCACAAGGAGAAGGCTGGACTCGAATATTGAGTCCAAAAGCCTGTAGTCGAGGTATATAGCGGCGACTATGTTGCTGGCGCCCGTGTCCATATAGCCGTTTCCCATGAAAAAATCCTTTGAAATACTGCTTATGGAGCCCGATGACTCCGCTGCGGCAGCAGAAAGTGCCCAAAGGCAAAATGCCAGCATTGAAAGAAGGGTCGTCTCCCTGAGTATTTTAATCAAAGATTTCTTCATCGCTAATCATCTCCACTCTTATGTCGTCATATGGGATCAGCATGGATTCGAGCCTTTTCATAAGGAGGCTCGATGACTTGCCCTTTATGACATATGTTTCATCGGACTTTGATATGAAAAGGTCTACATTGCTTATCTTCAAGAACCCGCAGAATTTGCCGTCCTCATTCGGGCAGAGCACAAGGCTCAGGCCGTATATTGAGCAGAATCTCGACAGCAGCTCGTATCCGGTTCCCGCCTTTCCGCCGGGAAGCTCCTTGCTCAAAAAATCGTCAAAAATATAGCTCACCACCACGAACTCCTTCTGGCGTGATATTGCTATTATGAAAATCACGGGTATGAACGCGCTTCCCACTGCCACTTCGGCAAGAGCCACATCGGGAGCGCTATATATAAAATAAAGCGTTGCGCATATTAGCGAAAAAACGCTGTAGAGTATTACACTTTTGAAAAGGTCCTTTTGAAGCACTATTGAAACGGAGCACACCGTAAGTATAATTAGCAGAAGTGAATCACTCATCATGGCCCTCCTCCTTCAAATACTCGTCCTCAGGGTCCTTGACCTCGACATCTATGCCGGTTTCAAACGCCGACCTGGCTATTATGTGGCTGCTTATGGGCGTTGTAACGAGCATTATGACCAGTATAAGGAATATCTTGAGCGAAAACTGCCAGGTTGTCGCCCTGAGCATAAGGGCTATAAGGAGTGTTATCATTGCTGCCGTGTCTATTTTGCTTCCGGTGAGAAGCCTTGAGTATATGCTCTTGAACCTGAACGTTCCGAGCAGTCCGAAAGCTATGTACACGCAGACCATTACAAGCAGAAAATCAGATATCATTTTTGACGCCCCCCCCTTAGGATGTAGCTGGAAAGAAGCGTAACGCCCAAAAATCCAACCACCACATATGCTATTGATATGTCAAGAAGCCTCAAATTGCCCATGTAGACGGAATAGGCGGTAAGAAGCATCACTGTTTTGGCCGATATGAGATTCAGGGCGAGCAGCCTGTCCCATATGGTAGGTCCTATAATGGCCTTTACAAGAGAAAGCGCCGTTGCCGCTGTTATGAAGTATATTGTGAAAAGAAGCATGTTATCACCATCCCCCCAGCCTGTCTTCGAATGATTTTTTGATTCCGGATTGAATATCAGATGGCATTTTTTTGCCGTCTGAAGTTAGAACCATAAGCGTATTTTCATTGGCGTCTATTGCTATGGTTCCCGGAGTCAGTGTTATTGAATTTGCAACCGCGGCCACTATGAATGGGTTTGAGGTGCGAAGCCTCACCTTTACGACCACAGGGTGCGTATCATTTTTTATTATTCTGGCCATGTAGAGGAACGAAGACTTGTATATTTCGAATATCAAAAACACCGTGTATACGCACAGTGTGAAAATATTCGGGATTCTAGTCGGTCTTTCGGACTTGAAAAACACATTCGTAGAAACCGAGGATATGGCAGCCGAGACCAAAGCTCCGGAAACCATGTTCACGGCAGATGTGTCCGCCGTCAAAAGCATATAAAAAATAAAAAGAGCCATTGAAAGACGCATTGTCTCCCATTTCATAAATTCATCCTCCTTCAAATCTGAAATTGCTTTACTTAGGAATTTACCCAATAATGGCGAGCTGAAATTAAAAATATCAATTTTACATGAATGCTTTGCTGTTTTGGAAAAGTGATATGTGGTATTTAATTAAATGAGAATGGGAGTTTCGTATTTTCCATGAAATATAAAGCTCCTGTATACTATAATGGATATAGGAACATGTGAGCATTCAGTGCATCATCAGGTTCGATATGAATTTTGGAAGGAGAAATAACAATGGAATATAAGATAGTGGGAGACAGCTGCTTCGACACAAACAGGGAGATACAAGAGAGCCTGAGCCCCCAGATAGTGCCGCTGACAATACAGGTGGGAGATGTGAGCATAAGGGACGATGAAAATCTGGACACGCTCGAGCTCATAAAAATAATAAAGGAGTCGCCAAAGGCGCCCAAGACGGCAAGCCCTTCTCCTTTGGACTATGTAAAGGCATATGAAGGCGCGCAAGGGGTCTTTGCGGTGACGCTTTCATCGAAGCTGAGCTCGAGCTATTCTAGCGCTCAGCTTGCGAAGGAAATGGCGCTTGAAAATGACAATGACAAATTCATACACGTGTTTGACTCTAAAAGCGCGACGATAGCTGAGACTCTCATAGGCCTGAAGATAAAGGAGCTTTTAGACCAAAATCTTGAAGGGGGCGAGATAGTCCAAAGGGTTGAGCAGTATATAGGCGGAATGAAGACGCTTTTCATACTCGAATCGCTGGACACACTCATAAAGGCCGGAAGGATAAGCCGCATAGCGGGAATAATAGGAACGGCCCTTTCGATAAAGCCCATAATGGGGGCCGACGAACACGGCAACATCTATCTCGTTGAAAAGGCAAGAGGCTCTAAAAAGGCTTTCAAAAGGCTTGTGGAGCTCATAGGAGAGAGTGCAGTGAATATGGAAGGAAAGATAATTGGCATATCCCATGTGAACTGCCTTGAAAAGGCCGAAAGCCTTAAGGTGCAGATGCAGGAGAATTTCTCATTCAAGGATGTCGTAATAGTCGAGGGAAAGGGAATAACAACGGTATACGCAGGCGAAGGCGGCATAGTGGTGGCGTTTTAAGGGGGCTTGCAGGTATGAACAGCCGTTAGTCTTACGTTTTGAGGTTTCTTGCATTTTATAGAATATGACACTGAAAAACTAAAAAACCCTGTCATTCAAACAGTTTTGTTTAAATGGCAGGGTTTTGTTAATGAATGTGAAATGTGGTTATCTGGTTATCTGTATCATTACTACAGGGTTTTCTCCTGTCGAGTTCGAGAATCTGAGTTTCCATCCGTCGACATCCGCGTTTTTGATGCTGTCTGTTCCGGCGTTCATGTTTTCGATTCCCATGTCGATCACGCCTGAATAGTTGTAAGGCATTATTGTCTTTAGGTATTCGTTTAGCAGAGTCTTGGACTCGTCGCTCATGTCAGGATCGAAGCTTATCATGTAGTCGTAGCCTCTTGTGTTTTTAAGGCTCTCAGTCATGACGTCTATCATGAAGTCATAAGTGTAAGGCTTGCCCTTCGAAAGTGTTTCCTGGCTTGGGTTGTTGCTGAAGTCTGAATTGTATATGAAGCCAGTGCCTGTCGATTCGTTTAATACGAAGTTCTTTGCATAAGGCTGAACGAAGTTTCTAGTCTCTGTGAATCGTTTGTCGTACATTGTCTGTGAAGGCGGTTTCCTTGAATCGGTGCTCAGTATCCTGTCTATTACAACGCTTGCCTCGGCTCTTGTAAGAGTGTTGTAAGGCATGAATGTGTTGTCTGGATAACCAGTGATTATTCCCTCGAAGAATGCATCCTTCACAAATTCCTTGTACTCCGATTCTATTGTGTCGAAATCAGTTATATATGAGTTGATGTCCCTGTCGACAGGTATGATCCTTGTAGAACGAACTGCGAGTTTTGCCATCTCGCGTCTTGTTATAGGCTGGTCTATAGAGTCCAAATTGAAAAATTTCCTGTCGCCCTCGTCGAGAAGTTCTTTTGTGTATGCCTTGTCAAGCCATGCCGTTACCCAGTGCTCGCCGTATTTTGACTGCTCGCTGTATTCAAGCGATGCCATTACCATCTTTAAGAATTCAGCTCTTGTGACAGTGTTTTGAGGTCTGAATGAATTGTCGTTATACCCTCCGATTATTTTTTGGCTTGCAAGCTTTTCTACGCTTTTAAAATACCAGTCGCTTGCCTGCACATCTGAAAATGTCGCTGCGAATATGGCTGATGGGAAAATCATCATGGCGGCCACTATCAGGGCGGTGAAACTCTTTAAAAACCTTTTCTTCATAAATAATACCATCCTTTCATAGATATGTATTTGAGGGAAGGAGTATATTTGAAAAAAATACAAATCCCACTAATTTTAGTATATACCCAAAGATATTAAAAATCCACATGGAATTAACACAAGATTAACATGTTAAAGCACCTTATCAACAGTACCCACAGAATTATCCACAATATTTTTCACAATTACGATAAAAAAACAGAATTATCAACAATATACACAACTTATCAACACCTTAAAGGCAATTGAAGTCTAAAAAAATGGAATTTTGGAGAACTCGTGGAAATTTTTGTTGTTTTAAAAAAATTCCTTTGCAAACTGGTGAAGAATAATTATAATGGAGGTAGAGATAATGAAATCATTATCAAAAAAATAAAAACATTAGAGGAGGACTTTAAAATGGCTTACAAAATCACTGATGCATGTGTAAACTGTGGAGCTTGTGAATCTGAGTGTCCAGTTAACGCTATAAGCGCTGGAGACGGACTATATGTTGTAGATGCTGCAACTTGCATAGACTGCGGAGCTTGTGCAAGCGTTTGTCCAGTAGACGCACCACAGCCAGAATAATAAGAGGCTACATAAAAGCAGAAACTGCCGGCAGGTCCGGCAGTTTTTTTTGTACAAAAAAATCACAAAGATTTCAAAATAAGCAATTCCAATGCGAAGGGAGAACGAGATGAGCGCGAATACAGTAAAGGTAATAGTAATGCTAGGTGTTTTATTCACATCATTTTCATCCATACTCGTGAGGCTTTCGGATGCGCCGGCCCTGATAGTTGCCACATACAGGCTGGGATTTACGGTGGTGCTTATTGCGCCTGTCGTTTTGACGAGGCACAGGCAGGAGCTATTGAAAATAAGGGGAAAGGACCTTCTGCTTTGCCTGGCTTCAGGAGCGTTTTTGGCTCTCCACTTCACGACCTGGTTTGCATCATTGGACTATACATCTGTTGCAAGCTCTACAGTTCTAGTCGACACGCACGCCATATTCGTTGTTGCGGGAAGCTACATGTTCTTCAGGGAAAGCACCTCGATGAAGGCTCTTGCCTACATAATAACAGCCCTTTTGGGAAGCGTGATAATATCTCTTGGCGACAGCGCTGCGGGTTCCAATGTGATTTACGGCGACTTTCTGGCGATTTTAGGGGCGGCGTTCGTATCCGGATACATGCTCATAGGAAGGAGCGTCAGGAAAAAGTTTTCGGTGCTGCCATACACATTTCTCGTATATTCAAGCTGCATGGCCGTGCTGCTTGCAATGGATTTTGCCACGAAGACCCCCATCTGGCCATACCCTAAAAATGAGCTCCTTATATTCTTCGCTCTTGCGGTGCTTTGCACGCTTTTGGGACACAGCCTTTTCAACTGGTCGCTTGAACACATAAGCCCCACGTTCGTATCCACATCACTCCTGTCGGAGCCCGTATTTGCATCGATAATGGCTGTAGGCCTGCTTGGGGAGGTGCCTCCGTTTGTAACCATTGCAGGTGGGGCGGTTGTAATAGTGGGTATATATTTATTTATAAG
This sequence comes from Peptoclostridium litorale DSM 5388, assembly GCF_900141635.1. Lineage (GTDB taxonomy): Bacteria > Bacillota > Clostridia > Peptostreptococcales > Peptostreptococcaceae > Peptoclostridium > Peptoclostridium litorale. The sequence goes on along the minus strand of NZ_FSRH01000009.1, from coordinate 13,376 downwards.
GGAGCAGGCAGCTTCAGGGAATGTCTAAAGATATGCAGGAGGCCTGCCGATAAACATTTATAGTGCAGGGCTAATATGCACAACTGGACTACAAAGCATGAAGTGGTATTAAGGAGGTGAATTACATGGAAAATAAAACCATAAAGAAGATGATCAATAAAGCGGCCCTTTTAGTCATGCTGTTTTGCATGTTTTCTGCAAGCTCTTATGCACAGGAGTATACGACAAAAGACATAACCGTAATGATACCGGGGATAAAGCTCATATACAACGGAGAGCAGGAACAGCTTTCTTCGGAGCCTTTCATATACGAAAACAGAGTATACCTGCCGCTTGACGCAGTGTCAAAGATGATGGGAAGCGAAATAACGCTGGATCCGGACAGGCCTTACATATACATATCCAGGCCCGGCTCGAAGCCTATAGAGATAGACAGCTCAAAGGGATATGACTATGTACAGGAAAGCCTTTCAAGGCCCTATGACGCCTACGAGGACGACAAGGAGCAAAAGGAAATAGAAAGGCTGAAGTACGAGCTGGCAAAAGAGAGGAAGAAAAATGAAATTCTCTCCGGAGACTATGGCGATGACGATGATGACGACGAAGATCTTGACGACATTGAAGACGAAATAAGGGATGACTACGACAGGTACACAAAGGGAGACAAGACGCTTGAGTTCGACATAAAGCTTTCTTGGTCATCAGGGGATGTGAAGGTCAAAATGGAAGGCGACTTTGACAAAAGCGACTCTGGATACTGGGGCGAAAGGGACAAGGATGAATTCAGGGACTATATAGAAGACATATGCAGGGACATAACCCGAGAGTTCAAGGAGGACGTTAGAGTTTACGTCGAGGACGAGGAAGGGGACGACCTTGCAAGATACAACTACGACTACAGTGACAAGGACCTTGACGTGGACTACGAAAGATAGCATGGCAAAGGCATGTGGAGTATGAACCTGCCGGACGGCTTGCATTTTCAAACTGCAAGGGCTCAGCATGGCATGAACCGATACGCTCTTATGGAGTTCTGTAAGATTAGCGTGAGGTCTATGCCATACTAGAGCCCTTTTATAATGTCGTCATAGCAGAGTCCATGTGCAACTGTAAGCTAAAAGTAAGATTGAAAACATGCCGCTTGTGATATACTATAGAGAGAAATATCCATAAAACGTCATACGGATTGGGGTGCAAAATATGAAGGTAAACAAGATGATATCAAAATGCACAGCATTTGCTGTAGCTGCAGTGATGGCTGCTTCCGGAATTTCATACGCACAGCAGGACATCGAAAAGGATATGGAGTTTTTCAACGCAACAAAGAACTATATAATAAAAAACTATGCGGCGGATGAAATATCGGAGGAAGAGCTCATAGACGCCGCGGTGAAAGGAATGTTTGACGCCCTCGACAAGCACAGCGTATACCTCGACGCGGAGCAAAACCAGCAGTTCAGCGAAGAGGTGGAAGGGTCTTTCACGGGAATAGGAGCCCTTATAGGGGTCAGGGACGGTAACGTAACAATACTTGAGCCTATTGAAGACTCTCCGGCGGTTGAAGCGGGACTTCTTCCTGGAGACATAATAAGGGCGATAGAGGGAGAAGAGATAACAGACACTGAAAACCTCAAGGAAATAGTGGACAGGATAAGGGGCGAAGAAGGAACGTCTGTAAACCTTACAATAGAGAGAAGAGGCAGAAGATTCGACGTTTCCGTAAAAAGAGGCCAGGTCGAGCTCAATCCGGTGAAATACAGGGAGCTTGGAAACGGCATAGGGTATATAAAGCTTTCGGAGTTTTCGAAAGTTTCCATAAAGAACATGGGCAAGGCTGTAAACGAGCTGAAATCTCAGGGGAATAACAAGCTGGTGCTTGACCTTCGTGGAAATCCGGGAGGAGGCCTTGTGGACGTTGTGGCCATAGCCCAGGATTTCGTACCCAAGGGAAAAGTAGTCACTATAAAGTACAAAAACGGATCTGAAAGCAGCTATCCGTCATATGGAACTCCGGTATTTTCCAAAGTGGCCGTGCTTGTGGACCGCGGCTCGGCATCCGCTTCTGAAATACTCGCAGGGGCCATACAGGATAGCAAGTCGGGAGTCCTAATAGGGGAAAACACATACGGCAAGGGAACCGTGCAAAAGCTTCTGCCTCTTAAAAACGGCGAGGCCATAAAGCTTACAATAGCGAAATACGTACTTCCTTCAGGAAGGTCGATAGACCAGACAGGGCTCGTACCTGACATAGAAGCCGGAAGGTTTGCGGACGAAGTCGTGGACATAGGTGAGATGACTCCGTTTGAAACCGACCACGCAATGAAAAAGGGAGACGCGGGACTTGACGTTCTAGCGCTCCAGGAGAGGCTTCAGCTTTTAGGGTATGAAATATCAGATCCTCAGGGAATATACGGGGACTCGACAGCGGCAGGCGTAGTTGCATACCAGGGCAAAGTGGAAATGCCCCAAAGCGGAGAGGCGAGCGCAGAGACGCTTTCGAGCCTGAGCGGAGATTTTTCGAAATTCATGCTTTCGGACGATATGGACAACCAGCTCAAAGCGGCGCTTGAATACCTTGGGAAGTAATCATTTTACGTCAGGTCGCCCGATGGGCGGCCTGACTCTTTTTTTGGAAACAATGTCCACGCAGAGGGAAAATGGAGGTACAAAATGGCAAACAAAAAAGACACAAAGTACATTTTCGTAACGGGCGGGGTGGTATCGTCGCTTGGAAAGGGAATAACCGCAGCCTCGCTGGGAAGGATACTAAAGTCGAGAGGGCTTACGGTATCAATACAAAAATTCGACCCTTATCTCAACTTCGATCCTGGAACAATGTCGCCATACCAGCACGGAGAAGTTTTTGTAACAGACGACGGAGCTGAGACGGACCTTGACCTTGGACATTATGAAAGATTCATAGACATAAACCTTTCCAAAAACTCAAACGTCACTACGGGAAAGATATACTGGTCTGTAATAACAAAGGAGAGAAGAGGCGACTACCTTGGAGGGACCGTCCAGGTAATACCTCACATAACAAACGAGATAAAAGACAGGATGAAGAGGGTCTCGAAGGAAGGGAACATAGACGTAGTAATAACCGAAATCGGCGGAACCGTGGGAGACATAGAGTCGCTTCCGTTCCTTGAAGCCATAAGGCAGCTCAAATACGACCTTGGCGAAGAAAACGTGATGTACATCCACCTCACTCTCGTGCCGTACCTTCAAAAGGCGGGAGAGCTGAAGACAAAGCCTACACAGCACTCGGTAAAGGAGCTCAGGAGCATAGGAATACAGCCTGACATAATAATATGCAGGAGCGAAAAGCCGCTTTCAGACGAGATGAAGGACAAGATAGGGCTTTTCTGCAACGTGAAGCCAAGCCATGTAGTTCAAAACCTCGACGCCGACACCCTCTACGAAGTTCCGCTGATGCTTCAAAAGGAAGGGCTTGACGAACTTGTGGTGAAAGGGCTTTCGCTTGACGCAAAAGAGGCCCAAATGGACGACTGGATAGACATAGTTAACAAGGAGAAATCCCTCAAAAAGGAAGTCAAAATAGCCCTTGTAGGGAAATACGTGGAGCTCAAGGACGCATACCTTTCAGTCGCCGAGGCGCTGAAGCACGCTGGAATATACGGGGGAGCCAAGGTAGACATAGACTGGGTCCGCTCGGAAGACATAACTAGGGAAAATGCGGCGGACTACCTTTCGGGCGCCGACGGCATACTTGTCCCTGGAGGATTTGGAGACCGCGGAGTGGAAGGGAAGATAGAGGCCATAAGATACGCTAGGGAAAACGGGGTGCCTTTCCTTGGAATATGCCTTGGAATGCAGCTTGCAGTAGTGGAGTTCGCAAGGAACGTTGCCGGCCTTGAAGGAGCCCACAGCGCAGAGCTTGCGCCGGATGCGAAACACCATGTGATAGACCTCATGCCCGAGCAATGCGACGTCGAGGACATGGGAGGAACCATGAGGCTTGGACTTTACCCTTGCAAGATATACGAGGGGACAAAGGCGTACGAGGCCTACGGCGAAAAGCTGGTATACGAAAGACACAGACACAGATACGAATTCAACAACGAATACAAGGACATGCTGACTGGCAGCGGACTTGTAATATCGGGCATATCGCCTGACGAAAGGCTTGTTGAGATAGTGGAGGTGAAAGACCATCCTTGGTTTGTGGCGGGACAGTTCCATCCGGAATTCAAGTCAAGACCTACAAGGCCTCAGCCCCTTTTCAGGGACTTTGTGAAGGCCGCCATTGAAAAATCAAAATAAAAATATAAAAAAACAATAATATACATTGGAACTGGAAATTGAACGCAAAGTAGCAAATGGAAACCAGGATGAAAAATGCGTAACACATCTGTAATATTATGTAACAGTATTGTAATATTACAAAGGGTTGAAAAGCGGTATAATAGCATTAGGTAAAATTTCCGATAAGGTTATTTACAATGCTGAGCTTTATTATTACAAAAATGTTACAGATGGAGTGACATTGTTGACTGGCTGTATTACGGGTGGTATAATCTTCAATGTAGAATGGGTATAAAGCCCGGAAAAAATAATATAGCTATAAATTAAAGGAGGATTACATCATGAACAAAAAGCTAGTTTCCCTAGCTCTTGCTACATCTCTTGTAGCTGGAAGCATGAGCCTAGGATTTGCTGCTGGAGATCTTACAGCTAACATCGAAGACGCAAAAGTTGTTAAGGCTGTAGAAAGACTTGCAGCATTTGGTATAGTTGATGGAATGGATGATGGAAAATATCACCCAGAACTAGAAGTAACAAGAGAGCAATTCGCAAAGGTGCTTGTTGAGGCACTAGGACTTGGATCAGCTGCAGAGGCTGCTATAGGCGGAACTCAATTCGCAGACGTTGAAGCTGGAAGATGGTCGGCTGGATACGTTAACGTAGCGGTTGGACAAGGAATCCTTAAAGGATACCCAGATGGAACTTTCAAGCCTGCTAACAAGGTTACATACGCAGAAGCTGTTACAATGCTTGTAAGAGCTATTGGATACCAGGATACATTCCTTCCAGGAACTTGGCCAGGAAACTATGTGGCTAAGGCTGCAGAAGAAGGAATAACTAAGGACGTTGTATTCTCTCCATCAGGATTCGCTGACAGAGGATCAATGGCTGTTATGGTTGACAACACTCTTGACGCTGACGTTGTTAAGATAAGCGAGTACGGAACACTTGCAGGAACAGAAATAAAATACTCTAAGTCTGACATAACTCTTCTTGAAGAAAAACTTGACATATTCAAGCTTGAAGAAGCGGTAGTTCTTTCTACTCCAAAGGTAGACAAGGCAATAGACGAAGACCAAATGAAAGTTGAAATAGGAAAAGACTACAATGTTAAAAGCATAGACGTTGAAGACGGCGACGAGGAAACTTACGACGTTCTTGACTCTGTAGACACTTCAGCTCTTCTTGGACTTTCTCTAAACGTATACATCAACGACGACAAAGAAGTTGTTTATGTTGAAGAAAGCGACAAGCCTTTCAAGGTTCTTTACGATGTAGTAGACGAAGACGAAGACATCGATGAAGATGACGGAATGACTTTCATAAAAGCTGACAAAGAGTACGAGCTAGAAGACGACTACACTATATACCTTGACAACAAAGAAGTTACAAAATTCTCTGACTTCAAAGACGAAGCTGAAAAGGGAAATCTTTTCGTTAAGGCCGTACTAAGCAACAAAGGAAACATAAAAGTTATAGACGCATACAGCTGGGACAAGACTTCAGGTGTTGTTAAAGAAGCTAGTGCATCTTCAATAACTTACTTCGTAGACGACGCTGACGATGAGGATACATTCAAGGCTAAAGACTACGACAAAGTGGTTGTTATGGACAACACTGGAAAAATGATGAAGCTTGAAGACATCCAGAAGAACGATGTAATATACATCAACAACGAAGACATGGATGGAGACAACCTTGAGGAAGCTGCAAGCGGAGACGAAGTGGCTTACGTTGTGGTTGTAAGAAGCACTGTTGAAGGCGACGTTGACAGATACAACGTAGCTAAGATGGAAGTAAGAATAGACGGAACTACTTACGACGTAACTTCAGAAGCTACAGTTTCATCTAACGACGGAAAAGACGTAGCTCTATTCGATTCAGGAGACGGAGAAGACGCTCTTAACGATATAACAGGAGACGACGAAAAGGCTCTAGTTATATTTGACGCTAAGGGATACGTAAGACACATAACTACAGACGCTGAGGCTTCTTCATCAGACCTTTACGGTGTAGTTACAGCTAAAGACGAAAGCTTCGGAGACGTTTCAGTTAAGATACTTACTAACAAGGAAGAAGTAGTAACTTACGAGTTCGACGCTGACGATGAGGACTTCATGGGTGGATACACTGAAGAAGACGACGTTCAGAAGGGTGACGTAGTAAAATACACACTTGACAAAGACGGAGAAATAGACTCTATCCAGAAGATAGCTGAATACGATGCTACTGACATACTTAAAGTTGCAGATGCAGACGACGATTTCGAGCCTCTTGCTGGAGAACTTACTGACGACTTCACTGACGACAGCATGGAAGTTGACAACAAGGACTACAACGTGGCTTCAAACGTGCTAGTATTCGACTACACTGAAGGTCTTAAGTCAGACAACTCTATAGACGATCTTAAAGACGTAGAAGTTGTAGACTTTGCTTCACTTGAAGACAAAGGTGACGGAGACGACGTTGTATTCTTCGTAGACGACAACGACGAAGTTCAGCTTATAGTTCTTGTAGCTCAGATCAAGTCTGACGACGAGAGAGCTGCTTACGTTCTTGACAAGTGGACTAAGGATGGAGACCCATTCGTAGAGCTTGTTGAGTTCGACAAAGACGGAAAAGCTGACTACGAAATAGACGGCGGAAAAGTTTCTGACGCTGAGACTATAGTAGTATTCACAGAAAACACTGACGGAACAATAGATGTATCTTCAGTAACTGACGGAAAGAGCGAAGAAGGAGACTTCATGTTCTACACTGGTACAGTTTCTGACATAAGCGGAAAATACATCGAGGTTGAAGATAAAGACGGAAACGAAATAGAGACATTCAAGGCTGATGCAGACGTAGTTGTTTACGAAACTGATGACGAGAAAGACTTCAGCGACATAGACGAAGACGACATGATAACAGCAGTTGTTAAAGACGGAAAAGCTGTAGTAATCAAGATATACGACGAAGACGACAGCAACGACATGGATCTTTACGACGAAGCTTACGACGCTCACAACGATGGCGGAACTGTTGAGCCTCCAGTTGAAGAAGCTGACGTAACTATAGCAAAAGGCGCTGAAACTTCAGTAGGAAACTTCACTTTCTTCGCTATAACAGCTACTTTCGAAAATGTAGACGGAGCTGCTGAGTACGAAGTTACTTACACAGTTCTAGGAGAAGAAAAAACTACAGCTAAAGTTGCAGTTGGAACAGCTACTGAGACTGCAGCATTCGGAACAACAGTTACTGTAAAAGTATACGATGCAAACGGAACTCTTATAGAGACTTTCGCAAACGAGTCACTTTAATAAAATTTAAAGGGCAACTTTAAATCAAATATGCATAGGGTTTGGAGGTGGGTCTTCAAACCCTATGTTTAAATTGAGGGGTAATAATCATGAAAAAAAAATTCAGAATTCTTTTGGTATCTGCTGTGTTCCTGCTGATGAGCATCTCAGCTTCATTTGCAGAAATGCCAGGAGGTACTGTTATACTAAACGGAAAAGCCTACAGCTTTGAATACTTCAATTCGAACGTCCAGGCAATAATGGAAGTCGGACAGGCCATAAGCAATAACGACAGTGTGTACGTTAAAGTTGGGCAGGGAGCTACTTCTATGTTCATGGACGTTGTAAAGAATACGATGGGATCGGCTGCAGACATTCCGGAAGTTGAATATTATGACCCTGACGGAAACACAACAACATATGCAGCAAACGATGGAGATGAAGTGAGTTCGAACACACCTACTGTGAAGGCCAATTTCACAACTGGAACATCGGTAGGAAACTTTGAATTCGGTACAGTTGGAATAGAGCTTTCAAACATTGAAGGCGCAAGCACTTATGCTGTGGAATATCTGGTTGTTGCCGGAAGCGAAGTGGCAACTCAGACAACTGCACCAGTCGCAGTATCTGTAGAAACAGAAACAATCGCAAAGCCGGACACTGTTAAGGTTATGGTTTACGATTCATCTTCAAGCCTTATAGCTACATTTGAAAATGTACCACTTGACGGAACTCCAGTTAAATGGACTGACGGAGAAGTGGAAAATTTTTCAGTTGTAGACATATACTAGCAAACAGTACTTTTAATATAATTATTTTGACTTAATTCAATTCAATTCAAGGAGGGCAAACGGTAATGAAAATATCTAAAAAAGTAATGGGAGTTGCTCTTGCATCTACAATGGTGCTTAGCGCAACATCTTCTTTTGCAGCTTTTCCAGTTCCAACAGTAGTTGTGAACGACAACGCTTACAGCTTTGACTACTTCAACTCGAGTGTAGACGCTGTAGTTGAGGTTGGAGCTGCTATAACGGCAGGAACACCTGTATACACTAAAGTAGGATCACTAGAAAACCCAATGTATCTTGATGTAGTTAGCAGCACATTTGCTACAGCGGAAGACATGCCAGCGGTAACATACTACGCGGTTGGAGCTGATGCGGTTAAGTACGCAGCAGGAGACGGAGACGTAGTAGTTGAAGGACTTTCTTACACAGTAGGATCAACTATAATGCAAGATGCAGACGGATTCTACCTTCCAGTTACATTCAGCGCAGCGCTTGATGCAACTGCAGACTACTCTGAAATAATGGCAATTGTAGGAGAGGCTGGAGAGCACCTTACAGTTAACGGAGACGCAACTATTGCAAACGTAGACCTTGCTGAGCTTGATGCTGTAAACCCAGCAGTTATTAACCTTCGTATGTCGAATGCAAGTGTAGTGGCTATACCAGACGGAGCGACTCTAGGATTTGGATTCAAATCAGCATCTATAACTGACGCTGAAGGAAACGTTCTTGCGGACGCTAACCTTGTTGCATCTGCAGTTGTAGCTAACCCATTTGCAAGTGGAGACGTTGTAGTATCTGCACTAGCAGCAACTACTGACGCTACTTCTAACCTTACTACTTTCGCAGCTGCTGTAGCTAACGCAGAAGCAGGAGCGACAGCTACTATAACTATAACTCCAGAAACTGGAGACGCTATAGTTGTACCAGACGTTGCTATAACTGACGGAGCTATAAGCTACGAGTATGCAACAGCTCTTCCAGCAGGAACTCACTCTTTCACAGTAACTGTAGGAGAGGTTGTTTCTGATGCAGCTTCATTCACAGTAGAAGCTCCAGTTGTTGAAGACGTTGTTGTTGAGTCGGTAAGTGCTATTACTTCTACAACTGTTACAGTTGTTTTGACTGAAGCTCCAGTTGAAGCTCCAGTTGCAGCTTCTTTTACAGTACTAGAGAACGGAAATGCTGTAGCAGTATCTGCTGTTGAAAAAGTTGCTTCAGATTTGACTAACAAAACTTATAAATTAACTGTCGCTTCTCTAAATAATAAAGAGGGAGACCTGACAGTAAATGGTACAGCAGCTGAAGTTGCTACAGGAATGGTTAATGCATTTGATTTTAAAGCTCCTGAAGTAACAAGTGTTGCGGTAAAAGGAACTAAGACACTAGAAATAACATTTAATGAAAAGCTAGACTCAGCAGCTGCAAACATAGCTACAACTAACTTTACAGTATCTAAACCAGGTGCAGCGGCAATTGGTACGGATCAGGCTGTTTTAGATGCTACAGGAACAAAGGTAACATTAACTATAGATACAGCAATGACAGTTGCTGATTATGTTTTAGTTCTAGGAAATTCAGTTGGTCCTGTTAATGTTGAGGACGTTGCTGGTAACGGAATCTACAACGGAACTGAAATATCATTCAAGCCTACAGCTTCAGACCTTATAAATGAAAAAGCTCCTGAGTTAACTGCTGCTGTTTATGACAGTGTTTTAGGAACTTTGAAAGTTACATTTGATAAAGATGTACTTATTTCGGATTTAGATGCTACTAAACTTTCTATCAACGGAGTTACTTTAGCGGCAGCTACTTCTAAAACTCAAACAGCTTCAAATGTTATCACACTAGGCCTAGTAGCTGCTGATAAAACAGCTGTGAATGCATTGACTGATGCACTAGTATTGACGTCTGCTGAAGACGCATACTCTGATGGAACTACAGCAACTGAAGGTGAAACATTCAATGTTACTAAGAATACACCTGCTGTAATAACTGCTGCAGCATATAACCAAGAAACAAATATGCTAACACTAACATTTGATCAAGCGGTTGAACTGACTACAGCTGCAAGCATCAAATTAGACACTAATACTGCTGCAGGAGATGCTGTTGCTTTAGCGGCAAGCATGGTTGAAGATTCAACTGCCACACTAAGCACTTGGGAATTTGACCTTGGAGCAAGTGGAGCAACACTAGAAGCACTAGTTCCTGCACCAACATCATCAACTCTTAAAGTATTCATGGCAGCTGATGCTGTTACAAACGAGGCTGATGTAGCAAATGTCGCAGGACAAGAAACTTATGCTACAGGTGTTGAAGTAACATATACAGCTGACGATGCTAAGCCAGAACTAGTATCGGCTACTTATAACAACAACACTAAGCAATTAAAACTAACATTTAGTGAAAATATAGATCAAAATGTTGGCGATATAACTCAAGCTAACATAAAAATAATGAAAGATGCGTCTACTAATGTGACAACTCTTACTAACGTTGCTGTAGCAGCTGACATCGTAGAAGATGAAGGTGGAACTGAATCAGGAACAACACTGACATTCATACTGAATGCTGCAACTGGAACTGATTTATCAACTGAAGCTACTGCAATTGAAACAAGCTTCAACAAGAGAGAAGATATGAAAATTGTTCTTGCTGCAAGCGCTGTAACTGACGAAGCTTCTAAGGCAAACGATGCTACGACATACGCTACAGGTGTGGCTCTTCAGTTTAGCGACTTTGTTGCACCAACAGTATCGGCAGTTTCTGCAGAAAATGCAAACCTACTAAAAGTTACATTTAGCGAAACAGTTGACGAAGCAACTGCTGAAACAGTAGCTAACTATGCGATAACTGATTCGACAGGTGCTGCACTAGCGGTTACAAGTGCTGATGTTCAGTCAAGAAACGCTGACGGCACAATGGATGTATTCCTAACTACTGCAACTCAAACTGCTGGAGCGCCATATACAATCGTTGTTTCAAATGTAAAAGATACTCCAGGAATGAACATAATCGGAACAAACTCAAATACATTCAACGGAAGCTCAGTTGCAGATGCAGCTAAATTAACTGTTGATACTCTAGCAGCGGCAGCTCCTGCAAATAGTAAGAATGATACCCTAACAATTACTTTCAATGCAGAGCCTAATACTGCACAAGCTACTGACGTAAATAACTATGTAGTTCTTCAATCAACATCAAATACTGATTTCTCTGAAGCTACAGCAGTATCACTTACAAATGCAACAGCTGCTATGGTTCAAGGAAATGCAAAACAAGTTAAAATAACACTAGACTCACCAAACCTACAAGATGGATATTACTATAAACTTGTTGCATCTAATGTTACAACAACTACAGGAAAAGCTCTAGGTACAGCTACTGGAGATGCTGATGCAGTTTCAGCTGCACTAGTTGCAGTTGCTCCAGCGGCTCCATCGATTGTTGAAACAGATGTTGCAACAGGAGCAGTTGTATTAACATTTGGTGAAGAACTAATAGCTTCTGAGGCAGCTAAGGCATCTAACTACACTATAGCTAGTGGCGAAAATGTTATCCAAGCAACATATGCATGGGATGCAGATGCTGAAGAAGCTACTGTAACTCTAGACGTAGACACTGCATTAACTGCTGTATCGAATGTGACTATGAATGCTGCAGTAACTAACTTGGCTGGAAAGGCATTTGCAGTTGCTACAGTTGCAGCACCAGTTGCTTTAACTGATATAACAAAGCCGGAGGTAACTTCTGTTACGGCGACTACAGTGGCTGACGAAGAAAATGATACAATTGCTGTAGTATTTGATGAAAACGTAGTAGCAGCGAGTGTTATTGATGAAGGAAACTGGACAGTTAAAGATAAAGATGGCACTGTTATAAGTGCAGATTCTTACTCTATAGCTGCCACTAATGCAACTACTGCTACGATTACTTTCGACGGAACTGGTGATGATGCTTACAACCTACAGACAGGAGAAACTTACTCAGTTACAATTAATGGAGTAATGGATGCTGCGGGTAATGAGGTTAGCACAACAGAAAGTGATGTAGCTGAAGGAGACGATACAGCATTCACATTTGCTGATGGAGATGTTACAGCAACAGGTGGTGGAGCTACAGTTGTTATAGCAGTTGGAGAAGAACTTGACCCAACAACTATCCAGAAAGCTGACTTCACAGTAACTTCTGCTACTGATGGTGCATTTGATGATAGTGGAGACGAAACAAATTATGTAATTGCATCTGTTGTTTATGCAGGTGGAGTTACTGATACTATAACAATAAACTTAACAACTAACCTTGAAGCAGCTGATGCAACTGCAGCAGTTGAGGTTAAGCTAGTTGGAGATGTTAAAGACTTAGCTGGAAATGTAGAAAACGACATTACAGTTGAGCATGTAATCGACTAATAAAAGTACAGTGAACTAGGCACGAAGTTACGAAGTTATTTTGTAATCGTGGTTAAGGTTTAGTAAGTGTAGAGAGGACCATCCTACGGGGTGGTTCTCTTTTTGATATTCAAAGTATACAATGCACAGGATACATGTAAATACAGCTGTTTACAGAGAACTAATGTTCAGCTATAATGGGGATAGATGGAAATGTTCTTGTTTTAGTGAAAGGAGCGAGGATATGATAGGCAAGGAATTAGAAGTTCTTATGGCTATAGACAGGTTCATAGAGGAAAACAGTATCCGTCAAATACAACCCACATATGAAAAGCGTCCTATCTATGAGATAATACTCACAAATAGGACGTTTTCTATTTTTTAGATTCAAATGTTTTAAGGCACTCTTTCGGCAGGGTTTCAGACCACGGAAGAAGATGATCCAGTGCGTATGGAGTGCTGAGTTTTGTATTCGGAAGCTGCTCGAACAGGTATTTCAAATAGTAAAAAGGATTCAGGCCATTCATTTTGGCTGTTTCTATTATGCTGTATGCCATGGCGCTGGCTTTTGCTCCATGAGGTGATTTGCAGAATAGATAATTTTTGCGACCGATAACAAACGGCTTGATTTGCCTTTCAGCGGC
>NZ_FSRH01000026.1 GCF_900141635.1 Peptoclostridium litorale DSM 5388 | reverse complement strand
CTTGAGTATTCCAACAATCCTCAGTAGCGATTCCACTCCGTTTTCTGCCCTTATCTCAAAACTCCTGGCCATGCTCTACACCCCTTTTCATATTTCATATAGTTTTTTAATATTCACACCTCATATGACTGTAATCCATAGTCTGATAAATCCAAACTCCAACGTGCCTATATTCTACCTGCTATTTCATCTCCCATTTGGCATGTTCCAATCTGCTTCATGCCGCTGCTCATTATGTCTCCTGTTCTGAAACCTTCTTCAAGAGTCTTTTCGACAGCCACTTCAATTGTCCTTGCCTCGCCTTCCATATTGAATGAATGTCTAAGCATCATTGCACATGAAAGTATTGTTCCTATTGGGTTTGCCATGTCCTGCCCCGCTATGTCAGGAGCCGATCCGTGTATAGGCTCGTACATGTGAACCCCAGCTTCTCCAAGACTTGCCGACGGCAGCATCCCTATTGATCCTGTAATCATGCTCGCCTCGTCTGAAAGTATGTCCCCAAACATGTTTGTTGTAAGTATTACGTCGAACTGGCTCGGCCTTCTCACAAGCTGCATTGCCGCATTGTCAACATACATGTGCTCAAGCTCCACTTTCGGGTAGTCCTTAGCGACTTCCTCAACTACGCTTCTCCAAAGCCTTGAGCTTTCAAGCACGTTTGCCTTGTCTACGCTTGTTACCTTCTTCTCTCTTCCCATTGCCGTTTCAAAAGCAGCTTTTGCTATACGCTTGACTTCCATCTCTGAATAGGTCTCTATGTCGAATGCCTCTTTGCCGTTTTCACCTTCCGACTTTCCGCGCTCTCCAAAATATATTCCGCCCATAAGCTCTCTTACCACGCATATGTCTATTCCCTCATTCATTATGTCACTTCTTAGAGGGCAGGCATCCTGCAGCTGCTTGTAAAGCACCGCCGGCCTTATGTTTGCAAAAAGTCCAAGTCCTTTTCTAAGTCTTAGCAGCCCTTTTTCAGGTCTCTTGTCACTTTCAAATGCGTCCCATTTTGGTCCTCCCACAGCCCCCAAAAGGACAGCATCGCTTTTTTTGCATGTACTGAGCGTAGACTGCGGAAGCGGATCACCGAACTTGTCAAGCGCCTCTCCCCCTACTTCTACATTGTTAAATTCAAACCTATGGCCGTATTTCTCAGCCACCTTTTCCATAACCTTTATGGCCTGGTCAGTTATTTCAGGTCCTATTCCGTCTCCTTTTGCAACTGCTATTTTAAATTCCATATATTATCCCACCTGTTTTTTAATATAGTTTAAAAGTCCGTCTGCATCTATTATCGATCTCATGAACTCTGGAAGAGGCTGTGCCCTGTACTCCTCGGCCTTTGTGATGTTTTTTATTATTCCGGTTTCAAAATCAACGCTTATTTTGTCGCCGTCGTCTATTCTCTTTGACGCCTCTTCGCATTCAAATATGGGAAGTCCTATGTTGAAAGAGTTCCTGTAGAATATCCTTGCAAAAGACGATGCTATTACACACGATATTCCGCTCGCCTTTATGGCTATAGGGGCGTGCTCTCTTGAAGAGCCGCATCCGAAGTTCTCCCCCGCTACAATTACGTCGCCCTTTTGAACCCTGCCTGCAAAGCTCTTGTCTATGTCCTCCATGCAGTACTTTGCAAGCTCTGCAGGATCAGATGTGTTAAGATGCCTTGCCGGAATTATCACGTCAGTATCCACATTATCCCCGTATTTAAAAACTCTCGACTCAATGCTCATTAGTAATCCCCCCTGCCCCTGCATCCAAAATAGTTCATTCCCGTGTTAGGCATGTGCATCTGGTCCTTGTAGAAAGTGTCCCTTATTTTGCCTTTAGCCTCTGTCTTTTTAGTTCCTGTGTGTGATCCGCCTGTTACATCTATGCTTTTGAACTCTCTATTTTCATTTTTCATCCCTTTTTCCTCCTCTTTGTAAACACTCATCCCTTTGACTGTGCCGCTCTCTATTTAAACTCCTATGTCCTCGGGTCCCGCGATCTTTCCTGCCACTGCCGAAGCTGCTGCAACCGCAGGGCTTGCAAGGTAAACTTCCGAGCCAACATGGCCCATTCTTCCAACGAAGTTTCTGTTTGTCGTAGCCACCGCCCTCTCTCCATCTGCAAGTACTCCCATATGCCCTCCAAGGCAAGGTCCGCATGTCGGCGGGCTTATTATGGCTCCTGCATTTATGAATATCTCCATTAGCCCTTCCTTTATTGCCTGAAGGTATATTTTTTGAGTTGCCGGGAATATTATGGTTCTCATGCCCTTTGCAACATGTCTTCCATTAAGCACTTTTGCGGCTTCTCTAAGGTCGCTTATTCTTCCGTTTGTGCAAGAACCTATTACAACCTGGTCTATTTTAACGTCTCCCACATTGTCTATTGTCCTTGTATTTTCAGGAAGGTGAGGGAATGCCACTGTAGGCTTTATACTTGAAAGGTCTATGTCATACACCTTCTCATACTGCGCGTCATCGTCTGCCGACATTTCTACCCATTCTCTTTTCGAGTGTTCCTTCATGTAGTCTATTGTCTGCTCATCCACCGGGAAAATGCCATTTTTAGCTCCTGCCTCTATAGCCATGTTTGCTATTGTAAACCTGTCATCCATAGAAAGGTTCTTTATGCCCTCTCCGCAAAACTCCATCGACTTGTAAAGAGCTCCGTCAACGCCTATCATTCCTATTATGTGAAGTATTACGTCTTTTCCGCTTGTCCACTTTTGCATTTTTCCGGTGATGTTAAACTTTATAGCTGAAGGAACCTTGAACCAAGCCTTTCCAGTGGCCATTGCAGCCGCCATGTCTGTACTTCCAACCCCTGTCGAAAATGCTCCAAGCGCTCCGTATGTGCATGTGTGCGAATCGGCTCCTATTACAACGTCTCCCGCAACTACAAGCCCCTTTTCTGGAAGAAGTGCATGCTCTATTCCAACCTCTCCTATTTCAAAATAGTTTTCTATCTCAGTCTCGCCTACAAACTCCCTTATCATCCTGCACTGCTCTGCAGTCTTTATGTCCTTGTTTGGAGTGAAGTGGTCTGGAACTATTGAAATTTTGGACTTGTCAAATACTTCTTCGGCCCCCATCTTTTTAAACTCCTTTATAGCAACCGGTGCTGTTATGTCGTTTCCAAGCACCATGTCCGTATCCGCCTGTATGAACTGTCCCGGGCTTACGCTGTCTACCCCTGCATGTTTTGCAAGTATCTTTTGAGTCATAGTCATTCCCATTTTAGTACCTCCGTTTTTTGAAGATTTTGAATTATCGTTCTATTTTTGTGCCGCTGCTTTTTGTTTATTTTATATTCCATTTATATATTCTTGTCAGCCTGTTACGATATCTTTTCTTCGAACTTGTCATCGTAATATGTTATCTGGTTTATACAATTTACATATGCCAGTATGCTGGCCTCTATTATGTCTGTGCTAAGTCCCTTGCCCTTGTAATGTCTGCCATCACATTCAACCTTAACTATAACCTCGCCCTGTGCGTCTTTTCCCTGTGTCACTGAGTTTATAGTATAGTCCTCAAGCTTTATGCTCTTTCCTGCTATCTTTTCTATGGCGTTGAACGCCGCATCTACCGGACCGTCTCCAACTGCCACGTCTTCCATTATTTCACTTTCATGTCTAAGTGCTATGGATGCAGTTGCCGTTATTGCATTTCCGCTGTTTATAATGAATCTTTCAAGCGTGTACTCATTTGGAATCTCATAGGCGTTGTCCACTATAAGTGCCTCTATGTCCTTGTCGTACACCGTTTTTTTCTTGTCTGCAAGAGCTTTGAACTTTTCAAATGCTGTTTGAAGCTCTTCTGCTGAAAGCTCGTAACCCATTTCTTTAAGCCTGTTTTCAAATGCATGTCTTCCAGAGTGTTTTCCAAGAACCATCATGTTCTCCTTAAGCCCTACAGATTCAGGTGTCATTATCTCGTAAGTGCTCTTTTCCTGAAGCATTCCATGCTGGTGTATTCCCGATTCGTGTGCAAATGCATTTGCTCCTACAATTGCCTTGTTAGGCTGAACCTTCACTCCCGTTATAGCGCTTAGTAGGCTGCTTGACTTCATTATCTGAGTGGTATCCACTTTGCATTCCATTTCAAATATGTCTTTTCTAGTTTGAAGCGCCATTACTATTTCCTCAAGTGCTGCATTTCCAGCTCTTTCCCCTATTCCGTTAACAGTGCATTCAAGCTGTGTCGCTCCCGCCCTTGCAGCTGCAAGAGTATTTGCAACAGCCATTCCAAGATCGTCATGGCAGTGAACCGATATGTCCACCCTGTCTATTCCATTTACATTTTCTCTTATTGAACTTATAAGTCTGTAGTATTCATCAGGTGTTGTATATCCCACTGTATCTGGAATGTTCAGTACTGTGGCCCCCGCCTTTATAACCTCTTCGAAAAGTCTCGAAAGAAATTTGACATCGCTTCTCGTTGCATCTTCCGCTGAAAACTCTATGTCCTCGCAGTATCTCTTTGCGTATTTTACCATTTCAACGGCTCTTTCTAGAACCTGCTCCTCGCTCATCCTAAGCTTATATTTCATGTGTACTGGGGATGTCGCTATGAATGTGTGTATTCTAGGGTGCTTTGCCCCTTTTACTGCATCCCATGCAAAATCTATGTCCTTCTTAAGAGCCCTTGCAAGACTGGCAACCCTGCATTCGCTTATATTTTTCGCTATTTGACTTACGGATTCAAAGTCTCCCTTTGAAGCTGCTGCAAATCCGGCCTCTATGACGTCCACTTTAAGTCTTTCAAGCTGCTTTGCCATCTTTATCTTTTCACTAAGGTTCATGCTGCATCCCGGTGATTGTTCTCCATCTCTAAGAGTAGTGTCGAATATCTTTATTCTCTTTGCCATGTAAATCCCTCCATTTTGAATACTGTATTTTGAATATTATATACATCATTTCGGTGTGAAGTAATCCGTTCTGGGTGACTAAACACACACCTGCCATTTTCATTCTTATTGTAATGTCATTTGGGTAATAAAAAAACGCCTCTGAACTCTTGTTCAGGGACGAATATTTCGCGGTACCACCCTAATTGCCTCCTGACATTTCGCAGAAGACCTCTCTTTGGCTTGCCTTTCCTGATACGCTCGTTCTTAATTTACTCCACTCATTTGAATGACTTAAATTAAAAACGCCCCTGAACTATACAGTTCAGGGGCGAATAATATTCGCGGTACCACCCTAATTGTCTCCTCCCATTTTGTAGAAGACTCCTCTTTCGGCTTTGCCTTAACCTTTAACGGGGTTCATCCGCCATCCTCTACTGTTTTCAAGGACGGTGCTCCAGAGCTAGTAATATCTTCTCCGCACTATCGACTCCCACCAAACGCCGACTCTCTTTAAGCTGCTTGTAAGATACGCTCTCCTTCACTGCATTTATCAACTGTGTTTTGTTATGTTATAGTTTTGTATTCTATCAGGATATCATGCCCTTGTCTATAGTTTTTTGAAAATAAAAAAAATTTTATATTTTCAATTATCTATACATGCTCTTTAAACGTATATCATATCCCATATTCCGCCGCCCGGCCTTACCATGGGCTCGACGTTCATTTCCTTTTCTGTCACGCACTCTATTACGGCGCTTTTGGA
>NZ_FSRH01000023.1 GCF_900141635.1 Peptoclostridium litorale DSM 5388 | reverse complement strand
CACATGCGGGTGTGGCGGAATTGGCAGACGCGCTAGACTTAGGATCTAGTGTCCAGTACGTGGGGGTTCAAGTCCCTCCACCCGCACCATAAAAACAAATACTGCAGTATATGCGGGTGTAGCTCAGTGGTAGAGCCCCGGCCTTCCAAGCCGGTTGCGAGGGTTCGATCCCCTTCACCCGCTCCAATTTATAAAGAGGAAGTTCTATTAGTAGATAGGGCTTCTTTTTTTATTACATAAATATATAGGAACTGCATTGCATGTTTCAGAGGAATCCTGTGACTTTAGTCGTGAGGGATTCACTTATTTTCATGTTAGCAGTCAATAAACTTTTTTTATAGGCCCCTGTGTGATAATATTGATAGTATAAAGTTAATAAGTTGATGAAGTGGAGGTCTTTCGTTTGTGGGATTTAAGAGACATAATAATGAACATAGGAATACTTGACATAATAGACATAGCAATAGTGGCTTATGTATTTTACAAACTGTACATGCTCATAAAAGAAACAAGGGCGGAGCAGCTTGTCAAAGGGATACTCGTGCTTGTAATAGCTACAAAGCTGAGTGAACTTTTCCAGCTTCATGTTGTCAGCTGGATACTCAAAAACACTATGACAGTAGGGGTAATAGCACTGCTTATAGTATTTCAGCCGGAGCTTAGAAGGGCGCTGGAGTACATCGGAAGAACAAAGCTCATAGCAAAGTCTCCTGGCGGATTTGAAAGCGAAGAGGACAGGGCGATGGCCATAGGGGAGATAAGCGAGGCTGCTTTTTCTCTGGCTAGGCAGAAAATAGGAGCTCTCATAGTAGTGGAGAGGGAAACGGGAATAAATGAGATAATCCAGACAGGAACTCAAATAGATGCGAGAATAACAAGGCAGCTTCTTATAAACATATTCATTCCAAATACGCCGCTTCACGATGGAGCCGTAGCCATAAAAAACAACAGGATAATGGCTGCAGGATGCTTTCTTCCGCTTACAGAAAACAAATATCTCAACAAGGAGCTTGGAACCAGGCACAGGGCAGGAATAGGAATAACTGAAATGTCAGACTGTATTTCAATAATAGTTTCAGAAGAAAGCGGGCATGTCTCTGTTGCCAGTAACGGCAAGCTCTATCGGAATGTAACTGTAAATTACCTTAGGGAGGTGCTCCAAAAGGCTCTTATGAACGAAAATGAAACAAAGAGCATATTCAAGAGGAAAGAAGGCAAAAAAGAGGGCTTTTTCAGAAAAGGTAGGTTTTTTAAATGATCAGTTTTTTCAAAAACGACATAAAGATGAAAATCATATCTATGACATTTGCATTTTTGATGTGGGTGTATGTTATGGCCGAGGTTGATCCCATTATAATAAGGGATTTTTCGGGTGTGAATGTGGACATACAAAACATGGTGCAGATAAAAGATTCTGGAATGACGGTATCCCCCGAGTCAAAGCTTGACGTAAGGCTCATACTCAGAGGGAGAAGGTCTGTAATGAAAGACGTGGAGGATGAAACGATAAAGGTGTATTCAAGTATAAAAGCCCCACATGTAGGCAAAAACATTATGGATGTCCAGGTGAAAGTGCCTGAAGGGCTCACATATACACTCATACCTGACAATAGCATTTCAGTAGAGCTGGAAGAATATGTTGTGGAAAAGAAAAAGATAGATCTTATAATAGAAGGCAACCCCAGAGACAGCTTTAAAATATCCGAAGTGAATATAAATCCGCAATATACATTCGTAGACGGCCCCAAAAGCCTTGTGGACAAGATAAATTCACTTAATGTAACTTTGGCGGTTTCAAACAAAAAGGGGTCGTTCAACGCCAAAAGCAATGTAGTGGCTCTTGACGACCACGGCAGGGAAATCAAAGGAGTTGGGATAAAAGACGAAAACGTATATGTTGGGGTCGGAATACAAAAGAGCAAAGAGGTTCCCATAGAACTTGTGCTAAAGGGAGAGCCGGATGAAGACTACAGGATAAAGAGCAAGTTGATGAATCCGGACAAGATACTAATCATGGGAAACGAGGAAGAAATTGAAAAAATAGAGAGCATAAAGACGATTCCGCTGGACATAGGCAATCTGGCAAATGATAAAAAAGTCGAGCTTGACCTTCAGATTCCAGAAAATATTTTTTCTGAGACAAAAAAAATATTTTTGAATTTGGACATGTCAAAAGTGGTTGTAGAAAATTTATATATTTCGAAAGAAAGAATCAGCTATATAGGCAACATACAAAATTTAGACATTTCTAAAAATGATATTCCAGACAATATAAAAGTGAAAGTGGCCTATTTAGAGGAAAGTAACAAAAAATTCACCTCTGAAGATGTAGAAATTTTTATCAATATGAAGGAGCCTCTTGAGAATCCTGCAAAATTCAAAATTGAATACAATACACCAGATGGGCTTGAAATACTTGAAATAGAGCCGAAAAATGCAACGTTGGGATTGGAGATGTAAAAATCTTTAATCCTAATATTGCATTTTTTTTGTTTTGGATATATCATGTTGGTATAAAGAAAAAAACAATG
The DNA here is from genome assembly GCF_900141635.1 of Peptoclostridium litorale DSM 5388. Taxonomy (GTDB): domain Bacteria; phylum Bacillota; class Clostridia; order Peptostreptococcales; family Peptostreptococcaceae; genus Peptoclostridium; species Peptoclostridium litorale. The sequence goes on along the minus strand of NZ_FSRH01000023.1, from coordinate 12,849 downwards.
ATTCGATTTTATCGATTTTCCGAATGCTTTTCGCATGCATATGAAAACGTTTTACACAGACATTTGCATCAAAAAACTTATGATTTTCCGCTTTTCGATTAAATATTTCAGTGCATTTATGGTAAATAAAAAAAAATGGCAATAAAAACGTCAAAAAGAGGTATATAAGAGTAGAAGACTAAAATATTACGAGGTGATTTTGTGTCTAAAGAGTATATACTTGCCATAAACCCGGGTTCAACGTCGACAAAGGTAGCGCTTTTCAAGAATGCAGACTGCATTGCAGAGAGCAATCTTTCACATTCTCCAGATGAGCTGGAGAAATACGAAAAGATAGCGGAGCAGTTTGAAATGAGAAAGGACATAATACTCCAGTGGCTTGAAAAAGAAGGATTTTCAGCAGAGGATTTAAAGGCCGTAGTTGGAAGGGGCGGACTTTTGGCTCCTATTCCAGGAGGAACATACAGCGTTTCTGACGCAATGATAAAAGACCTTAGGGAAGGAAAGAGGGGAGAACATGCTTCAAACCTTGGAGGGATAATAGCAAAGGCCATAGCTGATATGACTAATGTCCCAAGCTTCATAGTTGATCCTGTGGCGGTGGATGAATTTGATGATGTTGCCAGAATATCAGGAATGCCTGAAATAGAGAGAAGATCGCAAGGGCATGCGCTAAACATAAAGGCTGTAGGCCGAAAGGTTGCAAGGCAGCTTGGAAAGAGATTCGAGGACATAAATCTTGTAGTGGCCCACCTTGGTGGCGGGATAAGCGTTGCTCCGGTTAGAAAGGGCGCAAATATAGACTACAACAATGCAAATGAAATGGGTCCGTTTTCTCCTGAAAGGACGGGAGGGCTTCCAATAGGAGACCTTGTGAAGCTTTGCTATTCGGGCAAATACACACATAAAGATATGAAGAAAAAGCTTAAGGGACAGGGAGGCCTTGTGGCATACCTTGGAACAAACGATGCAAGAGAAGTAATAAAGATGATAGAGCAGGGAGACGAGAAGGCAAGGCTCATATTCGAGGCCATGGGATACCAGATAGGCAAGGAGATAGGAGCCATGGCGACTGCGCTGAAGGGAGACGTTCAGGCCGTAGTCATAACCGGAGGGCTTGCGCACTCTAAGCTTCTTGTTGATTATATAAAAGAGATGGTTCAGTTCATAGCACCGGTGATAGCAGTGCCTGGGGAAGATGAAATGGGCGCTCTCAATGAAGGTGCAATGAGAGTTATGAATGGAGAAGAACAAGCTAAAATATATGAGGACGAGGTGAAATAAATGAAAGATTTCAAGGAAATGATAGCCCTTGCAAGGGAAAAAGGACCAAAGACGATATCTGTTGCATGCGCTCAGGACAAAGAGGTTCTTATAGCTGTTGAGAATGCAAGAAAAGAAGGCATAGCAAATGCCATACTTGTTGGAGATGCGCAGAAAATAGAGGAAATAGCAAAGGCTGAAGGAATAGACCTTTCAAACTACGAAATTGTAGACGAAAAGGACCTTGCAGCAGCTTCACTTAAGGCTGTTGAATTTGTTTCAAGCGGAAAGGCTCATGTAGTTATGAAGGGGCTTGTTGACACTTCGATAATACTAAAGGCAGTACTTAACAAGGAAGTAGGCCTTAGAACAGGAAACGTACTAAGCCATGTTGCACTTTTTGCAATACCTGGATACGACAGAATGTTCTTTGTTACAGATGCTGCAATGAACATAGCTCCAGATGTCAAGACTAAAAAGCAGATAATAGAAAATGCTGTTTCTGTTGCACACTCCATAGGTGTAAATGAGCCTAAGGTTGCGGTTATTTGTGCAAAGGAAAAGGTTAACGACAAGATGCCTGCTACAGTAGAGGCAAAAGAGCTTGAAGACATGTACAAGGCTGGAGAGTTTGAAGGATGCATGGTTGGAGGACCTTTCGCGCTTGACAATGCGGTATCTGAAGAGGCTGCAAAGCACAAGGGAATGGATCACCCTATGGCTGGAAAAGCTGACATACTACTTGTTCCTGACATAGAGGCGGGAAATGTGCTTTACAAGTCAATGGTGTTCTTTGCAAGATCTGAAAATGCGGGACTTATAGTGGGAGCAAAGGCTCCAGTTGTCCTTACATCAAGAGCGGACAGCGACGTTACAAAGCTTAACTCTATAGCTCTTGGAGTTTTGGCTGCATCAAAATAAAGGCACAGGCTGCAAAGTTTTATATATAAAGGGGATGAAATCAAATGGAAAAATACAGGATATTAGCTATCAATCCAGGCTCTACTTCTACGAAAATAGCAGTTTTTGAAAATGAAGAAGAGATATTTGAAAAGACGCTTAGACACTCTACTGAGGAGATATGCAAGTATGAGAAGATAGCGGACCAGTTCGAGTTCAGAAAAAGCGTAATAGAAGAGGCTCTAAAAGAGGGCGGGATAGAAATATCTTCTCTTAGCGCTGTAGTTGGAAGAGGAGGGCTTTTAAAGCCTATAGCTGGAGGAACATATGCTGTTTCTGAAAATATGATAGAAGACCTTAAGGTTGGTGTTCTTGGGGAGCACGCGTCAAACCTTGGAGGAATAATAGCAAGGGAAATAGCTTCAGAAGCTGGAGTTGGAGCTTTCATAGTTGACCCTGTTGTTGTAGACGAGATGAACGACGTTGCAAGAATATCGGGAATGCCTGAAGTAGACAGAAAGTCTATATTCCACGCGCTTAACCAAAAGGCCGTTGCAAGAAGGGCAGCTGCTGAAATGGGCAAGAAATACGATGAAGTAAATGTGATAGTAGCTCACATGGGCGGAGGAGTATCTGTTGGAGCTCATGAAAAGGGAAGAGTTATAGATGTAAACAACGCACTTGACGGAGAAGGACCATTCTCACCAGAAAGAGCAGGAGGCCTTCCAGTTGGAGACACTGTAAAACTTTGCTACAGCGGAGACTTCACTCTTGGGGAAATGAAGAAAAAGCTTAAGGGTAACGGCGGACTTGTTGCATACCTTGGAACTAACGATGCAAGAGACGTTGAAAAGATGATAGAAGATGGAGACGAAAATGCAAAGCTAATATACGATGCAATGTCATACCAGACTGCAAAGGAAATAGGATCTTGTGCTGCGGCTCTTAAGGGCAAAGTAGACGCTATAGTGCTTACTGGCGGAATAGCGTACTCGAAGATGGTTACAAGTTATATAGAGGAAAGAGTAGGTTTCATATGCCCAGTTAAGATATATCCGGGAGAAGATGAAATGATAGCTCTTGCTCAAGGCGGACTAAGAGTCCTAAGAGGAGAAGAAGAGGCTCAGGCATACTAATAGCGAAGAATAAAAATGCAGCGAAGTGTGCATAGTCATCCGCGCATACGAATACAATTGCAAGAGGCTGTATGTATGCTGCACTTTTTACGCCTAAAAGCAAGAATTGAGCATAAATTATAAATTTTCTGAAAACTCAACTTGTAATACGAGGAATAAATATTCATTACCATACATTGACTTTTTGAGTTATAATGAAAATGAAATTGCGGGAAATCGATTGCAGGATTGCTCATGAAAATATGGAAAAAATCCATGAATGCGGTATAGAAGTGGAAGGAAATGGTGATTGAAATTGATTACAAATGACAAAAGAGTTAGAATAATCACTGGACACTATGGAAGTGGAAAAACAGAGTTTGCTATAAACTATGTACTAAAGCTAAGGGAAATGGTAGAGGGCAGAGTAGCCATATCAGACCTTGACGTTGTAAATCCATATTTCAGGTCTAGGGAGAAAAAAAGTTTTCTTCAGGAGAAAAACATTCGAGTTATAGACAGCTCTATTGATGGAAGATGTGTAGACGTTCCAGCTCTTTCGGCAGAGGTCACAGCACCTATGGTAAATGAGGATTACAGCTATGTGATAGACCTTGGAGGAGACCACGTGGGATCGAGAGCTTTTGCAAGATTTGCGGGAAGCCTTGACAAAGAGAACTACGACCTGCTTTTCGTAGTAAACGCAAACAGAGAGCAAACTGCTACACCAGAAGGCGTAATAGACCACATGGAAAAAATAGAGCAGACTACGGGACTTAAGGTCACAGGCCTTATAAACAATACACACCTTGTGAGGGAAACTACAGCTGAAGATGTCATAAAGGGCCATGAACTTTCAAAGAAGGTTTCAAAGCTTAAGAACATACCATTGAGATACACAGCATGCACTGAAAGCATTCTAAAGGAGCTTCCGGAAGAGATAAAGGAAAGTGTATTCCCGATTAAGCTATACATGAGAGAAGACTGGATGTAAACTCACCGGACATTCTTGCATAATATAAATATAAATGCCAATACGGTAAGCTGGACCTGCAAGAGCGGGCCGGCTATACCTTATATAATAAGGTTGCATAGGGGCCAGACATTTAAGACATTCAAAATAGCGCAAACTATGCGGCTGTAAAAAGTTTAAAAGATTTGGCCGGCAAAATGCCAGCCGGATTTTTAGATATATATTCAATAAAGTGTTTTTAAAACTTTTTTAAATATTAAGGAGGGTCCAAATGGCTAAGGGTAAAGTTACTTTCGATGTAGACCGTTGTAAGGGATGCGGACTTTGTACTACAGTATGTCCAGTAAACATCGTAGCTATCGACAAAGAAAAGATAAACGCTAAGGGTTATAACCCAGCATCAGTTACAGATGCAGACAAATGCATAGGATGTACAAACTGCGCAACTATGTGTCCAGACAGCATAATAACTGTTGAAAGAGACTAATTAAAGGGAGGAACTTATAAAATGGCTAAGATTTTGATGAAGGGAAACGAAGCCGTAGCTAAAGCAGCTATAGAAGCTGGCTGTAAATACTTCTTCGGATACCCTATAACTCCACAAAATGAAATTCCTGAATACATGGCAAGAGAACTTCCAAAAATAGGAGGAGTTTTTCTTCAAGCTGAATCAGAAGTATCAGCTATAAATATGATATATGGTGGAGCAGGTGCCGGAGCAAGAACAATGACTTCGTCTTCTTCTCCAGGAATCGCTCTTAAGCAAGAGGGAATAACTTATCTAGTAGGATCAGAACTTCCTTGTGTTGTAGTTAACATGATGAGAGGTGGCCCAGGACTAGGTGGAATACAGCCTTCTCAGGCAGACTATTTCATGTCTACAAGAGGAGGAGGAAACGGAGACTACAGAACTCCAGTTTTCGCACCAGCATCTATACAAGAGGCTGTTGATATGACAATGGAAGCTTTCGAAGTTGCTGACTTCTACAGAACACCTGTTATGGTAGTTGGAGACGGTATGATAGGACAGATGATGGAGCCGGTTGAATTCAACGAGCCAACAAAGAGAGACCTTCCTGCAAAAGACTGGGCTACAACAGGAACTAAGGGAGATAGAAAACCTAACATAATAAACTCTCTATACCTGGATCCACAGGAGCTTGAAGATCACTGTCTAAAGCTTGAAAAGAAATATGCTGAAATAGAGAAGAACGAAGTTAGATACGAAATGTACAAGACTGAAGATGCAGATCTTGTATTCGTAGCTTACGGAACGACTTCAAGAATAACTAAAAACGTTATAGAAGAGTTAAGAGCTGAAGGCGTTAAGGCTGGACTTATAAGACCTCAGACTATATGGCCTTTCCCATTCAAGGCATTCGACGAAATACCAAACGCTAAGGAACTTCTTGTAGTTGAAATGTCTACAGGACAGATGATAGAAGACGTTCAGATAGCTTCAGCTGGAAGATGGCCAGTATCTTTCTACGGAAGAACTGGTGGTATGATTCCAGAGCCAAACGACATAAAAGCTAAGGCTCTTGAAGTAATAGGAGGTGCAAAATAATGGCAGTGGTATTTAAAAAGACTAACGGACTTACTGACATGCAAACTCACTACTGTCCAGGATGTACTCACGGTATAATCCATAGACTAGTAGCAGAAGTTCTAGAAGAACTTGACGTTTTAGGAGATACTATAGGTGTTGCTCCTGTTGGATGCTCGGTTCTTGCATACAAATATTTCAACTGTGACATGCACGAGGCGGCTCACGGTAGAGCGCCAGCTGTTGCGACAGGTGTAAAAAGAATACATCCTGACAAAGTAGTATTCACTTACCAAGGTGACGGAGACCTTGCTTCAATAGGTGCGGCTGAAATAGTTCACGCTGCAGCAAGAGGAGAGAAGATAACTACTATATTCGTTAACAACGCTATATACGGAATGACTGGCGGACAGATGGCGCCAACAACTCTTCCAGGACAAAAGGCTACAACTTCTCCATACGGAAGAGATGTAGACCACTGCGGATATCCTATAAAGGTATCTGAAATGCTTTCAACTCTTCACGGAGCTGCGTTTGTAGAGAGAGTTTCTGTACACAATCCTGCAAATGTAAGAAAAGCTAAAAAAGCTATAAAGAAAGCTTTTGAAATTCAGCTTGCTGGAAAGGGATTCGGTATAGTTGAAGTGCTTTCTACTTGCCCAACTAACTGGGGACTTCATCCACTAGATTCTCTAAAATGGCTGGAAGACAACATGATTCCATACTATCCACTTGGAAACTTCAGAGACCCAGACAAAGAAGAGGAGGTAAAATAATATGGCAACTGAAAAGATAATTTCTGCCGGATTCGGTGGACAAGGTGTTATGTCCCTTGGAATGCTTATAACTTATGCAGGAATGCTTGAAAAGAAAGAGGTTTCTTGGCTTCCATCATACGGACCAGAAATGCGTGGAGGTACTGCAAACTGCTCTGTTATAGTATCTGATCAGCCAGTTGGATCTCCTATAATAACTAACGATGCAACTACTGCTGTAATTATGAACCTTCCTTCACTAGTAAAGTTTGAAAAAGACGTTGCTCCAGGAGGAAAGATATTCATAAACTCTTCTCTTATAAGCCAGAAGGTTGAGAGAGATGACGTTGAGGTTTACTACGTGCCATGTAACGACATAGCTATAGAGCTTGGAAACCCTAAAGTTGCAAACATGGTTATGCTAGGTGCATACCTTGAAGTAACAGGTATAGTTGCAACTGATTCTATACTTGAAGCTTTCAAAAAGGTTTTCGGACCAAGCAAAGAGAAATTCATACCTCTTAATACAGAAGCTATAAAAAAAGGACAAGAGGCTATAAAAGTAGCTGCTAAATAATAAATCAATATACCTTTTAAACATAGGCAGCCTGCAATTTTGCAGGCTGCTTTTTAGTTCTATAAAAAAGCTTCCTTATTATAGTAGTGGTTTGATGTATATTCTCTACATAGATGAGCAAAAGAAGCATTCCATTTGACGCTGCATAAGAGCAATGTGACATGCCATATCTGACTGGAGTCAATAAATATGTTTTTGGAGCGGGCAAAAGTACAGCAGATATGTTATGACGATTGTATTTTTTTGAGTGCAATGTTATGACTGATAAATAAAAAAAACTTCAATTGTCTGACTCGTATCCAGTTATACCAATAGAACATGGCCTGTTTGCACCGCGTTGACAAAAAGCCAAATATAGAATATGAAGTGAAAAAAATAAAACATTCATACGATGAATCATAAAAAAAAAATTATGCATTTAATGAATTAAAAGTTGCAAAATATATACGGCGGGTATATAATCAATGTGCAAAACATTAGTGGTTTCAATGGGTGTAATGCGGAAATACTTGTATACCATTTCAAAAAGAGTATTTAACAATTCAAATCGACCCCGAAAACAGCAGGATTTCCTGCAAATGCATATGCGTGAAAAGGAGATGAATCTTATGTTCACCTTGCTCAGAATATTAGGAATGATAATTGGAAGCACATTGTGTGCGATAGCCATAAACGGATTTTTAGTTCCGCACCATCTTTTAAGTGGAGGTGTGAGCGGGATTGCAATACTCCTTAATGCTTCATTTGGGGTTAAAATAGGGCTTGTGGTGCTGATTGTGAACATACCGCTGTTTTTGATGTCTTACAAGAAGCTGGACAAGGATTTTACAGTATACAGCTTCTTCAACATGTTCATATTCTCAATGATGCTGCTTTTAACTGCTGACATATCCAAAAACGTGGGCGTTGACGATATAATACTAAGCGCCGTGTTCGGGGGAATAATAAACGGAGTGGGAATGGGAATCACATTCAAAAGCAAATGCTCGCAGGGCGGAACCGACATAGTTGCTACATATGTAAAGAAGAAATGGAATGCAAATCTTGGCACCACTTTGATGATTTCAAATGTGTTTATAGTGAGCCTTGGAAGTCTCGTATTCGGCGCTGAAAAGGCAATGTACACTTTGATATCGATGTATGTGGCATACCAGGTTGTGGACAGGATACAGATAATGCTGGACAAGAAAAAATCAATAATGATAATATCAGATAAGTCCGAAGAAATATCAAACCAGATAATGGCCAAGATAGGAAGGGGAGTCACATTCCTTCAGGGAGAAGGCGGATACAGCAAGACATCCCAAAAGGTGATATATACCATAATAAGCTCGAAGGAGCTCCCAAGGATAATTGAGATTGTGGACAGTGTGGACGAATGTGCATTCATGAGCGTTAACGAGGCCACAGAGGTTAAGGGAAGGGGTTTTAAGGAGAGCTATATATAAGTAATGAAAAACAAATAAGCATTTTTCATAGGCGGCCCAAGGGGCCGTCTTTTTAATGAGTGCGTCCAACATCATCAGAATTCAAATCACTGTGAAAAGTTTGATTATAGAGTATGCTTTATATGGAATGAAACGTTAAATTGTGGTAAAATGTATAAAGGGATTTTGTTTCCCTTTATTATTTTTTTGTGCAATTTGAAGGGAGAATTTTCTATTATGAGAAAGCTTTTTGGAACAGATGGAGTAAGAGGAGTTGCCAACAAGGAACTTACCTGCGAGCTTGCATACAGACTGGGCAAGGCAGGAGCATATGTTCTTGGAAAAGGTAAAGAGGGAATCAAGGTAGTAGTTGGAATGGACACAAGAATTTCAGGAGATATGCTTGAATCTGCACTTTCTGCAGGGCTTATGTCGGAAGGGGCAAATGTGATATCCCTTGGAGTTGTACCTACGCCTGCGGTTGCATATCTTACAAGAAAGTACAATGCGGACTGCGGAGTTGTAATATCAGCATCGCACAATCCTTTTGAATACAATGGAATAAAGTTTTTCAGCGACAAGGGATACAAGCTTTCAGATGAAATAGAGCTTGAAATTGAAAGCATAGTGGAAGATTTGGGTAAGATAGACTACATACCTGTAGGAGAAAAGATTGGATATAAAAGCACAGGCAAAGATGCTGTAAGGGAGTATGCGGACTATCTTAAGTCAATTACTGGAGATAGCCTTGAAGGCATGAAGGTCGTGCTTGACTGTGCAAACGGAGCGGCATTTGAGGTTGCACCGCTTGTGTTTTCAGAGCTTGGAGCCCAGGTAGAAGTGATAAGCGCGTCGCCAAACGGCATCAATATAAACGTTTCATGTGGCTCTACCCATCCAAAAGCACTTTGCAAAAAGGTTGTGGAAGTAGGAGCTCATATGGGGCTTGCGTATGACGGCGATGCGGACAGGCTTATAGCTGTGGATGAAAAAGGCGAAATAGTCAATGGAGACCACATAATGGCAATATGCGCAGCCGACATGAAAAAGAAGGGAAAACTTAAAAAGGACACCCTTGTAGTCACTGTAATGAGCAATATAGGTCTTCACAAGGCCGCGAAGGAAAACGGCATAAGCCTTGAGCAGACGAAAGTCGGAGACAGATACGTACTTGAAGAAATGTTAGACAAAGGTTATAATCTTGGAGGCGAGCAGTCAGGCCATTTAATATTCCTTGACTACAACACCACCGGAGACGGAGTGCTGAGCTCGCTTCTTTTGGCGTCGATAGTAAAGTCAAGCGGAAAGAGCCTGTCATCGCTTGCAGAAATGATGACTGTATACCCACAGGTGCTTGTAAATGCAAAGGTTAAAAATGAAAACAAGTTTTCATATATGAATGACGAGGTAATAAAAAGCGAGATACAAAAGATAGAAGATATGATGAAGGGCAGTGGAAGGGTTCTCATAAGACCTTCCGGAACAGAGCCTTTAGTTAGGGTAATGCTTGAAGGAGAAGAAGAAAGTCAGCTAATGGATTTGGCCAAGGGACTTGCAGGTGTTATAGAGTCAAAATTGGCATAAAGCTAAAATGCGGCCTTGTGGCTGCATAGCGCCTGGGCTTGCCTGGAATTGGGCAAGTTGACGAGGATTTGGGAATATCGAAATATCGGCGGATTTCCCAACGGCATCACACCGTCATGGCTTTACAAAACCCTTGAGTGATCAAGGGGACAAAAGAGGCCTTGTGAAGCTGATTTTCTCCTTAAATATAAAATATATATTTTTTAAGGAGGATTTTAATTATGTGTGGAATAGTAGGTTACATTGGAAACAGACATGCAACAGAGGTAATAATGAATGGACTTGCAAAACTTGAATACAGAGGATATGACTCTTCAGGAGTTGCGGTAAACACTGGTTGCGACCTTGAGATAAGAAAATACAAGGGAAGGCTTTCGGTGCTGGAGCAGGATCTTGACAAAAACCCTGTGGAAGGAAACCTGGGGATAGGTCATACGAGATGGGCAACTCACGGAGCGCCGTCAGATGAGAATTCACACCCTCATTACAACATGAATGAAAGCATAGCTGTAGTACATAACGGTATAATAGAAAACTACATGCAGCTTAAAGAAGACCTTATTGAAAAGGGATACAGATTCAACTCTGAAACTGATACAGAAGTGCTTGCACACCTTCTTGACCACTACTATGCGGGAGATCTTTTTGATGCGCTTTGCAAGGTTTTAAAGGATGTAAGAGGAGCATATGCAATAGGGGCGATATCTAAAGACGAACCGGAAAGGCTTATAGCGGCAAGAAAGGACAGCCCCTTGGTGGTGGGGCTTGGAGAATCTGAAAATTTCATAGCATCTGACATACCTGCACTGCTTAGCTATACTAGAAAAGTTCACCTCATAGACGATGGTGAAATAGTTGTGCTTACAAAGGATGGAGTTCAGATTTATGACTGCGACCAAAATCCTGTGACAAAGGAAGTAATGAATATAGAATGGGATGTGGAAGCCGCGTCAAAAGGCGGATATGAACACTTCATGCTCAAGGAGATTCATGAGCAGCCAAGGGGAATAAAGGAGACTCTTACAAAGAGGCTTGACGAAAACGGACGTATAAAGCTTGACGACATACATCTTACAAAAGAAGATATTGAGAATATAAGCAAGGTATATATAATAGCATGCGGGACTGCATACCATGCAGGACTTGTAGGCAGATACGCAATAGAAAAGCTTGTGAAGATTCCAGTGGAAGTTGACATAGCATCGGAGTTCAGATACAGAGACCCATTTGTGGACGAAAACACGCTTGTTATAATAGTAAGCCAGTCTGGAGAGACTCTCGACACTCTTGCGGCTTTAAGAGAAGCAAAAAAGAAAGGCGCAAGGATACTTTCAATAACAAACGTGCTAGGATCATCAATAGCAAGGGAGTCTGACGATGTATTCTATACATGGGCAGGGCCTGAAATAGCCGTGGCGTCTACTAAAGCCTACACAACTCAGCTGGTTTCATTCTACATGATAGCTCTTGACATGGCGCTTAAGACTGGAAGAATAGACGATGCTGAGTACAAGAGAATGATAGAAGAGATAAAGCTTACGTCGGGCAAGATCCAGCATATAATAGATCAGGACTCTAAGATAGTTGAAATAGCAGAAGAGATAAAGGAAAAGCATAATGGCTTTTTCATAGGAAGAGGACTTGACTACAATACTGCAATGGAAGGCTCTCTTAAGATGAAAGAGGTTTCTTACATGCACACTGAGGCATTTGCTGCGGGAGAGCTAAAGCACGGAACTATAGCCCTTATAGAAGACGGAACTCCTGTAATAGGAATAGCCAGCCAGGAAAAGCTGTTTGAGAAGTCTGTTTCAAACATGAAGGAAGTAAAGGCCAGGGGAGCTTTTGTAATAGCAATAGCGCAGGAAGGCAATACGGAAGTTGAAAAGGTTGCAGACAGGGTGTTCTACATACCTAAGGTTGATGATATTCTGGCAAGCATACTCACGGTAATACCTCTTCAGCTTATGGCTTACCATGTTTCGGTTATGAGAGGATGCGACGTGGACAAGCCCAAAAACCTAGCAAAATCTGTAACAGTGGAATAGAGGATTAAAAAAATTGTACTGTTGTTGTAGATTTGAAATAAAGTGTGCACATTTAAAATAAAGTCTGCACAAAACTTGTAAGAATATGGAATTGACAAAGCGATATTTTTACAAAGGTAAGTATAATTATTCAAGTTAGATATTAACTAAAAACAAAACTATTTATTAAAAAGAGACAATCATACATTCCGGAATATAGGATATAGGGTATAAAGTATAATCAAACTATAATAAAAACACATCCATTTATATCGCTACAGATATTTTCTATGCGAAAATGGATGTGTTTTTTGATACCTACTACAACAAATTCATCTGCCATTTGGCTTGTAATTGCGTTTTCCATTCCTTGAATTCTGAGTATCTTTATTCTTGTAATCATACTGTATCCGTCAAATACAACCCACATGGACTCCAAAAGTAAGAAATGAGATAATACACCAAAGATATTAAATCGGAGGTGTTTTTATGAAAATAGATGAAAGTAGAGAAATTTGGACTAGCCGCGTAAGCGACTTCAAGTCAAGCAATCTCACTCAAAAAGCCTGGTGCGAAAAAAATGACATCAAGGTCAGTACTCTAAGATATTGGATCAGGAAGATTCGCAGTGCAGCATCCACTCCGGAGGAGGATTTCGGATTTTGCGGATTTGAATTTGCAA
>NZ_FSRH01000024.1 GCF_900141635.1 Peptoclostridium litorale DSM 5388 | reverse complement strand
CGAGGGTTCTCGTATACCAATAATGCTTTTAAAAGCAAGATTAAAAACGCAGGAATGATCCAAAGTATGTCACGTGTTGGCAAATGCATCGACAATGGTCCTATGGAAGGATTCTTTGGCATTCTAAAGTCTGAAATGTTCTATGGGAAAATCTTTAAATCGCTTGATGATTTAGTTGATAAAATCAAGGAATACATAGTATTTTACAATGAAAGACGATTTCAAAAAAGACTAAAGTGCTTAGCTCCGATAGAATATCGGAACAAAGCACTTATAGCATAAATTTTTATTTAATTATCTGTCTACTTGACAAGGGTCAGTTCATTAATAGGTTCCCTTGAACATTTCTATATATTAAACAGAGCGAATAGTTTAACAATCATATCTTGAAAAAGTATAGCCTAGTGTTTTGCTTTTTGAAGAGCATCCTTCACTGCATCGAGTATCCCAATTGATGAATATGTGGAACCGCTTACAATGTCCACATCGGCGCTTTGAGAATCTATTATGAGGCCTGGGATTTTGGAGTTGGCCCTTTCGAACCACTTGTAGTCGTCCCTTGTACTTACGACTTCTACGCCTGTAATATTTTGACCGCTTACTGTGACTTCGACTACGATTTTGCCGTTAAAGCCTTCTCCCTCTCCTGTGTATACCCCGTCTGCAATTCCAGCAACAGCTGACGGTTCGTTTTGATATACGGCCTGGACATTTGGAGGCGGCTGCGAAGCCGTATCATCCCTTCGAGCAAAGAGGCTGTATCCCATGAAACTTCCGACAAGAACGAGTGCCGCCAGGGCACTTGCAACAAACCTCTTTTTTCCTGATTCATCCATATCTGCTTTTCCAAAACAAAGGGCACCGCTTACGGGGCAGCTTGAAACACACTCGAAGCAGTTTATGCACTGGGGAGACCTGAGGTTTTTTATTTTAGACACGCTTATATTCATCGGACATATATCGTCGCATTTCCTGCAGTTTATGCATACGGACTCATATCGCTTTAACGTGAATATTCTCAACGAGCCCAAGAGTCCATGTTTGGCGCCCTCGTAGCACAGACAGTTGCAAAACGGCCTTTCAAAAACTAAAGATACGGCCAGAAAAAATATAATTACGCCTAATGCGGCAAAAGATACGGCCTCCCTGCCCAAAATACGCGTGAAATTGGCCCTCGGGTCAAATGACATGAGATTAAATACCGCATCAGAGACAGAAAACAATATGAGTGCAAGCACTGCGTATCTTGAGAATACAATGACTTTTTGGATTTGCAGGGGCATTCTTCTTTTTTTGATACCTAAAAGATGTGCCACTTTGCCAAGGATGTCCTGCAAAAATCCATAAGGGCATATCCAGCCGCAGTAAAAGGGTCCGCAAAATATAGTAATGAGTAAAACGATTAGCATGAAAGCTCTGAGATCTGTCAAAAATGACGCTGCAATCAGGCTTGTAAACAGTATTTGTGTTCCTGAGCGAAAAAATTGAATCTTTTTCATAAGAGATACTTCCTTTCAAAAATTGATTTGTACGCAGAATGTGCACCCGCAGCAGTTTCGGCATTTGTGCATAAAACATGGATTAAATTAAGAGATTGAAGTAAAGTGGGTATATATACAATTATACTTTAAAATTGTTTGAAAAATGTGATGGAAATGAGAATATTTATCACGACTCCAAACCTGAATCATTCATATGCGGGCGGAATTGAAATAGCATAAAAGACTTTTGAAGGAGCTGGAATAAAGCAATGATTAAAATACTCAGGCAGCTTAGATACTATAAAATACAAATAGCGATTGTGATTGTACTTACATTTGTTCAGGTTTTTTCGCAGCTTCTTTTGCCCACATTGATGGCGGACATCGTGGACATAGGAGTCGTAACAAAAGACACACGGTATATAATGAATGTAGGCCTTGTAATGCTTGCAGTTGCGTTGGTCGGAACAGGAGCGGCTGTAGTCTCAAGCTACAGTGCCGTAAAAGTGGGTGTTGGATATGGAAGAGACCTTAGAAAAAACTTGTTTGAAAAGGTGCAGTCATTTTCTTCAGGGGAATTTGACAAGGTAGGGACTTCTTCGCTGATAACGAGGACTACAAATGACATAAAGCAAATGCAAAATCTTGTAATAACAGGGCTCAGAATGATGGTGAGGGCTCCGCTTATGGCCATCGGGGGAATAGTGATGGCCGTGTCGAGAAATCAGGAGCTTTCGCTTGTGATCATAGGCTCGATTGTCTCGCTGGGAGTGGTTATAGGGGTAGTCATATTTGTGAGCATGCCTCTTTTTAGGGCAATGCAGGACAAACTGGATGATCTCAACAGGATAATTAGAGAAAGGCTTACAGGAGTAAGGGTTATAAGGGCGTTTAACAGGATGGAACATGAAAGAGAAAAGTTTGACTTTTCAAACAGTGACCTGGCGGGAACATCTCTTAAGGTATACAGGATAATGGGACTTATGATGCCTCTTATGATACTGCTCATAAACATAACCATAGTCGCAATTGTATGGCTTGGCGCGTTTAAAATAGATTCAGGAGAGATTCAGGTGGGGGATATTATGGCGCTTATACAGTACGCCGTGCATATACTCAATTCGGTAATAATGCTTACAATGATATTTATTTCGGTTCCAAGGGCCATGGTTTCATCTGACAGGATAAACGAGGTTTTGGACATGAAAACTAGAATAAAAGACCCGGTTACTGCAAAAAAGCCATATCCAGGTGGAGCTCTTGAGTTTCGGAATGTATGCTTTTGGTATGAAGGCGCAAAGGAGCCGGCTCTAGAAGACATCTCGTTCACATTGAATCAAGGAGAGAGCATGGGCATAATAGGTAGTACGGGTACGGGAAAGTCCACTCTTGTAAATTTGATACCCAGGTTTTACGATCCGTGCAAGGGGAGCATTTTGATGGGCGGAGTGGACATACGGGAAATGTCCCAAAGCGACATCAGAAGCAGGATTGGAATGGTTCCGCAAAGAGCCGTGCTTTTCAGCGGTAGTGTGGAGGATAACATAAGTTTTGGAGATGAGAGAATTTCAAGTGAGGGCATTGAAAAGGCCGCAAGGACGTCACAGGCCGAGGAGTTCATAGTGAAAATGGACAAAGGGTATGAATCAAAGGTTTTCCAGGGAGGGGCGAACTTTTCGGGAGGGCAAAGGCAGAGGCTTTCAATAGCGAGGGCGCTGGCGTCAAAAAGAGAGATATACATATTCGATGACAGTTTTTCGGCGCTGGACTTTAAGACTGACGCAGCGCTTAGAAGGGCGCTAAGGGAAGAAACGTCAGGCTCCAGCGCGATAATTGTCTCCCAACGGGTGAGTACAATAATGGATTTGGACAAAATCATTGTGCTGGAAAACGGCAAAATGGCGGGGTTGGGAAGGCATTCGGATCTTATGGAAAAGAGCAGTGTGTATAGGGACATAGTGCTTTCACAAATGGCGCAGGGGGAATAGCAATGGACAAAGACATGCGTGAAGAAAGGGCGTCTCAAAGAAGCGGCAGAGGGCCGGGAGGACACATCTCTAAAATGGGAATGCCGGTGGAAAAAGCCAAGGACTTTAGAGGGACTCTCAAAAGGCTGCTGGAATACCTCGGACCTCAAAAACTGGCAATTGGAATATCATGCTTGGCGGCAGGCATTGGGACGATTTTCAATGTAGTGGGTCCAAAGATAATGGCCGGGGCGACTGACAGCATATACATTACATTTACAAAAAGGCTTAATGGGATAAATGCGCCTATTGAATATGGATACATTAAAGACATACTCCTTTTGCTTGTAGCACTATACCTTATAAGCGCCGCATTTGGGTACGCAATGCAGTATATAATGGCAGGAGTGTCCCAAAAGACCGTGTACAGCATGAGAAAAAGGGTAAGCGAAAAGCTCTCGAGACTTCCCCTTGGATACTATGATGCGCATGGCTACGGGGATGTAATGAGCCGGGTGAGCAACGACATAGACAACATAAGCAGCACGCTCCACCAGAGCATAAGCCACATGCTTACATCCATAATAACAATATCGGGGATAGTGGGGATGATGATTTCAATAAGCCCTGCACTTACACTTGTAACCATTGTGACACTGCCGCTTAGCGCAATTGTTACAAGGTCGGTCGCAAAGAGGTCTCAAAAGCTGTTCAAGGAGCAGCAAAAAGTGCTTGGAAAGCTAAATTCCCATGTGGAAGAGATGTACTCAGGCCACAATATTGTAAAGGCCTTTGGGTATGAGAAAAAATCTATGGGGAAATTCGATGATTTAAACATCAGGCTCTATGAATCGGGATACAGGGCGCAGTTCATATCCAGCCTTATAATGCCGCTTATAAATTTTATAGGGAACATAGGATACGTGCTGATATGCGCCGTCGGAGCAATATTTGTAAGCATGGGCAGCATATCAATAGGGGGCATACAGGCGTTCATACAGTATTCAAGGCAGTTCAGCCACCCCATAGTCAGGATTGCGAGTATAGCAAATACAATACAGTCTACAATAGCTTCGGCAGAAAGGGTTTTCGAGCTTCTGGACGAGGATGAGGAGAGCCCAGATGGCGAATATGAGCTGAACAAGGAGAGCGTCATAGGAGATTTTATGTTTGAAAATGTGAAATTCAGCTATAAAGAGGGAGAGCCTCTGATTGAAAATCTGAACATTTCGGTAAAACCTGGCCAGACAGCTGCGATAGTCGGACCCACAGGCGCGGGCAAGACGACCCTTGTCAATCTGATAATGAGATTTTACGAAGTCGGCAGCGGAAGAATAATGCTTGACGGCATGGACGTAAGGGATATAAGCCGAGAGAGCCTCAGGCGAAGCTTTGGAATGGTGCTTCAGGACACATGGCTGTTTGGAGGGAGCATAAGGGACAATATAGGATATGGAAGGCTTGGTGCGACAGACGATGAAATAACACAGGCGGCAAAGGCCGCCTATGCAGACCATTTCATAATGACTCTTCCAAACGGGTACGACACAGTGATAAACGAAGAAGCTGACAACATATCGCAGGGCCAAAAGCAGCTTCTCACAATAGCAAGAGCTATGATTGCAAACCCGCGTGTCCTCATTTTGGACGAGGCCACAAGCTCAGTCGACACAAGAACTGAAAAGTGCATACAAAAGGCCGCGGAAAAACTCATGGAGGGAAGGACGAGCTTCATAATAGCCCACAGGCTTTCGACGATAGTGGATGCCGACGTAATACTGGTTATGGACAAGGGAAATATAATAGAATATGGAACCCATGAAGACCTCATGCTCAAAAGGGGATTCTATTTTGAACTCTACAGCAGCCAGTTTACTGCAGGGAATATGGAGTGATACGCGACCAGAAAGTAGGACTGCTCCATATCACGCACATCCATTTTCCCGTGGATTAATATTAATTTCGGATTTATATAATCGGGGAATTCAAGGCCTAAAAATAAAAAAAACCACTCAGAAAATCCAGAAAATAGCCGCATATCTAAACGTATTGGAAACAAAGGGTTTCAGGACTTTGAAAAGTGCGGATTTTCTGGCGGGAAAAATAATTTATACAGAATATTGGATACAAAAACGGTTGACGTAAATAAAAAGGGCTGGTATAATCCTAAATAACAAATCGCCGAGGCAAATCGGCAGGAATAATTTCGAAGAGGAGAAGAGATATGAAAACTATAGCTGGAAGTATGAGAGTCTTTTTTAATAGCCAATTTAGATAGGGTTTGCAGCTGTGACAGACAGAAAACTGACATGGAGGCAAACCCGAGATGTAATGAAACAACATCAAGGTTTGTGTCTGTGTTGGCTATTTGAGATGTCTATTTTTCATTCTCAAAATATAAATTTGCATTTGAGCCGCATGGACTTGTCTGTGCGGTTTTTAATTTGCCAAAGTTTTCAAGGCCGCATTGATATTTACGTCATGCGGCTTTTTTAGTACAAAAATAAGGTGGGGGGAATCACAATGGAAGCTTTAAATGCAGTACTTATTCAAAGTCTTATTCTTTCGGTAATGGTATTAGGAGTGTACATAAGCTATGAAATACTCGACTTTCCAGATCTTTCAGCTGACGGAAGTTTTGCTACAGGAGCGGCTTTTGCGGTAGTGGGCCTCAAGGTAGGGATGAATCCGGCGGTTTGCATACTGATGTCTGTTCTGGCAGGTGCGCTTGCAGGGCTTGTGACGGGAGTGCTTCACGTGAAGGTGAGGATATCAAGCCTTCTAAGTGGGATACTGGTAATGGGAATACTATACTCTGTAAACCTTCGGATAATGGGAAGGGCAAACATACCTCTGTTCAATACGGATCACATGTTCAAGGGAGGCGTACCGGCCATAGTAATAGCGGCGGCTTTTCTGACAGTGATAAAGCTTTCCATAGACGGATTCATGAACACGGGGCTCGGATACTCCATAAAGGCAGTTGGGGACAACGAGCAGATGGTAAAATCGCTCGGCATAGAGACGGGAAGGATAAAGATACTTGCACTCATGATATCGAATGCGCTTGTGAGCCTTTCGGGATGCATAATGGCCCAGTACCAGGGTTTTTCAGACGTATCAATGGGGATGGGCATGCTGGTTCTTGGAATAGCGTCGATAATCATAGGAAAGGCCCTTGCAGGGAGGCTTGCGAAAAGGGATGCGACAATATGCGTGATAGTGGGAACGGTATTCTACCAGTTCACAATATACGCGGCGATAAACATGGGAATGGCACCTACGGACCTTAAGATGATAACATCATTCGTAGTGGTTATATTCCTTGCAGCAGGAAGGTCAGACTTTGGGGAAATCATAAAAAAACATTTAAGGAGGCGCTCATATGCTAAAAGTACAGCAGCTGTCAAAGAGCTTTCCTAATCCATACGGGGAGCCAAACACAATATTTTCGAACCTTTCAATAGACATAAAAAGCGGGGATTTCGTAAGCATAATAGGAAGCAACGGGACAGGAAAATCCACCTTGCTCAACATAATATCGGGAGTGCACAGTGAAAGCTCGGGAGATATTTTTCTCGGGGACAAAGAACTTACAAGCCTTGCAGAGCACGAGAAGACGGGGTTTATAAGCAGGGTTTTCCAAAACCCTTCAACGGGGACATGTCCTACAATGACAGTAAGGGAGAACCTGTCGCTTGCGCTTAACAAGGGATCGCTTTTGAATCTGAAAAGGTGCCTCAGGCATGAAACCGAACTTTTGGAAAGCCTTTTAGAGGGGATATCACTGGAGCTTAAAAAGTACATGGATGTCCAGGTCAAATACCTTTCCGGAGGCCAAAGACAGGCTTTATCGCTCATAATGGCAACAGTTTCAGACCCTAAAGTCCTACTGCTGGACGAGCACACGGCAGCTCTCGATCCAAAGACATCGGACGAGGTAATGGAGCTTACCGACAGGATGGTAAAGGCAAAGGGAATAACAACGCTTATGGTAACACATAATCTGAGGCATGCCGTAAAGTATGGAAACAGGCTGATAATGCTTCACAAGGGTGAAGTTATACTAGATGTCTCGGGTGAGGATAAAAAAGCAATCACAATTGACGAAATACTCAAAAAATTCGAATATTCTGTATAGAATACAAAGTATAAAATACAAAAAACAGATAAAATATGGAGGAGATATTATGAAAATGAACAAGATGTTAAAAAAGATTGCAGTGGTAGCGGTATCGGCGGCGCTTCTTACAGGATGCGGCGCTACAGGAGAAAAAGCACAGGAGAAAATAGAGGTAGGCATAAGCCAGATTGTTGAATATAGTGCGCTGGACGAAAATAGGGAAGGATTTGTAAAGGCGCTTGAAGATGCAGGGTATGTGGATGGGGAAAACATAGAAATAGACATTCAAAACGCACAGGGTGACATAGCTACAGCCCAGACAATAGCTCAAAGTTTCGCGTCCCAGAAGAAGGACATGATATTCGCAATAGCTACGCCGTCCGCACAGGGAGCGTACAACGCAACCAAGGAAATACCTATAATGATAAGCTCGGTTACAGACCCCGTGGCTGCAGGACTTGTAAACTCTATGGAAAACCCGGGAACCAACGTGAGTGGAACATCAGACTACATACCTGTAAGCAAGCAAATAGAGCTTATAAAGACGTTTGCGCCGGATGCAAAGAGGATAGGAGTGCTCTACAACACGAGCGAGGTAAACTCTCAGGTTCAGCTTGACCAGCTTAAGGAAGAGGCGAAGGGCTACGAAATAGTGGAGGTCGGGGTTACAAGCACAAATGAAGTGAACCAGGCCATAAGCAGTATGCTTGGAAAGATAGATGTCCTATACGCTCCTACCGACCAGCTTGTAGTTTCAGCAATGCCTATAATAGTTGAAAAGACAATGGCAAAGAAAATACCTGTAATAGCTGCCGAAAAAGGTTCTGTTGAGCTTGGGGCCCTTGCGACTCAGGGAATAAACTACTACAAGCTTGGATATGAAACAGGCAAGATGGCGGTAAAGGTTCTAAAAGGCGAGGAGATAAGCTCTATGCCGGTAAGGACTGCAAGCGAGACAGACATAATAGTGAACGAAGATACGCTAAAAGCCCTTGGGCTTGAAAAGCCTCAGATAGAAAATGTGGTATACGTAAATGGCGAGTAGGCAGGCGGACGCTGCATTTTATAAAAAATCATAGGGACAAGAATTCCATAGATGGCAAAATGCATAATACTATCCCGCGGGAAACCGCGGGATTTAGCTTTTTTTGAAAAAACTCTAAATTATAATACTTAAAAAAGGACATCATGTAATGCGCGCAGATGAAAATATAAATTGAAAAATTTCAATTTGACTGTTGACTTAGAGTATGTTCTAATGTTTATCATAATAATATGCAGGGCAATATGTATGATAGTGTCATATGAGCAACAAGCTTTTTCATGAGGTGCCATGGAATATAATATTATATGAATTACACAGGAGGAGATATAGCATGTTTAATTTTGATTTTTACAACCCAACCCAGATAGTTTTTGGAAAAGAACGCATGGGAGAACTGGACAAGCTTGTTCCAGAAGACGCCAAAGTGCTTATCACTTATGGGGGAGGAAGCGTTAAAAAGTTTGGAACCCTTCAAAAGGTAAGGGAATCTCTTGGAAACAGGACTGTATTTGAATTCGGAGGAATAGAGCCAAACCCAAGGTATGAGACTCTTATGAAGGCAGTTGAAATCGTAAAGAGCGAAGGAGTTGACTTTCTGCTTGCAGTGGGCGGAGGCTCGGTTATGGACGGGACTAAATTTATATCTCTTGCATCTAGCTACAGAGGGGACGACGCTCAGGAGCTTCTAATTGACAGAAGAAAAGTAATGAAGATTTCAAAGGCCGTGTCTATAGGAACGGTTGTAACACTTCCGGCGACGGGCTCTGAAATGAACAGTGGGGCGGTAATAACCTCAAGTTATGGGAAGCTTCCTATATTCAGCCCGCTTGTGTTCCCTAAATTTTCGATACTTGACCCTACGCTGACATTCACTCTTCCAAAGGCCCAAGTTGCAAACGGCATTGTGGACACTTTCATACACACAGTGGAGCAGTATGTGACTTATCCCGCGGAAGGAAGGCTTCAGGACAGAATGGCGGAAGGGATACTTCAGACGCTTATAGAAATAGGCAAAAAGACTATTGAGGATCCTGAGGACTACGATGCAAGGGCGAACCTCGTGTGGTGCGCAACGATGGGGCTTAACGGACTTATTGGTTCAGGAGTCCCTCAGGACTGGACAACTCACATGATAGGACATGAGCTTACGGCGATGTTTGGAATAGACCATGGAAAGACTCTTGCTCTGCTGCAGCCGGCGATTTGGGAGGTCAGAAGGGAAAACAAGCGTGAAAAGCTTGTTCAGTATGCACAAAGGGTTTGGGACATAAAAGAAGGCGACGACGACTTTAAAATAGATTCGGCAATTGAAAAGACAAGGGGGTTTTTCGAAAGCCTTGGGATAAAGACAAGGCTTTCAGACTACGGAGTCACTGAAGAGAAAATAGAAAATGTGGTAAAAGCTCTAGAAAGCCATGGAATGACGGCGCTTTCTGAAACCAACGATGTAACGCTTGATGTTAGCCGTGAGATACTTAAAATGGCTCTATAATAAAAACACAGGGAAAATCAAAGGGAACCTCGAATGAACTGACCCTTGTCAAGTAGACAGATAATTAAATAAAAATTTATGCTATAAGTGCTTTGTTCCGATATTCTATCGGAGCTAAGCACTTTAG
>NZ_FSRH01000025.1 GCF_900141635.1 Peptoclostridium litorale DSM 5388 | reverse complement strand
AAATGGAGGAATTCCCGAGTGGCCAAAGGGGGCAGACTGTAAATCTGTTGGCAGCGCCTTCGCTGGTTCGAATCCAGCTTCCTCCACCATCTTTTTCAACTAAATGCGGGTGTAGCTCAGTGGTAGAGCCCCGGCCTTCCAAGCCGGTTGCGAGGGTTCGATCCCCTTCACCCGCTCCATTATGCGTCTGTAGCTCAGTAGGATAGAGCAACGGCCTTCTAAGCCGTGTGTCCGGGGTTCGAATCCCTGCAGACGCGCCATTTAAAACATTGGGGATTCGCCAAGTCGGTAAGGCACAGGACTTTGACTCCTGCATGCACTGGTTCGAGTCCAGTATCCCCAGCCAAAGATACGACCCATTAGCTCAGTCGGTAGAGCATCTGACTTTTAATCAGGGTGTCCCGCGTTCGAGTCGCGGATGGGTCACCATCTTAACTTTAAAAAGCAATACGGAGGGGTACCGAAGTGGTCATAACGGGGCGGTCTTGAAAACCGTTAGGGTGCAAGCCCACGTGGGTTCGAATCCCACCCCCTCCGCCAGATACGCCCAGATAGCTCAGTCGGTAGAGCAGGGGACTGAAAATCCCCGTGTCGGTGGTTCGATTCCGCCTCTGGGCACCAAATAAAATCAAATCAAGTGTTAAGTGGCGGCATAGCTCAGCTGGCTAGAGCGTTCGGTTCATACCCGAGAGGTCACAAGTTCGATCCTTGTTGCCGCTACCATAAGATGGGCCTTTAGCTCAGTTGGTTAGAGCGCCCGGCTCATAACCGGTAGGTCTGGGGTTCGAGTCCCTGAAGGCCCACCATCTTAATTACATGAAACTTGTTTTGATTCGAGGTGTAGCGCAGTTTGGTAGCGCACATGGTTTGGGACCATGGGGCCGGGGGTTCGAGTCCCTCCACCTCGACCATTTATTACGGTGGGTATAGCTCAGTCGGTTAGAGCGCCAGATTGTGGCTCTGGAGGTCGTGGGTTCGATTCCCATTATCCACCCCAAATATTATGACCCATTAGCTCAGTCGGTAGAGCATCTGACTTTTAATCAGGGTGTCCCGCGTTCGAGTCGCGGATGGGTCACCATCTGAGGCGGCATAGCCAAGTGGTAAGGCAGAGGACTGCAACTCCTTCACCCCCAGTTCAAATCTGGGTGCCGCCTCCAATTTAATACTTATATCACACATGCGGGTGTGGCGGAATTGGCAGACGCGCTAGACTTAGGATCTAGTGTCCAGTACGTGGGGGTTCAAGTCCCTCCACCCGCACCATTTTTATTTATATAAGCCCTGAATATGCGCCTATAGCTCAACTGGATAGAGTGTCTGACTACGAATCAGAAGGTTCGGGGTTCGAATCCCTGTGGGCGCACCATTAAGTATGAATGCTTTCAAAGAATAATTTCTTTTGAAGGTTTTTTTTAGTTTACGGAAGATTTTAAACAAATGAAGAGCGGTGACTATTATGGCATACACATACATGCTGCGTTGCAGCGATAATACGCTTTATACGGGATGGACAAAGGATATTGAAAGAAGGCTCTTGGAGCACAACAGGGGAAAGGCTTCAAAATATACGAGAGTTAGGCTTCCTGTAGAGCTTGCATATTTGGAGGAATACGAAAGTGATAGCGATGCCAGAAAGCGTGAGGTTCAGATAAAAAAGCTTACGAGGGCTAAGAAGCTGTCCCTTATAGAAGGCTGTGAATCAGACATAGATAAGGGTTGACTATAAATCTATGGTATTGTAATACGCTGACATATAGGCACTGCAGATATAGATTATGATAGACTGAAAACTTAAAAAACCACTTTGCCTGCTGCAGATGAATACATTTCATCTGTTTTTTTATTACAAAAAATCCATTTGAATAGAAATGCATACTGAAATTAAAATATGATTTTAAAGAAAACGTAGGGGTATATAAAGAACAACACTGGCATTAAAAGGATATTGCAGTAAGAAATGGATTATATGCAACATATGCCTAAATGTAAGTGCAAAAAATAATAAAGGGGGCATGACTATGGGACCGATAGTAAGTGCAAGGGACATTATAATGCTTTATGTTCCAAAATTTTTAGGAGCGATACTTATATTACTTGTGGGTTTGCTTGTTGCAAAGGCGATAGCATCTGCCGCAGGAAAGCTTGTTGAAAAGAATTCAAAGATTAAAGAAGGAGTAAACAAGCTGTTTGGAGACACTGAAAAGGAAATCAAAGTAGGAAGGCTGGTAGTGAAGAGTATATACTATATAGTTATGATATTTGTAATAATAGCAGTGTTTGAGGCTCTGGGCTTTACACGACTTACTCAGCCACTTAACAGTTTCCTTGGAAGCATATTTAGCTTTATTCCTCAGATAATAGGTGCCATAATACTTTTGGCAATAGCCTGGGTTGCAGCAAGAATACTCAAATTCTTGGTTGTAAAGGCTCTTAAATCTGTAAAAGTAGACGAAAAGATGAAAACCCAGAGAGAAGGCATAGCACCGCTCAGCCAGACTGTGGGTGAGATAGTATACTGGTTTGTATTCCTGATATTCCTTCCGGCAATACTAAGCGCACTTTCACTTGGAGGAATACTCTCACCTATACAAAATATGATAGACAAGATATTCCAGGCTCTTCCGAACTTGGTTGCAGCCGCTCTTATAATAGCTATAGGCTGGTTCATAGCATCCAAGATAAAAAAGGCTGTCACTCAAATTCTTGAATCGGTGGGAATAGACAGAATAGGAGCAAAAGAAGATCAGGAGAGCAAAAACAGACTTTCAGAAATAATAGGTACAATAGTATACGTACTGATATTGATACCTGTATTTGTTGCAGGATTTGACATGATAGGCCTGAAGGCCATATCTGCACCTGCTGTAAATATGCTTGACAGCGTTATGAATTTCATACCGAGCCTGTTCTCGGCGTTTGTAATAGTATATATTGCATATTTCATAGGAAGAATAGTGGGAGATCTTGTAAGCAGAATACTTGGAAAACTCAATATAGAAAAAATATTTTCGGATATAGGTCTTGTGAGCCCTGAAAAATCGGGGGAAAGACTGCCGAATATGGTAGGATATCTTGTAAAGGTGGCCATAGTGTTCTTTGCAGTTCTCGAAGCGGCAAACATACTTGGTCTTACAATGTTTGCGGATATAGTTGACCAGTTCATAGTGCTTGCAGGCCATATACTCCTTGGAATTGTAATAATAGGAATAGGACTGTATTTGGCGCAGCTTGTAGCATCAATAATAGGCCAGAAAAAATCTGCCTCATCTGAGATGTTGTCCATAATTGCAAAGGGATCGATAATAGTACTTTCTTTGGCAATGGGGCTTAGACAGATGGGAATAGCAAATGAGATAATAAACATGGCATTCGGATTTACAATAGGTGCAATAGCAATAGCGGGAGCCATAGCTTTTGGAATTGGAGGAAAAGATGCAGCTGCAAAAGCTCTTTCTAAATTTGGTGAGAATGATGAAAAAGCAAAAGAGGAAACAACAAAATAGAATAGATAGCATAAAAATAAGGGCCTGCATATGCGGGCCCTTATTTTTGTCCGAACGAGATATATTTATTAGGAGAAAATTTAAATGGCATTTATTATTTACCCGTATGTGTAAGTGCAAAACAAAAACATAGAATCTTCCGAAAATAACATAACTGTAAATCAAAAAATATATATACAAACAAAAACAGGGCATCCACAAAATATCTGTGAAGCCCTGGCTATATGAAAGATTCAATATCGACTATTCCAATGTCGCTATCCATAATATACCACCTCTATGTTTTATTAAAATTCGAAAGAACCACAACCCATAAAGTTTAGTCCTGACTGTGTTAATTCTCTTCTGAACTCAGAATGTTCTTTTTTACCTTCGACCTCAAGGCTGCTAAAGTCGGTTGCTCCGCTAAAATTCTCAGAATAGTTTTCTGAAACAAAATTATTTTCACAGTTATTTTTCATTGCAATTCCCCCTATAAGTGTAAATACTAAAAATAGAATCAATACAAATATCATGCGATACTTAAAAATTAAAGCAGTTCAAGATTTCCAAGTCCAAAATAGTTAAAGTTCATCTGGGAAACTTCTCTTCTAAGTTCGTCGCTTTTTTCAGATTTAAGGCTGCTGAAGTCAACTGAAGGTGAGAATACATCATTGTTTTCGTTTTTGTAGTTCTTTTCAAAAGTTTTTTCCATTGTAATTCCTCCTAAATAATTTAATAGTCATTGAAACAATAATAAATACAAGACACAGAATTCAGTATATGGTTTGGAATATTCTGAATATTTACGGCGTATTCACACACTCCCCGGAGAGTCTGCCTAGATGAGGCAAAGCCTATACCGACCGGATTTTGAAAATAAAAAAACTCTCGAATCTATGAACACAAATATATAGCATTCATAGGGACGAAAGTATTATCCGCGGTACCACCCTATTTTATGGCAAAAGCCAACTCCATTAATCAGGTCTTTATCAAACCATATAGCCAAGTAACGCTGGCGGACGTCCAAGTCTACTTTGAAGCTTCGACTTGAAAGCTCAGGAGTGATCATTATATGCCGCATACCGCTAATTCTCACCAAACATTAGCTCTCTTGAGATATGTGGAGGCATTTTTGTCTCCGTCACTGCTTTTAAATATTCTGAATTTTTAAAATTTTGTTGCTATGTATGTCATTATAAAATCATATGGAGTATATGTCAATACATTTTTTGAAAAAAATTTTTAAAAACCAAAAAAATAACTGAAAACGTAAAATTTTTTTTATTTTCAAAAAACTATAGACAAGAGTACAATATGCTGATAGAATACAAAACTATAGCAAGTCAAAAAACATTTTGATAAATGCAGAGAAAGAGAGCATATCTTACAGGCAGCTTTAAGAGAGTCGGCGGGTGGTGTGAGCCGATAGTGCAGAGAAGATTATGGTAGCTCTGGAGCACCGTCTTTGAAAAAGAGTAGAAGGCGGCGGATTAACCCCGTTAAAGGTTGAGGCAAGCGCCAAAAGAGAAGTCTTACTGATTACTGTCAGAAGGCAATTAGGGTGGTACCGCGAGAATTACTCGCCCCTGAACGTTAGTTCAGGGGCGTTTTTTTATAAAGTTATTCTGCTGGTATTAATAGCATTATGCTGTATCTCCTATAGATAGAGGCGAGCGCCAAAGAGATGCACTGCTGACATGTCGGCAGGCAATTAGGGTGGTACCGCGAAATTATTCGCCCCTGAACATTTAGTTCAGGGGCGTTTTTTATTATGAGGTATGCACCCACTAACATGACAGGTATGCGTATGTCACTGTATGAGCAGATGTACACAAAAATATTGTATATAATATGCAAGATACAATATACATTAAAATGAGAATCATGAATAAAATGGTGCGCCAGTGATTTTTAAAACTGTGAAAATATGAAAAGGGGTGTAGAGCATGGCCAGGAGTTTTGAGATAAGGGCAGAAAACGGAGTGGAATCGCTACTGAGGATTGTTGGAATACTCAAGAGAAAAAGATTTGACATAAAAAACGTCAACATGGAGCATGTGGAAGGTATGGCTACGAGCCTGATGATAACGCTTGGCGATGACTCGGAATACGCGCCTGAATATGCAATGAAGCACGTTGAAAAACTTTTTGGAATATCAGAAATAAAAGAAATCAAGGGGGAGAATTAAAATGGCGAAGATGTACTATGAAAAAGACGGAGATGCAGGAATAATAAAGGGCAAGAAGGTTGCGATAATCGGATACGGAAGCCAGGGACACGCCCACGCGCTAAACCTAAAGGAAAGCGGAGCAGACGTTGTGATAGGACTCCACAAGGAGAGCAAGTCTGCAGACAAGGCGAGAAAAGACGGATTCGAAGTGTACGAAGTTGCAGAGGCTGCAAGACTTTCAGACGTTATAATGATGCTTATCCCTGACGAAAAGCAAAGGGAGGTTTACGAGCAGAGCATAAAGGATAACCTAAAGGAAGGCGACGCGCTAGCATTCGCGCACGGATTCAACATCCACTTCACACAGATCAACCCGCCTGAAAACGTGGATGTATTCATGGCTGCGCCAAAGGGACCTGGACACCTTGTAAGAAGGGTGTACACGGAAGGCGGAGGAGTTCCGGCTCTTATAGCGATTCATCAGGACTACAGCGGAAAGGCAAGAGACATTGCAATGTCTTATGCGATAGGAATAGGATCTGCAAGAGCAGGAGTACTTGAAACTACATTCAAAGAGGAGACTGAAACAGACCTTTTCGGAGAGCAGGCAGTGCTTTGCGGAGGGGTTACAGAGCTTATAAAGGCAGGATTTGATACACTTGTAAACGCGGGATACCAAAAGGAAGTTGCATATTTCGAGTGCCTTCACGAGCTAAAGCTTATAGTGGACCTTCTTTACGAGGGAGGCTTCGAGAACATGAGATACAGCATATCTGACACTGCCGAGTATGGAGACTACATGATAGGAAGAAGAATAGTTACAGATGAGACAAGGGCCGAAATGAAAAAGGCGCTTACTGAAATCCAAAACGGGGAGTTCGCAAGAAATTGGCTTATGGAAAATGCTCTGAACAGGCCTAACTTCAACTCGATAAAGAGAAACGAGCTGGAGCATCCTATAGTGGAGGTTGGAAAAGAGTTAAGATCTATGATGACTTGGATCAAGGGCTAAAACGCTAGCCTTGGGGGTGAATGTATTGAGGATAAGCGCATCGGACGCACTTATAGAGATAATACTTGAAAACAAAGTAGACACGGTGTTTGGATATCCGGGAGGGGCCGTAGTGCCCCTTTACGACTCCCTTCACAAAAATACGGGCAGGATAAAACACATAAGGACCGCCCACGAGCAGGGGGCTGTGTTTGCGGCGGACGGCTACGCCAGAGTGAGCGGCAGGCCTGGAGTTTGCATAGCAACATCCGGACCTGGGGCCACAAACCTCATAACGGGAATAGCAGGAGCCCACATGGACTCCATACCGATGGTGGTAATTACTGGGCAGGCACCATCGGCGCTTCTTGGAAGGGACTCATTCCAGGAGATTGACATAACAGCCATGACGCTTCCGATCACAAAGCACAACTACAGTCTTACGGATGCATCGAGATTTGTTCAGACCGTGAGGGAGGCATTTGAAATAGCCTCTTCAGGCAGGCCGGGCCCTGTGCACATAGACATACCAAGGGATGTATTCCTTGAAATAGTCGACTATGAGCAGAGGGCTGTAGAAGAAAAAAGCATGATTTCAGAAATACATCCTGATACAATCAGGCAGATTGAAGAGGCGGCAATAGAGATAGGCAGGAGCAAAAAGCCCGTAATATACGCAGGCGGGGGGGTTACAAGGTCAAAGGCGTTTGAAGAGCTACTGGAGTTTGCCCAAAAGTGCGACATACCGGTTGCAAACACACTAATGGGGCTTTCCTCATTCCCGTCAAGCCACTGTCTTTCACTAGGGCTGTGCGGAATGCACGGCCACAGAGTTGCCAACATGGCCATAGCTGAAAGCGACCTTATAATCGCCGTAGGCGCAAGATTCAGCGACAGGAGCGTATGCAAGGGGGACGCATTAGGAAAGACAGTCATACAAATAGACATAGACGAGACGGAAATGGGCAAGAATGTCCAAAATACAATGCCGATAAGGGGAGACATAAAAACCTTGCTTCCTAGGCTTACAGACATTTCAAAAGAGATGGACAGAAGCTCGTGGATAGAAGAGGCAAGGTCAAGGGAAAATGAGATAAAGTCAATGCATTCGGGGATCAATTTCAATGCAAAGGGGATAATATCGAGGATAAACGGAAAATTCGCTAACGCCGTTGTCGCAACTGACGTCGGACAGCACCAGATGTGGACTGCCCAGCACTGGAAGTTCGAAGCCAAAGGAGGCTTTTTAAGTTCGGGGGGACTTGGAGCCATGGGCTACGGACTCGGCGCGGCAATAGGGGGAAAGGCTGCAGGGGCTGAAAGAGTAGTGCTTATCACAGGAGACGGAAGCTTCAAAATGAACTTCAACGAGCTTGCGACAATGAACGCCTACGACATTCCAATAACGGTGGTTGTGTTAAACAACAGCGCGCTTGGAATGGTGAGGCAGCTTCAAAAGGTTTTCACGCAGGAGAGATACAGCGCAGTCGACGTTTGCGACAACACGGACTACTGCACGCTGGCGAGGGCATTTGGGATAAGTTCGTTCAGGGCGAAAAGCTACGGCGAGCTTGAGGACGTTCTTTCAAGAGTGGACGGGTCCAAAAGCGCCGTAATAGAGTGCGTGACAGAAAAGGAAATGAACGTCGAGCCCATGGTAAGGCCGGGCGGCGGAATATGGGATATGATATACGT
>NZ_FSRH01000027.1 GCF_900141635.1 Peptoclostridium litorale DSM 5388 | reverse complement strand
TATTTTACCCGTGTATCCTTGGCTCTGTATTTCTTCATATATGACAACTGCGTTGAAACATCCTTCGTTCATCCTTTGCATGATATAGTTTTTATACGAGTCTAACTTAGACGGTTTCTTTTTTGTCCGCTTATATTCAGGAGCCTTGTTTTGATTGAGCCATGTGCTTATGGTTTTAGAACTCTTGCCCATTATTTGAGCAATATCTTTAATGTACAAACCTTGATTTTTCATATCTCTTATCATGAAAATTTCCTCCATTTTTATCACGGGACCTCACTCCTTCAGACTCATTCTTAAAGTGAGTATACCGTTTTTTATCGGTAATTTTCAATCGGAGATTATCTGTAGTTTATCATCGTTTATGACATTTCTTCGGTTTTATCTTACTATCTTGCATTTTCATAGCAACTAAAAAGTATTTTATGGATGTCCTTTATATCGGCTGCTTCGGGAAAGGTATTTGGATACGCCAAATAAAGCGTCATTCTTTCTGCATATCCAATAAAGTGGGTGCCTTTTGTGCTCCTTTGCGGAGTCTATGCTTTTATAGTAAGTTTTCTGACTATCTGCTTTTGTA
Source organism: Peptoclostridium litorale DSM 5388 (assembly GCF_900141635.1). Taxonomy (GTDB): domain Bacteria; phylum Bacillota; class Clostridia; order Peptostreptococcales; family Peptostreptococcaceae; genus Peptoclostridium; species Peptoclostridium litorale. The sequence goes on along the minus strand of NZ_FSRH01000027.1, from coordinate 4,662 downwards.
TGAAAACAATTGAAATTTAAATTTTATTTACTGGCCAATTGGTATTTTCATGGACGCTTTCCAAATTGAACCCCATGCGCTGTATTGTTTTTATGCAGCTTTGTATGCTACTGGTATTTTAATAGCACTCATCATTTTTTGAGCATAATACTAATTCATTTTTTAAGGATTGCATAAAATACCCGGATTAGTTTGCTGCTTATCGTGATCAGTGATTTCTATTTTAAATAGGTTGATACTTCCTATTATGTAGTAATGGTGAATTTTTTTGAATTCTTCATTAAATCTGACTTTTATTGATTACAGGAATGCCCTTTTAAATTAATGATGTTTGTCGAAGCTTAGAATGCAAGCTGATTATAGAAACAGCAGTTTTAAAACGTTATATCCGTACATGAACATAAACGCATATTAATATTACATATTTATTGTAGAAATGTCAATTCGAATACAAATAGATTAATACATATAAAAATATATGATTGCATGTATTCAAACGTACTGTGAGCTTAAAAATAATAACTTGATATAAAGCTATTAAAAAATTTATTTGGAAAGTATCATGTAATTATTTAAATATTAATCACAAATGAGTAAAATTGTAAATGAATAAATATCAATACACATAGAACGTAAGTATACAGTGGGTGGGATTAAATCAAATATACTCATCAAAATACATAAGGTGACAATTGTAAAAAATAATAACTATTTTTTGATTATTACTATGTTTAGGACGGTATCCCTATACTACATAAGATTATAAAAATGATTTTAAAAAAAAGAAGTTGACAACTATAAAATATAGGAGTATTCTTATGTCAAAAGATTATATGAGTATATACGCATATACAAATTTAGAAGACGAAGATATTAGGGAGGGATTTGTATGTTTGATTGGCTTGATAAACTTGTTGCACTTCTTGTAGAAAACATATTCGACATATCGATGTCCACAAGACTAGGCTCAAGTATCCACTTTTTTATATATGACACCATAAAGATAATAATACTTCTAGGAATAATGATATTTGCAATATCATATATAAGAAGCTACTTTCCACCTGAGAAGACAAAGAGGATACTTGAAAACTTCAAGGGTATAAAAGGGAATATAATGGCATCACTTCTTGGAATAGTTACTCCGTTTTGCTCATGTTCGTCGGTTCCACTTTTCATAGGTTTCGTCGAAGCTGGAATACCTATCGGAGTAACATTTTCGTTCCTTATAACATCACCCATAGTTAATGAAGCTGCTTTTGCAATACTCCTTGCATCATTTGGATGGAAGCTTGCTGTGACATATGTAGTAGCTGGAGTGGTTGTAGGTGTTATAGGAGGAATTGTAATACAAAAGCTGCATATGGAAAAACAGGTCGAAGAATATGTATATGAAATGCAGATAGGAAAAGGCGAAATAGTCGAAATGGATAATTCTGCAAGGTTACAATTTGCAAAAGACAATGTAATTGAAATAGTAAATAGAATATGGATTTACCTCATTATAGGAATAGGGATAGGGGCATTTATACACGGCTGGGCGCCTGCTCCACTACTTGCAAAGTATGCAGGTCCAAACAATCCGTTCGCAGTGGCTGTTGGGGTCGTGTTTGGAATACCACTATATTCAAATGCACTTGGAACAATACCTATAGCGGAAGCACTTATAAGAAAAGGTGTCGGAATAGGAACGGCTCTTGCATTTATGATGTCGGTAACAGCCCTTTCACTTCCTGAGATGATACTTCTTAGAAAGGTAATAAAGCCTAAGCTTATAGCTTCTTTTGTTACAATAACGGGCATAGGGATAATACTCGTAGGCTATCTCTTTAATGCAATAGGACATTTGATGTCCATATAAAAATATATTTCATGGAGGTACTTATATATGTAGAAAACTTGGTATCCTGTAATTGATTATGAAAATTGCATAGACTGTGGTGTGTGCCTTAACAAGTGTAAGAATGGAGTTTATGAAAAAAGAGAAAATAGCATTGTAGTAGTAAATCCACAGGTATGTATACAAGGCTGCAGAGGATGTCAGAATCTATGCCCGGCAGATGCGATTTCATATGTGGGAGATACTGGGAAAACCGATGATTCTGAATGCTCATGCGGATGTTGCGATTGTTAGATATAAAAAGGGGGGACAGATAATGGCTGGAATACTTTTACCTGTTGCGGATATGAAGTATGATAAAAAGGCGTTTGATACTGCAATTGAAATAGCTCAAAAGTTGAACTTGAAAATAACACTTATAAATGTCCAAAATATAGATGAAATGGAAAGATGCAAGATCTACGAGGAATACTTCATGATAAAGGATGCCGATTTTGAACACATATCAAAAAAAATCCTTGAAAACGCAAAAACTTTTTTTGAGGGTAAAGACGTTGAAGTAGATATAAAGACTGAATATGGAGATCCAGCGGAAACTATAATAGATATGGCTGAAAAACAGGAGTTTGATTATGTAATAATAAATAGCCACAGAATAGATTCGAAAAAAAGATTTCTACTTGGAAGTGTCACAAATAAGGTCGTTCATCATGCAACAAGACCTGTGCTTGTAATAAAATAAATGCTTAAATGGTTACTTATTTTTTAGGAGGTGTATTTTATGATTATTAAAATACTTGGAACAGGATGTGCAAATTGCAAAAAGCTTACTGAAAATGTAAATAAAGCAATAGACGAACTTGGAATTGATGCACAGGTAGAGAAGGTTGAAGACATACCAGGAATAATGAAATATGGAGTTATGAAAACACCAGCACTTGTAGTTGATGAGCAGGTTAAGATAATGGGCAAGGTAGCGAAAGTTGATGAGATAAAAAAAATTCTTGCTTAATTATAAAAATAATCTAAAACAAGTTCGCTTCTTAAAGTATATAAAATCGAACTTGTTTTGGATTTATATAGAGTGACCAATTTTGTAGGAAAATAATTAGAACATTCATATTGAAATTAATGAAATGCCCCTATGTGGGTAAATTTTATTTTTGAAATATCAATATATTCGTATATTACGATAAAAGGATGTGGGGTTGGAAATGGATGAAAAAAAGAGAAACAAGATGATAGTGATATTAAGCCTGATGGCTTTTTTCGCTAATGGCGACAACTATGCTGTTGCACCTTTATTAATCAATATTTCAAAGGATTTGAGCATAAATATAGAAAGTGCTGCTTTATCAGTAACAGCATATATGCTGGCATTTGGTTTTTTTACAATCATATTCGGGCCACTTGGAGATCGCTATGGAAAAACAAAGATAGTCAATATTGCTGCTTTTGGAACAGCTATTTTCAGTATATTGGGATCTACTGCATTTAATTTGAAATCTCTTATATTCCTTCGTGCAATGAATGGAGCCTTTGGAGCTGGAATATTTCCTGTAACAATGGCACTTGTAGGAGAGAGTTTCGAGCCCTCAAACAGACAAAAGGCAATAGGAAAGGTAATGGGAATGATGTTTTTAGGTGGAGCATCAGCTACGGCTATAGGAGGGGCATTGGCATATTTTGGTTCTTGGCGAATGGTATATCTTGTTTATGGAATAGCAGAACTGGCTATTGCACTGGTTATGCTGAAAGCATTGCCGAAGAGTCCATCTGTTATTGATTCATTAAACTTTACAGGTGTGTATAAAAAAGCGCTTGCAAATAAAAATTTGACTTCAGTTGTAGGGACTATTTTTCTTGTAGGGTTCAGTGTATTTGGAAGCTTTACATATTCAGGTAAACTTCTTGAAAGTAGGACGGGATACACAGTATTATCAGTGGGTTTAATACTAACTCTATTTGGTGTAGCTACTGTCATAGGAGGACGAAAAGCAGCCGTAGTAAGACAGAAACTAAAAAACAGATTTTTGCTGTTTGCAGGATTTCTTGGAAGTATTTCATTGTTTACGATTGCATATATTAAAAATCCGATTTACATTGGATTGGCTTTATTCGGATTTGGACTGGCATTTGTTTTCTTACAGTCTACTTTGGTAACAAATGCTCAAGAAGCTATGCCACAGCTTCGCGGAACAGCTATGTCTCTTGCATCATTCAACATGTTTGTAGGAGGAGGTATTGGAACATTTATAAACGGAAAAATATTAAGCACATTTAACGTAGGTAATATATTTGCTGTTGCAGGGATAGTTATTTTCATAGTTGGAATTATTGCGACAAATGTAGTATTTAAGGAGCAAAAGAAACTAAAAGCTGCATCTTAGAAAAGGTAAATGAGTATAATCTAAATAGATATATGCTTATTTACAGAAATTAATAGGGCAAAGATAGAAACTCAGTTTGAACCTAATTCAAACTGAGTTTTTATCTTTGCTATTTGTAATATTGTGTTTTGCAATAAATAAATATACAAAAGTGAAAAAAATAAATGCAACATCCATGTTTACAAAAATTCAATTAATTGGTTTTCATGAGCGAGTGTTCAATCCTAAAGCTTGGCCCATTAAATACCAGTAAATGGCTATGATGAACCATCCTGTCTATTATTGCATTTGTAAGCTTTTCGTCGTAAAATATGCCATTCCATTTACTAAATTCCAAATTTGTAGTTATTATCAGGCTCTTCTTTTCGTAAAAATCAGAAATAACTTGATAAAGCAATTTTGCTCCTTCTACATCTATGGGAATATACCCCC
>NZ_FSRH01000028.1 GCF_900141635.1 Peptoclostridium litorale DSM 5388 | reverse complement strand
AAAACGCTTCAAAAACCAGATATCCTTGTAATAGATGAACTGGGATACAATGAGATGCATGGTGAGATAGCCCACTACTTCTTTCAAATCGTCTCTGAGCGCTATGAAAAGGGTTCTTTGATAATAACATCCAACAAGTCATATGGCTATTGGGGAGACATATTCGGAGACAATGTAGTTGCGACAGCAATTTTAGACAGGTTGCTTCATCACTCAATGACTATAAATATCAAAGGTGAAAGCTATAGAATCAAAGAAAAGAAGAAAGCTGGATTTTTCAACTCAAGTAGAATGAGTAAAGAAGAATAACCGTATGTGACATTTATGCCGCGAAAGCCTGTTTATAATGAGAAGCAGACCTGTTAGCCTAAAAGATGCATCAACAGGGTACTTAGATGTCTCCGATACTGAAAACAGGTCTGCGAGTCTTATTGTAAACAGGATCGTGGAATAAAATCGACTGAGTTTACGCATAGTTTTCGGTTGAAAACGGTAATTTTCGAACGGAGATTTTCGGAAAAATAGAAACGCTATTGACATATATGCTCGCAATATTATTCGCCTTAACTTTATCAATTTCATCTTCAGTCACAATTCCCCAATAAACACCTCTTTTCTGCCAATATCTCCTCTCGATTTCAAATTTATCAAGCGTTCTTTTGCTTAACTTTTGTTTCTCTTTAATCGTTCTTGCTATAAGTCTTTGACCATTATGATCTTGTATCGTAATTAAAAAATCTGTTGTCACAACAATAGGCATTCTTGTTTTTGGATCTGTTGGATGTTTAATCCCTAGCTTTTCAGCTATAAATAGTGTTTCTTCTAATAGCAAAAGTGGATATTGTTCCCTTATATCTGAAACTCTATCTGAAAATTCCATAAGAAAAAAAAAGTTAGTTTCCATATCAGATAAAAATTCATGTTGCCTTTTAGTTTTAATTCCTTTTATTCTTGTTGATCTTCCTTTAGATGCAATGTCTTGAATAGTAATCCATGGTTTATAGTCTGCACCGGACCCTTGCCCTCTTCCTTCTTTTATCATTCTTTCAATTTTTTTATCTGTCATTTTCCTGTTTCTTTTCGCCATTTGTAACACCTCCAAACATTTGCAAAAACAGAAAAAAGAGCCTAAGTGAAAAAAAATATCTTTTTTTGCAAATTTGCAAAATCCAGATTTTTTTTTTTACTCAAGCTCTTTTAAGCTTCTTAATTATTATTTTAGTTTTAAATATTACACTAGCATTTTAATAATTTAATCACACTAGTTTTTAGACTTTAAAATTGTCAATTCTTTGGCCTCAAAATTAATAGACCTCTCCTTGTTTATAATTTTACCCAAATATCCTATTACTAATCATTCTTTTTTAAATTTAGCTGTGTTTAAGAATACTGTTGATATAGTGGAAATATAGTAATTTTTCAGTTTATCATTAAGTTTAGTCTATATTCGTAAAAATACCTCATCATGTTTATTTCTACTAATATTTTTTATCAAAATTTTAATGCTTTCAGGATTTAATTCTGAGGTTTGAATCGATTCAAGAAATCCATCATTCTTATGTAATATTGTGCTATGATACATCGTTCCAATTGCTACAAAGTTATAACTATAATTTGGGTATCTTTCTTGAACTTTTAATTCATTGATATCATAAATATTGTTCTCGATTTCAACAAATCCGGATTCTAACGAAGATATTGGAACTTCGATAACTTCATCAAACTTATGACTACTTAAATAAGCTATAGCATCGGGTTGAATTCTTGACGAATCTTTAAAATCATACTTAACGCAATCTAAAAGCACAATGTCATCATATAAACTATCATTACAATATATCCAAATACCATTTAATTCAAATTCTCTATGATCTATTAGTATTTTTTTTGTATCTATATATCTTATACTATCAATTGTATTATTACCACAACCAGTGTTGAATTCAAGTTTACGCTTAAAATTTTGCTTATTTAAGTAAGCAATTAAATTCTCGATTTTGGATGGTTCATTAATGTAATATGGTTTTCTATAATTTGATAGTACACTTTTTCTAAGTGCGGTACTAAATTTCCTCATTTCCTCAAATGCATCTGGTTTTTTACGCCTGGCAAGTTCTGATTCCAAATATTTTTCAATTTCTTCAATAGATTCAAATCTATTAGAGGGCTCATTATATAAACATTTATTTATAATACTATCAATAATTTCACCCTTTACACCAGCAATCAAGTGTGCTATAGACTCTCGACCAGTGCCCCTGTGGGTGCTTCCATGGCAATACCATTGTAAGAGTTGTCCAAAGGCGTATATATCCATAGTTTGTGCAGGTTCAATTCCTTTTTCAGCCTGTTCTGGTGCTGAAAACTCATAATTCCCCAAACGGTCACCGCGTTTGGTATTGGCTTTTAAAGCAAATCTTTCTGGATTATAATGGGCAATCCCAAAATCAGTAAGAACAAATTCATCATCATGGGTAACTAAAATGTTTTCTGGTTTTATATCCCTATGAATAATTCCTTCTAAATGAATAAATTTAATCCCTTCGATAAGAAAATTAAATAGTTTTAAAAAAGTTACTTCATCGAATCCTCTTGCATTCCTGTACTGCTTTAAGGACTCATCGTATTTTTTCATTAATATGTATGGAATCATTATTTCTTTTTCACTTTCATCACTAACTATAGTTAACTCTTCGTAATTAATTAAATTAACTATGTTTTTATTTGCAGGCAACATTTGAACATTGAAAAATTCAGATTTAAAACGAGTAAGCTTAGTTAATCCATTTTCAACAAAAAATTTAATTGCTATATTGCTATCATTTAATTTTCCAGAATAAACAACCCCATTTCCACCAGCACCTATCCTATCTGATTTATCTACATGGATATCTCCCAAATAAGATCTTATTAGTTTATATTTTTCAATGTATTTTGCTAATTCTTCTTTTGATCCAGACATAATTCCTCCCTCTATAAATTACTAGATACCATTTTCATCCTCAATTCTCGTTTTTTTACCATTAAAATTCTTATATCCAATCATCACTTACTCTATTTAAAGAAATCTTGTGACCTTAACATTCTAATATTACTCTCATCTACACCTATGGAAATAATCTTATTCTTAAAACAAGTTGCTTTCTCTTTATCATAATAATAAATGTTCCAAATAGAATCCTGCTTCACATATCTTTTTATTTCTTTAAAATATGGCATATCAACATCGCCCAACGAGTGTCCTATGATAGATATTTCCTCAATATTTTTTAATCTTTTAAAAAAATACTTATTAATTCCTAGAAAATGCTTTACATCTTTAAATGTTCGATCATAATAGTTTGCAACTGCATTATAAATGCTACATTTTTTCTCGTGAAATTCTTCACTGACTTCTTCTGATATCCTTTTCATTTCGATAACTTTTGAATAGTCGCCATGACCAATAACTGGTGATAAATCATAATCTTCATCAATAGAACCATGTATATGCAAAATATTATATTTATCAACCTTATAGACTTTTTCTAATAATAATGTATAGTTAAATGTTATAAATAAGTCATTTGTATCTGCACTTATTCTATTAGTTTTTCTATCTGCATCTATATTAACCTGCTTAATCCATAACTTGATAAATTCATTTAACCTTTGAATGAATCCATACTGGTCTTCCCAATATTCATTAAGGGTATCTTCAACTCCTATATCTTCGCTTTCTAATCCCAATTCAATGGATTCTCCATTTTCTATAATGTGTGTTTCATCTATTAATGAAAGATTTTTTTCGAAATCTCTCCAAAGATAATTTTCCACAAATTCTTGTTTACTCTCAATTGTAAATCCATACATTTCCTCTAAAGATCTTAGGTAGTCCCAATCTTGCTCTTCTAAATAACATCTAAAATCAATATATGATGTTTTTAATCCATGTGCTATATCAAATCCATTTCCTACAACAAATAAATTCATATCAAATTCTTTCCCCTGTTTAAATTTATAGTTTCAATGCATCTTTTTTTCAAAAACAAATGTCCGAGTATTCCACTTACATTTGCATTTTACCATATTATTGATTTTTTTGCACATGTTGTATGTCCAAGCAAAAACATTTAATACACAATATAATATTACCTTTGCGAACGGGAGGTTTAAACATACGGGAAGAATTATATCCTCAAAAGTTCACCATCTTATTTTTAACGCTTTTCTTTTCTGCTCCGGAACCTTAATTTGCTTACGAAAACTACTTATTGCATTCGACATTTTTATTATGACATGTCCGGATAATGCATGATATACTATTTTGATCTGATTTTATTTAGGGAAGGAGCTGTTGATGTATGGTTAAATACAATTTAAATTTATAGGTTTTAGTCGAGGATCCTAAGCTTTTCAAAGAAAGGGATAAGAAAAAATAGTAGGTGACATATTATATATGATTGATAATATTGAGTTTATAGGTCTTGATTTTGAGCGTATTCCATGGGGAAGTAGCGGTAAAAAATATATAATAGATATAAATATTACACAGGATTACGAATCAATAGATGTCTAATAGCTTTCAGATGAATTGATTATATATGCTGAGGGTACTATAATAGAGCCAGATTGTGACAATATGTTCCTACTGTGCGCTATAAGAAAATCGTTTAAGAGAGTATATTTGTATCCGTCAAATACAACCCACATATGAAAAGCGTCCTATCTATGAGATAATACTCACAAATAGGACGTTTTCTATTTTTTAGATTCAAATGTTTTAAGGCACTCTTTCGGCAGGGTTTCAGACCACGGAAGAAGATGATCCAGTGCGTATGGAGTGCTGAGTTTTGTATTCGGAAGCTGCTCGAACAGGTATTTCAAATAGTAAAAAGGATTCAGGCCATTCATTTTGGCTGTTTCTATTATGCTGTATGCCATGGCGCTGGCTTTTGCTCCATGAGGTGATTTGCAGAATAGATAATTTTTGCGACCGATAACAAACGG
>NZ_FSRH01000031.1 GCF_900141635.1 Peptoclostridium litorale DSM 5388 | reverse complement strand
GTATCCGTCAAATACAACCCACATGGACTCCAAAAGTAAGAAATGAGATAATACACCAAAGATATTAAATCGGAGGTGTTTTTATGAAAATAGATGAAAGTAGAGAAATTTGGACTAGCCGCGTAAGCGACTTCAAGTCAAGCAATCTCACTCAAAAAGCCTGGTGCGAAAAAAATGACATCAAGGTCAGTACTCTAAGATATTGGATCAGGAAGATTCGCAGTGCAGCATCCACTCCGGAGGAGGATTTCGGATTTTGCGGATTTGAATTTGCAAGCGTTTGTGTTTCTGAAGCGTTAGCTCCGGCTCTTGTAATAGAGATCAACGGTGTAAAGCTGTCCATAGCTGAAGATTTTGACGAAATGCTTCTTATAAAACTTGTACGAACTCTCAAAAGACTATGATAAAGCAAATCCCCATAGAAAAGGTTCACTTGGCGCTTGGGGCGACAGATCTGAGAAAATCCATAGACGGCCTGTCTCTCATCGTGGAGCATATACTGAAAATGGACCCTTTTTCAACTCATTTGTTTGCCTTTTGCAACAAAAGACAAAACCTCATTAAAATTCTTGTTTGGGACAACAATGGCTTTTGGATACACTACAAAAGGCTGGAAAGCGGAAGTTTCAAGTGGCCTCCAAAGGGAAGCGTGGCATCTGTTTCAATCAGTGAAAGGCAATTTCGCTGGCTTCTCGACGGAATGGACATACACCAAGACAGCGCACATAGACCCGCACTCGAGCGGGTTTTGATTTGAAAAACCATCTAGAATAAGGTTTTTTTGAAGACGTGTTCATGGTATAATAAAGGTATGGAAAATACAGCTGAAAACAAGGGATTACAACAGAATAGAGAGTCAGTAGATGATTTGAAAAATGAGAATGCCAAGCTTCAGCACGAACTGGAAATGGCCAATGCAAAAATCAAATGGTACGAGGAGCAGCTTAGGCTGAGTGCAGCAAAAAAATACGGCACGTCCAGCGACAATGTCGATGAAGCGCAAATCTCATTTTTCAATGAAGCTGAAATCACGGCAAGACCGGAAAAAGAAGAGCCAAAGCTTGAAGAAATCACTTACGAAAGAAGCAAAAAGCGAGGAACAAACAAGCCTTCATTCGACGATCTGCCTGTTGAAAGAATAGAGTACGAAATTCCTGAAAATGAACAGGTGTGTGAAAAATGCAGCTCCTCCATGCACGAGATGTCAGTTGAAGTGCGAAAGGAGCTCAAAATCATACCGGCAAAGGTATGTATTGTCGAGCATGTCAGGAAAGTGTATGCATGCAGAAAATGCCAAAATTCCGGACAAAACACCCCTGTAATAACAGCTCCAATGCCGGAACCAGTGATTTCAGGGAGTTTTGCTTCGCCCAGCCTAGTTGCATATTTGATGTATCAAAAGTATTCTGCGGCGCTTCCGCTCACAAGGCAAGAGAAGATATTCAGTGACTTTAGAATCGAAATTTCAAAGCAAAACATGTCGAACTGGATAATAAAAGCCTGCGAGCTCTGGCTTGATCCGTTTTTTGAAAGGCTGAAAGAAGAGCTGCTGAAGGAAACTTTTATACAGGCGGACGAGAGTCCCCTCAAGGTTTTGACTAAAGACGGCAAGCCTGCTGGCAGCAAGTCATATATGTGGCTTTACAAAAGCGGAGCTTTCGGAAAGAAAATCTCGCTGTATGAATACCAGCAATCCAGAAGCGGCAAGCATCCCAAGAATTTCCTCAACGGTTTTAGCGGATTTTTGCAAACAGATGACTATTCCGGCTATAATTCGGTGGAGAATGTAACCAGAGTAGGTTGTTTCGCACATGCAAGGCGATACTATACCGATGCCCTGAAGGCTCTGCCAAAGGAATCGGAAATTGAATCGACACATGCACATAAGGCGCTTGAATATTTCAAGAGAATGTTCCGCTTTGAATCCGAGTGGAAGGATTTATCCGCAAACGAACGATTCAAGATGCGAAACAAGAATCTAAAGCCTGCAATGGAGGCTTATTTGTCATGGCTCCAAGAAGTCCAGCCCAAGATTGTACGTAAAAGCAAGCTAGGTCAAGCGGTAAACTATAGCCTGTCAAATTGGGAGCTTTTAAGCAATGTCTTGAAGGATGGTCAATGCGAGCTGACTAATAATGCCGCTGAAAGGCAAATCAAGCCGTTTGTTATCGGTCGCAAAAATTATCTATTCTGCAAATCACCTCATGGAGCAAAAGCCAGCGCCATGGCATACAGCATAATAGAAACAGCCAAAATGAATGGCCTGAATCCTTTTTACTATTTGAAATACCTGTTCGAGCAGCTTCCGAATACAAAACTCAGCACTCCATACGCACTGGATCATCTTCTTCCGTGGTCTGAAACCCTGCCGAAAGAGTGCCTTAAAACATTTGAATCTAAAAAATAGAAAACGTCCTATTTGTGAGTATTATCTCATAGATAGGACGCTTTTCATATGTGGGTTGTATTTGACGGATAC
>NZ_FSRH01000029.1 GCF_900141635.1 Peptoclostridium litorale DSM 5388 | reverse complement strand
AATTGTACAAAGAAAGTAGAGGCTATATACCACTTTCACACCCATCGGGCGAAGCCCAAGTTGATTTTGGCAAAGCTATGTTTTATGAAAATGATACAGCTATAAATGGACACTATTTAAGCTTATCCTTTCCTTATAGCAATGCTGCATATACACAGGTTTTCAAGGGTGAAAATCAAGAATGTCTTTTAGAGGGTCTAAAAACAATATTTGAGTATATGGGAAAAGTTCCGTATAAGATATGGTTTGACAATCTTTCAGCAGCAGTAGTTCTTGGTAAAAATAAAACTCGAAGCCTTGTAAAACAGTTTGAACAGTTTTCTCTTCACTATGGGTTTGAGGCAACCTTTTGCAACCCTAATAGCGGTCATGAAAAAGGTCATGTAGAAAATAAGATAGGCTATGTGAGAAGAAACATGTTTGTTCCTATTCCAAGGTTTACAAGCCTTGAAGATTATAATAAAGAATTACTTTTAAAAAGCGATTCTGACATGGATCGGAAACATTATATCAAAGATGTAAAAATATCTGATCTATTTGAAAAAGATAAAAAACAGATGATTAATCTTCCAATAGGTTGTTGAATAACTAAAATTACCAATGAAAAAGTCGTCCATTTCTAGTATTATGTTAAGCGCGAACAAAACAATCAAAAGAAAGGACGACCAATAATGATTGTAACACTTAACATGAAAAAAGATAACCCCTTTTATGCTGCTTGTAAAAAATTACAAGCAGTGTATGAGCAAGTTTTTGATAATCGAAAAATTTCCAAGGTTGGTAGACCTAAGAAATATTCAGATCTGCACATTTTTCAATGCTTCTTGTATAAAGGTTATGAACAAAATATATTGTCTCAGAGAACTTGAATGGGCATTAAAAAACGATGCCTTTGCTGCAAGAATAATAGGTCTTACAGATATTCCTGACCACTCAACATTATGCATCAGATTGAAGAAGATTGAAAATACAGCGTTTTTCCAAGTTTACAAGGCTTTTGTGTTTATGTTAAAACCAGATGTAAGAATTACCTCCATAGATTCAACTGCTTTGCGTAGCTCAAGATTCGACTCGGAAGCTAAATCGGGAAAAGGCACTCGACTAGGATGGTATACAGGTTATAAATTGCACTTGGTCAGCTCTTGCGATTTAATCCCGTTAGCCTTTGATATTACAACTGCTAATGTCTATGATAATAATTGTGAACAGTTAATAAAGCAACTCGATGACCACGATATTTTTGCATTACTAGGTGATGCAGCATACGATAGTGTGAAGCTGTTTGAATTATGTGAGCAAATGTCTATTCATTTATTGACTGACATAAATCTTCGTAGAGCTAAATCTGTAGAAAACATTAAAAATGAGTACAGAATCAGAAATTCACTTTATTTAGAGTCCCCAATAGGAGAAAAAATTTATAAGCACAGAATCTCAGTAGAACGTTTATTTTCAATCTTAAAAATGCGCTATGGGTTGGAAAATCCTAGACTATATGGTTTTAACAAGTACAAGTCCCATGTGATTTGGACTCTTTTGTTATACCTAATTGAAAAATTATTGGATAAAGATCAAGGGGTTGCATGCAATAATTTTCCTTGGAATAAATAGTAAAAATATGTTTTACAAAATATTTGTTTACAAACACTTAATTATTCAACAAGCTATTCCAAATAAAACATTTGATGTTGGTCGAATTATAAATGTAAAAGCTAATAAGTACGGTAAAGTTGAGTTTGAAACAAATATCTACTCAACTTCTCCTGCATATTCTGATGAGCAACTCATATTAAGAGTAACTGCAAACAAAGTAATTGTAATGAATAAGGAGTTCAAAGAGATAATAATTCATAAAAGAATATATGGTAAAAATAAAGAATCTATGAGGTGGCATCCTTACTTAAAAACGCTTGCCAAAAGGCCAAATGCAATAAAATACACGGATTTTTACAATATTCTACCTGACATTTGGAAAAATTACATTGAAAAACAGGATACGGATGGGAAAAAAGGTGCAATTAAAGCTCTCGATAAAATGATTGAAGAAGGAAATAGTGAAAGTATTGCGATAGTGTCAATAGCGTTTCTATTTTTCCGAAAATCTCCGTTCAAAAATTACCGTTTTCAACCGAAAACTATGCGTAAACTCAGTCGATTTTATTCCACGATCCTGTTTACAACGAGACTCTACAGACCTGTTTTCAGCATCAGAGACATCCAAGTATTCTGTTGATGCATCTTTTAGCCTAACAGGTCTGATTCTCATTATAAACAGGCTTTCGCGGCATAAATGTCACATACTGTTATTCTTCTTTACTCATTCTACTTGAGTTGAAAAATCCAGCTTTCTTCTTTTCTTTGATTCTATAGCTTTCACCTTTGATATTTATAGTTATTGAGTGATGAAGCAATCTGTCTAAAATTGCTGTCGCAACTACATTGTCTCCGAATATGTCTCCCCAATAGCCATATGACTTGTTGGATGTTATTATCAAAGAACCCTTTTCATAGCGCTCCGAGACGATCTGAAAGAAGTAATGGGCTATCTCACCATGCATCTCATTGTATCCCAATTCATCTATTACAAGGATATCCGGTTTTTGAAGCGTTTTGATCTTCCTGTGTATTTTCCCAGATTGAATGTTTTCGCTGATCATTTTTATTAGCTCATGAGCACTGACAAAATATGCTGTGTGACGATTTTTAATAGCCGCAAGCGCTAGTCCAACTGCTAAATGCGTTTTTCCAACGCCCGGAGGGCCTAGCAATATTATGTTTTCGCTGCGTTTTACAAACTGCAGAGTCAAAAGTTCTTTTATCCTGCGCTCATCCGCGCTTGGTTGGAATTCAAAGTCAAATTCATCAATCGTTTTTAAATATGGCAGCTTTGCAAGTTTTATGTTTGTCTTTATAGCACGTTGCCTTTTTGCCTCAATTTCAGCCCACAGGAGCTTGTCTAAAAATTCAAGATACGATATACTATTTTCAGATGCTTCTTCTGCGTGGTGATCGTATATTTGAGGAATAGACATGAATTTCAATTCTTCAAATGCAGCTAATAGTCTTTCGTTTAGCATTTGCCCATCACCCCTTCATCAAGAAGTTCGTCATAAATACTAAGTGGTCTTTCGTGCACTTTGGGGATTTGCTTTGGAATCAATTTAGGAGCTGTGGGGGCACCTTTCTTATGATTTCCCAGCATAATACCTTCAAAGTGCTTTTTATTTTCTACCAGTCCATACTTGTCAAATGACTTTTCATGCCTTGCGATCAACTTATTATCACTTGAATAAATTTCGATTCTCCCATTTTTCAGGTCTTTCGCACTTACATAACTTCCAATATATTTATGTGGAACTGAGTATCTTACAGTCTTATAAGATACAAACGAATCATTTGATACTTTTCTTTCCTCAACATAGCTGCTTTCGAAAGAAATCTTATTGAAAGGCTTCAGATTTTCGAGTTCAAATCTCTTGTCGGGCACTTCGTGCAATGTTCCATGAATTCTCTTGTTTGCTGTCAAGTCCGCCCAGCTAAGAGCCCTTTCATTTAGATTACTGATACCTGAGAATTCTCTTACTCTAGGCCAGAAGTTATTTCGTACATACTTGACCCCGTTTTCAACCTTTCCCTTTGTTCTTGGCGAATATGGCCTGCATCTAACCGGCGTAAAGCCGTGGTGATTAGCGAAAGCTAGGAAAGTTTTGTTCCATTTGGCTTCGCCATCTTTATTGCTATGGCTGACAACAGTCTTCATGTTGTCATAGAGAATAGTCTCACATACACCTTTGAAATATTCAAATGCTCTTTCATGGCAGCCTATGAGCGTGCTGATTTTCTCATCTTCTGTGAACTCAACATAGATTTTTCTCGAATAACCAAGAACCATTACAAAAGCGTGAATTTTTTTCTCTTTTCCTTCATACTCAAATTTAAATTCTCCCCAGTCAACCTGAGCCTGTTTTCCCGGAGCGGTTTCAAAGCGTGAGCTTGCTTTTGCTATTCTATTTTTTCTCAAAGGTTTCATGAAATCTCTTAATATGGTCATTTTACCCGTGTATCCTTGACTCTGTATTTCTTCGTATATGACAACAGCGTTAAAACATCCTTCATTCATCCTTTGCATGATATAGCTTTTGTAAAGTTCTAACTTAGATTCTTTCTTTTTGGTTCTCTTGTACTCAGGAGCCTTGTTTTGCTTGAGCCATGTGCTTATGGTTTTAGAGCTTTTGCCCATTATCTGAGCAATATCTTTAATATACAAGCCTTGGTTTTTCATATCTCTTATCATGAAAATTTCCTCCATTTTTATCACGGGACCTCACTCCTTCAGACTCATTCTTAAAGTGAGTATACCGTTTTTTATCGGTCATTTTCAATCGGATTATCTGTAGTTTACCACTGTTTATAACAATAGCAACAAATGCACTTAAAGAAACGATTGATAACGGAGTATTTGACATCGATAGCGTAATGACAACATATTACAGAATTAAAAATCCTCAGGCTAAAGAAATAAATGACATAAATATTGCAAATCACATTCCTCGGTTAAAAGGATATAAAACTGACATAAATATATATGACAGTTTTTTTGAAAGGAAGGTGCGTTAGCAATGTACTTGGAAAAA
The DNA here is from genome assembly GCF_900141635.1 of Peptoclostridium litorale DSM 5388. GTDB lineage: Bacteria > Bacillota > Clostridia > Peptostreptococcales > Peptostreptococcaceae > Peptoclostridium > Peptoclostridium litorale. The sequence goes on along the minus strand of NZ_FSRH01000029.1, from coordinate 251 downwards.
ATAGAAAACTGTTGCAAACAGTTAAAACTAAGCACAAATATTTTGAAAAACATTCCAGAAATAAAAGCACAGAGCAATGAAGAATTTCTTGCTAAAATACTTGAAATGGAAGTTGAACACAGAGAAATAAACAGAAAACAAAGATATTTAAAACAAGCAAATTTTGACTTGATAAAAACCTTTGAAAACTACAGTTTTGATCAAATCGAAATCCCAGCAAACATAACTGTTGAAGAAATAAAAGCTGCCGC
>NZ_FSRH01000030.1 GCF_900141635.1 Peptoclostridium litorale DSM 5388 | reverse complement strand
AAGAAAAAAAATATGAAATTCAGCCGATTAACTATGACTTGCTCCCGAAAATGGGGCTTTTTCAAACGACAAATAGTTTTAATGCGCAGTTGAAAAGTGCATATGAAATAATTCATTCAAACTATGAAAATCAAGTTCTTGAATTAAAAGTTGAGCATCAAAAACAGTTAAAAGCTACTGTTACTAGCTATGAAACAAAATTAGTAGAAAGCAGGCTTAATGCTGAAAAGTTAATTAATGAAAATCAAAGACTGAAATCTGACAATAAGCTGATTAGACAAGACTTTGAGAAAAAAATAGAACTTTTAGAGAGTGAAAACGAAAGAGATAAAGCTAAGCTCATTCACAATAATTCGATGCGTTTAAAAGAGTTTGAGAGTTTTTCAGAGTTTAAAAAAGTTGATCCTCATGCATTTCAACGCTTAGAAATTGATGTCATAAATGCTGTAGATCAACGTAAGAATGCACGTGAAGCTGAAAGAAAAGCAGAAGCCGAAGAACACTATAGAGAGCAGCAGCGCATTGAAAATGAGCGTAGGGCAGCACTAAAGCAAAAAGAAGAGGATTATAAGGCTTGGCTCTTTAATCGTGTTCTAGAGCGAAAAGATGGGGCTTTTGCGCATGATTTAAAAGTTGTGTCTGCAAATTCTGAAAATCAATCTGAAAAAGCTGCAATTGCTGAACTTTTAGACTTTAGAAAATCTGCTAAACCCACTTTTGAAGTTAAAAATTTTGAGCGATATTTAGCGGAAATTCAGCATGGCGATTTAAGCAGATTGTCTCAATTTAAAAGCGCAATTGAGTGGAGCACCAGTAAAGGTCTACTTGAAACAATTCCAAATCTTGAAATGGATGTGAATTGGAATGATGCAAAAGTTGAGAAAGTCGTTTTTTATGCTTTTGAAAATATAAGTAAAGTTGTTGAAAAAGAGCTAGAAAAAACAAAGTATTCAGAATTAGAAAAAATTAAAAAATTGGCAGATTTTGGCGACTTTGTGCGTGAAAAAACTGATTTGCTTTATAGTGATTATTTGCAAACACGTTTGAAGCCGCTCTATGAACGGGAGCAGCAGAGTAAAGAACATTTAGATGCAATGCGTAAAATTGAGATGCAATGCGTAAAATTGACCCAAATTACATGCGTGGTATTAGCTTGAATAATGAGTCTGAACCTGAAAAACCAAAACCAAGTCGTGGAAATGATTTTTCGATGTAGTAGCCGAGCGAGTGTCTACGAGTGATTGAGCTAAATCAAAATTTGCGCTGCCTTTTCCCTGATTACAGGCTGCCCTCTTTCTTAAAATCGGGAGTTGCAGAGCGTCACGCAGTGCGCGAACTGTTTTTTCGCTGAATAATCGTAGAATTTGTAATTTTTTTGGTGTTACGTGCTAGGTTCTTGATTCGCCATAGTTGCAACTTCATTGAAACAGTTGTAACTTCAAAAACAGAAATTTTTTATATTTACTTTTCAGTAGATACAAAAAAAGCCCGAATCTTTGGCGAGAACGAGGGCTTTTGATGTACATGCTGATCACTTGCGAGAACGTCAACATGCAAAAGCATTATAGACCGTCTAGCAAGCCGTTTAAAGGCTTGAGAGATGCAAATTAATCCAAAATATCGAAATAACCCCGCGTTTAATAAAGCGCTTTCAGCGCATTCTGAAGTCACGTCTGCAAAAAAAATGGGTGCCCTTGGGATAAATACGAAATCATGTTCCAACCGCTCTACGCAAGGCTTTCAAGAATCTATCTCTTTAGAAAAACGTCAATCTTACAGAAGTTTTTCTATTGCTTTAAAAGAGCGAGCTGGTGAAATTCTCTATGATCCAAAAAAACCAATAAATAAACAAAATCGTGTGTGCGCTTGCGGCAAAGTGCGCAGACATAAGAATGAAAGCGTATCTGTTGAAATTAATCAGTCTACGGGTAATGCAAAATTTGGGAATCTTGTTCACTGCGGGTCGGTTTGGTTGTGTCCGGATTGCAGCTATAAGATTAGTCAGGAACGTAAAAAAGAACTAGCAGAAGCAATGAAAGGCTGTCGTGACAAGGGTTTGCATGTTGCTATGCTGACTTTGACAGTACCTCATTATCTTGGTGATGACCTGAAAAAACTACTCAAAAAAATGAGTAAGGCTAAACATTCACTTTGGACGAATCGAAATAGCCGTGAATATTTGGCTGATCAATTTCCTATGCTAGGGCATATCACAGCAACTGAGGTGAAATACAGTGATAACAACGGTTTTCACCCTCATTTCCATATTCTATGTTTCCTAGATAAGCAGTATTCAAGCGAAGATTTGCAGATAATTGAGTCTGAACTTTATGAATTTTGGTCTGAGAAGTGTGTGAAGTCTGGACTTGGTAAGCCTAACCGTCGTAACGGTATTGATCTTAAAATGGGATCAAACAATGAAGATAAGCTTGCTGATTACATAAGCAAATGGGGTATGGCGGACGAGATGACCCAAGCGCATTTGAAAATCGGCAAGAAAAATATGCAGTCTTTAACAATGTGGGAAGTGCTTGAACTTGCTCAGATGGAAGCGAGTACAAAAGATAAATATTCTTATATTTTCAAGA
>NZ_FSRH01000033.1 GCF_900141635.1 Peptoclostridium litorale DSM 5388 | reverse complement strand
TGCTGGTGTAGCTCAATTGGCAGAGCAACTGACTTGTAATCAGTAGGTTGCGGGTTCAAGTCCCATCACCAGCTCCACATCATGCGGGTGTGGCGGAATTGGCAGACGCGCTAGACTTAGGATCTAGTGTCCAGTACGTGGGGGTTCAAGTCCCTCCACCCGCACCAAGTTTATAGGCGGAAGTGGCTCAGCGGTAGAGCATCGCCTTGCCAAGGCGAGGGTCGCGGGTTCAAGTCCCGTCTTCCGCTCCAAAGCAAACTGCGTCTGTAGCTCAGTAGGATAGAGCAACGGCCTTCTAAGCCGTGTGTCCGGGGTTCGAATCCCTGCAGACGCGCCATTTAACGACATGACGTTGGGGATTCGCCAAGTCGGTAAGGCACAGGACTTTGACTCCTGCATGCACTGGTTCGAGTCCAGTATCCCCAGCCATACTAATATGACCCATTAGCTCAGTCGGTAGAGCATCTGACTTTTAATCAGGGTGTCCCGCGTTCGAGTCGCGGATGGGTCACCATTTAAACTTTACAAATTAAACAAGCAGTACGGAGGGGTACCGAAGTGGTCATAACGGGGCGGTCTTGAAAACCGTTAGGGTGCAAGCCCACGTGGGTTCGAATCCCACCCCCTCCGCCAATACGGAGAAGTACTCAAGTGGCTGAAGAGGCTCCCCTGCTAAGGGAGTAGGTCCTTTACGGGACGCGAGGGTTCAAATCCCTCCTTCTCCGCCAAAATTCGAGGTGTAGCGCAGTTTGGTAGCGCACATGGTTTGGGACCATGGGGCCGGGGGTTCGAGTCCCTCCACCTCGACCAATTAGTGGGCCTGTAGCTCAGGCGGTTAGAGCGCACGCCTGATAAGCGTGAGGTCACTGGTTCGAGTCCAGTCAGGCCCACCATGAAGTCCAGTATAGCAAGTCAAAAGATGGGCCTTTAGCTCAGTTGGTTAGAGCGCCCGGCTCATAACCGGTAGGTCTGGGGTTCGAGTCCCTGAAGGCCCACCATCTTTTAAAAATCTGGAAACCAAAACAAAATCATGTAGTTGAAGCACGGAGTATAAGCGGCTCAGCTGAAATATAGGAGTGTAGTTCAGTTGGTAGAACGTCGGTCTCCAAAACCGAATGTCGTGGGTTCAAGTCCTGCCACTCCTGCCAAGAAGTTCGAGGTGTAGCGCAGTTTGGTAGCGCACATGGTTTGGGACCATGGGGCCGGGGGTTCGAGTCCCTCCACCTCGACCATGTTAAAACTTTACAAGCAAGTCAAAAAGATGGGCCTTTAGCTCAGTTGGTTAGAGCGCCCGGCTCATAACCGGTAGGTCTGGGGTTCGAGTCCCTGAAGGCCCACCATCTTTTGCCCAGATAGCTCAGTCGGTAGAGCAGGGGACTGAAAATCCCCGTGTCGGTGGTTCGATTCCGCCTCTGGGCACCACTTTTACATTTTGAATATGGCGGCATAGCTCAGCTGGCTAGAGCGTTCGGTTCATACCCGAGAGGTCACAAGTTCGATCCTTGTTGCCGCTACCATTTGCTTTAAATAGCATTGAACCTTGAAAACTGAACAGCAAACCATAGACCGAATTTTTTCGGTCAAACCATGAAACAAACAAGTCAGTGATAACTGTAATTTTACAGTTTGTCATGAGTCAAGAGGATTTTTCCTCAAGGATTTTTTATTAAGAGTTTGATCCTGGCTCAG
>NZ_FSRH01000037.1 GCF_900141635.1 Peptoclostridium litorale DSM 5388 | reverse complement strand
AACAGCAAACCATTTTCTCCTTAGAAAGGAGGTGATCCAGCCGCACCTTCCGATACGGCTACCTTGTTACGACTTCACCCCAGTCATTGATTTCACCTTCGGCAGCCTCCCCCTTGCGGTTGGATAACTGACTTCGGGCGCCCCCAACTTCCATGGTGTGACGGGCGGTGTGTACAAGACCCGGGAACGCATTCACCGCGGCATTCTGATCCGCGATTACTAGCAACTCCAGCTTCATGTAGGCGAGTTTCAGCCTACAATCCGAACTGAGAACGGCTTTAAGGGATTGGCTTGCTCTCGCGAGCTTGCTGCCCGTTGTACCGCCCATTGTAGCACGTGTGTAGCCCTGAACATAAGGGGCATGATGATTTGACGTCATCCCCACCTTCCTCCGAGTTATCCTCGGCAGTCTCTCTAGAGTGCCCAACTTAATGCTGGCAACTAAAGACAGGGGTTGCGCTCGTTGCGGGACTTAACCCAACATCTCACGACACGAGCTGACGACAACCATGCACCACCTGTCACCTTTGTCCCCGAAGGGAAAGCTTCGGTTAAGAAGCGGTCAAAGGGATGTCAAGTCCAGGTAAGGTTCTTCGCGTTGCTTCGAATTAAACCACATGCTCCGCTGCTTGTGCGGGTCCCCGTCAATTCCTTTGAGTTTTATTCTTGCGAACGTACTCCCCAGGCGGAGTGCTTAATGCGTTAGCTGCGGCACCGAGGTTCGACCCCCGACACCTAGCACTCATCGTTTACGGCGTGGACTACCAGGGTATCTAATCCTGTTCGCTCCCCACGCTTTCGTGCCTCAGCGTCAGTAACAGTCCAGAAAGTCGCCTTCGCCACTGGTGTTCCTCCTAATATCTACGCATTTCACCGCTACACTAGGAATTCCACTTTCCTCTCCTGTACTCAAGCTGATAAGTTTCCAAGGCTTACTACGGTTAAGCCGTAGCCTTTCACCTCGGACTTTATCAGCCGCCTACGCACCCTTTACGCCCAGTGATTCCGGATAACGCTTGCCCCCTACGTATTACCGCGGCTGCTGGCACGTAGTTAGCCGGGGCTTCCTCCTAAGGTACCGTCATTATCTTCCCTTAGGACAGAGCTTTACGACCCGAAGGCCTTCATCGCTCACGCGGCGTTGCTGCATCAGGCTTTCGCCCATTGTGCAATATTCCCCACTGCTGCCTCCCGTAGGAGTCTGGACCGTGTCTCAGTTCCAGTGTGGCCGATC
>NZ_FSRH01000034.1 GCF_900141635.1 Peptoclostridium litorale DSM 5388 | reverse complement strand
CCAGCCCCAGGATGAGACGAGCCGACATCGAGGTGCCAAACCTCCCCGTCGATGTGGACTCTTGGGGGAGATAAGCCTGTTATCCCCGGGGTAGCTTTTATCCGTTGAGCGATGGCCCTTCCACTCGGAACCACCGGATCACTAAGCCCGACTTTCGTCCTTGCTCGACCTGTATGTCTCGCAATCAAGCTCCCTTATGCCTTTGCACTCTTCGCACGATTTCCGACCGTGCTGAGGGAACCTTTGGGCGCCTCCGTTACTCTTTAGGAGGCGACCGCCCCAGTCAAACTGCCCGTCAGACAGTGTCCCAGTACCGGTTTCACGGTACATGGTTAGAACCTCAATACTGCAAGGGTGGTATCCCAAGGACGGCTCCAGCGAAACTTGCGTTCCACTTTCCAAGCCTCCCACCTATCCTGTACATGCAGCATCGAAATCCAATGCCAAACTGCAGTAAAGCTCCACGGGGTCTTTCCGTCCTGTCGCAGGTATCCGGCATCTTCACCGGAATTACAATTTCACCGAGTCTATTGTTGAGACAGCGCCCAAATCGTTACGCCTTTCGTGCGGGTCGGAACTTACCCGACAAGGAATTTCGCTACCTTAGGACCGTTATAGTTACGGCCGCCGTTTACTGGGGCTTAAGTTCAATGCTTCGATTGCTCTAACACATCCCCTTAACCTTCCAGCACCGGGCAGGCGTCAGCTCCTATACTTCGTCTTGCGACTTAGCAGAAACCTATGTTTTTGGTAAACAGTCGCTTGGGCCTATTCTCTGCGGCCCCCTCATGCTTTCACACTAACGGGGCACCCCTTCTCCCTAAGTTACGGGGTAATTTTGCCGAGTTCCTTAACAATAGTTCTCTCGCTAGCCTTAGGATTCTCTCCTCACCCACCTGTGTCGGTTTGCGGTACGGGCACCTTCCACCTCGTTAGAGGCTTTTCCTGACAGTGTGAAATCAACCACTTCGCTACTTAAATTTCGCTCCCCATCACGCCTTAGAATTATCGAAACGGATTTGCCTATTTCGACTCCCTTAACGCTTGGACCTTCAAAACCAACTGAAGGATGGCCTATCCTACTGTGTCACCCCATCACTCAAATGGTGGTTGGTGGTACAGGAATATCAACCTGTTGTCCATCGCCTACGCCTTTCGGCCTGAGCTTAGGCCCCGACTAACCCTGAGAGGACGAACCTTCCTCAGGAAACCTTGGGTTTTCGGCCGGCAGGATTCTCACCTGCCTCTCGCTACTCATGCCAACATTCTCACTTGTATAAAGTCCACTGCTCCTTGCGGTACAGCTTCGCTCCTTATACAACGCTCCCCTACCATCCTTACGGATCCATAGCTTCGGTGGTGGATTTTAGCCCCGGTAATATTTCGGCGCAGGATCACTCGACCAGTGAGCTATTACGCACTCTTTGAATGAGTGGCTGCTTCTAAGCCAACATCCTGGTTGTCTGTGCAATCCCACATCCTTTTCCACTTAATCCACACTTTGGGACCTTAGCTGATGGTCTGGGCTGTTACCCTTTTGTCCATGGACCTTATCACCCATAGACTGACTCCCGGGAAAAAGAACAAGGTATTCGGAGTTTGATAGTCTTCGGTAACCCAAAGGGCCCCTAGGACAGTCAGTGCTCTACCCCCT
>NZ_FSRH01000036.1 GCF_900141635.1 Peptoclostridium litorale DSM 5388 | reverse complement strand
ATAAAAAACGGTATACTCACTTTAAGAATGAGTCTGAAGGAGTGAGGTCCCGTGATAAAAATGGAGGAAATTTTCATGATAAGAGATATGAAAAATCAAGGTTTGTACATTAAAGATATTGCTCAAATAATGGGCAAGAGTTCTAAAACCATAAGCACATGGCTCAATCAAAACAAGGCTCCTGAATATAAGCGGACAAAAAAGAAACCGTCTAAGTTAGACTCGTATAAAAACTATATCATGCAAAGGATGAACGAAGGATGTTTCAACGCAGTTGTCATATATGAAGAAATACAGAGCCAAGGATACACGGGTAAAATAACCATATTAAGGGATTTTATGAAACCCCTGAGAAAAAATAGAATAGCAAAAGCAAGCTCACGCTTTGAAACCGCTCCTGGAAAACAAGCTCAAGTTGACTGGGGAGAATTTAAGTTTGAATATGAAGGAAAAGAGAAGAAAATCCATGCTTTTGTAATGGTTTTAGGTTATTCGAGAAAAATTTATGTTGAGTTTACAGAAGATGAGAAAATCGGCACTCTCATAGGCTGTCATGAAAGAGCATTTGAATATTTTGGCGGTGTATGCGAGACTATTCTTTATGACAACATGAAAACCGTTGTTAGCCATAGTAATAAAGCTGGCGAAGCCAAATGGAACAAAACTTTCTTAGCTTTCGCTAATCACCACGGCTTTACGCCGGTCAGATGCAGGCCGTATTCGCCAAGAACAAAAGGAAAAGTTGAAAACGGGGTCAAGTATGTACGAAATAACTTTTGGCCCAGAGTGAGAGAATTCTCAGGTATCAGTAATCTAAATGAAAGGGCTATTAACTGGGCGGATCAGACAGCAAATAAAAGAATTCATGGAACATTGCACGAAGTGCCCGATAAGAGATTTGAACTCGAAAAGCTGAAGCCTTTTAATGAGATTTCTTTCGAAAGCAGCTATGCTGAAGAAAGAAAAGTATCAAATGACTCGTTTGTATCCTACAAGACTGTAAGATACTCAGTTCCATACAAATACGTTGGAAGTTATGTAAGTGTAAAAGATTTGAAAAATGGGAAAGTCGAAATTTATTCAAGTGACAATAAGTTGATTGCAAGGCATGAAAAATCATTTGAAAAGTATGGACTGGTAAAAGATAAAAAGCACTTTGAAGGTATTATATCTGGAAATCATGAAAAGGTCGCCCCCACAGCTCCTAAATTGATTCCAAAACAAATCCCCAAAGTGCACGAAAGACCACTTAGTATTTATGATGAACTTCTTGATGAAGGGGTGATGAGTAAATGCTAAACGAAAGACTATTAGCTGCATTTGAAGAATTGAAATTCATGTCCATTCCACAAATATATGATCATCACGCAGAAGAAGCATCTGAAAACAGTATATCGTATCTTGAATTTTTAGACAAGCTCCTATGGGCTGAAATTGAAGCAAAAAGGCAACGTGCTATAAAGACAAACATAAAACTTGCAAAGCTGCCATATTTAAAAACGATTGATGAATTTGACTTTGAATTCCAACCAAG
>NZ_FSRH01000038.1 GCF_900141635.1 Peptoclostridium litorale DSM 5388 | reverse complement strand
TCGGACCGGAAGGTCCCGGGAGAATAGGACGTGGCTGCGTGATAGACCTCCGATATTTCGGAGGTTTTTTTGCGTTTTTGGAAGAGCTGTTTAGAGGAGGATAAACTAATGAGCAGGAATATAATACTTTATATTGCAATCAGTTTAGATGGATATATAGCAAAAAATAATGGAGCAGTTGACTGGTTGAGTGGCAATGGCGAGGATACTAATGTTGATAATGGATATGATGATTTTTATAATACAATAGATACAGTTGTAATGGGTAGAATCACCTATGAACAGGTTGTTAATGAATTATCGCCGGACACTTGGGTTTATGAAGGTAAAAAGTGCTATGTAGCAACTAGAAAAAAATATGAATCAGATAAAAGAGCGGAGTTTATATCGGATGATATTGTGGAATTTATTAAAAACCTTAAAATACAAGATGGCAAGGATATTTGGCTTGTTGGTGGTGGCAAATTAGTTGACCAATTTATTAAGCAAAATCTTATAGACAAATACATTGTAACAATCATACCAACAATTCTGGGTGATGGAATCCCACTTTTTTTAAAAGAAAATCCAGAAATTAAACTTAGGCTTGTTGAAACAAAAGTGATTGATGGGATGGTTGAACTTAGTTACATTAGAAAATAGTGTATTCTGAAAAACACTATTGAAAAAAGACGAACTAAGAAAACCATTAAAGAAGACTATATTGAAAAATTGTTATATAAGCACTATATTGAAATAAAGTATGAAAACTTTGTGAAATTTGAAGTGTCAAAAGCTTTTTACAAGAGTCTGTTTAAGGGCGAATATCGCGGGTATATAGATACATACGGCGCTTGAATCAGATGTTTTTCATGAAAAAAACTATTTTGTCACAAAAAGTATTGACCTGTGGCAATAAAGCTGGTATAGTATTACTTGTCGCCGAAACAAGGCGGCAAACACCAAGGCCTAGCGGCCTGGTTGCAAGGCTTCCAGAAAAAAGAATTTTAGCAGTATGTTGCAGCCAATCGAATTCCACTTGGAAATTCTCTTGGGCAACACTTGCATGAGACGTACAGTGCTTATTTCATAAACAGTGTT